>NZ_BAAHBQ010000002.1:0-982815 GCF_054776595.1 Spirosoma horti
TACCCATAAATGTTTACCCATTAAGCCAGGTGACTCAATCGGACCGTGCGGGTTTACCCCAGCTTTCGCCGGGCTATCCCCCAGTATGAGGCAGGTTGCTTACGCGTTACGCACCCGTTTGCCACTGATCTTGCGACCCGTTCGACTTGCATGTATTAGGCCTGCCGCTAGCGTTCATCCTGAGCCAGGATCAAACTCTCCATCGTAAATATATTTGTGACCACCGAAGTAGTCACGATGTTTATAGCCTTGAATAGTGCTATCCTATGATGTCAATACGTCAAAGAACTGTCTCACGAACCTTTCGGCTTATGATTGCGGCCAACCGTTGTTGGCCTTCCTTATATTTGGGAGTGCAAAGGTACAACACTCATTCGTTCTTGTCAAGAAAAAGTTGAAATTTATTTTTTAACAACTTTTCCAATTCTCATTTGTAACTAGCTGACAGAAAAGCAATTAGATTATCAATCTGCCTGTTCTTTCGTCGTTTGGGAGTGCAAAATTAGGTGTTTAAATTCCTTTACGCAAGCATTGTTTAAAACTTTTTCTAAAAATTTATTCGGCTTGCAAAAAGGGATACTCGTAAGACTTGGGCGGATTAAACGTCTCTTTTATCGTACGTGCTGATACCCAACGATATAGGTTTAAAGCCGATCCCGCTTTATCATTAGTACCCGATGCCCTAGCCCCCCCAAACGGTTGTTGGCCGACTACGGCTCCAGTCGGTTTATCATTGATATAAAAGTTACCAGCTGCGTTTTGAAGCACCTTTGCTGCCTTCTCAATGATATATCTGTCCTTCGAAAATATTGACCCCGTCAATGCATACGGGGAAGTCGTGTTGACAATTTGTAACACATTGTCAAATTCCGATGGCTCATACACATATATAGATAGCACCGGACCGAAGATTTCTTCACACATCGTACGGTATCCTGGATCTTTAACCAATAATACGGTGGGCTCAATGAAATAGCCTTTTGAGCCGTCACTATTTCCACCTGCAATTACCTCGACGTCTTCACTCCGCTTTGCCTCTTCGATATATCCCGTAATTTTCTTGAATGAGCGTTCGTCGATGACGGCATTCATGAAGTTGGAGAAATCTTCGGTTACGCCCAGTTTGATCTCACTCAGGAATTGCTTCATCTTTGCTTCTACGGCTGGCCAAAGCGTAGTTGGTATGTATGCCCGTGAAGCCGCCGAACATTTTTGACCCTGGTATTCAAAAGCACCGCGTACCAAACCGGTTGCTACCTCATCGGCATCGGCCGATTCATGGACCATTACGAAATCTTTTCCGCCCGTTTCTCCCACGATTCGGGGATACGTTTTATACTTGTGAATATTGGCGCCAATGGTACCCCATATTTGCTGAAACACGCCAGTGCTTCCCGTAAAGTGGATACCCGCAAAATCGGGGTGGTTAAAAATAACCTCGCCCGCAACCGGCCCATCGACATAAATAAGGTTAATGACGCCATCCGGTAAGCCTGCTTCCTGTAGAACCTCCATAATGACCTTAGCCGATAATACCTGTGTATAGGCTGGTTTCCATACCACTGTGTTGCCCATTAAGGCTGCCGATGTGGGTAGGTTGCCCGCAATAGCTGTAAAGTTGAATGGCGTCAGTGCAAATACAAATCCTTCCAGTGGACGGTATTCTAATCTATTCCATACGCCCGCTGATGATGCCGGTTGTTGTCCGTATATATCTGTTGCGTAATGTACATTGAACCGAAGGAAGTCAATTAACTCACAAGCAGAGTCTATTTCTGCCTGGTAGGCATTCTTTGACTGCCCTAGCATGGTGGCTGCATTGATTCGGGCTCGGTAGGGTCCAGCAATCAGGTCGGCAGCTTTCAGAAAGATACTGGCTCTGTGTTCCCAACTGAGGGAAGCCCAGGCATCTTTCGCTTTTAAGGCTGCCTGGATGGCCATCTCAACATGGGGCGCATCACCTTCATAAAAATAACCTAATGTGTGCTGATGGTCATGTGGGGGCGCAACGCGTATCTTTCGATCCGTACGTATCTCCGCTCCGCCTATATACATGGGAATATCCGTTTCGTGAGAACGGAATTCAGCTAATGCTTTTTTGAGAGATTCGCGTTCCGGCGAACCGGGACGATATTCTTTTACCGGCTCATTAACCGGCGTTGGTACATTGAATTGGCCAAATGACATAATGAAGTGTTCGAGTTTTTACAAATTTACGGATTGCTATACTTATCCACTAATTCACACTAGTTTTCCACAATTTAGCTGCTGATACTCCATTCATTAAGTTGATTTACCGTACTTTGTTATCTTACTTCGACTTTATTCATGCGTTTTTATAGCACAAATAGCCCCAAGGCGACTGTTTCCACAGAGCAGGCACTTTTTCAAAGCATGCCTGCTGATAGAGGGCTTTACATGCCTACTCCTTTACCGTATCTGGGAACTGACTTCTTTTCAACCATAGCCGGACAATCGTTGGCCGATATTGGTTTTGCGATCAGTCAGGCTTTGTTCGGCGATGAAATAAGTAAAGCTGATCTGGAAGAATTAACTCACCACGCTTTTCCATTCGAAACGCCAGTGGTCGACCTCGAGCCAGGTTCGACGAGTGTTTTAGAGTTGTTTCATGGGCCGTCTCTGGCGTTTAAAGATGTTGGTGCTCGCTACATGGCCGCTTTGATGTCTTACTTTTCTAAGCAGACTGATAAAGAAGTTAATATTCTGGTGGCTACCTCGGGCGACACGGGTGGCGCTGTAGCTATGGGCTTTCACAATGTTCCGGGCGTTCGGGTTTCTATATTATACCCAAGTGGTCGTGTCAGCGAATTACAGGAAAAACAGTTGACAACGTTAGGAGGAAATATTCAGGCATTTGAGGTTCAGGGTTCTTTCGACGATTGCCAGGCTATTGTCAAGCAGGCTTTTTCGGATGATGACTTGAACGCAAACCTTTCTTTATCTTCAGCTAACTCAATCAACATTTTTCGGCTAATTCCTCAGGGCTTTTATTATGTGAGCGCCTACGGACAGGTTCAAAAACAGGGCAAGCCAGTTGTCTTCTCGACACCCAGCGGCAACTTTGGTAACTTAAGTGCCGGTGCCATGGTACAGAAAATGGGATTGCCCGTTGCCCATTTTATTGCGGCTACTAATCTGAATCATGTTGTACCAAGCTATTTAAAAACGGGAGATTATATCCCGAAAGCTTCCGTTGCAACCATATCCAATGCAATGGATGTTGGAAGCCCTAGTAACTTTGTTCGTTTGGCTCATCTCTACGATGATCAGTATGACCAATTTAAAGCAAACGTTTCGGGCTACTTTTTTGATGATGAAGAGACGAGGGCTGGCATGCAGCAGATTTATCAACAATACGGCTACGTCTCCTGCCCGCACACCGCTATTGGCATTATGGGTTTACAAACCTATCTTCAGGATAAGAAGCAGGATTATATAGGTGTAGCGCTGGCAACGGCCCACCCTTCCAAGTTTAAACCATTGGTCGAAGAAGTCCTTGATTTAACTATTGACGTTCCGGAACGGCTTGCTACGCTATCCCAACGAACAAAGCGGAGCATTCCTATTCCAGCCGATTACGAAGTTTTTAAAGAATCATTTTTACAGACTGTTTAACAAAAGTTATCCACAAAAAAGGCTCGAATTTAGGGGTTCGAGCCTTTTTTGTGGATAACTTTCTTTTTAAGCGTCATTACAGCTGTTTAGTTAAGCGTATCTCCTCGTAACGCTCTAAACCGCTTACGAGCCTCAGCGCCATAAATGCTTCCCGGATATTGGGTCAATACTTTTTGGTAGGCTTCCATAGCGGCCTGTTTATCCTTCAACCGCTCCTCATACATTTTCCCTTGTGCAAACATGGCGTCATCGCCTAAAATATCGGTTGGGTAAGTTGCCGTTATTTTTTTCAAGTCTTCCAGAGCCTCAGCATTTTTGCCCTGTTTCATGTACGTATTAGCTCTTAACCACAGAATTTCGTCAGCCAAGCTATGAGTAGGATATTTGGTTAACATTTGATTCAGAGCCGCTATGGCTTCATCGTTCTTATTTTGAAAAAGCAATAGATCAATGTCAGCGTATTCATGCATAGCAGCTTCTGTGCTATCCATACCTGTGTTATCCACAATCAACAGACTCAGCTGCTCAGCATCATTGGCAATTTCACGTGAAGTAGCCAGTTTTAGAACATCCAGCAGATCTTTTGATACGGCAAAATTTCCTCTGTAATAATGAAGCTTCGCATTTTTCAGTTTTGCCTCATACCCCAATAGCTCCTCCTTTTGCGATTTTTCAACCTGAGAATATAACAACGTTGATTCCCAGGGCTCACCTTTAAGCAGGTAAATATCTCCTTTGTCGAGTTTGCAGCGATCAACAAAGTTTTTATCCGTTTTTCCTAAATCAATCGCCAGATCCAGTACTGTGAGCGCCGTGTCTTTACTGTCCAGGTAGTTACCGTACAGGTTTGCCGTACTGCGTAAGGCTTCCAGCGTTTTTACGTTCGTTCCTATTTCCTGAAGCATTTGCTGATAATCACCGATCAGCTTGCGTATCTCGACCTTATCAACAGGATAAGTGTTTTTTACCTGTTCTTCACGAGCACTAATGACTAACCTGCGCGCAAACGGATACAGCTGTCCTTGTGGATAAGTTGTGGATACATACTCAAAAGCCTCAGCTGCGGTCTTGTATTCTTTGTTATTCATGGCCAGCATGCCCAGATCATACACGCGGCTTCCGTTCAACTTGACCCGTTTATCAGTCGCTTTTTCCTGCAGCAACGCCCGGCTGAATTTTTGCTTCTGAACAAAATACCAGATCAGTAGCTCATTATAGGCCAGCTCATTTGGCTCTTGCTGAATTCGCGTATATAATGCTTTTTCCACAAGTGGTTCATCCTTGGTGTTGATAAACCCCTGCAAGGCGGCTAAAACGGGTTCTTTCTTTTCAGCTTGTTTGCTGGTCGTTATGATTTCGTCTATCGCCTTTTCTGTTTGGCCCGTCGCCCGATACAAGGCCATTAATTCCTCGCTGTAAGCCATTGGCTCCTTACCGACCTCACGGGCCGTTTCCAACGAACGGATCGCCCAGCGGCTTTCTCCGGCCTCACTGAAGGCCGCTGCGATTTTTTCCAGCTTTGCTATCGATGACTTACTCGATTGTATGGCTGCGGTGAATTGTGCTTTCGCCTGAGTGCTGTCGCCCTGCTGGGTTGCTAATTGACCGCTCAACAATTCGTAGTAAGCACGATTGGGCTCGTCACTGCGCTGTTGTTTGCGCAGGAACTTAACTGCTTCTTCGGTTTTATTAGTTTTTTGCAAGCTGTTCACATAACGCGACAGTTTTATCCACGTCACATCTGTTTTTAACAACTTGGCATATTCGTTTGCGGCCTTTTCAAAATCGCCGGCTTTATAGTATTCTTCGGCCAGCGTCGCCCCACCTTGTCCCCAGGCCAGTCCAACAGACATCAGCCATAGTAATGCAATAATGACTTTTGACCTTATTAACATTTTATAGAAAAGATTTTTTAAAGAAACGTTATTACTCTTATTAGCTATGTGGAAATGTGAATAAATAAGTTGTCCACTAATCAATATACGCATTGTGGATAACAACTACAAGATATCCACTATCAGATTAGTGCTTATCCACTTGTAATTAGTTTATTCTTAGGTAAATAACATTTTATCCACAATTTGTGTGTTGAAAGTTTGTGGATTAGTGTATAAACTTCGTACACATTTTCAACTGGGGAAAAATTGTGGAACGGATTGGTATATGTGGGACTTTCTCCACAGAAACTAATTTGTTAAAAACCTATGTGGATTACTTCACTAGTCTTCCACATACCCTTCCATTCTTGTGAACAAATTATCCACCGTGGTTAGATAGTTATACACACGGTTATTCACATTAAATTTTCACTTTTTTAATTTAGAATAGACCTTTACCGCTCTTAGCCCAATTAGGCTATTTATGGGGTGATCAAGGCAAATACTATGCCTTATTAAAGAGGTAGATTAAGCTTGATGAGTTACCGGTACGTCTGGCTTCGGCATTAGAGGCTAAGCCCACTCGAATACTTTTACTGTAGTCTGTTTTACCAGTTTGGTATCGGGTGCTCAACATGGCGATATAAAATGCATCGAATACCATTGGTTTCTGTTTAACCATAGTAAAGCCATGTTTGTTGAAAAGCAGCTCTATTGATGAGGGAGTGAAATGATGTAAGTGCCGGGGAACATCGTAGGCAGCCCAATATTCTTTGAAATATTGAGCATCATAAGAATCGGAGTTTGGTACGGCTATCAACAATGTTCCCTTTTCTGTCAACAACTGGTGGAGTATCTGAATGGATTCGTTCAGATCAGGAATGTGCTCAAGTACGTGCCAAAGGGAAATAATGTCGAACCGTTGAGCGCCTACTAGTGCTTTCAGGCTTGGTTCAATTTCAGCGTTCAACTTTTCTATGGCTATAGCCCGGGCATCCGGGTCTGGTTCCATGCCGGTTATCTGCCACCCACCCATTCGGCAAGTCTCAAGAAAGGCCCCCGTTCCACAGCCTACATCCAAGATTTTACCTGGTTTTCCATTAAGTTGATTGATGAGGGTTAATTTCGATCGCAATGTATAATTTCTTACGAGTCGATAAGCCGTATTGACAACGCCACTGCTTTGGTCATTGTGCGACACATATTGATCTGACTTATAATAGGACCCTATCGACTGTGCATCTGGACGAGGATTTGTTAAGCGAAAGTTGCATGTCTGGCACTGCTGAATGGAGAACTTCTGATTACTGACGAGGTAATCCTCACACGTTAAATAGGGACTAAATGTGTTGTTGCCACAAACGGGACATTGATCTATGGTTTCCAAAGCAGGTATTAGAAAGGAGTGAATACAAAAAAGCTCTGATGGCTTATTTAAAATAAACGATCAGAGCTTAAAAAATTAGCGGCCCATGTAGACCAGAAGTATCGATACGTCGGAAGGACTTACCCCACTAATGCGAGATGCCTGGCCAATTGTTGATGGCCTCAAGCGTTTAAGCTTTTCTTTACCTTCAAATGAAAGCGCTTTTAACCGATCATAATCAAAGTTAGAATTGATGGATAGGTTTTCCCATTTGTCTAACTTCTCGGCATTCTGTTTCTCCCGGTTTAGATAATCTTCGTACTTTATTTCAATTACGGTCTGTTCAATGATCTCCTCCCCTACCCCATCCGGCATTTCGGGTATTGATTTCAGCAGGTCTTTTACGTCAGCCTGATCAATTTCGGGCCGCTTCAGAAGCGTGTATAAACTCCCTTTTTCACGTAACGGAGCGCTTCCTTTCGATTCCAGGAACTCATTAATCGACTCTGGTTTTACTTTCGCTATCCGTATGGCTTCTGTTAATTCAGCAATTCCGTTTCGTTTTCCAACCATAGAAGCATACCGTTCCTGCGAGGCTAAACCAATGGCGTACCCCTTTTCGGTGAGCCTTAAGTCAGCATTATCTTGTCTTAATAAGGTCCGGTATTCAGCTCTAGATGTAAACATTCGGTAAGGCTCTTCAGTCCCCTTTGTGATCAGGTCATCGATCAAAACACCTATATATCCTTCAGAACGTTTGATGGTAAATTCCGCTTCTTCATTTGAATTTCTGTGGGCGTTAATACCGGCCATCAACCCTTGACAAGCCGCTTCTTCGTATCCTGTAGTACCATTTATCTGGCCGGCAAAGAAAAGATTGGCTACCAATTGCGTTTCAAGTGTTGGCTTTAACTGCGTAGGCGGAAAGAAATCATACTCAACGGCGTACCCTGGTCGGAACATGCGTACATTCTCAAACCCCTGAATTTTACGCAAGGCATTATATTGTACGGTTTCTGGCAATGAAGTTGAGAATCCATTCACGTATACCTCCACGGTGTCCCACCCTTCAGGTTCCACGAAAATCTGATGACGGTCCTTATCCGCAAACCGGTTGATTTTATCTTCTACTGACGGGCAATACCGAGGGCCAAGCCCTTTAATCCGACCCGTAAACATAGGGGATTTATCAAAGCCTGTTTTTAGCTCATCATGGACGGCCTGATTGGTGTATGTTATCCAGCAACTACGTTGCTTTGTTAAAACGGGTGTATTTGAATAGGAAAACTTTCCTGGTTTTTCATCGCCCAGTTGTTCTTCCATTAACGCATAATTAAGACTTCGACCATCTACGCGTGGAGGAGTTCCCGTCTTCATGCGTCCAGATTCAAAGCCGAGCTGAACGAGTTGTTCGGTTAATCCTGTCGATGATCGTTCGGCAGTTCGGCCACCACCGAATACTTTTTCACCGATAAACATTTGGCCGTTTAGAAACGTCCCGTTCGTTAACACAACGGCTTTGGCGTAGAACTCAACACCTAAACTTGTTTTCACACCCGCAATACGCCCGTTTTTTACAATCACTTCGTTAACGGAATCCTGCCAAAAATCTACGTTTCTATTTTCTTCTAGCGCTTTGCGCCATTCCCAGGCGAATACATTTCGATCGCTTTGGCAACGTGGGCTCCACATGGCTGGGCCTTTTGATCGATTCAGCATTCTAAATTGTATCATGCTTTTATCGCTTATGATACCTGAAAGGCCGCCTAATGCATCAATTTCTCGCACAATTTGCCCTTTAGCAACCCCGCCCATAGCGGGATTACAAGACATTTGAGCAATCGTCTGCATGTTCATTGTTATGAGCAATACTTTAGAACCCATTGTTGCCGCTGCGTTAGCCGCTTCACATCCGGCATGGCCAGCTCCAACTACAATGACATCGTATGAAGAATACATCTCTTATGATTTTTGAAAAATGTTTCACGTGGAAACTTTTCACAAAATTGTTGAAAGTTGTTGAAAAGGTAAAACGTGACATATGCTGAATATTGAACCAACAAAAAACCGCTGACCTTAGTGCAAAGTCAGCGGTTTTAAACAGAATGGAAAACTATTTACTTACCTTCTGTAAATACTGATTTGCTTCCTTTTTGTAAAAAAGATTGTAATTCGGCGAAACAGAGCGAAGAACTTCAACTTGCTTCGTCTTTTGCTGAAAATTGGTCGAATCAAAAAAAGCTGGTGTGCTACGCTTGGTTGACTTAGCTGCTTCTGCTTGCCGTTTTGGATCTTCCTCTTGTTGTTTCAACGCTTTTTCAGATTCCAATAAACGAGTCAAAATCTCATTCTGCCGATTGATTGTCGTTGGATTCACCCGCTTGTTAACCAAGTCTGTTTCGGTTTCATCCATTTTCTCCATCAGCTCTTTCACTTGTTTCTCCTGTTGTTTACCGACTTCTGTTCCTTTTGCATTCTCTTCTAGTTTCTTCAACAGTTGACGGATCATTGCCTGCTCGGCAGCCATCTGGGATAACTCTTCTGATAAGCCCCTACCCGACTTGCCGCCTTTTTGCATTTGCTGCATTTTTGCATTTAGCTGCTTTTGCATTTCGCCCATACCGCTTGGGTTTTGGCCTTTCTTACCTCCTTTCCCCTTGCCCGGCATAGCCATTGCGTTCATCTGTTGCTGCATGTTTTTAAGCACGTCACTAAGCATCAAGGCGAGGTTATTGATTGACGTCATTGCAAACTGCTGCTTTGAAGAAGCCATACTCAATCGACGATCGCGTAATTGCTGTACGCTCTCATCCATGTAAAACTTCATATTTGTTAGTTCACGTGTCACAAACGATTGAATCTGGACTACCCGGCTAGCCAGCGCATTCAGGCTATCTTCTATGATTTTCGCATCGTCCTGTAACTTGAGTTGCTCCTGAGATAGCTTCGTTACCCGTGGATCCTGCAGGCTCATTCCACGAAAATCCTTCATAACCCGTTCCTGACCGAAAGACAATGTAATCAGGTTATCAAGAATATTACGAAGGTCATCCATGTTTTCCTGCATCTCTTCCATCTCCGACGATTGCATAGACTCTTTCATGGCTTTACTCATTGCCTTCATGGATTTGGCTGACTTTTTCTGCTTTGAAGAAGCTTGTTTACCCTGATCGCTCTTCATGTTTTTAGTCGCGTCCTCCATGTCTTTTTCTATCTCCTGCTGCTCTTTTTCAGATGATTCCGGTTTATTCAGATCATCCTTCTCAGCCTGTTTTTCTATCTCTTTAAGTTGTTCCTGCGTATTTTTGAAATCCTCCTGAGACTTCTCCTGTTGCTTCTGCTGCTCTTCGGACGTTTCATTTTTCTTCTCATTTTGTTCAGCCTGCTTCTCCAGTTGTTCAGCTTGCTTCTCTAAATTTTCCGCGATATTATTCACCTTCTGCTCCAGTTGCATCTGCTTGAAAAGCTTAAGCGCGCGGTCTAAATCGCGCTCCATATTCTTCTCTTTCCGGGTCAGCCGATCAAGCATATCAGATGCTTTCTCATCCTGCTTGCGTTCCAAAAGCTGTTTCAACTGCTCATACAATTGCTTAGCTTCTGGATCGAGCAAATCTTTGAAAAGCTTCTGCAATTGCTCCATTTTATCCTGCATCGCCTGGTTTTTTTCGGCAAAGCGTTGCTGTGTGTCATTCGTCTTCTGCATTTGTTCCTGCAGTTTTTGAACTTCATTCATTAACTCCTCACGCTTCTGCAGGATATCCTGTAACTGTTTTTTATCCTGAAAATCGGATGACTTCTTTGTTCTCATCCGGTCTTCCATCGTTTGGAGCTCTTTCTTGATCGCTTGTGTTTTACTGAGCGCGTTATCTATTTGTTCCTCCGTTTTCTGGGCTGATTTATCAACTTGCTTTTGTATCTCAGCATTGGAAGGTATAGTGAAGTTCAACTGATTGGATCGACTGGATTTAGCCCCGTTTACCCCATCATTGTCCCATACCTGAACGAAATATTCCAGCCTATCTTCCTGCCCCAACTTCAAGCTGTCGAGCGACCAGTTGTATACAAAGTTTTGGGAGGTGGTTGATTTATTGACAGGAATTTCCTTCGTATACAAAGGCGATGATTTGCCGTTGCGGCTAATTTTATAATTCAATCGTAGTTTAGAAAAGCCATAGTCGTCAGAAACCAGACCGGAGAGTGCTATGTAATCATACGTTACAGTGTCCTGAATACGGTCTACCGAAATTTGTGGATACCGGTCCGGAATAACCTGCACGTTGTATTGAATGGTGGATGGAGACGCAACCTGACCATTTTTTAAGGAGACCGTATAGCCTGAATTTTGCATCAGTTTCCGGTTCAACATAAACGTATTGTCATCCACTAACCTGGCTGCGGTTGGCTTTGAATCGGTATTAAATCGAAATAAAAGTGAATCCGTATGATCAGCAGCAAACTCCCAGTTCACGACCGTCCCCTGTGGTACGAGTAGATTTCCAACGTTAGAAAGTTGCTCGGACGGTTTATTCAAATAACCAGGATAATCGAGCTTTACATTGAACGAGAGTACAGATGGACGGTCAAGTAATGACACTTTATAAGTAGGAGAATTGTACCCAGCGGCCTCCAGGTGAAAATCCAGATCACGCTGTAAGTTGTCAAAATTATAGGTGAATTGACTCCCGGACTGTTCCAGTTTAAAGCGAGTTCCATTGGCCACTACATACACAGCCTGAGGTACGGCATCGCCAGCTAGCTTTACGGATAAGGGAAAATCTTCGTTCCTGAAAGCTTTCAGGGCTTTGTTCTGAATAATAAATTGAAAAGGGGCTTCCTCTACAAATTCCTTATTGTAATTAACCAGTCGAGTTGATGATTTGGCAAAGAAAGACGGATTCATTATCAAAATGAGGAGAATCAACGCCAAAGGTGGTATAGCATATTTCAGGAATTGCCGGTTACGACTTATTTGAATCGCATTGGCAAAACGGTTTATCAATAGCTGTTGCGAACGTTGATCCAGACTAGCTCGCAACAAATCACTCTGGTCGGTGGAGATACGCTGAAGCTGAAGCGTGTTGAGTAACTTATCCCCTACCTCAGGAAAGAACGTACCAATTTGCCGGGCAGCTTCGTCATTTGACAGGGGTTTACTCAAACCATACAAATTCAGCAAAGGCCGAATGATAAGCAGATAAAGGCCGACAAAGACGGTAAGCAGGAAGCCAAAAAACAGGGCTCCTCGCCCGACGGAGTTAAACCGTCCAACGAACTCCGCTGTATTAATGAACAAATAGCCACTACCCAATAAAGCAATAAAGAATAAACTACCCTTTACCAGCTGATTCTGAAAATAGCGTTTTTTATACTCGTCGATGCGTTGAAGCAGCGTGGAATAAGAAGTTGATGATTGCATAAAACTTCAGATTGAGTAGTTAAACTAAAAGGGACTCGAAATACTGAATGACATGTTTCTTTAAAAAATTCTCCTGCGTCAATAGGTCTCCATGTGGAATGGGCTTCGCCAATGTCCACTGTGGCCATCCATCTTTATCAAGCCCATCGAATGTGTAATACCCATCAAGACTTAATACCCGACAAACAGCAATATGCATCAGATCCTGCTTGGCTTCTTTTGAGAATCGTTTAGGGCCCGTTCCCAATTCCTGAACACCAATCAAAAAGAGAACAGCGTTGAGATCAGCAGGCCTTTTACCAACAAGAGCCTGCAACTGGTCGAGTAGCTCCTCCCACGATTTATCTGTAGTATTTTCGTTCACGGCGCTCATAAATTTATTCTTCTCTCTAAATTACAACGTTTTATCTTATCTAACGAATGCATTCCATGATTCGGATTATTCGTACACTACTAGCCGATTTTGCCGATCTTCTATTCCCTACCCTTTGTTTAGGGTGTGCTAATTCACTGGGAGCCAATGAGAAGATTTTATGTACTAAATGCCGAATCAATTTGCCGGAAACAAACCAGCACAAGGAACCCAACGACCTGAATATCCTCAATAAGTTTGCCGGAAAAGTACCGATACAATTTTTATCGTCTTATCTATTTTTTAGTAAAGGAGGAATTGTCCAGAAACTCATTCATGGGATCAAGTACAAGGGACAAAAAGAGGTAGCGAAAGAAATAGCAGGTTGGTATGGTTATCAGTTACGAACGGAAACAAAGCTTGCAAATGAAATAGACGTATTGATTGGTGTTCCGTTGCATAAGAGCCGCTTTCAGCAACGAGGCTACAACCAAGCCGATTGTATTGCTGAAGGACTCTCTGAAGCCCTTAACCTGCCAATGAGAACAGATGTTCTAATACGAAATCAATTTAAAGGATCACAAACGCGTAAGAACCGGCTGGAACGCTGGGACAATGTTAAAACGGTGTTTTCTGTGCAGAATGAGAATGAGATTCAGAATAAGCATGTGATGCTTGTTGATGATGTACTCACAACGGGTGCCACATTGGAAGCCTGTGCCATTGAGCTTTTACGAGCTGGTTGTAAATCGGTCAGTGTATTAACGTTAGCTGCTACTCACCGATAAAAGGATGGATAAAAAAAAGGTAATTGCCTGTATTTTAGGTATTTATATAAAATAAGGCGGTCATCCATTTCTGAATGACCGCCTTATTTTGTTGTTAAGTTAATTCTATTTGTTTCGGCCGACACCGATCATGGCGCAACGGAAACCAATCATAGCTGTTGCTGAATCCTGATCCAGGAATCGACGTGTACCGGGCGATAACCAGTAAGCTACATCATTCCAGGAACCACCTTTATATACCCGAAGTTTGTCATCAATTAATGACTGTTTGTTTTTGGTATCATAGTTCTTCGATTCATCCAGATAACCGTTCCGACGAATTGGGTTCAGGTCATTAACGTCCTGATAAGATAATGGACGATAAACGTCATAGACCCATTCATTTACGTTACCTGCCATGTTGTATAAACCAAAATCATTGGCTGGGTATGAATAAATTTCAGCGGTGATAATGGCTCCATCATTGGAACGGCCAGCAATACCGGCATAGTCACCCCGACCACGCTTGAAGTTAGCCAGCATTTGGCCCTGTTTCCGGCCTTTCTTGGGGTTCCGCACAGAAGAACCATCCCACGGATAGATTCGCTGATTTATTTGATTCTCGTCCATGTATTGCGTTCCTATGAGCGCTTTGGCTGCATATTCCCACTCGGCTTCTGTTGGCAGGCGATAATCTGGCAAAATCATGCCACTTTCCAGACTTGGTTTTGGCGGAGCCGTTGAGGTAGTTGCTTCCGCTAAAGCAGGTTCTTCAGCCGTTTTCGATTTCCGTTTGAGCGAGAAACCGCCCCCTTTCTTCTTCGGAGCGCCCCCTTTTGCTAATTCGTTATTTACAGCATTAGATCGCCAAACAGCGTAGTCGCTGGCTTGTACCCACGATACACCCACAACTGGATAATACCGGAAAGCAGGATAGCGTAAGTATTGTGTTACATACGAATCGTTGAATGAAAGTGGATTTGCCCAAACCGTTGTATCTGGCAGCGCAGCTTTGACAACTTCTTCTGACGAATCGCGCGTGATGGCATTCAGATACTCGAGGTAGTGAACATTCGCCATCTCGGTTTCATCCATATAAAACGATTGAATCGAAACGGTACGCTCGCGGTTGTCGCGGCTATTCATAACGTCCTCTTCAAGAGCGCCCATTGTGAACCGTCCACCTTCAATGAAAACAAGGTTCGGACCGGCTTTCTGTCCCGCAAACTTCTTTACCTGAAAACCATCTTTCTGGTTGTAAGCAATTCCCGTAGCCGTACTTTGCTTTCCAGGCTTTACGCTGGTTGGGTGCTTGGACTTACAAGATGCAAGGGCCGCCATTGCCAACAGCACATAAGCCGCTCGTTGCAGGTGATACTTTTGAATCATTGCTCTATTTTGTGTAAAACGTAGGTACAAAAATCGTAATTAATTTGTCAATGCGCCCAGTATTTCATCCAGTTGCTCGACAGAAAAAACATCGGCATGCGTGATGATGGGTCGCCCTTTGGATTCCTTTACTGAACTTTTGGCTGGGTTACGCTTTAAATACTCAATTACCTTGCCAAATTGGTCCGATTTAAAGAAGTCATCGTTCCCGTTAGAAACGAAGTATCCTTTCATGATATTATTCTTAAGCGTCAGTTTTTCAAGGTATAACTTCTCCGCTTTCCAGCGAACGTTCACCATTTTGATCAGGTTTTCGACTTCTTCCGGCATTGGTCCGAATCGGTCGATCACTTCCTGACGAAAGGCCTGTACTTCTTCGACATTTTGAAGGCTGTCCAGGCGAGTGTATAACGCCAGTCGTTCAGAAATATTCGATACATACCGTTCAGGAATAACGACCTGTAAATCAGTTTCAATAACGGTATCTGGAAGGGCTAGTTTCAAATCACCGGGTTTTGTCTCGAAGAGGTCCTTAAATTCATTCTCGCGGAGTTCCTGAACGGCTTCATCGAGTACTTTATGATACATCTCGAAACCCAGATCATTGACAAACCCGCTCTGTTCGGCCCCCAGCAAATTACCCGCTCCCCGAATGTCCAGATCGCGCATGGCAATTTTAAAGCCTTCACCCAAATCCGAAAAGTCTTCGAGGGTTTGCAGTCGTTTTCGGGCGTCTGCTGTTAGCACCGAAGGCGGTGGCGTCAGAAGATAACAGAACGCTTTCCGGTTTGACCGCCCTACCCTACCGCGCATCTGGTGCAAATCTGACAGTCCGAAATAATGGGCATTATTTATCAAAATCGTATTGGCATTGGAAATGTCCAACCCCGACTCGATAATGTTGGTTGAAATCAACACGTCAAATTCACCCTCAATAAAACGGGTCATTACCCGCTCAAGCCGGTCGCCTTCCATCTGACCATGCGCCACCCCAATGCGAGCCTCCGGCACGAGTCGCATGATTAGATTGCCGATAGACTCAATGTCATTGACCCGGTTGTGAACAAAGAAGACTTGCCCACCCCGACGCACCTCATAACTGATCGCATCCCGGATGGTGGCTTCGTTAAACGGGTGAACTTCCGTCGTAACGGGCTGGCGGTTGGGTGGTGGAGTCGCAATGACTGATAAGTCACGGGCGCCCATGAGCGAAAAATGCAGTGTTCTGGGAATGGGCGTTGCCGTCAGGGTAAGCACATCGACCTCGACCCGCATTTCTTTGAGTCGATCCTTTGTTTTTACGCCAAACTTTTGCTCTTCGTCAATCACCAGCAGACCCAAATCTTTGAACTTGATGTCTTTATTGACAATTCGGTGCGTGCCAATCAGTATACCTATCTCGCCGGAAGCTACCCCTTTTAGAATTTCCTTAATCTGACCTGCCGTCCGAAACCGATTAATATATTCGATCCTTACGGGAAAATCTGCCATTCGCTCAGCAAAGGTCTTGAAGTGCTGCATGGCCAGAATCGTCGTTGGGACAAGCACGGCCACCTGTTTGTTATCCGTTACGGCTTTAAATGCAGCCCGAATGGCTATTTCTGTTTTGCCAAATCCAACATCGCCACATACCAGCCGGTCCATCGGGTGTGGCCGTTCCATGTCGTCCTTCACATCATTGGTTGCCTTGGCCTGATCGGGCGTATCCTCGTAGATAAAAGACGATTCCAGCTCAGCCTGCAGAAAGCTGTCACGGCTGTAGGCGTAACCCGGTGCGGTTCGCCGTTTGGCATAGAGCGCAATCAGCTCGCGGGCAATGTCTTTTACCTGTTTTCGAATACGGGATTTCTTTTGCTCCCATTCCTGCGAACCCAGCTTGCTCATGGTGGGTGCCCCGCCTTCCCGGCCACTGTATTTCGCTATCTTGTGCAGGCTGTGAATGCTAACTAGCAGAATGTCGTTATCGCGATAAATAAGTCGAATTGCTTCCTGCTCATTGCCGGCATGATCTACCTTCTCAAGACCCGCAAATCGACCAATACCATAATCGACGTGCGTGACATAATCACCCGGTTGAAGTGTTTTCAGTTCACGTAACGTTAAGGCTTTCGATTTCGAGAACTTGTCCTGAACACGATACTTGTAATAGCGATCGAAGATTTGGTGATCCGTAAAACAGGCAATTTTCAAAGCATCGTCTAGGAAGCCTTCACGCAGCCCGATATTCATTGGCTGAAATGTAACGAAAGGATCCAGCTCTTCGAAAATTGTTCGCAAGCGGTCCAACTGTTTAAAGGATTCCCCCGCAATAATGTTGGTGTAGCCCTTCGCCTGATTATCGCCCAGTGTTTCGATTAAGCGCTTGAAATCCTTGTTGAACGATGGTTGTGGCTTGGAACTGTACTGCTGTCTTCCGTCGGTTTTGAAGTAAAATTTACGACCAAACTCAACGGTACGGAACCGTTTCAACTCATTCAGGAATGAACGCCGGGTTTCCCACAAAGCGTTCGGATCCGAAACCACCTGTATGCCTCCACTCGATGCAACTACGGTTGTGAAACTCTGCTCAGCTTTTTCGTAGCACTTCTCAATGATTTCCAGCGTAAACTCCACATCTTTTGCCCATATGGTCGTGGCATCAGGTAGAAAATCGAAGAATGGTTCTCTGGTTTCCTGCGTGAGTTTGGTCTGAATATTCGGGATGATGTTGATGAACTCGACGGGGTCAGTAGAAAGCTGCGATTCGGGATTGAATTTGCGAATGCTTTCTACATCGTCACCAAATAAATCGATCCGAAATGGAAACTCGCTAGCAAATGAAAAGACATCGATAATTCCTCCCCGCACGGAAAACTGACCGGCTTCGTACACAAAATCAGTCTTCTCGAACTCGTATGTTTGTAATAATTCAGATACAAAATGGGTATCCAGCTTCTCGCCTACCCGAATGGTCAGTGTATTGGCTTGTAAAGACCGCTTATTGATTACCTTCTCCGAAAGTGCTTCCGGATAGGTTACCATAAGCAAGCCATCTTTCGGGGCCGGGTTAAGCCTGTTCAGTACTTCGGCACGCATCAGTACATTTGCGTTCTCGACTTCTTCGTACTGATAGGGTTTCTTGTACGACATCGGGAACAGCAATACTTCCCGACCCAGCAAATTCTGCATGTCGTTAAAGAAGTAAGCGGCCTCATCCCGGTCCGTTAGAACATACAGATGATTGCCCCCGACCGATTTAAAGATTGCCGAGGCCAGCACGGCGTCCAGACTACCGGCTAATCCTTTAATTTGTAAACGCTGAGGCTCGTTGGCAGGCTTTCGCGTAAACGGTTCTGTCAGCAGTTTTATGAAATTATCACCGGTATATAAGCCGATTAATTCTTCAGGTTTCAAGCGAAAGTCAGGTTGTATGTCAAGCACGAAAAGCCGCTGGAAGCATATTCCGGCGGCACGTTAGGGTAACAGCAGGTTTCGAAAATTTGTTGCGTTCAGGCTTTATTTCAACGTCGACATCAGGGCATAATCGATACTTTCCGTGTCGAGTGCTTGTCGAATGCGAGGACTGTCTTCGAACACCACAACGATCTCTTTTTTATCGAATGATTCGTCTTCATCCACCCATTTCCAATCTTCTGCCGTGGCATCCAGGATGTTTAGCACGCTGGCTAATTTTGCCGGATCGCGCTCCTTACTGATCAGTTCATTGGTGTTGGTGAAGTATAAAATGACTCGCTTATCCTCCAGCCATTGTAGGTCATTTAGCGAGTCGTTCAACCCTTCGAGGGTGAATGTGAAGTTTGGAATCTCAAGCAAATCAGCCATCTCTTCGTAGAACTGGCGCAGCGTGAGCGCATGTTTTCCGTCGATGTTCGCAATGAAATCATGGGCATAGCGGGACTCCAGTTCGCGCTCCGATTGGCAGATGAGGAAATTAGGGGTCATGTGTTTTATATAAATGATCAGTCTGAATGGATGAAAAAGAATGTTTCCACGTGGAACTGAAAATCAAACAGTTATAAACGTATGTAACCAGTTAAACCCTGGTTACTTATGCATATTTAAGCAAACCGTACCTGCAAAAGTACAATTTGCAGACATAAAAAAACCCTCCTGGGTGGAGGGTTTTTGACATAAAGTCAGTTCAGCGAAAAGAGGGGAATCCGAGCCGCCACCATGTTATGGAACATCAATTCAGTAATCATAGGTGTCATGTATTTGATAAGTGGAAACTCGGAAATAGATTCCATCACTTCCAGTTCTGAGTCGGCTTTGAAGATGCACCAGAGTTTGTGGCGGTCGACCGAAAGCGAATACGACAACAGAAATCCCTTCTCCATCAATTCCTCCACTTTGAGCCGTTGGGCAGGTATGCGGTTTTCGAACCCTTCATCCAGCACGGTCGGAAGATCAAATTCAACCATATATTGGCTCATAGGCATTATTGTTAGGTAACAGCCGAGTTCTATCGGTTCCCGGCTAATAGCAAATTAACGATGTTTAGCTCATCTTCGTTAATCGAATGCGGAAAATTTGGATACAATTTCGTCGTCACCTCAGCGCCCATCTGCTGAAATACGGCCTCAGATTCCAGAACCCGCTTTTTTGGGACGTGCGAATCGTGATCACTACAGCCTAAAAAAATAGGCGTCTTATTGAATGATCCTTCATAGGTTCGAGGTGTATCGTCGGGACCGATCAACCCACCGCTAAGGCCAAACACACCACCATACTCAGCGGCATGGCGAGCCACGAATTCAAGCATGAGGCAAGCTCCCTGCGAGAAGCCCAGCCAATAAATCTGTGGCAATTTAAAGTTGAAATCGGACTGCAATCGGGCACGTAAACTGGCCAGTACCTCTAGTGCAGACGATAGATATGGCTCGTTTTCATTCATGGGCCGCAGGAACGAGTGAGGATACCAGGTGTTTCCCTGTGCTTCAGGCGCGATAAAGGCAAAGTCTTTATCCTGAATATAATTGGATATAGACAGAATGTCCCGTGCCGAACCACCCCGGCCATGAACCATGACCATGACTTTTGTTGCTTCCTCCAAAGGCTTTCCGGCCGTATGAATATTGTTCGGGTTGTGTATCATAAGAATTAATCGGTTTATACTTTACGGTATTCGGTTGGCTGACGCACACGATTACTGAAGTGTCAGCCAACCGAATACTGTAATCAGATACCACAAACTTATTTTACCAAAATCGCTGGTAACTCCGCTTCAATTTTAGCCCGGCGGGGTTCGTATTGTGGGGGAAGTTTCAGCGCTGTTCCTAACTCGGCGACCGGCTCATCAACGGCAAAGCCCGGTGGGTTGGTTGCCACTTCAAACAATATACCGCCGGGCTCCCGGAAATAAATACTGTTAAAATAGTTGCGATCCTGTACGGGCGTCACATGGTAACCTCCTTCGGCCAGTTGCTCCTGAATGATCAACTGGGTTTCATCCGAATCGGTAGAGAACGCGACGTGGTGAACCGAACCTGCACCCTGTAAGGCGTGTACATCTTTGGGCGAATGCAATACATCGACAAAATTACCAGGACCACCCAGACCAGCTTTGAACCGGAACCGGCCCTCCTCCTCTCCTACCAGGGTGTGCTGCATCGTTTCGGTCAGCAGTTTAATGGTCCGATCCGGATTCAATTCATTTAATGTGACCGTGTGGAAACCACGAACGGCATACTCCGCCGGAATGCGACCATTGTCCCAACCTTGCCGCTGATCGTCATCCGTGAAGACAAGCTCAATACCCATGCCATCAAAATCTTCAAAGCGCACATAGGTTTCCGAGAACCGTTTGTATGGACCCGAATATGGAATGTTGCGTTCATGAAGCCGATCCATCCAAAAGCTGAGCGATGCCGTCGGTGCCGAAAAAGCGGTATATGTCAACTGACCGATGCCCTTCCGGCCGCGAGGTAATTTGCCGTATGGAAAGAACGTAAGAATCGTGCCGGGTGAACCCGTTTCGTTTCCGTAATATAAATGGTAGACATCGGGCGCGTCGAAATTGACCGTTTTCTTGACCAGCCGAAGCCCCAGAATATCCGTGTAATAATCGACATTCCGTTGTGTATCACCGGCCAGGGTTGTTACGTGGTGTAATCCGTTTATGAGCGTTTCCATACGATTTATAAGCGTTTGCTAATTGAAAAGGTTTTAATGTTTATGTATTTAATGTACATACATTTAATTTTTTTAAAACGTTCAATAAAAACGTCCGGACTGTTAAGCCAGGACGTTTTTATAATTCAAGTGCTGGATAGCAACTAAACTACTCCATAAGGAACGGATAGTCGGCTTGCATGTATACGTCCTTAAAGGCTTCTTCGGGAGATGGGTAGGGCGACTCTTCGGCAAACTTAACCGACTCGTCAACAATCCCTTTTATCTTCTGATCAATGGCATTCAGATCATCCTGAGTAGCAAGACCCTTTTCAAGAATCACTGCTTTCACCTGCTCGATAGGATCGCGGAGCTTGTATTCTTCAACTTCTTCCTTTTTGCGGTATTTCTGCGGATCGGACATGGAGTGACCACGGTACCGATACGTGCGGAACTCCAGGAAGGTTGGTCCTTCGCCCGCGCGGGCTCGTTCGGCAGCCCGGCTCACAGCCTCGTGAACAGCCTCGACACTCATCGCATCGACGGGTTCTGACGGCATATCATAGGCTTCAGCCAGTGTATATAAATCGGTTACGTTCGAGGTACGCTCAACGGAGGTTCCCATCGCGTATCCGTTGTTTTCAACAACGAAGATGACAGGTAATTTCCAGAGCATGGCCATGTTGAAGGCTTCGTGCAAGGCCCCTTGCCGCACGGCACCATCGCCCATGAACGTGATGCACAAATTCCCTGTCTTGTTGTATTTCTCTGAAAAGGCAATACCTGCTCCCATCGGAATCTGCGCACCAACAATGCCATGCCCGCCAACGAAATTGACTGACTTGTCGAAGATGTGCATTGAGCCGCCTTTTCCTTTCGACGAACCGGTTTGTTTGGCGAATAATTCGGCCATGATTGCCTTTGGGTCGGAACCCAGCGCAATCGGGATACCATGGTCACGATATGCTGTAATCCACTTATCGTCTTTAGTCAGGGCGGTGAATGAACCTGATGAACAGGCTTCCTGACCAATATATAAATGGCAGAATCCACGGATTTTCTGTTGACCATAAAGTTGCCCGGCTTTCTCTTCAAACTTCCGTTGCAACTGCATGGATTCGTACCAATACATATACCGCTCTTTGGGATGCTGTACTTTCGTGGCAACGGCCGACTGGGCTTCCGAAGCCTTACCATTTTGTTTGGGTTTCTCTTTGACGCTTGCCATGAGGAATGTGTTCGATAAAATGAGCTGTCGCTGGCGCTCTGCCATTACGCTGGGCAACCGTTGCGGGACAACTGGCTTAGGTCTGTTTACCTAACAAACCGACCGTATCTTTGTTGCCAAGTTTATTGCCCGCTCATTTGTAATAACTGAGTGGGCAATAAACTCCCGCGAAATTAAGCATTATCGCGTTATACCCGACACCTATGCACCTCGAAAAGCTTAGCCTGACCAATTTTAAGAATTATGAAGATGCCCGGTACGTCTTTGGGCAACAGGTGAATGTGATTGTGGGTCCCAATGGCAGCGGCAAAACGAACCTGCTGGACGCAGTATATTTTCTGTCATTAAGCAAAAGTGCCTTCCAGACGCAGGATGCGCTGAGCATTTTGCATGACGCAGACTACTTTATTATCGATGGTATTTTTGAAGAACATGCTGACCGTACTGTCCAGATCACGATCAGCCTGCAGCGTGGGCAACGGAAAGTTCTGATGGCGGACAAAAAACCGTATGAACGAATTAGTGAGCATATTGGCCGGTTTCCGGTGGTTTTAGTTGCGCCCAATGATACAGACCTGGTACGGGAACATAGCGAAGATCGCCGACATTTTTTCGACGGGGTGCTCTCCCAACTCGATCCAACCTATTTGCGGGATTACCTGATGTACCAGCAAGTGCTCAAGCAGCGAAACAGTTTGCTCAAACTGTTTGCCGAGCGTAGTCAGGTCGACAATGATTTGCTGGATACCTACGATGAGCCTCTACTCGACCTGGGGCAGAAAATTCATAATCGCCGGAAGCAGTTTATTGAGGAGTTTCTGCCCAGCTTTCGCGTTCACTACGCATTTTTAAGCGATGAGCGTGAAGAGGTAAACATCGTCTATGAGTCGGAAGTAAGCAATTCAGACTTTGCCAGCGAGTTTCGGCACTTTCGTCGGCGTGATACGGTATTGCAACGGACAACGATGGGCATTCATAAGGACGATTATTCCTTTATGATTGCCGGAAAAAATGATCAGCCGCCCGTGCCGCTGAAAAAATTCGGTTCGCAGGGGCAGCAGAAGACATTTGTCATTGCGCTCAAGCTGGCCCAGTTCGATCAGTTACAGACCGAGAAAGGTATCAAGCCTATTTTATTGCTGGATGATATTTTCGACAAGCTGGATGATCGACGCATTGGTAAGCTGATTCAGCAAATGGACGAAGGCGTATTTGGCCAGCTTTTCATTACCGACGCCCGCCCCGAACGCACCCGCGAACTACTGAACAACGTAAAAGCCGACGTTCGATTTTTCGAGGTTAGTCATTAGTTGTGTACTAAACAGCCTCTGGCTGTTTGAGAGTGGCTGACTCTGAGAGTATACCTGGTCTTTAGCGCAAATAGCCTCTGGCTGTTTGATACATAGCACTAAAAAAAGCCCGACGCCGTAGCTGGTTCGTCGGGCTTTTGCGTTGGTTCACTCCGCTTTTTCGGCCGTTCATCATTTAATTAAAAATAGCCTGGAAACTCAGAACTATATTTGAGTTTCCTAAGTTCATCATGTAAAAGTTCTATTGATTGATGAAGGAAAGGATTCTTGAGGAGGCCGAACGGCTATTTTGGAAATATGGCGTTCGCTCAGTGACGATGGAGGATATCGCTCGCAAACTTGGTATTTCCAAGAAGACGATTTATCAGCATTTTTCCGATAAAGAGCAGATTCTGTATCAGGTCATTGAGGGTAAAACCGGTAGAGATCAGTTTGAAATGGAATGTATGGTTGTTGGAACCACTAATCCAGTTGAGGAACTTCTCAGCGTTCTGGACATGATGCAGAAAAATGCTGACCAGGTTAGCCCCAATCTGCTCATCGACATAAAACGGTATTACCCACAAGCATTCGCGATTTTCAGGCAATATAAAGAAGAACAGATTATGCGGTCTATTCTTGAAAATATACAAAAAGGTATTTCTCAAGGCCTATATCGCGCCGACATAAATCCAACCATTTTGGCCCGTCTTCGGGTCGAGCAGATCGAGCTGGCTTTCGACAATGATATTTTTCCCACCGACCAGTATTCAATGCATGACATTCAGTCTGAACTGACCCATCACTTTGTGCGCGGTATGCTCACCGAACAAGGATTCACCATTTACAACCAGTTTTTGAATAAAGGAGTACAACCAATTATCTATGAAAACAAATAGTATACTTTTCATTGCAGCGCTTTGGCTGCCTACCGTCTGGCCAGGAGCAGGAGCGTTGGCTCAGGCCCCTACTCAGCCCTCGGTTGGCCAGCAACCCACCGGGGCAGCGGCCAGTGGTCAGCAGCCTGGAGCGCAGCAAGCCGCAGGTACTGGCTCGATCATAGCGCAGCCTGGTACAATACCCGGCACGGGCTCAGCTGTCCCTTCGCAACCGAGCATTAATTCGACAGGAGGAGTACCATCCGTCAATCCGTCGGAAGGGCCGGTAAATCTGCAACCTACTGTCATCACCTCATTCAAATCGGGTTTAGGGTTAGCACCAACGGGGCTAAAGCCCTCGGGTCAATCAGGAAACGGACAGGCTTTTACGCTGCAGGAAGCCATTGACTTTGCGTTACAAAAAAACGTCAATGTGCGTAATGGTCAATTGGATGCCGTAAGTGCTGAAGCCCGCATTCGGGAGGTCAAATCGTCGGCGCTACCTCAGGTAGCCGCTAGCGCGTCACTGACCGACAACCTGATTATTCAGCGGGCTTTTTTACCCGCTGTCTTTTTCGATCAGAAGGCCGCTCCCGATGCACCGGCGGTGCCAGTCCAGTTTGGGGTTGCTTACTCAAGCAATGCGTCTGTCAACCTGAACCAGGTTATTTACAGTGCCAGTCTGAACGTTGGCTTGCGGGCTGCGGCTACCTATCGGGAGCTGGCTCAACGCAACCTACAATCGACTAAAGTGACGGTAGCTGAGCAGGTTGCCAAGGCTTATTATGGTGTGCTGGTGGCGGTTGAACGGGCTAAATTGCTCGATTATAACATTGGTCGGCTCGATACGCTACTGAACGAAACGGGGGCGCTAAATCGGCAGGGCTTCGTTGAGAAACTTGACGTGCAGCGATTGGAAGTACAGGCAAATAATTTGCGCGCCGAGCGTCAGAATGTCCAGAATCTGATTGAGTTGAGTTATACGCTATTGAAGTTTCAGATGGGGCTAGGAGTAAATGACGAAATCACGCTGTCGGAACAGCTACTGGACCGACGAGCAGATGATCTGCGGCCATTGATTTCAGCGGATCCTACGTTTCAGTATCGCAGCCGGATCGAGTATTCAACGCTGGAAACGCAGATCAAACTGGCCGAACAGGATATTGAATTAACGCAGAAAGGCTATCTACCATCGGCATCCGGGTTTGTCAACTATGGGTACAACAGTGGCCGGAACGCATTTAGTCAGCTTATAACGGATCCCTGGTTCAATTTTGCAACGATTGGCATAAGCTTACAGGTACCCATATTCGACGGTTTTCAGAAGCGCAATCAAATTGCCCAGAAACGGATTACGCTGCAAAAGGCCCAGAATAATGGAGAATTGCTTCGTAACTCCATTGACCTGCAAATTCGTCAGGCAAGCATCACGCTGAAAAATAGCCTGCAAACGCTCCAGACCCAGCAGCGTAACCGCGATCTGGCCCAGGAGATTGTTCGGGTAACCCAGATTAAGTACAAAGAAGGCGTTGGATCCAGCATTGAAGTGCTCAATGCTGAGGCTTCATTCAGAGAAGCACAAACCAACTACTTTTCATCCTTATATGATTTTTTAATCACGAAAGTTGACCAGGACAGAGCGCTGGGTCGGCTGTATGTGGGAAACTAAAATTTTAAAATTCGACCATGAAACCATACTACGCAATTGCCCTCGTGAGCTTATTAACCGCCTGTTCAGGGGAGAAGAAGACAGATGTACAAAGTAAACGGGAAGAACTGACTACACTAAAGTCACAACAGACCGAGCTGACGACGAAGATCAAAACACTGGAAGCCGATCTGGCCAAACTTGAGCCAAAGAAGCAGGACAACGAGCGCGTAAAAGACGTGTCGGTAGCGCCTTTGTCGGCCTCCACATTCAAGCACTTTGTTGAGTTGCAGGGCACGATCGATGCAAAAAATAACGTGCAGGTATCGCCCAAGTCGGGCGGTGTTGTGACGTCGGTGTTTGTAAAAGAGGGCGATCAGGTTCGGGCTGGTCAGGCAATTGCAAAAGTTGACGATCAGCTGTTGCGGGAGTCGATGGCAGAACTGAAAACGCAACTGTCGCTTGTCAATACGATTTACGAAAAACAGGCTTCTTTATGGAAGCAGCAAATCGGCACGGAGATTCAGTATTTACAGGCGAAAAATAACAAAGAGTCGCTCGAACGCCGGATGTCTACGCTCAATGCTCAGCTAGGCCAGTCGACGGTAACGGCGCCTATTTCGGGCGTTGTCGATCAGGTAATGGTGAAAATAGGCCAATCGGCGGCACCGGGTATGGCGCTCGTTCGGATTGTCAATCTGTCGCAGCTTAAAGTCGTCGCCAAAGTGGCCGATACGTATTCGGGTAGTGTTCGGAAAGGAGACGCTGTGATGATCGAATTTCCTGATCTGAAGAAAACGCTGAACTCGCGTATCTCCTTTGTGGCAACAACGGTCGATCCGCTAAGTCGGACATTTACGATTGAGGCTCCTCTCCCATCTGACAATGCGCTGAAGCCAAACATGCTGGCCCGCATAAAGATCAATGACGAGACGAAGGCCAATGCGATTGTGATCAATCAGAATTTGATCCAGAGCACGGAGAATGGGCAATTGGTGTATGTAGCCGTAAACGAAGGCGGCAAGAAGGTAGCTAAAGCACGGACCGTTAAAACGGGTCAGTCGTACGGTGGTCAAATCGCCGTTACGCAGGGATTACAGGCAGGTGACCAGATTGTTACGGCTGGCTATCAGGATTTGGTTGATGGACAGGCAATTAGTTTTTAGTTGAACGGTTTTCTACAAACTCCTTCTTTATGAAATTTGAACAGTATAAAACCCTCGGATTCACCAACTGGTGCGTTGAGAACCGAACGGCGATTTACATCTTCACCTTCCTGATTACACTGGGTGGGCTGTTCGTGTACAACAACCTGCCCAAAGAGCAGTTCCCGGATATTAAGGTGCCTCAGGTGTATATCAACACCGTTTATGTGGGAACGGCCCCAGCCGATATCGAAAATACGATTAACAAGCAGATCGAGAAGCAGTTGAAGTCCATCTCGGGCGTGAAGCGCATCAAATCGAATGCCTTGCAGGACGTATCGGTTATTCTGGTTGAATTTAATCCCGATGTGCAGTCGTCGGATGCGTTACAGCGCGTTCGGGATGCCATCGACAAAGCGAAACCGGATCTGCCGAAGGAACTTGATTCAGGCCCGACCGCGCAGGATGTCGACTTCTCCGAAATGCCGATCATGAATGTGAACATGGCCGGTAATTTCTCACTGAAACAACTGAAAGAGTACGCCGAAGATTTGCAGGACGTGATTGAAGGTATGCCCGAAATTCGTCGGGTCGACATCATTGGCGCGCTGGAACGTGAAATTCAGATCAATGTCGATCTGCCTCGGATGCAGTCGGCGGGTCTGGCTTTCTCCGATATTCAGCAAGCCATTCAGGGCGAAAACATCAACGTATCGGGCGGTGAGCTGCCCATCGACGGGGTTCGTCGGACGGTACGCGTGAAAGGTGAATTTACGGACGTTGCGCAGCTTCAAAATCTGCAAATTCGGACGGCTACCGGCGCAACCGTAAAGCTTGGCGACATTGCCGAAGTGCGCGACAACTTTGAAGAGCAGCAGAATTTTGCTCGGCTGAATAACAAGTCGGTTGTTACGCTGAACGTCATCAAACGGGCGGGTGCTAACCTGATCTCGGCCGCCGACCGCATCGAAAAAACCATCGAAGAGTATAAGGAGACCCGTTTCCCGGAAGGGCTGGAAGTGAAAATCACGGCCGACCAATCGGAGCGGACGCGTGAGAACGTGAATGACCTGATCAACACGGTTGTTCTTGGCTTCATTTTCGTTGTACTGGTGCTCATGTTCTTCATGGGTGTTCGCGATGCAATTTTCGTTGGGTTGTCGGTTCCCTTATCTGCCCTGGTTGCGTTTGTCCTGATGCCGGTGTTAGGCCCTCTGGTTGGTGCATCGTTTACACTGAATACAATGGTGCTTTTTGCCTTCCTGCTTGGTTTGGGACTTGTTGTGGATGACGCGATCGTGGTTATCGAAAACTCACACCGACTCTTCAACGAGAACAAAGACTGGGATATTAAGCAAGCCGTGAAAGCGGCTGCCGGAGAGGTATTCGTACCCGTGTTATCCGGAACGCTAACGACCATTGCGCCATTCTTCCCGCTCTTGTTCTGGCCGGGTATTGTGGGTGAGTTTATGAAGTTTCTGCCTCTGACGCTTATCCTGACGCTGTTCGCTTCCTTGTTCGTTGCCTACGTGATCAACCCGGTCTTTGCCGTAACGTTCATGAAACGCCACGAAGACGATAACCACGAAGACAAACAGAGCTTCCAGGAAATCAAACGGCCCCTTATGATTATGACCGTGCTGGCCGGGGTTGGCTATGTAATTGACCGGGGTATTGGCAACCTGTTCGTTCTGTTCATCATCCTGTATGTGTTCAATCATTATGTGCTGACGCCAAAACTGATCGTTCCGTTTCAGGAAAGTATGTTACCCGCGCTCAAGAACGGCTATCGGCGGTTGATTTCGTGGATCCTGACCGGATGGCGGCCTGTTCTGGCTATCGTAGCCGCGTTCGGTTTGCTGATTCTGACCTTTATTATCACCGGAATTGCCAAGCCAAAAGTCCTCTTCTTCCCGAGCGGTGAGCCGGATTACATCTACGTTTACAACGTGATGCCGATTGGTACCGACGCCCGCGTAACCGATTCGGTCACCAGAGTTATCGAGAAGCGTGTATTTAAAGTACTGGCAGACAATAAGGCAACCGATATTGTAAACTCGGTTATTTCCAACGTTGGTAAGAACGCCGGTGATCCCATGAATCCTGATCGCTCGGCAACGCCCCAAAAATCGAAAGTCACGATTGCGTTTAAACCAAACGAAGAACGGCACGGCATCTCAACGGATTCACTACTGAGCAAGGTTCGGGTAGCCGTGAGCGGTTTGCCAGGTAGCGAACTTTCAGTAGAACGTGAGTCCAACGGACCACCGACGGGTAAACCAATTGCCATCGAGATTGCGGGCGAAGAATTCGATGAACTTAAGAAACTCGAAAAACAGGTTCGTCAGAAAATTGCCCAGGCGGGTATTCAGGGTATCGACCAGTTGAAGTCGGATCTGATCACGAACAAACCCGAAATCGTCATCGACATTGATCGGGAGAAAGCCGAACGGGAAGGTATCTCATCAGGTCAGGTGGCCATGGCCATTCGGACGGCGTTGTTCGGTACGGAAGTGTCGAAATTCCGGGATGCGAAAGACGAATACCCAATCATGGTTCGCCTGAAACCCGATGACCGAAGCCAGATCGACCGGCTATTGAGTCTGAACGTGGTGTATCGCGACATGGTCATGGGCGGTCAACTGCGGCAGGTTCCGATTACATCGGTAACGAACATTAGCTACTCGACAACCTTTAGCCAGATCAACCGCAAAAACCAGGAACGGCTCGTTACGTTAAGTTCTGATGTGGTGCCGGGCTATAATGCCAACGAGATTGTGGCGCAAATCCAGCAGGTAATCAAGGACATTGAGGTACCGAATGGTTACACGCTCAAAATGGGTGGTGAGCAGGAAGACCAGCAGGAGTCGATGAACTTCCTGGTATCGGCCTTCGGGATTGCCATGCTGTTGATTTACCTGATCATGGCCACGCAGTTTAACTCGGTCGTGAAACCACTGATCATCTTCGTTACGATCCTGTTCTCGCTGATTGGCGTATTGCTCGGGTTCGTTATTTTCAACAAAGAGTTCTCGGTAATCATGTCGGGGGTTGGTATCATTGCCCTGGCCGGGATTGTGGTGAAAAACGGGATTCTGCTGATCGAATTCATTGAAGAATTACGTGGTCGGGGTGTTCCCCTGCGTGAGGCCATCATTGAAGCGGGCGGTATCCGGTTAACACCCGTATTGCTGACGGCTTCAGCTGCCGTACTGGGCCTGATTCCGCTGGCGCTGGGTATCACCGTAGACTTTGTCGGGTTGTTCCGTAATTTCGATCCGCACATAATCGTTGGCGGTGACAGCTCCGTATTCTGGAATATTCTCGCCTGGACGATCATTTTCGGTCTAACGTTTTCAACTGTTCTGACGCTTGTCATCGTGCCCTGTATGTACTGGATCAACGAACGCATTCGGATGAAATGGTTTGGCAAGAAAGACCCCGCACTCGAACGTAAAGAGGAACTGGAAGAAGAACTGGTATAGATAACAGCGTTAACCGAATGATGCCGACAGGTCCAAAGCCGTCGGCATCATTCGTTTTCAGGCAATTTTCACAGAAAGCTATTCACCAGCCGTTCAGGTTGTCCTGGGTACAGGCGGTAACCCCACATTATCACCAACAGAGGGTTTTCGCCAGGCCCTGTCTGCAACTTGGAACACCGGCCATCATTGTTGGGTTATGCTCACAATTAGGCCGCCGAACCGGTTTGAAAAAGGGGCGGCATCCACACGAATACATCATATCATACATCCCCTTACTTCAGCAGAAATACGAACAAAAATCCATGAATCGGACCACTTTATTTTTTATACTCCCCGCTATTCTGCTCCTGATCGACTGGTATGTTTTTCAGGCTGTTAAGACACTCAGCCGATCAGCAACCGAAGGGACACAACGCATTATTGCCATCGCTTTTTGGGGCTTCACCGCTATTTCGTTGCTGATGTATATCATCATGCAACTGCTGCCGCCCGATTCCATCAGCCGGAATACACGCACATTTCTGTGGGCGTTTATCGCTATCCCCTATTTCTCGAAGATCTTCGCCGTACTGATCATTTTAATCGATGACATCGGCCGGTTCTTCCGGTGGGTTGTTTCGCTCTTCTATAAACCTGAGGTTCGCGAAGCTGTTGAGGATACGACCCGCAAAACCATGCCCGCTACGGACACCATTACCCGCTCCGATTTTCTGATGAAAACGGCCCTGGTAGTCGGTGCTGTGCCCTTGGTTGGCTTTAGCTGGGGCATTCTGTCGGGGGCGCATGACTACCGAATCCGGCGTATCAAGTTACCGCTTAAGAATCTGCCTTCCGGTTTCAACGGCATGACCATTGCCCAGATTTCAGATATTCACTCCGGGAGTTTTTTCAACAAAACGGCGGTAAAAGGGGGCGTTGAAATGCTCCTGGGCCAAAAACCCGATATGGTGTTTTTTACCGGTGATCTGGTCAACAGCCATGCCGATGAGGTGAATAGCTACATCGACGTATTTAACAAAGTAAAGGCACCCATGGGCGTTTATTCAACCCTCGGTAACCACGATTATGGCAAGTATGTGCAGTGGCCAAGCGCCCAGGCCGAGCGTCAGAACGTACTGAATGTAATAGCCGCTCACAAGCAGATGGGCTGGAACATCATGCTGGATGAGAACAAGATACTGGAACATAACGGCGACAAAATCGCGCTGATCGGGGTTCAGAACCTTGGCTTTGGCCCGGCAGCCTTACGGGCCGGTAATCTGGCAAAAGCGTATGAAGGCACGAAGGACTATCCTGTCAAACTCCTCCTCTCCCATGACCCCACGCACTGGGATGCCGAAGTTCGCCCGAAATACCCGGATATCGATGTTCAGTTTAGCGGTCATACCCACGGTGCTCAGTTTGGGGTTGACCTGGGCGATGTGAAATGGAGCCCGGCTCAGTATTTCTACAAGCAGTGGGCGGGTTTATACCAGGATGGCGATCAGCGCCTATATGTGAACCGGGGATACGGCTACATTGGTTACCCGGGCCGGGTCGGAATATTACCGGAGATCACTATTTTTGAGTTAGTTAAGGCCTGATCGCCTAACTAATTGTCTACTCATTCAGTTACCCTACTCAATAAACCATCACATACATTATGAAAATTGTATTCATTACCGGACTCTCTTTTTTTATGTCGTTGTTTTCGTACCTGAAGCCAGCCGAGCCTCAGGAAACAGCCATCCCACTCTGTCACACGACAGATTCACCGGGCAACGATATGTCGGCTATGGCCGCTGATCCCGCTTTCCAGCGGCTACATGAAGCTCCCCTACCCTTTACCTACACGGGCGCAGGTGAGATGATTAAATTCTCGACGCCGGATGGCCAATCGGCAAATGGATTTCTATTAAAAGCCAAAAAGCCATCGAACAAATGGCTCCTCGTGTATCAGGAGTGGTGGGGCCTGAACGACAATATCAAACAACAGTCAGAAACGTTCTACAACGATCTGAAAGATGTGAACGTGCTGGCGGTTGATATGTATGACGGTAAAGTGGCCACCGAGCCATCTGAAGCGGGTAAACTGATGCAGGGAGCCAGCAAAGACCGGCTAATGAGCATTCAGAAAGGAGCTATTGCCTACGCAGGCCCTAAAGCTGAATTCGCCAGTGTAGGCTGGTGTTTTGGCGGTATGTTGTCCCTGCAGTCGGCGATGCTGGAAGGCAAACAGGCTAAAGGTTGTGTCATGTATTACGGACGGCCAGAGCAGGATGTTGAAAAACTGAAAACGCTCGATACTGATGTACTGGGATTTTTTGGCAGTCAGGATAAAGGGATCACACCGGAGTCCGTCAAGTCATTCGAAGAGAACATGGCTAAAGCTGGCGAAAAAGTAACGGTGAAGATGTATGACGCCGGGCATGGCTTCGCTAACCCAAGTAACCCTGTTTACAATAAAGAAGCTGCTGCCGATGCTTACAAATTGGCACTAGCTTACCTGAAAGATAAGTTGAAGGCGTAAGGAAGCTGGTAAGTTGTAAGATAAGAAGTGGCTGGCAAATACAAACCGTATTCGTCAGCCACTTCCTGTTATATAACACGTCCGGGTTTTAATAAAACTTTAACCGCCTTTTACTCGTTTTGATTAAACGCTGAGGCTCACGATCTGTCTAACCAACAAATCGGGTGAAAACCCGCACAGCGATGAAAACGACGAAGTTGAGTGGACTTATAACCGGACTCTTACTCGGTATAGCGACGGTCAGTTTTGGCCAGGTATATGGACCCGGTAATGGGTATGGGCCGGGATATCAAAATGGAAACGGATATAACCAGAACTACCCCAACGGAAACGGGTACGGGCAGAGTTATCCCAATCAGAATTACCCAAATGGATATAATAACGGGTACAACCAGGGGTATCCAAACGGATATGGCCAGGCTTATCCAAATGGATATGGGCGATATGACCAGTATGGCCAACCCTATCCACCCCGTCAGCAGGTGGTCATTTTGCCACCCCGCGTCGTTGTTGTGGCACCACCTGTTGTGGTAGGTCCTCCTGTTTATGTTAGACCCTACCCTCGTTATGGATACGGGTATGGTGGCCACCGGGGCGGCTACGGCCGTCGTTGGTAGCAAAGAGTAGGTAGGTATGTGAGATTGGCAGATCGCCTTTCTTAAATGACAAATAGTGATTCAATGCGTGAACAGTAAAAACGAAATGTCATGAAAACGATAAAAGTCTTCCCCTTTCTGATAGCTGGTTTATTAGTTGTTCTGATGACTAGCTGTGGTCCTTCTTATGTAAGTACAGGTCCTGGTTACGGACCCGGCTATTATGGGGCTCGTCCTTATTACGGCTATGGGTACAGGCCATATGGGTACTACAACCCACCCGTCGTGGTTCGTCCGCCGGTTGTGGTTCGGCCTCGTTATTATTCGCCAGCCCCCCGCTATTATGGTGGTAGTCCCCGTGGTGGCTACAATGGCGGTCGAAGTGGGGGTGGTTATAGCGGGGGTGGCCGTTCTCGTGGACCGAGATAAAAACACACGGTGGCATTCATAGAAAGAGGGGTTATAGTTTCAAACTATAACCCCTCTTTCTATGAATGCCACTGATACTTCAGGCGGGCCAGGAAAAAGGCTTACCAATGTGCACAGAGTAGTCGCCCGATTCAATTAAAGGCTTGTCATTGGTCTGTAGATTGTACAGGTAAATCCAGCAATCGGTAGTGGCATCCTGAAATTGAACCGGGATTATGGCTCTGATATATTCCGTGGGTTGTTCAAACTGATCACCAACGCCTTCGTAATAGTCGAGATAAGTGAGTATAGCCTCCTTCTGGTTACTGATTTCGAAGACTGAGCCATACACGCGCGTATCGCTATTTTCCTGATAAACAGCTCCTGGATAACTTCCCATATCGAATGACTGGCCTTTAAAGGAACCTTCGCCCACATAGCGGCCCCGTTGGCGCAGATATCGGGAAAACGTGTTGTCGAAGGGCGGTCGGAGGGTTCCGTAAACGATTAGAAAGTCAGGATTGTGGGTCATTTAATAAAAAATGGATGGCCGTGCGACGAAAGTAGGCTATTTGACGTTAGATAGAAAATACACGGGTTATGAAACGGACAAAAATCATTCTGCTAATGGCAGCATCGCTGGTGCTGATCAATGTACCGCTGGAAACGATGGCGTCTAAAAATCCAACGGAACAAACAGCTATCGGGCGTAAGCGAAAAGGCTACAAACCAAAGCGTGGGGGACTGTTCAACACAGGACTTTTCCGCAAAAAGAATGGCTGTGGCTGTCCGAATCATTAAGCAATTGTTAAGAAATTGTACTTATAGCATAGACAGGCCCTTTCTTGGGCCTTTTTTCGTTAAATTACTTGTAAAAATCTGTGTTTCAGCGTAAAATTTCGTACCTTTGCGGCTTGAAACATCTGAACCGTACCAGTTAACTGGTAGAATTTATTTGATTTTTCATGATTTTCATGATTGCTTATAATAGGGTTCAGAGGAATACAATCAAATCATGAAGATCAAACGAATCAGGGTAGGCCTGATTCAGACAACATCTGTATGCAATCAATTCGCAATATAGCAATCATCGCTCACGTTGACCACGGCAAAACGACCCTGGTCGACAAGATTATTCACGCGTCTAAGCTCTTTCGGGATAACCAGGAATTTGGTGACCTGATTCTGGACAACAATGACCTCGAACGTGAACGGGGTATTACGATCGTTTCCAAAAACGTATCGGTCCGTTACAAAGATGTTAAAATTAACATCATCGATACCCCAGGTCACAGTGACTTTGGCGGTGAAGTTGAGCGCGTTCTGAAAATGGCCGATGGCGTTTGTTTGCTGGTCGATGCCTTTGAAGGCGCCATGCCACAAACCCGCTTCGTACTGGGTAAAGCCCTGCAACTGGGTCTGAAGCCAATCGTTATCGTTAACAAAGTCGACAAAGAGAACTGCCGTCCTGATGAAGTGCACGAGCAGGTTTTCGATTTGATGTTCAACCTCGGCGCTACGGAAGACCAACTGGATTTCCCAACCGTTTACGGTTCGTCGAAACAGGGCTGGATGGGTCCGGATTGGAAAACACCAACCGACAACATCACCTATCTGCTCGATACAATCATTGAGAGCATTCCGCCTGCACCAATGAATGAAGGGTTGCCACAAATGCAGATCACATCGCTGGATTATTCGGCTTTCGTAGGCCGGATTGCTATCGGGCGGGTGCACCGCGGAACGCTGAAAGAAGGTGCTAATATGGCCCTTATAAAAGCAGACGGTTCTGTTAGAAAGGTCAAAATCAAAGAATTACAAACCTTTGAAGGACTTGGTAAACTGAAAGTAAGCGAAGTTGCGTGTGGCGATATCTGCGCTGTTACGGGTCTTGAAGAGTTTGAGATCGGAGATACCCTAACGGATGCTGATCAACCCGAAGCACTTGCTCGTATTTCGGTGGATGAGCCAACCATGAACATGTTGTTCACGATCAACAACTCGCCATTCTTCGGTAAAGAAGGTAAGTTCGTTACATCGCGCCACCTGCGTGAGCGGCTTTACAAAGAAATCGAAAAGAACCTGGCCTTACGGGTCGAAACAACCGACAGCGAAGACCGATTCCTGGTCTATGGTCGTGGTATTCTTCACTTATCCGTTCTGATCGAAACCATGCGTCGTGAAGGCTACGAATTGCAGGTTGGTCAGCCACAGGTGTTGTACAAAGAAGACGAAAACGGTCATAAGCTGGAGCCAATCGAAACCCTCGTGGTCGACGTTCCAGAGGAAACCGCGGGCAAAGTTATCGAATTGGCTACCCAACGTAAGGGTGAACTGCTGATCATGGAACCGAAAGGCGATCTGCAACATTTGGAATTCGATATTCCATCGCGTGGGCTGATCGGTTTGCGGTCAAACGTTCTGACGGCAACCTTCGGCGAAGCCGTTATGAGCCACCGGTTTAAAGAGTATCAGGAATACAAAGGACCAATTCCTGAGCGGATCAACGGTTCGTTAATCTCGATGACAAGTGGTGCTGCAACAGCTTACTCAATTGATAAACTTCAGGATCGTGGATCGTTCTTTATCGAACCAGGTGACGAAATTTACACCGGTCAGGTAATTGGTGAGCACAACCGTCAGAACGACATTGTTGTTAACGTAATCACAGCGAAGCAATTGACGAATATGCGGGCTTCAGGTTCGGATAACAATGTGAAAATTGCCCCGAAAATCTCGTTCTCACTTGAAGAGAACATGGAGTATATCCAGAAGGACGAGTACCTTGAGGTGACACCAAAATCAATGCGGATTCGTAAGATTTATCTAGACGAAAACGAGCGTAAACGGAATCAAAGCAAATTCGCGATGGCTTAATCGGCTATGGATCGAATAACAATAGTTTAGCTTACAAAAAGAAGCCCCGCCTGAATGTTCAGGCGGGGCTTCTTTTTGTAAGCTAAACTATCCGGTTTCAGAATGTGAAGTACTTATCCGTTCTGAAGGCAAAAGCAGGCAATGTTTTAAATGGAAATACGGTTGCTGGTTTTGCTGGCGTTTCGAGTGCTGTTTGCGTCGTTTTGGTATCGGCAAATGTAGAATGCCGATGAACATGGTAATAACCAGCTACAAACAGCGAACCGCCAATAACTGATAGGGCAATTTTTTTCATAGTGTATTGCGTAGAATTCATGAATGATGTGTCTACTGTTGCTATTAACAGAAGTTAAAGGAAATTGTTTCAAAAAGAGACTCCCATTCGGAAACAAAGTCGATTGTATAGGCGGTGCTCATCCCGTTGAATATCATTGCCGAAAAGCGGTTTTTGTACATCGACCAGTTGCCGTTTGTAAGAAATTGACAGTAAGAAGGCATTGGTCGATGGTTTACCTACCCGCAAAGCTACTCCCGGGTTAAGCATCAACCCACCTTTTAGTTCGTAACCGGTCGAACTTTTGTTGAGCCATGTAAATCCATAACCAGCGTCGGCAATGGCCAGTAAACGTACGTTCCGGTAAGGATTCCGGGCAAAATCGAAACGCAGTCCGCCACCGACTGGCATAACCAGTGCGCCTTTGTACCAGTCAATGCCTACCAGGCCACCCACCGCTAACCGTCGACTTACCTGAACACCATTAAAGGTCTGCGCCGTAAAGCTCAACTTGTTTTCGACTAGTTGAGCCGTCGACGACCCGGAAGCGACCCGTCCAAATAGTCCCCCTAACTCCGTATAATTGACGTAGGCAGGCCGATAAGTAACGGATTGCGCTAATGCTTGCCCAAAAATTAGCAGGCTTGATGCCAACAAATAAAGTTGCTTCATACCGATACCTAATAATAAGATGGACGACTAATCGGAATATGGCTCAGCGGGCGCAATTGGCGCGGATTACTGGCGTCGAACTGGTAGAAACCGTCTTTGCCAATCATTAGCAATGATTTTTCCAGCGGGATGACATCAAATGCGTTTAAATCTTCAATATGCTGCAATTGCTTCACGTTCATGGCATCCGCTATATCGAACGATTTGAGGCCATAGGCGCCCTCACAAATGAACAGGTTAGGATAGGCAACGCCCAGCCCGTGTGGATTTCGCATCGGATAACTCTTGAGCAGACGTGGGTTTGTCAGGTCTGAGATATCAACGACATCGAGTTGGTTAGTAAACCCACCACATTGATTGCCCGAGCGCAGGGTTACATAGGCCAGATTATCATGCACCACAACCGGATCGCATACACGCGCGTGCTGAAAAACCGACAGGCGCTCAGGCTTCTCCGGGTTGGCGTTGTCGTAAATGAACATGCCCGTTTGCGAACCGATGAACAGCTTATCCTTGTACGGAAAAATTGTTTCGATTCCCCAGCCCATTTGTATGGCGTTTCCAATTTTTGGTTGTGCCGGATTCTTGATGTTGAACAGTTGCATCGTCGACTGATTGACCGTGTAGAGGTAATCATTGTAGAGGGCGAATCGGGCCATTGACCCGGCCACACCGTTGGTCGTTGAGCTGCCTGACGATTTATCTGACCCAGCCGAGCTTGCCTGTGCATTGAAGAAAACCCCATTGACCCAGCCATTTGTTGGGCTGACGTTCTCCTCACAATTTGTGTCGACTGTTTCAGTTACGTAGCTAACCTTTTGGTCGTATACCAGTTGGGCCGTGTTGTCAAAGCTCCACCAGCCGCCTTCAAACGAACCGCTGGGAAATACATTCTGGACCCGATTTATGGACTTTATGGAGGCTGGATTGCTGATGTCGAACGCCACCAGATCCATGTAGCTATCAGCATACAAAATATTATCCCGAACGGCCATGTCGCCATTGCCGGGAATCCGGACAAACGCAACGGGCGTTGGGGCGGATGGGTTGCGGTTATCGATAATGTGAATCCCCTCTTTCAGTTCGTTGATGAACAGATATTGATCCTTCGTGTAAATTTTACCCGGGTTCACCAGAGCTTGAGGGGGCACGATCTGAACGCCCTGCCGGAGTTGATTGGCTGTGAACGTAACGGGTGAATAACGCCGGAACGTCCGGGTTTCTTTGCAGTTGTCGGTACAACCCGTCAGCGATAAAAACGGGAGTACAAAAAGAAGTAGACGGTTCGCTTTCATAGGCACATGTGTCAGGGTTTGTGACTAAGATTCTGTAGACCGTAAAAGCGTTGTAAATCAGTACAAAAAAATTGCCCGGCTGTCTTGATTACGGCCGGGCAATATTGATCTTACACAAAAAGTTAGCAATTATTATCGTTGATATGAAGCCGTAGAAGCGGGGAAAAGCGCTTCAAGAATCACACAAGTTCATTTCATTCGTTCATACACCATTAGGTGAGGTTGCGCACCGCCATGGTAAAGGCGTAATTGATCATTCGTTGTTACTTCGTACCGAACAGCGGCTTTCAGGTTTGTAAAGTACGTCTGTTCAAACGCCATGGCGTCTGGTGTCCCTGCCACATAGGTGCTGGCCAGATTTTCTGCTACCAGCACACCATCCAGTGTAGCAAATAAGCGTAGCGTATAAGTATTCACCGATGCTTTTCCACTGGCCAGAAAGGGCGTAATGTCATGCGGTGGGTTAGCGGAATCGTAAGCAAACGTTAATGTCACGGCATATGAGGAGTCGGGTTGAACAAGTCTCCAGGTACCAATCAACGTCGCTATTTTCGGGGCTACTGTGGCTTCCTTCTGGCTACACTGGCTGGTCAACAGCAGGAGTAACAGGAAAGCAATCGGTCTGTTTTTCATGAACTGGTTTTAGTCGGATCAGCTATTTTACCGACAAATAACACGGTTTCTGTGCTTTTTTCGTGTATAACGAACACAAAAGGCCGGTTACAAAGCGTTGGCAGTTGCACCGACGTCGTTGAAACGCCCCCCGTTGTAACCGCAGCGGCTTCGGTACCCTGCTCATCGACAGCCACAAAGGTGTTTTGCTTCACGAAACTTAACGTCAGGCCACCCTTGCTGTTGATCTTCGTAAAATCGGCGCGATCCGTAAAGGCCGTTGGCATACCCATTGTCATAAGAGCCTTATTCAGATTGATTTCGTAATTGAGCGTAAACTTGGGCAATCCGATATCAAACATACCCAGCGTCATATCTTTTTGTAACTGAGCCCAGTCCGAGCTGGTCATGTTGCTGATAACATCATCGGCCGTTGTGCTTTCAGCAGGAAGCAAAACCGTCATTACATAACCGGGCCCATCCGTACGGGCAGCACCATAGGGTAACTCGAAGGCCGTGTAGGTAGCCCGAAAGGCTCGGTTCAATTTGCTGTTAAGGCGCATCATTCGGACGTTTGTTGTCGCATCAGTGACCAGCTTAAAAGGCGAGTCGATCGTTTTGGCCGCGTCGAACCGAGTTTGCCAGTCCCCTTTAAAATACAGAGCATTCAGCAAAAACATGACATTATCGGGCTGTATCTGGTCAATTACCTTCGGAATTTTACCATTCGTTTTCTGACTTGCCCAGTTGTTAATGGTATTCACCGTAGCCGGGTTCGTAAAATCCTGCGCCGATACCTCGGCATTAAACGTCTGTTTCAGCAAGTCCTGGAAGGAGTTCTCCACGGAAAATGTATTTCGGTACCACACCGAATTTGCCAGCGTAAGCGTAACCTTCGGGTCTGCTTTAGGCAGGTTCGCTATCAAGTTAGTATAAGTCGCGTTGGCTTCGGCTAGCGTTTGGGCATCCAGGTGCAGCGTTTTCTGAATCTCCTGTGCCGTTTGGCCATTAGCCCCGTTCATAATCATGCCCAACGCCATATGAAGGCTAAGGGGCGATATGAAGACATTTTTAGCCTGGCCTTCTTCGGCGTTTACCTGCTTTGCCAGATCAAAGGCAAATTGAGTCGTTTGATCGGCGAAGGGAGCCGATACCCGCAGTTCGCTGGGTGTATTTGTAGCTGGTGTAACGGATGAAGTATGACAGCTGATGGCTGTTAGCATCATGCCAGCAGTAACAGCAGTCGTTAGGGAAAAAAGAGACGGTTTCATAGGGATAGTTGGATAAGCTTTCGCTGTTTTAAACGATTCCCGGTATTCGCTAACCCTTACGGGCATTCGTCAAAGGCTTTCCGTTGACTACGTAGTGCATCGACCAGCGATTCGAACCCTGGAATCGTTTGGCCGTATTCGAACGTTACCCGGTGTTTTTGATCACCGAGTTGTAACTCAATGTATTCGGCACCGCCATCGGCGCAATCGGGGCAACCCAGTCGTTCGGGTTGCTTCCTGAACGCGTCCAGATCGGCCAGCGTTTTGAGCGAATCCCAGCTTGCCTGGTCAATCGTTTTCTGGCAGGTTTTAGGCGACGTTTGCGTTTTGTTACGGCTGATCATGGTCAGATCAATGTTGGTGCCGTTGAAAACATAGTCTTTTACGCAATACCCAACGCACATACCAAAAGAGGAGCCCGTGCGTATGGTTAGCGGATCGGTCGAGGTCCGTTCTTCCGATGAGACGGTCGTTGGATTACACCGCCCCAGGATCATCAAAAACAATAAGGCAATACCCGTCAGCTTCATAGTTGTAAAGGATTAAAAATGATAATCAACCCCAAAGCTCATACCCGCTGAAGTAGGATGGCCCTGTACCTGAGCATCTGATTTTGTACTCGGTTCCAGCGCCGGTTGATACATACCCGCCACCGACGCCGACCATTGGCGCGATGGCCGGTACCGTAACCGGGCCCCCATCGTAGCCGCCAGCGCTACAGGTCGATAAATGCCGTCTTTATTGGTAACAACCAGCGCATCGCCCACTGTGTTCTTAACGAAAATGTTGGTTAATAGCCCTCCTATGACAGCCATGCTCAACTTCTTGCGAGGTCGTAACTGATAACCTATCTGAACAGGAACCTGAACATACTGATAGTCATTGTTCACCGTCTGCAGGTTCTGGTTTGATGAGGGTACGTATGAAGGGGGCGCAAACGATGTGTTGTTGTAACTGGCCTGTGGAGCGCTGTTGGCAAGCTTAACGTTCTGTGAGCTATTGCGGAGCGCATCAACGTAAGCGTTGCTGCCCGTTCCAACACGGTTTGCCAGCAAATCCATCTGTCCGGTGGCTAACGGTTGTCCTGATGTCTCAACGGTGGCATGGCCCGACAAATAACCTATGCCTGACTCAACCGACCAGCGCTCGTTCAACTGTACGCCAGCCCCGGCCTGATAAGCCATGGAATAATTTGCCCGGCTACTCACCGACGACTGAGTAGACACATTCGCCGATGCCAACGCCGTGTTTGAGAAGGAGGATTGCACGGGTCGTACGGATACCATTGGATTAAACGATCCTGGCATCATACTCACCGACGCCCACAACTCCCGCGGCTGACGCTTCGATTTATTGATCTCCGGCTCTGTAGCAAACTCCATCGGCCGAATCCAGACTATTCGTTGAATCGCGCCCGGCCTGCGCATACGCAGCGGTTTTCCAGTCAATTTATTAAAAGCGACAACGGCCGTTTCATTTAACACCGAAGCAGCCGTAAATGAGCGGCCAGTTGGTGTATCAGATGCGGTAGCCATCGAATGGGATGAAAATCCGGCATCTAAGCGCTCCGTTGGCCGCAGTGCCGTTGCCAGGACGGCTGGACTATTCCCGGAGTGAATACTACGGGATGATTTTGAATAATTCCGGGCAACCAAAGACGGTGCTTCGTATGAGGCTACGGCGGTCGATCGAGTTCTTGAATCGTCAATCGGGAGTGCTGATTTCGCTACGGGTTCAGCCGTAGTGGAGGCAACCACGTCAGTTTGGGCATCGCGTGCGTTGTTGGCTGGTAAGGTAGCGGTTGGTACGGATGACTGGCTACGTGAATCAGCTACGTTGTTGGCCTGATTAACAGGGTGAACATGGGATACCGGTTGTGTAGTCGATTGGGTGTTAAGGGCCCACCAGCCAACCAGGAGCAAAGCCACCGCAGCCGCAATCCCCGACCCCCAGATCATCGCCCGCGACGAAGTTAGTCCCGTTCCCCAGAGCGGTAAAATCTTCGATCCGCTGGATTCATCCAGACGTTGCTCAATAGTAGCCCAGACGCGCGGTGGTGGCATTTCTGACGCGTCCTCAAATGTCTTTCGCCAAAAGTCATCGGGCAAGTTTTTATCTAATTCATCCATTTTAGTATTGTCGTTCAAAGTGGGCGGCCTTGGGCGGGGTGCCCATCGGCAAACCGTTTGTCAGCTTGTATTTTTTGTTGTAAAAGGCCTCTTGCCCTTGAATACTGTGATTTGGAAGTTCCTTCAGCTATATCGAGCATCTCCGCAATTTCGGGGTGGTTATAGCCTTCAATTGCGTACAGGTTAAAGACAGCCCGGCAGCCGGGGGGCAATTCCTGAATAAGTTGCAGCAGATACTGATAATTTAGTGCGGGCAAACTCTCGTCGGCTTGTGGTAATATGGGCGCCAGTTCCTGCACATCGGCGGTATTTTCCCACGGCTTCTGTTTGCGTATGGCTTTTAGAGCTGTATTGATAACGATTCGTTTTAACCAGGCTTCCAGCGGGCACTCGAACCGAAAGGAGTCGATGTGCCGGTAAATCTTCACAAAGGCATCCTGCAAAATGTCTTCCGCTTCTTCGGGGTCATGCACATATCGCTTGCAAACGACAAAGAGCTTCCCGGCAAACCGCTCATAGAGCTGTCGCTGCACAATTCGGTCCTGCCGTCGGCACCCTTCAACTAATCCGTATTCATCCTGCATAGCAACGTTGACTCATCAATGACCTCATTTGTAATCAAACCGTTGTAAGGCTTTTAAATTTTTTTCATAATTCTTATGGCCTGCGACCTTGGTGCTACAGTAGCGCATGGTTAACGTAGATAAGGTTCTGATTGACATGAAAAAGGGCGATAGTAGTTTTAAGATAGTTAATGTTGGATATTTTGCAGATACGTATCTTTGAGAACCTAATCAATCATCCCTATGACTCGTCGAGATGCCATACGTTACTCAGTTGGAGCTGGCTTGACCGCGTTGTCGTACCCGGTTTTTTCTGAAACAAAATTAACGAAAGCCCGATTCCAAATTGGGGCCTGCGATTGGTCTATTGGCCCGGCGGGTGACATACTGGCGTTTGCCGTAGCGAAACAGATTGGGCTCGACGGTGTACAGATAAGCCTGAACACGGCTTCGGATCACGAACACCTGCGAAAGCCGGACAGGCAACGGGCGTATATGGATGCGGCCCGCCAGGCAGGTGTTCAGATTGGTGGGTTAGCCATTGGCCTGCTCAACACGATCCCCTATAAATCAGATCCCCGAACGGAGGCCTGGGTGCAGGATAGCGTTGATGTAGCCAAAGCCCTTGGCGTAAAAAATGTGTTGCTGGCTTTCTTCTCCAATAACGACCTGAGAAACGATCCGCAGGGTACGAAAGTCGTTATCGACCGATTGAAGGCCGTTGCCCCAAAAGCAGAAAAAGCTGGTGTTGTTTTGGGCATTGAATCCTGGTTATCAGCACCTGAACTAATGGCCATTCAGGATGCCGTAAGCTCGCCCGCGGTAAAGATTTATTACGATGTCTGTAACTCGTCGGATATGGGATACGATATTTTTAAGGAGATTCGGCTGTTGGGCAATGAGCGGATCTGCGAAGTCCATCTGAAAGAAAACGGTTATTTGTTAGGGCAGGGAAAGGTCAATTTGGCCGAGGTGCGGAAAGCATTGGACGACATTGGTTATACGGGCTGGCTCCATATGGAAGGGGCCGTTCCTAAAGGAAAGTCGATGCTGGAAAGTTATGTAGAGAATAATAAGACCGTGCGGAGTTTGTTTAGTTAATTGTTTATAGCGTAACGGTGTCGTTATCATCCTGACAAAAGAAAGATGATAACGACACTGTTACCTTAAACCAGAAAAATATGAAGTCAACTTTTTCAGTGAACCCCATTCCGGTCGTTTTGACAACGCTTGGATTCTTATATCTGGCGGGTACCGCGTTCGGGCCAACCAATCATTTCGCTGTGCCCTCGTCTGGACATGAACCGTCTCAGCAACAAAGCGTTGTGATGATGGGCGATTCCAACACGCTTTACCTGCCCAACGATTTGGAGGCAACGCTTTGGGCGGAGGCTCCTATGTTTTATAATCCGACCAATATGGACATCGACGCCAGGGGGCGGGTGTGGATTACGGAGGCCGTTAATTATCGGAAATTTAACAATAAGGCAGAGAGTCGGCTGGATCATCCCGAAGGCGAGCGCATTGTTATCCTGGAAGATACCAATGGCGATGGGAAAGCGGACGACAGCAAGGTATTCGTAACCGATCCGGAATTAGTGTCGCCCCTGGGTATTGCCGTCATTGGCAACAAAGTTATTGTCTCCTGCGCTCCCAATCTCGTTGTTTATACAGACGAAAATGGCGACGATAAGCCCGATAAAAAAGAGATCATGTTGACCGGTTTTGGTGGCCTGGACCACGACCATGCGCTTCATGCCTTGGTAGCGGGTCCCGACGGGAAATACTACTTCAACACCGGAAACGCCGGTCCGCATATGGTGACCGATAAAGATGGCTGGACACTTCGGTCGGGGAGTTTATATGTTGGCGGAACGCCTTATAACAAACTTAACCACGGCAATCAGGTGAGCGATGACGGACGCGTCTGGACAGGTGGCATGGCCCTGCGGATCGACCCTGATGGCTCTAACCTGAAGGTGATGGCGCATAACTTTCGGAACAACTACGAAACCGCGCTGGATTCGTATGGCAATATGTGGCAAAATGACAATGACGATCAGGTTGTAGCCTGTCGTACCAGCTTCTTGATGGAAGGAGCCAATGCCGGGTATTTTAGCAGCGATGGCACCCGCTACTGGCAGGGCGATCAACGGCCGGGCCAACCCATACCCGTTGCGCACTGGCACCAGGAAGATCCGGGTGTGATGCCCGCTGGTGATATTTCGGGCGCAGGGTCGCCTACGGGAATGGTCGTTTATGAAGGCGATGAACTTGGGCCACAATATCGGGGCATGTTGCTGAGCGCCGAAGCAGGCCGGAATGTGATTTTTAGCTACAAGCCAGAACCCGCAGGAGCCGGTTTCCGACTGCCCCGGACTGATTTTATCAGCACCTTTCCCGAGGTAGATGCTACCTACAAGTGGGACGCTGTTACGAATGACCCCCGCAAGTGGTTTCGCCCCAGCGATGTGGCCGTTGGAACCGATGGGGCCATTTATATTGCTGACTGGTATGACCCCGTCGTTGGTGGGCATCAGATGCAGGACCACAAAGGCTATGGTCGCATTTATCGTATTACACCCAAAGGTAAAAAGCTGAAAGCCCCAAAAATAGACCTGCGTACCACACAGGGACAGATTGCGGCCCTTCTGAACCCGGCGGTAAACGTTCGGATGCTGGGTTTTGAAGCCCTTGCTGCACAAGGTGAAAAAGCGGTGGAGCCCGTTATGGCCTTACTGTCTTCGCCCAATCCATACCACCGCTCGCGGGCTATTTTCCTGCTGGCTCAACTGGGTGCCGAGGGGCAATTTGAAGTCGAACGGTTACTAAAGGCTGTCGATGCACCCGTTCGGATAACGGCTTTGCGCGCCTTACGGAGCATTACGCCCGAAAATTCCAAGTCCATTCCGGCCCTGACCGCTTCCCAACGGGCTCTGTTGCCATTAATGGGAAACCTGTCCGTAGACCGAAATGCGGCTGTCCGTCGTGAAGTGGCAATTGCCCTGCGTGATGTTCCCTTCGATGAGTGCAAATACATGCTCGTGAATCTAGTGAAGGGATACGATGGGCAGGATCGCTGGTATTTGGATGCACTCGGAAAGGCAGCCGATGGCAAAGAAGAAGCCCTTTTCTTCGAGCTTCGTCAGACCATGCCCGAAGACCCGACAAAATGGGATCAGAAGACCGCTGACATTGTCTGGGAACTGCATCCGCCGTCGGCCGTGGATATGCTGAAAAAGCGCGCCGATAGTCCGTCGCTCACAGCCGAAGCCCGTAAACAAGCTATTGTAACGCTTGGCTTTATTAAAAGTAAACCCGCAGCATTGGCCATGGTCGATTTGTCGAAATCGTCTGACAAAGATGTAGCCGATCAGGCAACCTACTGGATGGGTTTCCGGCGGGGTAATGATTGGGCCAAGTTGCTGAACTGGGAAGAGATAATGCCCACAAAAGTGTCGGCAAGCCAACAGAAAATGCTGGCTAATCGGCAGATCCTACTGGACGAATATAAAACCGATGCTGAGAAGCGGAAGATTGCGTTGGAAATGGCCCGTGATCCTGAAGGTGGCCAGATTCTGGTTGGTCTGGTGGCCGACAAAAAACTGTCAGATAAGTTAATTAAAGCCATCACCCCAACGATTCTTAAAAACCCGGATCAGAGTGTGCGGACGATGGCGAAAGAGTACTTCTCCCCGAAACAGGAAGTGCCGGCTGTTACAGAAACAGCCTCTACTAGTGCAAAATCGGTTAAACTGGCTACTACCGAATCAGTTCCTGTTAAACCGGCTGAAATCACCGCCAGTGCCACAACCAGTTCAGACCCGCTTATTGCGCAGATTGCCATGCTGTCGGGTGATGAAAAATCGGGTAGATCGGTGTTCAAAGCCAACTGCGCCACTTGCCACCGTCATGGGCAGCAGGGGAATGATGTCGGCCCGGAACTGACGACTATTCACCAGAAATTCGATAAAAACAGTTTGCTGGATGCCATTGTCCATCCGAGTGCGGGCATTGCCTTCGGGTATGAACCCTGGCTGATTACGACCAAGAAAGGTCAGACATTCTACGGTTTTCTGGTCAGTGATGGCGAGCAGTCTGTCGTTGTAAAAGGAATAAAAGGCCAGAAGCACACCATTCCAACCAGCGATATTTCTTCCCGTCGCCAGTACAAGAGCAGCCTCATGCCCGATCCTGTTGCTATGGGCTTGAGCAGTCAGCAACTGGCTGATCTGGCGGCCTTTCTGTTGAAGCAGTAATCACCTTATAGAACGGCAGGTTGGTTGATCAGCACAAATCAACCAACCTGCCGTTCTAAAAACTTACTTACTCTTTCACCGTATACCCGGCCTTTTTCAACTCAGCCGCCGTAAGATTGATCACGTTGACGTCCAGCTTAATGGGCGACAGAGGTGTATCGGTAGTGTCGGTTTTAACGGCAACGATGGCATCGATCACGTCCATCCCCTTAAACACCTGACCAAACACCGTATACTTATCATCCAGGCGGGCAAGCCCGTTCTTATTCTGAACAATGTAGAACTGGCAACCCGCCGAGAGCATTTGCGGGTTATTGTCACGCCCGGCGCCAACGGCTCCATACACATGCCTGATGGCCGGTACAAATTCCGGTTTCAGCAGATAAGGCGAATCCGCAAAACCGGCTGGCGTATCGGGGCAGCCACCCTGCGCCACGAAGTTGTTGATGACTCGATTAAACGTTAGTGTATCCCAGTAATTTGCTTTCGCCAGTTTCATAAAGCTGGCTTTATGGTTGGGCGTCTCGTCGTAGAGCCAGAAAAGTATCTCACCCTTAAGGGTTTTTATTTGCCCGACAGGATACGTTTTGACTGGTTTGGTAATCGGCGGTGTCGATAAGGGGAGTAGGGAGATGAGCAGAAGTAGCAGTGTATGCATAGGCTATAACGGAACAGTTTAGACGGTGAAGGACTCAGGTGCAATATAAATCACCCCATTGATTTATCCGCCGTTCGACTATCTGGTTTTGGGCCTTATACAACGTGAATAATGGGCTAAACTATTAGATTGTCAAGTTATTCAGTGCCGTAGGTACGCGACCTTTATTTCTTGTTACGTACCTACGGCACGTGGACCTGCAGCCCACTTTTACTACAAACATTAAGCCGCTATGCGCGCCCAGCGGCCATTGTCCATATTATACAGAGCCTTTTTGAAGCAAACCTGGGTTCATGTGTCTAAAAAAGAATCTAGATAGGATCCGTCATTGTTTACAAAAGTTCATATTTACGCATTTAATGGAGTCTGTACCTTCTTGTTTGACCTCCCTTGTCAATTTTGTGTTTAATCGGCTGGCTATTTCGCTGGAATCATCAGCACTATGATTACTTCACCACCTTATACATCATACCGTCTGATTTGGTCATCAGGTAGAGTTCACCAGTCGCGTCCTGCCCGATTCGTAGATCGACTTTATTGGCGTTGCTGAGTTCTTTCAGGGTTGTTGGCTGGCCATCCAGTCGGAGTGGAAACTCATAAATGGTCGCCTGGGCCCCTTCTCTGACCTCCTTAAGATTAATGGAGAAGACCCGCCCCCGGACGATTTCACCAAAAATGTATTTCCCGGCCAACTGCGGCAGTTGCTTCCCGGTATACTCGAATCCGCCGATGATGGCGTTGCCCTCGTCGTGGTCGAATTGCGCCACCGGATACGAATAGCCGTATCGGGAGTCATTTTTAGGCAGTGGATAGATGTTGTTTACGTTGGCGGTCGAGTCGATCAGGAAAGTACCTTCCCGGTCAGGCCAGCCGTAGTTTTTACCCGGTTTAAGCAGATACAGGGATTCGATTTGGCGCTGACCAATATTGGCAACCAGTATTTTTCCGTCTTTGGTCCACGAAATCCGGTTGGGGTTACGAAAGCCTGCGGCATAGACTTCATCCAGTCCATTTTTACCGACAAATGGATTCGATTCGGGAATGCCATACTGTCCGTTTTTACTCGTTCGGCCTGCCGGGTCTATGCGGAGAACTTTACCCCAGACATGGTTTTTGTCCCTGGCGATAAATGGATACCCTTTCTCAACGGCCCCGCCATCGCCCACGCCAATATAGAGTAACCCATAATCCTGATCGTTGGGCCTTGCGTAGGGATTGAACGCAATTTCCTGCATACCATGAATCTGGTCGACCACGTTTATCCGCAGTAACTCGCGGGGCCTCCCGGTCAGCACGCGCGAACGGGGATCAGCGACGGTCCATTCATTGACTACCCATTGCAATCGGACAGGAATGCTGTCAGCATAGACGAAATCAGCTTTTGCGGCATCTTTGGGTTCCGAATGGGTCGTATAAACGAGCCCGTTTTTAGCATAGTCCGGGTGGAAGGCGAAACTACCTAAGCCCGTTGCCAGGCCGGGCGTATTGATGAACTTCTTAAAATGCTCAGTGGCATCAAAATACACATCGGGCTGGTTGTTTGCCGGTAAAATGTAAATTTTCCCCTGTAAATCAGCCACCATCGTCTCTTTCGTGATTGGGTGGAAGCCCATCTTGTTGATCCGTGTGAGGGGCTGCCTTTTGTTCGTAAACGGAAACTGAACGACCTTTTGTAGATTCAGGGCAATATAGGATGGGGCAATAGACGGAACAATCGGGTTTTCCACGGCTATTTTTCCAGTAGAGACACGAACGATGGGGGCGGGTTTTTCAAGAATATAGGCAACCAGATCATCAAGTTCAGTGGGTGTTAACTGCTTGAAATCAGGCATAATCGTGCCGAATTTTTTGGCTTTATCGAGCGCCCTTGCCACCTGTGCATCGATCTGGGCTTTCGGGCTTTTAATAAAATTGACCAGATAATTATGGTCCAGCACTCCCTTTAGCCCACCCAACTGCGGGCCGATGCCGTCCTGCTTAAAATTATGGCAACCGGCACAGTTGGCGTCAAATAGCTTTTCTCCACTACGCATATCCTGGGCAAATGAAGACCCGTATCGCAGAACAATAAGTGCTAAAAGAACAAAAAGCCGACCGGGCGCTGCAAGAAAAGGGTGGTGAAACGAGTGCATAAGGGTAATGATATGAATTGCCAAACGGTTGAGAGAAACGGGCTAACACACTTGTCGACTAGTTGTGGTTGACAAACGCATTATCTGAACAAAGCCTGAAGACTGGCCTTATCTAATTTCGTAGCGTAAATTATTTTAGTTGACAACAAGACTATGTGGCCTATAAGGCCATTTATTAGATGGTCTTAGGGCAGTCGGTAAAACACCTGTACCGTCATGACGCAGCCGAGAAAACATCTGTATGGGCAGAAAGGATACGGGTTAAATTTAGCGACAGTTAAACCCTTGCCCCCAAATCAGAATCATAGAAGCCACTGTTGTGGAAAAATAGATATACATTCATCTATCCCAACAACTCACCTGCGCTATACTATATGAACGCTTATTTGTCTCTTTTCTTTATGCTGATGGCTATGGCTGCGTCGGCACAAAATCGCCCTCAGCCAACGTATTCGTCCGATTGGAGACGGGCCGACTCGATGGCATCCAAAGGGTTGCCAAAATCATCACTGGAAATCGCCAATCGAATTTATAAAGAAGCCAAAGCAACCCATAATTACCCGCAGGTAGCCAAAGCGGCTATGGCCCGGATGATCTTTCGTAGCTATTCGGATGAGGACGCCTATGTCGAGCTTGTCAAATCCCTTCAACTCGATATCATTGAGACACCCGAACCCGCCAAATCCGTTCTACAGTCAGTGATGGCAGATATCTACTGGCGCTATTTTCAGCAAAATCGCTTTAAGTTTTACAACAGGACGACCGTAAACCAGATCACAAAAGGCCCGAATGGAGGTGGTAAATCAAAACCTGTCCCAACGGCTACTAATCCAGAGAAACCGGCAGATACAACCGCCGATTTCAGAACCTGGGATGCTCCCCATCTTGTCGAAGCGATAACAACCGCTTATCTGGAGTCGCTGAAAGCCAGCGAACTGTTGCAAAAAACACCCGTTGCCGCCTATGATGTCCTACTCGAAAAGGGGGACACCGATGCCCGGCCACTTCGCCCAACGCTGTATGATCTGCTGGCACACAGGGCCATTGATTTCTTCCAGAATACGGAGCCTGACCTGCTGAAACCGGTGTTTAAATTCGATCTTGACCAGGCCAGTTATCTGGCTGACCCAGAGGTGTTTGCCCGAATAACCGTTCAAAGTCGGGATTCGTTGTCGGGCCGTTATCAGGCGCTGAAGCTGTATCAGCAATTGCTGGCTTTTCACTTACTGGATACGACACCCGATGCGTTGGCCGATGTCGATGTGCTTCGGCTACAGTTTGTGCATCGGCATAGTGTCGTCCCAAACAAAGATTCACTCTATCGGCAAGTTCTTGAAAAACAGGCTATCCGGTTTAAAAATCAAGCTGCCGAAGCGGCTTATGGCTATCAACTGGCTGCATTTTTAGCGAATTATGGTAGTGCCGTTCGCCCGCTCGACGAGGACGATGCGCTTGAGCCTGATCGCCCGAATCCATTTCGCTGGAATAATAAGAAGGCCGCTGATATTTGCCAGGATTTGATTCGCCGTTTTCCCGCAACAATGGCCGCCAGACAGGCCAGTCAGTTGCTGGATCGATTAATCAAACCCTCTTATTCACTGGAAGTAGAGCACGTAAATGCGCCCGGCCAACCGTTTCGGGTATTGGTAAACTACCAGAATATTGGCAAGGTACTTTACCGGGTCATAAAGATCAGCGTTCCTGAATTGCAGGCCTATTGGAACAGGGCAAACGAAGAAAGTCAAAAGAAGTTTTTTAGCGCACTTTTGAAACGCCCCTTCGCGCTTGAGAAATCCGTTACGTTGCCCAATGATGGCGATCTGAATCGGCATGCTGTAGAAATGCCGGTTTCGGGTTTGCCTATTGGCCATTACCTATTGCTGGCAACGAATGAGGAGCGATTTCAGCTAGAGTCAGAGCTGGTCCAGCATACAGCATTTACGGTATCGGGCCTCGGTTATGTCGCCTTATCTGGCAACGGTGCGGAATCGAGTCAGTTGATTTATGTAACCAACCGGCTTTCCGGTGAGCCAGTGAAGAACGCGTCTGTGACGTTGGTGAATACCCCGTCGCTCATCGCGCTCAACAATTCAAACGCCAGCCAAACCGATGCAGATGGCCGCCTGAAAATTCCGGTTAGTGTTATGCCCGTGCAGGCTAATTTTCAATACCTGATCACGGCTGGCACAGATACACTGCTTTCAGACATGCAGTATTATTATCGATACAACAACCGTGGAGAAAGTGAACGCCCCCAGACTTACACCAAACTATTCACGGACCGGGCGATTTACCGGCCCGGCCAATTGATCTATGTAAAAGGCTTGTTGTATAGTGGGAAAACGAATCAATATGACGTTACTGCCGACGAGGAGGTTGCCATTGAACTGCTCGATAACAACGGGGAGCGTATCGCCCAACAAACGCTCAGGACTAATGAATTTGGTACGTTCTCGGCTACATTTACGGCCCCCACGGGTCGGCTTACGGGCACGATGAGCCTTCAAACCAGCCATGGCGGTACCAGCATTCGGGTAGAAGAGTACAAGCGGCCCACCTTTGAGGTAAAGGCCGACCCGATAAAACAGTCGTTCAAGCTGGGTAGTACCGTGACGGTGACGGCGCTGGCCAGGACGTTTTCAGGGGCGGTTGTCGATGGGGCGGCCGTTCGCTACCGAGTAACGCGTAAAATCCGGCAGCGGTGGGATTGGGGGTATTATTCCTGGAGCCGGGGCTCGCGTAACACAAGCCAGAGCGAGATTGCAAACGGAACGACACAGACGGATGCGCAGGGGAATCTCAAGATCGCTTTTACCGCAACGCCCGATCTGGAGAAATCGAGGCAGGACAATCCCGTTTTTGAGTTCGATATAACCATCGATGTAACGGATAAGGCAGGCGAAACGCGCAGTGCTACCCAAACGCTCGCTATAGGTTACTCGGCCTTGCAGGTTAGTCTGGCAATTCCCGAGCAGATCGAGAAAGATAAGCCGGTTTCTTTTCCGGTGAAGATTACCAATCAATCGGGCCAAAAAGTCTCGGCCAAAGGGCAGTTGACCGTTTATCGCTTACAACCACCCAGTCGGCCCTTACGGAATCGGCTATGGAATCGCCCTGACAGGCAATTGTTGAGCCGGGCAGAATTTGAAAAACTTTTTCCGAACGATCTGTATGCGAATGAAATGAATCCGAGAAGCTGGCCCAAAGGAGAGCTTGTTCAGCAGCAGTCGATCAACGCGCCCGCTGACTCATTGATCAAGCCGACTATAAGCCGATATGCTCCGGGCGACTATGTGGCTGAGCTAGCGGTTGTCGATTCTTCAGGCGAAACCATAACAGAGCGCGCTTTTTTTGCCGTTGTCGATGACAACCAGCCAGTAGCCTCGGCCCGCCCTGACAGCTGGGTGCAGGTGCGTAAGGCTACCGCTGAACCAGGCGAAGAGGCCATTTTTTGGGTAGGAACCAGTCAGCCGGGCTGGGTATTGATGACCGTTGAAGAAAATCAGAAAATTGTGCGCCAGGAGTGGCTAAAGACCGAGGGGCGGCCCCGGCGAGTGGCCTTGCCCGTTACGGAGAAACAACGGGGTGGCTTCGCCGTCCATTTTGCCATGATCCAGAACGGACGGCTGTATCAGAAATCCCAAACCATTACGGTACCCTTCACCAACAAGCAGCTGACCATCGAAACGAAAACCTTTCGGAACAAGCTTAAACCCGGCGAACGCGAAGAATGGACATTGGCCATTCGGGGATTGGACAAGAAACCCGCAGAGCTGGTCGCTACACTTTACGATGCCTCGCTCGACGCGTTTGACCGGCTCGATTGGCCCACATCGTTTTACCAGTCGTATCAACCTAATTTCTATGGCTGGCAAACCAGCAGTTTTAATGTTCTGGGAAGTAATGCACTTTTCTATCGCTACCGACCTGAGCCGCCCGCACTCGGGCGCCGGTACGATAAATTAGGTTGGCTAGGCTACCGGTTCTCCGCGAATGGTAGTCGTCCATTTACACATATTCCCGTTGGGCCATTTGGCGTATCGGGCGATGCTATACGGATAACCGTCCGTCGGATGGGTAAGATCATCAGCGGTACCATGAAACTCAAAAATGGATCAGCCGTACCGGACGTCAGCGTATTTATAAAGGGGACAACGACGGGCGCATTGTCAAACGAAAAAGGACAGTTTTCATTAACCGATCCTTCACCCGAAAAACAGATTACGCTAGTTTTTTCGACGGTTGGTTATATAACGAGTGAAGGCGTTCTCAAGCAAAAATCGGCCTCATTCCAATTAATACCTGATGCCTTGGCGCTCAGCGAAGTGGTTGTCGTTGGGTACGGAACAGAAAAGCGCCGTAACGTAACAGGTGCCGTTGCTAATGCTAAAATGGCCGCGCCTATGCAGGCTGGTGCAACGGAATTAAGCGAATCCGTCGCTGCAGATGGGACAGCACCCGTAGCGATGAAATCGCCCACATCGCCAGCAATCAACCCCCGCCGTAATTTTAACGAAACGGCTTTTTTCATCCCACAGGCGCAAACGGATAAAGAGGGTCGGGTAGTTCTGAAATTTACCATGCCCGAAGCGCTCACCCGTTGGCGGCTGCTGGCCTTCGCGCACACGAAAGACCTGAAAACAGGTACGCTGGAACGGGAGATCATGACGCAGAAGGAACTGATGATCACGGCCAACGCCCCCCGTTTCCTGCGGGAAGGCGACACCATCCGGCTAACCGCCCGAGTGAATAACCTAAGCGAAAAAACCCTCCCTGTACTGGCGAGCCTTTCCCTACTGGATGCCCTGACCGGTGAGCCAATCAATCAAAAGCTGACGAAAGCAAGCTTGCAATCGACGGTCAGTATAGCTCCTGGAGCCGGACAGGTCGTTGGCTGGACGCTGATTGTTCCGGTAGGTTTGGAAGCTGTCACGTGTCGCCTGACGGCGCAATCAGGGCTGTTTACCGATGGCGAAGAAGTTACGATTCCCGTACTGCCCAACCGGATGCTAGTTACCGATACCAAACCGTTCTGGGTAAACGGGTCGGGGCCGCGCGCTACAGAAACAAAAACCTTCGTATTGAAGGAACTCGCTAACCTCTCGCCCGAATTACCGGTGCAGCACGAGCGGCTCACGGTAGAAGTAACGAGCAACCCAGGCTGGTATGCGCTACAGTCGCTGCCGTATCTGATGGAATACCGCTACGAATGCGCCGAACAGTTATTCAGCCGAATGTATGCCAATAGTCTGGCCGCTCACATCGTCAACAGTAAACCGGCTTTCAAACAAGTGATTGCTGAGTGGCAAAAAACGCCATCAACAGGCCCGCTCCAGTCGAACGAGGAATTGAAAGCCGTTGCGCTGGAGAACTCGCCCTGGCTGGCCGATGCTCGCTCAGAAACAGCCCGACAGGCGAAATTGGGCCAACTGCTGGACGCCAATCACATGGAACGCGAAGAGGTGCAGGCGTTCGAAAAATTGATGCAACTGCAAACCGAGAGCGGTGGTTTCCGTTGGTTTGGCGGTATGGAGCCAAACCTGGCGATGACCCTGCACATTTTGAGTGGCTTCGGTCATTTGCAGAAACTAGGCGTTATGTTTCCAGTCGAAATGCAGGCCAGTTTGAGCGATATGCAGACTCGCGCTATTAAGTACGTCGATGCAGAAATGAAGCAATGGTTCATCGAACAAAAGAAGATTGATGAGCAGAAGAAAGGCAAAATGGCGTACTCCTGGTATTTCTCGGCCACACAATATCTGTATACCCGTAGCTTTTACCTGAACATACCCATCGAAAAAGCCGTACTGGCTTATTTAAAACAACGGGTGGCCGACGATTGGTTAAATCAAAGTTTGCAAGGGCAGGCGTTGAGTGCCCTGGCGCTCAATCGATTCGGGGATACCAAAACGGCAGATGGTATTGTGCGTTCGCTACGCGAGCGGGCGCGGGAGTCCGACGAGTTGGGCATGTACTGGCCCGAAAACCAGAGCGGGCTGTATTGGTACCAGACACCCATTGAAACGCAGGCTTATTTGATCGAAGCTTTCGACGAAATCAAGCAGGATCGGGCATCCGTCGATGCCATGAAGCGCTGGCTGCTCCGGCAAAAACAAACGCAATCGTGGTCGTCGACCAAGGCTACCACCGAAGCCGTTTACGCGCTCCTGCTGCGGGGGAGTGACTGGCTTAATACAGGCGTAAATACACGGGTAAGTCTGGGCGGGCAGCCCATTGACAATCGCGTAACGAAGTCGGACGCTATCACGGGTTATCAGAAAGTGACGTATGCGGCTAGTGAAATCAAGCCGGAGATGGGTACGATACAGATCTCAAAGACAGGCGACGGCCCGGCCTGGGGCGCCTTGTACTGGCAACATTTCGAACCACTCGACCGGGTTATGCCGGGTAGCGCGGGCTTGTCTGTCCAGAAAACACTCTACGTGCAGCACGATTCGCCCGGCGGACCGGTCATTACGCCTGTATCCTCAGAAACTGCCATCAAACCAGGCGATCTGATCAAAGTACGGCTCGTGCTCAAAACCGACCGCGTTATGGAGTATGTTCACCTGAAAGACGGGCGGGCATCCGGATTTGAGCCCATTGCGGCTCTGTCGGGTTATAAATACCAGAATGGTCTGGGTTATTATGAATCGCCCCGCGATGCCAGCACGGATTTCTTTCTGAGCTCCCTACCTGTTGGCACCCACGTATTCGAGTACGATCTGCGGGTTGCCCAAACGGGCGATTTCTCGGCGGGTGTGGCTACGGTTCAATGTTTTTATGCCCCTGAATTCTCCGCACATTCTGCCGGTGAGCGGGTAAAGGTGAAGTAAGACAGACCGTTTGTGCTACACAACCGCAATGGCTTCCAGCTCAATGCCAAAGCCATAGTGTAGTGGTGAGCAGGGCACGACAGAGCGGGCAGGCTGGTGGTCGCCAAAGAATCGGGCATAGACTTGATTGACCGTACTCCAGGCCGAAATATCGGAAATGAAAACGGTTACTTTCAGGACCTTGTCGCGTTGACTACCGGCCGCCTGTAGAATAGCGTCGAGATTGGCCAGAATCTGTTCTGTTTGTTCGGCAATGGTGGCAGTGCTTAGTTTTTCGCCGGTTGGTGTAATGGGCAAAATACCCGACAGATAAATTTGTCCATTATGAACAACGGCTTGCGAATAATGGCCACCCGGTACGGGCGCATTCGGGGTATCGATGAATGTCATGGGCGTTTAGTTATGATATGCGTAAAACGACAAACGCTATATCCTGAGATACAGCGTTTGTTGATTCTGGATAAATATGTCTGTCTTAGACAATGGCATCGATCAGAGCCGTTACCACGGAAACGACGATACTGAAAAGCAAGGCGGCAATAAAGCCACTGACGTGAAAGTTAGGAATCAGATAAGCTGTCAGATAAACCATTAATACGTTAAGAACCAGCAGGAACAGGCCGAGCGTAATAATGGTAATCGGAATGGTCAGAACCGTAAGAATGGGCTTGATAAAGGCGTTTAAAAAGCCTAACACAATGGCCACGATGATATAGGTACCGGCTCCGCCCGAGACAGACACGCCCGGAATGAAATACGCGGCTACCCAAACGGCCACTGCACTGATAAGAATACGGATAATAAGTCCCATAAATGATAGGTTTAAATGGTCAATGATGAATGCTACCTGTGGCAGAACAGCCTGCGTTTAACAGAGAACACGGAATCTTGAACATGAAACCCGATTCTATTGTTTGACGTGGCGTGTCTGCAACACGGCGACAATATCGTCTAAATTCATATTTTTCTGTTCCAGCAGGACCAAAAAATGGAACAATAGATCAGCGGCTTCTCCTTTGAACAGATCGTCGTTATCATCTTTGGCTTCGATCACCAGCTCAACGGCTTCTTCGCCAACTTTCTGCGCAATTTTGTTCACACCCCGCTCAAATAGGCTTGTGGTATATGATTTGTCAGATGGATTTACGCGCCGGTCGTGAATGATACCTTGCAGGTAGTTCAGAAACTGCCCCTTGCCCGTATTGACTTCATCAAAGCAGGTATCAGCACCCGTATGGCAGGTTGGACCGGCGGGTGCCGATTTGATCAGGAGCGTGTCGCCGTCGCAGTCGATCAGAATTTCCCGAACGTGCAGGAAATTATTGGACGTTTCGCCCTTGGTCCAGAGCCGTTGTTTGCTTCGGCTAAAAAACGTGACCACGTTTTCGGCAACGGTTTTGTCGTAAGCCTGGCGGTTCATATACCCCAGCATCAGGACTTTACCGGTTTCGGCATCCTGAATTACCGCCGGAATGAGGCCGTCGGGGGACTTATCAAAGTTAATCTCGGAATTCATGCCGCAAAGGTAGTCGTTACGACCGAATCGTTTCTACAAAGGCGCGAATGCTCTCAGGCGATGTGCCTTTTTCGGACAAATGCCGGATAAACGCACTACCGACAATAGCCCCGTTGGCAAATTGACTGGCCGTATCGAAGGTCTCGTGATTGTTGATACCGAAGCCAATCAGCCGCGGATTACGCAGGTTCATGGCCTGAATACGCTCGAAATAGGCTTTCATGGTGTCATTGACGCCCGTTACCGAGCCGGTGATACTGGCTGACGAGACCATATAAATAAAGCCATCGGACTCGGTATCGATAAATCGAATGCGTTCTTCGGTGGTCTGGGGCGTAATGAGATGAACATTCAGAATGCCGTATTTACGGAAGGTCGGCGCGTATTCTTCCAGGAACAAATCCAGCGGAAGGTCAGGCAGAATCACACCATCAACACCCACTTCCTGACATTTCTGGCAGAAGTTCTCCACGCCAAACTGCAGGACGGGATTGATGTAGCCCATCAGCAGAATGGGCACCGTAATGGGTTCGCCGTGCGTAGCGTTCCGGCAATCGGCCAGTTGGGCGAAAAGCGTTTTGATCGACATGCCATTGTCCAGCGCGACACCGTTGCTTTGCTGAATGGTTTCGCCATCGGCAACGGGGTCGGAGTAGGGCATACCAATTTCAACGATGTCAACCCCGGCCGCTTGTAGCCCCCGCAGAATGGTTGTAGTATCGTTCAGGCTCGGATATCCGGCAGTAAAATAAACGTTCAGCAACCGCTCGCTTTTATGCGCGAACAGGCTGGTGATGCGGTTTGCAGTAGCCTCAACCATCTCGGTTGGCTCTTGCTGGGTTAAGGATTGTGTCATTTAATAGATTCGCAGCAAGCCAAGTAGTACCGCTCCGGCGGCCATCCCGGTCGGCTGCTAATGGATGATTTCCTGGACAATTATACAAGTAGCAGCCGACCGGGACGCCGGAGCGGCACTACAAAAACTTCGAATACGTGCTTAAGTCTTTATCGCCACGGCCGGAGAGGCAAACCACTACGACATCGTCGGCGTTGAGGTTCATTTTCTCCAGTGCGGCCAGCGCATGGGCTGTTTCCAGTGCCGGAATGATGCCTTCGAGCTTGCTGAGCTGGAAACCAGCCTGCAGGGCTTCGTCGTCGGTAATGGCATAGAAGTCGCCACGGCCCGATTCGAACAAGTGAGCGTGGAGCGGACCAATGCCCGGATAATCCAGACCCGCCGAGATGGAATAGGGCTCCGTTACCTGGCCATCTTCCGTCTGCATCAGAATCGTGCGGCTACCGTGCAGCACACCGGGTTTACCCAGCGCCGTGGTGGCGGCCGAATGCCCCGTGCTGATACCCTGACCAGCGGCTTCGGCCGCTACCAGCCGTACAGAAGGTTCGTTCAGGTAATGATAGAATGCACCAGCGGCATTGCTGCCTCCGCCCACGCAGGCGACCATATAATCAGGATTTTCGCTGCCTGTTTTGGCGAACAATTGCTTCTTCACTTCTTCGGAAATAACCGACTGGAACCGCGCCACCATATCCGGGTAGGGGTGAGGCCCCACTACCGAACCGATGATGTAGTGTGTATCTACAGGGTTGTTGATCCAGTGGCGCATAGCTTCGTTGGTGGCGTCCTTTAGCGTCTGGCTACCCGACGTAGCCGGAACAACTTTGGCCCCCAGCATCCGCATTCGGTCGACGTTAGGCTTTTGCCGCTCCATGTCGATGCTGCCCATGTAGACAATGCATTCCAGTCCCATCAGGGCGCAAACCGTCGCCGTCGCCACGCCATGCTGACCGGCGCCCGTTTCGGCCACAATCCGTTTCTTACCCAGCCGTTGCGCGACCAGAATCTGCCCGATGGTGTTGTTGATCTTGTGGGCGCCCGTATGGCAAAGGTCTTCGCGCTTCAGGTAAATCGTAGCACCGATATGAGCCGACAGGCGTTTAGCCAGAAATAACGGCGTGGGTCGGCCGACATACTCTTCGAGCAACTGCCAAAACTCGGCCTGGAAAGCAGGATCGGCAATAATGTTCAGGTAATTCTGTCGTAATTCTTCGACGTTAGGGTAGAGCATTTCAGGAATGAATGCTCCACCAAAGTGGCCGTAAAAGCCTTTATTAGATACCTCGAACGAGGTTTGTGGGTCAAGAGTGGTTTGCATGATACTCAATGCTTTACTAAGCGTAAGCCGATGGTCGGCAGGTGATCGAAATCGTTGTCAGTTGTGTGTAACTCCATATCTAAATATAGAGCGGTAGCTGCAATCGCGACGGCGAACCGCCAAATATCATTTTTGCCCAGTTTCGGGCAGACGAGTTCAGTAGTGCCGTTTGTAACTTGCCCTGACTAAAGGCGTCAATTTGAGCATACAACTGCGTGATAGGTAGCGTAATGTCGGCAATAGGATAGTCACCAAACAAATGTTTCATCCTGTAAACCTTCTGCACTCCCCAGTCCGATTTTAAAGAAAATCCTCTAGTTCTCCAACCGCAATGATCGGGATGACTAAGCGGTTTGAAATGCTTGAATCTTTGCGTATGGCGTTAATTAGAAGGTTAGTGTCGAATATCGTTTACGATTCCTTTCTTCTTCTAAAATTTCATCCATCCGGCGATTCTCTTCTTCTGTAAAATCAATACCAAATTGAAAAGGCTATTTTGGTGAAACAGCATCTAAAAAACGCTCAACGCCCCAGCGTTTACTATCTTCAGGCTTATATACATTTGACCCTTGTTCCTTAATGGTAGGGATATGTTCTAATTCTTGTTCTTTCGTCGTTTCCATCAGCCTTGTCGTTTAAGCATGTAACAAGATTTTACTTCTGGCCGTTACCGACTTATTCTACTTCCTCCTCAACAGGCCGGAGCCGGGTGATGAGTTCTTTTACTTTGGCGACATCTTTCAGGCCGGGCGACAGTTCGACCTGGCTGTTTACGTCTACGCCATACAACTTCATGCCTTTCAACGCGGCCAACTGATCGAGGTTGTCAAGGCCAATGCCGCCACTGATGAAAAATGGTTTCTCGTTATCATACCGGCTCAAAATGCTCCAGTCGAAGGTATGGCCGTTACCACCGGGTTGTTCACCTTTGGCGTCGAACAGGAAAAAGTCGCACTGGGCTTTGAAATTGTTCAGCATCGAAAAATTAAACGACTCATCGACCCGAAACGCCTTAATGATATTGATACCCCGATTGCGCAGGCTCCGGCAATATTCCGGCGTTTCGCTGCCGTGTAACTGCACGTATTGAAAATCATATTTCTTGACAGAGCGAAGAATCAAATCCGGGCTGGCGTTGACAAACACGCCCACTTTTCGAATGGAGCGAGGCAACCCTTTTACCACTTCAGCATCTAACTCGTCGCCAACAAAGCGGGGTGACTGATCGTAGAAGATGAACCCAACGAAGTCAGGACCAAGGGCGGCAATCTCTTGCAGGTTGTTGGCATCACGCAGACCGCACACTTTGATTTTCATGGCTGTACAAGTTAAATTGATAGCGTATTATTGATGGAGTATTGAGTAACTAAGTTGGCCAGCGCTTTCGCCGGATCGTCCGTTTTCATAAACGCTTCGCCAATGAGAAAGCCGTCGAAACCCGCCCGGAAGAGCGTCAACATCGTATCAGCATTGTGCAGGCCACTTTCGGTAATCTTGGCAAAGCTGTCCGGAATCTTTTCTACCAGCCGCAGCGACGTATCGATAGAGGTCGTGAAGGTTTTAAGGTCACGGTTATTGACACCAACCAGGTCGATATTGTACGATAACGAACGGTCTAGTTCCGCTTCGTCGTGTACTTCGAGCAATACCTGCAGGCTCAAATCGTGGGCCTGAAGACTGAGTTCAGCGATTTCCTCAGGCGTCAGACAGGTGGCAATGAGTAAAACCAGATCGGCGCCCCAGGCTTTGGCTTCGATCAACTGATACCGGTCAATGACAAAGTCTTTGCGCAGAATAGGCGTTCCGGGATTTGCCAGCCGGGCGGCCTGTAGATCGGCGGGGGTTCCACCGAAAAACGGCTCATCGGTCAGGATGGACAGCACGGCGGCACCCGACTTTACATAACCCTGGGTCGTCGCGACAATGTCGGCCTGGTCGTTGATGATCCCTTTGGATGGAGACTTTCGCTTGAATTCGGCAATGATGCCTGTTGAATGTAAATCCTGCACCGCATCCCGCGATGACAGACATATGCGTTTAAAATCGGGGAGTTGTTCCAGCACCGACACGGGTGTTTCGGCTTTACGCTGTTCAACTTCAATGCGCTTTTGGGCAATTATTTCGTCGAGAATCGTCATGCTATCAACTTCTTAAAACACGCTAACGCCCGTTTGCTTTCCAAGGACTCGCGCGCCATGGCAACGGCTTCTTCGCGAGTTTCGGCCTTACCGGCAGCCAGTAGCGCCATTGCTGAGTTGGCTAAAACTGCCTGCTTTTGGGCCGTCGTGGATTCGTCATTCAACACGTTCAAAAATATCTGCGCCGACTCATCCAGCGTGTGTCCGCCAGCCAGTGATTCAGGGGTTAGTATATCCATCCCTAAGTGCTCTGGTTCAAGGACTTGCTCGCTCGTATTGCTGATAACCTTGAACGCGCCCGTCAGTGAAATTTCATCGTACCCATCCAGGGCATGCAGAATCATAAACCGCTTATCGGTTTGCTGATAAAGGTACGCATATAATCGCGCCAATTCAAGATTAAACACGCCAACAAGCTGTTTAGCAGGCTTTGCCGGGTTGATCATTGGGCCGAGAACATTGAAAAAAGTTTTCACTCCCAAATCGCGCCGAATGGGAGCTACGTTTTTCATGGCCGGATGAAACAGGGGCGCGTGGAGAAAACAGATGCCTGCGGTATCCATTTTTCGCTGTAACTCGCCAACATCGTTGGTAAATTGATACCCAAGCCGTTCCATAACCGTCGATGATCCGACCAGCGACGAGACACCATGGTTCCCATGTTTGGCAACGCACTGACCGGCGCCAGCCACCACGAAAGACGACAGCGTCGAAATATTAAAGGTATCTTTTCCATCGCCCCCCGTACCGCAGAGGTCCATTGGGTCGTAGGCATCCAGATCAACCGGTAAACAAAGTTCAAGCATCGCATCCCGGAAGCCTTCGAGTTCTTCCAAACGCAAACTCCGCATCATATAAACCGTCAGGAATGAGGCAATTTGCGCCGGGTTATACTCGCCCCGGCCAATACCCAGCAAGACTTCCCGCGACTGGTCTTTGGTGAGGTGTTTGTACTCAAATAAGTGGTTTAGAATGGCTTTCATCAGATTCTGTCTGGGCCAAGCTCCAGCTTGGCCCGTGTAAAATTTCCCATTCAGTGGCCAAGCTGGAGCTTGGCTCAGACATTAAATTTTCAACCAGTTTTCTAACATCTTCACACCATTCTCCGTTAAAACGGATTCTGGGTGAAATTGCAGGCCTTTTACATCAAAGCGCGTATGAGCCAGCGCCATAACACGGCCATGTTCATCCACGGCCGTTGTGCGTAAATCGGCGGGCATCGAATCGGCAACGACCGTCCAGGAGTGATACCGGCCAACGGTCAGTTCGTCGGGAATGTCGGCAAAAATGGCTTCCGAACGATCCAGAATGGCGGCTTTGTGCGCCACTCCGTGTAGCACATCACCCAGGTTTTCGAGGGTTGCGCCGTATACTTCGCCAATGCCCTGATGGCCCAGGCAAATGCCTAATATGCTTTTCGTGGGACCATACTCACGTACTAAATCCTGCATGATACCCGCTTCGGAAGGGATACCTGGCCCCGGCGAAAGCATGATTTTGTCGTATTGGCCAACCGCATCGAGAGCGATTTTGTCATTTCTGACGACATCGGGCCGATGCCCCAACTCCCGCAGAATATATACGAGGTTGTAGGTGAATGAATCGTAGTTATCTAAGACTAGCAGTTTCATCTTTTTGTGGGTTTCGATTTATGGTATTCAGTTTACGGAAGACTGACGATCCAGACGTCAGCACACCATAAACCGAAAACCATAAACCATTATATAGTTTTCGCTTGTTCAATAGCCGTTCTCAGCGCAGCCAGCTTGTTGTGAACTTCCTGTAATTCGCTTTCAACGACCGACTTCGCCACGACACCAGCGCCTGCCTGGTAGTAGAGCGTATTGTCTTTGCTCATAAACGTGCGGATCATGATGCAATGGTTGAACTCGCCATCGAAACCCATGTAGCCGATGCTGCCCGCGTAGAAACTACGGCTTATGTTTTCGTACCGGTCGATCAGTTGCATGGCATTGTGCTTGGGCGCTCCCGAAAGCGTTCCGGCGGGGAATGTTTCGGCCACGATCTGAAGCGGGTCCGCCGTTTCGGTCAACTCACCGACAACTTTCGAGACGAGGTGAATAACATGCGAATAATACTGCACTTCTTTGAACGTCTCCACTTTTACTACATCGCAATTCCGGCTCAGGTCGTTGCGGGCAAGGTCGACCAGCATAACGTGTTCAGCCGATTCTTTCGGGTCGTCATATAGTTTCTGAGCAAGTTCGGCGTCCCGAATATCGTCGCCCGTACGGCGGAAGGTACCCGCAATAGGGTAGATGGTCGCCTGCCGATTCTTGACAACGATCTGTGATTCGGGCGAAGAGCCGAATAGTTTATAGTTGCCATAATCGAAGTAGAACAGATAAGGGGAGGGGTTCAGGGAACGTAAGGCCCGATACACGTTGAATTCATCACCAACGAAGGGTGTAGAAAACCGACGTGACAGAACGATCTGAAATACATCGCCCCGCTGGCAGTGGTCTTTCCCTTTCTGGATGACGCCCCGAAATTCATCATCCGTGAAATTAGATTCCTCTGGCCCCGCCGGACTGAACGAGTAAGTCGGGTAATTACGACCCGTAATTAGGTCGCTGATATAGTCTAACGTACTGTCGGATTGTGTTTCGCCATCGCGCAGGTAGCTGTGCTCAAATAAGTACAGTTCATCTTTAAAGTGGTTGATTGCCAGTACGTACCGATAAACCGTAAAGACAGCCGCCGGGATCTGGTTTTCGGTGGGAACGGGCGCGTGGAGTGTAATGTCTTCGAAACTCTGCACTGCCTGGTAACCGAAGTAGCCGAATAAGCCGTTGGTGATGAACGGGAATGGCGCTTTTTCGTGCTGGAAACTATCTTTAAACTGTTGCAGCGCGTCCAGCATAGACTGTTCGTCCAGCGTACTTGTTTGCTCGTTATCACCTGGCATTCGGGTGGTCAGTAGTCTGGCTTCATAAGAGAAGCTGGCCACAGGGTCGAAGGCGATATACGAAAAACTATTGTCGTTGCCGTGGTAGTCAGAGCTTTCGAGCAAAATACTGTTCAGGAAACGGTCGCGGATTCGCAGATAGATACTGACCGGGGTGATGATGTCGGCCAGCATCCGTTTGTGGCGGCTGACAACGCGGTAGGTGGTTGGCTGGGTTGTGATCATGTTTTTGTTAGGCTGGAATGCTGGAAAAAATGGGCAAAAAAATAAGGCTCCCCGGGATGCGGTGAGCCTTTGTATATATGTTGGTAAACAACAATAGCGGCAACCTCATCCCTGTTGAGAAGAGTGCCACCACCAAATCATGTTGTTAACCGAATTATTCATGTTTTCTCCTATTGTTACAATGTAACGTCAATGCGCTTGCTGAAACTTGTGTCGGGGTGGCGGGATTCGAACCCACGACCTCTACGTCCCGAACGTAGCACGCTACCAGGCTGCGCTACACCCCGCCTTGCGGCTACAAAGATAAAACGTTTGTTTTGTCTTGAACAAGTGTATCTAATTTTTTCTGAATAAATAAAGCTAGTTTATCCGGCACTTCCCAAGGCAGCAGGTGGCCTGCTTTCTCAATGGTGTCGAATGAAGCAGTCTTCAGATAAGGTAATACCATTCGATGTTGTACATCAGGCGGCAAGGCCCGATCGTCGGTGCCGACGATGATATGAACCGGGACGCTGATCGCCGACATACGGTCCGAAATATCTTCTTTGCTACCCGCCAGCAGCCACGCATCCCAGGCCGGTTTGGCCGTTCGTAAATCGTCTGCAATGATTTGCTCTCGAACTGCTTTCGACACGGGCGCTTCCGTGATATTCTTGAGCGTTTGTTCCGCGGCTGATCGCTGGCCATAGCCTTGCAACAGTTTTTGCCGTTCGTCGTCCGGAATTGGCTCCGGTACAGGGGGCGATGGCGAAACAAGGATCAATGCCTGAAGGCTCTCTGGTTGTCGGGAAGCTAACGCCAATGCCACTTTTCCACTCATCGAATGACCCACCAGCACAAATTTATTTAGGTTAAACGTGTTAAGTAGCGTAATAACATCATCCAACATATCATCGACGGAATAGCCCGTTAACGGGGCGTCTGAATCGCCATAACCGCGCAAATCGATGGCCAGACAGCGATATTGATCCGAAAGCTGGCTCATGACCGCTTGCCATTCGAGTGACGAGCCGCCAAAATAATGCAGGAAAATAAGTGTTGTCGAACCGCTGCCTTGCTCCAGTACGTTCAGATTAACACCGTTAACGTTATGTTTCATCAGACCTGGACCTTTAGGCGGGCGGGTCGATCGGTCAATTCGAGGACTTCGCCGTGGGGTACGATGGTAATCTGGCCAAACTCATTGAGCAAGTCCTTGTAGGCCTGCGCTACCGGACGCGGCTTGCGATCGAGGTCATACAGGCCGCACTCGTTCACATTGTTGTTCAACTCACCCAGTTGCGAATCCCAGTCAATCTGATCGATCAGGCTATACCAGGTGAATCCCATAACGGGAACGCCATCCCGACGCATTTTCATCACACCAACCCATTGTTTGTTGAGCCATATAGATGCCTGATCTGCATCGAAAACGTTAGTTTCTGTGTGCATGACCGGCATACGATAGCGCTCGTAATAGTCCTTGGTGATTTCATACCAACCCAGCACATCCATTGATGTCTGAATGGTCCCATCGGCCAGTCGAATGCGCTCGTTCCGACCATAATAATCATTGCCCATGATCTGATAGCCCGGTGGTTTTCCGGCCATAAACCAGTCGTATTCCTTGCGAGTCATGCCATTGTCCAGTAAGTACATACCTACCGTAGCCGATGGCGGATTAGCGTATAGAAGATCCAGCGATAAGAAGCGCAGTTCATTCTCCAGCGTTATCTGGGGCGAAGGCTTTGCGTATAGCTCATGCGTAAACTCGGCGCTTTCGCTCTGCACAATCACACAGTCATTCCGGCGTTTGGCAATTTGCTGATTCGCCATGATACTGGCGGCTGCACAGTGCTTTATGGCCGTCACGAACCCCTTATCGGTTTTGAGCTGCTCGTTCCAGACACCGTCTTTGGCGCTGATTCGGGCTGTCACGTAAATCTCGTTGACGGGCGTGTAGAAGCGGACCCACGGATAGCGTTCGGCGACGGCCGCGGCATAATCGGCAAAGTGAATCGGTAACTCAGGATTCTGAAAATTCTCGATCCAGTCCGGAACCCCGAAGTGCATCAGGTCAAGAATGGGGATGATGCCCAGGCGTTTGATTTCACCCATGACTTCATCGGCGAAACTCCAGTCATATTTGCCCGGGGCCTTGTGGATGCTATAGTAAGGAAGGCCGTAACGCAGGACGTTCAGGCCCATTTCTTTAACCAACCCTAAATCCTCTTTCCAGCGATCATAATGTCCACACTCGCGCAATAAGTCCCGGCGGACTTTACCCTTCTGAATAGTAGGGTAGGAGCACTCGATGCCCGTGGCAAACATAAAATTCGACGGGTTATTTTCCGGCGAACCGCTGCCATCGTGGCCACCGGCTCCCCCAAACTGATCGCCGTCAAAATTGCCGTCGCCATATTTTTTTTCGATAATAGTCAGAAAGCTCATAGGTGGTAAAGAGCAAAAAGTAAACGACCGGCCCGTCGGAACGGTAAATCAGTGAAAGAAATGTAGGTAAATCAGTGAATGGCGTCTGACCTGGTTTTTGCGCCTTCGTTCGCCAAAAAACGGTCGGCTGTTCGAAGGGCCAGTGCCATAATTGTCAGGGCTGGATTGACACTCAGCGCACTGGGGAAAGTTGAATTGTCACTGATGTATAAGTTCGGAATGTCGAATGACTGCCCATCAGCATTGACAACGGCCGTTTCGGGGTTGTTGCCCATTCGGCAGGTGCCGATAACGTGCGCATTGCGCTGGAAAGCCCAAACGTTTCTGGCACCTGCCGCGGCCCAGATGTCCCGCATGAGTTTGTCCGCATGGGCGGTCATGCGCTTTTCGTTATCGCCGTTGGAGAAGTAGATACGAGGTTTTGGAACGCCCCGGTTATCTTTCTCTTCCGATAATTCCAGATAGTTGTGTTCATGGGGCAGGCAGTCGCCCAAAATATTGATCCCCGCCACATGATTATAGGCCAGGGCCGCCTGTTTCAGGGCGTTGCCCCATAATCCACGGCTCCGTGCCAGTTGGGTCATGTACGTAACCGGCATCACTCCAATCGATTGAAGCAGATAGCCACCTGCAAAATCAACCGGTCCGCCGTTGCGATTTTTCGGGCGGTGGGTATCTTCCGAAATCAACGCACCAGGAATGCCCTTGTAGGGGCGAATGTCTTCGTCGAACTCGCCCCAAATTTGCAATCCGGGGTGCGCCATCACATTCCGGCCAACCTGACCGCTGCTGTTTGCCAGGTCATTGAGGAGCAAGAGCCGGGCCGTTTCTATGGTACCCGCGCAGAGGAACACATACCGGCAACGCTGGCGTTCTTCCTGCCCGTTGCGGATATACACCACTTCGGTCAGTTTGCCGGATGCATCTTTGGGCAACTGCGTCACAAAGCATTCCGGCCGGATTTCGGCCCCATACTGGATCGCCAGCGGAATGTACGTAACGTCCATACTAGCCTTGGCACCGATGTTACAACCCGACTGGCAAAATCCCCGATTGGTACAGGCCGGACGATACCCCACACCTTCCTGATAGTAAGGCGCGGACAAAGCGGCATTGGCTGCCGGGGATGTTTTAATTCCCAGCTCTTTACAACCCCGTTCCATTAGCAGACCGGCTCCGTTAACCGGGAGTGGTCCCAGCGCGTAGCCCTGTTTTCGGGCGGGCCCCCACGGATAGGCCGCTGGGCCCGAAACACCCAGAAACTGTTCGACCTCTTCATAGTAGGGCTCAAGCTGATCAAACCCGATTGGCCAGTCCTGGCCCACCCCAAAATCGGTACGGATCTGAAAATCGTCGGGCTGGGCCCGGGGTGTATAAGCGGTGTAGTGGAGCGTAGAGCCGCCAACACCCGTGCCGGAATTGTTGCTTCCGAATGGTAAAGGGTCGTTACCGGCGCTCAGTCGCTCATCATTCCAGAAGAGCTTTTCCTGTGCTTTTTCGTCGGTGGCAAAATCACGGGCGGGGTTCCAGTGGGTACCGGCTTCGAGAGCAACGACGCGTAAGCCTGCTCTGGCAAGGCGGGCTAGCAAGGGCGCGCCCCCTGCTCCCGTGCCAATAATGACCGCGTCAACGATTTCTGTAGTTGAGTAAGTTTGCATAGTAATTGGGTCAAAGGACATAGAGCGAGGTGTTTTTGATACATTCAGCGGTTTTGCCAACCGCTGCCCCAGGCCCTTTACCCGATGCGTTTAGGTTCGCGGTCTTCCAACAGATTCAGGCCAATACGGTGCCAGCCCGGAACATCGGCCATACCGACATAGCCAATTTCTTCCTGTGCCAATGGGTGACTATAATAGTTTTCAGTCGCTTCAGTCAACAGTTCTTCAAAAAACCGGTCGGCGCGAAGGTTTTTCCAGGTGTCGCCCGGTGCTTCCATGCGCTGAACGGCGTTTAGAATAAAGTCCTGTTGTTCAGCAGAAATGTTTCGAAATCCCTGTTGAAAGGTCAATTGAGCGCTTTCGTCAATACCCCGCAAGCCAAGTTTGTAGGCATCTTCGTCGGCAGGCATTGTATCGTAACGCCAGCCATCACATTTTTTCTCGCTCAATCGTTTGTCGATGTTACTCGCCATATCAATCCAGCCAGAGGAATTATCCTGCGGAATCAGGCGATTGCAAACGGCTTGTAGTAGCGTAAACTCGCTGGCTGAAAAGAAAGTAGGCTGATGAGGGGACAGTTGAAGGCGTTCGATAAGCGCCTGTCGTGTGGCATCGGTTACCTGATCGGTATCGAGCAATGCACGAACCGTGTTCGGTGGGTAGTGAGGGTGCATGGTGGAGTGTATTTGGTAGGGTATGTAGGGTGTATGATATGGAAGCACCTGCATTCCATATCATACACAAATGATTATCCCAGCTTGCCGCCGGTTACTTCAATGATGCTGCCCGTCATGAAGCTCCCCTCGCTGGAGGCTAATAAGACATAAGCAGGGGCTAGTTCTTCGGGTTGTCCGGGCCGGGCGAGGGCCACTTCATGGCCGAAGTTTTTGACTTCATCCTCGGGCATTGTTGCCGGAATATTGGGTGTCCAGACGGGGCCCGGTGCAACGCAGTTTACCCGGATATTCCGTTTGCCTAACTGAATGGCCAGCGATTTTGTAAACGAGTGAATCGCCCCTTTGGTCGCGGTATAGTCGACCAGAATTGGGTTGCCCACAATACCAACTATACTGCCGGTATTAACAATGGCGTCGCCTTCGTGCAAATGTGGCAGCGCGGCCTGAGCCATAAAGAAATAAGCGAGAATGTTGGTATCGAACGTACGCCGGAGCTGCTCTTCGGTTATGTCTTCCAGTGTTGACTGGGCCATTTGAAAGGCTGCGTTGTTAACCAGAATATTCAATTTGCCGTAGTGATCCACCGTTTGTTGAACGGCATCTTTACACGCGGCCGAACTCCGAACATCGGCCTGAATGACCAGACACGACCGTCCTTTGCTTTCAACAAGTCTTTTTGTGTATTTAGCGTCGTCGGTGTTTTCGTTGTATACAATGGCGACGTCGGCCCCTTCCATCGCAAACGCAATAGCTACGGCGCGTCCGATTCCGGAATCGGCACCGGTAATGATGGCAATCTTGTCAGTGAGTTTACCGGCTGGTTTGTAATTCGATAGGTCGCTATCGGGGGCCGGGTTCATGTCCGACTGCCGGGCCGGGTAGGGGAGTTGCTGAGCAGGGATCTCCTCCGATGTTGGGCGAAATTCAGTTGTTTCCATGTCGTTGTTGAGCAAGTGCCCGTTAAGTCAATTCACTGACCGGACCAGGCACGTAGACAAGAACAGCTGTTCAACGCTTTTGTTATAGCCAGTGAAGAGGAGTCTCTTCACCACCGGGAGTTTCGCTGGTCTTTGTCTTCTGCTAGCGCATATATGCCTCTTCCGGGTTTATTTTTGGCGGGCTCATCTGGCGAATAGGGCTTACGTAATTGCCCGTTTGGGCGGCTGGATTGATTCATCGATTTTCTTTTTTTGTGGATAATCGACTTGCGTTCGTTCAATTACTATCGAAAAGTGCCTGATGCCAGGATGTCCTATAGGTTCACCAACGGAACCCATATCCTACGCTAACGGGTTAATCAATTATTTTTACGGCGGAATTTTCAATTGGGTATCATGGCGGAACGAATCACCTATGGCAAAACATGGTGGGGACAACAGTGGCTCAATGCGCTAACGAGCATTGACATGGCCAACCGATTGCCACGCGGGAAGACCTACGCGAATAAAGGGGCCGTGCAGGGGTTGTCTATTTCTCAGAATCAGATTAGTGCTTCGATCAAAGGGACAGCGCCACGCCCTTACAAGTCCAAGTTATCGGTGCCCCTCTTTACAGAGAAAGAAAAGACGGCGTTACTTACCGAAATAAATGAAAATCCGGCTACGCTGGCCCAGCTTCTTAACCGACAGTTGCCGCCTGAGTTGACGGAGTTTGCCGACAAACGCAACATTCGCTTATTTCCCCGCTCTTTCCGGGATTTGACAATGGGCTGCTCCTGCCCCGATGAGGCCATTCCCTGTAAGCACCTGGCGGCTGTTATTTATACGATCGCGAATGAAATTGACCGAAATCCATTTTTGGTTTTTCAATTGAAAGGGCTGGATATACTGGCCGAAATACAAAAAAGTCAGGTCGATGGAATCGCCAGCACATTGGATACCGTGTTGTCGTTCAGAGACATTGGTACCGATGAACTGCCCGATGAAGATGAAGACTGGCATCCGGATGAAACCATTCGGGCCAGCCTGGACTTTGCGACCATTCCACCCCTGGCCGACCAGCTTTTAGGGCTGCTCTCCACCGACGTTACCTTTACCAAAGGCGATTTTCATAAATCGTTGAGCAGAGCGTATAAATTATTCAGCAAGCCAATTGAGAAAGAGTTGGTTGCTGACGAAAAGCTTCGCCCCATTGGCCCTGCCTTTAGCGACAGCATTGAGCTGCAACTCGATGAGCTAATGACGGTCAAGAAAATAAGCATGTTCAGCGAACATGGTGAACCCCGGTCGATCAGCGGATTCGACATGAGCGATCTGATCAACTGGCTCGATACCCTCACCGAAGCCGACTGGCCCGAAATGAGCGATTCCGTTCGGGCTCTCTACCTGACGCAGCAATTTTCGGCTGCGCTCCTGCGCCGGGGGGCTGTTGTGCCACAACTGCTGCGGGTCGGTCCTACCGAAGAACACTATCGGGTACGGTGGCTTCCGGCAACACTTAACGAGACGGTCAAACGCCTGACCGATCAACTGGCTACCCAGCTTCCGCCCACGCTGCTTACTGTCCGCTGGCAAAAAGAATGGCTCGCTCTGCCCGATGAGCAACAGATTTTAACCTTATGCTCACTATTTCTGCGTCGTGTTATCAAACCCACCACCGTTGAACTGTGGGAGCGGTGGCCCCTCGAAGATGCTGACCGGCTATTTTTTGGGGTCGAAACCGTCCGGTTTGAAGGCTTCGGCCGAAAAGAAATGCCGCTGGCCATGCAGCTGTGGGTCAATGATTTCTTTTTGACCCACAAACGATTCGTGCCTATTCTGGCCGTTGAAGACAGCGAGTTGGGCGACGAATTCCGGCTAAGTCTATTGATCCGCGACCGCGAAGGCCCTCTGGTAAACGGCACGCCAACCGCGCCTATTCCATTACCTGATCTACTGGACAAGAAAGCGCGCGGGCTGGATCCATACGAGCGCATCCGAATGGATGTGCTTCAGGACCTGCTGATTCTGGCGCGGCACTTTCCTGACCTGGCAAAGCTGACGAAAACCGGCGGACCGGCTTACCTGACCTATTCGCCCGAGCAGTTTGTGAAGATTCTGCTCGATACACTGCCCCGCATGCAACTGCTTGGCATTGCGCTCTGGTTACCTAAATCGCTCCGGCATTGGGTGCGTCCGCAGGCAGGTGGGCGGCTCAAGGCCAAAGTGACAGCCAGCAACGCCTTTATGCGGCTGGATGAAATGCTGACCTTCGACTGGCAAGTGGCGCTCGGGAACGAAATGGTGAGCGTACGGGAATTTCAGAAATTGGTGGGCCGAAATACGGGTCTGGTCAAAATTAAAGACCAATACGTGCTGGTCGACCCGAGTGATCTGACCAAGCTCTACAAGCAGCTCGAAAGTCCACCCGAACTGACCGGAACGGAGTTACTGCGGGCCGCCTTGGCCGAAGAGTTTAGAGGCAACCGGTTAGGCTTGTCGGCCGAAGTACGGGAGTTGGTTCAGCAGTTCACTGAAAGTGCGTCTCAACCTTTGCCCGAATCGCTGGACGCGACCCTCCGACCCTACCAGCAACGAGGATACGACTGGCTTGTTAAAAATACGGCTCTGGGCATGGGCAGTCTGCTTGCTGATGATATGGGATTGGGTAAAACCTTGCAAATCATTGCCTTATTGCTCAAATTTCGGCAGGAGGGCCGGTTCAAGAAACAGAAAGGACTGGTTGTTTTGCCAACTACGCTGTTAACGAACTGGCAGAAGGAAATAGCCCGTTTTGCCCCCGAGTTGCAAGCCCGCATTTACCACGGTTCGAACCGGAAACTCCCCGCCGAGCGCGGTGACGACTACGACCTGTTGTTGACAACCTACGGCGTTATTCGAAGCGATCTGGAAAAGTTCAAGAAGACGACTTGGGCCGTGGTGGTTATCGATGAAGCGCAGAACATCAAGAATGCCGATACCGAGCAGACGAAAGCGGTTAAATCGCTAAAATCGCCCATTCGGATCGCCTTGAGCGGTACGCCCGTCGAGAACAGGTTATCGGAGTTCTGGAGTATTATGGACTTCGTCAACAAGGGCTATCTGGGTGGATTGACCAAGTTCAATGAAGAGTTTGGCAAACCGATTCAGCAGGAGCGCGACCGCCAGAAACTGGATCAGTTCCGGCGCATAACGAGTCCGTTTCTGCTGCGTCGTGTCAAAACCGACCGGAGTATCATTACCGACCTCCCCGACAAAATTGAAAATAATCAGTTTTGTACGCTCACACCCGAGCAGGCGGCCTTGTACCAGAGCGTGGTGCAGGAGAGTTTGCGGGCTATTGAAGAGAAAGACGGTATTGCCCGCCGGGGCCTTGTGCTAAAACTCATGACGGCCCTCAAGCAGATTGGCAATCACCCACGGCAGTATCTCAAGCGTGGGTCGGACCTCCCGGCTCTATCAGGTAAGACGGTCTTGCTGCTCAATCTGCTCGAAACAATATATGCTAACCACGAGAAAGTGCTGATTTTCACGCAGTACAAAGAAATGGGTGAGCTACTGGCCCAGTTTATTGAGCAGGCTTTCGGTACACAACCTCTGTTTCTGCATGGCGGCACTTCCCGCTCCCAACGCGATGAGATGGTGGAGCAATTTCAACGGAACCGCAGCGATCATACGTTTATTCTGTCGCTCAAAGCGGGCGGTACGGGTCTGAACCTGACCCAGGCGAACCACGTCATTCATTACGATTTATGGTGGAATCCGGCCGTCGAATCGCAGGCCACGGACCGGGCATTCCGCATCGGTCAAACCAAAAATGTACTGGTGTACCGGCTCATGAATCAGGGCACCCTCGAAGAAAAGATCGACGCAATGATCCGATCCAAACGCGAATTAGCCGACCTCAGCGTGAAAACCGGCGAAACCTGGCTCGGTGATCTGAATGACGATGAACTGAAGGAACTGGTGAGTTTGGGGTAGTGTAATGGCCGATTCTCAAATCGGCCAAGCGAGGTTTTGAGAAACCTCGCCTATCGGTTGTAAGTAACCGACACCGCGGAGATATGCATCGCATAAAAACGGGTGGCCGCTTCAAAAGCGGCCACCCGTTTGTGTAATTTAGTAAATCTCTACACCTTCTTCGGATCGGGATGGGTGTATGGCGAACGGTAATCCCGTGCCAGCATTTTGGTCGCTTCTTTGTCGCCGACTACTTCCCGCTTCACGGGGTCGTAGACCATGGGACGGCCGGTCTTCATGGCCATATTGGCCAGAATACAGCTCGCGGTTGAGATATGCCCCTGCTCGATGTCGGCGACAGGGCGGCTGTTTTTGTCGATGGCGTCCAGGAAATTGAGCATGTGTAAGCGCGTTGCCGGAGCCGCGTTCAGCTCAATTTTAGGGTTCGTATCTTCTGTAACATCTTCGGGGTATTTCTCTTTCTCGTAGACGACATCCAGGTGGATTTTTTCGCCTTTCCCATCCGGAATAAAGTCGCACTGCATGGTGCTGCCCCACAACGTTCCTTTCTCGCCATAAAGCGTGAATGACCAGGGATAATCCGGATTATTGGCCGTTCCCCAGGTTTTGTGATGCCACACACAATTCAGGTCATCATATTCGAACAGAGCCGATTGCGTATCCGAAATATTTGATTTTCCTTCTTTCTGAACATAAATGCCGCCGTGCGAACTGATCCGTTTAGGCCAGCCAAGATTCATCATCCAGCGAACGGTGTCGAACATGTGCACGCACATATCGCCCGTAATACCATTCCCATATTCCATAAATGTCCGCCACCAGCGCACGTGCGGCAACCCGTCATAAGGCCGTAATGGAGCGGGCCCCGTCCACATTTCGTAATCCAGAAAATCGGGAACAGCCTGCAAAGGTGGGTTTCCATTGTTGCGCATATGGAGGTCGCAGGACATCTCTACGTGCGATATCTTACCGAGTAGGCCGGCATCGACGATCTCTTTTTTCGCCCTGATCAGGTGTGGCGTACTTTTGCGCTGCGTACCAACCTGCACCACCTTATTGTATTTCCGCGCTGCCGCAACCATGGCTTCTCCTTCCATGACATCCACACTAATGGGCTTTTGTACGTAGACATGGGAGCCAGCTTTCACGCAATCGATCATTTGCAGCGCGTGCCAGTGGTCGGGCGTGCCGATGAGCACGATATCCATCTGATTCTCGGCCAGCATTTTTTTGTAATCGCCATAGAGCTTGGGCGTCTTACCCGATTTTTGCCGCTGGCTTACCAGTTTCGCGGCACCAGCCAGCATATTTTTATCGACATCACAAAGCGCAACGACTTCTACAGGAGCCACCTGAATGAGCCGGAACAAATCACTTTTACCATACCAGCCCGTACCGATCAGGCCGACCCGATAGGCCTTGGGCGGGTTCATAAGGTCCATTCCCCTCGCCCCAAAGGCCGAAAGAGCAAGTGAGGCAGTGGTGCCCTGAATAAAACGACGACGATTGATATTGAAAATATCCATGCGAATTGAAAGTTTCGGCCGAAAAAGCCGGGTTTAGGGGTACGATTTTTTACGTTTTACAAGCTGTATCTGCGCCCTGATACGAACCTAATCAGGCAGATAGATTACTTCCTGGCCATCTTTCTTCTTTATTAAACCTTACTTCAGCAGCGCAATGACCGCTTCGTCGCCCATAACGGCCCGGGTTGGGCGCGGATGAGCCGCATCGAAAACCAGCAAAGCGGCTGGCTCCAGTAACGTATTGGGACTTTCGTCGATTTCTCCATTTTTAAGTATTCGATTCAAATCCAGCTTCAGCTCTTTAGCCAGAAACCGATAGGCTGCAGCCCGTTTACTTGGTCCGTAATCATGGCCCTCGGCGGGCAAATGCACGTTTTCTACCTGGTTCTTTGCCCCATAGTACCCATAAATAGCCTGGATGTAGGGGAATTCAACGTCGGGCGTATTCTTTGTCCAGTCTTTACCATCGGACACAAGTAACATCGGTCGTGGAGCAGCTAAAGCGGCCAGTTCTACGTTGCTGGTCTGGTGCGTGGGACGCTTGTGAATGGGCATCCCGCTTTCGCAGGTACAGCCTCCAAAAAAGTGAGCCGACACCATAACCACAGGCACCGACACCTTGATCCGTTGATCGAGCGCCGTTAGCAGAAAGGTCTGGGTTCCCCCGCCCGACTCTCCCGACATGGCAATCCGGTTTTTATCTACCTCAGGTAAACTCATCAGGAAATCGAGGGAGCGCATGCCATTCAGGGTTTGCAGTTTCAGTGCTTCGGATAATTTGTGCGATGTCTGCTTTGAATCACCATAACCGATCATGTCGTAGACGAATACAACGGCTCCCAGGCGGGCCATGGTGGCGCATCGCTGCTGGGTCTGTTCCACAAAGCGGGCATCCTCTTTAGGGGTGTGCCCATGTGGACAAAGAACGGCCGGTATTTTTCCGCTGGCATTCAGTGGCTTGTATAGATTACCCGTCACAAAAAAACCGGGTATACTCTCGAAGGCTACATTTTCGACCGTATAGCCATTCTGTTTCTTCAAACTGTGCCGAATGGGTTGAAGAGGGGCAAATTTCGGTTTTTCGGGTAACTGCATTCCATCCCGCAGCCCCTGCCGAATCAGCTTGGCGCGTGCTTCCCAACTGGCGCGGTCATGATGAGTCTGGGCAAACGTCCGTAAGGCAGCAGCTCCTTCCGCTTCCGTGAAATAAGCCCCCTGGCACAAATCAGGCCGTGCCGGGTTCGGTTGGGCAATGGCCATTGTCAGGCCCATGGCATAGCAGGCAATCAGGGCTCGGGCTTTCATAAGCTTTACTATTTTTTATTAACTCTTTCCCTCGTTACTCGCCCACTTTTTCCAGATCGGCCAGTGTCCAGGCTTTCGTACGTCCGGTATTCTGTTCGCGTATGCGCTTCACGTCCTCGGCTTTTACAAACGGCTTGTAACTCCGGCGTTTCACAATCTCCGGGGGTGGGCCGCTGCCCGAAGAACGAGGCCCAGGCGGTGGCGTATAGGGCGGAAAATTACCCGTGTAGCCGAACTCGTAACGGATGTAGCTCAGAACCGAAGCAATCCATTCATCGTCATTAGCCGCCATAGATGGCATAACGTCGGGATAGGTTTTCTCATCGACTGGGCCGGATAAACCATTGAGCAGGATTTTGATCAGCACATCCTTATCACCCACCACCCGTTTGGAGGCAAACAACGGGGGGGCGACCATGCTGCTTCCGCCAACGGCCAGGCCCTTGCCATCGGGTCCGTGACAACTGGCGCAAAGCGTTTTAAAGGTGTTGGCACCGGCCAGAACCATCTTCCGATCTTCGGGTTCGAGCCGCCCCAGACGCAGGCCGTAGGTTTTGACGGCGTCATTTTTCAATAAACTTTTCTGCGCACCGACCAGCATCTCGTTGTTAGCGCTCTGCTCAATGACCTCGCTCGCAAGCGTATTTGCTTTATCGGATTTGCTGGCGTGCAGCGACAACACCAACTGCGTTCTGACATCGTAGCTTGGGTCGTTTTTAAGGGCTTGCAGGCTGGCAATGGCATCGGCGTCATCCTGCTTGATGTATCGCTCGCTGATTAGGACAGCCGCCCGCCGAATCTGTGGATCAGCGTCTTTCATGGCCGTAAAGACAAGGTCTTTATCAATCGCGTCTAACCCTTCCAGCGTCCATAAGGCATGCAGGCGGCCGAGCGCCGAGGGCTGTTTCAGGGGCGAACCGGGCTGACCCAACACAGTCTGCTTCAGTGCGGGAACCACCGACTTATCACCCAGAACAACAAGTTGCTTTTGGGCATTATCGCGCCACCAGCCATTCGGATGGTCGAGGTAGGTAACCAGTTTAGCACTAGATTCATCGAGCATGTGCGGCTTCGGCCCCGGTTTCATGCCATCGTGCACCAGCCGGAAAATACGGCCATGCTGTATGTTTTTGTCCAGCCCCAACCGCTCGATCTGAGGCCGCAGGTAACTTCCTTTCGGTGTCCACTGCGACTCCTGAATAATGCCCCGGTTCATATCCACAATGTACAGGCAACCATCCGGACCCGTATAGGTATTTACGGGCCGGAAGTTCATATCGGTCGACGCAATGAACTCCTGCTGTTTGTAGGCATTTTCCAGCCTTAGCTTACCATTTGTGTTGATTACTTTGGCCCGACGAATGATCCGGGCAACGGGCTCGCCAATCAGATAATCGCCTACCAGATCAGCCGGGAGTCTGTCGCCCCGGAAAATGGACTGTCCGTTGCTGGCCGTAAAGTGGTTCAGCGTACTATCGGGCAACCGGAGCCGGTTCAGGCCACCCTGAATATCGGGAGTGGACATGATTGGCCAAACCGCGTTAAATTCTTCGCTGTATTGATCCGGGAATTCCAGACCTCCATAAACGGGGTTGATCTGAAAACCCGAGGCCGGGATTTCGCCACCCGCCCGCGAGAAGAATAACCGGCCGTAGTTATCGTGGGTAAGGCCCCATTGTCCATTTGAACCACTGGGCAGCGAATCTGCCTTGAGGCCATTTTTGGTATAACGAAAACGCACAGGGTCAACTGTTAGGTAAATCCAGTTGTCCAGATTCCAGTCTAAACCACTGCGCTGGTGTTCCAGATTGCCGGGTGATTTTTTGCCAACCTGATAAACGGATTTTTTCTGATCGGCTACGCCATCGCCGTTGGTATCCTTGTAGCTATAAATATCGTAGGTATCGGTTTCGTTGACCAGCAGTTCATGGTCAACGCACAGAAGCATGCGGGGCAACAGGAGTTTGTCGATAAAAACGGAGCTTTTGTCCATCTTACCGTCGTTATTCGTGTCTTCGAGCAGCATAACCCGACTGATCGGATCATGCTCACCAGAGCCATCAGCATCCTGCATATAGGTATCCATTTCAGCTACATACATTCTGGCGTTCCCATCCCAGGCAATCGCCACTGGCTCCCGGATCATCGGATCGCTGGCGACCAGTTCCATATGATAGCCTTTGGGCACCCGGAAAGCCTTCAGGCTCTGTTCTGGCGTTAGTTGCACAGGCGAAGGATTGGAAACAAAGGCTGGAACGGTGTCTGCTACCGCCGTATTTTTTGCACTATCGGGCGGGGCTTGCTGTACGACTTTACAGGTAACGACCAGCATCGAGAACGAAAGCAAGCCTGGTAACCAGAGCTTATTTTTCATGAGCGTATGTTTAGAACAAAACCAAAAGATAGTTGTACTAAACTCTTACTCCATTCTTTGCTGGCTTATCACGTATTTTTTACACTTTAAGCGGAAATTGGTCGGAAGAGAGCGTACTCCGAGTTAGGCAGCCAAACTGTGGTAAGTTGACCTTTGACAAAACGGGTAACTCTACTAAGCTGGCAACCAGGGCCCCTGCTTTGTCAAAGGTTTCTGTTTGGCTACTTATCAAAGAATGATCTACGCATTCTTTTGCTGCTAAACGGCCGGAAGGCTGGCTGGTATTGCCTTCACGGTTGACCCCCGGACAATCAGGCTCGTCGGTAATATAATTCGCTCCGGTTCAAACTCACCTTCTTTTGCCTGCAACTGCCGAAGCAATAAATTCGCCGTTTGCTGCCCGATCTCGTTGACGGGCTGGGCAACCGTCGTTAAACCCGGCTCAATCAGGGCCGACATTGGATCGTCGCTGAAGCCGATAATAGCCAGATCGTCGGGAACGGATAGGCCCCGGCGTTTCGCGACATTCAGCGCTTCGAGCGCCGTTGGGTCATTCATCGCAAACAGGGCATCCGGTGGATTGGGCAGGTTCAGTAAGTGGTTTACATAAATATTCGCCTTGTCGAGATTCAGATCGTACGCAATCACTAGCTCCGGCTCAATGGGTAGCCCATAGTGCCGGAGGGCGTCCCGATAGCCATTGAGCCGGTTGCGGCTGTTGGCGAGTGTATCAGGACCGGCCAGATGAGCAATCCGGCGTCGGCCCGTTTGAATGAGGTGCTCGACCGCCCGAAAGGCGCCATTATAGTCATCCACCGTTACGTTCGAGACGTTCATGTCCTCACAAACCCGGTTGAAGAATACGACCGGAATTCCCTTCCGCTGGAATACCTTGAAGTGGTCGAAGTTGCGGGTTTCTTTCGTGTGAGATATGATCAGGCCATCAACCCGACTTGCCAGCAAGGCCTTCGCATTGGACACTTCGGTTTCATACGACTCATTTGAGTGGCAGATGACTACGTTATAACCCGATTTGGCCATCTCTTCCTGCGCTCCGATAATGACTTTCGGGAAAAAGAAGCTGATAAATTCCGGCACAATGATGCCTACCGTCCCGGTCCGGTTCGTCAACAGGGAAATGGCGAGTTGATTTCGCTGGTAATCGACTTGAGCAGCCATGTCAAGGATACGCTGCCGTGTCTTTTCATTGACATTTGCATGCCCCGTCAAAGCCCTTGATACAGTCGACTTGGAGACGCCCAACGCACGGGCAATGTCGATAATGGTTGTCTGATGAGTCGCCACTGGATTTTGAAATTATATAACTAATCTAATTTTGGTTTGTTGCCGAAGGCCAGACAGTCGATTGGTCAACGCCTACATCGGGTATTTTATTGGGAATGTTCCCAAAATTTTGGGAACATTCCCAATAAAATAAGTCAAAAAATTCTTTGTAGAATCAAGCTAGGACCGTAATATCAAATAATAATAGCCTAAAGTAGCTATTCGCCCTATAGTGGAGAGCAGGGAGCCACCGATTCATTTCAATTGATTCATCCGGCTACTGTATCTACGAGGTTTACAAATTTTGTACTTTTTTAATTTTGCCATTCCTAAAAACTAAAAGGTAGCCAACGCTGCTTGACCTATGCAATCTATTTTATCATTACGAACAGGAGTCGGCTTGCTGGGTCTACTGCTGGCCACGCTGACAGGGCAGGCGCAGGCACCCCGAGCAACAACCATTACAGGGCGGGTCACCGACTCGGCCACGAATGAAGGATTACCCGGCGCCAACGTCGTCGTGAAGGGTACTCAATTGGGCACGACGACTAATGCGAATGGTCAGTATACGCTGTCGGTAACTGACGGTACGGGTACGCTCACCTTCTCGTCCATCGGCTACGTACCGCAGGAGGTGGCGCTTTCGAACCGGAGCACCATTGACATTGGGCTGAAAGCCGACGATCGGTCGCTGAATGAAGTAGTTGTCGTTGGCTACGGCACGCAACGCAAAATTGAAACGACCGGCTCCATTGCGTCCATTAAGGCATCGGACCTTGTGCAAACGCCCGTGGTCAACGTGGCCCAGGGCATACAGGCGCGGGTGGCGGGGGTCCAGATTGTCCAGAATTCGGGTGCGCCGGGCGGCAACGTCAGCGTCCGGATCCGGGGAACGAACTCCATTAACGGCACATCGGAACCGCTGTATATTGTCGATGGTATCCAGATTTCGAACGGCGGTGGCCTGACGGAGATTAGCCCCCTCTCGACCATCAACCCCAACGATATCGAATCGGTGGAAGTGCTGAAAGATGCTTCGGCAACGGCTATTTACGGCTCGCGGGCGGCCAACGGCGTGGTGCTCATCACAACAAAACGGGGTAAAACGGGTCGAACGAGCGTGAGTTATGAAAGCTATTATGGCGTTCAGAAAGTCTCGAAAACGATCCCCGTTCTGAATGCCGCCCAGTTTGCACAGCTGGAAAACGAAGCCTTCAAGAATAATTATTACGCTGATCCGGCCAGTCTGGGCCAGGGTGTAAACTGGCAGAGCCTCGTTTTCCGGCAGGCACCCATCCAGAATCACCAGCTCACGATCAATGGCGGGTCGGAGAAAACGCAGCTGGCGTTGTCGCTCAACTATTTTAATCAGCAGGGCGTCATCATCAACTCCGGCTTCGAACGGTACTCGCTCCGGCTCAACGTTGACCATCGGGTTAGCGACCGGATTAAAGTTGGTACGAGTATCCTGGGCAGTTACTCCATCAACAAAGGCGTTCCGTACGGTACTACGAGCCTCGGCGATGGCGATTTCATTACCAGCAGCATTTTGGGGGCGGCTCTGGGCGCACCACCGAACCTCCAACCATATCGCCCCGATGGCTCCCTGTTCCCGTTTGGCGAACAGGCAAACGGGCAGTATCGGGAAGTGGCAAACCCGCTGGGGCTGGCCGCTATCAAAAATCAGGTCGGCATTCAACGCACACTAGCGAATCTGTATGGCGAAGTCAATCTGTTTCAGGGCTTAACGTACCGGGCGTCGTTCAATGTCGATTTACAGAACAGCCTTCGGAATACCTACTCGCCCCGCTCCATCGTGAACGCGGCCGACCTCAACGACAACTCCGGCTCGGGGGCTAAAGTGAATGCCAATAGCCTGGTACTGCTTCACGAAAGTATACTGACCTACACCCGAACCATTGCGCAGCATCATACCCTCAAGTTCACGGGCGTATTTGCCACCCAGAGCAACCTCGCCAACAGTAACACCATCAATGCGACAGGTTTCCCCAATGACGCTACCGAAAACGAAGCCCTGCAACTGGCCCTGACCCGGACGGTGAGCAGCAGCCGGACCAAAGAGCGGCTGGATTCGTATTTGGGCCGCATCAATTACGGCTATAAAGACCGCTATTTTCTGGACTTGACCGCCCGCGCCGATGGGTCGAGCAAGTTCGGAGCAAACCACAAGTACGGTTTCTTCCCGGCGGTGTCCGCAGCCTGGCGTATCATCGAAGAACCGTTCCTGAAAAACGTGGGCTGGTTGTCGGACCTGAAGTTGCGGGCCAGCTACGGCCTGACGGGTAATGCGGGCGGAATTTCTCCTTATCAGTCGCTGGCTATAGTCGGGTCGCCAAATCCGAACCCTTCTGATTATCAGTTCAATCATATCTACCTGACGGGGATCAATCCGCTGGGCATTGCCAACCCCGATTTGCGTTGGGAGAAATCGACGCAGGCTAATATTGGTCTGGACATCAGCCTGCTCAACAACCGACTGAGTTTTGTGGTCGATGCCTACAGCAAAAAGACGCGCGATCTGCTCTATATCAAAACCCTGCCCCTCTCGTCGGGTTACGGCAGCATCACGGGCAACTTTGCCTCGCTGGAAAATAAAGGGATTGAACTGGCCGCCAACGCCCGGATTTTGCAGGGACCTCTGCGCTGGGATGTGTCCGCTAACGCGACGATCAACCGTAACGAAGTCCTCGACCTCGACGGCGGCACCACCAACGAGCGATTTGTAACCACGTACAGCATCCTGAGCGTGGGGCAACCGCTGGGCCTTTTCAAAACCTACGTGTTCGACGGCATCAACCAAACGGGCGAAACCATTTTGCCCGGCTACGACGGTCGGTTGGGCGGCCACAAGGTGAAAGACCTCAACGGCGATGGAAAAATTGACGCCAACGACCAGACGGTAACGGGCAACCCAAACCCCAAATTCATCTTCGGATTCTCGACCAACCTGGCCTACAAAAACTTTGACCTGAGCGGTTTCTTTTCCGGCACGCAGGGCAACGACATTTACAACCAGGCCCGATTTGCCTTCGAAACGCCCCTGGGACAGCGCAACCTGTACGCGGGTATGGCCAATCGGTGGTCGCCTACGAATCCAAGTCAGGAGTATGCCAGTGCAGCCCTGGGCAACCGCCTGCCGGTGAGCAACCGATTTGTGGAAGACGGCTCGTACCTGCGCTGCAAAAACGTGACGTTGGGCTACACGCTGCCTAAAGTAAAAGGGGTTCAGCGCATCCGGGTGTATGCCAGCGGCAACAACCTCTTCACGCTCACCAACTACACCGGCTTCGACCCCGAGGTGAACACCTATGCGGGCAGCAACACGGTCATTGGTGTCGATAACTTAGTCTATCCCCCCGCCCGCTCGTTCCTGGGTGGTTTGCAGGTCACTTTTTAATTATGAAAGAGTGAATGATAGAATGAGTGAATAGATCATGGCAACGGTATTCACTGCTACAACTGATTGTTCGCCCTATTATCCATTCTATCATTCACTCATTCTCTCATTGAGCTATGAAAAAGATATTCATTCCTATACTCATCCTCTTCGGTGCCAGCGCTTGCCAGTTGGAGGAAACGATTTATTCGTCCATTTATACCGAAGCCTTTTACAAAACGGCCGCTGATGCCGAAAAAGGGCTCATTGCCGCCTATGATCCGATTGCCGACATGGCCGGGGGGCCTGTGCTGACCATCGTGTCGGACTTGAGCGCCGACCAGTCGTATCCCCGGGCGGTGGTGGGCCGGAACACGCTCACGCTGTTCACCTACGACCCGAACTACACGACCCAGAAAAGCGCCGGTCGGGTGAACGAGTCACCCCAGCAGATCTGGTTGTCATGCTACGATGGCATCGAAAAGGCGAACTGGATTATCGAAAAAGTGCCGGCCGCTAAGATGGACGCTACCCGTCAGAAACAGATCATCGGCGAAGCGTATTTCCTGCGAGCATTTTACCACTGGATGTTGACCAAGAACTTCGGCGATGTGCCGGTCAAAATCAAAGCCAGCAGCAACCAGGTCGAAGCCATTGTCGGCAAGAGTTCGAAAGCTGATGTGTACAAACAGATTTACAGCGATCTTGATCAGGCCACCAACGCCGGGCTGGTATCCGGACCCGGCATCGAGAAGGGTCGTCCGTCGAAAGAAACCGTGGCCGCTCTGTACGCAAAAGTGGCCTTGTACAACGAAGATTGGGCCACGGCGTCGAAGAAAGCGCAGGAAGTTATCAACTCAGGTAAGTATTCGTTGATGCCCGATGTGCGGGACGTGTATCGGTACGACCGGGAAGATGCCGCCCGTGTGGAAAACATGTGGGCATTTGAGTCGGAGGGTGGGTTCAGTCCCAGTCGGGGCAATCAGTTAACGGGCCTTATGGGGCCACCCGCCAGCGCCGGTCCCGAATACGGGAAAACGACGTTCGGATCGATGTTCGCTTACCAGTCATTCTATGATTCGTTCAACCCCGCCGACAAACGCCGGTTGCTAATGGACACGACTTACGTCGACAAGAGCAACAAGGTCGTTTCGCAGCGCAACATTACGCTGATCACGACACAGGGTGTGCTGATCAAGAAATACCAGGACCCCATTTCGACGGTTGGCAACACGCCCAACATTCCCATTCTGCGCCTGGCCGATGTGTATCTGATTGCCGCCGAAGCCGAGGCACGGGTAAATGGACCTAGCCCAGCGGCTTATGGGTTTATCAACGTCGTTCGGAAGCGGGCGGGTCTGGCCGATCTGACGCCCAGTTTGGGAAAAGATGCCTTCATCGATGCGGTGCTTCAGGAGCGGTCGTGGGAGTTATACGGCGAAGGCGACCGCTGGTACGACCTCACCCGGACGGGCAAATTCCTGACGGCGTTGAGTAGGGCCGTGAACAGTGTCTACCCATCGCGCCCGGTTCAGGCCAAGAATAAGTATTTTCCCATCCCTCTGGACGAGATCAACGCCAACCCCAAGCTGGAGCAGAACCCGGATTGGAAGTAGTACCCACGGGTTTTAACCCGTGTTTTCTTAATTGATTTTCAAATAAAACACGGGTTAAAACCCGTGGGTACAAAATCATCACTCAATGCATTCAATCTGGAAAATAGCTCTTTTTAGCATCGTCTGGCTCACAGTTCGGGCACAGTCGAACCCGCCAATTACCCTGGCGAATGAGCGCGTGAAAGTCAGCTGGAAAAATACGCCGAATGGCTGGGCCATCGGGCAGGTAGCCGTTCGGAAAGGCGCAGGCTGGGTAAACATGGCAACGCCCTCTGGTGAGAACACCCTGCTATACGCGGCCGAGAAACCCTCCGACAAGCCTGACACGACGTTTAAGGACATTACAGGCGAGGTGTTTCCCAGCGAAAAATACCACTACCAGCGGAAACAGTGGGCCGAAAGCACTAATCCTGTTTCGCTGAACAAGGCCGGGACAGCTACGTATTTCTTCCCGAAAGAAGCAAAGCAGACGAGCGCGAACAGCCTGTCGTTTCAGCAGGAAACGGATGTGGCCACGGTCAGCACGGTCTGGTCGTTCGACCCGAAATTCCCGTCAGACATTGTCGTGAAGCAGACTATCAAAGCCAAAAAGCCGGGCTATTTCTCGCTGGCCAGCCCAACGCTGGCGCGTGTTGCGGAGCCGAATCTGGCCTGGGCCACCATACCGGGCTATTTTCAAGGCAATAGACTCCAGCCCAACTTTGCATTGGCCTACGCCTATGGGCATGGCATCCCGACGATTCCGGCGGTGTACCGGGAACGGTGTGCCAGTACGCTTTGTCCCATGGTGACGACGAAAAACGGCCTGACGCTTTCGGTCATTCCAGAACCGGGGCTGTCGCGCGATCCCTGGGCAGTGGATAAAAGCACACAGATCGACTGGGAGATTGGCCTGTCGCACATGAACCGCAAGGCGCAGTTGTCGCCAACGCTATACTACCCCGTTTTGGGCGAGCCGAAGTCCAGCCTGCAACCCGGCCAGACCATCAGCTACACCTTTCGCTATAGCCTGACCGACGGCGACTGGTTCAAGGCCCTCAATCATGCAGTATATGGTGTGTATCAATTTAAGGAAGCGCTGGCGTTGCGGCAGTCCACCCAATCGCTGACGGATCGCATTGAGAAAATGCACCACTACCTCACCGACCCCAAAACGTCGCTCTGGAACATTGAAGAGTTTGAAGGAAAAAAACTTGGCGCGCAGTCGTACCTCGGGGGCGTGGTGGGGTCGAATAAAGACGCAATGAAAAATTCGGATTACGGCGCCATGTGGATGCTCGCCAACGCCACTCACGACCCGCTCCTGACCGAAAATGTGCTTCCCTACGCCGAAAACTTCAAACTGGCCCAGCAGGAAACCGGCAACAGTTTCTTCAAAGGCGCGCCCGAAGGGCAGTATTATCTGGCAAAATCCAAGAAGTTCGTGGAGGAATGGGGCTCCGTCGTTGAGCCGATTGGCCTGACGTATTATACCATGCTCGACATTGGCAACATGCTCCTCTTCGACCCCACCAATACCGAACTCAAAGAGCGGCTTCGGCTGGGAGCCGACCGTCTGCTGACCTGGCAGAAACCTGATGGCCGATGGGCGGTAGCCTACGACCGGAACACGGAAAAGGAGATTTTTACCGATATTCAGGATGTGCGCCCTACGTTCTACGGTCTGATTGTCGCCTACCGCATCCTGAAAGATCCAAAATACCTCGCTGCCGCCCGCAAAGGTGCCGACTGGTTTATCAAAAATGCGGTCGAGACGGGTAGTTTTCTGGGCGTCTGTGGCGATGCTCGCTATGCACCCGATTTCGCCACGGGCCAGTCGGCGCAGGCGCTGCTGGATTTATATGATTTGACGAAGGATGCCCGCTACCAGCAATCGGCTATTACAGCGGCCAAGATTTACACAACGTCTATTTATACCCACCCCATTGCCAGCCATAAACCGAAAACGGTATTCGGACTACCGCGCGAAGACTGGGAGATCAGCCAGACGGGCTTGAGCTTCGAGCATGGCGGCATTTTCGGATCGGCTACGCGGCTGGGGCCCATTCAGTTGTGCAGCCACGCGGGTCTGTTCATTAGGATGTACCAACTGACGAAAGAACCGATTTTTGCGGACATGGCTCGGGCGGGAGCTATCGGCCGCGATGCGTTTGTTGAACCCAAAACGAGTGTGGCGTCCTATTACTGGGATCGGATGAACAAAGGATCGGGGCCGTATCCGCACCACGCCTGGTGGCAGATCGGCTGGCTCACCGACTACCTGATGGCCGAAGCCGAACTGCGCTCCAACGGCAAGGTGACGTTCCCGCGCGGTTTCGTGACGCCTAAGGTTGGTCCGCATCAGACGTATGGTTTCAGTGCCGGGATGGTGTACGGGCAACCCGCCAGCCTGCTTATTCAGGAAGGGCTGGTTCAGCCTGGCAGCCCCGTCATCGACTACATCCTGGCTCGCTCTGCCGACCAGAAGAAAGTATACATCGTGTTGCAGAATAATCGGGCACAAGCCACTCAAACAACAGTGAAACTAAACCCGGTCGTTCTACAGAAAGCTATTGCTAGTGCTCGCTGGATACCTACCAATCAGGCCATTTCGGGGAATGATATTGCGCTGGATCTGCCGGGATTCGGGCAGAGCGTGCTAGAGGTGGAATTACGGTAAAAAATTAACCCCACGGGAGCGGCCGACCGTCCCCGGCCGCTCCCCTTGAAAAAAGGGGAGCGGTGACTCTCGCAAATAACCCATCTCTTGGACAGGCTGAAATAGAATTTTAGCTTAGTGAGGTTACAGTTCGACAAAACGGGCTAACGCCACTCGCTTTTAGCCCCTCCCCTTTTTTAGGAGAGGGGTTGGGGTGGGGTAGATTTCTTAAAACATATGAATACAACCATAGATACCGCCGTTATCGTCATTTTTTCGGCTTTTGTGCTTGCCATCGGGATGCTGTTTGCCCGGACGGGGCGCAACCTCAAGTCCTTCTTTGCGGGGGGCGAAGCGGTGCCCTGGTTCATTGGCGGGCTGTCGCTTTTTATGAGCTTCTTCTCGGCAGGAACGTTCGTAGCCTGGGGGTCCATTGCCTACAAACACGGCTGGGTGGCCATCACCATTCAGTGGACCATGTGCATCGGTGCGCTCGTGACGGGCCTGTATCTGGCGCCCCGCTGGAAACAAACGGGTGCCATGACAGCCGCCGAGTTCATTCGGGAACGGCTGGGCGCCACTGTGCAGAAAGTGTATATTTTCATTTTCACGCTGGTATCGCTGTTCATCAAAGGGTCGGTGCTGTACCCGGTGGCAAAACTGGTCAGCGTTTCGCTTAATCTGCCACTGGTGCCCTGTACCATCGGCCTGGGCTTTTTCATGATCGCCTATACAGCCGTCGGAGGGCTTTGGGCGGTGATGGTTACTGATATTTTGCAGTTCGTCGTGCTGTCGGCTGCCGTGTTTATCCTGCTGCCCTTATCGCTGGATCGGGTGGGCGGTTTCGATGGATTCGTGAACGCCGTACCGGACGATTTCTTCAACCTGCTCAACGGCGAATACACCTTTGGATTTGTAGCCGCTTTCGTGATCTATCATATCTGCTACATTGGTGGTAACTGGACGTTCGTGCAGCGGTACACCAGCGTCGACAGTCCGAAGTCGGCGAAAAAGGTGGCGTTTCTGTTTGCGGGGCTCTACCTGATCAGCCCGGTTATCTGGATGCTGCCGCCCATGATTTACAAAGTCATCAACCCCTCGTTGACCGGCCTGGATACCGAGAATGCGTATTTGATGATCTGCAAACTCGTTTTGCCACCAGGTTTGCTGGGACTCATGCTGACGGGCATGTATTTCTCCACGTCGGCGAGTGCCAATACCGCCTTAAACGTCGTTTCGGCCGTTTTTACCAACGATATCTACAAAGGATTAATCAATCCGACTGCCTCGGATAAGCAGTTGATTCGGGTGGCGCGGGGTTCGTCCTGGCTATTTGGGTTGGGAATGATCGCCATTGCCCTGATGGTTCCGGCAGCGGGCGGCATCGTGGAAGTTGTTCTGAGCATTTCGTCTATTTCGGGCGGGCCGCTGCTGGCTCCCCCGCTTTGGGCACTGTTCTCCAAACGCCTGACCAGCCGGGCTACGCTCTGGATCACCGGCATCAGCTTAAGCGCGAATCTATTCTTCAAAATTCTGGCTCCTCTGTTGCTCAATTTTAAGCTGACGCGCGCCGAAGAAACGATGATTGGTGTTGGCTTTCCGTTCCTGATGTTGCTCGGCTACGAGCTATGGGCACGGTCGAAGGAAAGCATCGCTCAAGAATATTACCAATACCTGATTGCCCGTCAGCAAAAACGGGATGATGCCCAGGCCGAATCGCCCGAGGAAGCGCTGGCCGTACGAAAGCAGAACCGGTTTGGCCTGCGTGTCATTGCGGGCTCCCTGGTGTTCACGGCGCTGATGCTGTGTGGCCTGAGCTTCCTGACGACGGAAGGCGCGGGCATAACGGCGACGATTTCGGGGGTGGTTCTGGTGCTTGCGCTGATTCCATGGCGGGCCGCTCAGCGGGTGCAATTGTCATCAGGCCCGGAGCAAATTGAGAAACTCATCAATACGAATCTATAGTCCACCCGACATTACAAGGTATTCAGGATTGCCAAAAAGGTATGATTTACAGTAAAACAAGCCTTAAAGAAATTTCAATGATACAAGTACGCTGGTTATTAAGTCTATTCGTTTACACAGGTCTGACGCTTTCTGGTTTTGCCCAATACACCATCCGGGACCCTAATGCGCTTCCGCTGCATGGGGAGTGGCGTTTTGCCCTCGACCCCATAGACGCGGGTGAGCGCGGTAAATGGTATCAGGAAGATGCCTCCCTGAATCGCTGGGATAAAGTGACAGTGCCGCATTGCTTCTCCGTCGATCCCCGCTACCAGTTTTATACCGGTACAGCCTGGTATCGCCGGACGTTCCCTTTTCAGGTAACGCCCGGGAAACGGGTCATTCTCCATTTCGATGCGGCTTATTATGAAACATCGGTCTGGATAAACAACCAGAAAGTTGGTACCCACGAAGGTGGCTACACGCCGTTTCACTTCGATATTACCAACTACTTGAAAACTGATCTGGCCAATGGGGCCGTGAATACTATCGCGATCTCGGTGAATAACAACACCTGGAAAACGACGACCATACCAGGCGCAAAAGACAATAACCTGCCCGAATCGTTTCCGGGCTGGATAAACTACGGCGGCCTGATCCGGCCCGTCTACCTGACCGTCGAGCCAGAGGTATATGTCGAAAACATCAAGACGGAAACCATGCCGGATTTGGTGAAGGGCACATCCATACTGAAAATTAAAACCCGCGTCCGGAATGCGGGTAAGCAGGCCAGTGCGCCCAAACTCTCGTTTCGGGTAGAGCAAAATGGCAAACCCATAAATCTAACCTGGAAACAGTCGTCGGGTACCGTTGCTGCTGACCAAACGACGGTGCTGGAGGCCGAAACGGTGCTGAAAGCTGCTGATGTTAAGCTGTGGAGCGTCGATCAGCCAGCCTTATACGACCTGCAGGTGATTGCTGCCACTGACACGGTTCGGTCTCATTTTGGTATTCGGAAAGTAGAGGTTCGAAATGCGCAACTGCTGCTGAATGGGCAACCGATCAAAGTTGCGGGGGGTAACCGTGTAGTCGATTATACCGGCTTAGGTTCGCTCGAACCCGATTGGCTGGTTGAAAAAGACATGCGGCTGATGAAAGAAGCGGGCATGGAACTCCAGCGTCTTACGCACTACACACCATCCGAAACTGTCTACGATTGGGCCGATCGCAACGGCATGCTCATCATCAGCGAAGCGGGCAACTGGCAGCTCACACCCCGCCAAATGGACAATGATACTATGCGTACCAAGTTCCGGCAGCAGTTTCGCGAGATGGCCGAACGCGACTGGAATCACCCGGCTGTGATTGCCTATAGCGTTGGTAATGAGTATCTCTCTGAACAACCGGCGGGTCAGCGGTGGACGAAAGACATGATTGCCTACGCCCGCGAACTCGACCCGACCCGGCTCTATACGTTCGCATCCATGCGGCTGAATATATTGCCAAAGAAACCGGAAGATGAAGCGAGTCAGTACTGCGATTTCGTTTCCACCAACACCTACGGCAATCACACGAATGTGCTGAAACATATCCATGCGCTCTATCCGGATAAACCAATCTTTATCAGCGAATACGGTACGCGGGCCGATGGCAAGGATAGCGAAGCGGGTCAGGTTACGCATATCGAAAAGTTTCTGACGGATATTCGGCAGTTGCCCTACGTGGTGGGCGCGTCCTGGTGGTCGTTCAATGACTATTTAAGTCGGCACGACGGCACCAATCCGGACGGTACTCGCCCGTGGGGGCTGGTTCGGGGAGATCGATCGAAACGCCCTCTGTACAAAGCCCACCAAACGGGTATGGCACCCGTCACCATCGAAAAAGTAAGTTGGTTGCCAGGTACTGGAGGAGTCTATACGGTAACTCTACGGGTGACGGCCCGGAACGATTTCCCGGCCTATGCCATCAAAAAGTATCAATTAAAAACAGGTAGCACAACGCGGCTCATTCCTGATCTGCAACCGGGCCAAAGCGCCAACATTACCTTTCCCGTGCGTGGTTTCGACAAATCGCTCACTGTAGAGGTTATCAAACCAACCGGCTTTTCAATTCTTACCCAAACCATTGACTCAACGAATGATACGCGAACAAGCAACCGATAAACGAACACTAAAAACCGTTCGACACGAGGCCGACCTGATTGTGGTGGGTGGCGGACTGTCGGGCGTTTGCTGCGCCATTACAGCGGCTCGGGCGGGCACGCAGGTATTGCTGATACAAGATCGCCCGGTGCTGGGCGGAAACTCGTCGTCCGAAGTGCGGCTATGGGTGCTGGGGGCCACCTCGCACATGGGCAATAATAACCGCTGGGCGCGGGAAGGGGGCGTTATCGATGAGTTGCTGCTCGAAAACCTCTACCGAAATCGGGAAGGTAATCCTCTGATTTTTGACACCATTTTGCTTGAAAAAGTGGTCCTGGAACCTAATATCAAGCTCTTACTCAATACGGCGGTCTATGAAGTTGAAAAATCCGATGCCGATACGATTAGCGGATTGAAAGCCTATTGCAGCCAGAATAGTACCCGGTACGAGCTGGTAGCGCCACTTTTTTGCGATGCCTCGGGCGACGGAATCGTTGGTTTTCAGGCCGGTGCCGCCTTCCGAATGGGGGCCGAAAGCCGGGAAGAATTCGGCGAGAAGTTTGCACCAACCGCTGAATACGGTGAATTGCTGGGGCATTCGCTCTACTTCTACACCAAAGACACAGGCCGACCGGTTCGCTTCGTGCCGCCTGCTTATGCGCTGGACGACATCACCAAAATTCCGCGCTACAAACGCTTCAACGCACAGGAATATGGCTGTCAGTTGTGGTGGATCGAATACGGCGGTCGGCTCGACACGGTTCACGATACCGAAGCCATCAAATGGGAACTCTGGAAAGTGGTGTACGGCGTCTGGAATTACATCAAAAACTCCGGTCAGTTTCCCGAAGCCGAAACGATGACGCTGGAATGGGTCGGGCAAATTCCCGGCAAACGCGAAAGTCGTCGGTTCGAAGGCGATTATATGCTCACCCAGCAGGACGTAGTCGAGCAGCGAACGCATCCCGATGCTGTTGCCTTTGGCGGCTGGTCGATCGATCTGCACCCCGCCGACGGTATTTTTTCGGAGAAACCGGGTTGCAACCAGTGGCACAGCAAGGGCATGTATCAGATTCCGTATCGCTGCCTCTACAGCCGAAACATCACGAATCTATTTCTCGCTGGCCGCATCATTAGTGCCTCCCATGTCGCGTTTGGCTCCTCGCGGGTGATGGCGACGGGCGCTCACGTTGGGCAGGCCGTGGGTATGGCGGCCGCCCTATGCACTCAAACTGGATTGATGCCCCGCAACCTGACCGAACCCGTACAAATTCAGCAGCTACAGCAGCAACTGCTCAAAACGGGTCAGCATATTCCCGGCCTTTCGCTCCGCGACCAGGATGACCTGACTCATAGCGCCAACCTGTCGGCATCCAGCGAATTCATATTGAACCAGCTTCCTCCGGATGGGCCCTTACAACCGCTGACCTATTCGGCGGCTCAGATGCTTCCCCTTCCGGCGGGTATCGTTCCTCCAATGACCGCCTTCGTCACCGCCGATCAGGCCACAACGTTGACCGTCGATTTACGGCGCAGTAGCAAGTCGTTGAATCATACGCCCGATGTAACGCTGGAGACATTAACCATTCCGCTATCGAAGGGCAAACAGACCATAGAGCTGCCCTTTACCAGCCGGATGGATGAGCCGGGATACGTGTTTGTCATGTTTATGAAAAACGAACACGTGCAGTTGCAATACAGCCAGTTGCGCGTGACGGGCGTTTTGTCGGTGTTTAATAAAATCAACCCGGCCGTTTCAAATTATGGGAAACAGGAGCCAACAGACGATATTGGCGTCGATACATTTGAGTTCTGGTGTCCCGAACGTCGGCCAGCGGGGCAAAACATTGCGCTGACCATTAGCGGAGGCATTCCGCTATTCGGAGCCGAAAACAGTCGAAATGGGCTTCAGCGGCCAACCAGCCAGCCTAATGCCTGGGTGGCAGCCGCCGATGATCCGAATCCAACGCTTACCCTTTCCTGGCCGACAAGGCAACGAATTAGCCGGGTTGAACTCCGTTTCGATACCGACTTCGACCATCCACTCGAAACCGTTATCATGATCCACCCGGAAACCGTTTCGCCATTTTGCGTAGACGAATTCGAGTTATGTAATGACCGTCAGGAACGCATTTTTCACCAGACCAATAACCACCAGAGTAACCGCACCATTCGGTTTGAGCAACCTATAGAAACGAACAACCTGACCATTCATCTAAAGAAAAATAGCGGCTTTGGGGAGGGTAATTCGGTTCCGGCTTCCCTTATGGAAATCAGATGTTACGAGTAGTACGCTTTAGCTTTACTTCGAGAGGACGATTTTTCTTGTCAGGATGGAGTCGCCAACGGCCAGGTGGAGGAAATACAGGCCCGACGGCAGTTGGCTGAGGTCGAGTTGCTGGTTTATGGCCTTGTTTTTAACGGGCACTGTTTGCTGGCGCAGCAACTGGCCACCCGGCCCGGCAATACTCAGTTGAACGCTGGTAACGGAGGTTGTCAGGTCTGCCTTTAACTGGACAATCCCATTGGTCACCGGGTTCGGGTAAATCTGAAGTGTACCATTCGTCGTTGGCTCATTTGCCAGGACGAGTGGCGCGGGTGGTGCCTGAATGCGCAGGTTATCGATTGCCCAGCCCCAGCCGTGCGACAGTTGATCGGCCAGCAACCGGAAGCGAACCAGAATCTGGTCGCCCGCCCGAAACAGGCTTTTCTGGTTCAGAAGGGGTATATCGCGGTGGCGGTACAAAGCCGGCACGCCTACCGTTGTCGAGTTTTGTTCCCCTGCCGGACTCAGTACTACACCAATGGTATACGCCTTTAGCCAATCGGGGTTGTCGGCCGAGCTATACGCATCCAGCAAGGGCCGCCAGGTTGACCCATTATCGCTGGAACCTTCTACAACGACATAATCAAAGAAATTTTTATCCCCAAGACGACTTCCTACGCTCCCTGGCTCGACCAGCACCACTTCATCGAACCGAATTACGGCGCTATCCGGATTTGCTTTAATCCGGATGGGTGACAGCAGTACATAGTCGTAACTACTCTGGCTTTTGAAATCGGAGCCGTTTCGGTACGGGTGTTCTGAATGAAGGGCCGGATTCCCAAACCCGGCCGGAGTCGACAAACTGAAGCCATTGCCCACAAAGTCGCTGGCCGTTGTGGCATCGGTAAACGGATTGATGTATTGATCACGAACCGCCAGCGGAGACACCACCCGGAGTTCATAAAACCCCGTTGCGGGGTTAATGGCCTGGTTTTTCGTTCTTGCCGAGTCCCGGGCGATAATACGATAGGTAATCTTGTCGCCCGACTTCAGCGAGTTGGCCGGAAAATTGATCCGGTTTATATAGAGGCTATCATACGTAATGTTCGCAATGGTCTGGCGGCTATAGCGCAATGGAAGAGTAGGCTGCGCAACGCCATTGATCTGATACTCGACATAAGCCGCGCTGATCGTACTCCGGTCATCGGCAATACGGGCGTAGATGGGCAAACTGTCCGCCACAGCGGTAGAAAAAATAGTGCTCTTCGCTGGACTATACTGAATGATTGGCGGTGTGTTGTCGGGCCCAATCCGGACATGATGCCAGGTTTGTGCACCGTTTGAGAGTTTGCCAGGGTTTGAAAACAGACGGCCGCTGGCATCCTGCGCCTGAAAATAATACCAGATGTCGCCCTGGGCTTGCGCGGCCGGAAGCGTATACTGATACGTATCCGTCGTACCGATTCGTACGGGCGATGCCGCCGTTGCGGCCGAATCGCTGACCGTGGGAGCCGTTTTTCGGTAAAACAGCCGAACCGAGTTAGCCACCAGATTGGTATCGCTGACAACCCGAACACTGAAAACAAAGTCCTTCACATCTTCCGAATTCAACACTGGCTCATGAAGAACGGACGTCGTTTTCCACTCCATATCGGCAAAGAGCGCAAGCACCATATAGCCCGGCGAGTGAATCGACTCAGCCCGGCCCAGAAAGGCGCTCATCAACGAGTTGATATCCCCTTTTGGATACGTCTCATCATCCAGATGGTAGATACTCGACGCCCGGTCGAAGATCGCTTTGGCCTGTAGTCGCAGTTTCTGCAAGCTTGTTTGCTTCAGAATTGTGCCATTCAGAAACAGGTCGTTGCCCGTGAGCTGCCGGTTCAGGAGAATCGAGTTATTCGGGTAATCGGTTTGGGAGGTCACCAACCGCTTCCGTTGGCCATTTTCGATGAAGTGATCGTAAATAGACGGTAAATCGGCCAGGTATTGCCCATTACCCTGATCGCCCTTACCGCTTTCGACGTTAAAGAAGCCAATGAAGCCCAGGCCATGCGCCAACTCATGCAGAACCGCCGTAACCAGATCGGCCTGACCGCTTGGCGTTTTCCCATCCGTACCATAATACCAATCGTTGTTTCGGTTAAAATCGGCTACGATGTCGGCCTCCGTAGGGCTGTTTAATTCGCGACGGGCAATTTTTTCGGCCAAAGCGATGGGATAGAAGGCTCTGGCTTTTTGCCCCCCATCGAAACTATATCGGTACGAAGCAGGTCCGGCTGACCCAAGTACATTTGGTTCCTGCGACACCCAGTTGGCTTGTATTCGAATGGGTACCGGCGACACGATCAGCGTCGACCAGATATCGACGGCATACTGAAAAGCCCGTTTAGCATCCGCCGTAAAGTTGTTGTACGTAACAATAAACTGTGCCGTAGGGGCCATCGGGCGGCCATTAGGGCTAATTCGATTCAGGAAACTACTCGGCGCCGGTATGCGTGACATCGCGTCGAGACCCGTTGAATAGTAGGTACATTTAGTGCCTGCCAGCGACAGGCTAACGGGCTTTGCCAGCCCTTCAGCTGAAACTAATCCATTGCTTTTCTGGGCTGATACCCTCGTCGCGCCTAATAGCCCGATGATGATAATCAGTCGGAACACATACCCATAATTCATATAAACGTATAGCGTTTCGGCCAATAGTTGTCGTGTTACTAATTTTGCAAAGGTCACTACTAATCGGCAACTGACAATAATACAAAAGGGCCGTTTAAAAATAAACGACCCTATACTGCCAGGATTTATGATACACCGGGTTGAAACCCGGCGCAGATGATCTAAGTCATGCATTGCGCCGGGTTTCAACCCGGTGTATCATAAATCCTGACTATATGAAATAAATTGACTCCAACGCCGACCTTATACCGTATCGCCTGTTCGCTTCAGTACCAGCGATACGGAGTTCAGACAATAGCGGAGGCCGCCGGGAGGGGGACCGTCATTGAAGACGTGCCCAAGGTGCGCATCACAAATATTGCACAGCACTTCCACCCGGGACATGCCGTAGCTGTTGTCTTTTTCCAGTCGAATCCGCTCCTGTTCAATGGGTTCTGTGAAACTTGGCCAGCCCGTTCCTGACTCGAACTTGGTTTTTGATTCAAATAGCTCCGTGCCACAGCATACACAAGCGTAAAGGCCGGGGTCGTGCGCTTCGCAGTACTCACCCGAAAAGGCGCGCTCAGTACCTTTGCCCCGCGCCACCCGGTATTGTTCCGGCGTCAGTTGCTGCCGCCATTCTTCGTCCGTTTTTATTACTTTTTGAATCATAAGCCATTTGTCGTTTTAGCGTTTGTCGTTTGTGGGAACCAACCGGTGTTACTTTGTTTTGACAGGTAACCACGTTGGCTTACTCAATTCCTGAGTGAACTGTATAAACGTAAACACGTCGGTCTACAAATTTGTCTTTTTAAGGCTGTAAATTTGCACCCAATTCGGTTTATGAGCGAGGTGTGCATCAGCCAGTATAGCAACGGACCGCCACAAATCGTAAACCGTAACCCGAAAGAACATTGACCACCCGGCAGATTTTACAACAATTTTGGGGTTACTCCACCTTCCGGCCCATGCAGGAAGATGTGGTCGATACAGTATTGGCCCGGCAGGATTCACTCGTCCTGATGCCAACCGGGGGCGGGAAATCCATTTGTTTTCAGGTGCCAGCGCTGGCCATGAAGGGCGTTTGTATTGTCGTTACGCCCCTGATTGCTCTGATGAAAGACCAGGTGGAGCAATTGCGCAGGCGAGGCATTCCGGCCGCAGCCATTTATTCGGGGATGCACTACCGCGAGATCGATACGACCCTCGACAACTGCATTTACGGAAATACCAAGTTTTTGTACGTTTCGCCCGAACGACTCCGCACGGAAATCGTTATTGAACGGGTTAAGCAGATGACGGTATGCCTGCTGGCCGTTGATGAAGCCCACTGTATCTCGGCCTGGGGGTACGATTTCCGGCCGCCCTATCTGCAAATCGCTGAGTTCCGCGACCTCATTCCCGATACGCCGATTATTGCCCTGACGGCTTCCGCTACGCCCGATGTTCAGGCGGATATTGTGGAAAAGCTGGCCCTTCGGGCGCCACAGATTTTCCGGCAATCCTTTGCGCGGGCAAACTTGTCTTATTCGGCGGTGCTCGAAGAAAATAAAGATGCCCGGTTGCTTCGTGTTCTCCAGAATGTGCCGGGCTGTGCCATTGTCTACGTTCGAAGCCGGAAGCAGACCCAACATGTAGCGCAGTGGCTTGTACGCCAGGGTATTTCGGCCGACTTTTATCATGCCGGGCTAACAACCCTGCAACGCGCTGAAAAACAGGACGCCTGGATACAGGACAGAACGCGGGTGATGGTGGCCACGAATGCGTTTGGCATGGGCATCGACAAACCCGACGTTCGGGTGGTGGTGCATCTGGACGTACCCGACTCCCTCGAAGCGTATTATCAGGAAGCGGGCCGTGCTGGCCGTGACGGCCAAAAGGCGTATGCCGTCATGCTCTATACCCATAATGATCTGGAGAATTTGCGGTTCCGAACGGAACAGCTTTACCAGCCTGTTGAGATGCTCCGTCGGGTGTATCAGGCCATTGCCAATTATACCGCTGTGCCCATTGGCGGTGGTGAGTTCACCAGCTACGATTTTGACCTGAGTTCGTTTACCAATACGTTTAACCTGCCCCCTCAGGAAACCCATTACGCGCTCAAGCAGCTTCAGTTGGAGGGATTTATTCAACTCAATGAGAATTATTACCATCCTTCCCGGCTGGCCATTGTGCTGGATAACCGCCAGCTATACGAGTTTCAGGTTCTGAATCCACGTTTCGATTCGTTCCTTAAATTACTATTACGGCTGTATGGGGGCGAGTTATTCACCGACTTCATTACCATTTCAGAATCGACACTGGCGCGCGCCTTTCTATTGAATCAACCCGAAATAGAAGAACTGCTTGAGCAGTTGCATCAGCGCAATGTGGTTATCTATGAAAAGCAGAAAGATAAACCCCAGCTTACGTTCCTCACCCCCCGACTCGACGCGCCCTCGCTTCCTGTCAATGTGCAGGAGTTGAACCGCCGGAAAGAGCTGGCGATGCGAAAAGTGCAGGCGGCTATTCTCTACACCGAACATCCAACCCAGTGCCGAACCAGGCTTTTGCAAGCCTATTTTGGCGAAAAACCGGGTGCCGATAGCCTATCAACAGACCGGGCCTGTGGAATTTGCGATAACTGCATAAAGAAGAAAAAGAAAGCGGAGGCTGCTTCATCGGCAGTTCGGGAGCAGGTGCGCGACTATGTCGCCCTGGCGAATGGCCCCGGTGTATCGCCCAAGCAGCTCTCGTATCATTTTGCCCAAACGGATGCAGACACCCTGGCCCAGACGCTAAAGCAAATGCTGGCCGAAGAGGAAATCCAATACAACAAAAGCGGAAACCTGACGCTCAAATAGTCTTTCACACCCCTGGACACTGTCTTCACCTGGCGGATATGCCCATTTGCCAAGTTTTTTCGAGGAATGGCTTCCTTAACGGGACTTTACGTCAGGCAGGTAGTTTAGCGAATGGCGGGTTCGTAACAGGAGTTGGCCCGCCATCCGGACGGTGGTCCGAATGGCCACAGACCACAGAGTAGAATGGAATTGGATAACGCCATTATGCGAAGAGATTATACTCATAAATGAGTTGAGCCAAAGCCTAATACCGTGATTTTGCCTGAATTAGCGGTTAAAAGTCGGGCTTTTTTACTTACTTTACCTATCTCCCTATTTATCAGCTAAACCCGTTAGTCTTATGGTTCAGGACGTACCTGCTACAAGTACCGCGCTTGGTCGGGGCATCAAACACATTGGTATCGGGAAGTACGGCAGCAAGCCACTCACCCCCGAACTGCTGGCTGAGTGCCGGGTAGCGCTGGCTGATCCAACTGCCCATCCGCTACAACGGGGGGCTTTCCTGGGCGCGTTGCTGGCCAAAGGACCCACGCCGGAAGAGCGAACGCTCGAAGACGTAATAGGTAAAGGAGCTTTCGCTCACCCAACTTTTCTGATCAATAAAATCTGCCCTGATTTACCCGAAGGAATGCTCCATATCGCAACGAAACTCGTGCGTGGTGCTAACCTGCAAGTGGCCGAAGCAGAGCAGTTGGGCGACTACCTTTTTGGCAATGGCATCTGCGAGACGTTTCGGGGTCTGGCGGCCAGCATTATGCGGGTTCGGCACGAAACGAATGAAGAATACCAGGGGCTGATGCGGGCGGCTGAACGAACCTTTTCGCCCGGTTTCGGACCCATGAGCTGTGCTGATCGGCCCTTACTGCAACTTGCTGAGCCGTTTGATGGAGTCGAACACAGTTATCTGATTACGCCCTTACTGGCGCAGTTTTTTCAGAAACGGGGTTATGGAGCCATCTCCATGGTTGGCCGTTCGGGTGGACCTAAGTTTACGCTCAATGCCCTTGATTTATACATGAATCTGGGCTGCCGGTTTCTGCAGAGTAACCACGAGTTCGACACGCCCCTGGCCTCCTATGGCTGGGTGCTCGACCAAAAAGCACTCTCTCCGGCGCTCAATCGTTGGGTCGAACGGCGCCATGTGATCATAAAACGGCCGTTTCTGGCGACACTCGAAAAGGTGCTGAATCCCTGCCACGCCCAGATTCTGGTGACGTCGGTGTTTCATATTACTTATCAGATGAAAATGGCTGAACTGGCGATGCTGGCCGGTTACGATGCCGTTATTGTACTGAAACGTGGGCTGGAGGGTACGCTGGCTCCATCCACAAGCCGGGCGACGGGTATTTTATGCGCCGTCCGAACGGCGCAGGGACATTTATTCTTTCAGCACTTTGAGGGTGATGCGCCTGCCTTCGCAGCCTTTCGGACAGAATCGGAGCCTGAATATGAGCAACCGCAGGCGCTCGATAACGCCCGTCTTGTCCGGCAATTCATGACCGATGGCCAAACGGCTAATGCCGACTTCGACAACCGGGTTCGCTTTGCCCATGCACTATACGGCCGGGGCCTGGATTGGATTGAAGGACAGCTTCGGTAATGGCTGATTAGCGTGAAAACTGTACCTTTGCGTCTCAACTAGTTGGCAGAAAAGGTATTCGACAGCATCTTGCTGTCGGGGCTGCCCAACGTAGGTACCACCGATAGCAAGATGCTGTCGAATACATGTATGACGGACGTAGTAATCATTGGCGGAGGAATCGTAGGATTAGCCACCGCGCTTCAGTTAAAACAGCAACGGCCTGCTCTAAAGGTTATTTTGATTGAGAAAGAGGCTTCCGTTGCTCGCCACCAAACGGGCCACAATAGCGGGGTCATTCACTCGGGCCTGTATTATAAACCCGGTAGCCTCAAAGCTACGAATTGCATCCGTGGCTATCACATGCTCATCGACTTCTGCAAGGCGGAAGGCATATCCTATGACCTTTGCGGAAAAATTGTGGTAGCGACCAAGCCGGAAGAGCTACCGCAGTTGGACGTCTTATACGAACGGGGCCAGTTGAACGGGCTTGGCGGATTGAAAAAACTAACGCTGGCTGAGATGCGCGAGATTGAGCCGCACGTAACGGGCGTGGCGGGTATGTTTGTCCCACAAACCGGCATCGTTGATTATAAGGAGGTATCCGATAAATACGCTCAGAAATTTTTGTCCATTGGGGGCGACATACGGCTTAGTGAACGTGTTGAGCAGGTAACGCCAGGGACGAGTCTGAGTATTGTGGTTACCAACAAAGATCGGTATGAAGCGAAATTGGTCGTCAATTGCGCGGGCTTGTATTCCGATAAAATTGCTCAATTAACCCAGCGGGAAGCGGTCGATGTTCGGATTGTGCCGTTCCGGGGTGAGTACTTCAAGATTAAAGCGGAGAAACAGTACCTCGTTAAAAACCTCATATATCCGGTCCCAGATCCGAACTTTCCGTTTCTGGGCGTTCACTTTACCCGCATGATTCATGGCGGGGTAGAAGCCGGACCGAACGCCGTGCTGGCGTTTCAACGGGAAGGGTACACGAAGTCGGACATCAATTTGAAGGAAATGTATGAAACGCTCTCATGGCCGGGATTCCAGAAAGTAGCCGCCAAGTACTGGCAAACGGGTCTGGGTGAAATGTATCGTTCCTTCTCAAAAGCGGCTTTTACCAAAGCGTTACAGGCCCTGATTCCCGAAGTGCAGGAGTCTGATCTGGAGCCGGGGGGCGCGGGCGTTCGGGCACAGGCATGTGATCGAACGGGTGGTTTGCTGGACGATTTCGCTATTCTGGAGACCGATAAGGCAATCAACGTTGTCAACGCCCCATCGCCAGCGGCCACGTCTTCCTTGTCGATTGGTAAAACCGTTTCGGAGAAAGTGCTTGCCCGATTTTAAGCCATCTTTAACAAACAATATCAGGTACAGACGGTTTTTTAGTAGAATGAGCTTTTACACGTTCTAACCGATCAACCCTATGAAAGCCGACAATCAAACTGACGTATTAGATACTCCCTCTGATCTCAAAGATAAAGGTATACAGAAGGTGGCCGAGGCTGTTAATGGTCTCGTAGCCGATGCCTTTGCGCTGTATATCAAGACGAAAAACTACCACTGGCACATGTCCGGTCGCCATTTCCGCGACTATCATTTGCTGCTGGATGAGCAGGCCGACCAGATTTTTGCCACGATTGACCCACTCGCTGAACGCGTTCGTAAACTGGGAGAAAACACGATCCGATCCGTAGCGCATATTGCGCAATTACAACGGGTAAAGGACAATGACGAAGATTTCGTTGCCCCAAAAGACATGCTGGTTGATTTGATGAACGAGAATAAAAAAATGGCAAAAGCGATGCGGGACGCCCACAAAGTGGCCGATGATGCCGAAGACGTAGCAACAGCCAGCCTGCTCGAAGTATATATCGACGAAACCGAACGACGCACCTGGTTCCTATTCGAAACGACAAGGGAGCTGAATTAAATGGCCTTTGTTTTACACAGAATGGGCTGAATTCGCTAACGAATTCAGCCCATTCTGTTTTTTTCATCCTGGCAACATCAATTGTTAATCAATCATTTCAAAGCCACAGTAAGGAACCAGCCCCTTCGGAATTCTGATTCCTTCTGGCGTCTGATTATTCTCCAGAATGGAGGCCAGAATACGCGGCAAGGCTAGGGCTGAGCCGTTTAGTGTGTGCATCAACTGCATCTTTCCTTCTAATTTGCTCCGTAGCTTAAGCCGGTTTGCCTGGTACGTCTCGAAATTAGAGACGGAGCTAACCTCCAGCCAACGCTCTTGAGCCGCCGACCAAACTTCCATGTCGTACGTAAGCGCCGATGTAAAGCCCATATCGCCCCCGCAAAGCCGCAGAACCCGGTAAGGAAGTTCCAGCTTTTGCAGCAACGATTGCACATGCAGGCTCATTTCTTCTAAAGCGGCATACGAGTTTTCCGGCTTTTCAATGCGAACGATTTCAACTTTGTCGAACTGGTGCAACCGATTCAATCCCCGAACATGTGCGCCCCACGAGCCCGCTTCCCGCCGGAAACAGGGCGTATAGCCTACGTTCTTAACCGGCAACTGATTTTCGGGCAGAATCACATCGCGGTAAATGTTCGTAATGGGTACTTCCGCCGTTGGAATCAGGTACAACTTATCCTCGGTAGCAAAATACATCTGGCCTTCTTTGTCCGGCAGTTGTCCCGTACCGAAGCCCGAATCTTCGTTGACCAGAATTGGGGGCTGTATTTCAACATAACCCGCGTTGAGGGCTTCGTCGAGAAAAAAATTGATCAGCGCCCGCTGAATACGGGCGCCTTTGCCTTTGTAGACAGGGAAGCCCGCACCGGCGATTTTCACGCCCAACTCGAAATCAATAATATCGTATTTCTTGATCAGCTCCCAGTGCGGTTGGGCGGCATCATGGAGCGTAGGCTTCTCGCCCTGTTCCAGCACAACTTCATTATCCTCGGCGCTACGGCCGGCCGGAACGCTGCTGTGGGGAATATTGGGTATCGTGACAAGAACCGCCTGCAAATCAACTTCCACCTGACGAAGGGCGTCGGCAAGGTCTTTCGAGCGAACTTTTAATTCAGCCGTCTCAGCTTTGGCCGCTTCAGCCGCGGCTTTGTCTCCGGCTTTCATCAATGCCCCAATTTGGCTTGCTTTCGCGTTGGATTGCGCCAGTACATCGTCAAGCTCACGTTGGGTATCGCGCCGTTTCTGGTCGAGCGTCAGTACGTCATCGACCACTGTTTCGGCATTGGCAAAGTTTCGTTTCCCAAGGCCCGCCAACACGGTGTCTTTATTCTCACGGATAAAATTGAGTTGCAGCATACTAGTGGTTAATCAGACGTTCGATGACGTCAATAAATTCTTGATTTCGTGGCACATAGAGAACGATGTCGTCATTGTTCTCTATGTCCTTGGTCCGTGTCCTCACGGACCACTTCAGATAAAGTATGGTGGGGGACGTGTTACACCGAGAATAGTCCGTCGTTCAGCGCATTCAAGGCTTCGGCTTTGTAACGGCCATGAACCAGTAAGGATAAATTGCTTTCGGTTCCACCGTATGAGATCATCCGGATTGGGATGCTTTTCATGGCGTTGAATACCCGTACCGCTACTCCTTCATTATCAGCGCTGAAGTTACCAACAATGCAGATAATTGTTTGATCGTGATCCGGTTCTTCGAGCGTGCAGAACGTGTTTAACTCGTCCGTAATTTCCTGAAGGCGTTCGGTATTGTCAATCGTTACCGATACCGATACTTCGGACGTTGCCAGCATGTCGACCGGCGTTTTATACTTCTCGAAGATCTCGAAAATACGGCGTAAAAACCCATAAGCGTTCAGCATACGAGTCGAGTGAATATATAGGGCTGTGATACCGTCTTTGGCTGCAATCGCCTTAAATACCTCGCTGGAGGTACGGTCGGCAATGAGTGTGCCGGGAGCAACCGGGTCCATCGTGTTTTTCAACCGCACGGGTACACCGAACATCCGGGCGGGCGTAATGGTGGATGGGTGCAGAATTTTTGCCCCGAAATAAGCCAGCTCAGCGGCTTCATCGAAGGTAAGCTCACGAACAGGGAACGTATTCTTGACAATACGCGGGTCGTTGTTATGCATCCCGTCGATGTCGGTCCAGATCTGAATTTCTTCCGCCCGAATGGCTCCACCAATCAGGGAGGCCGTATAATCCGAGCCACCCCGTTTAAGGTTATCGACTTCGCCACGCGGATTCCGGCAAATGAACCCCTGTGTTACAATAATCTGCTTATCGCTATGAAGGGGCAGTATTTCGGCCAGCTTCTCTTCGGTGTATTGAATTTCAGGCTCGTTATCGGCATCGATACGCATGAACTCCAGCGCCGGCAACAGCGCCGAGCTAACCCCTTCTTCAGCCAGATACGCCTGAAAAATCTGGGTGCTCAGCAACTCGCCCTCGGCAACCAGCTCTTTTTCCTGTTTGAGCGTGAAAGGCTTAATACCCGTCAGTGACCGGATAAACGAAAACTCGCTATCGATAATTTGCTGTCCGGCGGATTTTCCTTCGGTCGTTTTATAAAGTTCGCCGAGGAATTCGTCGTAATGCGCTTTTAGGGTATCGATTTTTGTATTGGCATCGGCGTCATTATTGGCCTTCAGCGATTCGCCAATGGCCAGTAAAGCGTTGGTGGTGCCAGACAAAGCCGACAGAACGACGATTTTGCGGGTGTCGTCATTGGTGATCAGGGTACGGATGGAGTGCATACGCTCGGGCTTCCCGACCGATGTGCCGCCAAATTTCCAGACGTGCATAATGGTGAAAGAGTGAATGAGCGAAAGAGCGGAGGAGTGTCTGGGAGGCTTTCGCTCCGCACCGGGGGCCCGGATTCACTCGTTCGCTCTTTCACTCTTTAAAATTTACTGTATACCTGTTGTTGCAATCCTAACATTTTAATGGCGGTTATAGCCGCTTCGTCGCCTTTGTTACCGTGTTTGCCGCCCGCCCGATCAAGAGCCTGCTGCTGATCGTTCGGGGTGAGAACGCCAAAAATAACGGGTTTGCTGGTTTTCAGGCTAACGTTAGTCAGCCCCTGGGCAACCGCGTGATTGATGTAATCATTGTGCTTGGTTTCTCCCTGAATAACGCAGCCAAGCGCAATAATGGCGTCGATGTCGTCCCGTTGGGCAAACCATAGAGAGGCCAGACTCAATTCGTAACTACCCGGCACATTACCCCGAATAATGTTTTCGGGCTTCGCCCCGTGCTGAAGCAGTGTTTTGTAGGCCCCCTCAAAGAGGGCTTCAGTCACTTCGGTGTTCCATTCCGAGACTAGTATACCAAATCGCCGATCGCTTATATCGGGTAATTCGTCTGTTGAAAAGACGCTGAGATTTTTTAAGTCTGATGCCATCTAAACCGGGATTTATTTGATTTCAATGATTTTCTTGATTGTAATACCTACACAAATGATCCTGCGAGATTTATTGATTTAGGTCTTTCCAGTGAAAGCGGCAGATTTGAATCATGATTAGTCAGAAAAATCATAAAAATCTCGCCGGGCTGCCGATGCGGTTCGGACAATAAAAAAGGACAAAACCGGGTCGGCTTTGTCCTTTGCTGTATTGATTTGTTCAAGTACGCTTATGACTCGCCGACCATTGCTTCAAGCACGGATTTATACTTCTTGGCACTACCTACTTCAGCGGATTGACTGTACTTTTCAATAATTTCGTTGTAAGCCTCAATGGCTTTATCGTTCTGTTTCGCCTGCTCGTAGGCAACGGCTAACTTCAACAGATAGCCGGGCGTGAAGAACTTGTTCGATTTATAGTCAGCCGCTTTACGGTAATAATCGGCCGCTTCGTCAAAGCTTTTCTTTTCCATATAGGCATCGCCAATGAGTGCATAGGCGCGGCCCTGAACCAGCAGATCTGAGGAGCTAAAGCTTTTGAGGTGATCAATCGCTTCATCGTATTTGCCTTCTTTCAGCAAACCAACACCGGCATAAAATTCGGCCAGATTACCACTCGGCGTCGAGCCGTAATTGTCGGCAACAGCTAACAGGCCAGGGCTTTTACCATCGCCATTCAGGGCTTTCTTCAACGAATCTGCTTCCAGTTGGTAAACCGACGGAAACATTTCTACCTGGGCTGTTTCGTCCTGCGTACTTACGTAATACCGATAGCCAAAAAAACCGGCCACCAGCAGAACGATGCCACCAAGAATACCCAGAACAATATTTTTGTTCTGTTGGAAATAATCACCAACGTCTTCTAATCTTCCCTCTAATGCGTCCGGGTCTTCTAAAAAGTCCAGGCCTGGATTCTTCTTGCTCATGCTTTTGCAATTTGGAGTGCAAAATTAGGAATATTTACAATCACGGAAAAGGGTATGCCTCAAAAGTTTACGATTCATTTTATTCCTGCAGCGTCATATCACGTACTGCCAGCACTTCCGACGACCGAACGGGCCTGATTTGATGGGCTAATAGTGTCTCAATGGCTATGGCTTCGCCAGTCAATGTGACAAATTCAACTTCAAAGGCTTGCCCGTCGTTATATACTGTTAAAATCGTGCCAACATCACCAGATTTCAAGCGACCGTCAGCTATATCTTCCTGTAAAACAACTAAATCAAACTCATTCATACGTCAATACACTGGTTCAAAAACAAAAACGACCGATGGCGAAATCTTGTTTTGTTAAAATTAAGTTAACTTTGCCTCGCTAATCTTCTAAGGGGTGCCCTAACCTAACGGGCTGAGATTATACCCATTGAACCTGCGCGGGTAATGCCGCGAAGGGAAATGAATTCACAGATCGTGTCTGTGATGTTTGCAAAAATCATACCTAACTAAAGGTAGGTTTGGCCCCTTGCCTACCGTCAAATTTTTTTCGTGATGAAAAAAACGACGGTCTACATTTATTTTTTCGTGACCCTGTTGTGGTTATCAACGCTGCCCGCCTGGGCTCAACACACCCTTTCTGGCAAAGTCAGCGATGCGGATGGTGGTCCACTACCAGGTGCCGCCGTTACAGTTGAAGGTACGTATAAAGGCACCTTCACCGATGTTAATGGCGCGTTTTCTCTGACTAATCTGAAGCCCACGTCTGTCTCATTGCAAGTATCCATGCTAGGATACGAGACTCATCGACAGCCGATTGACCTATCTAAAAACGATGTGCTTTCAATAAAATTATCGAAAACAGCGGTAGCCGTCGATGAAGTCGTGGTGAGTGCAACCCGAGCCAATCAGAAATCGGCCATCGCCTATACGGATGTGACGCGCCGGGATCTCAATAAACTTAATCTAGGGCAGGACATACCGCAACTACTCAATTTCACGCCGTCCATCGTCACAACCTCCGATGCTGGGGCAGGTGTGGGCTACACGGGAATCCGTATTCGCGGGTCCGATGCCACACGGGTCAACGTGACGCTCAATGGCATCCCTTACAACGATGCCGAGTCACAGGGGACATTTTTTGTCAATATGCCAGACTTCGCGTCGTCGGTCAGCTCGATTCAAATTCAGCGGGGCGTGGGTACATCGACCAATGGGGCAGGGGCTTTTGGGGCGTCGGTCAATATCCAGACCAACAAACTGGAAGAAAAACCGTATGCCGAGGTAAACCTGTCGGGGGGCTCATTTGGAACGCGTAAGGTAAACGTGCTGGCTGGAACGGGTCTGCTGAATAACCACTTTGTGCTGGATGCCCGCTTATCCAAGATTTATTCGGATGGCTATATCGACCGGGCGTTCTCCGATCTGAAGTCGTTTTATCTCTCCGCTGGCTACTACACCAAAAAGAGTTTCTTCCGGCTAAATGTGTTTTCGGGTCAGGAAAAAACATACCAGGCCTGGAATGGCGTGCCGGAGGAGTTCCTGAAAACGAATCGAACCTACAACTCGTTTACCTATGATAACCAGACGGATAACTACCAGCAGGATAATTATCAGCTGATTAGCTCCCACGAACTTAGTAAAAACTGGCGGGCCAACCTGTCGTTCTTCTATACCAAAGGGAAAGGCTATTACGAGGAATTTCGAACGGCTGACAAATTCAGTAACTATGGACTGCCTAACGTCGTCATCGGTGATTCGACCATCCGTCAGACGGATTTGATTCGGCGGCTATGGCTGGACAACGATTTTTATGGGGGTGTTTTTTCATTCGATTACAACAGCTTCGGCAAGTTGACCGCCAACATTGGTGGTGGCTGGAATCAGTATACAGGCATACACTACGGTGAAATTATCTGGTCGCGGGTGGCCGGAAACTCGAATATTCGTGACCGATATTACCAGGACGACGCGACCAAACGGGATTTCAACCTGTATGCAAAAGCGTTCTATCAGTTCACGCCAAAGCTCAACGCCTTTGTCGATGCCCAAATTCGCACCATCGATTACTCGTTTTTGGGGTTCAATAGTCAATTGCAGAACGTTCAGCAGGATGCTAAATTAACGTTCTTTAACCCGAAGGCCGGTTTTACATACACCATCAATGACCGCAGTACCGTCTATGCATCAGTAGGAGTGGGCCAGCGTGAGCCCAACCGAAATGATTACACGCAATCCACACCCGAAAGCCGCCCAAAGGCCGAGAAGCTGGTCGACTACGAAGCGGGGTATAAAGTTCAGAATGAAAATCTGGCGTTTACGGCCAATGCGTACTTCATGAACTATACGAATCAGTTGGTCTTGTCGGGGCAGTTAAATGATGTGGGTGCCTACAATCGGGTAAATATTCCATCTAGTTACCGGGCGGGTATCGAACTGGAAGCCGGGATTCGGTTGGCCCGACAACTTCGCTGGAATGTCAACGCGACGTTTAGCCGCAACCGGGTCAAAAACTTTACGGAGTATCTCGACAATTTTGATAATGGCCAGCAGGAAAGCCGACAATACGGGCAGACGGACATTTCATTTTCGCCGAATGTGATTGCTGGTTCTCAGCTATTGTTTACGCCCGCCAAAGGGCTGGAGTTGGGGTTGCTCTCGAAGTATGTGGGCAAGCAATACATGGATAACACCTCAAACGAAAATCGTAAGTTGAACTCGTATTTCACAAATGACATCCGGGTTATTTATACCCTAAAGCCCAGATTCGCTCAGGAAATCGCGTTTACGTTGTTGTTTAACAACGTGCTTAATGAATTGTATGAGTCCAATGGCTACACCTACGCTTATATCTCGGAAGGCAAAGTGACGGCTGATAACGGGTATTATCCACAAGCCGGCCGGAATTTTCTGGCGGGGGTGAGGATTCGTTTCTAGACTGGTTTTCTGATGGCGCGAGGCTCCGGCCTCGTGCCTACTATTCTGCGGCCTCTGGCCGCTAAGTGACAACAGCTAGCTTAGCGGCCAGAGGCCGCAGAATAGTAGACACGAGGCCGGAGCCTCGCGCCATCAGGAAAAATCACATAAATCCTGCCGGGCCGCCGATGCGGTTCAGATTACCCAATTGCCTGCTCCAGATCCTGGATTAGATCGTCAACATCTTCAATGCCAACGCTGAGCCGGATGAGTGTGTCTTTGAGACCATTCTTGATCCGTTCTTCCTTCGGAATGCTGGCGTGCGTCATGCTGGCCGGGTGCGTACACAATGACTCAACGCCACCCAGCGATTCACCCAGCGAGAACACCTCAAAACTTTCCATAACCCGAACGGCTTCGGGCATTGAATCACCTTTCAGCTCGAATGAAAGCATGCCACCAAAGCCCCGCATTTGCCGTTTGGCCAGATCATGGCCGATGTGCGACTCCAAGCCGGGATAATGCACCTGACTTACTTTAGGGTGTTGTTGTAGGTACTCGGCTACTTTCTGGGCGTTCTCGCAGTGCCGCTGCATCCGGATATGCAGGGTTTTGATGCCGCGTAACACCAGAAAACAATCCTGTGGGCCAGGTACAGCCCCGCAGGCATTTTGAATAAACGCCAGGCGCTGGGCTGTTTCGTCGTCGTTCAGGACAATGGCACCCATCACCGTGTCGGAGTGGCCGCCGAGGTATTTGGTCACCGAATGCATCACCATGTCGGCCCCCAGGTCGAGCGGATTTTGCAGATAAGGCGACGCAAACGTATTATCGACGACCAACTTAATACCGCGCTGTCTGGTGATGGTAGCAATGGCGGCAATGTCTACCAAACGCAGCAAGGGATTCGTGGGTGTTTCAATCCAGACCATTTTGGTGGCAGGCGTAATGGCTGCTTCCAGTTTATTCGCATCAGATAAGTCGACAAAGTTGAACGTCAACCCGAACTCCTGATAAACCCGCACCATAATGCGATAGGTACCGCCGTAGAGATCGTTGCTGGCAATAATCTCGTCACCTGGTTTAAAAAGCTTTAAGATCGCGTCTGTTGCGCCCAACCCCGACGAGTAGCAAATACCATGTTTGCCGTTTTCGAGGGCAGCCAGGTTGTTTTGCAGCACCGTACGGGTAGGGTTTTGGGTACGGGCGTACTCGTATCCTTTGTGCTTACCCGGCGACTCCTGGACGTAGGTCGATGTTTGATAAATAGGCGTCATGATGGCGCCCGTTGTGGGGTCCGGCTCAATACCGGCATGGATGGCTTTGGTTCCGAATTTCATACTCAAATGTAACGAAGATTATCACGTTGAGTGGTACTCGGGCCAGACAAGTCAAACCACAAGTACCTTTTCCCCGTTTGATAGAGTGTGAAGTTCGCCATTCCTAAATCGCTTACCGGTCCGGCCCTCGCGGGTCTTGCTTTGTCGGTAACACCTATCGTTTTTACATCCCTGCTGACCTACTATGCGGTAGTTCACGAGGCTACTATTGCCAGCTTTACGGGCTGGCAGTGGGCGATTATTACGATTGTTTGTTCAATTACTTCAGCCGGGCTTACTCCGCCCACGATGCTGGCGCTGATATTTGGCTATTTTCTGGGCTGGAACGCGGTATTGCCACTTTTTGTGATCAATTTCGGCGGTATTCTGTTCATCAATCTTCTCGTTCGCTGGCTCGATCATGACCGGTTCCTGGCTTTCCTGAGCCGGAATCCCAAAGCACAATCCGTGCTGGACCGTATTTTGAACAACGAACTGGAGGTTATCTTTTTCGCCAAACTATCGCCCATTCTCCCATTTGGCCTGACCAACCTGCTCTTCGCGCTGTCGGGGGCAAAGCTGAAAAATATCGTACTGGGTGGTTTCCTGGGAATGACGCCCCGCACCCTGATTGCCATCTGGTCTGGACATGAAGCCCGCGAAATTAAAGCGCTACTGGAAAATCCAAATCAAAGTACCTGGACGCAAATCGTTATCATTGGCTTAATTGTTGTCTCCATTGCCGGACTCTGGCAAGTTGTCCAACGGTCTCTCAAATGATAAATCCGGTCGGTTGCCAATCAAAGCTGTTCTGCCATAAACTCAATTAAGCGATTGTGCCCCGTTTTGAACACGGTTAGCTCGTAGTGTCTAAGTTGTTTGGTAAGGGGGAAAAGATACGAGCCGGGAACAATCCGGTCAAAGGCTCCGGTAAAAAAACGGATTCGTACAGATTGATCACTCAATAGCTTAGCAACTAGTTTCATGTCTGAATGAATCTGGCGAAACTGAGTCCAGCTCTTATAGACCAGCATGCGTTGTTCGGGTGTAGCAAGCGAAATTTCGGCGAACCGCATGGCTGTCCGGTTGAGCAGACCTGCCGTAGTAAGGGCATGGCCCAGGGAGGTAAGCATCGATAAATGGCGCAAGGTGTACCGAAACAGCCAGCGCCCCAGTCGGGAGTCTGTTGCCAGCCAATACCAGCGGTTGACGGTAATGCCGTCGGGAGCAATGAGCAGGAGCTGGTCAAGCCGATCTGCAAGAGCTTCGGCAGTTGCCAGCGCAAACCGCCCGCCCAGACTAAATCCTATTAGTGAAAACCGGTCGATGGCCTGTGCCCGTAAGAAATGATCGATCAATCGGCTCCAGTTGGTTTTGGTCAGCAGGCCCGTTCCCGTATAGCGGCTATTGCCATGAAAAAACAGATCAATTGAATAAAGTGTGAATCGGTTGCTTATGGCCGTTTCGAGAGGACTAAACGCGGTTCGGTCCTGGCCGAAGCCGTGAAACGCCAGCAAAACGCTTGGGCCGTTCCCAACTTTCTGGTACGTAATTTGGCTATCTTCAAACGAAAATTTATCGACGTTGTCGGCTTTTTGCATACACAACTAATTAAGCACAAGGGCCGCTGAACAAGTTCAGCCGGTTGTTCTTATTCATCATAAAGCACCCGTATGGTAACCACATTCACGGATCTATCGCATTTTTCGGCTCATGTCGGTCAATCGCTCGGTGAGACAGATTACTTGATCATCACACAGGAAATGGTTAATCTTTTCGCTGAGGCTACCGGCGATCATCAGTGGATTCATACCGATGCGGACCGCGCTGCGCGCGAATCACCCTACAAATCGACCATTGCACACGGGTTTCTGACACTTTCGCTGGCCCCTAAGTTACTGGCTGAACTCTACCGGGTTGAGTCGGTGAAGATGGGCATTAACTACGGAGCTAACAAAATACGGTTCACAAATGCTGTTCCAGTGGGCAGCCGTTTGCGCATGTCTGCTCATTTGCAGCGGGTTGAACCTCAAGTTAATAGCGTTCGGGCTACCATTTCGTGTATATTTAGCCTAGAGGGCGTCGATAAACCGGCTTGTATTGCCGAATTGGTCATACTTTTATTGGACTAGGCAGATAGTATGCGCGCATACTATCTGCCTATTTTTTCTTACTTTTACACTAGTCAACAGAACACAATGTTTATGAATTACAACGGATGAGGATGCATTGTGGGTCTTATCTACATCCCGAGAACTACAAACGGTTGTGTTCTGGTCACTTTCTCAACAAACGATAACGGTAATTAAACACAATTCAGATGGCAACGGCAACGCTGGACTTACAGGGATTGAATTTTAATTTGTCAGAGGAGCACTTGGCTGTTCAGGAGGCTGCTCGTGACTTTGCCCAAAATGAATTGTTGCCCGGCATTGTCGAGCGCGACAACGAAGCTCGGTTTCCGGCTCAGCAAGTCAAACGCATGGGCGAACTTGGCTTTTTAGGCATGATGGTATCGCCAGAGTATGGCGGGGGCGGTATGGACACCGTTGCGTATGTGCTGGCGATGGAAGAGATTTCTAAAATCGATGCTTCAGCCTCCGTTGTCATGTCAGTCAATAACTCGCTGGTCTGTTTCGGTCTGGAAGCGTATGGCACCGAAGAGCAAAAGCGCAACTATCTAACACGACTGGCCACGGGCGAAACCCTGGGGGCCTTTTGTTTGTCGGAGCCCGAAGCGGGTTCGGATGCTACCTCACAAGCGACAACTGCTGAAGACAAAGGCGACTATTATTTGGTGAACGGGACTAAGAACTGGATCACAAATGGTGGTTCGTCAGGCATTTGTCTGGTCATTGCCCAGACAGACCGGGAGAAAAAACACCGGGGAATCAACTGTCTGATTATTGAGAAAGGAACGCCTGGTTTTGTGGTCGGCAAGAAAGAGGATAAAATGGGTATCCGGGCGTCGGACACGCATTCGCTCCTGTTTACGGATGTGCATGTACCAAAAGAAAACCGTATTGGCGAAGACGGTTTTGGGTTCAAATTTGCCATGTCGACCCTCAATGGTGGGCGCATTGGTATAGCCGCACAGGCGCTGGGTATTGCAGCGGGCGCGTATGAACTGGCCCTGAAGTATAGCCAAGAACGGAAAGCCTTCGGAAAGCAAATTTTTGATCATCAGGCGATTCAGTTCAAACTGGCTGAGATGGCCACTAAAATTGAGGCCGCTCGCCTGCTAGTTTACAAAGCCGCCCGCCTGAAAGATGAGCATAAAGATTACGTACAGGCTGCCGCCATGGCTAAGTTGTTTGCCTCCGATGTGGCCATGTGGGCAACAACAGAGGCTGTGCAGATTCATGGCGGCTACGGTTATGTAAAAGAATTCCATGTAGAACGGTTAATGCGGGATGCAAAAATTACTCAGATTTATGAAGGTACATCTGAAATACAAAAACTAGTGATAGCCAGGGAGCTCGTCCGCTGAGTCTTTTCTTGGTAAAATAGAATTTTTCTAAAGGTGTAGTGCGTGTTCGATGCGAATACGCACTATTTTTTTTATTATTTGGAAACTTTTATACTTGTATTAGTTTTGTACAAATTATTAGTTTTGTGCAACTTTACGCACGAACACAATCTAGGGAGACACACCTTTCGGCTATGGAAGACTATAATAAAATAATCGAATCGCTGGGCGTGAAGTTTATCAAGGCCCGCAACATTCGGATTTTACAACCAATCACCATCAAAAATTTCTATGATGTTGAGAACACGCTACTTATTTTATTCAACGGTGATGTATCCATTGGCGATGAAAAAATAAAAGTAGAGGTGGGTGATATGCTGTTCATTCCGGGTGGCAAACACGTTACGGTTACCTACGGCGACCCGACAAACCCCAAAATTGTCTCTAATGAGGAATTCATGACGCATCGGGAGTCATATTGGGAAGGCAACCACGACCCTAAATTGATTGGCCATTTGCCAAACTCGTTTGGGTATGTGTCGTTTGAAGCAAAAGTCTTCGACTCAGTCAACTTCTTCAACTCACTCGATGTGCCGCCGTTTATCATCAAACGGGAGGAGCATCTGGCAACGACGATCGACCAGATTCTGGCGGAAGAAATGACCGATCTGGCTGGTAAAGGGCGGATTATTAAGATCAAAACCGAAGAGATCGTTATTGAGGTGGTTCGGTATATTTTGAAAAACCACCTGTTCGTCGAGCAACTCGTTACCAACAGTACGTATTTTAAAGACCCACGCCTGATCGACATCTTTGCCTATATCAAAGAAAACCTCGGTGGCGACCTGTCGAACAAGGTACTGGCCAACGTTGCCAACGTGTCGGAAGATTATGTAGGCCAGTATTTCAAGATGCTGACCGGTATCAACCCGCAAGATTACATCGAATATCAACGGATGGAAGCCGCCGTTGGGTTATTACGCACAAGTAAGAAGAGTATTCGGGCCATTGGTGCCGAGGTAGGCTATAAAGATACGGCTTACTTCTGCCGCCGGTTCAAGATGATGTTTGGTATTCCGGCCGGGAAAATGCGCCGTCGGGAGTCACTCATGAACGTATAAGTAGGTAAAAAACACAAAGTGGCTGACGTGGGCAACTTAACTTGCTCATTCGTCAGCCACTTTGTGTTTACTGATTATTGCAGACTTATTTCAATAGGAAGGGTATAAAACACCGCTACGTGTTTGCCGCCCACTTCACCGGGTTCCCAGCGGGGCATCTTTTCAATGGCCGAAATAATGTTAGTCATGAAGCCTTCCAGGCTTTTCAGCGTTTTCTTATCCTGCGGCTTCATCGTGATTCGAATATCATGCACATAGCCGAGTTCGTCGATGATGAATTTGGCGGCTATCGGGCCCGTATCATAACTCTTCTTGGCTACTGAGTTTGGTACGCGGATCGTTTCGGCCAGATAAGTGCTTAGTGCGGCTTTTCCGCCCGGAAATTCGGGCTGACGTTCGGGAACGGTATAAACCTTTTCATTTCTGGTTTGAGCAAAAGCACGGGTGCCCACGAAAAACGGGCTAAGGGCTGTCGTAATCAGCAGCAATAGCGTTGAGACGGAACGTTTCATAAATTAAGCTTGTACAACTGACTTGTTAAACTCCTGGACGACCGTCGATAGTTGAGGTAATAAATCCGGATCTTGCTCAATTCCATTGCCAACAACGATCAAGTCGGCACCTGCTTTCATTGCCTGGTAGGCCTTTTCGCCGGAGTTGATTCCACCACCCACAATGATCGGTACATCGACAACGCTGCGAACGGCCGCAATCATGTCGGCCGATACGGGCTTGCGGGCGCCACTGCCTGCATCCAGATACATCAGTTGCAGACCCAGCATTTCGCCGGCCATGGCCGTACAGGCCGCTACACCGGGTTTATCGTGCGGAAGCGGCATGGTGCCGCTAATGTAAGAAACCGTCGTCTGGGTGCCACTATCGACGACCATATAACCGGTTGGCAGAATTTCCAGTCCACTCTTTTTGAGCAGGGGTGCTGCAATGACGTGCTGACCAATTAAAAAATCCGGATTACGTCCTGAAATAAGGGATAAGAAGAAAATGGCATCCGCTGAAGATTCGATGTGTAACGGATTACCAGGGAACAGAATGATGGGCGTTGTCGATTGACGACGTATGGCCGCAATGACTTCTTTGTGCGAATAATCCGTTACCAGACTACCACCAACCAGAAAGAAATCAACGGGATAAGTTGCCGTGCGGGCAAGTAATTCAGAAAACGCGTTCTGCTCGATCTTATCCGGATCGAGCAGAACAGCAAATGCTTTTTGGCCAGATAGCCTATACTCCCGTAGTGTAGTCAACAGGCTCTGTGGACGCCTGTTCATGGTATTGGGTTGGCTCTGCGGTTGGATTGATGGCATTATTCGTACGTATGCGGGCTAAAAATCCGGTTAGCTGCTCGCGAGCGATGTTGGTAAGTACCGATGTGATCAGACCACCAATCAACCCGCTTGCGGCTGCTGACTTCTGCACTTTTTCCGCCTTCTGCCTGATTGCTTTTTGATTTGACGGATGGGGATGGTATTCGTCATCCTCGTCGCTTTCATCATAATCATAATCTTCGTCGTCCGGTTCGCCATATTTTTCGGCATACCGGTACTCGTCAGATTTGGGCAGAATGGCATTGACAACCAAATATACGGCTAAAGCAGCACCCGCTACAAACACTGCTGTTTTACCAACTTCAGTTGCATCGCCTTTTATGGCATCAACATTGTCAGAAATAGAGCTTTTAAAGCGCTCTGTAGCGGCCATCAACTGAGCTCGCCGAGCCGTCGTATCGGCAAAGGGTACTTTAGGGTCTTCCATTGTCGTTTGTCCTTGATTCGAAAAAATGAATCGATTTGTTTTGAGTTTAATCCTGTTTATCAGTGGGGTTACGCTGTGTTACCGGGCGGTTCCACCATCACTCATCGAGGAGCGCGTCTGGGCCATAAGCTCTTCAACTGCTTCTGATTTTTCTACCACTTTTTTCTCCTGACTTTTTTTCAGGGCGCTGTAGGCGGCTACCCGAATTTTTGATTTAAAGAAATCTTTAGCTGCCAGCCAGATCACCGTCAAAAGCAGAAAAAAGCCCGCGACAATCAAAAAGCCAAGATACTTGCTATTGGTTACTTCGTTCAGGTAAGCAGCTAACAGGCTGAATAAGAAAATAAGGGTCATGGTTCCCAGAAGGGCCAGTACAATACTATGTACGGCTACCACCACACCTTCTTCAAGTTTTCCCCGGCTCTCCAGTGTAAATAGCTCGATGCGGGCTTCCAAATAACGGAATATATTTTCCCGAATTTCTTCCAGGCGTTCGAACATGATTTCAGCTAATTAAATTTCTATATGCCGTATTTACCATAAAATACTCATTTTGTTTGAAAATGTGAGGAAAATAAAACGGCTACGGCACATTATGTGCCGTAGCCGTTTTAAAACCGCCTGGAGTGAAGGCTGAATTAATTACGTTTACCAACCAGAATAAGAAGTTATTATTTTGATTGCCGCAACTTAGCTTCGATGGTCTGTTGCGTATGGGGAACAGCCCGTAGCCGCTCTTTCGGAATCAGTTTACCCGTATCCTTACAGACACCGTACGTTCCGTTTTTGATGCGCACCATAGCCGCATCCAGTTGCTGAATAAATTTTTGAAGCCGGGCAGCTAACTGACTCAAGTTTTCGCGTTCGCTGGTATCGGCACCATCTTCCAGTAATTTTGAATTACCGGATGTATTATCCGTGCCGCTATCGTTTCGTTTGCTGAGCGATTCTTTTATGTAGTTCAACTCACTCCGAGTATCATCGAGTTTCTGACCGATCAGCTTTTCGAACTCTTTCAGATCCTCTTCTGAATAACGTTTTTTCTCTTCCTGAAGCATATCAAGTACTACATTAAATGGTGTGTACCTTATTTGGGCACAAAATTAATGCTTTGTCATCATTATTTCAATGAACAATTTTTAGAAGGTCTGTTTTTTTTGAAAATTCACTAAATTGACATTTTTCAATTTGGCAAATTAATCTATGGTCTAGAAACTTCCGAAGGATAAACTATACTGTAGTGAAAACAAATTATGAATGATTGTATGGTTTGTTAATATTACATTAATCTTAGAAAAAGTAGACCTTTCACAATATGGCTTTTGATTTGCTAAGTTTGCAAGACACTTCACAGCCAAATTTGTTTCTAAAAAAGAAGTAAAAGTAAAGACATGGGATATATTGAACCAGCTCCAATAAAAGACAAAGAGAATCCACTTCAGTCAATGATGTCGCGTTTCGATGCCGCTGCCAAACTGGTGGGTATTTCGGATGAAATGTATGATATTCTGAAAGTGCCGGCTCGGCAGGTCATCGTCGGATTACCCGTAACGATGGATAGTGGAGCCATCAAAGTTTTCGAAGGCTATCGTGTTATTCACTCGAATATTCTGGGCCCCGCCAAAGGAGGAATACGGCTTGATCCGGCGGTTCACCTCGACGAGGTTCGCGCCTTAGCGGCCTGGATGACCTGGAAATGCGCCGTGGTCGATATTCCATACGGTGGCGCGAAAGGCGGAATCGCCTGTAACCCACGGGAGATGTCGGCGGGCGAAATTGAACGACTTATCCGGCAATATACGGTAGCGATGCTCGACGTGATCGGACCTGACCGCGACATTCCGGCCCCTGATATGGGCACAGGTCCGCGCGAAATGGCCTGGATCGTTGATGAATACTCGAAGGCCAAAGGAATGACTGTCAACAACGTTGTAACGGGTAAGCCGCTGGTATTGGGCGGATCGCTCGGGCGTACAGAAGCAACAGGGCGGGGCGTTACGGTGGCGGCTCTGGCCGCGATGGACAAACTGCGGATGAATCCATACCGGACAACGGCAGCCGTTCAGGGTTTTGGTAATGTTGGTTCATTTGCTGCGGAGTTGCTTCATGAGCGGGGCGTTACCGTCGTTGCCGTGAGCGATATTTCGGGGGGCTATTATAACCAGAATGGTATCGATATTACCGCTGCGGTCGCTTATCGGAACGCCAACAAAGGCACCTTGGAAGGATTTGCGGGAGCCGAAAAAATCTCGAATGAAGAATTGCTCTCACTAGCCGTCGATGTATTGGTGCCAGCCGCCAAAGAGGACGTGATCACGGAGGATAATGCAGCCTCGATTCAGGCTAAAATGATTGTGGAAGGTGCCAATGGCCCAACCTCAGCCAGTGCCGATGAGATCATCAATAGCAAAGGTATTCTGGTTGTTCCAGATATTCTGGCCAATGCGGGGGGCGTAACGGTATCGTATTTTGAATGGGTACAAAACCGCATCGGCTATAAATGGACACTCGACCGGGTAAACCGGCGGGCCGACAGGGTCATGAAAGATGCCTTCGATCGTGTATTTGATACCTCTCAACGCTACAAAGTGCCCATGCGCTTAGCTGCTTATATCGTAGCAATTGACAAAGTTGCCAGCACCTACAAATACCGGGGCGGTTACTGATTTTCATAAAAGGTATGATGTGTACGGTATGATGGCTAATTTTGCTCGTACTTGATGCATTGACAATACATCATATCGCACGGGCAACCCCGATTATACACCATACAACTTATTTATGCGCTTACACCGCGAAGGTTTCACCATTATGCTTACGACGGGGCTGGTCTTACTGGCTCTCAATCTGTTCGCGTATTATTATTTGTTTTCCGATAATTCAACCGCGATTCTCTTATTAGCGATAATAAGCCTGGTCCTGTTTGTTCTAATCGTACAGTTCTTTCGTATTCCAAACCGACTGCTCACGACCGGCGACACGCAGGTGGTGGCCCCGGCCGATGGTAAAGTTGTTGTTATCGAGGAAACTACGGAGGGTGAATATTTTAAGGACCGCCGTCGGCAGGTATCCATATTCATGTCACCGCTCAATGTACACGTCAATCGCAACCCAATCACGGGGACTGTCCGGTATTTCAAGTACTTTCCGGGCAAGTATCTGGTGGCCTGGCATCCTAAGTCGAGTACCGAAAATGAGCGCACAACGGTTGTTGTTGAAGCGGCCAATGGGACGAGCATATTGTTTCGGCAAATTGCCGGAGCGGTCGCCCGGCGCATAATCTGGTACGTGAAAGAGGGCCAGCCCGTTAAACAGGGAGAAGAGTTCGGCTTTATAAAATTTGGCTCACGGGTGGACGTGTTTCTGCCGCTGGATGCCGAAATTAAAGTGAATATTGGGGATGTTACCAAAGGGGGCGTCACCGTAATTGCGGAGCTGCCAAGTTAAAAGAGGGCAGAAAGCCGGAAAAGAAAAGATAACGAGTCGTAAGTAGTTAATACGGGCGTAACGCCTGATGTTAGCCACTTACGACTCGTTGCCGTTTGACCGTATTTGTTGCGGATATTGCAAACCAATACGACCGGTAGGTTGTCGGGAACGTACCTGAAAATGTGGGTAGTGTTAATGAAGAACAAAAGGCTACCTGTAACAGAATTTACCACAACATTATCTCTGCAAGCGGTCAGTCGAGAACAATCACCGATTTTCCACTCAGTTTACCCCGTCTGGCTTCCCGGTAGGCTTCCCGGACGTTGGTGAAGGGATAGGTTTTATCCAGCACAATCTGTAAATCAGCTTCAGCTAGCTTTGTTAACGTATTGAGTCCTTCAACGGTCGGTTTCACGATCAGTATCTTACGTTTCTGGCCGGAGAATATATTATTGATGAATGAGGCAATGAGCCCTAACGGTGACGGAAGCGTACTGACAAAGACGGCTTTTCGCTTCATCAGGCTCTTTGCTTCGGTAAAGGACAGCTTGGTGGACAGGTCTATCACTGCGTCGAACGTCTGATTCAGGAGCTTGATAGGTTGTTTTGTGTAGTCGACTACCGTATCTGCGCCCAATTTTTTTGCTTCGGCAACGCCTTTCGTGCTGACAATCGCCGTTACACGGGCACCGCGTTTTTTGGCAATCTGTACGGCAAATACGCCAATCCCACCGGTGGCTCCGTTGATCAGTACGTCCTGGTTAGGGCCAACGGCGGTCAGTTGATCGATGATTTGCAGAGCTGACAGCCCGGTTAAGGGTAGGGCGGCTGCTTCCTCAAACGAGATATTGATAGGTTTCGGGGCAATATCAGTCTCTTTGACGGCAACGTAATCGGACAGGGCTCCCCCTTTGAATACATCCAGTAATCCCATTACGGCATCACCCGCCCTGAAGCGTGTAACAGCGCTGCCCGTTCGTTCGACAATCCCCGAGAAATCGATACCTACCGATTTAGGAAATGTAGAGCCCGACATCAGTTTCATTTCTCCCCCATACACCTTCCAATCCAGGGGATTAATGGAAACTGCTTTTACCCGGATCAATAATTGATCCTTCTCAATATCTGGCCTTTCCTGCTCAACTAATTCTAGGACGCTTTCATCGCCAAACTGGCTATACATTACTTTTTTCATGTTGTTTTTATGTTTTAGATGCACAAAATCCCGGTTACCGAAGAAGGCACCGGGCCTGATGGTGGGCTACAGGGGTGTGACTAATTCTTCCAATTCAGGATAGGCAGTGTACCCGCGCGCCCCAGGGGTGTATAAGGTTGTATAATCCACCTCATTTAGGGGAGCGTTTTTTTAATCCTCCTCATGAAGTCCAGCGGCATTAGTAAGTTTTTCATTACCGTGTGTTTTAGTTTTGTCATAGCAAAGTTGGGCTTTCCGGGGAGCTATAAATAGCGCAAAAAGCCGGAAAAATAGTCGAATACGACAGGGTATGGCAATCCAATAGTTAGCTGAAAGATGGGCTTGTGGTATTGTTGTGTGAGGCTGTGAACGGTATGACCTGGTTTGTCGAGTAGGACTGATTTATTGTCCCATCGGAATATTTTTCGATCGAAAGCCGGCCGTGATTTGTGGTGTATTTAAAATCAACTCATATGGAAAATCATAAGAAACCGTTCACCGTGAGCCCCGAAGCGGGCAAAAGCGTTTCCGTTGTTGGTGACACCTATCGAATCCTGATCAGCGGAGAGGATACGGGCGGAGCGTTTGCTACTATCGACATGCTTATCCCTCCCGGCGGTGGCCCCGGACCGCATGCTCACGCGGCTTTTAACGAATCCTTCTATGTGATCGAAGGAGAAATCGAGGTCAAATCTGAGTTTGGCAAGTACACAGCGACTAAAGGATCTTTTATTACGATTCCGGAAGGGGGCGTGGTGCACGGCTTTAAGAATACTAGCGGGCAGGTAGCCCATCTGCTTTGCACGGTGGTACCCGCTGGTCTGGAAACGTTCTTCGAGGAGATCGGTCAACCCGTTGCGGCCGGCCAATTCCTGCCTGTACCCCATTTTGATGAAGCAACCATTAAACAACTACAGGCTATAGCCGCCAAGTATGGCCAGCAAGTGTTCCCTCCCGATTACTTAGGGTAACCAGTGCGTTACGAATAAGAATACCGCTTCGGATTCAGGCCATAATGCTTCTCAAATAGTCGGCTGAAGTGACTCAGGTTGGAAAAGCCTAGTTCATAACCCACCTCGCCAACGGAATGCTTTCCCTGTTTCAACAGGAAGGCGGCTTCTTCCATTCTGGCTTGCTGGTAGTAATTGTAGATCGTACTGCCAAACGTTTGTTTGAAAAGCTGTTTCAGTTTTGTTTCGCTCATCGCAGCGACCTGTGCCAACTCACGGATTCGCGGAGGGACGCTCAGGTCGCTGATGATCTCATTGCGTATGTACAAGAGTCGTTCTGCATCGGCGCTGTTGATGGTTTGATGCGTAGCGCTTTCGCGTAAGGACAACTTATGGAAAACCAAATAAAGTAACTCCTGCACCTTGATTTGCATGTAAAAATTACTCAGGCTATTGGTCATGTCCACAGCGGCCATGTTTTTGAGTAGTAACTTGCTCTCCGCTTCCATACGTTCGAAGAAAAGAAACGAATTACCACTGCCGGTAATGGTCTGCAGTACCGAATTGGGCTGGCTGACGGCTAATAATTCGGTTAAACGGGCCGGCTTTATGGCAACAACTACATAAAAAATGGTTTGGTGGGCGGGAAAACGGATGGTTGAACTGAGATCGTTCGACGTAACCTGGATAGCCGACTCATCACGTTGAGAAAACAGTACCTGAGTGTCTTCATTGAAGGCGATCTGGAGCGCCTGCTCGTTATTGTAAAAAAAGACGGTGATCAGATCATTTCCCTGGCCGGATGTATTGCGTTTGATGATCAGGTCTTCCTTAAGACAGTACTGGTGGATGGTAATTTTGAAGTCTGACCCGAACGCTAGTTTACGAACGTACCCCTGTCCCAGATGATCAGGTATTACCAGGAGGTTGTTTTGTACTGTTGCCTGTATATGACGGGCAAAGTAAGTCATAAAGTCAAATTCAGGCGTGGCGTAAAAATTGAATAGCATGAGGACGGGGCTGTGTGTTGCCAAGGTTCAGCAATATGGCAGAATCGTACTTTATAAGTACAGCTTTAACGGTGAAAATAAACACACGCCGGTCAACGAATATTTGGTACTCTATGCAAACGCTCCTTTTGGAGACGAATGAGCTTTCATGGGTCGGCTTTTTAAATGAGCCGTTTTATCGGCAAATGATGACGGGTAAAAACTTTAACTGTAAGTTGTTACTAATACTACAGGTTGTATTTAGCAGTAGGAAACTCGTATGTAGAACTCTATTCTAAAATTAGTGGTCGTTTTATGCTTAAACACTGGTGGAAAGCCTTAACCATTCTGATTCTGGCCTATGTCTTCCTGGCAGGGCTGATGAGCCCCGTTCCCAAATTACCCATTTTACACGAAGCCATTCGAAATACATTCTTTCATCCGCCCCTCTGGATCGCGATGATGACCCTGCTGTTAGCGTCGACTATTTTCTCCATCCGCTATTTAAGAAAGGGCAAGTTGGATGATGATCTTATTGCTGTCGAGTTAGCTAATACCGCTCTCTTATTCGGTGTGTTAGGCTGTATCACAGGATCGGTTTGGGCTTATTTCGCTTGGGGTGATTTGTGGCCGAATGATCCTAAAACCAATGGAGTAGCTGTTGGCATGCTGTTGTATCTGGCCTATTTTGTATTGCGGGGGTCAGTGGATGATGAGATGCGTCGTGCGCGGATATCCTCTGTTTATAACATCTTTGCCTTTGCTGTTTTTATTCCACTCATCCTCATCCTGCCTCGATTGACGGATTCTTTACATCCAGGCAATGGAGGCAATCCAGGTTTCAATCAATATGATGCGGATAGTTCAATAAAGCGAATCATCAGACCGGCTTTTGTGGGCTTCACTTTACTTGGTTTTTGGATTACGCAGCTTCGGGTCAGATTGCGTCGGCTGGAAACGTTACTTGACGATCAGGATGAAGCAAGAAAGGTATCCATTAAACCCTCAACCTATTTATAAAATAGTCCAGACTTATAATTAACCTCTTATGGATCAGTTGACGGAATTATTACGCCAGGATGGAAAGATATGGGTGGTCGTGGCGGTGATGAGTATTATTTTATTAGGCTGGTTAGGCTATCTAGTCAAGATTGGGCACCGAGTCAGCAAAATCAAACGACGAAATAATAGTTAACAGCTGATTGGATTGACCCTCAGGTTTTCAAAAAATCGCTCTCATAGCCGACGAGTATTTTCACTTCTTGAGGCAAATGATAAGCTATCCGCACGAGCGGCCCCGTCCCTTTTCGCAGAACTACCCAAATGTGTTGTGTGTAAGGCACTTGATAGCCTAAAAATCAACGGTGCTTTTCGCATTAGATCAGTTTTGACAAGTAGGCGAGCTACCTGCCTTAAGAATCAAAAAGTGGCCAGTTGGTAGATATTGCGCTCCACTACTTCAATAACAACAACGGTTGGCCGCTCGGCTTTTAGCAGGGCGGGGTCTAATTTACTGCCCCGCATAAAATAAGACTCACGAAAATAGCCGGGTAGGTAATTCATCATCCCGTGGCTGAATGAATCACCAACGAAGAACAATCGCCCCGAGCCCGTCCCGGTAAAGCGAGTAGACGGATACCCGATGGCCTCATTGGGAATAAGCGCCGTTTGGCGGCCGATTCGCTCGGGTGATGGTTTGATGTAATAATAGATTGGGTCTTTTTGCTCGTTTTGCAGCGTCAGCATGGTAGTCAGATCGCCCGCTCCTCCATTCTGCTGCTCGATGTGGTAATCGGCCAGACGAACGGGGGGAATGGCTGGCTGATCAGCCCGAATGCGTTCTAGCAGGCTGGCACAGCCAATCAGCGTGCCATACTCATTCCAGTGCGTATCGGTCTGGTAATAAACAACATGGTCACGTTTGGCGGCCCGGAGGGTGTCCCGAATATCGATAAAGGGAAGGTTTGTTTGGGCGATGGCCTGTTTAAGGACATCCAAACGGGAAGGTTTCTCACTTTGTTGCAGATGGTCGGGCAGGAATTCCGGATAAATAGTATGCGAATCAGGCGCTACAAAAATGTACAGTTTAGCCCCCTGTCGGGCTAGTTCCTGTTGCCGCTGAATCAGGTGGCTGGCAATACGCCGTGCCGAATCGGCCGAAAGCGGTTGCAAGCCCCGATGCTGATCGACGACTTTATTGTAGCTGTTTCCCAGGTAAAGCCAGCCATTTTTGCCCACCACTACCTTCTCGGGCAAAGGCGATTCTTTCAATATGTTGAATTTCCAGCGGCTATAGACATAAAACAGAGCATTTCGCCAGCCGAAATTTTCTTTGTAATACCGATCGAACTGTTTAACAAAGCTCCGGACATGCGGAAAGTTCAGGGGAGGCATGCCCTTTAGCTGCCGGTTTTCGGTGCTGCTAAACCGTGATGACAACCCCAGCACCTGATCGAGGGTTGGCAGGAAGAGGACAAGGGCAAAAATGACAGCAACGATACGAGTGCGGCTACTATTCATGTTGTTTTTAAGGCCTATAGTTGGCCTAGAAAACCAATGTTTCGCTCAACAATCTCAAAGACGACAATGTCAGGGCGCTCCTTTTCTACCAGTTTCATGTCGCACGTATGATCGCGGACCAGATACGACTCCCGGAAATAACCCGGTAACGAGTGGTTCATTGAAAAACTAAAGGAGTCGCCTATGAGCAACAACTTGGGCAACTGGCTTGAGGCTGTAACAAATCGTTGAGAAGGCAACCCCTTCTCGAGGTTTTCTTTTTGTTCAATGTTTTGAGCAAGCAGAAACTTGGCTGGTTTTATTTTATAAGCTATTGAGTCAACAAATTCACTATTCAGCGCCAGCATTGTCACCAGATCGCCCCCAACCCCACGAATCGGCGAGACCCTATAGTCCGTTAGCCGGGCTACGGGTAGTTTAGGGAAATCTTTCCGCAATCGGTTTACCATCGTCAACGTGGCAATCAGCGAGCCGTACTCATTCCAGTGCGTATCGGTCTGATAGTACGTAACCCGGTCTGCTTTGGCCGCCATCAATTCCGGGCGCACATCGACTATCGGAATGGTCGTATGTTGACCCATGTACGTCTTGAACCGGTCAAAATTAGACACATGCGCGTTGATCGGCAAATAATTGGCTAAGTTCTCCGGATAAATCGAATAAGAGTCGGGAGCAACCAGGATGTATAACGTAGCGCCCTGTGCCTTTAACTGACGCTGAAACGTGCTCAAATGGCGCGCTATGGAGGCTAACGTATCCGGATGAAGTACCCATAAACCCCGGTGCTGGTCAGCAACATGGTTCAAGCTGTTGCCTGGATAAAACCAGTGGTTATTGCCGATTACAACCTTGTCGGGAAGGGGAGATGTTCCCAGAAGCTTGTATTTCCAGTGGGTATACTGATAAAACAAGGCATTCCGCCAACCGAAATTTTCTTTGTAATAGGTGTTAAACTGTTGAATGAAGGTGAGAACATGAGGAAATCGGGCTTCGGGAAAGGTAGCCAGAATCCGTTTTTCCGGGCTTTTAAAATTTACGGATAAGCCTAGCCATTGATCGAGCGTTGGCACAATCAGGAGCAGTACGAAGCCAAGGCTTAGTAAAGTCGCTTTAAAAGGCGGTCGTTTCGTAGGGGGCGTCCAGCGGTGGAGCGGCTGATGCGTATCGTGTACGGTCGAATGTTGTACCATCATGATGTGGATTGACGGTTTCTGTGCCTAAAATCGGAAGTAGATAAACGGATTGTAGGTATCGGCAGCCAGGTACATAACCGCTAATACGAACAAACTAAACAAGCCAACAATGTACACCGAGTTGAGAAAAAGCCGTACGGGTACCAGACGAGCCAGTGTGCGATCCCAGATCCGTTGAAAAGAAGGGTAAACCGGGGTGGCCAGTGTAAGCCCTAGCAGGAGAGAAACAACAAGCTCGCCGGTCAGGAAATAGGCGGGTGGGTAGGCTACGGCCGCTGACGGCTGTGCACCCAGACCAATCATTTTCTGAAGGAAATGAATGGCTTCCGGGAGGGTTTCGATCCGGAAAAAGACCCAGCCAACCAGAACGACGATCAGCGTGTAGGCATGTGCAATGGGTGGCCAGATACGTTCCAGCCGCTTGCCCAGACCAGCCCGCTCTACAAGCAGGAACAACCCGTGATACAGCCCCCAGATAATAAAATTCCAACTGGCTCCGTGCCATAAGCCCGTGACAAAAAAGACAATCAACAAATTTCGGTATGTCCGCAGTTTACTGCCCCGATTTCCTCCCAGTGGTATATATACGTAATCGCGGAACCAGCTGGACAGCGAAATATGCCATCGACGCCAGAAGTCCTGAATCGAGCGGGCGATGTACGGGTAATTGAAATTTTCTTTAAAATCGAACCCAACCATTTTGCCCAGCCCGATGGCCATGTCTGAATAGCCCGAAAAGTCGAAGTAAATCTGCAGCGAATAGGCTATAATGCCCAGCCAGGCTGTTGAGGTAGGGTACGAATCGATTGGAGCATTAAAAATAGTATCTGCCAGACTGGCAAACGTATTGGCCAGAAGCACTTTCTTGGCGAGCCCCAGAATGAACCGCTCGGCACCAACACCAAATTTTTCAATCGTTGTCGTTCGGTCTGCCAGTTCGGGAGCAATGTCGGCATAACGGACAATAGGGCCCGCTATCTGGTGCGGGAACATGGCTACATAGGTACCGTAGTCCAGAAAACTGCGGTTGGCCCGAATGCGGCCCCAGTAAATATCCAGCGTGTAGGAAATGCCCTGAAACGTATAAAAGCTAATGCCAATTGGTAAGGCAATGTGCGTGAGCGCCAGGCTATCCGGAACCGGCAGGGCGAAGGCATCCGCAAGACTACGGACTGAATCGACAAAAAAGTTGGCGTATTTGTAATAGAACAGCAAGGATAAACTACCTGCCAGCGAGAGCCATAGCCCCGCTCGCCGATGCCCCTGTTCAATCAAACGCCCCGCCATGTAATTGATCAAAGCCGACAGGAGCAACACCAAGACTACTGGCCCTTCGCCCCAGGCATAAAAGCACAGGCTGGCGGCAAATAGAAACGCATTGTGCCAGCGTTTGGGGAGTAAATAATAGGCGAGTAGAAAAAAAGGTAAAAACAGGAATAAAAAGATTGCTGAACTGAACAGCATAATGATTCATTTTTGAGGGGTGGATACAAAAATAAGTCTTTAGCTTTACACTTAGTGACTTAAACAACTACCAGGAAGGCTTGAGTTCTATTCGGATCAATAAATAAATTGACTGGAATAACGGCTGATTTTTGACTGTTTTAATCGATTTTAGGTCACCCGATACTCTAAAATAGGCCAAAAATAAATTGTTGGGGTGAAAGTAGTTTTTTTACGGTAACCCTGTATGTCGCATGAGTGTAATTAGATGAGTTGATGTGTAGTCGGCCCGGGCTTATATACCCATATAGATTGAACAGAATGAAAGCATTTGTTTATGCCGTTTATGCACTGGCCATCGTAGTCGTCACGGGTAGTTGTTCAAAGGATTACCCGGCTGCAGTTGGCAACAAAGCCACTACTGACCCATCGGCCGTGACATCGACAACGGCTTGCTCCTGTACTACATCGCCAGGAAGCAGCACCACGGCAACAACACCTGTTTCGGCTACCAGCAGCCCGCCAGTGTCTGTTCCTCAGATTGATACACTAAAAGTACCCGCTCCCGTCTTTTCCCCAGATGGTGGGACGTTTCATATTCGTACGCAGGTTAATTTAACCGCTGATACATTGCCTGCGGGAGCAGTCATTGAATACTCGTTGGATAACGGGCTGAGCTGGGAAACGGGTAAGCAGGTTACGCTAACCACGGGTGGGAGCGTGCTAAGCCGGATTCGCTCGGGCAATAAGGTATCACTTAGCCGGTCTTCGGCCCTGTTTAATCTCTACTTTGAGCGGATGCTGGTGATTGGCAACAGCATCATGAGCCACGGGCCCGCCCCCGACCTGGGGTGGTTCAGTAATAATGGAATGGCCGCTTCGGTGCCCGAAAAAGATTTCGTTCATTTGCTGACGAGCCGTTTGCGAGCGCTCTATCCCAATATGACCGTCACCCTTCAATCAGGGGGTAATTTCGAGCGCGAATTTGGAACGTCAGCGTATAGTTTCGATGAGTTCAAGGAGTCCTTACAACAGGTTCAACCGGACCTGATTCTGGTACGACTCGGCGAAAACATTGATGATTCACAAGTGCCAAAGCGCGGTTTTGAAACGCAGCTGCGTCAGCTGCTGGATGGACTGGCCAACTATGGTCGGCCGGTAAGGGTTGTCTGCACGACCAGTGTCTGGCAACAGCCACAAGCCGACGCGATCATCCGAAAAGTAACCATCGAAAAGGGGCATGCGCTGGTTGATCTCTCCTGCCTGGTTGGCCAGGGTCAGTATTTTGCCAGTCAATACGCAAATCCTGGCGTAGCCGCCCACCCAAATGATACCGGTATGCAGCGCATTGCCGATCTGATCTGGGAAAAAGTCAAATAGGCCATCAACCAGCAAACAAAAAGGCGTTTCCGAACCGGAAACGCCTTTTTGTTTGAAAATAGGGTGCGTTTTAAAAGAAGGAAAGCCGAAGCACAAACGGAGTACCGCCATAAACCTGATACGAAATAGGGTCGTTAGGCTTGTAGTTGAGGTTGTAAAGAGCCGTTAGGTTGACGCCAAAACGCCGGCTTATCGGTTGCATGTAGGTTATACCGACTAACGGAGCGGCAATAGTTCCGGTATAAGCTCCTGCAACCTGATCTATTTTTTGCTGGTAAGTATTAGTTTGTAGCTCGCCATGTAAATAGAGGTTCGGCAGTATGCTCGGTATAAATTCATACATGAGAAACCCTCTGAATCCATACTGATTAATTGTCACACCCTGGTTCGCATACAAAATACCGGGCTTATAGCGAGTATAGGTGTAATTACCACCAATACCAACGATCATTCGTTCAGTAGCCTGGTAGGCAATGACCGGCGAAATACCCAGGCTAAAAGGATTGCCGAACCGGAAGCCGTTAATGCCACCGCCAAACCGAAGTCGCTGGCCAAAAGGCAACGGGCGCCCTTCCGGCGTTTGGGTACGGAGAGGGTCCTTGCCCTGATCCTTTCGGTCGTCCGGGTCTTCGGTAAGTTGCCCGAAGGCAATACTACTACTTAATAAAAGCGTGATAAACAGTAATTTCTGGAGATAATTCATGGTATTTTATTCAGGAAATAACGCTTATACAGTAACGAAATCAAAAGGTGAATTCTTTTACCTCGGGGTCTCTCAACAAACGTTTAATGCACTTTTCATGGTTTTGTTCGGACCCGCTAACCCGCCAGTGACCGATGATTTCTGTGCCAATACGTTGTTGCTGATTTCGGGTCGATTTTAAGCTAAATTCTTCGAAAAGGTCTTCGTACTGTTTTAACGTCTTATTATGAAACGCTGTTACAATTTTATAATCACGAATTTGGTTCAATTTCTGAATCCGGCTTGCCAAGTTGACCAGCAAAAGTAATGACCCCAGAATAAAGACAAAACCAACCAGCGCAATATCGTAGTGGCCTGCTCCGACACACATGCCCAGAGCCGAGACGGCCCAGACGGTAGCGGCTGTCGTCAGGCCCTTTACACTGTTATTTTCGCGAAAGATAATGCCCGCGCCCAGGAAACCGATGCCATTGACAATGTTGGCTGCAATTCGGTCGCCAGAGCCGCCAATACGGCCCGAGATCATGGTGAACAGAGCAGACCCGACGCAAATCATGATCATGGTTCGCAACCCGGCCGATTTGCCATGATACTCGCGTTCGGCCCCAATCAGGCCGCCAATAACCAGCGAAATACTCAGCCGAATAAGGTCTTCCTGCGCAAAATCCATCTCGTATAGTAGCTAATACGGGTATTTGCCTGATCCCGTTGCAAAACCTCGTCTGTTTCAAAAACCAATAAGGTTTAAGAGAAACCATATCCCGAAATAAACCGTTAAAATCTAGATAGAGTTTACCCTCATTAACTTAGAATGACTCAGACTACGGAGACCGAACGCCGGACCGCCGGACCACAGCGTTCCGTTGATTATCTCGACCCCAAACAGTTTATTATTATCAAAGGGGCGAAAGTACACAATCTAAAAGGAATTGATGTTGCCATACCCCGTAACAAGTTAGTTGTCCTGACCGGCCTGTCGGGTTCGGGCAAATCGTCGCTGGCTTTTGATACCTTATTTGCCGAGGGCCAGCGCATGTATGTCGAAAGCCTGAGTAGCTATGCCCGTCAGTTTCTGGGGCGTATGGAAAAGCCTGAAGTTGAATATATTAAGGGCGTGTCGCCTGCTATTGCCATTGAGCAGAAAGTGTCGACCCGCAACCCTCGTTCAACCGTTGGCACCTCCACCGAAATTTACGATTACTTAAAGCTTCTCTTTGGCCGGGCCGGTATCACGTATTCGCCGATCTCGGGCCACGAGGTCAAGAAAGACACCGTTACGGATGTCGTTAATTTTATGTACGGCTTCGAGGCTGGGCAGCGGGTTATGGTCATGGCTCCCCTGCGCGTTCGGGACGATAGAACGCTGGCCTACGAGCTGAACATCCTGCTTCAGAAGGGCTATACACGTATTGTGGCCGAGGGCGGTCCGGCGGGTCGGCAGATCATGCAGATTGAAGATGTATTGACTGGCGACGAAGCGAGCGTACCGGAACCGTATACATCATTGGAAATTCTGGTCGACCGCGGCACGGTGCTTTACGACGATAAGGGCAATCCCGATGAGGATAACCAGTATCGTTTTTCCGACTCGGTGCAAACGGCCTTCAACGAGGGCGATGGAACCTGTCGCGTGGATGTCGTTGGCAAAGAATCCCGGATTTTCTCCGACAAATTTGAACTCGACGGCATTGTGTTCGAGGAGCCGAGCGTAAACCTGTTTACGTTCAACAACCCTTATGGAGCCTGTCGCCGGTGCGATGGATTTGGGAAAGTGCTGGGTATTGATCCCGATCTAGTCATTCCCGACAAAAATCTATCGGTATTCGAAGGGGCCATTGCGCCCTGGCGCAGTGAAAAAATGAGTGAAGAGTTTCTAAAACCACTGCTCAAAAACGGCATTCGATTCGACTTTCCCATCCATCGGCCTTATAAAGACCTGACCCCTGCCGAGCAGGAACTGCTCTGGACGGGTAACAAGTACTTCGAGGGAATCAACGCCTTCTTCGACTTTGTGGAAAGCCAGACTTTCAAGGTTCAGTACCGCGTTATGCTGTCCCGGTATCGGGGTAAAACAACCTGTCCTGAATGCCGGGGCTCGCGGCTGCGTAAAGATGCCGGTTATGTAAAGATCGCTGGCAAATCCATTACGGATCTCGTACTGATGCCCCTTACGCAGGTGACAACCTTCTTCCACGATCTGGAATTGCCCGAACATCAGCAGAAAATCGCCAACCGGATTCTGATCGAGATTCGTAACCGACTGGACTATATGGAGCGGGTGGGACTTGGCTATCTGACGCTCAATCGCCTGACCAATACCTTGTCGGGCGGTGAATATCAGCGCATTAAACTGGCTACTTCGCTGGGCTCGGCGCTGGTGGGTTCGATGTATATTCTGGACGAGCCAAGCATTGGCCTGCACCCGCGCGACACCCAACGGCTGGTGAGTGTACTCGAATCGCTGCGCGATATGGGCAACACCGTTATTGTGGTCGAACACGAGGAAGAGGTGATGCGGGCCGCCGACCAACTCATCGACATTGGTCCCGACGCTGGTTCTTTGGGTGGTCATCTGGTGTTTCAGGGAACGTGGGACGAAATTAAGAAATTGGGAGCGAGCAACGAGGAACGGGAGGTTGTTGACGCGTCAGAAACGACTCGCCCCTCACATACGATCGACTTCCTCACGGGACGTGAAACCGTTCCAGTACCCTCGTTTCGACGTAAGGCGACCAACTTCATTGACCTGAAAGGAGCCCGTGAAAATAACCTGAAAGGGGTAGATGTGCGGTTTCCGCTCAATACGCTTACGGTTGTAACGGGTGTTTCGGGTTCGGGCAAGAGCACGCTGATCCGTAAAGTGCTGTATCCGGCGCTTATGCGGCAACGGGGCGAAGGCACCGAAGAAGCAGGTAAATTCGATGGTTTAAGCGGCTCACTCGACCGTATTTCGGCCGTTGAGATGATCGACCAGAACCCAATTGGCAAATCGAGCCGCTCCAATCCCGTTACCTATATCAAAGCCTATGACTATCTCCGGCAGGTAATGGCCGATCAGCCAGTGTCGAAATCACGGGGCTATAAACCAAGTCATTTCTCCTTTAACGTGGATGGCGGCCGTTGCGAAGTATGTCAGGGTGAAGGTGAGGTGAAAATTGAGATGCAGTTTATGGCCGATATCTACCTCAAATGCGAGGGATGCGGAGGTAAACGATTCAAACAGGAAGTGCTGGAAGTTACGCTGCAGGATAAAAACATATCCGACATTCTGGATATGACCGTCGATGAAGCCATTAGCTTCTTTCGGAAAGTAGACAATAAAATGGCCGATAAACTCCAACCTTTGCAGGATGTAGGGTTAGGGTATATCGGGCTAGGTCAATCCGCCAATACCCTGTCGGGGGGCGAAGCGCAACGCGTCAAGTTGGCGTCGTTTCTGGGTAAAGGCAACCCAAACAAGGGTAGTACCCTGTTTATTTTTGACGAACCGACCACCGGCCTGCATTTCCATGACATTCGTAAACTGCTCTCGGCCATCAACGCCCTCGTTGACCAGGGAGATTCGGTGATCATCATCGAACACAACATGGAAGTCATCAAAAACGCCGATCACATCATTGACCTCGGTCCTGAAGGGGGCGAAACGGGAGGCTATGTTACCTTTACGGGTACTCCCGAGGAGATGGTGAAGCTAACCGACGGTAATTTTACCGCGCAGTATTTAGTCGGTAAAGTCTGACAAATCAATTGATACGTATCGCAAAGGCGGGTGGCAACATCCGCCTTTACGTTTGTGCTGTCTGCCCTGTGAAGGCGGTTATAAGTAACCGCCTTCACAGGTTCCTCAAAACCTATTGTGAGATGTTTCAATAGGTTTTGAGGAACCTAGTTTGGCAGATTTAAGAACCTGCCAGCACAAAACAGCATAAAAAGCGCAAATCGCAGCTATTTTGTTAAAAAAAGATACTTTTTATATATAAAAGAAGCCTCCCTTACCCCTAGTCAAACAAGGATAACTAACTTTCCAGTATTTTCGCGGAGTTACTATTTCCACCGTTCATGTCAAGGGTTGTCACGTGGGCCTTTTTTTTGCTTTTAGGGCCGGTTTTTGCTTTTGCTCAACTTCAGATTTCTCATCCGATGGCGCGCCTTGTGGTGCAGCGCGGGATCGATGGAAACGGCCGGATTTATCTGTCAGGGCGCTTTACGGGTTCAGTGGATCGGGTAGAAGCCCAGCTAACTCCCGCTGTGGCTGGTCAAGGGGTGGCTACTGGGTGGCAAACGATACAGACAAATCCTGCTAACAATCTTTTTCTGGGCTATGTTACGGGCGCTGGTGGCTGGTATACCCTCAACGTGCGCACTATCGCTGGCAATACCGTGCGGGAGCAGGTAAGTGTTCAGCCGGTTGGTATTGGCGAAGTGTTCGTTACGGCTGGTCAATCGAACTCACGCGGGCTGGGCATTGGCGACAACGATCTGGGAACCAATACCGACCGCGTCAACGCCATCGATTCCATCAACCATTATTATCCACAACCTCCGGCAGCACCAGCGTTGCTTTCTTCCGGTGATCCCTCGCCAGTACCGCGATTCAAGGCATTGACCGCTACCCGACGCATATTCCCGATGGCCGAGAGTTCGTGGGCATGGGGCGAACTGGGCGACTACATTGTGAATCGGTACAACGTGCCAGTGGCTTTCTTCGTGGCTGGTTGGGATGGGTCCACCATCGATAACTGGCAGAAAACGGCAAACGGTATTCCGACCTGTAATGCATATTACTGCACAGCAGGAAACTGGGAGAATCTGCAGCCCTACACTAACCTGAAAAACGTACTTCGGTATTATGGTTCGGTATCGGGCGTGCGGGCCATCCTCTGGCAGCAGGGCGAAGCGGAGGGTGATGTGGCCAGTAGTGATATTCCAACCTATGCCGATCGGCTTCGGGATGTTATTCAGAAAACCCGTCAGGATTTTGGGGGCCAAAATGTGCCCTGGATGGTCGCCCGGGCGTCATTTAATGGAACAAAGACAACGCCAGAGGTAGTCACCCAACAGGAAAATGTGATCGCTACGTCAGGATTTAATGTGTTTCAGGGGCCGTACAATGACACCATTCAAAACCGGAACGCAGGGAACGTCGATGTTCACTTTCGGAATGTATCGCGACCATCGCCCCATCCGCAATATTACCTGAATAACAAGCCCATTCCGGTGGATATGGGCCTGTCGCGGTATGCGCGTAACTGGAACAACAGCCTCAATAACGCCTTTTTCCAGAATGCCCAGCCCATCACACCGACACAATTTGCCGTAACGGGTAATCTGGCTGCCTATGTTTTACCGGGTTCTACCCTGGCCGTTACCTTCAGTACGCTGGGTACGTTCAATGCCGGAAATCAATGGCAGGTTCAATTGCTCGATTCACTGGGCCAGTATAAGAGCGTTTTGGGTAGCGGGTCGGCCAGCCCCATTCAGATTACCCTGCCCAGCGATCTTCAACGGGGCCGTTTTCAAATTCGGGTCGTGTCCACATCGCCTGCCTTGCCTGCCGTACCGTCCAATTTGTTTCAGATTTCGAATCAGGCCGACGTAAGTCTGGCTATGGGAATCAATCAGAGAGCTCCTGATGTGAATACGCCTGTTACCATCAGCCTGTATGTTCAGAACGCTGGACCGGGCCCGGCCAAAGGTGTGGTTGTTCGAAATCGTCTACCCGATAACCTGGCATTTGTCTCCTCTTCCGACCTGTCGGCCTCGGGAACGGTGCTGACCAGTGCCGCCTTTGACATTGCCTCGGGAGCTACCCAAAAGCTTAGTTTTATTGCCGTGCCGACCCAGTTAGGCACCTACAGGAACGCGGCCGAGGTGGCGCAGACAGTGACTATTGATCCCGATAGTCAGCCAAATTCCGGTACCGGCGATGGGCAGGACGATGCCGTTCAGCTGGATTTTCGTACGCGCCAGGGTAGTGCCGCCGTGTTTACCTCGCCGAATCCTAATCAGGTGCCGCTGCCAACCGTTAGCAGTAATCAGCCCACCCCTGATCCGGCAAAGGCCGATGTAAGCCTGAGAATATCGGTAAGCAATCGCACGCCCAGCGTGGGTAATGTACTTATTTATACCGTTACGCTGACCAATATGGGCGGTTTATCGGCAACGGGTTTAAGCGTAGCAGCCTATCTGCCCGCCGGTCAGGCGTTCGTGGCAGGTGATGATTTTGGATTGTCGGGTGGGGCGCTGGTTGGTGGGGTAAGCAGTTTAGCGGCCGGAAGTAGTATTTCCCTGCGTTTTCGGGCTAGTGCCACCGCCACCGGTCGGGGCGTTTGCACGGCTCAGATCGTGGCGGCCGGTGTGCCGGATCCCGATTCTACGCCCGGCAATGGCGTCACAAATGGGGAAGACGATACTGCTCAGGTAGACATCCGGGTGAAGTAAATCCTGCGCCAGTTAGGTGTTCATACTGAACAGTTTATGACTGGTTTGCGTTAAAATTAGCACTAGCCGTTTTTTTAATAGTACAAAAATCAGCCTTTCTGCTTTTAGACGTAGCGAATCGCTGTGTAGCTGTATTTTATGAAAATCAGGTGGATTCTTTTTGGCGCAGTTGGCATTGGGGTCGCCTTAATGCTTTCATCGTTTCTCGGCTTTTTTGAGAAACGGGTGGATTATAATACCCAGATCAAACCCCTGCTGAACAAAAACTGCATCGCCTGCCACGGTGGTGTCAAGAAAGCCGCCGGTTTCTCCCTGCTTTTCAAACATGAAGCGCTGGCGCCCGCCAAATCGGGCAAACTGGCCATTATTCCCGGCGATGCGGATGGGAGCGAACTGATTCGGCGGTTGACGCTGACGGACCCCGACGAGCGAATGCCGCTCGATCACCCCGCCTTGAAGCCCGACGAAATAGAGCTTCTTCGTAAATGGATCGATCAGGGGGCTGAATGGGGCGAGCACTGGGCCTACCAAACCGTTCAGCGGCCCGATGTGCCGAAAATTGGTACGTTATGGAGCCGGTTAGGGCTGGTCGACAATGACGAAACCGACTGGGCCAAGAATGAAATTGATCACTTCATTCTGGATAAACTAAAGCAGGATGGCCTCAAGCCTTCTCCCGAAGCTGACCGGGCTACATTGATTCGGCGGGTGTCGCTCGATTTAACGGGTTTGCCGCCAACCGAAAAAGAGGTCGCGGCTTTTGTCGCCGATCGATCGCCGGGTGCTTATGAAAAAGTGGTTGATCGGCTCCTCCAGTCACCCACCTACGGCGAACGATGGTCGGGGATGTGGCTCGATCTGGCCCGCTATGCCGATACCAAAGGATATGAACGCGACCCCGGCCGGAAAATATGGCGCTACCGCGATTGGCTGATCAAGGCTTTCAATACCGATAAGCCGTTTGATCAGTTCGCCGTAGAGCAACTGGCAGGCGATTTGCTGCCCAATCCGACCGACGATCAATTTATCGCAACGGGCTTTCACCGAAATACGATGACCAACGATGAAGGCGGTACGCAGGACGAAGAGTTCAGGGTAGCGGCCGTACTTGACCGAGTCAATACCACGTGGGATGTGTTTCAGGGCACGACCTTCGCCTGTATTCAGTGCCATAGTCATCCATACGATCCGTTTACCCACGACGAATATTATAAATACCTCGCGTTTTTTAACAACACCCGCGACGAGGATGTAACGAGTGATACGCCAACGCTGCGTTTCTATAAACCTGCCGACTCGCTTAGGGTACTGGCTCTACAACAATACTTAGCCAGCGCTACGCCAGACGCGAAGCAGGCACAGGCCAGCGTTAAGCAGGTTACGCAACTGCTGCGAACAGTCGAACCCAAACTAAATTCGCATGATTTCGATGCGTTAGCCAATGCGTCTCTGCTGGATGCGAAATACTTTGGTTTCCAGGACAAAGGGGCGGCTCGTATCAAAAACGTAACCCTGACGGGGCGGCCACGACTGCTCATTGCTTGGGGCACCAAAGCGCCCGATGCCGTTGTCACCATCCGGCAGGATAAGCCCGATGGGGCCATTCTGGCTACGCTGCCTGTTCCTAAAACGGGCAATCAGTGGAACGATACCATTCAGATGATTCCACTGCCACCGGTGACCGGGAAGCATACGCTCTATCTATCGCTCAACAGTCCCAAGGCCCCTAAAGAGTGGGTCATGATCAAGTGGGTCTCGTTTCAGCCGGTTATGCCCGGCCAGCCGCTTAACGCGCTTGGTGAACAGGACAAACTGCTCGTCGACCTGCTCAACGCCGACGTTGAGCAGACGCCTGTTATGCTGGACGGAACGGGTGATCTAAAACGTGAAACGCATGTTTTTGATCGGGGCAACTGGATGGTAAAGGGGAAAAAGGTAAGCCCTGATGTTCCCAAATCCTTTCCAGCGATGGACCCTGAATTACCCAGAAATCGTCTGGGACTGGCTAAATGGATGGTTAGCCGGGAGCATCCGCTGACGGCGCGTGTAGCGGTGAATCGTTTTTGGGAGCAGTTGTTCGGCACCGGCATTGTCGAAACGGTAGAGGACATGGGTACGCAGGGTATTCCGCCAACGCATCGGGAGTTGCTGGATTACCTGGCCGTCGAGTTTATGGAAACTGACCACTGGCAGGTTAAGAAACTGTTGAAACGAATAGTGATGTCGGCAACTTACCAGCAACAGTCAAAGGCTACGCCGGAGCTACTCGCCAAAGATCCATTCAATAAATTGCTCGCCAGAGGTCCACGCGTCCGGTTGTCGGCCGAAGCCGTTCATGACCAGGCGCTGGCCGTGAGTGGCCTGCTGAGCCATAAACTGTATGGGCCGAGCGTCATGCCGATTCAGCCGGATGGTATTTGGCAGTCGCCCTACGATGGTGAATCATGGAAACAAAGCACGGGCGAAGACCTGCACCGACGCGCACTGTACACCTACTGGAAACGGACAGCTCCCTACCCGTCGATGGTGACGTTTGATAGCCCCAGTCGGGAGTTTTGTCAGCTACGTCGGCTGCGGACCAACACGCCGTTGCAGGCCCTGGTCACGCTGAATGATCCCGTCTACGTAGAAGCTGCCCAGCAGCTGGCCAGTTATATGCAGGCGCACGGGAAATCACCCGTAAGCCAGATACAGGCTGGTTTCCGGCAGATCATGTTGTGCGATCTGTCTCCGAAAAAACTAATTGTACTTACCCGGCTCTATCAAAATACGGAGCAGTATTACCGCCAGAAACCAGATGAGGCAAAGAAGCTATTAGACTGTAGGGATGTTTCGCCCCAACGGGCTGCCCTGACTGTAACGGCCAACACGATGCTGAATCTGGATGAGGTGATTACGAAAGAGTAGGTTCATGTTTATTTAAAACACAATGAAAAAACTCCTTAACGAACTCCAGCAGGCTGCCGCCGAGCGCGAAACCCGGCGTCATTTCCTGCATACCTGCTCAACGGGCCTGGGCGCTATGGCCCTAAGCTCGGTATTGGGAAGTTGCGGGTTTTTCGGTAAACAGGATGCCCAAAACAACGTTGTTGGCTCTGCTTTATCGAGCGATGGGCCAGCCACGGCTCCCCATCCGTCTCAATATTTACCCAAAGCCAAACGGATCATTTACATCCATATGGCCGGGTCGCCGAGCCAGTTGGAGCTATTTGATTATAAACCCGAACTGGCCAAATACAACGGAAAAGACTGTCCGCAGGCGTTACTGGAGGGGAAAAAGTTTGCCTTTATTCGGGGTGTTCCCAAAATGCTGGGGCCGCAGGGGAAGTTTGCCCAATATGGCCAGTCGGGGGCGTGGGTGTCTGATTATTTACCCCATTTGCAGGGCGTTGTGGACGATATTTCGTTCCTCAAAGCGATGCATACTGATCAGTTCAACCATGCGCCCGCTCAGTTGCTCATGCACACGGGCAGTGCCCGGCTGGGTCGGCCGAGTATGGGCTCGTGGGTGACGTATGGCCTCGGAACGGAAAATGACAATCTGCCCGGTTATATCGTGCTGGCGTCGGGTGGAAAGCAGCCCGACGCGGGTAAATCCGTTTGGGGAAGTGGATTTCTGCCAACGGTGTATCAGGGTGTTCAGTGCCGTACGGATGGCGACCCGGTGTTGTATGCGTCAGACCCGGCAGGTATGAGCCGCGATGTGCGCAAACAAACCATCGACGCCATCAGCAAGATTAATCAGCAGCAATACGACGATGTGAAGGATCCCGAAATTCTGACCCGTATTGCCCAGTATGAACTGGCGTTTCGAATGCAGATGTCGGTACCCGATGCCATGGACATCAAGAGCGAACCGCAATACATTCTCGACAGCTACGGAGTAGACCCAAACAAAGGCTCCTTTTCGCGAAACTGCCTGCTCGCCCGTCGGCTGGTCGAGCGGGGCGTTCGGTTTGTGCAGCTATTCGATTGGGGATGGGATACGCACGGCACCAGCGCCGATGGGGCCATCGAGATCGGGCTTAAAAATAAATGCAAAGAGTCTGACCAGGCGGTTGCGGCCTTGCTGAAGGATTTGAAACAACGTGGTTTACTGGATGATACGCTTGTTGTCTGGGGCGGGGAATTTGGCCGGACGCCGATGCAGGAAAACCGCGATGGACAGGTGCTTCCCTTCATGGGGCGCGACCATCACCTCGAAGCGTTTACGGTCTGGATGGCGGGCGGTGGCGTTAAAAAAGGATTTTCGTTCGGCGAAACCGACGATATTGGTTATTACGGGGTCAAAGACAAAGTACACATTCACGACCTCCAGGCCACTATTCTTCATTTGCTCGGCTTTGACCATACCAAGCTGACCTACCAGTTTCAGGGGCGACCATTCCGGCTGACGGACGTAGCCGGAAAAGTCGTTAAACCCATACTGGCGTAAGAAATGGCAACAATTTCTTAATCGCATTCCTGGCTGGGTAACTTGCCTTCCGTAGCTGATCCATGTTCTTTTGCGTGTATGTTGACCGCTGGCCGATGCCATGATAACTCAAACTGCGCTTTCCTGGATCTATCTGATTGGAGCAGCCGCCTGTGAGATGGCCTGGATGTATTCACTTAAATACCTGCAATGGGACGCTCTGAAATCCCTGCGCTGGGATACGTTTTATCGCGCGGACCTGGGTTGGCCCATCTTGTTGCCCTGGATTGCCTATGTCTTTTTTGGTATTGTCAATACCATTTTGCTGGCCATTGCCATGCGGACCATACCCACCACAACCGCTTTTGCGGTCTGGATGGCGCTAACGTTGGTGTTTCTGAAAGCCGCCGATGTTTTTTGGCTGAAACTGAGCTGGTCGTGGAGCGAGCTGCTGTTCATTCTCCTGATCACCATCGGCATCATCGGGTTGAAGTTTGTTGGCCCGGTTGACTGAGCTTATGAATAAAATCCGTGATGTCGGGTTCTTTTACGGACTGTCAGTTTCTTAAAACCTATCGGATGGCGGTCAATTAAACAAGGTTTCTGGATCGCCTATTCCAATACTTTGGGGACCTCAAAAAACTGGTCATCATGCTGGGGCGCATTCGAGAGGGCCTGCTCACGGGAGAGATGATTAGCCACGGCGTCCTCGCGCAACACGTTCGTTTCGGCCGACATGTGCGTCAGTGGCTCGACACCTGTTGTATCTACTTCATTTAATTGCTCCATCCAGGTCAAGACGCCGTTCAGACTGTTCAGTAAGGCAGCTTCTTCGTCGGGCTTAACCTCCAGCCGGGACAGATGGGCAATTTTATGTAATGTTTCCTGATCTACTTTCATAAGTAAAGAGTGAATGAACGAAAGAGCGAAAGAGAATGGCTAATCCGCCGTAGCAGTTAGAGCATGAGGACTAGGCTGTTACTCTTTTATTACTCATCAGCTCTGAATCAATAATTTTATATGTTTCTTCTCTCAGGCGTACCACGTCATCCTGCGTCATACCTTTCGTCTCGATGGGCGGGTGAATGACCGCCCGAAGGGGATGCCAGTGAAAACGAATCGGACTCTTATCGGGTAGAATCTCGTAATTATTTAAGAGCGTAACCGGCACAATAGGCACCTGCTGCTGAATCGCCATAGTAAAAGCACCATCTTTAAAAGGCACCATCTGGGGCGGTTCGGGGGCGCGGATTCCTCCTTCCGGAAAAATCATGATGCTCCGTCCGGAAGCCAGCGTCCTGATGGATTTCGCCAGTGAATACGCCCGGCTGTTTGGCTGGTCGCGATCTACCTGTACGTGCAGTTTCGCGAACATATACCCCAGCAACGGAATGGTTTTTACGTCGCTCTTCCCGACAAAGGCGTAAAAATTCTTGACGATCACGCCCATGGCCGCTATGTCCAGGTACGAAAAGTGATTCGCGCAAAAAACGTAAACGCCTTTTGGCTCCAGCTTGAATCGGTACTCAACCCGAACGGGTATGCCTGCCCCAAGAAAAAAAAGGGTGCCCCAGATATAGTTGATCTTATGAGCAAGCGGTTTCCAGGCCTCACGCTGCAAAAACACAAACTGGATCGGGAACAGGAACAGGTATAATACCACAAAGTAAGTCGCGCACCAGATTGTGTACAGTAGTCGCATAGAAGAACTTTTTGTCTGATTGAGCAGATTGTCCTGCTCAATCAGACAAAAAAATTAATGTTTGAAATGTCGCACGCCCGTCGTAACCATAGCCAGTCCGTGTTGATTGCAATAATCAATCGAGTCCTGGTCACGAATAGAGCCGCCGGGTTGCACAACGGCCGTGATGCCTGCCTGACCCGCTATTTCGACACAGTCGGGGAAGGGGAAGAACGCATCCGACGCCATAACTGACCCCGCCAGATCGAAACCAAACGAATGCGCTTTGTCAATGGCCTGGCGCAAGGCATCGACACGGGACGTTTGCCCAACCCCACTGGCCAGAAGCTGGCTATAGGACGGCCCGGCTTCTTTTGCCAGAACAATGGTGTTCGACTTGGTATGTTTGCACACTTTCAAGGCAAACTCGAGCGCCCGGTTTTCACTCTCGGTCGGGGCTTTTTGCGTAACAACCTTGAACTGATCGGTTGCCTCGGTCTGGTTGTCTTTATCCTGCTCCAACACCCCGTTCAGGATCGTCTTGAACATAACGGTGGGCAGATTGATGGCATTGCGCTTCAGCAGAATCCGATTTTTCTTTGACTTTAGCAACGTCAATGCTTCCGGCGCGTAGTCGGGTGCAATCAGGATTTCCATAAAGAGCTTATTCAACTCTTCGGCCGTTTCCAGATCAACGGGTCCGTTGGTAATAACGACGCCACCAAAAGCCGATACCGGATCGCAGGCGAGGGCATTCAGATACGCTTCTTTTGGCGTTGGTGCGGTGGCAATGCCGCAGGCATTCGTGTGTTTGATAATGGCAAAGGCGCTGGCATCCGTGTCCGCAAACTCATCGATCAGACTGACACAGGCGTCAACGTCTACCAGGTTATTATACGATAGCTCTTTGCCGTGCAATTTTTCGAACATGGCTTCCAGATCGCCGTAGAACGTTGCCTGCTGGTGCGGATTCTCGCCATACCGAAGGTGGTTGGCAGGCATCGTTCTGAAATCATAGACGGTTCCGGTAGCATCAGGTTTTGGGCTTGGCGCACCGGCAAAATAGGCCTGAATAGCCGTATCATACTGCGAGGTTGTGGTAAACGCTTTGCCCGCATATTGCCGCCGGTCGTTCAGTTCGGTCGTTCCATTTTGCTGGGTCAGCAACGTCACTACGTCGGTATATTGGCTGCGTGAGGAAACGATCAGTACATCGTTATAATTTTTGGCAGCCGCCCGAATCAGCGAGATACCACCAATATCGATCTTTTCGATAATATCGTCGTCCGACGCACCCGATGCGACTGTTTCTTCAAACGGATACAGGTCAACGACCACCAGATCGATGGGTGGAATCTGGTGCCGCTCGGCCTGAGCCAAATCCTGGGGTACATCCCGCCGATACAAAATGCCGCCCATAACAGCGGGGTGCAGGGTTTTCACCCGACCGCCAAAAATGGATGGATAGCCGGTAAGGTCTTCGACGGCCGTTACGGGAATGCCGAGTTGCTCGATAAATGTCTGAGTGCCGCCCGTCGAATATATTTTGACGTTCTGTTCGTTCAACAGCCGGACTAAAGGTTCGAGACCGTCTTTGTAAAAAACGGAAATCAGCGCGGAGGAGATTTTGAGGGACATGAGGTCGATTGGAACAGCGTTGCGGCTGTTGACTATTGGGTTGTCCAATTATACGAAACAGTCACGTAACTGCGTCAACTGGAAGTGCAAAGATAACCAAAGGTCTTAACTTTGTCAGCCCGGAGCACAAAAGCCAAACCGAGCGGGTAAGTATTTCTTCTCTACATGAGTACGTTTAAAAAATTAGCGAGCGACACGGCCCTCTATGGTATCAGTACGATTCTGGCGCGCTTGCTCAACTACGCGCTGGTTCCCATTCAGACGTATGCGTTTCAAAAGCCATCGGCCATGGCCTCGAATGTGGAGCTGTATGGCTGGATTGGCGTGCTGCTCGTTGTCTATACACTGGGGCTGGAAACGGCTTTCTTTCGATTCATGGCCCGGTCCAAAGACCAGCCCATCGCCGAAAAGAACCGCATATTCAACCAGTCGCTAAGCATCGTTGTCCTCATCAGTGTATCTTCCTCTATTTTACTGTATAGTCTGGCTACGCCCATCACGAACTGGCTTCATTACCCTGGTCAGGAGCGATTTGTGCAATGGTCGGCCCTGTTGGTGGCCATTGATGCCATTGTCGCCATTCCGTTCGCTCGTTTGCGGGTCGAAAACCGGGTTCGTGAGTTTGTGAGGGCCCGAATTATCAACATCGTAATTGTGGTGGCGCTCAATATATTCTTCCTAATCATTGCGAAGGATATTTATGAGGGGAAGTATCTGACGGCTTTGCAGCCCATCGCCGACTTTATCTATGATCCCAAAATTGGGCCGGGTTATACGTTTCTGGCTAATTTACTGGGGAATGCGCTTTATTTTATCATCATCCGGAACGCCTTTTCTGGCTATCGTTTTCAACTCAATGGCGCACAGGTCCGGGTCCTGATTGCCTATGCTTTCCCCATCATGCTGACCAACTTGGCCAGTGTCCTGAATCTGCTAACCGACCGGCTGTTTTTACGGCATTTGCTGCCACCGGGCTTTTATCCGGGCTTATCGGCCGAAGCGGTGCTGGGTATTTATGGGAACTGCCTGAAACTGTCAGTTTTTATGGCCCTCGCCATCCAATCGTTTAAATTTGCCGCCGATCCCTTCTTTTTTTCGCAGGCCGAAGATAAGAATGCCCCAACGCTGCTGGCTAATGTAACAAAATGGTTCATCATCGTTTGTGTCTTGATCTGGCTGGCTGTCAGCCTGAATTTGGATTTGCTGGGTCAGTTGTTTTTACGGTCGAAAGCCTACCGGGTCGGTCTGAATGTTGTCCCGCTGCTGCTGCTGGGCAATCTGCTGCTGGGCGTCTACTACAACATTTCATTCTGGTTCAAATTAACCGACAAAACAAAATACGGCACCCTGATCACCGTCATCGGAACCATCGTAACCATTGGGCTTAACCTGCTGCTTATTCCCCTGATTGGTTATATGGGTTGTGCGGTCGCCTTTTTCGTTTCCAGCCTGATTATGATGGTTTTGTGTTACGTGCTGGGCGAAAAATATTATCCTGTTCCTTACCATATCCGGTCGGCAGTTGGCTACCTGCTCAGTGCGGGACTTCTGATTTACGTATCCTGGCAGTTTCCCATCGCTAATCTATGGGTAGCCGTGCCCGTACATACGGCTTTGTTCGGGCTATATCTGGCTGTCATGCTTTTTGTTGAGCGCGATACCATGCAGCCAGCCCTGGCCCGCCTGCGAAACAGGAACAGAAAACCGGTCAATCTCGGACAATGATTCGAGGTTCGCAGCGAACCCCTTAAGGATAGCAAGACAAAAAATGTAGTGAACGAGCTATATTTGGGTGTTTTTGTGGGTAAATTGCAAGATAATCTGCTAATTCTGCCACCGTAGAGGCACTGTCTATTTCATGAAACTAGCTTATCGAAACGGCGTCTGGTTATTGCCCGTCGTGTTTCTGCTCTTACTCTCTGGCTGCCGTGAAAAGCCCCTGTTTGAACGGCTCAATTCTTCCGAAACAGGAATTACGTTTGCCAATAACATCACCGATAGCGATACACTCAATATCCTCAACTACCAGTATATTTACAATGGGGGGGGCGTTGGCGTTGGTGATTTCAACGGCGATCAGAAACCCGATGTTTTTTTTGCCGGTAACCAGGTGTCCAACCGGTTGTATATCAACGAAACCGAAACGGGTGGTGGAAGCCTGCATTTTAAAGACGTTACCCAGACAGCTGGTGTGACCGGTGGTGGCCGCTGGTGTTCGGGCGTGTCGGTCGTAGATGTGAATGCGGATGGGAAGATGGACGTGTATATATCCACGACGCTGCATAAAAAAGCGGCCCAGCGCACGAATCTGCTGTACGTCAATCAGGGAAATGATATGGACGGAGCCCCGAAATTCCGGGAGATGGCTGCTGATTATGGCATTGCCGATACCACCTTCTCTACCCATTCCGCCTTTTTCGATTATGACAACGATGGCGATCTGGACCTGTTTGTTCTGGTCGATCAGATTGCTGATCCACGAAGTCCAACAAACCTACGCACCCGGGTCAATGATGGCACATCGCCCAATACGGACAGACTTTACCGGAATGATTTTGATCCAAAACGGGGTCATGCATTTTTTACGGACGTAACGATGCAGGCCGGTACGCTGGCGGAAGGCTTCGGCCTTGGCGTGAATATCTGCGACATCAACCGCGATGGCTGGAAAGATATTTACGTGACGAATGATTTCGCCAGTAGTGATGTGCTGTACATCAACAACCACGATGGCACGTTCACGAACCGGGCTCACGAAGCATTCAAGCACACCAGTTCGTCGGCTATGGGAAATGATGTGGCCGACATCAATGGCGATGGATTGGCCGACATCATTGTGATGGATATGCTGCCTGAGGATAACCTCCGGAAAAAGAGCCTGATGGGCCCCAGTAGCTATTTTGCTTACCAAGAATGGGATCGTATGGGCTACGAACACCAGTATGCCCGCAACACACTGCAACTTAATCAGGGGGTACGGCCTTCCGGGGTACGGCCTTCCGGGATACGGCCTTCCGATACATCGCACGCCAATGTGCCCATTTTTAGTGAAATCAGTATGCTGGCTGGTGTTGCCGAAACCGAGTGGAGCTGGTCGCCCCTGCTGGCCGATTTTGACCATGATGGCTACCGCGACTTGCTGGTTACCAATGGGTTCCCGCGCGATGTTACTGACCGGGACTTCACCAACTACTACAGTTCGGTAAATACTTACCTGAGTGACGAGCTTCGGAAAGGCCTGACGGAAAAAATGCCCCGAGTGAAGGTAAGCGATTATGCCTATCGTAACCGGGGCGATGCCCGGGCTGGCGGCCCCGCCTTCGAGAACGTTACGGACCTATGGGGCATGAGTGAGCCAAACTTTGCCAACGGAGCCGCCTATGCCGACCTCGACGGCGATGGTGATCTCGATTACATCGTCAATAATATTGATGACGAAGCCTTTGTGTACCGCAATACACTGGTCGATAAAAAAGCCGATAAGGCGCATTACCTGCGAGTTCAGTTTCAGGGAGATGGGGCCAATCGGATGGGGCTCGGTGCAACCATCGAATATGAATTGCCCAATGGCCATAAGGAGTTTTATGAACATACGCCTTATCGGGGGTTTCTGTCCAGTGTTGAGCCCATTGCGCATTTTGGCCTAGGCACAACCACAACCATTAAAAACCTGAAAGTAACCTGGCCGGGTGGCCGGGTCCAGATTCTCCCGAGTGTCAACGCCGATCAGACCATCACGCTCAAAGCGACTGATGCTCGGCAAGCGCCAGCCGTACAGAATGGCCCGGCAGCCCACCCGTTAGTCAAGGACGTGACCGCCGATCTGGGGGTTACGTATCGGCATGAAGAAACCGATATTATTGATTTTAACGGGCAAAAAACGCTTCTGCACAAACTCACTGAATATGGACCGGCGCTGGCCGTCGGCGACGTAAACGGTGATGGCCTGACCGATCTGGTGGTGGGCGGTAGTTCCAAGTATTCGACGGAGCTGCTCTTGCAGCAAAAAAACGGACATTTTATTCTGAAATCGTTGCCAACAAAACTGGCTGAAGATACAGGCTTGTTGCTCTTTGATGCCGATGCAGACGGTGACCTCGATCTATACGCAGCCAGTGGCAGTCCCGAATTTTCGACCGAGCAACTGGCCGAGGCCATGCGCCACCGCCTGTATGTGAACGATGGCAAAGGCAACTTTACGCTGGATCCGAACGCGCTGCCTGATTTCCGGGTGAATGGCTCGTGCGTGAAAGCCGCTGACTTCGATAAAGATGGTGACCTCGATCTATTTATTGGTGGACGCGTTGAGCCGTATAAATACCCAATGGGCGTACCGAGTTATTTGCTTCGAAATGACTATTCGGCCAAGTCGGGTGAAAAAGGTAAGCCGCATTTCACCGATGTGACGGCGCAGCTAGCCCCCGCCTTGACGAAAGCAGGTTTAACCTGTGATGCGCTCTGGACAGATTACGATAACGACGGCTATGTCGACCTGATGCTGGCCAGCGAATGGGCTCCGTTGACCATGCTGAAAAACGTGAAAGGCCATTTGCAACCGCTCGATAACAGTGGCCTGACCGATAAAATAGGTTTCTGGAATTCATTGACCCCCGGCGATTTTGACAACGATGGCGATATAGACTACCTGGCGGGAAACATGGGCCAGAATACGCTGTTCCGGGCCAGCGCCGAACGACCCGTTCGTATCTACGCGGGCGACTTCGACAATAATGGCTTTTATGACGCCTTTCCGTCTGTTTATTTTAAGAACGCCAAAGGACAATACGAAGAGTATCCGTATTTCGGGTGGGACGATATGGTGAAGCAGATGATCGGTATTAAGCGTCGATTCCTCAAATATGGCCCCTTTGGTGAAGCGACCATGAGCCAGATACTGACTGAGGACGAACGCAATCAAGCGTTGAAGCTCTCTGCTAACTATTTGACGAGCAGTTACATCGAAAACAAAGGGAACGGCAAATTCGAGGTTCATTCATTGCCCATACTGGCGCAGACTGCTCCGCTGTTTGGTATGCTGGCCCAGGATGTCGACGGCGATGGCAACCTCGATGCGGTGCTGGTTGGTAACGAGCATGGCAGCGACCTGGTAGCCGGGCGGATGGACGCTATGAACGGGCTGGTGTTGAGAGGAGACGGGAAAGGAGGCTTTTTGCCCCTGACAATCGCTCAGTCGGGCTTCTTTGTGCCCGGCAATGCCAAAGCCATGGTTAGCTTTCCCAATCCGCAAGGCCGTTGTGAGTTGGCTGTGACCGAAAACCGCGGCCCATTACGCCTGTTTGCCGTTCAGCAACCGCAGTCGTTCACGCCCGTCGATGCGCAGACCACGGTTGTCCATGTGCGTTTGAAAAACGGGCGTATACGTCGGCAGGAGATTCCCTTTGGCACTAGTTTCTACGGCCAATCGGCACGCGGGGTTTGGCTGCTGCCGGGTGAGCAACTCGTTAAAAAGTAAGTTAGAGGGCTTGCTCAGGAACGGTTTGCCGTTGCGAGGTAGTCCAGGCAACAATGAAAGCAGCCTTACCTTTTCTGTTTGTACTCCTTGTGATTGGGTGCTCGCCAGCGCGTCGTATAGCGCGTGAACTACGTACAGAATCCATGTACACGGATCATTTTACGGGCGTGGCGGTGTATGATCCTGCGCAACGGCGGGCACTTATTCAACACAATGCCGATAAGCCGTTTACGCCAGCGTCGAACACAAAGCTGTTTAGTTTCTATGCCGGCCTGCTGTCGCTTCGTGATTCGCTACCCGTACTGCGCTACGCCGTTCGAAATGACTCTCTGATCTTTTGGGGCGTGGGAAACCCGCTGCTTCTGCATCCTGATCTGCCCGATACCACGGCGCTGGCTTTTCTGCGAAATCGTTCGGAGCGGTTGTTTTATTCGCCCGCCAATTATGAGGGGCCGCGTTTCGGAGCAGGCTGGGCCTGGGACGATTATAATGATGACTACTCACCGGAGCTGGCGCCCATGCCCATCTATGGCAACGTTGTCCGCTTCACCAACGGAACCGCCATGCCGCATCGGTTTGCCGATAGCACACAGGTTAAGGCAACGGCTATGGGCGGAGTACACCGGGCTGAAAACGCGAACCAGTTTGTGCGTTCGACAGACGAGAAATCAACCCGGCAGGATGTGCCGTTCAAATGGTCGCCAACATTGGCTGCCCAACTGCTGGCCGATACCCTTCATCGGCCGGTGGGTGTTGTGAATCTACCAATTTCTCCCAATGCCCGGCTTATACGAGGAACCTCCACCGACTCGCTCTATAAGCGAATGCTTCACGTTAGCGACAATCAGTTTGCCGAACAGGTTTTGTTTATGGCCTCGGCAGAGCAGCATTCGGCGCAGCTCAACCCTACAGCCGAACTGCGCCGAATAGCCGATCGTTTACACGACTCATCCAGGGCAGGAAGCCCGGTAAGGTGGGTCGATGGCTCTGGTTTATCCCGCTATAACCTGTTCACGCCCAACGTACTAATTGATTTGCTTGGCCGCATTTACGCTAAAGTACCTCAGAAACGGCTGTTTGTGTTATTGCCGGCCGCTGGCCAGTCGGGAACACTGCGAAACCTGGCAACGACGGGTAATCCTTATATCTTCGCCAAATCCGGCTCCATGACGGGCGTGTATAACCTGAGTGGCTACGTACTGACGAAACGAAACAAGCTCCTTTATTTCAGCATTATGCATAACAACTTCACCCAGCCCGTCAGCGAAATGCGTCGTCGGACGGCGGAGTTATTGACGGAGATTCACGAACGGATGTAGGATGCAGCTATTCCGAAAATTCCTGGACCAAACGTTATTAAACGAATTCAAGCTGCTAATAGTCGCGTAGCGATCAACCAAACGCCTAGTTGGATCGCTACGCGGCCATTACACGACTTAAATATTAGTACTCGAAGTCTGGAGTAATTTATCTGGTTTTTATCAGTAAATAAACCGGGTAACTGACGGCTATGAAACCCAGCGCATACAAACTGCTCGAGAAGTCGCCGATGACGACGCCCAGAAGAAAAGCCAGTGATGCAACAAGCAGCGTCCAGGTTGAAAACGGGTATCCCCACGCCCGAACGGGGCGCTCAAGGTCCGGTTCCGTATGCCGGAGCCGAATCAGCGCGGCAAAACACGACGCGTAGCAAAGCACGAAGAAAAACGTAGCAATGTCGGAGAGCTTGCCATAAGTATTAGTCAGAATCATCAGGATAGAGGCTGAAGCTGTCAGAATGGTCGCATAAGTTGGCGTACCTCCCGTATTGACGTGCGTAACGAATCGAAAGAACAAACCGTCGCGGCCCATCGCGAAGATCACACGCGGATTGAACATGATCTGCGCATTGATGATGCCCATGATCGAGATCATCAGCAGGAACGTAACGACCTTGGCGCTCCCCGGTCCGAACAAAAGCTGAACGGCGTCAGCGGCTGGTAACTTCGATCCGGCAAGAGCCGACATAGGCAGCACGTATAGGAGGGCCAGATTGACCAATATGTAAATGCCAATAATCAGCAATACACCGCGGATCATGGAGCGGGGTAAGTTCCGGCTGGGATCAACATCTTCTTCTGTGAAGTAAGCCGCTGTATGCCAGCCGTCATAGGTATAAAAGACCGCCTGAAGCGCGGCAAGAATACCCACCCACAGGCCGCCTTCCGCCAGTGGCCGGACGGTACTGACCGGCACAGGTTGATCGGGTGTAATTACGAAGCAGATAACGACAAAGGCCAGCAGGCCAACCGCTTTCAGGACGCTCATCACTTCCTGCGCCCGGCTCGCTAACTGTACACCCAGCGAGTGGAAGGCAACGAAGGCAACCAGAATCCCAATGGCCATGATTTGCTGATAGGCTACCAATGCGGGTGACAATAAGCCAATATATTCACTCATAACCGCTGCCCCAAACGCCATCGCTGAGACGCTGCCCAGCCAACTACTGATTCCAATAATGAAACCGGCATAATTGCCAAAGGCCCGTCGGGCATATACGTACCAGCCCCCGGCTTTAGGAAGCATGGTGCCCAGTTCCATGACAGACAATGAACCTGCCAGGGCATAAAGGCCAACAGCGAGCCAGACGCCAATAATTAACGTTGGATTACCGATGTCCTGTGCAATGGGACCGGGTTTTCGCAGAATGCCCGTGCCTACGGTGCCACCAATGGTAACGGCTACACCAAAGCCGACGCCTAATAATTTTTTAAGTTGGTTTTGAGCCATAGCAGGCAGAAGCAAGAAGGGATAGGATTGGGCTATTTTACAATGATAGCGAAAAAAATGGCCCATCTATGATTCTACAGATGGTTCTATCTATCAGCATCCTGGTTTTTTGTAAGTTTGCCAACATGAGAGCTTTACTGATGAACGGCTATGTACTGGTTTTTTTCGGTGGTGGTCTGGGAAGCGTACTGCGCTATGCGCTTGGCCGACTGATACCGGCCACATTCACGAGTTCACCGTTTCCTACGGCTATTCTACTTGTGAACGTAGCGGCCAGTTTTGTGCTGGGAGCCATTGTCAGTTGGGTCGTTGGCCGGTCGGCGGGTGAGGAAGCCCGTCTGCTCATCGGCGTGGGTTTCTGCGGTGGGCTCAGTACTTTCTCAAGCTTTAGTAATGACACGGTTGTACTGGCACAGAATGGCCGTTTTGGGGCTGCCTTGCTCAATATTGGCCTGAATGTGATTTTATGCCTGATCGCTGCGGCCACGGGACTTTGGTTCGGACAAAAATTATGAGGAAGCTCTTCCTGTTTCTATTTTTTATTCTGATGATTTCGACTCATTTGCAGGCTCAGGATGTAGCCCGACAGTTACATGACGCACACGAAACCTATAAGGAAAAAAGCCTGACACACCGGCGTTTCAAGCATGCCGACATTGTGCCGTTGCTACAGGCCATATCTCAACCCTTGTCGGTGAGCCAGGTAGGAGAGTCGTTGGAGAAACGGGCTATTTACCAGGTTAAAGCGGGAACGGGTACAACCAATGTTTTGCTCTGGAGCCAGATGCACGGCGATGAAGCCACCGCCACCATGGCGTTGTTCGATATTTTTAACTTTCTGAGCGCTCAGGGCGATGTCTTCGATGCGTTCCGGCAGACGATTCTGTCGAAGACGACGCTCTATTTTTTGCCAATGCTCAATCCGGATGGGGCCGAGCGGTTCCAGCGCCGGACGGCTACGGATATTGATATGAATCGGGATGCCCTTCGGCTGCAAACGCCGGAGGGAGCATTGCTTAAACACATGCAGCAAACGCTGCAACCGCTGGTTGGCTTTAACCTGCATGACCAGAGTCCGCGCTACAGCGTCGGCAAAACGGGGAAACAGGCCGTCATGTCGTTTCTGGCGACGGCTTATGACGAAGAACGTAACGTCAATGACGTTCGGCAGCGGTCTATGCAGCTCATTGCGGGGATGAACCGTGTATTGCAGCCGCTTATCCCCGGCCAGATTGCGCGCTATGACGACGAGTTTGAGCCACGGGCGTTTGGTGATAATATTCAGAAATGGGGAACAACATTGGTGTTGATCGAATCGGGCGGATACAAAGATGATCCCGAAAAAATGGCGATTCGACGGCTCAATTTCGTCGCGATTTTGTCGGCACTGAAAGCCATTGCCGATGGCTCCTACAGGCAGGAATCCAAAGCTGATTACCAGGCTATCCCGGAGAATGGCCGGTCTTTATTCGACGTTTTAATTCGTAATGCAACGGTTGTACGTGAAGGCAAACCAGTCACGGTCGATGTGGGAATGAATTATGAGGAAATCAATGACAAAACCAATAAACAGTTTCAGTACAAAAGCCGTATTGAAGACATTGGTGATCTGTCGACGTTTTACGGAATCGACGAAATTGACGCCACGGGCCTGACGCTGGTGCCCGCTCATGTTCATGCCGATGTGCTGGAATCGCCCGCCGATCTGGATAAACTTGATCTGCCCGCTCTTCACCGCGATGGAGTTGTTATCTTTAAGGTACGGCAAGCGGCCAAAGAGAGCTTCCCGAATCAGGCTGTGCATCTACTTCTTGACGGCGAGATGCCTGCTCAACCGCTTCAACTGGAGCAGATTCCGACGTTCCTGTTGATGAAAGGAAAGCAGATCAAATACACGTTTGTGAACGGGTTTTGGAAAGACAATACAGGTAACTTGCGTAATGGCGTATTGGATTAAGTTGTTTCTTTAAACGTAATCTGCCCATAATACTGCCATAACGTTTGCATAATAGCTGGATGGTAACTTTGTGATACAGTTTGTTTCTGCAACAGACTATCCGTTATAATCATATTGGTGTCGTTCGAAAGGCCAGCGTGTTGCGCTGGCTTTTTTCTTTTGAGATGAATATGAATGGTAGAAAGTCAGTATTTGGTGGACTTTTTACGCCTAAACCCCCGAAGGAGACTTTGTTTACTCTTGAGTAAAATCCCCTTCACGGGATTTAGGGGTTTTGAGGGGCGGGGTAAACGAATTGAGCATTTTGCGTTAGGGAGATAAGAATTGAATTTTAGAACGTGTATCGGGCACCTACCTGCATCTGCCAGCGCGAACCCAGCGGATCAATCGAGTAGGGGGCAGATGGCGCACTCCAGGTAAACGTTGGATCGCCCGACGTTGGGTTCGTCGCCCGTGTCAGGCCAATAGAGCCTGTCGAGTTGAACGTGTTCGCTGCGAAGTAAGAATAGCCCAGCGTTTTGTCCAGCAAGTTCAGGAAGTTTATAATGTCGTAGCTAATCTGAATCGACTGACGACCTTTCAGTTTGAACTCGTGCAGGAAGCGGAGATCCATCGTGTTGTTCCAGGGTGTCCGACCGGCATTACGTTCCGTGAACGTGCCTTTACGTGTTTTCAAATACGAATCCGATTCAACGAAAGCCATGAAATCAGCGGCCTGCGTGCCCGTTGGAAATAGCTTTTGCGCTTCGGTCAGGTCGCGCGGAATGTACGCTAAACTATTGGCCTGGCCCGTTCCATCAACGGTCGTGTTGACATAGCCCCAGGAGAAAGGCGTTCCCGATTGCAGCGAGTAAAACAGCGTGACGGTGGTGGCATTCCGTGGATTCCAGATCTGGCGGTAATTCACCGTACCCACGATCCGGTGCCGGATATCGAAGTTCGAGTAGCCCAGTTGTGGATTGTTTGGCGTTAACGACTGGTTCAACTGCCAGTTCGACTCCATCGAGTTCCGAATGCCGTTCGTGATATCGAATGATTTTCCGTAGGTGTAGGCTGTTGAGAACCCGAAGCCAAACGGAAAGTTGCGTTGGATCTGGCCGGTCAGGCTGTAGCGATAGCCTTTGTTCGTGTTCGACAGCATGTAGGCATTGGCAAAATTGTTATCAATGCGCTGCGCCCCGGCAGACCCATTGGTCGCTACGTAAATAGGCTGCTGGTGCTGCGTGTCGTAGCTGTAGTACCGAACGACATCCTTCGTATTGACCTGCTGAAATTTCAAGTCCTGAATCACTTTCGTATATAACCCTTCGACCGTGAATTTATAGCCACCCACCACATAATCGACGGCCAGGTTATTGCGGAACATCTGCGGCATCTTGAAATTGTTGTCGATCAGATCGACTTGCGTGCGGGTTACTCCGCCGTTGGCCGAATTGTTGTTGATTAGCAGACCACCGTTGGGCACGAGAGGATCACCCACTAGTTTGGTTGTGGCCGTAGCGTTGTTATTGAAGTCATACGCGCCATAGCCTACGCCGTTGTTATAGAAGGCATAACCCAGCCAGGCAAAGGGAATCCGGCCCGTAAACAAGCCCGTTCCGCCCCGAATAACCAGGCTTTTGTCGCCATTGGCATCAAACGTAAAGCCCAAGCGGGGCGAGATTTGGACGTTGTTCAGGAAGTTGTTCGTGATCTTGTTCAGGGGCGTAAAGCTGTAGGTATTGCCCATGTTGGTTGGGTCACCGGCCGAACCCGTCACCTGCGGACTAAGCGTTGGTTTTTTAGGCAATCCTGAATAATCGAAGCGAACCCCCGGCGAAATTTTCAACTTGTCACTCAACTGAATATCATCCTGTAAGTAGGCACTCATCAGGTTGACATTGAAATGGGCGTATGGGTTGTTGAACTGGTTATCCAGGTTATTGGTGGCATCGGAAAATGGATATGAGCCACGTACGCGGTTAGGCAATTTTGCCAGAAATTCAGCCGGGCTACGGTACGAGATCCGGCCGTTCGGCGAATTGACGAACCCGTAATCAATGGTATAGAACTCGTTGTGCGTACCCAGCGTGAACGTGTTTTTGCCCAGATAAAAGGTGAAGTTATCGGTCAGCTCAAACGTCTTCTGGCGCATGTTGAATACCGATGCCTCCCGGTCATTGCCCAGGAAAATCGTTCCGCCATTGTAGCCGATTTCCACTTGCGGAAAGGTGCGGACATTGGACAGCGTATTGCGGTAATCATGCACACTCGAATAGCCAACGATCAGGCTGTTGGACGCCCGCCCGCTGAACTGACTTTTCAATTCGGCTACCGTGCTGCTCTGGTTGTTGGTTTGCTTGTAGTCGATGCTACCGAACCGGAAGTTCTGTGCGTCACGCTCCAGGTTTGTCGCTTCGGAAAAGACCGTGTTGTTGCGGATCGTCAGTTGGTTCTTCTCGTTGATGTTCCAGTCAATGCGGTTGAAGAACTTGGTACTGTTGGAATAAATGGCGTAATCACCAGCTGCACCCGCATCGAGGCCGTAATTGGTTTTAACGAAATCGCTGAGCTGCTGGGCCAGGGCTACGTCCTTAATGAGCGAGCTGGGCGACCCCGCCTGAAACTGGACGGGATCCTGCCGACGGGTGATTTCTTCGTTCGTAAAGAAGAATAATTTATTCTTGATCAGCGGTAGACCTACCCGAACGCCCGTCTGGTATTCATGAAACGTGCTGGGTAGTTTCTCTTTGGCATTCGACGCACCGTTCCAGGCACCGGTCAGCGACGCATTCCGGCCAAATCCGTATATAGAGCCCGTTACTTCATTCGTACCACTGCGGGTTACGGCATTGACCGACCCACCCAGGAAGTTTCCCAACCGGACATCGAATGGAGCCACGGCTACCTGAATGTCCTGAATAGCATCGAGGCTAACGGGGTTTGTGCGGGTACTTGAACCGGGTTGCCCCGATGTGCCGGTAGAGCCACCCAGCGAGGGACTGAACCCAATGGCGTCGTTGTTAATAGCACCGTCGATGGTCACGTTATTGTACCGGAAGTTGGTTCCGGCGAAGGAGTTGTTGTTATTCACCTGTGGCGACAGGCGGGTCATGTCGGTCAGGCTGCGGGAGATGGTGGGCAACCGACGAATGGTTTCGCTGTTGACGCTGATGCCAGCGCCCTGTTTTTCGCCTTCGCGGCTTCCTTTTACCACGACTTCAGACAATTGCGTACTGGCGTCCTGAAGCGTAATGTTCAGGTTGGTCGTTTCGCCCAGTTGTAAGGTAACCCCCGACTGTGTCTCGGTCTTGTAACTTACGTAGGTCACAACGATCTCGTAAGGGCCACCGGCATTCATGTTATTGATCCGAAAGCGGCCTTCCACATCCGTCACGGCTGCGTACTTCGTGCCGGTGGGTGTATAGGTCGCCTGTACGGTTGCTCCCACTAACGCTTCTTTCTTTGTGTCGATGATCCGACCGCTAAGACCGCTGGTGGTTACTTGCGCCCATGCTGTGGAAAAAGCGATAACTAGAAATAGTACAAGTAGTGATGTAGAACGAAAAAATTTCATCTGTTCGTAGATTGGTGATTTTCAGTGCAAAATTCACGCTTATCCGGATGAGGGCTGTTATGCCAATATTACGATATACGGCAATGAGGTTAAAATGTAATTAAAGGCCTTAGGAGCGTTTAAAACCCTGTTTTCAAGCTGAAAAAGCCTGTAACTGTACTACTTTAGGTTTACTGTAGAGTAAGTATTTTATGGCCTACAAATGGAGGAATGCCATCCATAAATACCTTCTTTTTGCCAAATTTTATTTTGTTAAAGCCTTTTTTTTGTAAAAAAAGCGTCGTTAAAAAAGATCAGGACGGTTTTAATGTGACGGAAATAACTGGGCAATACAAAATTGATAGTCAGGGGTTTGTGTTATTAAATCCGGATTAAAAGTTAACATTCGTGTAACATTGGCGTAACATTGGGCGGGTAGTTTTGCAGCGCTAAAAGCGATACCAAAACTAAAAAAATGAACCGTCACGTTTTACTTGTCCTATTTTCTCTACTGTCTACGGCCTTATGGGCACAGACCGGAACCGTCCGGGGAACCGTCAAAGACGGAAAAACAAAAGAATCTCTGATCGGCTGTACCGTGCGTGTTGATGGTACACAAATAGGTAGCACGACCGATATCGAAGGGAACTTCAACCTCGCCAACGTACCGGCCGGTACGCACAAAATCGTTATCTCGTACGTCTCCTATAAAACGAGAGAAATTCCAAACGTTCGGGTCGAATCGGGCAACACAACGGCCATCGATACCGAACTGGACGAAGAAGGGACTTCTCTTCAGGAAGTGGTGGTTCGGGCTAACAAGGCAACGAACACCGAGATCGCTGTTATCACGGAGATCAAGCAAATGAAGCCAATCGCCGTTGGCATTTCGGCGATGCAGATTCAGAAATCGCAGGATCGGGATGCGGCTGCGGCCATCCGCCGGGTGCCGGGCGTTAGTCTGGTCGACAACCGATTTGTGCTGATTCGGGGATTGGGCACCCGATATAACAACGTGCTGATTAATGACGTCATCGCTCCCTCGACCGAAGTAGAATCCCGATCCTTTTCATTCGACATCGTACCTAGTAATATCCTCGATCGGATGATCGTCTATAAATCTGGTTCAGCGGAGTTGCCTGGCGATTTTGCCGGAGGTGTTATTAAGATTTATACGAAGCGCCGTCCCGAGCAAAACTTCACCGATGTAGGTGTCACCGTAGGTTACCGGGCCAACACAACCTTTCAAAATGTACAGTCACATAAGCGGGGTGGCCTTAACTGGCTGGGAATGTGGGATTCAAAACAGCAGATTCCAACGAGTTTCCCTCAAAAGGCGGGCGAATTCAATAGCTTAAGTCCCATTCGGCGGGCTACCTACGCCCGGCTGTTGCCCAATAATTGGGGACTGACCAATGTGAATGTGGCCCCCGACGTGCGGATTGCGTTCAACACCGGCCGGCGGTTTGAGTTGGGAAACGTACGGGTGAGCAACCTGACTAGTATCAACTACGCCCTGACCAATCAATTTACTGACGTCAACCTCAAGCTGTACGAAAACACGACCGCAAATGACGTTCAGCAGGAGTATAATGACGCTACGTACGCCCGGTCTACTCGGTTAGGCGTTTTACATAACTGGACGTTTCGCTTCTCGCCTACTTTCACGCTGGAATGGAAAACGCTCTTTAATCAGTTAGGATCGACCGAAACGGTTGTCCGGAACGGGAGTTTTGTAATTGATGGTGTTGATGTGCGAAGCTACTCGGAGCGTTTTGAGAATCGGAGTATACTGAACTCCCAGGTATCGGGCGAGCATTCGCTGAGCCAGCTAACAAAAGTGAACTGGATTGGCAGTTATGGTTATTCCGGACGTTGGGAGCCCGACTGGAAACGCGCTCAGTATACACGTCCGCAGGGTGCTTTGGGGGCTGATGGACAACCTGAACCGTTTCGGCTGAATGTGCCGGTGCAGCCCAACCCACTTAACGTGGGTCGTTTCTACTCCAAGTTGAATGAGCAGGTCGTATCTTTGATTGGCAATTACGAACATACGTTCGGTAATCCAACCGACCGGGAGCCGAACCGCATCCGGGCCGGGGTGTATGGCGAGCGTCGTAACCGTGACTTTGCCGCCCGTTTCTATGGTTACGAGCGCGTAGGATTGATCAACAACATCAGCGGTTTGGGCGTTGGTCAGGCATTTGCGCCCGAAAACGTAACCGGTCGGGAAGGAAGCTTTAGCCTACAGGATGGTACGGTCGATAACGACTCCTATAATGGCAAGACAAGCTATGCCGCGGGTTATGTATCGGGCGACATCAATTTTGGGTCGCGGGCCAACCTAACGCTTGGTTTCCGGGGCGAGTTTTATAACCAGACCCTTCGGCTGGCCAATGCGCCCACCGGCAAAGCGCTGGTAGACAATAACATCTTCAGCCCGCTGCCCTCTGTCAATTTTACCTATAAACTTACTGAGCAGCAAAATCTTCGCATGGCGTACTCATCAACGGTCAACCGGCCTGAGTTACGTGAATTAGCACCCTTCCGATATTATGATTTCGCCCGGCAGATTGAAGTGCAGGGAAATACCGGCCTAAAAACGGCCACCATTCAGAACTTCGACCTAAAGTATGAGTTTTACCCGACGCCCAATGAATTGATTTCGATAACCGGGTTTTACAAAGGCTTTACCAATCCCATCGAATCGTTCCTGATCCCCATTCCGGGAGCCTTCACATTTACGTTTACGAATGCAATATCAGCACGAAACTACGGTGTGGAACTGGAGTTCCGGAAAGGGTTTAGTAACTCTAGCAGTGCCTTCTTACAAAACCTTCAGGTTGTTGGTAATGCTTCCTACATAAACAGTCGGGTAACAACAGGCGATGTCATTGAAGCACCGGGACCCAGCGGCATCATCGAGCGATTTGGTAACAGTACGGACCGGAATCGGTCCTTGGCCAATCAGTCGCCTTACCTGATCAATTTGGGCCTGTACTACGCTAATCCCACCTCTGGCTGGCAGTATAATGTATTATATAACGTAGCGGGTCCGCGCATCTTTCTGGTGGGTAACATCGAAGACCCGACCACCTATGAAATGCCGCGCCATGTGGTGGATTTCAACATCAGTAAGTCATTTAACAAGCAGCTTGAATTGCGCCTGGGTATTCAGGACATCTTTAATGCGCCCTTCCGGTTCTCACAGGACTTTAACGGAGATCGCAAGATTGGTAAGGATGTCACCTCACGCAGCGCCAATGCCGACCAGGATTATTTAAAATACCGCCGTGGCCAGTATGTAACTCTAACGGGTGTGTACACGCTGGGCCGACGAATTGTAATGCCTTAATAACCCGATTGATACTCAACTACTACCATAACAATTTAACCAAATCCATTTATGCAATTTATCAAGCGTTATCAGTCTCTGCTGCTTCTTGCCATTGGCCTGACCGTAACTATTTCGGCCTGTAAGAACGACGATGAGCCAACCATTGACCCGCTTTCCATTACGAGCATTAATCCAACGCAGGCTCCGGTAGGTGCGTCAATCGTTATTACCGGAACCAGCTTCAATGCTGCACCAACCAGCAACACGGTTGTATTCAGTGGCAATGCAACGGCCCAGGTTACAGCGGCTACTACTACTTCGTTGACGGTAGTTGTACCGGCAACGGCGCAAAACGGCCCGATTACGATTACCTCAGGTGGCGCAACGGTTCAAAGCCCATCGACGGCAAGCTTTACACTGGCTAACCGGCCTGTCGAAACGCTGCCTAGCTCGATTACGGCCAGCAGAACGCTTTCGGCCAATACCATTTACGCTCTGAAAGGGTATGTATATGTGACGAACAACGCGGTGCTCACGATTGAAGCGGGTACCATCATTCGCGGCTATAATGCCAGCCAGGACCCGGAAGCGCAGAACCACTCGGGAACGCTGATTATTGAGCGGGGTTCGCGAATAGAGGCCAAAGGAACGGCTACACAGCCAATTATATTTACATCGTCTCAGCCTGCCGGCTCACGGAAATATGGCGATTGGGGTGGCGTTGTGCTGATTGGTCGGGCACCGTCCAACCAGGGTACGTCGCGGGCGTTTGAAGGTGGTATCCGGGGAACGTTCGATGCAACTCTAAACGTGTCGGATGACAATTCGGGCACGATGCAGTATGTTCGGATCGAGTTTCCGGGAGTTGCGTTGTCATCGACACCGAATAGTGAAATCAACGGATTAACGCTGTATCAGGTAGGTTCAGGTACAACCCTCGATCACATTCAGGTTTCCTACAGTGGCGACGATGCGTTCGAATGGTTTGGTGGTACGGCTAACGCTAAATACCTAGTTGCTCTCCGCACATTCGACGATGACTTCGATACCGATTATGGCTTTAGTGGCAAGGTTCAGTTTGGTGTAGCGCTGCGCGATCCTAACGTGGCCGATCAGTCGGGTTCTGAAGCGTTTGAATCGGACAATTTCGATCCGGGTGTACCCGTTACGGCCGGTCTGCCAATAACGACTCCCATTTTTGCCAACATGAGCGCCTTTGCTTTCAATCCAGGTGTTCCCAGCAGTGCCAATACGGCGGGCGGTTCAGGTGCTTACCGGGCTGCTATGCACTTACGCCGGAACACAAGAATTAGTATCTATAACTCGGTACTTACTGGTTTTCCAGAAGGATTACGTCTGGAAGGAACAACCGCCGGTACATTGGCTAACATTGGTGACGGTAGTCTGGAACTACAGGGAATTGTTTTTGGCAACTCTGAAGTGCCTAACTCAACTACGGCTGTTCGTGGTATTGGCGACGTAACGACAGCGGCTGCTCAGGCCTACTTTACTCTGGCTTCCCGCAAGAACCAGATTGTCGGAACAGACATCACTTCGTTGTTGCTCAATGCACAGAACTTCAATCTGACGGCTCCTAACTTCCTGCCACAGGCGAGTTCCCCACTGTTAGTTGCTGGCAACGCGGCAACGGGCGGAAAACTGGCTGATTCGTTCTTCACAGCAGCTCCTTATCGGGGAGCTTTCAATACAGAAAACTGGTTAGCTGGCTGGACAAACTTCGATCCCCAGAACGCTAACTACGATAAATAAATTAATCAGTAAATTTTATATTGGTGTCGCCAAAAAGGGCCGGGGCTTTGCTCCGGCTCTTTTTATTGTTTAAAAAGCTACCGTTTAACAAATAAGTACGCAACTATTTACATTAAACGAATACTATACATATCTTTCAAATGGAGTAATATGAGGCTATTGAACACTGTAACTGCTTTGTAAATAGGATTTTTTGTCTGGCTACTAGTAGTTAGCCAATTTAATTGTTACTTATCCTATAACTTAGCGTCTAATACCCAAGTAAGTCCATGAACTTTTAGGCAAACTGTGTGTGTTTGGCAGTAAATTCGGGTTAATAAGCAGAACTGACCACCAAATGTATATTGTTCATTTTTCTTTATAGAATAGGGGCAACTTTTTGGCTGATAATTAGGGACTTATTAATTTGCCAGATAATACGCCCCTATTACATATCAGGGACAGGCTCACCATTTCACCATATCACCCTTAGTCACCGTAACGAATGATCTCTAAGAAAGCTAAGTATGCCATCAAAGCCCTTAAGGTTTTGACTGAAGAGTACGGAAAAGGACCCGTATTGATTTCCTATATCTCGGCGAAAGAAAATATCCCGAAAAAATTCTTAGAGGCAATTCTTTTGGAACTGCGTAATCACGGGATTCTGCAAAGCCAGAAAGGAAAAGGTGGCGGCTATTTGTTGCGCGTCGATCCGGGCCGGGTTAATCTGGCCCAGGTGCTACGGGTAATTGATGGGCCTATTGCGCCGACTCCCTGCGTATCGTTTAATTTCTATGTTAAATGCGACGATTGCAACGACGAAGTAACCTGTATGCTGCGGCCAATCATGGAACGCGTTCGGGATGCAAACTTAGGCGTTTACGAAAATACAACGCTGCTCACGTTCCAGAACCTTGGCTCACTCGAAACAAAAGAAGTGGCTATCGGTACGAATGCGGCCGACTTGATTGACACGCCGTCAAATCGGATGTCAGCCTAATAAATATAGTTAATTAAAAAGCCGTAAGTGGCTGATGTACAGCAAAATGTCGCTATACTTCAGCCACTTACGGCTTTTTTGTTGTCATGTCTACTCCGGCTGGTGTTCTTTCCGCAGTAGGTCGTTCACCGTTTTCACCGGATTGAACGTAATGAGCGGCACCTCAACGAAAATTGTGTTCCAGTCGGCCATAGCGCCGTTCCACAGCCCTGGCAGTTCCTGCGCCTTCAAGTCTTTTCCGTCTTTCGATTTCGCCGTAATGAATCCGGTGAGTGGATCGCGGTAAGCGGGCAAGTCATATTTGCGACCATTATGATCTTTAAGGCCGCACACCAGATCGACGGGGTTAAAGTGCGTTGCTTCATCGAAAATGGCTTTCTGCGCTGGGTCAGTCAAATCAATCTGAGCGGACTCAACAACCTGCAGAGACACGGAACCATCCTGATTTCTGGCCCAGAACGGCCCCCCGCCCGGTTCACCAACGTTTTTAACCATGCCACAAACGCGTACTGGCCGGTCTAATTTCCGACGGAGATAGTCCAGTTTCTCGGCTTTGGCCCACTGATCGAAGTCCGCTGGTGGTAACGTATAGAGCGTCCGTCGTAGAAGCTCGTCCGCTTCCGTCAGGTAACCGTCGCTGATGTTTCCTGAATCGCTCCCCTCCAGAAGACCTTGTAGGCGGGCAATCTGCTGCTGGGCATCGAGCAATACGGATGCCAGCACTTTCTTGTACGTTATGGTTGGCTCCTTGATCTGGTCGGGAACGACATTGTCGATGTTTTTGATAAAGACGATGTCGGCCTGAATATCGTTGAGGTTTTCAATCAGGGCACCATGGCCTGCCGGACGGAATAGCAACGAACCTGACTCACCGTTGCGGAAAGGCGAATTGTCCATATTCACCGAGATCGTGTCGGTGGATTTTTTCTGTTCGGAGAACGTGACGTCGAACGTCACGCCAAGCCAGGCTTCATAATCGGCTTTTTGTTCGTCGATAAGATGCTCGAAACGGCTGCGGTGCTCGGGCGAGACGGTGAAGTGAATTTTAACCAACCCATCCGAATTGGCATACGCGGCCCCTTCGACCAAATGCTCCTCTACGGGTGTACGAGGGCCATCGGGATACCGGTGAAACTTCAGCAATCCTTTCGGCAAACTGCCATAATCCAGGCCTGCTTCGGTCAATAAATAGTTCAGTACCGTTACTCTGTCATTTTCGGCAACGGCTTTGTTCAGATCATGGCCATCGGCGGCCATCGCGGCTTTGAGGTCGTCGTAGAAGGCGAAGTCGGTCAGGCGGGCAAACACCTCATCGACTGATTTATCAGATTTGCCATCCAGTGCCGAAAATAAGGATTTGAACATACGGGTAGCGGCTCCCGAAGCCGGAACGAATTTCACTAGGTCGCGTTCGTGAGCGGCCTCGTCGAACCGGTGAATATGCGTTGCCAGTTGATCTTCGGCAATACGAATGATGCCATCGCCAATGGTAGCGGCTTTAATGACATTGAGGTAAGGAAAGCCTTCTACAAAGTGTTTTATCTGCTGATCAATCTGGTCGAGTGAAACGCCCTGTAACAGAATCTGGTCCTGATCTTGCTCTGTGAATTGCATAGGGTTAACGGAAATAATGACATTAGGAATGGGGGGCAAATTGCGGATTTCGGAAATGGTACGCAAATCAAATCAGGACAAAAGAGCGGTAACAAAATAAGATTCTGGTTGTCTGCTTATCTTTGTTGCCCCAACCATTTTACCACCAGGCTCATGAAATTGATTGCGTTTGATGCCGACGATACCCTTTGGGCCAACGAACCAAACTACATTGATGTGAAGCTGAAGCTGTGCGAACTGCTATCGCCCTATGTTTCAGAAGAAGTTCTCTCTCAGCAGTTTTATGATTGCCAGATTCGAAACCTGGCCGTTTTTGGCTATGGTGCGAAGAGTTTTATGCTTTCTATGATCGAAACGGCGATCGAATTAACCAAGGGGGCCATTGTCGGATCAGAAATTCAGCAGATTATTGATGTCGGGCGGAAATTACTGGACTTTCCCATCGAGCTACTCGACGGGGTAGACGAGGTGCTGGAAACGCTCTCTAAACGGTTCGATCTGATGGTGCTAACCAAAGGCGACCTTTTTGATCAGGAGAGCAAAATTGCCCGGTCGGGATTAGGGCATTACTTTAAACATGTGGAGATCGTCAGTGAAAAAAATGAACAGGCGTATGAGCGTATTTTACAAAAATATCAGGTGCAACCGGCTGATTTCCTGATGATTGGTAATTCACTAAAATCTGATGTGTTACCGGTAGTGCATATTGGTGGCCGGGCCATACACATCCCCTTTGAAACGACCTGGGCACACGAAATGGTCGCTGATGAGCAGTTAAGCGGAAAGTCATTTACGACGCTGAGTAGCATACGGGAACTGCTGGATTTACTCGAAGATGCTAACGTCTAATCAACCAAGTGTTCCCAGAGACCGTTGAAACACAATACATGGGAAGCGGTATTATGGAAATAACGTAAAGGAATCGGCGTCCAGATTGGCCGGAAATTTTTCCCGGAACGCCCGCAGTTCATCCAGGGACAAGGTATGCTGATGGACGAGTTCAACATCGGACTGCCGGAACAATACATCACCTTTGAAGTCGATAACAGCCGAGTCGCCGGAATAGGGATGATGGTTGCCATCTTCGCCAACGCGGTTGACACCCACGACATAACTCAGGTTCTCGATGGCGCGCGCTTGTAGTAACGTATTCCAGGCGGTACGCCGGGCAGATGGCCAGTTGGCGACGTAAAGCAATAGATCGTAGTCGAAAGCCTGCGAACCGGCCGTGGCTGTATTGCGGCTCCAGACAGGAAACCTGAGGTCATAACAAACCAGCGGGCAGATGCGCCAGCCTTTCCATTCCTTTATAATCCGGCGAGTGCCAGCGGTGTAAATCGCGTCTTCACCCGCCATGCGAAACAGATGGCGTTTATCGTAGGTATCAAATTGCCCATCGGGCTGCATCCACACAAGTCGGTTGAAGAAGCGGCCATTTTCCTTCACCACATAGCTGCCCGTAACAACGGCGCCTGTTTGAGCCGCCATCTGTTTCATCCAGCGAAAAGTCGTCAGGTTCATGGGTTCCGCAACGGCTTGGGCCTCCATAGTGAAACCGGTTGTGAACATTTCGGGCAGGACAATTAAGTCTGTGGGGGCGGCCAGCGTAAAAATCTGTTCCTCCAGCATCGCCATATTGGCCACCGGGTCGTGCCAGTAAAGGGTAGTCTGGAGAAAGGTGATGCGCATGGAATAATAAATTATAAATGATAAGTTACAAATGACGAGCTGGTAAGAGGCACATTCATCATTTATAACTCGCCATCATTTTGGGAACTTCATTTTATATTCGGCATCCGTCTTTCCCTTTGAAATGTCGGCCAGTTTTTTCTTAATGAGCGTTCGGCGAAGGGAAGGCAGGTAATCGGTGAAGAGCTTCCCGTCGAGGTGGTCGTATTCGTGCTGAATAATCCGGGCGGCCATGCCTTCATATTCCTCCTCGTGCTCGTTCCAGTCGGTATCGAAATAGCGAATCACAATAATTTCGGGCCTAAACACTTCGCCCCGAATGCCCGGAATGCTCAGGCATCCTTCTTCGAATCCCCAGTCGTCGCCTGCTTCCTCGATGATTTCGGGATTAACAAATACCTTTTTAAAGCCAACCAGACTTTGATCCACGTCTTCTTCTGGCTCGTCTTCGTTCAGCGGCTCGCCGTCTACCACAAACATACGAATGCTCTGCCCGATCTGTGGCGCTGCTAAACCAACACCTGAGGCCGCATACATCGTTTCGAACATATTGTCGCTCAGCGCTTTAACGTCGAGGCTACCGGGCTCAATATCTTTAGCCCGTTTTCGTAAAACGGGGTCACCGTAGGCAATAATTGGGAGAATCATATTTTTAATGATGAATCATGGATGATGGATGATAAATGATTACGCTATAAAATCATTCATCATTTATCATTCATCATTCTTTTCTACTTTCCATGTATGACTGAAGAATAATAGCCGCACTGATTTTATCGATGTTGCCCTTTACCCGACGATCTTTTTTCGTGCTACCGTTGGCAATCATTGCCTGAAGAGCCATAACCGACGTAAATCGTTCGTCATGCCAGTAAACGGGAATATCGGGCAATGCATTTTCTAAATGGGTCACGAACTTCCTGACTCTGGGCGTGTTATCCGTATCGGCACCATCCAGCCCCTTCGGCAACCCCACCACAAACGCGTCGACCGGCTCCCGGGCTACATAGGCTCTTAAAAACTTCAGCACTTCGTGAGAAGGTACCGTTTCCAGCGCCGACGCAATGAGTTGCAAAGGATCCGTTACGGCAATGCCGGTGCGCTTCATACCATAATCAATTGCCAGGAGTCGTGCCATTTCGGAGCAAAGGTACGAAGGGAGGGCGCAAGGGGCAAGGTGTGTATGGCCCGGAGCGAAATAAGCTCTTCAAGAATGTTCGTCCTCTGCTTTAAATTTACCTTCTGTCCCGCGCCAGGCGTCTACATCCTGCCAGGTGTCAAGGTCAATGGCCGCTTGTGGAAACAATACTTCGCTGCAGTCATTGGCGTATTGCTGAATAAGTTTGCGGGCACCCGTATCGCCAGACAACTGCATAAACTCAGATCGATAACGGATGTCGAACAACGCCGGAACACCCAGATGCCCCAGTACACCATAACGGCAGGCAACGATGCCTCTATCCGTATGGTGTTGCGTGGTAATCAGTTGGCGTAGAAGATGCGCCGTGACATAGGGTTGGTCGGTCAGAACGATCAAAAAGGCATCCACGGGTTCGTCGCTCAGCTGATTCAGGCCAACCTGTATGGAGGACGACAGGCCTTGCTGCCAGTTGCCATTGGCAGGCGCATGGACAGGCAAATCGGTAAGTTCTGCCCGGATTCGTTCCTCGTTCCCGCCCAACACGACGACCACAGGACCCGCTTTTAGCGATAAGGCGGCCTCGGTAATCTGTCTGACGAGCGTTTTGCCGTTTTGGGTAAGCAATTGTTTAGGCTCCCCCCCAAGCCGGGTCGACCCACCAGCCGCTAAAATGATTGTTGCAACCGTCATGCTTAAATGACGTCTGCGCTGATCGCGTTGTAGCCACCAGCGTCCAGATCAACAGGATCCGCCTGCCGACGGTGGTTGGCCGAATTGCCCGAGAGTCGCTCATGAATAGGACCTGATTTATCTTTCAGAAAACCACCGGATCCCTTCGTGAAGAACGCTTTGATTTCAGCCATGATCGACAGCGCAATTTCATCCGGCGTTTCGGCACCGACATCCAGGCCAATGGGCGCATGAACCCGATCGAGCGAGGCTGCGCTGAAATGCAGGCCGTCTTTCCGGAATTCATCCTGCATCTTGTCGAATCGTTTGCGTGGCCCCAGCATACCAATATACGGTATGTCTGTTGTGAGTAGCTTTTCCAGTACAGCCCGGTCGTAGTTGAAGTTGTGCGACATCAGCACAGCCGCTGTTCGGTTGGTAATGGTCAACTTGTCGATAACCGCTTCCCGGTCGGCATACAGCACGCAGGTGGCAACCGGAAACCGTTTGGGGGATAAATGAGCGATGCAATCGTCGGTAACGGTTACCTGCCAGCCGAGTTCACGCGCCATTTTAGCTACTGGAATAACGTCATAACCCGCTCCAAAAATGACCAGCTCGATGCCCGGGTCGATCCGCTCGATAAATACTTCTGCGCTTCCCGACGAGACGGTATAGGTACGGGTCAGAGGTTTGCCCGTACTAAATACGTCGTTCATATCATTGTACAACCATTCGGGTACTGACGCATCGGATTGTTGAGTAAGCAAAAACCGGTTACCGGGCGTTAAGTTACTCTGCCCGTCGCTTTTCAGGACCGTGGCCAGCGCACGGACATCCCGTTTGCTTGTAAATTCCTTCAACAGAGCAACGGGATTTTGGGGGCTGTCGGGCGCGATGGGCTCAATCAGGACATCGATGATTCCGTTACAACCCAGACCAACGCCAAAGCTGTTCGCTCCGTCGTCCATTGTGTCGTAAGTAACCACAATCGGTTGACCGTCAAGCATCACCTGTCGGGCTTTCCGAAGCGCATCACCTTCCAGGCATCCACCGCTAATGGCGCCTTCCCAGCGGCCATCGTCGGTGATCAGCATTCGGGCACCGGGCCGCCGATACGACGATCCTTCGACCCAGACAACTGTTGCCAGGGCCGCTTTGCGTTGGGAGAAGTCGATTTGCTCAAAAACCTCGACAATACGGGTGATTTCTTTCATGATTATCAGTTTGCCGTTTACGGTATTCGGTTGGCTGACCAGACCAGCATACTATATCCTTGCGTCAGCCAGCCGAATATAATAAACCAAAAACCAGGCATTATATCTTTTCTAAATCAAATGGTAGCCGTCGGATGCGTTTGCCGGTGGCGGCAAAAACAGCGTTTGCTAAAGCAGGAGCCAAAGGCGGCAGGCCCGGTTCGCCAACGCCTTTGATGGTTGGACCACCTTCTGCCAGAATGTGGACGTCGACCGAGGGCATCTCATTGATGCGAAGCATGCGGTTGGCGTCGAAATTTGCCTGAACGGCCCGGCCATTTTCGAATGTGATACCATCTTTGGTGGCGGCTGTCAGGGCCATGGCAATGGCGCCTTCGACCTGGGCTTTCACCGTATCGGGATTGACCACGGTGCCGAGGTCGATGACGCAATAGACCTTATCAACCGTAATACCACCCGTCTTGTTCTTGGAAACTTCAACCACCTGACCGGCTAGCCCAGCGAAGAATTCCCACTGGGCAATTCCCCGTCCTTTACCCGCAGGCAGCGGTTTATCCCAACCCGAAACCTCTTTCAGTTTGAGCAGTACCCGTTTGGCATCACTTTCTTTAGTCAGCATCGACAGCCGGAACGCCAGTGGGTCCTGACCGGCTTTATGGGCCATTTCGTCGATAAAACACTCGTGCGAGAACGCCAGCGTCGAACTCGTCACCGACCGCCAGTAAGTGAGCGGAATGTGTATATCGGCATGGACATAGCGCGTGTTGAGGTTCGGGATTTCGTACTTCTGCTCGTTGGTTCCTTCGAGCATGGTTCCATCGGGCTTTGTCTTATCGTAGGTTGGGTTCATCGTCGCGTCGATCGACGGCGAGATAACCTTATGCTGAAGCGCACTGGCTTTCCCATCGGCAGACAACGCTCCGCGCATGGCCGAGAACGTCATGGGTCGGAAAGGGCCGAGCTGCGTGTCATCTTCCCGCGTCCAGATGACCTTGACGGGCTTGCCAATCGTTTTGGACAGCGATACGGCTTCGGTCGCAAAATCCTGCGTTAATCGTCGGCCAAAGCCGCCCCCGTTGAACAGCACATGAACGGTTATATTGTCGGCCGGAAGTTTAAAGACTTTGGCCACTTCGTCTTTGACCAAATCGCCCCCCTGCGAGGACACCCAAAGCTCCACTTTATCCCCTGCCTGATAATGCGCCAGGGCATTCATGGGCTCCATGGTTGAGTGGCTCACGATCGGGGTTTCGTAGAACGCTTCCAGTTGGTTCGGAGCATCGGCAAATGACTTATCGAAGTCGCCCGCGTTATGGCCCTGTACGCCATCCGTTTTTGCCAACTCGCGAAGCTGTTTCTCGAAGTCGACGGAGTTGAATGTCTCGTATTTGTCATGATCCCAGGTTACCTTCAGGGCTTTGCGACCCTGGAGGGCAGCCCAGTAGGTATCTGCAATAACGGCTACACCATCGTACTGATTCTTCCCAACGACCCGTTCCACTTTTACCACTTTCTGAACGCCTTTCACCTTCAGCGATTGAGCAGCATCGAAACTGACCAGCTTACTGCCAAAGACCGGGCACCGTTCGATGGAAGCATACACCATACCAGGCACCTTGGCATCTATACCGAACGTCGCTTTCCCGGCTACTTTGAGAGGAACGTCGGGCCGGGGCATCGATTTGCCGAGCATCGTAAACTGTTTCGGATCTTTCAGCGTCGGCTCTTTCGGGACCGGAAGTTTAGCTGCTACGTCGGCTAACTGGCCATAGGTTAGCTTTTTGCCGGTCGGTTTATGAATAATGGTCGCATTTTCGGCAACGCACTCGTCTACGGATACATTCCACTGCTGGCTGGCTGCTTGCCGAAGCATCTCGCGGGCCGAAGCGCCCACTTTGCGCATCTGCGTATAGCCACCCCGAATGGAGCCGCTACCGCCCACGGCCTGCGACCACATGCCGCCGTATTTACTCTCGCCCCCGGTTTGCAGAATCGTAACGTTGTCCAGCGGGACTTCCAGTTCTTCGGCAATGAGCGCTGGAACAGATTGGTAGGTTCCCTGTCCAATTTCGGGGCGGGGATTCATGATCGTGATGTGCCCCGATTTCTCGATCAGGATATAGGGCGTCAATTCAACAGAATCAGGTAGTGCACTGAGGTTTAAGACGGGACTGGCGAGGACGTTGGCCGACGGTAAGCCCAACGCAAAAGCGGCTCCGGCCAGTCCCGTAGCTTTCAGGAAATTCCGGCGGCTCGTACCGTTATCCGTTCCGGTAGACGTAGGTGTATGACTCATCGCTTGCCGATTTTAGGAGTTGATTTAGGCATTTTAGGGTTCGACGCCATATCGGCCGAGGCCGAATGAATGGCTTTGCGAATGCGCTCATACGTACCGCAGCGGCATATATTCCCCTGCATAGCCGTGTCGATGTCGGCATCTGTAGGCTTTGGGATTTGTTTCAGTAAGGCCGCTGCCGACATAATTTGCCCGGACTGGCAATACCCGCATTGCGGGACCTGGTGCTCGATCCAGGCTTTTTGAACCGGGTGGTCGGCGTTTTTTGATAGCCCTTCGATGGTGGTAATCTTATGACCCGCAGCGGCTGAAGCCGGGTAGCTGCAGGAGCGGATGGGTGCGCCATCGAGGTGAACCGTACAGGCTCCGCATTGGGCAATGCCGCACCCGAACTTAGTACCGGTCAGGCCGACCATATCGCGAATGGCCCACAACAAGGGCATATCCGGGTCTACATCAACCGTGTGTAGTTGGTTATTAATGGTCAATTTTACGAGAGCCATAGCCTGAAATGGATAAGGAATGAGCCGGTGTACAAGCGAACCGAAAGTTTCATTAAAATTAAGCTTTTTGACCGATAAAACAGAAACCTACGGATGGTTAATCACGGGTGCGGTAATCCGGCGCAAATTGAACGGGGATATCACACAAAAAGGTGGCCCGTTTTCAGGCCACCTTTCAGTATTGACTAATAGCGCAAGACTAAGCTACCAGATCGAAGCGGCCAAGATTCATCACCTTGGTCCAGGCGGCAATAAAGTCACGCACGAATTTCTCCTGCGAGTCGCCACATCCGTAGACTTCGGCGATTGCCCGGAGTTCCGAATTCGAGCCGAAGATCAGATCGACACGCGTGCCGGTCCATTTGATTTCGCCTGTTTTACGGTCGCTACCCGCAAATATGTTCTGCGCATCTGACGTTGCCCGCCAGGTCGTACTCATGTCGAGCAGGTTGACGAAGTAGTCAGTCGTGAGCGTTTCGGGACGATCCGTGAAGACGCCATGCTTCGAGTGATCGAAGTTCGTGTTCAGCACGCGCATACCGCCAATAAGCACCGTCAATTGAGGGATCGTCAACGTTAACAATTGCGCTTTGTCGATCAGCATATCCTCTGCCGCCGACTTATGTCTGGCGTTCAGGTAGTTGCGGAACCCATCGGCACCTGGTTCCAGCGCAGCAAATGACTGCAGATCCGTTTGCTCCTGCGAGGCATCGGTACGTCCTGGGGTGAAGGGCACCGTTACGTCGTGACCGGCGTTCTTAGCCGCCTGCTCAACACCTACACAGCCACCCAGCACGATCAGATCGGCGATTGAAATTCGGGTATCGCCCGACTGGGTACTGTTGAATTCTTCCTGAATACTCGTGAGCGTACCTAATACGGTGGCTAACTGAGCCGGATCGTTAACCTCCCAGTCTTTCTGGGGTGCCAGACGGACACGACCACCATTGGTGCCACCCCGTTTGTCGGAGTTACGGTAGGTGGAGGCTGAGGCCCAGGCAGTAGATACCAACTGAGGAATCGTCAGGCCGGAAGCAAGAATGTTTGCTTTCAACGCTGCAATATCCTGGTCGTTAACCAGCGTATGCGTAACGGCGGGAACAGGATCCTGCCAGATCAACTCTTCAGTTGGTACTTCCGGACCCAGATAACGCTCGATTGGCCCCATATCGCGGTGCGTCAGCTTAAACCACGCGCGGGCGAAAGCATCGGCAAACTCATCCGGATTCTCGTAGAAGCGTCTTGAGATTTTTTCGTAAGCTGGATCGGCTCTCAACGCCAGATCGGTCGTCAGCATCATGGGGGCATGGCGCTTCAACGGATCGTGTGCGTCGGGCACGGTTCCGGCCCCGGCTCCATCCTTCGGCCGCCACTGGTGGGCTCCGCCCGGGCTCTTGGTTAGCTCCCAGTCATAGTTGAACAGGTGCTCAAAATAGTCGTTGCTCCACTGGGTTGGGGTCGTGGTCCAGGTAACCTCCAGACCGCTGGTTATGGTGTCTGCACCATGACCGCTACCGAATGAGTTTTTCCAGCCAAGACTTTGCTCCTCGATGGTTGCACCAGCGGGTTCGGAACTAACGTATTGGCTTGGATCGGCCGCCCCGTGGGTTTTACCAAATGTATGTCCACCCGCAATGAGAGCGACGGTTTCTTCGTCGTTCATGGCCATACGGCCGAAGGTTTCACGAATGTCATGCGCTGAGGCAACAGGATCAGGATTTCCTGCCGGACCTTCGGGGTTTACGTAGATAAGCCCCATATTAGCCGCCCCAAGAGGTTGCTCCAGCGTACGCTCATGTGGATTGGCATAGCGAACATCGTCGCCCAGCCATTTGGTTTCGGAGCCCCAGTATATGTCTTCTTCCGGTTCCCAGACATCTTCACGTCCACCACCGAAGCCGAACGTCTTGAAGCCCATCGACTCAAGCGCGCAGTTGCCAGTCAGAACCAGCAGGTCAGCCCACGAAAGTTTCCGGCCGTATTTCTGTTTGACTGGCCATAGCAGCAAGCGAGCTTTGTCCAGGTTGGTATTGTCGGGCCAGCTGTTGAGCGGGGCAAAGCGCTGCGCGCCGGAACTGGCGCCACCACGACCATCGCCAATGCGGTAAGTACCCGCGCTGTGCCAGGCCATCCGAATAAAGAAAGGGCCATAATGACCGTAATCGGCTGGCCACCAGTCTTGTGAGGTGGTCATTAGATCAATAATGTCTTTCTTTACGGCCGCCAGATCGAGCGTCTTGAATTCTTCGGCATAGTTAAACGTCTCGCCCATCGGATCGGACAGCGAAGAATGTTGCCGCAGAATATCCAATCGTAGCTGATTTGGCCACCAGTCGCGATTTCTGGTGCCACCACCAGCGCTTTTGTTGAGTTCCCCATTTAGAAAAGGGCACTTGCCAACAGTGTTGACCTGGCTGTCATCATTGACGTCCCATACAGATGGGTCTTGTGTATCCTGTCTTTCGATGTTTTCCATCTTTGGTGGAGTTTTATTGTTTGACATGTCAAACTTACATTAACCTTTAGTATAATTTTTATTAATTGTTTTTATATAATCATAGATAATATCTATAAGATCAGTTTAGGGCTACTAAGGGTAGGTTCGGTAGGCAAACTAGCGTCATGGACTGACTGATCCAGCCAACATAAACGAGCGAATAAAGTAGTTCTTCAAAAGCAACCACCCTGTACAGGCAAAGCGCTGTTTCTACAAAAGATAAGAAACAAGGTAACAAATGATTGATTAAACCAAAAAATACTGGTAATTATACACGATTTCCTTTATTATGTTATAGTGACATAGAGAAAATTAAGGCCAGGCATGACATATACCGAACATCTAATTGCTTATTACAAAAAAGTAGCGAGTGAATGCATCTCAGGGGTATCGCTTGACTGTGTTATTTTTGGGTTTCATGATACAAAGCTTAAAGTACTGTTGCTGCGCTGGAAAGACACAAAAGAATGGAGCTTGCCCGGTGGATTTATCTACAAGGCCGAGTCGGTAGATGCTGCGGCCCAGCGGGTGCTACACGAGCGGACGGGCCTGAATCAGTTATTCCTGCAACAATTTCATCTTTTTGGCGACGCTGTTCGATATGACCAGAATGATACCTTACGGCGGCAGAAAATGCCCGACTTGTTGTTTGGTATTTGCCCTGACCGTACCATTTCGATGGGCTATTATGCGCTGGTTGATTATACGAAAGTGACGCCCACTGCCGATTTCCTGTCGGACGAATGTGTTTGGTGCGATGTATCGGACTTACCATCGTTGCTGTATGACCACCGACAGATCATTGATGTAGCGCTGCAAACCCTTCGGCTTCAACTGAACTGGCAACCTATCGGCCTGAACCTGATGCCCCAAAAGTTTACCATTCCTGAGTTGCAGCGGCTCTATGAAACCGTGCTTGGGCGACCCCTGGATGCCCGGAATTTCCACAAGAAAATAACGGGGCTGAGCATCCTGACCCGCCTGAATGAACGGCGGACGGGTGGTGCTCATAAGTCGCCTTATCTCTATCAGTTCGACCAGCAGAACTACCAGAAAGCACTCATTAACGGAAATCTGATTTTTGTCTAATCTAGTTGACCGGTTATCTTTGACCATCAATTTCTGGTTAGAAAAGACCGCTTATGACCGCTCGCGACACTGTTTCGACTTATTACAACGCGTTTAACCGCAAAGATTGGCAGACGATGCTCAGTCTGCTTCATGCCGATGTTCGCCACGACAGCAATCAAGGCGCTACGCGCACCGGCAAAGAAGTATTTCGGCAGTTTCTTCAGCATATGGATGATTGCTATGACGAGACCCTGACCGATCTGGTTATTATGACCGAACCAACCGGCAGCCGGGTGGCCTGCGAATTTGTCGTGAATGGCATGTACAAGAAAACGGATGGCGATCTGCCAGCCGCTACCGGACAAACCTACGTATTGCCCGCCGGTTCGTTCCTCGAAGTTACCGATGGGTTGATTACCCGCGTCACCACGTATTATAACTTGCCGCTTTGGGAGTCGCTGGTGTTAGGTAATCAATAGCAATTTGGTGAACGATTCATCCCTCACGTTTCTTCGACTGACAGGGCCAGCGTTTCGAACGGTTTTCGACGAGCTGGCTGCGTTGCGCATCGCGGTCTTTTACGATTTTCCGTATCTCTACGAGGGATCTGTTGACTACGAAAAAAGCTATCTGGAAACCTACGCCCGCGCCGAGCGTTCATTTTTATTTGCCGTCTACGACGGAGATCGAATGGTGGGCGCAACAACCGCTTTGCCACTTGGCGACGAAACGGCCGAAGTACAGGCGCCTTTCCTGACGGCAGGCTACGATCTGGATACAATTTTCTATTTCGGTGAAAGTATCCTGTTGCCCGCTTACCGTGGTCTGGGATTGGGAAACCGATTTTTCGACGAGCGCGAAGCCCACGCCCGACAGTTTGGTCAATACACAATGGCTTGTTTCTGCGCCGTTCAGCGCCCAATCGACCATCCGCTTCGCCCTGATGGCTATAAGCCACTTGATGGGTTCTGGACAAAGCGAGGCTATCGACGCGATGATACACTGAAAAGTACGTTTGTCTGGCCCGACCGAAACGAGACAGTCGAAACGGCCAAACCCATGATTTACTGGACGCGAATGCTCGATTGATGTAGCCACTAATGAGGCTCAGACAAGACTCTTTCCCAACATAAAGCCCGCTCATACGGTTGTCTTTGGTGTATACAACACGTAAGGGTATGGAAACAAACGCGAAAACCGAACGCGAAATCGGAATTGGAGTTATCGGTATGGGCGGCTTTGGCCTGTTTGCCGTACAGCAGTTTTTACAAGTCGGATCGCCGAACCACCCCCAGGCCAAACTGGTGGCCATTGCCGGATCGAAACGGGAAGAAGCGATTCGAACCGCTAAACGATTCGGTGCGGAGCAGTTAGGAAGCCTCGAAGAACTCGTCAATCATCCCGATGTGGATGTTATTTATATTGCCACCCCGCCTTTTTTGCACTATGAACAGGCCATGCTGGCACTTAATGCTGGTAAGCATGTCATATGCGAAAAGCCGCTGGCCATGAACCCCGAACAAGGCCGCGAAATGCTGGCGTTGGCTGAAGAAAAAGGGCTGTTGATGGTAACGAACCTGATGCAGCGCTACAACCCCATGTTTGCCCGGATCAAACACCTGATCGACAAGAACCTCCTCGGCGATTTCCTGCACGGATATTTCGAGAACTACGCGGGTGACGAAGGCCTTTCGCCCGAGCACTGGTTCTGGGACCGGACCAAAAGTGGCGGTATTTTCATCGAGCACGGCGTTCACTTTTTCGACATGTTTGCGGGCTGGCTGGGCGAGGGAACCGTGAAGTCGGCCCAGATTGTCAAGCGTCCCAACAGCAATGACATCGAAGACCAGGTCCAGGCGACCGTCGAATACGGTGACGACGTAACAGGCCGGAAACTGGTCAATTTCTACCACGGATTTACACAAACCGGGCGGATGGATCGGCAGGAAATGCGGCTGGTATTTGAGCGGGGCGACATTACGCTCTTTGAATGGGTGCCTACCCGTATGATCCTGCGCTGCGTGGCCGACGAAGAAACGACCCGGGCGCTTATGGATCTGTTCCCGGGCGCGCAACTCAACGTAACGGCCAATATTGGTGGAAAAGACTTACCCCTTCGCGGTCGGCACAAAGAATTTGACGCCTATCAGCAAATTGAACTGCGCTTCGGTTTTGGGGAAGAAAAGCAGCATTTATATGGTGAATTGCTCCGCCTGATGTTCCGTGATCAGATTAATGGCATTCATTATCCGGGTACGCACCGGCTTATTACGGAGCAGAACGGCTTAAGTTCGTTGGAAACAGCTACGATTGCGGATAAAATGGCCCGGCAAGAAGACAGGAGGTAGGCCTAAGCAGTTAATAAAAAAATTTAGTAATATTGGTTTCCAATCGAAATTTAACTGAAAACTAGCTGAATTTTTTCGACCTTTGTGCTGTCTCATCTTTTCTCCGCATAGCGCATCATGATTACGGAGTCTCCATTACTCGATAACCCGGACGGTCAAACGCCGGGCGCAGCACTCACCGGTGGCCCTATTCAGTCGGCCATCACGTATGAAAAAATTCCAACCCACATATACGCTGATGCCAAGGATGCATCGCGGGCAGTGGCACAGGAAATCGCTGATCTGATTCGTCAGAAACAAAGCGAGGGCAAGCCCTGTGTATTGGGCCTGGCAACCGGCTCGTCGCCTAAAACGGTTTATGCCGAATTGATTCGGATGCACCGCGAAGAAGGCCTGAGCTTTCGCAACGTTGTCTCGTTCAACCTGGACGAGTACTACCCAATGGAGCCCGACTCTCTGCAAAGTTACTGGCGCTTCATGCGGGAGCAACTGTTCGACCACGTCGATATTCCAGCAGGGAATTATCACGTGCCGGATGGTACACTCCGGACGGATAAAGTGGGCGAGTTTGCCAAGCAATACGAAGCGGCCATCGAAGCCGCCGGTGGGCTGGATTTCCAACTGCTGGGTATTGGTGGAAATGGACACATTGGCTTCAACGAGCCGGGTTCCCTGATCAATTCGCACACACGGTTGATGATGCTCGACAACTCGACCCGCGCTGCGGCATCGGTTGATTTTGGTGGATTACCGAAAACTCCCCGTAAGGCGATCACCATGGGCGTATCCAGTATTCTGGGTGCCCGTCGTGTGGTGTTGCTGGCCTGGGGGGAGCGGAAAGCGCCCGTTATTCGGGGAGCGGTCGAAGGGCTGGTTACCGAACTGAACCCGGCTTCGTACCTGCAAACGCATCCAAATGCTTTGTTCGTTATCGACGAAGCGGCTGCATCGGAGCTTACCCGCATGAAAACACCCTGGCTGGTGGATTCTGTGGAGTGGGATAATAAGATGAAGAAAAAAGCCGTCACGTATTTGTCTCTGACGCTCGGTAAGCCCATTCTGAAGCTGACCGACCGCGATTATAACGACAACGGGATGAGCGATTTACTGGCCCAATATGGTCAGGCGTATGATATCAACATTGACGTTTTCAATCAACTTCAACATACAATTACGGGCTGGCCGGGTGGCAAACCCAATGCCGACGATACAAACCGGCCAGAACGGGCGTTGCCTGCTCATAAACGCTGCCTGATTTTCAGCCCGCACCCCGACGATGATATTATCTCGATGGGGGGCACCTTCCAGCGGTTACGGGATCAGGGACACGAGGTGCATATTGGTTACCAGACATCGGGCAACATTGCCGTTGCCGATGATGAAGCCCTTCGGTTTGCCGATTACGTTGTCGATTTCAATACCAAATTTGGGATCAAAAGCCCGGAAGCAACCCGCATATTTCAGGATGCGGCTGCCTCCTTGCGGGAGAAGAAAGACTCTGAAATGGACACCGCCGAGGTGCGCTATGTGAAAGGGTTGATTCGGATGGGTGAAGCAAAATCGACCTGTCGGTTTGTGGGTATTCCTGTCGAGAACGCCCATTTTATGAACATGCCGTTCTACGAAACCGGCACCGTCGCCAAAAAGCCTCTGAGCGAAGAGGATATTAAAATTACAATGGCACTGATCGAAGAGATCAAGCCTCATCAAATTTATGCGGCCGGTGACCTGGCCGATCCACACGGAACCCACAAAGTGTGTCTGGATGCGATTCTGGAATCGGTTCGTCGGCTGAAACACAAGAATTTTATGAAAGACTGCTGGGTATGGCTTTATCGCGGTGCTTGGGCGGAGTGGGATATTCACGAAATTGAAATGGCCGTTCCTATGTCGCCCGATCAGGTGACGAAAAAACGGTTGGGTATTTTCAAACACCAGTCTCAAAAAGATGGTGTCGTATACCAGGGCACCGATTCGCGCGAATTCTGGCAACGAGCCGAAGAACGCAACCGGACTACGGCTGGCCTGTACAACAAACTCGGATTAGCCGAATACGAAGCCATGGAAGCGTTTGTCCGCTGGCGGTTTTAATATAGAAACCCATTCATAAAAATCCCTGTACAACATGTAAGTGTGTACAGGGATTTTTTATGAGTGACACTGTACGTTGACCGAGGCACAAGCCGTAAAATATTAAATACTTGTTTATTATAATATAGATTTTAGATATAATTGCATCAATATATAATAGTTGTATTATAATTAACTTTGACCAACGGTATGATAAGACAGAATAAGCAGAGAACACTCCGGCTTTTTGCGCTTCATGAGTTCATTCAGGACTACTTTACCAAGTCGGACTGGATCAAAGTGGCGTACCTGACCGATAGCCTTGAGCTGATAGAAGATCATCCCAGGTTGCTCCGCAGCCTGGATTTTAAAGATGATGATTATGAGGGGAATAGCCTGCAGGTTCTGTCCAAACTAATCAGCGAAAGCAACAGCAATCTATACGAGATAGAGCACTTTGTGGAAGCCAAGAAAGCAACGATGAACCGCCCTGTCCGGACGGTGCCGGATTTCATTTCGACCGTTCAAAATGTGGCACCCGAGCGGGTAATCACCTTTGCCCCCGACGTATTCCGAATTCCGGCCAAACCCGTTGAGCCCAATGTCTTGTCGGTCATGATGCCGTTTGAGAGTAAATTTTCGGGCACCTATGCCGCCATTCGGAATGTATGCGCCCGGCTGGGTATCGACTGCAAACGGGCCGATGATATTTGGGATAACAGTATTCTGATTCAGGATGTATTCGACCTGATTTTTACATCCAGAGCCGTAATTACCGACTTCACGGACCGGAATCCGAATGTGTTTTACGAAACGGGCGTTGCGCATACCCTGGGCAAACTCGTAATTCCAATCACGCAGTCCGTTGGCGACATTCCATTCGATTTGCGCCACCACCGGGCTCTAACTTATCTCTCAAACACGGAGGGGCTGCTGGTGTTGGAAAGAGATCTGGAAAAGAAACTGGCGAAGGTGTTTAGTTGAGGGCTTTATTAACTGTACCCACGGGCTTCAGCCCGTGAATAGCTAGCTTGTACAAAATGTATTGATTACAGATCGATGTTCATAAGTGGATCAAGGTATAAACTTTTATTTTCCTCTGAAAATTAATAGGTTAGGTGACTAATGCCGTAGCTTAATGATCAAGACTGAGTATGCTCGTAATCTACCCCATATCCAACCAATAGGGGCTACTTTTTTTGTGACGTTCTGTTTAAAAGGGACCCTTCCCGCTGCCGTAGTTCGTGAACTGATCGCCGAGAGGGATTGGGCGATTAAGACATTAAGCTCCCACAGAGAGACCGGTTTGGCTGATGAAATTTATAAAGAGCAAAAACGGTATTTTGCCCGTATTGACCGTATCTTGGATACCTGTCAGCATGGACCTGACTGGCTTAAAATACCCGATATAGCAACAATAGTCGCTAATCGAATTCTGAGGGCAGACAACAAGGAATATGAATTATTAGCCTACTGTATTATGCCCAATCATGTACATTTAGTGGTTGATACCGTCGTTCAATTAGACAGACTGGAATCTAATGAAACCATTACAACAGATAATTACCAACAATTGTATCAAACGCTGGGCTTGATAAAAGGGCATTCGGCGTTCAACGCAAATAGACTTTTAGCTCGTACAGGTTCTTTCTGGCTAGCAGAAAGTTATGACCACTATGTCCGGAATGAAGCTGAATTGAAACGAATAATAAATTATACACTACAGAATCCGGTGAAAGCTGGTTTGGTAGATGATTGGCAGGATTGGCCCTATACATATTTGAGTGGACGTTTTTGATTAAGTGATTTTATATGGAAACAAAAGAATATGGACTGGCGGAAAGTACCTACGGGCTAAAGCCCGTAGGTACAATGAGATTGCTCTCCCTCGACTTCTTTCGGGGGCTGACGGTGGCGGCTATGGTGCTGGTAAATAACCCCGGTGACTGGGGGCATATTTATGCGCCCCTGGAACACGCGCCCTGGAATGGCTGGACACCCACCGATCTGATTTTTCCGTTCTTTCTGTTCATCGTAGGAGTGTCGATTACGTTTGCACTGGATAGCAAAAAGAAAGACGGAAAGGGCGTAATTGGTAAAATCGTGCGACGGAGCGCAACCTTGTTTCTATTGGGGTTCTTTCTGAATTTCTTCCCGAAATTCGACCTTACAACGGTCCGCATTTTTGGGGTATTGCAACGGATTGCGCTGGTGTACCTGGTTTGCTCACTTATTTTTCTGAAGACTACGCCACGCCAGCAAGTGTACATCGGCTGTGGCCTCCTGGTTGGCTACTGGCTGCTGATGACGCTGGTTCCGGTACCGGGCGTTGGCTTCGCAAATCTCGAGCCTGCAACCAACCTGGCGGCCTGGTTCGATAAAACAATTATCACGCCTGCCCACGTCTACAAACCAGCCAAAGTCTGGGATCCCGAAGGGTTGTTGAGCACTTTGCCTGCAATTGTTACCGGGCTGATTGGCATCCAGACCGGAACGTGGCTTCGCAGCACCCGCCCGGTGGCCGAGAAAATTGCCTGGCTTTTTGCGGCTGGTTGTCTGATGACCCTGGGCGGTCTGATCTGGGATGGCCTGTTTCCCATTAACAAAGCCCTCTGGACAAGCTCGTATGTGCTACTGGCGGGTGGTCTGGCCATGCTCGGACTGGCACTTTGCTATTGGCTGATCGATGTGCAGGGTTACCGGCGGGGCGTGTTGCCATTTGTTGCCTTTGGCGTCAATGCCATTACCGTATTTTTCCTGTCGGGGCTGATTCCGCGAATTATGAATCTCATCCACATCACCCAGCCCGATGGAAGTGAAATCGGCTCGAAAGAATACCTCTACCGAACGTTCATTGCTCCGCCTTTCACTGATCCGAAAGATGCTTCTCTGGCCGGTGCACTGACGTTTGTGCTTATCTGGTTCGGAATTTTGTGGTGGATGTACCGAAAAAACGTAATTATCAAAGTATAGTCCATCCGCTGGGTGGCCGGATTGCCTAACTCCTGTTCTTTTCTTCCAGAGCCAGCCGAATGAGGTCGACCGTGTTTTTGACGCCCGCCTTTCGGATGATGCTCGCCCGCTGGTTAGCCACGGTATTCGGACTGATGCCGAAGCGATCCGCTATAGCCGGGCTGCTCATGCCATCGATCAGACAGGTTAACACCTGCGCTTCCCGTGAGGTTATTCGATTCCAGATCGACAAACCGGCTTTAGAACCGGATGCAGGCGCTTCCTGCCGGGGGCTCGTACCCGGTAAAATCAACGATCGGATGATGATCGAGGAGGCATTGGGTGGGTAATACAAATCACCCTTAACGACGGTACGAACCGCCCGAAGTATCTCTTCGAGACCCGTGTCTTTCAATAGATAACCAGCGGCCCCGTGCTGCACGGCTTTCAGAATATAATCTGGATTGCTGTGCATGCTGAACATCAACGTCCGAACGGAAGGGTATTGGCGAGAAATAACTTTCAACGCATCGAGGCCCGACATGCGGGGCATGGTGATGTCCAGTAACAAAACGTCCGTATCGATGCTGGCGAGCAGGTCGATCGCTTCGTCGCCATCAGAGGCTTCGCCCACGATCTGTACATCGGTTTCATCTTCCAGGAGCATCCGAATCCCTTTTCGCACCACAGAATGGTCATCGGCAATCAGAATTCGTATCGACATGACTAGTTAAGGTTATTGGATAAATCGACGCTTACCCGAACTTTCGTACCCTTTTTCGGTTTCGACGTAATGGTCAGCGCACCATTCAATAAACGGGTTCGCGTGCGCATGTTCTCAAGGCCGTTGATGGCGGGTAGGGGTTTTTCATCGGTCGGTACCGTTTTCATAATGAACCCCTTTCCATCATCGTCAATAGTTAAAACCAGCTTGTTCGTTTGCTGCTGTAAGGTAATTTTAATTAGTTGTGCATCGGCATATTTCACGGCATTGTGCAAAGCTTCCTGCGCAATACGATACAAACCAATTTCCATGGCGGGATTCAGTCGCCTGGCATCTATAGGACCCGTGAAGATGATAGGTATACCCGTCGAGCGGGTCGTTTGCTCAGCCAACAGCTGCAAGGTAGAGCCCAAACCAAAATCACTCAATGTCGATGGCATTAAATTGTACGAAATCTGCCGCGTTGTTTGAATCGTGTCGGCAATGAGATCGCATAATTCAGAGAAGCGTAGCCGCTGTTTTTCATCCGTAAACGAAGTCGACTTCAACTTCTCGGCGTGAAGTTTCAGGCCGGTCAGCATCTGGCCGATGCCGTCGTGAAGTTCGCGGGCGAAGCGTCGGCGTTCCTCTTCCTGGCCTTCGAGCAAGGCCGCCGACCGAACGGTGTCTTCGGCCAGTTGCAACTGGTATTTTTCCTGCGTTGTGCGCACCAATTCCTGTTGCGTATCCAGGAGTTTTTTATTTGAGGCTGCCAGGTTTTGATTGGTCGCTTCTAACTCGCGATTGGCAACTTCCATGTGGTTGTTCGCTAACTGGAGGGCCTTTTCTGACCGGGCCAGCCGACGAATAACATGCCGGGTATGATTGACCACGGGTCTGAAAATAAATAAGCCTTCAATTAGCAAGGTCAGCAGCGTAGCGATGGTCAGCAACCACTCAATTCGTTCGAGTTGTTTAACCCGATCGAAGCTTTCCGTATCGAACTGAAAGACAATATCGTTCATCTGCTGCAGAAAGGGAAACTCACTCTGCAGAATAATTTGAAGAGCTGCTTTTTTCTCGTCGGGCGTCGTTTTGGCGCTGTTGATGCGAGTAAAACTCTGGTAGATCGACTGGAAGAGGGGTTCGATCCGGGTAAACATGCTATCGAGCTGTCGGCTTTTTCGGACTGTATACTGCTTTTCCATTAGCAGCATCCCATTTCGTAGCTGAATATGGCTCTGGCCCCAGGAGTGAAGCAGCGAATCGGCTGAAACGGTATCGGCGGTGGAAAGGCCCTGGATTCGGAGCAAAGCCAATTTCGTCAACCGCTGGCTTAGCATCCGCTGGCGTCCGGCTACGTTCACGACCCGACTGTCGTTGTAGTGCGTGTTGATCGTGCGTTTGATAAACAGTAAACCACTCAGCGAAAGCACGGCAATGACAGCGAGGGCTATCCTATAAAACCGGGTTAATCGACTGGCTACCTGTTGATCGAGTTGAGTCATGAAAAGTCGGTTGACGATTTTCGGTTTGTAGTTTATGGTTTGTGGTTCATTCAGCCCGTAAGCGTTTGGCCAGCAAACGACAAATCACAAACTACAAACCTGTTACAACGCTTACAGCCCAATATACACAATCCCATTCACTGCTTTAACCGGAAAGGTATTTATTTCATACCCGTCATCGTTGAGGCAAGCACCCGTTTTAAGCGAGAATGTTTTCTTGTGGAATGGGCAGGCTACTTTGGGTTCCTCGCCCTGGCTGCCGATCATACCCCGCGACAGAGCCATTTGCTGGCGATGCGGACATTCATTATCCGTGGCATACCACTCACCCCGACGGGTGAAATTGAAAACGGCGATCTGCCGGCCATTGAGCAGCACACAGGCTCCGCCATCTTCGGGAATGTGATCGGTTGCACAGGCCGCGTGCCAGGTAACTTTATGGTTATTGACTGGTATTGTTTCCATGATTATTTCGGATGTTGGTTGAGTAACTGCTTTATCAACAGGGAAATAGCAATTACTTAAGGTGATACAACTAAACCCACTCTTTAGCCCGTTTCTGATCGCGTAATGACTCGAACGCAACAGTTGGGTCTTTCTGTTCGGGTACATTGACGAAGTGCGCAAACCGCGCGCGGAGCGCCGGATTTTCGACGGCTTCTTTCCATTCGCACTTGAACGTATCGACCAGCAGCTGCATTTCGCGTTCAAGATCATTGGCAATGCCCAATACATCATCGACGACAACGGCGCGCAGATACGTCATGCCGCCTTCCATCTTGTTCAGCCAGGTTGCCGTGCGGGTGAGTGGATCAGCGGTTTTGATATAGAACATCAGAAACCGGTCGATGTAGCGAATGCAGGTTTCCTTATCGACATCGGAAGCGAGCAGTTGGGCGTGCTGGGGCTTGGAGCCCCCGTTGCCGCCTACGTATAAATTCCACCCTTTTTCGGTCGCAATGATGCCAAAGTCTTTGCTCTGCGCTTCGGCGCACTCCCGGACGCAGCCCGAAACTCCCGACTTGAGTTTGTGTGGCGACCGAACGCCCTTATACCGTTCCTCCACCTCGATGGCAAACGAAACCGAGTCCTGCACACCATACCGGCACCAGGTGCTCCCCACGCAGCTTTTCACGGTGCGCAATGATTTTCCGTACGCGTGGCCGCTTTCAAAACCAGCGGCTATGAGTTCTTCCCAGATAAGAGGAAGATCACCAACGTGAGCCCCGAAAAGGTCAATGCGCTGGCCTCCGGTAATCTTGGTGTAGAGGCCATATTTCTTGGCAACCTGACCAATCACAATCAGCTTATCGGGGGTGATTTCGCCACCCGGAATGCGGGGCACAACCGAATAAGTGCCGCCTTTCTGGATATTGGCCAGAAACCGGTCGTTCGAATCCTGAATGGTGGCTCGTCCTTTTTCCAGAATGTTCTCATTCCACAGACTTGCCAGAATGGATGCCACGGCGGGTTTGCATACTTCACACCCGTCGCCTTTCCCGATATGGTCCAGTACGGCACCGAACGTTTTGAGGCTGTTGATTTTGACCAGATCTAGCAATTCCTGGCGTGTATACTCGAAGTGTTCGCAAAGGATATTCCGAACGTAGACGCCCTTTTGCTTCATGACGCCCTGAATGATGTCTTTCACCATGGGCGTACAGCCTCCGCAACCGGTACAGGCTTTGGTCGCTTTCTTGAGCGCATCGACGGTAGTATGGCCATTCTCGCCAATTTCATGGCAAAGCATGGCTTTGGTTACCGCTTCGCAGGAGCAGATCAGCGCATCGTCGGGTAACCCCATAACTCCGGCACCAGCTTCTTCGCCACCTCTGGAGCCCAGAATCAGGTCTTCGGGATCGGGAGGGAGAATGGTTTTGTTCTTACAGGTTTGCAACAGCATGTTGTACTGGTCGGCGTCCCCGACCAGAATACCGCCCAGCAATTCTTTTCCATCCGCCGATATATTAACTCGCTTGTAAACGCCCTTCGCTTTGTTTTCGTAGACAATCGTTTTACAATCCGACGCGAAGGGGTCGCCAAAGGAGCCTACGTCCGTGCCAATCAGCTTCAGTTTGGTTGACATGTCGTACGGCTTGAACTCTTTCTCTGTACCCGTCAGGCGGGCGGCTACCACCTCGGCCATTTCGTAGCCGGGCGCTACCAGACCATAAATCATATGGTGCGCCACGGCACATTCGCCAATGGCAAAAATGGATGGGTCCGATGTTTGCAGGAAGTTATCGACCAGGATGCCCCCGCGCGGGTGCGTCTCAATACCCGACGCTTTGGCGAGTTCATCGCGGGGACGAATACCGGCGGATATAACCAGCATGTCGACCTCGATGTGTGACCCATCGGCAAACTGCATCCCCGTAATGGCCTCGTCGCCGGTAATTTCCTGTGTACTCTTCGACAGGTGAATCGTCAACCCCAGCGATTCCAGTTGATGCTGCAAGATGCCCGATCCGGCATCATCGATCTGACGGGGCATCAGCCGGGGCGCAAACTCAACGACGTGAGCTTCATCCAGGCCCAGGTCAAGCAGGGCTTTAGCGGCTTCCAATCCTAACAAACCGCCACCCAAAACCGCCCCGCGCCGGGCCAATCCAGGCCGGGCTTTGCGCGCGTAGGACTGAATAAGGTCGAGGTCTTCAATGGTTCGATACACAAACACGCCGTCTTTTTCCACACCGGCTACAGACGGCACAAACGCCCCCGAACCCGTGGCCAGTACCAGATAGTCATAAGGTACTACGATGCCGTGGTGTGAACGGACCTCTTTTCGCTCCCGGTTAATGTCTGTAACCGGATCGGTGAGGTAGAGTGTAATATCATTTTCGGCATACCAGCTTTGGGGGGCAAGTGTCAGATCGTCGGCTGTTTTGCCATCGAAATAAGCACTTAAATGAACCCGGTCGTAGGCTACGCGCGGTTCTTCCCCAAAAACCGTTATCGTAAATTGGTACCCATTTTTTTCTTTGGCTACTAATTTCTCGCAGAACTTGTAGCCTACCATGCCATTGCCAATGACGACGACACGCCTGTTTTTGTTTGTGTTCATAGTTAATTGTAACTATATCATTGTGAAAACCCCGTTTTATTATTGTATTATATTTAGAAAATAGCCTTTTTCCTCCCAAAATAGGCTAGTCAAAAGTAAAAGGTGTTTTTGGTAAATCCTAACGTATTATTCCGCTAGAGGTTGATTATGAAACATATTTTTTCGAAAAAGACTTGTTTTTAAGAATTTCGTCTCTACTTTTGACCAAGAAACAGCGCATAGTTAAAGTTGCTTGTTGATAGTATAATAGTACTATTCCAGTATAAACGGTAAAGTCAAATGATGCCAAAGCTAACACTCGTGGGGGCGGGTCCGGGCGACGGCGAATTGATCACTTTGAAAGGGATCAGGGCGCTTCGGCAGGCAGATGTTGTTCTATATGACGATCTGGCCAACCACACATTACTGGAGTTTGCGCCCGAACAGGCGCTCAAAATCTATGTGGGAAAACGGGCTGGCCAGGCGTCGTTTACGCAGGAAGAAATCAACGAACTGATTGTTCGGTGTGCGCAGGAGCATGGCCATGTGGTTCGACTCAAAGGGGGCGATCCATACGTGTTTGGTCGTGGCTTCGAGGAGCTCGAGTATGTACGGCAGTACGCTATTGACTGCGAGGTTGTGCCGGGCGTATCGAGTAGCATAGCCGCACCCGCGTCGCAGGGTATTCCCGTAACGAGCCGGGGAGTGAGTGAGAGCTTCTGGGTCATTACCGGCACCACGCGGAATGGCGAACTGTCGGAAGACTTGTATCTGGCTGCTCAATCAAAGGCAACTATCGTTGTATTGATGGGTATGCGGAAAGTAAAAGAAATATGCGCTATTTTCTGCGAAGCCGGCCGCGGCCATTTGCCCATGGCCATTGTGCAGAATGGAACGCGTGCCGATGAGCAGTGCGTGATTGGTCAGGTCTGGAACATACCCCAGTTGGCGGCAGAGCAAGGCGTGGGGGCGCCTGCTGTGCTGGTCATCGGTGAAGTCGTTTCGTTGCATCCGTCTTATCTGGCGGAATCGATGCGAAACTTCGCTATGGCCTACTAACTGGTTTGTTGTTAATGAGTTTGTCGTTGTCGACAGAGAACCACAAACAACCAACCACAAACAAAAAAAGCCGATCCGGTGTGGGGGCACCTTTGGATCGGCCAAAACAGGGTTGTCTATGCGAAAAACACAAACGCTTCAAAGAAAATGAAAAAAAGCAGGTAAAGCAAATCGGCACCTTCCCGCCACTGGCCGCGCATTAGCCCGTCAGTCCGCTCCGTACCGCCTTCAGAACCATCGTTCGTTCTGTTACACACATCCTTACCCAACTGTGGGTAAGTCCACTCGCTATTGTCTTTGCCATTCATTTTCTTCTTAATCGGATTGCCTATTCTCATGAAGTATACAATCAACCGATTGACCATTGCCTGTGTGCTGTTGCTGGCGACCCGGTCAACAGGGGTCGCTCAATTCTCACTTGTTGGGCAGCTCCGTACGCGAACCGAACTCCGAAACGGGCTGGGTAATCTGGCACCGAAAGATGCGCCCGCAGCTTTCTTTACATCCCAGCGCACCCGCCTGACATTCGGTTACAAATGGGATCGGATTCAGTTTCAAACGTCGATTCAGGACGTTCGGGTGTGGGGGCAGGATGCCGCCACGATCAACAACGCCGATGGCAATCGCCTGATGGTTCACGAAGCCTGGGCCAACGTGAGTCTCATAAACAGGGCCGACACGACCATGAAATTCAGGCCTATCGAAAGCCTGTCGCTTAAAATTGGCCGTCAGGAGCTGGTTTACGATGATGTTCGGCTGTTGGGTAACCTCGACTGGCTCCAGCAGGGACGTCGGTTTGATGCCGCTCTGCTAAAAGCGCAGCACCTGGGCTGGGCCCTCGACCTTGGCGTCGGCTTTAATCAAAACACGGATGCGTTCGGTACGGTAGGCGATAACTACACACCCGGAAACGTGCCCGTATCCGGCCTGTCGACTAAGAATGTGACGCTGGCCATTCCGGCTGGGTTCATTCCGACGGCCGGAAAAGGGGGAGCCCCGGTGCTGGCAACGCCCCTGAGCACAAATGGCCAGAACCAACAATTCAAGTCGTTTCAGATGGCTTACCTGACACGTAAGTTTGGATCGTCCGGCCAGACAAAGTTCTCGGCTTTGCTCTTTAAAGATGATTTTCAGAAGTACCGGTCCGATTCATTGGGTAGTGCTACGGCTGGTTACGTATATGGTAGACGTTACGATGTGGCGGGCACTAATTCTCGGGTAACCTATGGGGCCATGCTGATTGGACAACTAGGTACTGCCGCATCCAAACTGGGCAAAGTGCAGTGGCAGGCGTTCGCTTATGGGCAGAACGGTAAAGACCGGGATGGGCTGCGCATAAAAAAAGCGTATCACTACGGCGGCAATGTCATGTTTCAGAAAGGGCTGTTAAGCTTCGGTCCTGGCTACGAAGTTCTTTCGGGAAACAACGCCACAACGATTCAGTCGGGCGAAACCAGCCGCTTCGATCCGCTTTATGGGACACCCCACCGCCACTGGGGTAACATGGACTACTTCTACGTGGGAACAGGGTCACCCGCGGGGGGCTTGCAGGATGCATTTCTGAAGTTCAAATACACAGCAACCCGCCTAACGACCACCTTCGATATTCACTATTTCGCCCTGGCCGCACCAACGTATAACAAAATGCCGGATGCACCCGTCGGTGCGCTTTTGTCGAACAAACTGGGTATGGAATATGACTTCGTGGCCAACTATGCCCTCAGCCGGTTTACGAGCCTGGAATTCGGCTATTCGATCATGCAAGGCACCAATAGCCTCGAGTACGCCAAGCAGGGCACGATGGACGAGAAAAATAAACTGGGTACCTGGTCCTACCTGATGATCAACATCCGCCCTGATTTTCTGGCTACCAAACGGTAGTCCTACCTAACCAACCTGTCAATCTCTAACCGTATAAACCGTATTGTCATGAATCCATCAGCCAATAAACCACTGGAGTCTTTAAACATCTTCCGTTTTAGCGGTGTGCAGATGCGGACTTTCCACATCACCTGGCTCACTTTCTTTGTCTGTTTCTTCGGCTGGTTCGGACTGGCTCCGCTGATGCCCGCCATCCGGGCCGATCTGGGCCTGACCAAACCGCAGGTGGGTAATACCATCATTGCTGCTGTATCGGCTACGATCCTGGCCCGGCTGGTCGTCGGTCGGCTGTGCGATACCTGGGGACCGCGAAAAACCTATACCGCGTTGCTCCTGTTGGGTTCATTGCCGGTGATGTTCGTCGGACTGGCGCATGATTACACCACGTTCCTGTTGTTTCGCCTGGCCATTGGCGTCATTGGCGCGTCGTTCGTGATTACGCAGTTTCATACGTCGATGATGTTTGCGCCCAAAATCAAAGGGACGGCCAATGCTGTGGCCGGTGGCTGGGGAAACCTGGGCGGTGGCATCACCCAACTGGCCATGCCCGTCATTATGGCCGCCATTGTTGGGTTCGGTTACACCAAACCCGAAGCATGGCGCCTGGCCATGATCGTGCCGGGTGTGCTGATGCTCATTATGGCGTTCATTTATTACCGCTTCACTCAAGATACGCCCGCTGGTAATGTTGATAAATTTGAGCGCTCCGTGGCAACGGGCGAAAAGGTGAGCTTCTGGGCGGCCTGCGCTGATATTCGTGTGTGGGCGCTGGCGTTGGCCTATGCCTGCTGCTTCGGGATGGAAATCACATTTGATGGTGTGGCTGCCCTTTATTTCTTCGATAATTTTAAACTGGCTGAAACCGAAGCCGGTTTCTGGGCCATGCTCTTTGGCGGCATGAACATTTTTGCCCGCGCGCTCGGTGGCATTGTGGCCGATAAAGTTGGGAATAAATACGGTATGCGGGGTAAGGGTATTTTGCTGGCAGGTATGCTGGTGCTGGAAGGCGTCGGTATTATGTTGTTCGCGCAGGCCGGCAGTCTGCCAATGGCGATTCTATCCATGATCACTTTCGCCCTGTTCCTGAAAATGTCGAATGGCAGTACCTACGCCATTGTCCCGTTCGTGAACCCCAAAGCCGTTGGTGTCATATCTGGCGTGGTTGGTGCCGGGGGCAACCTAGGTGGCATGCTCATGGCCTTCCTGTTCAAGTCACAATCAATCAGTTACGGCCAGGCTTTCCTGTATATTGGCTGCGCCGTAGCGGCTGCGGGGCTCCTTTTGTTCCTGGTCAATTTCAGTAAATCAGTCGTTGTCGAACCAGTTGAAGCCGAATTGCAGACAGCTTAAAAAATGATGAATGCTAAATGATGAGTTCAAATCGACCACAATTCATCATTTAGCATTCATCATTACCAATCTTATGACTCATCAAACGACCTGTTGCTATTGTGGTGTTGGCTGTGGAATTGTAGTCAAACAGGAACCGAACGGACGATTGACCGTTGAGGGCGATAAGCAGCACCCATCCAATCGGGGCATGCTGTGCTCGAAAGGCATGAATCTGCATTATACCGTTATGGACCAGTCGGACCGGCTGCTTTATCCGCAGATGCGGCTCAATCGCAATATGCCCATGCAACGGGTAAGCTGGGATGCGGCTCTGGAACGGACGGCTGCTGTATTTAAAACGTTTATTCAGAAATACGGTCCGGATTCGGTTGCGTTTTATGTGTCGGGGCAATGCCTCACGGAAGAATATTACCTGGTCAACAAACTCATCAAAGGGTTTATCGGCTCCAATAACATCGATACCAATTCCCGGCTCTGCATGAGTTCGGCGGTGGTGGGCTATAAGCTGTCACTGGGCGAAGATTCGGTGCCGGTTTGTTACGACGACATCGAAGAGGCCGACGTATTTCTGGTGCAGGGGGCCAACCCCGCCTGGTGCCATCCCATCCTGTGGCGTCGGATTGAGGCTCACAAAGCCGCGAATCCGCATGTTAAAATCATTTGTGTCGACCCGCGCCGAACCGATACGGCTCGTTCGTCGGATCTGCACTTGCCCATTCGTCCCGGAACCGACATTGTGTTGAACAACGCCATTGGCCGATTAATGATCGAGAACGGCGACATCGACGCTGGGTTTATTGCCAATCATGCCGATGGGTTTACCGCCTACAGCGAGCAGGTGATGCAGCGCAGTATTGACGAAGCCGCTGAAATCTGCGGTATTTCTGCCCAGTCTATCCGGCAGGCGGCTGACTGGATTGGCCGCTCAAAAGGGTTTCTGTCACTCTGGACAATGGGGCTGAATCAGTCAGTCATTGGGGTGAACAAAAACCTGTCGCTCATCAACCTGCACCTGATTACCGGTCGGATTGGTAAGCCCGGTAATGGACCATTCTCGCTCACGGGTCAACCCAATGCGATGGGTGGCCGCGAAACGGGTGGGCTGGCCAACGTCTTGCCCGCCCACCGCGATGTGACCAACGCCAGTCATCGGGCCGAGGTCGAATCCTTCTGGAACAGCCCGGTAAAGATTGCGGCAAAGCCCGGCCTGACCGCTACGGAAATGTTTGACGCGCTGGCTGACGATAAATTAAAGGCCATCTGGATCATCAATACCAATCCGTTGGTTAGTATGCCGGATGTCAATGCTGCCGAAACCGCCCTGAAAAACGCCCGGTTTGTGGTGGTTCAGGACGTATCGAACCGGGCCGATACGGTGCAGTTTGCTGATGTCGTACTACCCGCAGCGGCCTGGCTCGAAAAAGAGGGAACGATGACCAATGCCGAACGCCGGATTGCATACTTGCCCAAAGTGCTCGACGCGCCCGGTGAAGCCTTACCTGATTCGGAGATCATCTGGCGATTTGCCCAGAAAATGGGCTATGGCGACGCATTTGCCTATACGAATACCTCGGCTGTTTACGACGAATACGCCCAGCTTACGGCTGGTACGAATGTCGATATAACCGGGGTAAGTTATGACTTGCTCAAGGAGAAACGTACCATCCAATGGCCTTACCCTAAAAGTAAAAAGGGGCAGGAAAACCACATACCAAAAATCCCGTTGGGGAACCGCGAAAACCAAACGGGCACAAAACGACTCTTCACCGATTACAAATTCTATACACCGAATGGCCGGGCGCAGATTCACGCTGTGCCTGACGAAAATACCTCTGAACCAACGGATCATGACTTTCCGCTCGTCTTAACCACTGGTCGTATCCGCGACCAGTGGCACACCATGACCAAGACCGGGCGTGTGGCCAAATTAAATCAGCATATCCCGCAGCCCTTTCTGCAAATCCACCCGGCCGATGCAAAAGCACGCGGTATTGACGAGGGGCAATTGGTTGAGGTCCTGGGACGCCGGGGGGAGGTTCGGGTGAAAGCGCAACTCACGGAGGATGTTCGTCCGGGATTGTGTTTTCTACCCATGCATTGGGGAAAAGTGATGGCAGGGCCGTCGGGGGGCAGTAACCTGAACCGGGCAAACAACCTGACGAACTCGTTGGTTGACCCACGCTCCAAAGAACCTGATTTTAAGTTTTCGGCAGTCGAGGTTGTGCCATACAGCAAGCCGGTCGAAAAAATTATCATCATCGGCGCTGGTTCGGCCGGGTTAGGCTTCATCAATGCGTATCGCGCCCTGAAATCAGGTCGTGTCGAGAGCCCATTGACACCAGTTGATGATGAACTTCATGTTTTTTCGAAGGAAATCTACCCCTTCTACAACCGTGTCTTGCTGCCCGATTACATCAGTGGGGCGCAGTCGTGGGAGCAGCTTGTCAAACTGCGGGAAGATCAGTTCGAAGAGGCCCGCATCATCGTTCATAAAGGCGTTGGCATTGCCCATATAGACCGGAACGCGAAGGTTGTGGTCGATACCAACGGCATGGAGCATACCTACGACAAGATTATTCTGGGCACCGGTAGCCGGGCGTTTATGCCCAAAGGTATTCCTCGTTTGCCGGGAATCTTCAACATGCGGTCGCGGCTCGATGCCGATTCGCTGATGCCGTTTCTCAACCAACCGCCCGATGGCTCGGAGGCTCATACGGTCATTGTGGGTGGTGGCCTACTGGGCCTTGAACTGGCAGCATCCCTGCGGCAAATCAACGTTCGGGTGACGGTTATCCAGCGGGTGGGTCGGTTTATGGAACGCCAGCTCGACCCCTTGGCTAGCGAATTACTCTACCTAGAACTTCTCGACCGCGGCATCGACGTTTACTTTAACGAAGAAGTGCAGACGTTCATGGGTACGGATAAAGTAGAAGGCATTCAGCTGAAATCGGGCAAAAAGCTCAACTGTCAGGTGGTGGTCATGGCTATTGGCACCGTGCCCAATATCGAACTCGCCCGCGAAGCCGGGCTGACCTGCAACCGGGGCGTGGTCGTAAATGATTACCTGCAAACTTCCGACCCCGACATTTTTGCCGCTGGCGAAGTGGCGCAGTGGAACGGGCAGATGTGGGGCATTACTCTGGCCGCCGAACAACAGGCTGAAACAGCCGCGCGCTTCATTGCGGGCGATGTGTCGCAGCCCTATAAAGGCAGCCTGTCCATCAGCATCCTGAAAATGGAAGGGCTGCATCTGTGCAGTATGGGCCTGACGGACGTGCCCGCCAATGCCGGACGCGATTACGAAGAGATTGTCTTCATCGACAAATCGAAGCGCTACTACAAAAAGTGCATTGTCCAGGGCGACAGGCTTGTTGGGGCCATACTCGTTGGCGATAAAAACGAGTTTGCCGAATTTCGCGAATTGATCGCCAACGGCACCGAACTATCCGAAAAACGGCTTCAGCTTCTGCGGGCCAGCAAAAAGGTCGATCCACTGGAGGGCAAGCTGGTCTGCTCCTGCAACACCGTTGGCCAGGGTAACCTGGAACGGGCTATCCAGGCCGGTTGCACGGATTTTCATCAGTTATGCCAAAAAACCGGTGCCGGAACCGGCTGCGGCTCGTGTCGCCCAGAGGTGCGGAGTATTTTAGAGAAAATGAAAGAATTGGTGTAGAGACGCATACTTGCGTCTTATCTGGCCGGATGGATGTCTCACTTATCTGGCCGGATGGTTTACATGGCTGACGCACACTGAGACGCAAATATGCGTCTCTACATAAAAAAATATGCGCGATTATTATACATTAAAAATCAACTTACCTGCCGGGATTGTTTCGCCTGGTACGCTGCAAACGGTACTGTTGCTGGCGTATGAAGCGAAGGTTCGGCGGGTACGCTTTGGTGCCCGTCAGCAATTGCTGATGACGGTGCATTACGAAGATATGCGGTTTCTGGAAAAAGACCTGAAGCAGCATCAGATACCGTACGAGTTAAATACAGAACAGTATCCCAATATTATCAGCTCTTACTGCGGGGAAAACGTGTTTCGAACGGGAGCCTGGCTGCGGGAAAGCGAATACCATACGGTGCTGGATCAATTTGATTATCAGCCCCAGCTTAAGGTAAATCTATCTGACTCGAACCAGAGCTTTACGCCTTTTTTTACGGGAAATCTGAATTTTATCGCTTCGCCCGAACCCCATTTCTGGTACCTCTATGTACGCCCGAAACAGCATAATAACCTTTTTCGATGGCCGGAGCTAGTGTATACCAATGACATTGGCCGGTTGGCTAAAGCTGTTGAAGAAGCAATGCTGACACAGGATTATTCGGGCGAAGAGACCCTGTATAAGCTCGTTACGGCTGGGCAGAGTTTTATCACACAAGTTGCCAGTGAGGAAGTTGAACTGCCTGACTTTTCGCTACCGTATTATGAAGGATTTAACCGATACGGGGAGCGCTCGTGGTTGGGGCTTTATCGCCGGGATGAGCAGTTTTCGATTGCCTTTCTACTGGATGTCTGCACTTTATGCCTCAAAACCCGCATTGGAGACTTATGCGTTACGCCCTGGAAATCGCTGATTATCAAAGGAATTGAAGAAAAAGACCGCGCGGCCTGGTCATACGTACTCGGTAAGCACAACATCAACGTGCGCCATGCGGCCAATGAGTTGGCCTGGCAAACGGAAGATCATACCGATGCCGGTACAGAACTGAAAAATTATGTGATCCGCTATTTCGAAAAAAACGATACCCGAACGTTCGGCCTCTGTTTTGGGGTTCAGACGCGCGCTAAATCGGAAGTGTTCGGGTCGGTTTTAATTCGACAACGCTCCTTGATCCGGCTAGGGCAATTGGCCCTGTTTAGTGTGTATGATTTGTATTATACGGAGAATTTTAACCCCAACAGCCGGACCTATCATCTGGCCGAAAAAGGACTTCTGAAAATGCACGTGCCCAATCAGTTAAATCGGTTGTGCCGCAAGTTCAACGCGCACCGGGCGCAGGAGCGGATAGAGACGGTTCGGGTTGAGAAAGAACGACTAGAGCCTGGGTTAGGCGCCGAGGCTTTAGTTCATCAGTGTATGCACTGCTTCACGGTCTACGATGCGCAGTATGGAGACGCCCGACAGGGCATATCAGCCGGTACTACTTTCCAAGATTTACCTGTTGATTATATGTGTTCAACCTGTGATGCCCCTAAATCGGAGATGCACGAAGTAGAGGTAGCGTCAGTTTATCAAAACTGACACCACGAGTAAAAACAAAAATCAGTATTATTAGGGTATGAGCAGTCATACCAACGAACTCAAACAGCAAATCGAACACATCCTGCGCTGGGAGCAGCCGTCCCATTGGCGCCTGCGTGATTTTGAGTCGTTGAGTCAACTGGTTTTCCTTCATACCAACCGGCAGGTAGATGCGCGGGAGTTGCAGGCGTTCTGGGTATCGTCGGCCATACCCTCACAATCGTTTCTGGATACTCTTGCCTGTTACGCTGATTATTCGGACTGGAACGAGTTCTGTACACGAAATTTTTATGGTGAAGTCGGTCTCGACGATGAGTCAGTGACGCTTCATGCGCCGATGTGGGAAATTCCCATCAAATGGGTCATTTTGCTGTGCTGGTTATCGTTGATTGCATCAATTTTGGTTGCTGTACTTCTGGTGTGGAAGCACTAAGAAGCTGTTGGAATTAATCGTTTTTCGGCTCAAATCGCTAACTCAAACAGCTTCTAAACGATTCCCCTTGTCACAGCGTTATTGTTCCATAATTCCTAGTCAACAACTACAACCCAATTCAAGCGACCGAATGGTACGTTTTCCTTTATGTCTGGGCCTGTTGCTCAGCGCAACCCTGGTGCTGGCTCAATCCACACCCAAAGCGAAGTCAGCAGCAACAAAATCCACTCCCCGGTCCTCACAGGCCGCATTTCCCAGCCTCAATAGCCCAATCCCACTCGACCCCGATGTCAAAGTTGGAAAATTGCCCAATGGATTGACCTATTACATCCGTAAAAATGCGGAGCCAAAAAACCGGGCCGAACTGCGATTGGTCATTCGGGCGGGGTCGGTGCTGGAAAATGATAACCAGCAGGGACTGGCCCACTTCATGGAACATATGGAGTTCAATGGCACAAAGAATTTTCCTAAAAATGAATTGGTCAACTTCCTGCAATCGGCGGGTGTCCGGTTCGGCGCTGACCTGAACGCATACACGGGCTTCGATGAAACCGTTTATCAGTTACCCGTTCCGACAGATTCCGCCAATGTCTTCAACAAAGCCTTCCAGATCCTCGAAGACTGGGCGCACAACGCGACCATAGACCCAATCGAAGTCGATAAAGAACGGGGTGTCATTCTGGAAGAACGGCGGCTTGGGCGCGGGGCTGGTCAGCGGATGCGGGATAGCTATTTCCCGATTCTCCTGAACAACTCGCAGTATGCCAAACGTCTTCCGATCGGTACCGAACAGGTGTTGACCACATTTAAACCGGAAGTGCTGCGGCAATTTTACAAAGACTGGTACCGCCCCGATCTGATGGCTGTTATTGCCGTCGGGGATTTTGATATGAAGCAGGTCGAAGGGATCATCCGCGAAAAATTCGGCCGAATTCCAGTGGTAAAGAACCCCAAGCCGCGTACCGAATATGACATTCCGGCTCACAAGGACACGAAAGTGGTCATCGTTACGGATCCCGAACAGCCCAATACGGTAGTGCAGGTCATTTACAAACGGCCCGAAATCAAGGAAAAAACGCTGAACGACTTACGGGAGAGCATCAAACGAGGCTTGTTTAATACCATGCTTGGCAACCGGATTCAGGAGCTGACGCAGCGCGCTGACCCCCCGTTTTTGGGTGGCTACAGCAATTACAGCGATTTCCTGGGTAACCTCGATGCCTTTACGTCCATTGCCGTAGCCAAAGAAGGTAACGTCGAAAAAGCCATCCGGGCCGTGATCGATGAGAATGCCCGCGTAAAACAGTTTGGCTTTACGCCAACCGAGCTGGCTCGTGCCAAGCAGGAGTTTATGACCAATGTAGAACAGGCTTACAGCGAGCGCGACAAAACCCGGTCGGTCAATTACGTGAATGAGTACGTGCAGAACTTCACGGATAAGGCCCCATACACGAGCATCGAGTTTTATTACAACTTTCTGAAAAAGGAGCAGGATGGCATTAAGCTCGCCGAGGTCAATGCGCTTGTCGATCAGTTTATCCATAACGATAACCGGGCTGTCATTGTCATGGCTCCTGAGAAAGAGAAAGCCAAGCTGCCAACGGTGGAACAGATCATTAGCTACGTGGATGACGCGGGGAAAGGGCTGACGGCTTATGAGGATAAAACACTCAATAGCCCGTTGTTGGCTACGCAGCCAACTGCTTCGCCCGTGGTGAACGAAAAGCAGATCAAGGACATTGTCGTGACCGAGTGGACGTTGAAAAACGGTGTTCATGTGGTACTAAAGCCAACTAATTTCAAGAATGACCAGATTCTGTTTTCGGCGAGTAGTCTTGGTGGCACGTCGCTGTATGACTTAAATGACTTTCAGTCGGCGCGGTTCTCGTCTACGCTAACCGCTATGGGTGGTACGGGTGAATACAATCAGATTCAACTGGGTAAATTCCTGTCGGGCAAGCAGGTAAGTGTGTTCCCGTACGTGGGTGAGCTGAGCGAAGGCATCAACGGCAGCGCTGCCCCGAAAGACCTCGAAACAGCCCTGCAACTGCTGTATAGCTACTTTACACAACCGCGAAAAGACCCTGATGTGGTGAAAGGTTTCCTGTCGAATCAGCGAAGTGCTCTGCAAAACCGGATCAATACACCAACGCCACAGGGTGTATTTCAGGATACAGTGACCGTTACGCTGGGTAACAACAACCCCCGGCGGCAACCGCTCAAACCCGAAGATTTAGATAAAATTGACCTTGATCAGGCAATCAAAATCTATCAGGAGCGGTTTGCCAATGCCGCTGATTTTACGTTCTATTTCGTCGGTAATTTCAACCAAGACCAGCTAAAACCGCTGGTTGAGAAATACCTTGGTGGCCTGCCTGCAACGGGTAAACCGGAGAAATTCACGGATCTTGGCATCCGTGCCCCAAAAGGTCAGGTCAGCAAAACAGTTTATAAGGGCGTTGATCCCAAAGCCGCCGTGCAACTGGTTTATACGGGCGATATAACGTGGTCGCCGGAAACGGCTACGCAACTGGATGCACTGGCCGAAGTATTGGAAATCAAGCTGATTGAAAAACTTCGGGAAGAGGAAAGTGGCGTGTATGGCGTTGGAGCAAATGCGGCCTATGCCAAATACCCGGTGCCGCGCTACACCTTCCGAATCAATTTTGGTTGTGCACCCGAGAACGTCGAAAAACTCATTGCCAAAACGCAGGAGTTGATCAACGACCTCAAACAGAAGGGAGCTTTACCCGCCGATATTGCCAAGTTTAAAGCCGAAACCCGTCGCGAAACGGAAGTGCAGTTGAAAGACAACCAATTCTGGCTGGGCTACCTTCAGAATCAGTACTACAACGGCGATGCGCCAGACGAAGTTTTACACGAGAATGAGCAGTTGAACAAGGTGACTATAGAAAGCACGAAAGCTGCGGCCAATCAGTACTTTGGCCCGAATCTGATCAAGCTGGTGCTGATGCCGGAGAAGAAGCAGTAATGAAAAGCGGACAGTTACGAGGGCGTTTAAGCGCTTTGGTAACTGTCCGCTTTCGGTATCAGTGCGGCAACCTGTTTCGAATGGCTCCATATACCCCGGTGCCGCCAAGCGCACTTAGTAACGTAACCAGGACCACAGGATAACCCGCGCCGATTTGGGCAAAAAGTGGCCCCGGACACGCGCCGGTAATGGCCCAGCCAAAGCCAAACAAGAGACCGCCATATACCTGGCCCTGGCTGAACTGTTTTGGCTGGATAAAAATTGGGTCGCCCTGCAACGTTTTGATGGAGAATCGCTTGATGAGCTGGATGGATAGCATGCCAACTGCCACCGCCGTGCCAATGACGCCATACATATGGAAGGAGTTCAGCCGGAACATTTCCTGAATACGAAACCAGGAAATTACTTCTGCCTTGACAAACACGATCCCGAAGAAAATGCCCACCAGACCAAACCGCCAATTAGCCGTTTTGGGTCGTGTACTTTTTATCTCTGCTCTATCTTTCTGCTCTGTAGAAATCATAGACTTTTAGGTTGGTAATCATAACATGAATAATAGATTAAGGACCTGTCTAATCCTGCTAGAGATGGCCTGTCAATAGTTGTATAGCTTACCGTCTGATATGCTTGGACTTAAAACCCAACCAAATGCATCAGGTGAGGCAGAAAAAGGTGCGTCATGGCCAAGCCACCAATCATAAAACTGATGGTTGCTATGAGTGATGGCCATTGGAGATTCGACAGGCCCATGATGGCATGTCCGGAGGTGCAACCGCCCGCATAACGTGTGCCAAAACCGACTAGAAAACCACCAAGTATAAAAAACAGAAACCCTTTAGCGGTAAACAGGTTTTGCCAATTGAAAATATCCGCAGGCATTAATCCGCTTGTGAAGTCGTGGATACCCAACGTCTGTAAATCCCGTAGCGTGTCAGGAGAAATGGACATGGCGGCAGGGTTTTTTAATAATGTGCCGCCAATAAACCCACCGATCAGAATTCCACCGACGAACCAGAGATTCCAGGCTTCTTTACGCCAGTCGTAGTTAAAAAAACTAATGTTGGCCGGGAGGCAGGCCGCGCAAATATGCCGTAACGACGAGGATATACCGAACGCTTTATTCCCCAGAATAAGCAGAGTCGGTACCGTCAGGCCGATCAATGTTCCGGCTACGTACCAGGGCCAGGGTTGTGTGATGAAGTTGAGCATACCGGGTGTAATCAGTGATTGGTAGGCAGTTCCGTAACAACTGGTACATCGACTCGGCGAATGGCGGCCATGCCACCGGCCACATTTACGACATTATCGAACCCGCGCGCTTTCAGGATAGAATTGGCCACCATAGAGCGGTAACCACCGGCGCAGTGAACGTAGACGGGCTCGGTGCGGCTGATCTCGGCCATGTGGTCATTAAGGTTGTCAAGGGCCAGGTTTTCAGCGCCTTTAACATGTTCACCCGCAAATTCAGCGGGCTTACGCACATCAATAACCGGGATAGCCGGGTTTTGCTGCCAGCGTTTCGCGAATTCATCCGCCGAAATGGACTCGATGGAATCAACTTCTTTGCCCGACTGTTGCCAGGCCGAAAAGCCACCTTTTAAAAACCCGATACAATGATCATAACCAACGCGGGCCAACCGTAAGACCGTTTCGCTCTCCTGCCCTTCAGGAGCAACGAGCGCAATCGGCTGGGTAAGCTCCGGAATCAAAGCACCCACCCAGGGCGCAAATTGTCCATTCAGGCCAATATTGATGGCGTTTGGAATAAACCCTTTGGCGAAATCAGCCGCATCCCGCACGTCCAGAATCAACGCATTGACTTCATTGATGGCGGCTTCGAACGCATCGGGTGAGAGCGCCTGGCTACCCCGTTTCATCACGCGGTCGATGGGTTCATAGCCTTCTTTATTGAGCCGGGCATTCTCGGCAAAATAAGCTGGTGCCGCTGTCAGACCGTCAAGAACTTTTTCAATAAACTCGGCTTTGGATTTGGCTCGGAGCGCATAATTGAACCGTTTTTGGTTGCCGAGCGTGTCCGTCGTTTCTTTACTCATGTTCTTGCCACAGGCCGAACCTGCCCCATGAGCCGGGTACACGATCACGTCATCGGCCAGGGGCATAATTTTGGCTTGAAGACTGTCGTAGAGCATTCCGGCCAGATCGCGTTCGGTCAGATCGCCTTTGATGGCCAGATCCGGCCGGCCCACATCGCCAATGAACAGCGTATCGCCGGTAAAAATCGCCCGTTCTTTTCCGGTTTCGTCGATGAGCAGGTAAGTTGTCGATTCGGGTGTGTGGCCGGGCGTATGTAACACTTTTATCGTTACCTCACCCAGGGCAAACGTTTCGCCATCGGCTGCGTGGTAGGCTTCATAACTGGTCCTGGCATTCGGGCCGTAGACAATAATGGCCCCCGTTTTCTTTGCTAAATCGAGATGACCCGACACAAAATCGGCATGAAAGTGTGTCTCAAAAACGTATTTGATTTTTGCACCTGCTTTTTCAGTTTTTCGAGTGTAGGGCGAGGTTTCGCGAAGCGGATCAATAATGGCAGCTTCGCCGTTGCTTTCAATATAATAGGCTCCCTGAGCCAGACAGCCCGTGTAGAGTTGTTCGATAATCATACATAACGCGGACAAGATGCCCGCTTTTTTGGGTTCTATTGGTGCGGACAAGCTGTCCGCGTTACAGCAATTCCCGACTGATCATGTAAACGGCTACCGCCAGCACAAACCAGCCGAATCCTTTTTTGAGTTTGTCAGGCGCAATGAATTGAGCCAGGTACATCCCAATGAAAATGCCAATGATGGATAAACCCGTAAAAGGCAACAGAAAATTCCAGTTCAGATCGGTGTGGTGAATATCGCCCAAAAAGCCAACGATTGAATTGACGGCAATAATCAGTACGGATGTCGCCACGGCCCGCTGAACGGGTAAGCCTGCCAGCAGAACGAGCATAGGAACGATCAGAAAACCACCACCGGCACCAATAGTGCCTGTAAGTAACCCTACCGCCAGCCCATCCAGGCCCAAACTACCGTATCGTGGACGCCCATCGGCCGCTTCTCCCTGCTCCGGGCGATCACTGCGAATCATAGCCCGGGCCGCGATGATCATGACAATCGCAAAAAAGTAAAGAATTGCCTGGCTCTTTGATAGTATAAACTGCTCGAACTGAAAGAGCGGATCAGGTAAGGCCGGAACCAGAAACCGACGGCTCAGATAGACGGAAATAAAAGACGGAAGGGCAAAAGCTGCTGTTACCCGTAAATCGACCCGTTTATTCCATATATGGTTTACTGAGCCTATGGTTGAGGTGGCCCCCACAACAAACAGTGAGTATGTTGTCGCCAGTACGGCAGGCACGTGAAAGACGTAAACAAAGATGGGCACCGTCAGAATGGAGCCACCGCCCCCGGCCAGGCCAATAACCAAACCCACAATTACGGCTGAAGTGTACCCAAATAATTCTGTTGATGTCATGTAGTATCGTAACCCGTTTGCTGGTCAAACGTTCCGCCAAAGAAGGTCACTGCTTTATACGAATCCGATGAGGGCTACTGCCGACCGGTAAATATAGGGGGCATGAGCCAATCGGGGACATCATGAGCCAAACAGGGAAGAATGCGCTTTTGGGGAGTATCGCCATATCGTTGACTTGTTTATAGAATAACGCCACGAAGGTAATGCCACTATACCAATCGTTGTGTGACAAGAGTCACACAACGGATCACTGTAACTGCTGGCTATGCAGGCTGATCTTATTGCGGGCTATAGTTACCCAGCCACGCCGTTCCAGCTGTTTTAATAGGCGGGATATAACTTCGCGGGATGTGTGCAGGTCGCGGGCAATGGTCTCGTGGGTAATGTACACGTGACGCCCGCCAGCGTGGGCTGCTTTCTGATTGAGGTAAGCCAGTAAACGCTCATCCAATTGCCGAAAAGCAACCCAGTCGAGTGTTTGCAGGAGATTGTCAAACCGTTTCTGGTAGGTCTGAAAGACAAATTTTCGCCAGCTCGCATACCGTCCCAGCCAACTTTCGGCTCGCTCGGCAGGAATCATCAGGATGTGTGCTTTTTCCTCTACGATGGCCAGAATGGGGCTATCCTCTCCCGAAAGTAAACTGCTCATGGATAATGCACACGAGTCTGCCGGGTTTAGATAATACAGGAGTAATTCGCCCGAATCTTCATCGGGACGAACAATCTTGATACTTCCCTTCAAAACAATGGGTATGTAACGCATGGGCTGGCCGGGTTCCATCAATACTGTTCCTGTATCGGCTGCTCGAAGGTGAGCCACTAACTCAAGTTCAGCCAGTAAATCTGGTTCAAACGGATGAACTGAACGGACAGCCAGGGGAATATCGAGCATAGCAGAATGAGTAGATTGCCTTATAAACATAAAATGGCCCCCAACAAGTTGCTGGGGGCCATCTTTACGGATAGTAATAGTACAGGAAAAACTTATTCTACTGCTGGCTTATTCAGGTGGCTGTGTTTGCGGCTATAGGTGAAATAGACAATAAGTCCAATTACGCACCAGATCACGAACGAAATCTTGGTGTCCGTACGCAGGTTGTACATCAAGTACAGATTGGCCAGAATACCAAGGGTAGCAATAACGGGCAGTATGGGCGTCCGATAGGGGCGCTCCAGATTGGGTTCACGAACCCGTAACAGCCAAACGGCACCGCAGATCATAGCGAAGGCCAGCAACGTTCCCGAACTGGTTAATTCGGATACTTTGTCGATGGGCGTTAGAGCGGCTACGATCGATACGATAATGCCGACTAAAATCGTGCTCTTCCAGGGTGTTTTAAACTTGGGGTGAATAGAGGCAAACAAGCCCGGCGGAATCAGGCCATCTTTCGCCATACCCAGGAAAACCCGGGTCTGGCCAAGCATCATCACCAGCATAACGGATGTCAATCCTCCGAGAGCAGCAATGGTGATGATATAAACGGCCCATGTTAGCCCCTTATCCGCAAATGCCTGCGCAACAGGTGCTTTCAGGTCAAGATCCTTAAAAGGTACCATACCCGTCAGGACTAGTGAGACCAGAATATAGAGTACCGTACAGATAATGAGCGAGGCAATAATAGCGAAGGGGACGTCTTTCTTAGGATTGATGGCTTCACCCGCCTGGGTCGAAACCGCATCGAAGCCGATATAGGCGAAAAAGACTATGCTGGCTGCTGTTACAATACCATTGAAGCCATAATGCTGCTGGCCGGATTTATCGATAACTGGTTCAGGCAGGAAGGGATGCCAGTTGGCTGTATCCACATAAAATGCACCCGCAATAATTACGAAGATAACCACGGCTACCTTAACGATTACGATGATGTTGTTGGTACTGGCGGCTTCTTTGATGCCTCGAACCAGAATATAGGTTACGACAAGGACAATAAGGAATGCGGGAAGGTTGAAGGCAAACGAAAAGTCTGGAATAGCCACCCCTGTGGCCCGAAGGGCAGCTGCTTTTTCCTGAGCCGTAATCGGGTCGTTCATGAGCCAGATAGGTGGTTCAATATGAAACAGGTGAAGCAGCTTTTCAAAATAACCCGACCAGCTTACGGCCACCGTTGTGGCACCCATCATGTATTCCAGGATGAGATTCCAGCCAATGAGCCAGGCGAAGATTTCACCAACGGTTCCGTAAGAGTAGGCATAGGCAGATCCTTCGACAGGGAGAATGGAGGCAAACTCAGCGTAGCAGAGTGCTGCGAATGTACAGGCAATCCCGGCCAGTACAAATGATAAGGCCAACGCCGGACCAGCCCAGTCGTGAGCAGCAATACCTGTTAGTACGAAAATGCCGCCACCAATGACAGCGCCAATGCCCAGCGATGTTAAGCCCCAGCGAGTCAATACACGTTTGAGTTCACTTTTTTTCATGTCGGCCTCATAAGCCGCCAGGGGCTTCTTACGCCAGACACTCGTATCAACAGGTTTTAGTTTAGTCTCCATGTAGGAAAAATTAGAGTTTGGTGAAAGTGCTGATCAGGAAAAGATTATTAAGCATTTAGGCGAAATATACGAAATATAATGAGCGAAAGAATGAAAGAACGGTCTGCCATAGCGGTGAAAGAGCGAAGAAAACGGTTTACTAGGTTTCGCACGTTCACTCTTTCACCACTACAGCAGACCGTTCTTTCACACTTTCGCTCTTTAAATTACGATTGCGAAGGCCGAATCAACGGCTTTTTATCTTTCTTTTCCTTCTTTGCCGTAAACTCTTCGGGCGTAGCGGGTGCTGCGCTGGTGAAGTCGGCCGGAACAGCATCGAAGCCAGTTTTCTTCTCGGCTGCGATCACGGTTGGTGTGATGGTTTCGTTCTCCTGAGCGCTGCTCAGTGAGTCGACCACAATTGGCGTAGCCACAAACAGCGACGAATACGTACCCACGATAACGCCGATCAGCATGGCGAAGGAGAAACCACGAATTGTTTCGCCACCGAAAATAAACAGCACCAGCAGTACTAGAATCGTTGAGAAGCCCGTTACGGCTGTGCGGCTCAACGTACTGTTCAAGGCGTTGTTAATAATCGTAGCAATCGACTCTTTCTTGCCTTTGTTTTCGGCCAGATACTCGCGTACCCGGTCAAATACAACCACGGTATCGTTCATGGAGTAACCCATGATCGTTAGCAAGGCTCCTACAAACGCCTGGTCTACGTCCAGCGAGAAAGGCAGAATGCCGTTGAATATCGAGAAGATAGCCAGGATGATCAACACATCGTGGAACATCGCCACGACGGCTCCGTAACCGAAGGCCAGCTTTTTGAAGCGGATGAGAATATAAACAAACACAACCGCTACTGCCAGCAGAATAGACCATAACGCCGATGTCAGCAGGTCATTCGCAATCGTGGGGCCTACTTTCTGGGAACTCTCAATTTTAGCTGGGTTTCCTTTAATGGAGCTTAACCCCTGATAAACAGTAGCTTCTGCTTTTTTATCGGCTCCCTGTGAATTGTCGTCAACTAGAAAAGGGGTCGTTACTTTCACCTGATTGGCACCAATTCCTGTACCACCATAGGTTTTTACCTCCGGCGATCCGCCTAATACGGGCTCGAGGGCATTCCGAACGTCGTCCGTACTGATGGCCTTTTCGAAGCGAATGACATACGAACGGCCGCCTTTAAAGTCAACGCCCAGGCCGAAGCCTCTAAAAACAGCGGAGATAATACCCAGACCAATGATGATCGACGATACGGTATAGTACAGCTTCCGGCGTGATACGAAATCAAAGTCAGAATCTTTGAAGAGGTTCTTTGCCCACGAAGACGTAAACGACAGGGTTTTGCCATTGCGGATGTAGTATTCCAGCATCAGGCGGGTAATGAAAATAGCCGCAAACAACGATGTCAGAATACCGATGATCAGGGTTGTGGCAAAGCCCAGAATCAGACCTGTTCCGAAAATAAACAGGACGATACCGGTCAGGAAGGTCGTTACGTTGGAGTCGATAATCGACGAAAGCGCATTCTGGAAACCATCCGCAACGGCTTGCTTGAAGGTTTTACCTAAGGCCAGCTCTTCTTTGATCCGCTCGAAAATCAACACGTTCGCATCCACGGCCATACCGATAGATAGCACGATACCAGCAATACCTGGCATGGTCAGTACCGCCCCCAGCGAGGCCATAACGCCCATCAGAAAGAACAGGTTGACAAGCAAGGCAATATCAGCAATGAAGCCCGCCCGATTGTAGTAGAACACCACAAAGGCCAGCACTAACAAAATTCCGATGATGGATGACAGGACACCAGCGCTAACCGCTTCTGAACCCAGTGTAGCACCTACTACGTTTTCTTCAACGATGTTCGTTGGCGCTGGCAGTTTACCGGCTTTCAGTACGTTAGCCATGTCTTTCGTCTCCTCAACGGTGAAGTTGCCCGAAATACTCGACCGGCCGTTAGGAATCTCGTTCTGTACGTTTGGTGCCGTATAAACCAGGTTATCCAGCAAAATAGCCACTGGCCGACCAACGTTGGCTGCCGTCAAGTTCTTCCATTTACGAGCGCCTTCGGGGTTCATGTTCATCGTCACTTCAGGACGTCCCCGGTCGTCATAATCGTTAGACGCTTCCGTGATCACATCCCCTTCGAGCGGAGCGCGGCCACCTGCTTTCTTCAGGAAATAGATCGACAGGATTTCCCGTCCGTCGGTTGCTTTGAACGTCTTGCGATCCCAGGCAAAAAAAGCATCGGCAGGAAACAGACCTTTTACTTCCGGTGCGTTCAGAACGGCGTTTGCACGGGCGGTATCTTTCAGATAAACACCCAGTTGGTCCTGACCAACGGGCAGGAATAGTTGCGTAAGCGCGGTGCCTTGTGCAGCCGCTGCGCTCGTGTCATTTTTAGCCGTCGAATCTTTTTTGCTGCCCTGGGCCAGTTGCGACTCAAGGGTCGATGTTCCTTTAGCGGCTGTGCCAGTTGCAGGCGCTGTCGTTTTCAACGCGGCCTTCCGGGCGGCTTCCTGGCTGAGCAGGTACGCACCCATTCCTTCAAGGGCTGGAGCCAGTTCACTTAAGCGGTAAACTTCAGTGAATTCGAGCTTGGCGGCCCCGGTCAACAGACGACGGATACGTTCTGGATTATCGACACCCGGTAATTCGATTTGAATACGGCCTGAACCTGGTAAACGCTGAATGTTTGGGTTAGCAACCCCAAATTTGTCAACCCGTGCCTGAATGATTTGAAACGCCCGCTTCGTCGCGTCGTTTACTTCGTCGTTCAGCAACTTCCGTACTTCCGTATCGGTCGACTGGTAGTTGATTTTGCTCCGGTTGGCACTGGTGGCAAATACAGTTGCCAACTTGGTATCCGGCGAAATCTTGCTAAATGCGCTGGCGAACAGATCGACAAAGCTGGTGTTGCTCGATTTCTGATCCTGAACGGCTTGTTTCAGGGCCTGGTTGAATTTCGGATCGCGGTTGTTGCCTGACAGGCTGCGCAAAATATCAGCCGGTGATATTTCCAGCACAACGTGCATACCACCCTGAAGGTCAAGGCCAAGGCCGAGTTCGCGTTCGGTAACTTCCTGAAGGGTACTGCCCAGATAAACGGGTTCTTTCCAGAGTGAATCCAGGTAATGCTGTTTTTTGGCCCGATCAACAACGCCTTGTTTGTTGGTAGCATAAGCCTCTGCGTCGGATTTGATGCTCCGCGAGACAAATGTAAACGACAGGAAATAAATGCAGATAGCTGCAATAACGCCTGTCAGAATGAGAATTCCGGTTCTGTTTTGCATTGGGATACACGGGCAATTGCCCGTGAGTTGGCTATAAAAATACTAAGGTGATTAAGTATGGAGTCAGCTTTTTTGTGGGCATTGACTCAAGGAAAGAAACACGTGAGGCCAGTGGAAAACGCTGGATTTGGCCTGTAAACGCGTGTTAGGGCGCATTGGTGGCAATGTGATGCCCAAATACGTGCCTGAAATAAGAAAAATAGAAATGCGGTAAGGTAAAGAAGCGCAACAAGGGAACGCTCAGTAATAATAAGATCAGCAGCGTTGGCGCTGGCAGCAGAAAGGCGCTCTGCCCCGACTCGCCCAGTTGAATTGCGGGTGTAACAACGGCTTCAAATTGGGCCGTGCTTAACTTGGCTGATGCAGGGGCATCGGTCGCTTTGCCGGATTTTGCCTGCTCAGAAACGGCTTTATGGGCTACCGCTACTTTTGCCTGGGTCACATTACCACGTCCCCATACGGCCGTAAACAGCAGTAAGGTCGCCAGCGCAAGACTGGAAAGGCGTTGTAGGACACGAGGTTGCTTCATATATTTCCTTAGCGGATGACAAATTTCGTACCAATTCGGGAAGAATGCAAGTAGCCATGACAGGTTTTCGATGCCTTTATTCGGAAAGCTTTGTCTTTATATAAATTTAGTTAACGCTACGACAGAACTTGGCCTATCTATTACTCGTAAGTTTTCAACATACAGATTATCAGCCCACTTTAATAAACCACTATTATTTATACTACCTGTATGGTGTAAATATTTTATATATATATTACGCATAAATATAACTTATATGATAAACGCTATACTCACTTCCTTGTGTATATTGTTCACTCTGTCAAGTAAGGCACAAACTGGATCGACACCTGTTCGACTGACGGTTGTGTCTGTCATAGCCAGCGAGAATACGGGGCAGGATTATTCTCCCTGGCTGAACGACGATCTGACAAAACAGGTACAGAGTGTCTGGACCGGTAATGATAAATGGGTACAGGTAACCCTCAAGCTGGAGAAAAAAAGCCTGCTGTCGACGTTGTCTCTCTATGATGCAGAAGGGTCGTTTACGGACAAACCGGCTCTGCTCTATGCCATAACCGGTAACCAGCGAATACTGATCGGGTCGTTTGACGGAACAACGTATAAAAATTGGGTCACGCTCACGCCTTTTCAGCCGCTCGTTGCCGATGCCATCATGATTTATAAGTATGGCAATAACATACCACAAAAAATTAAAGCGTTTGGCCAGCCCATTACCGCCACTACGACTATACCGCACCCACTCGATTTGTTAACGCTTGCCTCGGCGAAAGACAATCCGGTAACCGGCGAAGATTACTCGGCCTACTTGAATGACAACATCGCTACTCTCGTCCCTACCTATTGGGAGCCCGCTAATTTTCAATGGACCGATGTGACAATAAAATTTAGTAAGAAAAGTCTGCTGACAAAACTGGATCTGTACGATTTTGAGGGCACATTTGAGTCGGCTCCGGCCCAGATCTATGCGGTCAATGGGAAGGAGAAAACGCTGATTGGTACGTTCACCGGCGACAGTTATAGGGTCTTCAAGCCATATACATTGACCGAGCCTCTGGTTGCGGAGGGAATTATCATTCATAAATACTGCAACAACATACCGGTTAAAATACGGGCCTATGGAAAGGTATTACCCGCTGATCCGCTTGATGCCATTTTGTATGCCCAGGAACGAGTCAAGGTAACGAGTGTGGCATCGAGTTTGCCTACGACACAGAGTTACGCTCCCTATCTGAATGATGATATGACTAGTCTGGTACAAACCGACTGGAATAGCGCCGACTGTGTATGGATGGATCTTACCCTTAAACTGGAAGCGAAAAGTACACTGACCAAACTGGAACTGTATGATGGTGAGAACGAATTTTCGGGCACACCAGCTATGATTTATGCCCTCAACGGAACGCAGAAAACATTGCTCGGCACATTTACAGGGCCTTCGTTTGCGGTCTGGCAGGAGTTGTCCGTTCCATCGGTAGTGGCCGATGCCATCCTGATCCATAAATATTGCAATGCGCTACCGCTTAAAGTTCGGGTGTATGGCCACCCCCTGGACGGTGCCGTAACGACAACAACGGGCAGTACCACTACCACCCCCCCCGTTACTACCACATCGCCAACGACATCAACGACTGCGGCTGTTTCATTAGGCAGCAAAATTCCCATTGATGCCAGCCGCTGGTATCAGCTCAATAACGTCAGCAGCGGTCTGGGGCCACTGTTTGATGGGAAAGTCACGGATGATATACAAACCGGCTGGGGTAAAGTGCTGAGTAATTACGATGCCTATTATCCGCTACAAACCGGCGAATCGATGGCCATTAAAGCCATTAAATTTTACGATGGAAATGGGAGTAATTCTACCGCTCCCATGCGGTTGTCCATAATCACCCGCGACTGGAAACGCATTGAACTGGCTCAGTTTCAGGGCCTGGAATACAATGCCTGGGTAGGTCCTTATCCGACCCGGTCAACATCGGGCGATTCGAAGTTTCTGCTCGATAGCATCGTGACCGGAGCGCGCTACCTGGTTATCAATACAACTGATTTCTGGCCTCGTGAGATCGAGCTTTACGGAACCTATCAGGCGAGTAGCGCCACCAGTGGCGCAGCGCCCAAAAAGAGTCCAACGTTTAAGAATCTGCTTGGCATAAACGGGTTCGAGTGGGACTTCTATCAGTCGGGTGTGCCCGGTATCTCGGCACCTAAAATGAAGGCTATCCAGTCGTTCGGTGTTATCCGGCACTATATGGATTGGGAAAAGCTGGAATTGGCCGAGGGGAACTACACCTTCAATCCAACCCATGCCGGTGGCTGGAATTATGATCTCATGTACGAACGCTGCAAAGCAGATGGCATTGAGGTGATGGCCTGCCTGAAAGACATGGCACCCTGGATGAAGGCGACCTATCCCGCAGACCAGCAGGGGAATGATAATGTACCCGTGCGTTATGGAAAAGACTTTGCCAGCCCATTATCCTACATTGACCAAGCGAAAGTAGCCTTTCAGTATGCGGCCCGATACGGTAAAAATACCGCCGTAAATCCAGCCCTGGTTAAGGTTAACACCGCCATTCGCTGGACATCCGATCCGCCCAACGTTGTGAAAATTGGCCTTGGCCTAATCAATTACATCGAGTGCGACAACGAGCGCGACAAGTGGTGGCGCGGCCGGAAAGCGTACCAGACGGGTCGGGAGTATGCGGCCAATATGTCGGCGTTTTACGATGGGCATAAGAATACAATGGGGGCGGGCGTTGGTGTGAAAAACGCCGACCCGAGCATGACGGTGGTCATGGGCGGCCTGTGTTCGATTGCCAATGGTACCGATTACATTCGGGGTATGATCGACTGGTGCAAAGAGTTCCGGGGCTACAAATCGGATGGGCGTGTCGATCTTTGCTGGGATGTTATCAATTACCATCTCTATCCCGATAATTCCAGCTCCATGCAAAATGGGAGTGGTGCATCGGCACGGGGAGCCGCCCCCGAATTATCGGTTGCCGCTCAAGTGGTCCGAAATGTGCTGAAACTGGCGCACGAAGCCTGTTATGACATGCCGGTCTACGTGTCTGAAACGGGCTACGACCTTCATCAGGGTAGCCCGCTACGCGCCATTCCCATTGGGTCTAAGTCGGTTTTGAGCACCCAGGCTGACTGGAATTTGCGGACGGCCCTGTTATATGGTCGGGAAGGCGTGGATCGAATCGACTTTTACCAGACGTATGATCTGAATCTGGATTGTCCGACCCAATTCTGTTCGATGGGCTTTATGAACGCCGATTTCACCCGTAAACCGACCGCCGATTATTTTTACCAGGCCAAAAAGCTCATTGGCGAGTATGTGTTCAAAGAGTCGATCAGTACAAACCCGAATGTGGACCGCTATGAACGTAACGGACAGTCGGCCTATGCTCTTTGGATTCCCGACGAAGTGGGGCGAACAGCCCAATATTCCCTGAATCTGGGGACGAGTTCAGCCGCACGGATATATACGCCCCAGGCCGGTCGTGATACGATGGCATTGCAGATCCGGCCAACGGTGAACAACCAGGTTACGCTGACCTTAACGGAGACGCCCCAGTTTGTTATCGTTGCGTCGGGAGCCGCCCGGTCATCTGCCGACTTGCCCGAGGTTAACGATGAATCGCTGCGTGTTTATCCGAATCCATCGGTAGAGCGAGTGGAAATTCAACTCAATAATGCCTATCTGGGCGATGTTGATGTCAGTGTGATCGATGCTAATTTGGGCGTTACCCGTCAGCAAACAACACTGCATAAAACGACCCGTTCCTTTTCTGGTACTGTGGACCTGTCGGCTCTCCCGTTCGGGATTTACCTTCTTGACGTGAAGCAGGGGAACGAACGAACCGTAAGACGGATTTTGAAAGCGCGTTGATCACTTTCCACCACCTGGCTCGCTGTTGCCGCTCTGTCGAAAAGAATAATCTGCTACCTTGCAGGTATGAATTTACACGAATTTATTCAGCTGGCGCTGGCCGAAGATGTCGGTGACGGCGACCATACATCCTTATCGACTATCCCGGCCGATGCACAGAAACGAGCACGGCTACTGGTGAAAGAAACAGGAATTTTGGCGGGTGTCGAGGTGGCACAGGCAATTTTCTCCGAAGTCGATCCCGCCTTTGAGGTGGATGTACTGATGCATGACGGAGCCTCCATCAAGCCTGGTGATATTGTGTTGACCGTTAGCGGAAACGCCCGTAACATTCTGACTGCCGAGCGATTGGTACTTAACTGTATGCAGCGGATGAGTGGCATTGCGACGCATACCCGGGAACTGGTTAACATTCTGGAAGGCACGCGGGCAAAACTGCTCGATACCCGTAAAACCACGCCAAACTTTCGCATTTGTGAGAAAATGGCCACAAAGATTGGGGGGGCAGTCAATCATCGGTTTGGCTTGTACGACCAGATTCTTATCAAAGACAACCATGTCGATTATGCCGGAGGCATTGAAGCGGCCATTACCAAGGCGGTTGCATACCTGAAAGAAACCGGTCGGCAATTGCGAATCGAAATAGAAACCCGTAACCGGGCCGAAGTAGACGAAGTACTTCGGATCGGGCAGGTAGATATTATTTTACTGGACAATTTCCCGCCCGACGGTATCCGCGACATGGTACGGCTTATTAATGGCCGCTTCGTGACCGAGGCATCGGGCGGCATCGACGAAACCAATCTGCGGGCTTATGCTGAAACGGGTGTCGATTATATATCGTCCGGAGCCTTAACACACCAGGTAAAGAGTCTGGATCTGAGTTTGAAAGCGTATTAACTCAGGGTTCGATTTTTCATTTTCACCGGGTTTTAACCCGGTGAAAATGAAAAAGTAATGACACTTTTTTAATTCAAATCAATGAACCCAATCTGGCATTTTTACCAATGTTATTTCTCCGGGTTCTCATCAATGCCCAGCCTTGGAAGTGCTGGATTTAGCACACGCGGCACGACCTTGATTCGGAAAACCCGAGCCCCGGCAACGTTGAAATCACAACTATAAAACTCCCGCTGTTTTATTCCTCGGTACACAGCCGTATAGTTGACTTTAGGCGGCCAATTGTTCAATGCCAGCTCCGCCGTAATCGCGTCAACTGCTTTGCGCAGATTCGAGAAGAATATAACTGTTGGTTCCCGTTGGCGTAACGCCGATAAGGAGCCTACGTATTGGCTGGTAACCTCATAAATTATACGGCCACTTAGCTTGAGTACCGGGCGTTTTGCTGCGTTATCAGATAAATCATTCATACGTATCAATAATACGAAAAACTATACGACTATTTTTCAGTGCCTAAACTTTTTTCCCCTGTCGAGGGTTTTACCTATAATTGCATCAAATACACTGCCCGGCCGTTGAAAAACAGTCGGGCTTTTTGTTAATAAAAAAGCGTCGACCGGGTGGATCGACGCTTTTTTTATAGAGCGGTCATTTAACAGCGCTCTATAGTACCTTGTTCATTACTTTTTATACATTACGGTTTCTACTGCCTGTAACGTACGTTTCACGTTTGGTAAAATAGCTTCAATGAGCGTTGGCGCATATGGCAACGGCAAATCCATGCTATTGACCCGAACAACAGGTGCATCGAGGTAATCGAACGCATTTCGCTGAATGTTGTAGGTTAACTCAGACGAGATAGCGGCTAATGGCCAGGCTTCTTCAACGATAACACACCGGTTGGTTTTCTTCACCGAGTTGATGATCGTTGCGTAATCAATGGGGCGCACAGACCGTAAGTCGATAACCTCCGCCGAAACGCCGTTTTTCGCTAACTCATCGGCGGCAGCAAGGGCCACTTTCATAATCTTCCCGAACGATACGATTGTTACGTCGTTTCCTTCCCGAACAACATTGGCCAATCCAATTGGAATCAGGTATTCTTCTTCCGGAACCTGGCCTTTGTCGCCGTACATCAACTCCGACTCCATAAAAATAACGGGGTCATTATCGCGGATACACGACTTGAGCAGCCCTTTAGCATCGTAAGGATTCGAAGGAACAACGACTTTCAGGCCCGACGTGTTGGCAAACCAGTTCTCGAAGTTCTGCGAGTGTTGCGAAGACAGCATCCCGGCGTTCCCGGTTGGTCCACGGAACACGATCGGACAGGAGTACTGGCCACCCGACATGGACATGATTTTAGCCGCCGAGTTGATAACCTGATCAATCGCAACAAGCGAAAAGTTAAAGGTCATAAACTCAATAATTGGCCGCAGTCCGTTAATGGCTGAACCTACACCAATACCGGCGAAACCAAGCTCAGCGATGGGCGTATCAATGACCCGCTCGGGGCCAAATTCGTCCAGCATTCCCTGACTAACTTTATAGGCGCCATTGTATTCGGCAACTTCTTCGCCCATCAGATAAACTTTCGGATCCCGGCGCATTTCTTCCGTCATGGCCTCCCGCAGGGCTTCACGGAATTGTATTTCTCTCATAATGAGTGCGTTGATTGCGTTTGGTTACTCATTCGGTTCATGTTGACACCTGAATGAGATGGCAGAAAACCTGTCAAAATTAGGCAAAATGCCCTGATTCGTCAAATAGCGTGTATAGGCTTATTTTCATAGGGTTCGTCAGAGGGTATTTTCCTGGTTTGCCTGGTGCGCAATTCGGGTACTATTGGGCTGGTTTAAGGGCTTGCCAGGCTGTGCCACACCGGCGTTAAGCCATGTTTATTCCCGCCAAAAAACACGCACACCACCTGGCTATTTATGCAATCCGGAGTCTAATTTCATCAACCCTGATAGGCGTGTAGTTTGGCCAGCGGGTCGAAATGTTAAATTTCCATAACGGTACACGCTCTTCGTTTACAGACACATAGCTTTGTTCCAGAATAGGGTAGGGAATGAACAACGTTGATTTACGGCCCCTTTCCTTCTCCTAAACTCATCCATATGAAACACCTGTTCCTGCTCTTTTTCTGTACGATCTCATTGCTGGCTTTTAGCCAGACAAACCCCGGCCGGATTCGCGGCACGCTTAATGACTCAACCACAACGAAGCCGGTTCCGTTTGCTACCGTGTCTATCCAAACGCTGGATAACAAACTTATCAATGGCGTTACCACCGACGAGAAAGGAAGTTTTCTGCTTGACAAAATTGCCGTTGGTACTTACAAGGTGGTTATTTCTTTCGTGGGTTACCAAACTAAAACGCTTGATAAACTAGCGATTACGACAGAGAAGCCGCTTATCGATCTGAAACAGATTCAGCTCTCGCCCGATAGTCGCAGTTTAAAGCAGGTGGATGTGGTTGGGCAGAAGGCGCTGGTGGAGGACAAAGGGGACCGGCTGGTATACAACGCCGAAAAGGATGTGTCGAACACGGGCGGAACAGCCGCCGACGTGTTACGAAAAGTGCCCATGCTGACCGTCGATCTGGACGGAAACCTCAAAATGCGGGGGAGTAGTAATATTAAAGTGCTGGTTAATGGCAAGCCGTCGAGTATTATGGCTCGTAATCTAGCCGATGCGTTGAAACAGATGCCCGCCAATATCATTAAATCAGTGGAGGTGATTACCAGCCCCGGCGCTAAATACGATGCCGAAGGATCGGCTGGCGTTATTAACATCATCACCAAAAAAGCCGTACAGGGAACCAACGGTACGGTAAACCTAACGGCCGGTAATCTGAACCGATCCTTGGGCGGTAACCTGAACGTAAAGGGAAAAAAACTTGGCCTGGCCATTTCGCTGAATGGGTATCAATACCGCAACATCGGCGAGAATTCAAGTACCCGTACGGCCCTGACAGATGGGCAACCTACCAGCATTTTACGTCAGAACGCGTATCGTGACAATACCGGTACGGGCGGCTATGGCGAGATGAGCCTCGATTATGACCCGGATTCGACCAACCGCATTAACTTTTCGGCCAACGCCTGGGGCGGCAACTTCCCCTCGAACAGTACCCTGGATAGCCGCCTGACCGATCCACAGGGCGGAGTTTTGCAAGAATACCACCGCGATATTCAATTTCGGAATCCCTACGGAAATACTGAGTTTAACCTCGGCTGGACAAAGTCATTCAACAAGTCGGGGAAAGCCACGGCGGGACGGGAGTTCTCGATACTGACGCAGTATGCACGGATGCCTGATAACTATTACTACTCGATCCGGCAGACCGGTATGCAGTCGGAAGTGCCAACTTATCTGGAACGAAGTACCAACCTGAGCCGCAATAATGAATACACCTTCCAGGCCGATTATACGCACCCATTTACGGCCCGCACCAAACACGATACGCTTGGTTTTAAACTGGAAGCGGGGGCTAAAACCATTTTGCGCGGCATAGGCAGCGAATTCGTCGTCGATCAGTCTACGACCGGGCTCGAAGCCGACTACGCGCTTGATCCATCCCGAACGAATGAGTTTACGTATGACCAGCGGGTTGTGTCAGGCTATACATCCCTCAAGATGGACTCGAAGCGCAAATGGAACCTGGCCGCGGGCGCCCGTCTGGAACATACCACAATTCACGGTGATTTTGTGTCGACCCAGACCCAATTCAATAGTCAGTATCAGAACCTGATTCCGAGCTTCACGATAGCCAAAACCATTCGCGACAAGCATACATTTAAGGTAAGTTATACACAACGAATTTCGCGTCCTCTGATCTGGTACCTCAATCCGTTCCGAAATTCCAGCGATCCGAAAAATATTCAGACCGGCAACCCACTGCTGAACCCTGAACTAACGCACGCGACGGAATTGTCCTATAGTACCTTTGGTAAGGAGGGCGCTTCCTTTAATGCGGCTCTGTTCTGGCGGCAGACGAACAACTCAATCGAGTTTTTATCGACGGTCGATGCACAGGGTGTCGCGCTGTCATCTCCGCAGAATATCGGGCAGAATGCCAGCTATGGGGCTAACCTTAATCTCTCGCTTCAGCCGAACAAGCAGTTTAATTTTAGTGTAGGATCGGATATTACGTACGTCGATCTGACCAGCGTTGCGCTCAACCAGCGGACGAGTGGTTGGGTTTGGAGCCTTAGTCCGAATGCGTCCTACAAATTGCCGAAAGACGTCACACTGCAAGCCAATGGTTACATTGGATCGGGCTGGATATCCTTGCAAAGCCGTAATTCAGGCTGGTATTACTACGGCGTATCGGCCAAAAAAGAGTGGATGGATAAAAAAATGAGCCTGACCCTGAACGTCAATAATCCATTTAACCGAAATGTCCGGATGACCAGTGATCAATTTGCCCCCTCTTACGCGGCTCAAGGTACATCACTCTTCGTTAACCGTTCGGTACGATTGACCCTCAGCTATAAATTTGGTCAGATGAGCGCTGGCGGTAAGCAAAGCAAAAAAATTCGTAACGACGATGGTAAAGGGGGCGGACAATAAGAAACACTGAGATCGTCGATGGGTTGAAGAGACAAGCCATCCGCTTTACACAAGCATTTGTCGGCTTTCTGCCAATAGCAGGCGTTTTTGCTCTATTGACAAGCTAAAAGGCAGCTGTGGGTGGCCAATCAGACGTCGTATCAGCTCAATGCCCGTGAATTGATGGCGTAGTTTTTCGTTGAAATGAGCTGGTTTTATATAGTTGGTCAATGCGGAGTTTATTGTTTCTGATGGCTGCTGAGCCAACATCAGGTGCGCGATCAGGATGCCCAGATCAAACTCGGCGGGACCGTAGAAACAAAACTCGGGATTGATGACTTTAAGGTGTTTATGGGACGTCTGAAGCCAGCTTCCTGGGTAAAAATCACCGTGCAGAAGTGTTTTTGACGCGTTTGCCTGCGGCTGACTATCGTCTGACAAATACAGTTGGCCCAATTGCCGGATACTCTTTTTCAGCGGTATGTCCTGCTTATAAGCCATGGCCAACTCTGCCAGACCTGGTTGTACGGTATCAAGATCAAGCCCGTTCTCTTCGTTGAAAGGAGCCACAAAAATAGATTCGTGGTTAAGCAGCCGCATCCCCTTATTGGTGAAGATCGGGCCGGGTTTTTCGGTGGCAAAATGATAATGAAGCTCGGACAGGTAGTCTGTCAGTGCCAACGTATCTGCTTCGGATAGCAATTGCCCTGAGTGGTACAAAAACGTATAGGCTCGGGTGTCCCCCAAATCTTCCAGAACCAGAATGTTATTTTCCCGATCTGTTCCCAATAGCAAAGGCATCGCATTGGCCAACATGGGAATCGGCTGTATCTCCTGATAAAAACTACCTTCGATAATGGCCCGATCGTCGGGAGCTGGTAACCTTGGGTGTTTCTCAATGTACGCCCGCGATTGTTTGACAACTAATGATCGAATGGAGGTCGTTACCCGAAGGGTATAATTCATGCTGCCTTCACCGGGAATCTCAACCGACGCAACAACTTCTTCATTATCGAGCCAGCCACGTCGGCGCAAATAGTCTTGCAGTGCACCCGTCTGTAGAATGTCTAAATGCATAAGCAGGCAGTTAGTAAGTTTGGCTAGACTAATATACAACCTGCTAACCAATTACGGATAAGCATTGGCTAGCGGACTACCGCCAGTTTTCCCGCCAGCCCTTCAGACCCATCAACGTTGACAACCACAATCAGGTAAATACCCGTTTGAGCCATGCGGCCCAGGTAATCTCGTAATGTCCAGGTGGCCGTGCCGCCCTGCGACCGGGTTTCGTAGACCAGTTGCCCGCCCGCGTTGAGAATTTTCACCGTGGCATTCTCCGTTAACCCGTTGATGCCGACGGTACCGGTAAAATCTGGCCGGACGGGATTTGGAAAAATAGTTATCTGGCTCAGAACCGGGGCTGGCTCCGTTGCCGAACCCTGATAGGAGACAATTCCTCTGGATTGATCTGCTGCGCCGGTTTCAATAAATACCTTGCCGGAGGTAGGTTCAATGGCTAGTGCCTGCACGGTATTGCTGGGCAAAGGGCTATTATCGGTCGTAAACGTGTCGAGCAGTTGTGATCCATCGGGCGAAACATGGTATAGACCGCTGCGTGTACCCAGCCATTTTCGGTTGCCCCCATCAACGGCTATTGATGTAATAAGCTCATTGGCCAGCAACCGGCGACCATTAATAATGGGCGATTGTGCTTTTACTACTGGATCGAAAGCACCATAGGGATTATCAAATACCATGGGACCAAGGTCGGTGCCAACCCAGATAACGCCGTTGCGATCTTTTACCAAAGCCCGAACGCTGTTCGTTAGCAGGGCGCCTTGGTTTGTCATCGTTCCTAAAGCCTGGCTGCGGTTTGTCTGAGGGTCAAAAACCAGTAAGCCGCCACCAACATCGGGCCGAAGCCACAGGAACCCATTATCATCGGGCACAATCTGTACAATAGTTGTCTGGCTGATTGCTGGAAAGGATTGATACTGTCCATCGGTTCGGCGAACGTGTAAGGTGGCCTGCTGGGCATTGCCCCGGCCCGTCGTGATCCATACATTTCCGTCGATGTCGGTAGCCAGACTGTTGATGAAAGGGCTAATGGTAGCCGGTAAGACAACTGGTGTCGGCGGTTGGCCTTCTACCTGACTCCAAAGACCCCCGCCAAAATTTCCCAGATAGAGTTTTTGCTCGGTGGTTACGTAGGCCGCCGAATTAAAGCCACGCGTTGAGCCCGTAGCCAGGCTGCTGGTCCATCGTTCCGCTGGCACGGATAATAGCTCAACCGGCGGCTGGTTTTGCGCTAAGGAAGTGGTTTCCTGTGGGCTATTGGGTAGGGCAACCAGCGTTTGCGCATAGGTGTATAATTGGGCAAACTGATCGCGTGTTGGTCCTTCGGGGGCAATACGCCGAAATGTACCAGCCGCTGTGGTCAAAAGTCCATTTCTAGCATCGGCAATCCAGAGGATATTTCCATCGACCTGCACCTCGCGCGGATCCGCCAGCAGCGAACTGGTAAAAGACCCCACGCCCGGCAAGGTTACGGCCTGATTGGTCGCTAAAATCAGACCCGATGCGCTGGAGAATTGCCTGATAATGGAGTTTGTGAGAGACTGGGTCAGCGTCCACCGGCCGAGTTGCCGGTCAAATGTGCCCTGGCCATTTACCGTTGCGGATAAACGCCCCTGGTTGGCGGCTATCGACTCAGTTTGCGGGCCGGGTGTGGCTACTGTTTTCCAGTTTACCGGATCGGCAATATTGACATTGGCCGCAAGTCGAATGGACCGCAGTTGACGTTGGGTGGCTGTTGTGCTTAAGGGGGCGGTTAAGACATACAGACTATCGGTCGTGGCGGCCGACTGCAAAATAGGAAGGGGAGAACCATCGGCCCGTTGGCTGAAATACGTGTCCCGAATCTCATTTTTTAAGAGATCCAGCACAACAAGGCCGAAATCAGTGCTCAGATAGACGTTATTGCCAATTCTATTGAGGTGATTAATGCCTCGGGTGTCAGGCAGAGACGATGCGCTAACGATTGTGTTTACATTCGAAACAGTACCTGGCTCGCCCGTGTCCGTTAGGGTCAGGAAATCCAGATTACCGTCCTGATAAGCAATAAACAACCGTTTTTGATCAGACAGATAGAGTAGCCGACTGATGCCTACGTCACTCAAACCATCCTGCTTCCCAAGGGTACGGGTTTCCTGAGTGGTTTTATCGAAATAGAATAACCCGTTTCGGGTAGCGGCATAAACGAAATTGCCAGTGACTGCCACCGATTGGCCAGACTGGTAGCTGACATGCGTTTGCCAAACACCAATCTGCGCGAATGAAGAAATAGGAAGTACCAGGCAAAGAATGATAAATGAGCCCCAGCATCTGTTAACTAAAGACTGGAGACGCTTTTTTGTGAATAAAAAATTAATTAAATCATTCATCATTCGCAACGTTCTCGTACGCCCACTCTTTTCGGCCAGCATCACTGCCGAGGTTAAAGCAGCGTCGGCAGCGGGCTTCGTAGCTATCGGTTTCGCCCAACAGCACGCGATCCTGTGAGGGGACGAGCCGGTAGGAATACTGGGCGATGTCGCCACAGACCACGCAAATAGCGTGGACCTTCGTGACATATTCGGCAATGCTCATTAGTTGAGGCATACAGCCAAAGGGTTGCCCGGAAAAGTCCATATCAAGTCCGGCAACAATGACCCGCTTTCCCTGGGTAGCCAGCAAGTTACAGACATTCAAAATGTCTTTATCAAAAAATTGGGCCTCGTCTATTCCAACAACGTCACAGTTACCGGCTAAGGCTGGAATTTGGCCCGCCGTTTGTACGGGGTTCGAATGAATCGCCAGCGCTGAATGAGATACGATGTTTTCGTCGTGGTAGCGAGTATCCAGTGCGGGCTTAAAAATCTCAACGTTCAGCTTGGCGATACGGGCTCGATTAAGGCGTCGAATTAACTCTTCCGTTTTTCCGGAGAACATCGATCCACAGATTACCTCGATCCAGCCAGTGCGGAGATGGGGCGGTTCGCGCCGTCGGGATGGTTCAATAAACATTGGAAATTGATTGATAAAGTACGGTAAAACGAGAAGAGAAAGTAAAAAGTCTCAGGGTGTCCCTGACAAATCGGAACGAAATTTGTTTCAATTACCCACAGGGTTTACCCACTGTAGTATTGAATCATGGTGTACAGCCCGTTGCATTTGATTTCTTCATGGACAACAGCCGGTTTGTGGCCGAAAGTTATATATTTACAAAACAAAGGCTTTTCCTAATGTCGAACAAGTTTAACGCCAACGCCCTCACAGAATATAGCAAGTCTTATGCTCGCCGGATCGCGTCCGATTTCTACCAGCATCATGCAACCATCAATGGTCAGCAAATTCTGTCGCTAACGCCCATTAATCAGATTAACCTGTTCGTTATTAGTAGCTTGTCTGATAAGTGGCAGGCAGACGCAGCTAAGTTTCGGAGCCCCTATTTTGATTTTACCGACGCCGATGTGGAGGAGGCTTTGCGCAACTTTATGAACGTTGTGTCGCAGCATATTTCGGTTCGGCGCGAGCATCTCGAACCATTATTGGCGGATGCGACTCGTCGGACGATCATTATGATCTTTGATCCCCGGGCTTACTTTGATGACGTGCTCCGAAGTCAGCCTGAGTTTACCGTAACGGTCGATGTCATTAGGCAAATGGTGCGGTACACGAAGATCAATCAATTCATCCCGACCCATATTATGCAGCGCATGAACGGTAAGCCGTTCGTGTATGTCAATCAGGCACTGGGTTTTTTGGACGAAGTGTTGAGCCAGCGTGCCCATGAGCTCGAACATTACGATAAGTTTGTGGCGCTTTTCTCGGAGAAGCTGCCCATGGATGTAGCGGGCCTGCTTCGTAGTCATGTACCCGATAGTATTCCCGGCGCTCCCCAGCGGTCGTTTTTCGATACCGCTACCGAACCATCGGTTCCACCAGCTCCTTTGGTAGCTACGGAGGCCACTATACCAGCACCAACAGCGGAGTCATTAGCCGACAGCCCGGCCAGCAATACACCAGCGACACCCCCGCAGGAATCTCCGGCAAAGTCAGCTTTTACCAGATCAGCCGATGAGTCGACGGCTACGGGTGGTGTCCTGTTCCTTGACCGGACCAGCGGGCCAGATCCCGTTTCGCCCATCAGTCAGCCGTCGCAGTTACCAGCTACAGATATCACCCAACCCGGCATACCTCAACAAGCGCAGCCTGACACCTCTGTTGAGGCCAAACCGACGCTGAATGATACCTTGCGCGAAAGCACACCTGCCGAGCCCACAACAGTAGCCGAAACATTCCATCGCGCGCCTATCGAGAGTGTTGCCCGCAGTATTTCACTGAATCAGAAGTTTCGCTTCATCAATCAGTTGTTCAACGGAAATTCGAGTGCGTACAATCAGGCGGTGGAGGAAATCGATACACTGAACAATTATGGACAGGCACTCGATTTAATCTCCTATCGTTATGCTTCGCAGTATTTGTGGGACATGAGCAGCGATGAAGTAAGCGAACTGGTTGAGATTCTGAAACGCCGGTTTGCCTGAAACTCACATCAATAGCCCGCTGATTTTTATGGTCAGGATGATTTTCGAAAGATGCTTGTAGAGGAATTATTTTAGTCTTTTGGTACTCTCCTTTCGTAAATCCCAGCTAAATCATCCTGACCACAAAAATCATCGGGCTACAGCCACATTACATATGTAACCTTTGTGCGGTATATTCGTCATAGACCTTATTCACTTGGTTAGTAAGGCCTTTGCGAAACGTTTATCTGCTCACTGTGGCCGGGTGGCTGATCGTTTGTTCAGCTTTTTGCCAGGCTAACCGACCTGTTTATCGAGTTCCTGATGGATCAGCCGATGCACTGAGCCAGCGTTTGCAGGATCTATTTCCCGTACAGACTGAAGGCGTCGATTACCAGTCGGTGTACGATGGCTTAACGCAACTCTACGCCAGTCCGCTCGATTTAAATATTGCTACGCGCGATGAGTTAGAAGCAACGTACCTCCTCTCGCAACGCCAACTGAGCAGTTTAGCTGCCTATCGGGCTGAATTTGGGAATCTCTTATCTGTTTATGAGCTACAGGCCGTACCAGACTTCGACGTGCCGACCATTCGGCGGCTATTGCCTTTTGTAACAGTAGGCGGTAACCAGGGGTTATTCGGTGCTTACACGACCCCAACGGATAACTACCTGATTGTTCGTTACGAACGACTTGTCGAAAACCAAAAGGGCTTTTCAGACGCCACACCCGATAAGAAAGGAAACCTCCCGACGCGGTATCTGGGTAGCCCTGGTCAATGGTATGCCCGCTATCGGTACAGCCGCCCTCGTGCGTTCAGCGTTGGCCTGACTGTGGAGCAGGACCCCGGTGAGCAGTGGGGATGGCAGCCTTCGGCACGTCGGTATGGCGTCGATTATGTATCCTTCCACGCGCAGGTGCAGAACCGGGGGAAATGGCGTAATTTATTGATTGGTGACTATCAACTGCAAATTGGGCAGGGATTGGTTCTGTCGGCAGGTTTTGTACTAGGCAAAAGTGCCGAAACGGTGCAAACTGTTCGTCGTCCAACGCTGGGTGCCCGGCCCTTTACATCGCTCACGGAATATGGTTATTTTCGGGGCGCAACGGCAACGTATAGCCTGCAATCCAATCTGGATTTAACCCTTATGGCCGCTCGTAACCGACGCGATGCCAATCGTGCTACGGACAGTCTGGGAGTGGGCGTTGTGGCTACGTCCTTACAAACGTCTGGTTTGCACCGTACGATATCAGAACGCGACGATCAGGGAAGTTTGCTGGAAACAAATATTGGTTTGCATCTGCTCTATCATAATCGGCAGCAGGTTCAACTGGGCGTAACGGTGCTACGCACCAGCTTTGACACCTTTTTTCGTCGGCGCGATCTGGCTTACAATCAGTATGAGTTTACAGGCAGGCAGAATTTAGTGGCTGGTCTTCACGGTGGCTACATCTGGCGGAACTGGAACCTGTTTGGTGAAGTAGCCCGTAGCAGCGGCTCTGTTACGAATTCGGGTGGGATTGGGGCTGTGGGCGGGGCGCTGGTCAGTCTGACAAAAAAGGTAGATATGTCGCTGATCATGCGGCATTATGACCGCAATTTTCATAGTTTCTACAGCAACGGATTCAGCGAAGGCAGTCGAACGATTAACGAATCCGGGGTTTATCTAGGATTGAAATACACGGTTTATCGTAAGCTAACGTTGGGGGGCTTTGTTGATTATTTCCGTTTTCCTTGGCTAAAATATCTGGTGGACAAACCGTCCAAAGGGTTTGATTATTTGCTCCAGGCCCGTTACTCACCCAATCGGCAGACAACCTTTTACGCGCTTTACCACGAAGAGCATAAAGAGAAAAACCTAACCATAGATAATGTTAAAGACGTAGTGAGAACCACACGCCGTAGCTACGTACTCAACGCCGACTATAAGCTTCGGCGCAGGCTATCGCTTCGTTCGCGGGTGCAGTGGGGTGGGTTTGGTTATGCGGGACAGCCGCCCTCGCGAGGGTTTGTGTTGGTGCAGGATGCCACGCTGGAGGTACGAAAATTTAGCCTGAGTGGCCGGATTGCTTTATTTGGTACGGATGATTACGACAGCCGACAGTATGTTTATGAGCGCGATGTTCTGTATGCGTTCTCCTTTCCCGCTTATTTTAACCAGGGTGTCCGGCATTATTTATTGGCTCAATATAATCTGAGTCGCCATCTGGATATTTGGGTACGATGGGCCAGAACAGACCTCACCAATCAGGATACGGTTGGCTCCGCCCTTGATCAAATCAATGCGTCTCATAAGTCCGAAGTGAAAATACAGGCCCGTTGGCGGTTTTGAGGGGCTGAGCCATCATGCGTACACATTACTTTTCCATTTCCCGAATCAGCTTGTTAGCATTTATAAATTCATTCAATTCTTTCACGTTTGAATGGATGAGCGTACTGCTGTCTCCCTGCCAGAGCTTGTGGCCTTCATAAAGAAACATAATCTGCTCGCCAATCTCCATCATCGAGTTCATATCGTGGGTGATCACAACGGTCGTAATTTGATACTCGTCGGTGATTTCAGAAATGAGCTGATCAATTTTAATGGATGTTAGTGGGTCCAGACCAGAGTTCGGTTCATCACAGAACAAATATTTGGGATTTAGGACAATGGCCCGGGCAATGCCAACCCGTTTTTTCATCCCGCCACTAATTTCGGACGGCATCCTGTCGCCCGCCTGGTCCAGCCCAACACGCCGTAAGCACTCCTGCGCCCGGTCTACCTTTTCACTTTCCGATTGATCGGTGAGCATATCCAGTGGGAAACGAACGTTTTCCAGAACGGTCTTCGAGTCAAACAGCGCCGAGCCCTGAAACAGGACCCCCATTTCGCGCCGAATGGCCTTTTGCGCTTCCAGATCGCTGGTCAGAAAGTCTCGCCCGTCATACAGAACCTGGCCGGAGTCAGGTTTGATGAGCCCAATCATACACTTTAGCAGCACACTCTTACCGGTGCCACTACCACCAATAATCAGGCTTGTGTCGCCCGGTTTGAAGCTCCCATCGATACCCGCCAGCACTTGTCGATCGCCGAACGATTTCGTAATGTTTTTAATGTCAATCATAGCCAATGATAGAATGAGTGAGTGATAGAATAAGTGAATGAATAATAGGTTTGCTTCCGTGATTCATTCACTCATTCTATCACTCACTCATTCAAAATTTACGTAAGTAACAACTGGGTGAGCACAAAGTCGGCGGCTACAATGGCAATACAACTGTTAGTAACAGCAGATGTCGATGCGGCACCTACTTCGAGCGCCCCCCCGCTAACGTTGTACCCCTGATAGGCCGAAATGGTCGAGATCAGGAAGGCAAATACGGTGGTTTTAATAAGCGCAAATGCAATACCAAAAGGCTTGTAATCAAAACGTAAGCCAGTTACATAATCCTCTGCGGATATGACACTCGCCAACGTACCGGCAATATAACCGCCTAGAATGGCCAGAAAAGCCGCCATAATAACCAGCAGTGGAAACATCAGAACCGATGCAACCACTTTGGGTAGTATCAGATAGGAGCTTGAGTTGATGCCCATAACCTCCAGCGCATCGACTTGTTCGGTAATACGCATCGTCCCTAATTCACTGGCAATATTTGACCCCACTTTACCCGCCAATACAATACACGATAGGGTAGGGGCCAGCTCCAGAATAGAACTGTCGCGTACAATAAGGGCGATAATATACTTCGGTACAAACGGATTGGTCAGGTTATAGGCTGTTTGAACGCAGGTAACGGCACCAATGAAGATATTGACCAGGGCAACTATAAAGATAGACCCGACGCCGATCGACATGCACTCATTTAAAATAAGGCCCACATAAACACGGAATTTCTCCCGGTTGCGGAAGAGGGTACCCAAAAAGATAAAATAACTACCTAATCGTGACATATAAGCGTGTAGAAAACAGTTGAACCTTGTTGAGGGTGGTCTGATTGGTATCCATTCGGGAGAACCCCCGTTAAGAGAGAATGGTTTCTGATGTAACTTGCGGCACCGCTTATCCCGATGGATAGCGGTTTAACTGCAAAGCAGGTTTTGCTGCGCAGGTTGACTCAGATTATCGTTAGTTATGAACCCATTGATTGTGGTAACCGGTGGCTCCAAAGGCATCGGTCGCGCGATTGCCAACCGATTTGTCGCCGAAGGTTTCGATGCCATTATTTGTGCCCGTTCGGTCGATGGCATCCGGGAACCCGGTTTGTTGCCTGTTGCCGCCGATCTGTCGACGCGTGATGGTGTCAATCACTTACTCAACTATATTCATTCGCTCAATCGGCCCGTCGATGTGCTGGTTAACAATACGGGCGTATTTCTGCCAGGTCAGATTCAGAACGAAGCCGAGGGCACGTTCGAGCAACTGATGAGTACCAATGTCGCGAGTGCGTATCATCTAACGCGCGGGCTGGTGGGTAACATGGTGGCCCGTCGGAAGGGACATATTTTTATGATGTGCTCTACCGCCAGTATTACGGCTTATACGAACGGGGGCTCTTATTGTATTTCTAAATTCGCGTTGCTGGGCATGAGCCGGGTGTTGCGCGAGGAACTGAAACCACATGACGTGAAGGTAACGGCCATCCTGCCGGGAGCCACGCTTACTGACAGCTGGGCCGGAACGGATCTGCCCGAAGAGCGCTTTTTAAAACCGGATGATGTGGCCGATAGCGCCTGGGCAGCCTATTCGCTCTCTAAAAGCGCCGTTATTGAAGAAATGCTTATTCGCCCTCAATTAGGCGATATTTAAGCTGGATGAAGGCCCGGATTGGGTAGGAACTAAGCAATCGGCTACCAACGCATGCCTATGGACTACCTACTTTTTGTATCTTGCGCCGATTTACGCGTCCCTGACCTGCTAATTGTTCACCATAAACTGACCAATATTAAGAATGGCTTCCGTTGAGTATCTGGGTATCGACGTCGGCGGTACGAACGTCAAAATGGGTATTGTCGATGCCAATACCGGTAAAATTTCTAATTTCTACAGCCACGACACCATTAGCTGGCGGGAATCAGGACACTTTGTTGATCGCTTTGGTGATGCCGTTGCGTTGCAATTACTAGCGAATAAAGAGGTAAAAAAAGTTGGTATAGGGTTGCCGGGTATGCTCAATCGAGAGCGGACTATCCCCCTCGAAATCACGGCTATTCCGGAAATCAATGACATTCCGATGGTCGATTTGCTAAGCAAGCGGTTTCCGGGTGTTCAGTTTTTTCTGGCGAACGATGCCAATGCAGCAGCGTTGGGGGAATATTATTTTGCTGAAGAGAAAATTACGGAAAATTATATTTTCATTACGCTTGGCACGGGTGTTGGTGGTGCAGCCATTATCAACAAAAAAATATTCACCGGGGGCGATGGCAATGCCATGGAGCCTGGCCATATCCCTTCCCGCAATGGCCGGGTACTGGAGCGGAATATTGGTAAAAAAGAATTACTCGATTTAGCGAACGAGCGCCGAAAAGAGTACAAAGGCGAAACTCACTTAGCCAGCGATGGGTCGATTTCGACAACCGGATTGGTCGCTGCTGCGGCAGAAGGTGATGAACTGGCGCTTCAGGTCTGGACCGAAGTCGGCGAAATGTTGGGCGAAGGCTTAGCTTCGCTAATTAAAATTCTGGATATCAAGCAAGTGCTAATTGGCGGTGGCTTGTCTGCTTCGTTCGATTATATTCTGCCTGCTGTTAATAAAACGCTGGAGTACTGGCTGAATCCCTACTACAAAAACGGCTTGAGTATTAAACGAGCTACACTCGGTAATGACGCAGGGCTGCTCGGAGCCGCTTCACTCTGCTTCGACTAAATGAATCGATTGAACCAGTCTTAACGTAGACAGGGGAGACAAGTTTGTCTCCCCTGTCTACGTTAAGACTGGTTTTCTGTTAAATGACGTTTACTTCGGGCGAAATCGTTACGCCAAATGTGTCCAGTACAGATTGCTGCACTTTCCTGGCCAGTGACATAATTTCGTTGCCGGTAGCCTTATCGTAGTTGACAAGTACCAGCGCCTGTTTGGCATGCACCCCCGCATCGCCGGATCGATACCCTTTCCAGCCAGCCTGCTCAATTAGCCAACCCGCCGGCACTTTCACTACATCGTCCCCTATGGGATAGCCCGGCAAAGCCGGATACGTTGCTTTCAGGCTATCGAACTGGCTTTTAATAATCTCAGGATTTTTGAAAAAACTTCCTGCATTACCAATCTGCGCTGGATCGGGCAGTTTGCTGCGTCGAATTCGAATCACGGCATCGCTGATCGCCTTAATGGACAATGTTTCGTCCGTTACGCCCATTTCGGTCAGCGTTTCCTGAATAGCGCCGTAACGTGTATGGAACGTTGGCCGCTTGTTTAGCTGGAACGTAACGCTCGTAATAATGTACTGGCCTTTTAGCTCCCGCTTAAATACGCTCTCCCGATACCCAAAGGCGCAGTCGGCATGGGCAAACGTTTTCTTTTCGCTGGTAAGAATGTGGATGGCCGTAAGCGACTCAAATACCTGTTCCAGTTCAACACCATAGGCACCGATGTTCTGCATGGGAGCAGCGCCCACTGTGCCGGGTATGAGCGATAGGTTCTCCATGCCTGCATAGCCGTGGCCAACGCAAAATAGAACCAGCTCATGCCAATTGACTCCCGCACCGGCCCTGATGTATACATGATTGTCATCGTCGCGAATGACATCGATGCCCTGAATATTCATTTTAACCACCAACCCATCGAAGTCATGGCATAGCAGAACATTACTACCGCCACCAAGGATCAATTTGGGTTGATTGATAAAGTCACTCAATTGAAGTACCGTCTGAAGGTCTTCCTCACTATTAACCTCGACCCAATACCGTGCGTTGGCATCAATTCCAAACGTGTTATAGGGTTTGAGCGATACGTGGCTTTGTATGTTCAGCATGTACTAAGCGTAATAAACGGTCAAAATTAACCAAATTATAGGAGGGGTTTATACAGATGATCGTTGGTTTGGTTTATTCCAGCCGCAAATGATTATTTTTACCCATTAATTCAAAGATGGTTATGCGTTGCCGATTTGCGGAAAGTATTGCATTTAGTTTATTACTTATGACGGGTTGTGCCACTAGCCGCTCGGTTACAACGGCTGTTGATTACAATAGTTACAATGAAGATCTGTCGTCGGTACGCCCTGTCTATAACCCGACAGCAACAGCTATTCCAACCACTACACCGCCACCCGTACCAACAGCTGCTCCTGCCCCTCGCCGGACAGATACGCGCAAGCCAAACGCACCCATAGAAGCTCTTCACATTAACCGTCGGCTCGATATGGTACTCGATACCATTGCCATGCAGAACCGTTCGATACGGTATGCTCCTGGTTTTCGTATTCAGGTTTATGTAGGCACGCAGCGAAAAGAAGTTGATGCGGCCAGATTGCTTCTTTCCCAGGAATTCCCGGAGCTGAGCCCTTATCTGAGTTATACGCAGCCAACGTATAAGCTTAAGGTGGGCGACTTTATGCGTCGGATGGATGCCGAACGGTACTATGCATCGATACGGCGTCTTATCGAATCAGCGCAGCTCCAACCCGACAAAGTGGACATTCGTCGTAGCCTGTTAATAAAATAAGTTATAAAATTTGCCTACCGGACATTACCTTTGGTCAATTTGATACACCTTTAGGCGTTGGCCTTGACCAGTTTATACTGATATGAAAAAAGCATTAGTTACCGGAATTACCGGCCAGGATGGGGCTTATCTGACCCAATTACTACTAGAAAAAGGATACGAAGTACATGGTATCAAGCGCCGAAGCTCACTCTTCAATACACAGCGGATTGACCACCTGTACGAAGACCCACACGAGAAAAACATACACCTCAAGCTTCATTACGGCGATCTGTCCGATTCGACCAATATTATCCGCATCATTCAGGAAGTTCAACCCGACGAAATCTACAACCTCGGTGCTATGTCGCACGTACGGGTTAGTTTCGATGAGCCAGAATACACCGCTCAGGTAGATGGAATTGGTACGTTACGTATATTGGAAGCAGTTCGGCTGCTTGGCCTTACCGAAAAAACCCGTATCTATCAGGCATCAACGTCTGAGCTGTATGGCGGTGTTCAGGGTCATGCCCAGTCAGAAACAACCCCATTTTATCCCCGTTCACCCTACGCTGTCGCTAAATTATATGGCTACTGGATTACGGTGAACTACCGCGAAGCCTACAACATGTATGCTTGTAACGGTATTCTGTTCAACCACGAATCGCCACTACGGGGCGAAACATTCGTGACGCGTAAAATTACACGGGCAGTATCGCGGATTGGTCTTGGCTTACAGGATAAGGTATATCTGGGTAATATGGACTCGCTGCGCGACTGGGGGCATGCCAAAGACTATGTTGAGGCTATGTATCTGATTCTGCAACAGGAAAAACCGGAAGATTTCGTGATTGCAACGGGTGTAACAACCAGCGTACGTGATTTTGTTCGGATGTCATTCTCAGAAATTGGTGTTGAACTGGCATTTACCGGCGAAGGCGTCAACGAAGTAGGTACGGTTGTGAGCTCGACTAACCCTGATTTCCCGGTTGCGGTGGGTCAGACAGTTGTTTGTGTCGATCCTCGCTATTTCCGTCCAACAGAAGTAGACCTGTTGCTGGGCGATCCTACCAAAGCCATGTCGAAACTAAATTGGACGCCGAAATACGACCTTCCTGCGCTGGTAAAAGACATGATGACCGCTGATATCAATCTATTCCGTCGGGACCAGCTCCTGGCCAGCAGTGGACATCAGGTTCTGAATTATTTTGAATAGTTGCTAGCCAGTTTCTAGCTTATCTTTCTGGACGGTCGGGTTTAAATACCCGACCGTTTTTTTAGGCACAAAAAAAGCGTCGGGTTTTAAGAACCCGACGCCAAATACTATTAAGAACGTGCTGATTACACAGGGACTGCGTAGTAGTACATCCGTGAACTGTTGGGGTACATACCGATAAGCATCAGTCCTTCGCCCTCTTTCACCGACGACATAATTGCCTGAAGGTCTTTTGTTGTTTTAACGTTCTTACCGTTCGCTTTCACAATAATGAATCCTTCTTCTACATCGGTTTCAGCTAACTTACCGTCCGTAATTTTCTTTACCCGGACACCACCGGTAATACCCAGTTGTTTAGCATCCTGAGCCGATAAATCTTCGAAGCTGGCACCCAGCGTACTCAACGATGTGTTCGCGGCTGCTACATCGGCTTTCTTGATCACATCCCGGCCACCGTTGCGGTTACGCAGCTCAACTTTGAAGTCACGCTCGGTACCATCCCGGTTAACGGTTACATTAACAATATCACCTGGACGGCGACGACCAATGATCTCACGCATCTGGGCGTCCGAATCAAGCGTCTGACCTTCCATTTTCACGATAACGTCGCCTTTTTTCAAACCAGCAGCTTCGGCAGCGCCTTTTTCGACAACGCTTTCAACATAAATACCACGGCCAATTTTTGCGCCTTTTTCTTTAGCTACCGTGCTGTTCAGTTCGATAGGCAGAATGCCGATATAGCCACGTTGTACGTTACCATATTTGAGCAAGTCGGCCGATACTTTTTTAACCAGCGAAACAGGTACTGCGAAGCCATAGCCACTATAGTAACCAGTTGCCGAAGCGATAGCCGAGTTAATACCCACTAATTCGCCACGTAGGTTGACCAGCGCACCACCCGAGTTACCTGGGTTAATGGCTGCATCCGTTTGGATGAATGCTTCTACCGGAGAATCAGGCTTGGCATCCGTCTTGCTGATATTTTGGTCTAAAATACCAATCCGACGACCTTTGGCACTAACAATACCAGCTGTAACAGTCGATTCCAGGTCGAGCGGATAACCAACGGCTAATACCCATTCACCCAATTTCAAGGCGTCCGAATCGCCCAGCGTAATGGCTGGAAGGTTGTTGGCATCTACTTTAATAACGGCTAAGTCAGTTAGTGGGTCGGTACCGATAACTTTTGCTTTGAAGCTCCGTTTGTCGGTCATAATAACTTCTACTTCATCGGCATCCTGAACAACGTGGTTGTTGGTAACGATATAACCATCCTTGCTGATGATTACCCCCGAGCCGGAAGCCTGGCCTTGCTGACGGCGTGGCTGCCGCTGGCTACCACCGAATTCGTCCCCAAAAAACTCCCGGAAAATATCAGGAACCTGCTGTTGGCGTACTGTACGCGTCATGGTGGTTCGGATGTGAACAACCATTGGTGTTACGGCTTCTGCCGCTGTAGAGAAATCGCCGGGAACACCACTTGGGTTGTTGCCGGGCATGGAGGCTAATCGCCCAGTAATCGTCTGAATTGGCGACGATTCGTTAAAAATTACATCCCGGTTGTTGAAGCCCAACAGGTTGTAAGCAGCCAACGTTACAACACTCGAGAGGAGTGCCATCAACGCCAATAATTTCCAGTTGCTTTTCATAATAAATGGGAAAATCTAATTGCTTTCTTTTTGTGTTAAAGGCAGTGGTTGTCTGTCTGATACTATAACGGAAAGTAGCGTCTGAAAAATCCGGCTACTGTGCGTCCTTAACAAAATTTAACAGGGCTTTGTTACCGGATAATTAGGTAATGAAAAGCCCGTGAGCACGACGCTCATCGGGCTTTTTTTGTACTAGTAAACAGGCCTGATCAACCACCTATTTCGATCTGCCGTGGTGGTTTCACTTTAGCTTCTTCGCGTTTGGGAACCTCAATTTTTAGAAGTCCATCGGTATAGGTTGCCTGAATGTGTTCGGCATCTATTGAGCTGGGCAAGGTGAAGGTCCGCTGAAATGACGAGTAGCTAAACTCCTTTCGGGTGTATTTTTCATGCCCTTTTTCAGCTTCTTCTTTTTGTGTTTCCTGACTAGCAGAAATGGTCAGGTTATTGTGATTCAGATTGAGTTTAAAATCCTCTTTCTTCAAACCAGGGGCGGCAACCTCAATCCGGAAGCCATCCTGATGCTCGACCACATTTACGGCCGGAACGTTTATCACTCCAGAGCCACTGGCATTAAAAAAGTCGTTCATGTCGCGTCCGAAAAAATTCTCGATCAACGATGGAAAGTGGTCGTTGGTGCGCATTAACGTATTCATGACTACTACGGTTTTAGGTTTGAAAATAGATTAACTAATTCTGAATAGCTATTTTCAAACCTTGTGCCAGTTGATTTACCAAGCAAATTTCTGATAATTTGACAGGTACAAAGGCAGCATAAAAGAGTAAAATCTGACAGAATGACGCCTACGCGCACAAGCTAGTACCAATGTCGGCAAATTTGACAAATTGAGCATCGATTTTATAACCTACTGATGGGGATGGTAAATGACCTACTTAAGCTCCAGCAATTCAAAGGCTTTCTCGGCGGCAGCCTGTTCGGCTTTTTTCTTGCTGTAGCCACTGCCCGTTGAGAATGGCTCGTCGTTGACCAATACTTGAGATATAAACTCACGGAAATGACTATTTCCTTTCTCCGACACAATTTCGAAGCGGATTTCTTTGCCTTCCCGTTGCGCCCATTCAATCAGGCGGCTTTTGTAGTTGCCATTGTTTTGAACAACGGACTCAATGTCGTAATGAGCTAGTAGATCTTTCAGGATAAATCGGCGTGTGAACCGAAATCCCTTATCCAGATACACCGCTCCAACTAGTGCTTCTAGCGCATCGCCATACATGGATGTGCGGGCCGGTAAGCTACGGGTGCGGCTTCCGTCGTATTCGATAAGCTGGTCGAGGCCAATTTTTCGGGCAATACCGTTCAACGTCTCTCGATTAACGATACGTGAGCGGATTTCTGTCAAAAAACCTTCGTCTTTGTAGGGATACTTTTTAAAAAGAAACTCAGCGATAACCATACCCAAAACGGCATCGCCCAAATACTCCAGCCGCTCGTTCGATTCCCGAAACCCTTCGATCGCCGTTGCTTTCGATGCCGATGTATGGCGCAAGGCGAGTTGGTAAAGCCCTAAATTGGACGGGCGTGCGCCAATGATATGGGCAATCGACCGACGCAGATTCTTACGAGGATCATCGTTGCCAGACCGGAACCAGTCGAGGGGATTAAATAAACTGCGTGGCAGAGCGATTTGCACGACTCAGCTAAGTTTACGGAAAATAACGATCGCGTTGTGACCTCCAAATCCAAAGGCGTTGCTCATCACGGTAGTGATTGGGCGTGCCTGTGCCGTATTGAACGTTAAATTAAAGCGGGAGTCGATTTCCTCGTCGTTCGTGACGTGGTTGATCGTTGGTGGAACAAGTTGGTGTTCCATGGCTTTAATACCGGCAATAGCTTCAACCGCGCCTGCAGCCCCTAGCAAGTGACCCGTCATTGACTTCGTCGAACTGATGTTCAACTTGAACGAATGCTCACCGAACAACTGGTGGATGGCTTTTAGCTCCTGCGGGTCGCCAATAGGGGTAGACGTGCCGTGCGTGTTGATGTAATCAATTTCATCTGGTGCAATACCGGCATCCCGAAGGGCATCTTCCATCGCCAGAAACGCACCTAAGCCTTCTGGGTGAGGAGCGGTGATGTGATAAGCATCCGAAGACATGCCCCCGCCGATCAGTTCGGCATAAATTTTGGCACCCCTCGACTGAGCATGTTCGTATTCTTCCAGGATAAGCGCCCCGGCGCCTTCGCCCAAAACGAAACCATCCCGATCCTTATCGTAAGGACGTGATGCTGTTTCGGGAGAGTCGTTGCGTTCAGAGAGCGCACGGTTCGCATTGAACCCTCCAATCCCCGCCCTGGTAACAGCCGCTTCAGAACCACCCACCACGCACATATTTAATCGGCCCAACCGAATGTAGTTGAATGCGTCGATAATTGCATTGTTGGTGGAGGCACAAGCTGAGACCGTTACATAATTGGTTCCCCGAAAACCGTAGCGCATCGAAATCTGACCGGATGCGCTATCCGCAATCATACGGACAATAAAGAAGGGATTAATCCGGGGTGTACCGTCCCCTTTGGCGTAATCAATCATCTCGTCTTCAAACGATTTGAGACCACCAATGCCGGATCCCCAGATAACACCAACCTTATTTTTGTCGAGCGAATCGAGGTTCATTCCCGAATCTTTCACGGCTTCGTCAGTGGCGATCAAGGCATAATGGGTGAACGCATCCATTTTGCGGGCTTCCTGACGAGGAATGTACTGCGTAACGTCTACGCCTTTAAGTTCGCAGGCGAAACGCGTGCGAAATTTGCTGGCGTCAAACTTCGTAATGGGACCGGCCCCGCTTACACCGGCGGCTAAGCTGTTCCAGTAAGAGGCTACATCATTGCCGATTGGTGTCAACGCACCGAGGCCGGTCACTACTACTCGCTTGAGTGTCATACGGGTTTACTACGTAATGGGAAAAGAAAAACAACGCCGATACCGTATTTGTTGGCGTTGGCTTCACAACTCAGTACCCGCTCCAAGGTAGACCTGGAATAGGCACCGAGATAATTCGTTATGACGTCTGCTAAATCTCGTTGAGACTTATTTACCGATATTTTTCTCCAGGTATTCGATGGCAAGGCCAACGGTAGAGATTTTTTCAGCCTCGTCGTCAGGGATAGGCAGGTTGAATTCTTTTTCAAATTCCATGATCAACTCAACAGTGTCGAGTGAATCGGCCCCTAAATCGTTGGTGAAGCTTGCCTCAGGCGTCACTTCTGATTCTTCAACGCCTAATTTTTCAACAATGATATTCTTTACTTTCTGTGCAATGTCCGACATTTTAGTAGTCCGTTCGAGTTAAAAAACTGCGCAAAGAAACGTATTTACCTTTGTATTATCAAACAATTTTTTAATCCTGAAATCGCTTGCTTATACCCCTGTGAGTGGCTTAACGTTCTCGTAATTAGTATTTTGTAGTGGAAATATGGGCCGAATCAGCGGATTACAACTGACTTGCAAACATAGGTAGGAATGATACCTGTACTCCGAATTAGAACCTCAGCATCCTGCGGTTGCGTATTTCCGGTGAGCACAAGAGCGGTATCCAGACCAAACTTATTACCCCCGAGAATATCTGTTCGAAGGGTATCGCCTACCATCAAAACATCGCGTTTACTAATATGGGTCGCGTTTTCCAGGCGCTCATAGGCAAACATAAAGAGTTGCGCATCGGGTTTGCCAAATTGAATAAACTGTTTTCCTACGATGGCCTCGATCATTCTGGCCACTGCCCCGATTGCAATAGCAATGCGGGTTTTTGAGACTGGATAGGTCGAATCGGTATTCGCGACAATAACGGGTATGTTCCGCTTGCGGAGTAAATTGACCGTTTTAGTCAGGTCGGTATTCCAGTCAAAGCCTTCATCGTCGAGCAAAACCAAGGCATTTATGTCGGCTACATCTTTTAGATCCACCTGGCTAATGGGTAATGTTTTGAGGCCAGTGGTTTCGAGGTAATGGGCTGATTTTTCCGTCCCAAGGTAGGCTACCGTCCCACTGGACACTTTAAGGTCCAGGTACTCCCGTGCCAGCATGCCCGACGAGATGATGCGCTCAGGCGGGATAGCGTAGAGATTTTGCCTATAATAAGATTCAGCTAACTCCTGTGGACTGCGAGAGGCATCATTCGTCAGTACGTAAAAGTCCTTTCCGTTTTCTTTGAGCCAATCGAAGGTGTGTTCAATTCCGGGTAAGAGGCCTTCCGAATTTTTCAGGACACCAAAGGCATCGAAGAAAATAACTTTGTAATTAGCCGCTATAGTTTTGAAATCAGTGAGTTGCATGAGGCACGCGGGAAAGATGAATAGCCATAAGCGAATCTCCGTGTTTACGTTGATCGCTTTGCCGCTGGAATTCTAGAAGAATATTGGTAAAAATACGATATAGGCCGATTCTTCAATCAGTGTTCCTGTAATAAGCTCCGAATATCGGCAATAAGCTGTTGCATTTCCAGCTCCAGAGTGCCATTATAAATACCCCGTATGCGTTTCTGCTTATCGACCAGCAAGAAATGCTCCGTGTGCAAAAATTCGGTGCTGTCTTTGCTAAAGCCTAATTCCTCTTCAGCAAAGTATGACTGTCGGGCTAACTGATAAATAGCTGATTTTGAACCTGTCAACAAATGCCAGTTTTTAGCTTGGATATTATTGGCCCGACTGTAGGCCTTTAGTCGGCCAATGCTATCAATCCAAGGGGTCACACTGTAAGAGAGTAATACCACATTTTTGTTATCCGGAAATGCCTTTTCAACTAGTTTCATATGCCTGGTCATCAGGGGGCAAATACGCCCGCAGGAGGTGAAGAAAAAATCAGCCACGTGAATTTTACCTTCAATATCCTTTTCGCTAATCGTAACGCCATTCTGGTCCCTGAAGGAGAAATTGCTGATCGTGTGTGGAATCTTTTCGGCCAACTCGCTTGCCGATTTAACAAAAATCGGGCTGAAATCGGGCGTATTATAATACGGTAGTTCCGGACCCGTTTCGTTCCGGCAGGCGATTAGCATGAGGCCAATAATCAGTACACTACTTCCTGAGAATACTGTCCGCCACATTTTTGCAGTGTTTGGTGCCCAATAACCCATACCGACGATTGTCCTTAATAATGTAGTTGGTTTTCACTTTTCCCGTCGTATACCAGCTTTGCTGAACGCCCGACTCTTCTCCTTTTTCATAATGCATATTTCGGAACAGCTTCCCATTCGGAAACCATTCCCTGTAACTACCCTCGAACAGATCATTATGAAAATGATACTCAAATTGGAGCCTGCCATTCGGATACCAGCCTTGGTGTGTTCCTTCTTTCCATCCATTAACATACAGTCGTTCGGCCTGACGACGTTTGCCTGGATAAAAAAAATGAGCCAGCCCGTTTTCCTTACCATTGCGAAAAGGCACGGTGAAGAGCGTATCGCCCTGAGTATCGGTTGTGAAGATAATTCCTGAAACGGGGTTGCCCTGTATGGATGTAATCCCTTCGCTGACCTGAATCGAGCACTTATTTGCATCGATATAAACGGGCGTTTCGGACGATGGCTGGCAGGCCACCAGGGCGCCTGCCAGCCACCATATTTTACTACTTCGACCAGGAACCAGCCGTGCCATAATAGCCATTCCCATTAATATACGGAGCATCGGCGGTAGTATGATAATGGTAAGTGCCATTCGGATAATCAGCGGTGGCGGAAGTATGCCCGTGGTAAACATCCAGATCGCTGCTGGTTAGTGTCTTTCCATTCTCGACGGGACCGTATACGGGGAAACCGTCCAGCAAAAACCCAATCAACGCACTGCTTCCTTTGGTCGTCGTTATATAGTTGGGCTCAATATGGTAATGATATTCACTAAATGGGGTTGGGTGGCCTCCATACAAATCGAAGGAAACATACTCATCCTTTCCGGGCGTCAGCAGATTTCCTTCCATCTGATACTGATTGAACAGTGGGACACCATTGATGGCGACGCCAATGGTAGCTGCTCCGAGCGCTTTATGGGTAGAGGCTACTACCGGACTTTTGGGAATTTTGAAGGTGTAACTGAACGAAGAAATCGTATTCGGATTTTGTTGAAAGCCAGAACGGGTGTCTGCTACATAAAGACTGGATGCCCACTGAGTGCCTTTATAATAAGGTGTTTTATGGTCTGGTAAACCCGTCGACTTAATGACAATGTAATCACCTTCTACATAAATTTGAGACGCTCCGTAAATCTTTTTATACACGTCGGCGACACCTGTACCAATGGATGTGATAGTAGTTGTGCTGCTACCGGTTGTCGTGGTTGTGCTGGTGCTGCCGGTTGTTGTCGTAGGCGAAACAGTATCGTTGCTTTTCGAGCAGGAGACGAAGGCTAATGAGCCTATTAGCGCAAATGTGCTCAGTATAGCGGCTAATGGTGGTTTGTTCATGATACAGTTAGTTTCTTTCGTCCTTAGACGAATAGATACTACCGAGTCACTAATTGCTGCTACTAAGGCATTAAAATTTAGACGCTTACGGAATATGTTTCTTTAAAATGTTAAGATAGACACTCTACGTGACCAGGCGCTATTAAGTAGCGATGCTACACCGAATACGCCACTTTATTGGACGTGATCAGCACAGATGCGGCTAAATCCCCAATGCCTTCAAAATTTTCTCGGCATCGAAGGTCTCAATCGACGGAAAGTAAATATCGTAGGCCTCCCGCTGGAGTTTGATGGCGTAGGTGCGATGAAAAAAATAACGGCCGTATTTTATGACGTAGTTGAGGATAAAAAAACGGTACGCTTCGGGCAGAAACCGAATCTCGCTCTCCGTCAGTGGGAATACCCGATGATACTCCTGGAGGAACAACAAAAAGCGGTCTTCCATCAACGGCCCGATGACGTAACTGAACACCGTTCGGTCGCCCGCGTTGGAAACCACCCGGCTGAAAAAGTAAAAATCCATGACCCGGTAGCTGATCCTGAACCAGTCATAATCCCAGCGGGAATAGAGTTCAAGGTTATCGGTAACCGAAAAGTTACCGATATTCCAGTCGACAAAAACGGGCATGGTCTCCACCGATTTGGCAACCAGCTTCTGGCGATTTTCTAAGAATAGTTCACACTGCCGTTTCAATTCATCAGTATGCATCCGATGCTCAAACTGACCCGTTTCGGTTTCCAGTAAGTCGAGCAAATCCCAGATGTCAGAGCGTAATGTTTTGCTGGATTTAGGCAGCACCGGACTAACGCGCGAGCAAGCTTTATGAAATCGGGCTACTTCGCGGCCAAGCATTCGAATATGGTGTTCTTCTAACCGGCGGGGCAGTTTTAACTGAATTCGAATGGGATTGTAGAACACAACCCAGGCATCCAGAAAACCGTCTTTGTGTCGATACGTATAGACCTGGCCGTCGCGTACCAGTGATTTTGCCAGTACGTTTTCAAACGGATAAAGCAGGTTATTCGCCAACGCATGGATAATCCGATGGTCTTCCAGAAACTGTTCGTAGGTCCCGAAGTAGGAAAGCTTGGCAATAATATGATCACCATCCTCAAACGTAACTCTGAAAACGTGGTTAGTCGAAACCTTGGCACTGATGTCTTCGATGGTCTGTACCTGAACCGAGCCATCAAATTCTGCCCAGGCTTTTTTTATAATGGATGAATAATCAACGAGACGCATTTTTTATGTGTGTAGAGACGCATACTTGCGTCTTTTCTCCTCAACAACGCCATCCGGTTGCTGAGACTCCTCAACAAGACCATCCGGTTGCTGAGACGCAAGTATGCGTCTCTACAGTTTAAATAATTTCAAAATATCGTTTCAGTTCCCAGTCGCTCACCTGGCGAATGTATTGGCGCCATTCCCAATCGCGCGTTCGGGTAAAGTGGTCAACAAACTCTGTACCAAACAGTTCAACCGCCACCGATGAATTGGCCATTACCTGGGTAGCTTCGGTCAGATTTCTAGGCAGGGTGCCATTGCGGGTGTCGGCATACCCATTGCCAACCGAAGCCGGGATGTCGAGCGATAACTTATGGCGGATGCCATACAAGCCTGATGCCAGGGATGCGGCAATCGCCAGATAAGGGTTCGTGTCGGCTCCTGACACCCGGTGTTCAACGCGGGTGTAGGCTTCTTTATGATTAAGGATGCGTAGTGCCGTTGTCCGATTATCAATCGACCAGGTGACGGTAGTTGGTGCCCAGGCTCCTTCTACCAGCCGTTTATAGCTGTTTATCGTTGGGGCAAACATGGGTGTAATATGCGGCAGGCAATATAGTTGTCCGGCTATGAACTGGCGCATCAGGTTGCTCATGTGGTTGGGAGCGGCAGGGTCATAAAACAGGTTTTTCGTCTGTTCCGGATTCCAGAGACTTTGATGAATATGGCCGCTACAACCGGGTAAGTCGGCATTCCACTTGGCCATAAACGTAGCCACGATGCCATGTCGGTAAGCAATTTCTTTAACCGCCGTTTTAAAAAGAGCGGCTTTGTCGGCAGCCCGAACAACTTCATCGTGCATAATGGCGGCTTCGTAAACGCCCGGTCCGGTTTCGGTATGCAAGCCTTCCAGCGGCACATCGAACTGCGCCAGTAAATCAAACAAGTCGTGGTAGAACGTACTTTCGAGCGAAGGTCGCAAAATGGAATACCCGAACATGCCGGGGGTAAGTGGCTCCAGTTGCTGGAAGTTTTTGTCCTGTAAGCTCCTGGGGGTTTCTCGGAAATTGAACCACTCGAACTCTTGGGCGTACTCGGCATGAAAGCCCATATCCTGGCACTGACTGGCTATACGCCGGAGTAGACTACGCGGACAGGCTGCCAGGGCATACTGGTTGGGCTGACTGGCTGGACCAGGGCTGAAGTCAGCGATAAAGAACGGAATGTTGTCTTCCCACGGAATCTGGCGGAAGGTTGCCAGATCAAGGCGAACCGGTGCATCGGGGTAGCCGGAGTGCCAGCCTGTGGTTTTTCCATTGTCGTAGGGTGTATCGGCCGAGTCCCATCCCCAAACCACATCACAAAAACCAAAGCCATCGGTCAACCCGTCCAGAAATTTCTGCCGGTGAATGATTTTGCCCCGCAACACGCCGTCGATATCCGTAAACGCATATTTGATTTTCGGACTGTCGCTTTGCTTGATGAAGTCGATGATGTCTTGCTGGTTCATGAATTCCCGGATGTGTAGAAGCCTGATCCGTGCGTCTTCGTTAAAGCTCCCTATGTCAGTCAAACCACCTCATAAGGAGCTATCATAGACTACAACGCTAAGTTGAGGCTGACCAAAGGTACTGACATCATCCCAAACTTTGCCCATTTCCTCACAAACAGGTGCCGCTCCGTGAAAATTGCCATAACGAGTACGATAAATGTATTAAACTGCCTCTGGCTGTTCGGCAACCGATAGGTTGCAAAAAGGGTTGACGGGTAGATTTGGTCTTACCAGACAAGAGGCCCCTTTTTGCAACGTTCCGTTGCCGGATGGCCGCTGTCAAACAGTTCAATACCCTACTTCACATTGTCCAGATTAAAGTGGAGACCGCTATTTTCGCGACGTGCCATCGCCATTTTGATGACCAGATACGCTACTTCGATCATGTTTCGAAGTTCGCAAATGGGGACCGACACTTTCGATTGCCGGTACAGCTCTTCGTGCTCCAGATAAATAAGCTCCAGTCGGTCCATAGCCCGTTTCAGACGCCGATTGGTTCGCACAATGCCGACGTAATTAGACATGATCGACTCCAGCTCCTTTTTCATTTCGGTGACTAATACCAGTTCTTCGGGATGAGTCGTACCGGCATCGTTCCAGGCTGGAATATTATCCGGCAAAACGGCCTGGTCAAGTAATTCGACCGTTTTTTCGTAGGCGCGATGCCCAAAGACAACGGCTTCGAGCAATGAGTTCGATGCCAGTCGATTAGCACCGTGCAGGCCCGTGCAGGAGCATTCGCCCACTGCATATAGAAACTGAATATTCGTTTGGCCCCATTCGTTCACACGAATACCTCCACATAAGTAATGTTGCGCCGGTACAACCGGAATATAATCTTTCCGCAAGTCGAGCCCCAGGTGGTCGCGGCAATAGGCCGTGATGTTGGGGAAATGCTCGATGAATTTTTCGTAGTCGCAATGGGTCACGTCCAGATAAACGTGCGGATCACCAGCCTTTTTCATTTCCGAATCAATAGCACGAGCGACAATATCGCGTGGGGCCAGGGAAAGGCGAGGATCATAATTTTCCATGAAGGTTTCCCCCTTACGTGTCCGCAAGATGCCTCCAAAGCCGCGTACGGCTTCAGAAATCAGAAAATTAGGCTTCTTGCCCGGTTCATACAACGCCGTCGGGTGGAACTGAATAAACTCCATGTCCTTGCCGATACCCTTGGCGCGGTAGGCCATAGCAATGCCATCGCCGGTGGCAATGTTGGGGTTGGTTGTATTCTGGTAGATATTGCCAATGCCACCCGTTGCCAGTAGAGTTGTTTTAGCCAGAAATAACTCGACCTTGCCGGTTTGCGTATTCAGCACATAAGCACCGAAGCACTTGTTGTCCGTATCGTACCGATGAACCGTTTCACCAAGCTGGTGACGGGTAATGAGTTCAACGGCGTAGAAATGAGTGAAAATCTCAATTGATTTCAGCGAATTCGCCTTTTCGAGCAAAGCCCGCTCAATTTCAGCCCCGGTGATGTCTTTGAAATGAAGAATCCGGAAATCGGAGTGACCACCTTCTTTGGCCAGGTCATATTCATCGCCATCGTGTTCTTTGTCGAAGCGCGTACCGTAACTGATCAGCTCCTGAATGCGGCCTGGCCCTTCGTTGACCACAATCTCGACGATATGCCGGTCACTCAGAAAATCCCCTGCCACCATCGTGTCTTCGATGTGCTTTTCGAACGAGTCGTCCTCCGACCAGACCGCAGCGATACCGCCCTGCGCATATTTGGTGTTGGTTTCATCGGCCTGCACTTTGGTAATGACGCCGATACGAACATCCTGTTTCAGGTTGTCGAAGTGCATGGCCAGTTTGGTGGCGTAACTCAGGCCCGCAATACCGGAGCCAATAACTAAGAAATCGAATTGATGGGGCATTGGTGTTTTATTTGGCGGGTCTTATGCGCAATCGGCGACAAACGAGCAATTATCCCACTTGAACATAAATGACTTCATTTTTACTGTTTCCGACGCAACTAGGATGCAGGCGTATTTACGCTGACTATTTACTCAACTCCAGCATTCGCGCCACGGATTCATACGCTTTCAACCGCACGTCTTCCGGCACAATGATCTCCGGTTGTTCGTAGAGCATGGCGTTATAAACCTTCTCCATTGTATTCATTTTCATGTACGGGCACTCCGAACAGGCGCAGGTGTTGTTCTGGGTGGCTGGTGCCGGAATGATCTTTTTGTGCGGCACCGCTTCTTTCATTTTGTGCAGAATACCCGCTTCCGTCCCTACAATAAACGTTTGCTCCGGGCTGTCGACTACATATTTCAATAACGCTGTTGTCGAACCTACAAAATCAGCCTCGCTCAGAATGTGTTCTTGGCATTCGGGGTGAGCAATGAATTTCGCTTCCGGGTAATCAACTCGGAGTTTGTGCAGCTTCTCCAGCGAAATGTCGATATGAACAATGCAGGCACCGTCCCAAAGCACCATATCACGACCCGTTTTTTTGGATACAAACCGGCCAAGGTTAGCATCAGGAGCGAAAATGATCTTTTGATCTTTGGGCAGACTCTCGACAATTTTCAGCGCGTTGGACGAGGTGACGATAATATCGGATAGTGCCTTTATTTCGGCCGAGCAGTTGATATACGACAGCACAATATGGTCAGGGTACTGCGCTTTAAACTCGGCAAACTTGTCGGCCGGAGCTGAGTCGGCGAGTGAGCAACCCGCATTGAGGTCGGGAATGACTACTTTCTTCTCGGGCGACAGTACTTTGGCCGTTTCGCCCATGAAATGGACACCACAAAACACAATCATGTCGGCGGGCGTTGCGGCTGCCTGCTGCGACAAACCCAGGCTGTCGCCTATGTAATCGGCTATGTCCTGAATGGCCCCATTGACATAATAGTGGGCGAGGATAACGGCATTCTTCTCTTTCTTGAGCCGATTGATCTCGGCCACTAAATCTATATCGTCAGCAACGGGTTTATTCACATACCCTACGCGTTGAACTTCTTCCAGGAGTGCTTCCATTGATGATTTTACAAGCGGTTTTATAGTAAACAATGAATGAGGGCAAAATGTCACGCTGTCGGCCAATCCACCCGTGGATTCTGACAATTTTACAAGAGAACGATTGACGTCGCTCTTTGGTCGCGTAGCGGCTAGCGAATGACCGCAACGGGGCGAATTTCAGTAAATCAACCGGGCTTTCAAACATCCGCCCTCATTTGATTAGTTTTGGCATAAAGCAGACCTGTTCATGACCGACGATTTTCTTACGCTCCGGATCACCCGTATTTATTCAGAGACGTCAGATGCCAAAAGCTACTTTCTCGAATCGGTGGATGGCCGACCCGTTCGGCACCGCGCCGGACAGTTTCTGACATTGATTCTGATTCACAATGGACATGAAGTCCGACGATCGTATTCGCTCAGTTCGGCGGCCGATGAACCGCTGCGGCTGACCATCAAACGGGTAGAAAACGGTGAGATATCCCGGTATCTGCTCGACACACTACAGGTTGGCGATGAACTGAAAAGCCTTCACCCCGCCGGGCGATTTATGGTTGATCAACAGACCACGGGCGATTTGGTGCTTTTAGGCGCTGGCAGTGGGATAACGCCGTTGTTCGCTATCATTAAGCAGGTCTTATGGACAGAACCGCACCGGCGAGTAACCCTGCTTTACAGCAGTCCCCACGAGCGAACCATTATTTTTCGAACGGAGCTGGACGAGTTACAGACGCAATACCCCGATCGGTTTCGGCTGATCTATCTGCTCAGCAACCCGTCTGACGACTGGCATGGCCTTCGTGGGCGGCTCAACAACGTTATGCTCGAACGATTGCTGCCTGACCTGGTCGGTACGTCAGATCCACGGACGCTCCAGTTCTACATCTGCGGACCGGGTGATTACATGCGGACGGCTCAGTTTACAATTATCTTCAGCGGGTTCCGCCCTGACCAGATTCGGCGGGAAGATTTCGTCATTAAACCGGTTGTGATGACGCCCCCGCCTGCACTGGCTCAGGACCGAACGGTATTGCTGCGTATCCGCCGACGGGAGGGAGAGTCTGGTGAGGTTGAGATTCAGGTTCCGGCTTATAAGTCTATTTTACAGGCGGCTCTGGATGAGGGTATCCATTTGCCCTACAGTTGCCGGGGCGGCCGCTGCTCTACGTGCGTGGCCCGTTGCGTGTCGGGGAGCGTCCATATGACGATCAATGACGTCTTGACCGAGCGAGACTTAAATGAAGGCTGGGTGCTAACCTGCACCGGTTACCCGGAAAGTGATGGCGTTGTGATAGAAATTTAAAAGGAGTAAAGGAGGGAGCCCATGCGAAGCTTTTTCCTTTACTCCCTCCTCCTTTTTTTACACCTTCGTTTTCAGAAACTCAATCACAACATCCAGCCCTTTCTGATAGTGATTGTTATTGGGGATCACGATGTCAGCTTCGGCACGGTAGGGTTTGATAAATTGCCGATACGTGGGTTTGACGTGATATTTCCAGCGGTACATAACGTCGTCGAGGTCATAGCCCCGTTCTTCGGCGTCCCGTTTCACGCGCCGTTCGAGTTTAATACTGTTTTTGGCGTCAATAAAGATTTTCAGGTCCATCTGGTCAGCCAGTTCACGGAAGTGAAAAACGAAGATGCCTTCAACAATAATGATTGGTGCGGGCTGAAACGTCAGCATCTTCGGAATAATGTTCGGATTGTTGAACGTGTATTCTTTCTGGATTACAGTTTCGCCCTTACGGAGCTGGCCGATATGCTGGGCATACAGGTGGTGATCGATTGTTTCGGGTAGATCGAAATTATGGATGCCCTGGTCGTCTACCGGAATCACGTCGCGGCTGAGGTAATAATTATCCTGCGAAATCAGGCAAATCTGGTCACTGTTAAAGGCATTAAGCACACCTTTCAAAAAAGACGTTTTGCCTGAAGCACTGCCGCCGGTGATGCCGACAATAAACGGTTTGGTGGTCATGTTTTCGTCAAGACTAGATAGCTGGAGATGAACTGTCAATAAAAAAAGCGGTCCACTTGGGTAAAGTGAATCGCTTTTAAGACAAAAAGAGATATTGTTTAGAGTACAATCGCTTCGGCAAGCACCAGTACTTTATTTTGAAGTACTTCAACGACGCCACCATCAACCGTGAAGGTTTGCTGCCCCGAAGCTGTTTGCACGACAATTTGTCCTTTATCGAGCGTACTAACTAAAGGTGCATGGTTGTTCAGAACCTGAAACTGACCTTGAGTACCCGGAAATGTAACCGCATTGGCCTCTCCAGAAAAAACTTTACGGTCGGGCGTAATAATGTCTACTGTCATACTATGGGATGATGAATTATAAATGATGAATTATAAATGATTTTATAGATCATTCCTCATTTACAATTCATCATTTTTTATAAAGCTCCTTTTACAAAATTAAGCACACTGTTGATCTGGCTCTTGGCTACGGGTTCTGCCGCTTTGGCGGCAAGGCCGCCTTGGTTGAGTTTGCCAACGGTTGCCAAGGCTGTTGATACCAGCGATTGACCAGCGGATGAACCACCACCCAAACCGGACAGCACGCTACCAATACCGGATAAACCACTGGTTAACTGGCTGCCTTTTCCTAATAAAGAACCGGCGGCTAAAATACCTTCCAGTTTGTTGCCACCCGAGGCAAGTTTAGCCAAACTGACCGCTTTTCCTAAAACACCACTGCCTAGTGCACCCGTTGGAATCAGGGGTAGTAACGCTTTTAGCTTGCTCGCTTGAGCCAGTAGCTTGTCTTTAAACGAAGTAGGCTTGGTCTGCGCTTCAGCCTCCAGGCCACTGATACCCGCCTTTAGCTCTTGGGTTGTTGTGGCTTTATCGCCCTTATTCAAGGCCGCTACGGCGTTGTCTAAGTGTGTCGTTGACGAAGAATCCTGTATAACGGTCGAGTCTATCACCCGTGCCATTTGAGCAACTGGAGTTGCAGCCTGTGCAGAGACCACCGCAGCAAAAAACAAGCTTGCTGATAACATAACTACTCCACTCTTTAGTCTAATCGTTTTCATAAAAATCAAGTGTATTTTTAATTTCAGACCATTAGACTAAAGAGTGGAGCGTAAGTCTCCGCGCACCGATTAACAACGCATTAAATTGTTGAATCGTTTATTGACCAGACTCTTTCAGGAGCCGTTCGCCTTTCGCAACGGCGTCTTCAATCGTACCAACCAGGTTAAAAGCTGCTTCAGGCAAGTGATCGTACTTACCGTCAATGATTTGGTTGAAACCTTTGATCGTATCTTCGATAGGAACCAGAACCCCTTTCAAGCCGGTGAACTGCTCCGCTACGAAGAATGGCTGCGACAGGAAGCGTTGTACCCGACGAGCGCGGCTTACGATCAGTTTGTCTTCTTCCGATAATTCTTCCAGACCAAGAATGGCAATGATATCCTGCAATTCTTTGTAGCGTTGCAGAATTTCCTTAACGCGTTGGGCGGTATTGTAATGCTCATCGCCAAGAATTTCGGCTGACAAGATACGTGATGTAGAATCGAGTGGATCCACGGCAGGATAAATACCCAACTCAGAGATTTTACGGCTCAATACGGTCGTAGCATCCAAGTGAGCAAAAGTCGTCGCTGGAGCCGGGTCAGTCAAGTCATCGGCAGGTACATAAACGGCCTGCACCGATGTGATCGAACCCCGTTTGGTGGAGGTAATCCGCTCCTGCATGACACCCATTTCGGTAGCCAGCGTAGGCTGGTACCCTACGGCCGATGGCATACGACCCAAGAGAGCCGATACCTCAGAACCTGCCTGCGTAAAACGGAAGATATTGTCAACGAAGAACAGAATGTCACGACCTTCGCCTTCACCGTCGCCATCGCGGAAGTGTTCGGCAATGGTTAAACCTGACAAGGCTACCCGGGCACGGGCGCCTGGTGGCTCGTTCATCTGGCCGAATACGAAGGTTGCCTGGCTGTTGGTCATTTCGGCCAAATCAACTTTGGACAGATCCCAGCCGCCTTCTTCCATCGAATGTTTAAAGGCATCACCGTACCGGATGATACCCGCTTCGATCATTTCACGAAGAAGGTCATTTCCTTCACGGGTACGCTCGCCAACACCCGCAAATACAGACAGACCTGCGTAGGCTTTGGCGATATTGTTGATCAATTCCTGAATCAATACAGTTTTACCAACACCAGCACCACCGAAGAGACCGATTTTACCACCTTTCGCGTAAGGTTCCAGCAAGTCGATAACTTTAATCCCTGTAAACAGAACTTCGGTTGAGGTCGCCAGGTCTTCAAATTTTGGTGCAGCACGGTGGATGGGCAGGCCAACTCCCGTCGTGGTCGGTTGCGGAATACCGTCAATGGCTTCGCCAACGACGTTGAAAAGCCGACCCCGGATACCTTCGCCCGTTGGCATCGTAATCTGATGGCCCAGGTCAACAACATCTATACCCCGGTATAGGCCATCTGTCGAGTCCATCGCGATTGTCCGAACACGGTCTTCGCCTAGGTGTTGCTGAACTTCCAGAATCACCTGTTGTCCATTGGCTTTAGTTACTTTGAGGGCGTCCAGGATGGCGGGAATCCGTGAGCCTTCGCCCTCGAAACTCACGTCCACGACCGGCCCGATTATTTGCGTAATCTTACCCGTATTGACTGCCGTTGCCGTACTCATTTGTATAGGATATTCTTTTAATTATATGTTGCCCATTGTTTGGGACTGCAAAAGTAGGAGAAAAACCGCGTAAGGTCAAGGATCGACCCAGTCATTTTCTCGCTGATTCTTACCGGAATAGGTTTGGCAATAAGGTTTTTACGATAAAAAGTAAACAAAAGTAGCTTCGGGCGGATTTGTACAAAAACAAGTCTGTGGTCAATGGGTGGTCTGTACCCATGGGCTTTAGCCTGTGGTTCTCTCCAATTTATATGCGGGCTAAAGCCCATGGGTACAGACCATCAAGCGACGACTCACAACTTCTCTTTTCATGCTGCAACAACGTTCGAGTGGTCTACTACTCCATATTACATCACTGCCTTCCGCTCACGGCGTGGGCGACTTGGGTCCTGAAGCGTATCAATTTGCTGATTTTTTGGCGAAATCCGGGCAGACCTATTGGCAGATTCTGCCATTAACCCCCATCGATCCGGGGGCCGGTTTCTCGCCCTACAGCAGCCCATCGGCGTTTGCGGGCAACACGTTGATGATTAGCCTCGAAAAACTGGCGGACGAAAAATTGCTTGATCCGGATGAATTAGCCGTATTTAACGAACAGCCCGTTCGCGACGTAACCATAACAGAAGTTCCTGCCACGTCGGATGACACAACGACGGTGCTGGCGGGGCCGCTCGTAATGGCTCCCTCTACACTTCACGCGGCCTGGATCAAAAAACGTCCGTTACTGGAGCAGGCGGCTCAGACTTTTCTGCGTGAGGCAAGTCCGGCGCAACGGAGTGATTATGATCGATTTTGTAGCTGGCAAGCCGACTGGCTTAACGATTACGCGCTTTTTTCCGCCTTGCAGGAGGCAACGGGTGAACCATTCTGGATTCGCTGGCCTGCAGAAATCGTTCGCCGTGAGCCCGATGAACTGGCGCGGCAGAAGGATTTGCTGCAGGACCGAATCGAGGTAATAAAAGTTCTTCAATACTTTTTCATGCGGCAGTGGAATGAACTGATCGCCTACTGCTACACCCGGAAAATTCACCTCATAGGCGATATTCCCATCTATGTCCAACTGAATAGTGCCGATGTTTGGGCAAATCCAACGTTGTTCAAACTGGATAAGCATTTTCAGCCCCTCTTTGTTGCCGGTGCTCCTCCCGACTATTTCAGCGAGGATGGGCAGCGCTGGGGTAACCCTATTTATGACTGGGCCGAACATGAGCGTACGGAATTTGCCTGGTGGATGCGTCGGTTACGGCACCAGATGTCTTTATACAGCCTGACTCGACTGGACCATTTTCTGGGATTTGCGGTCTACTGGGAGATTCCGGCCAGCGAACCGACGGCTAAAGTGGGCGAATGGGTTAAAGCACCGATCGAAGCGTTCATGCATGCCATGCACCGGCAGTTCGTGCAATTGCCCATTATTGCCGAAGACCTCGGGGCTAAAGCGGCCGACATTCAGGCGTATCTGCGCCATTATGGCATTCCGGGTATGCGGGTTGTCCAGTTTGGATTTGGTGAGGATATGCCCACGTCGACTTATGCCGTACACAACCACTCCGAAAATTTTGTGGTGTATTCGGGTACCCACGACAATAATACGACCCTGGGCTGGTTTCGGGAGTCCGATGACGAACATCGGCAGCGCATGAATGAATACCTTGGGTTTGAAGTAACCGAAGAAAATGTAGTGGACCAGGTTTGCCGTCTGACCATGCAGTCGGTAGCACGGTTGGCGATTATTCCTATTCAGGACATTCTCAATCTCGACGAAACAAATCGAATGAATACGCCCGGTCTGGGTGGACGAAGCTGGCAGTGGCGTTTACAACCCGGCCAATTGACAGATGAGGTGGCCGAAAAGTTGCTAAAACTGACAAAGATGACGGGCAGAGAATAGCTTTCGAAAAACCTGTGTCGTTAAACGACACTAACCCGGGGCTAACTGCGTTTCTTTTTCATGTCATCCTTATTTTTCTGGAAAGATTGGGGCCGCTCGTATAGGCTGACCTATCTGTTTAGCTTTATTGTCTTCATTTTCAGTATCGTTGCGTTAGCCGTCAGTTGGGCAAAAGGGCTTACCAATGTTGTTCATTGGGATGTCCTGAGTGAGCTCAATGAGGTGCCTATCACGTTTCATCGCTTCTCCGACGGCCTGCTCGACTATGCTGTCGATGGAAAAGCCTATGCCGTTTCCGAGCAATTTGTCCCCTCGGGCATGCAGGTGCGGCCGGGTGTCGCCACGGTCTTTATGGTTGGTATCTGCCTGTCGTTTGTGCTTTTGATGAGCGCCATTACCCGCTTTAGCCGCGTACGTTACCTGATCAGTATGGCTGTGCTCATACTCGGTCTGGCTTTCTTTCGGTGGGAAATGCTCGAAATACCCGGGCTGGGCAGTAACTATCTGTTTTTACTTCTAACGTTTATTTTCGGGTCGGTCAGCTACTATTTTCATGCGTTCCGGCCAGATCGTACCATCATTAGTCGGCTTGGTGTCTTTGCGCTGTTAACAGCACTTATTGCGGGGATTTTGGGCGCCTTTTCGCCGGTGAAGTTTCCCGCTTTGGTCATTGTGAGTTATGGAATGCCGGTGCTGCTGGTCTTTAGTATCGAATTTATTTTCTTCATTGCCACCGAAATCATTGCCGGACTGGTTTGGCTGACATCAGCCGGGCGTTCAGACGCAACAGCGGCTGCTTCCGGCCAACGGCGGGTTCTGGGGATGAATAACTTTTTGTTTATTAGCTTTCTGTACCTGATCAACCTGGTGCTCATCTGGCTCAAGAATACCAAATCCATTGATTGGGATGTACTGGCTATCAGCCCGTTTGTGCTGTATCTTATTTCCGTCACGCTGGGCCTATGGGGCTTCCGGCGGTTGATCGAGCAGCAGGAAGCGTTCTCATTCCGCGATGCCGGTGCTTATTTATATTTGGGGACGGCCCTGCTCACTACGCTCACCATGGGTTATGCCTTTGCCACAGCCAACGATCCATTGGTGGAGATGTTCGAAGATGTAATTGTGTACACGCACCTGGCCATGGGCGTGGCTTTTGTGGCGTATATTCTGATAAATTTCTGGCCAATCTTTCAGCAAAACCTGCCCGTTTATCGGATTCTTTACAAACCCAAACGGCTTGAGTTAAGCCTGTTTCGGGTAGTGGGCGTGTTTGGTGTCGTGGTGCTGGTCGCGTCGGGTGGGGCCATTGCGTTCCGACAGAGTATAGCGGGTTATTATAACGGTCTGGGTGATTTATACACAGCTGCCAACGAGCCTAGATCAGCCAATGCGTTTTACCAACTGGCGTTAGAGCAGGAGTTTCAGAACCATAAGTCGAACTATGCGATGGCCTCGCTGGCCTTGTCGCAGAACAATCAAACGGCGGCTGCTTTCTTTTTTCAGCAGGCGCTTCTAAAGCAACCAAATCCGCAGGATTATGTAGGGCTAAGCCAGACGTATCTGCAAACGAATCTGTTTTTTGAAGCCGTAAAAGCCCTTCAGCGCGGTATTCGGGCCTTCCCCAAAAGTGGCGAACTTCGGAATAATCTTGGGTTCCTTTATGCCCGTACGAGCGTAGCCGACTCAGCTTATTACTATTTAAAGTCGGCAACAACGCAGGCAGACCGGGACGAGGTTCCGGAGGCAAACCTATTGGCGTTTTATGCCCGTAATCCCCAAGTTATAGCGGCCGATTCGACAATACTTTCGGATAAGAAAGACCTTGCTTATGAGTCGTATCAGGCCAATGCATTCGCTCTTCAGCTAATTTCGCCAACGGCTAATAACCAACCACTTAAGCCTGCCTGGTTATCAAGTGAATTGGCTAAGCAGGGATTAAGTGTTGGGCGGTTTGCCAGTCTATACAACTATACGCTAGCCGAACAAAATCCTGACAGTTCCGTAACGGGTAAGCTTCAGCGCCTGGCGGAGGATCCTGTAAACCAGGATTTTACGGACGATTTGTTGCTCGCCCGTGCCGTTGGTGAATACAAGCGACATAATCAATCTGTGGCGTTTAGCCTGTTGAGCCAGTTGGCGGAGAATGACCAGCGCAACGGAGCGGCCTATCGATCCATAACGGGCTTATGGATGCTGGAGCAGGGCTTGTACCATCAGGCGGCCGAAACATTTGGCGCGAATTCAGACACCACGTCGATCTATTACCGGGCCGTGGCTTATACCAAAGCCAATGACCCCGCCCTGGCACAGTCATTTTGGGAAATAGCCGCTAAAAATGATTCGGCTGTAGCCGCCCTGAAGCAAGTGCTTTATCAGGAACGTAAGCCACAAACGGATCTGGAAAAAGCGTTTTACGCAATGTACAGAACCGATGATCCTAATCGGGGAGCCTATTGGGAAACAATTCTGGACCCCAGCCTGAAAACGGTGGCGGGTGTTGCTCTGATAAACGATTATCTCGATCAAATGCAGTGGCGAAATGCACAACTGGTGCTATCGGGATTACCTAATGCCAAACAGGTTAGCCCCATCGCAACCTCCCTCCGAAACGTGGCTGCCATTCGTTTATCGGCTTTCCGACGGAGTGTCGGTTCGGCGGAGACCATGGCAAAAGAGTTTATCTTGCCGCAACACCAGGCGGAGCGGGATTACTGGTTGGGGCAGACGTACGAACGTACCCGACACGTTGATCTGGCGCAAAAGATGTATCGGCAAGCCCTTCGGCTCGCGCCTTTAAACGCTCGGATTGTTACGGCGGCTGCCCAACTTGCCCAACAGAAAAAACAAACGAAGTCGGCGTACGATCTCATTCTGACGGCTTTGCCTTTCAACGAAGATAATCCTGATTTGCTTAAGACATACATTACGTTATGTCTGGCGTTAAGCTTACCCGATTATGCCGAAAGTGGACTGGCTAAGCTTCAGGCGGCTACAACCCCTGCCGATTATCAGGCATTTAGGGCAACTTATCAGGAAAAATTAGCGTCGATCGAAAAGAGTAGAGAGAAGTTTCTACAATAAAGTAGATTTGTCTATTCAGCCTTGCCAAACTATGAATATTATTGAAACCCGCAGTATTGCCAAGCGTTATGTAATGGGTACTGAAGTTGTTGACGCACTTAAGTCCATTACCATTAGTATTCAGAAAGGTGAATATGTTGCATTTATGGGTCCATCGGGTTCCGGTAAATCCACACTGATGAACATAGTCGGCTGTCTGGATTCACCGACCTCCGGTCAATATATTTTGAACAGCCAGGATGTGAGCGGCATGCGTGAAAATGACCTGGCCGAGGTACGTAACAAAGAAATCGGCTTCGTTTTCCAGACGTTTAACCTGTTACCCCGCCAAACGTCGCTTGAGAATGTGGCTTTGCCGCTCATCTACGCGGGTTATAGCAAAGCCGACCGTACTGAAAAGGCGATGATGGCGCTGAAAAACGTAGGTCTGGAGAACCGGGCTGGTCACCGGCCCAATGAGCTTTCGGGGGGACAGCGGCAACGGGTAGCCGTTGCACGGGCTCTGGTCAATGACCCAAGTATTTTGCTGGCCGATGAGCCAACGGGTAACCTCGATACCAAGACTTCCTATGAGATCATGGACCTCTTTGACCAGATTCATAGTAAGGGCAACACGGTGATCATGGTTACCCACGAAGAAGACATCGCCGAATATGCGCACCGTATAATCCGGCTCCGCGATGGCCTCATTGAAACCGACCGGGCAAATACAAATATCCGCAAGGCTCAGGTGCTGATGCAGTCACTGGAGTAAAAAGCTGGCTACTAATCTCTCTGCCCTTTTTACTCAGCCAAGCTAGTGACGTGAGTTCTACTACTACACGCACCAGCTTGACAGATTTTTCCTACGCCTTCAAATTTATTTTTTTACCCGTTTCGGCGGCCTGATAAATGGCCTGTAAAAGTTTAACATCGCGCAGTCCTTCGGCACCCGTAACGTGGTCGGGTAGTTGTTTGCCATCGAGAAGGTCTTTACAAACGCCATCCATATGAGCGGCCTGATGGTTCACAATGGGCATTTCTATCGGTCCTTTGCTGGTCATTCCTTTAAGTGGACCATAGCCAAAAGCGGGCGATAGCTCAAACCAGCCTTTCTCGCAGGAAGCTCTGAGCCGCTCGACACCCGCGGTATAACTTGTGGTTGAGTTGGAAACGGCGCCACTCGGAAACTGGAACTGCCAGAACATGGTCTCTTCAACTTCTTTGAATTTATCTGGTTCCGTTTTAGGTGAAAACTGAGCGGTTACTGAAATCGGCTCTTCGCCGGTTACGTATCGTGCGCCCTGGACGGCATAGATACCAACATCCATGAGTGGACCACCACCCGCCATCGACTTCTTCATGCGCCACTGCGTTGGATCGCCAATACGAAATCCATCACTGCTTTCCACAAACTTAACGGCTCCAAAGACTTTCTCCTGGCCTAAGCGCATCACTTCTTTCGTGAATGGCTCGTAATGCAGCCGGTAACCAACTGCCAGTTGTTTATTGGCCTTCTTACAGGCATCAATCATATTCTGGCAAGCCTTTGGCGTAATGGCCATTGGTTTCTCACAAATGACGTGCTTGCCCGCCTGAGCCGCCCGAACAACGAACTCCTCGTGCATGGAGTTGGGCAGTACCACATACACTACGTCAATATCTTTGTTATCGGCGATGCGGTCGAAGTTTTTATAGTCATAGACGTTTGCCTTCGGAATGTTAAATTTTTGCATCCACTCTTCGGCTTTCGCGGGTGTGCCTGTCACAATGCCGGCCAGACGGCAATTTTGGGTTTGCTGTAAAGCAGTCGCTAACAGGTTTTTGCTATAATAGCCCAATCCAACCAAGGCAATGCCTAGCTTACGACCAGGCTGGCCTGCGCGTTCATTGGCCGGATTTGTCAACAACGAATAAAGGCCGCTGGATTCATTCTGGACAAACTGGTCGTTACCATAGCCAAGAAGTGGCAATGATAGAGCCGATGCGCCTGTACCAAGATTACGTAGAAAAGTACGCCGGGAATTGAAGTCTTGATTTTTCATGAATAGCCGTTTGGGGAGACTCGTTGATACTATGTTAGTTAGACAGGCTTTCGAGTCTATAAAAAAAGCACCAAAGCCGGGTTTTCTACCAGCTTCGGTGCCAAGTTATTGCAGGTTATTAAGGTTATACCAGCTTAATCTGTATTTCAGTTACGCAACGCGCCGGATTTTCCCGATCAACAACAGCATAGACCTCCCGCAAATACCCATCGTTCTGATACCCGTCCCGATAAAGTTGACCAAAAAGTGTATCGTATAGTGGACCAAAATCGCTCCAGGGCCCCGCGTAGGTATAGAAGGCACATCGAAAGGAAGGAAATACCTTGTAGGGAAATGTGTCGGACTGACTACCTGGCTGGCGAACGGGTAAGGCAATCTCCAACTGGAATTCATTCGTTTCATCGCCGTTGACACCTGTGTAAATCCATTGAACCGGGCCGCTGACCTCCAGTTCAAGGTGAGTAGCTTCTGCGTAAAGACTATCCATAACGTTAAATACATGTCGCTCCAGTGTTGATAAGGTCGCGCGAGTCGTAAAACAAAGGGCCGTAAACGATTCTGTTTCTTCGATTTGTAGGGCTTTTTCAGGAATTTCCAGTTGCGTTGTCATGATTTTTGGCGTTTGTAAATAACATGACAAAGATCGCGTGGGGTAGTGACAGCCCTGTGTCAGTAGGGACTGCGTTTATTGACATGTCCACAAACAAACGAGCCAGCCCCTGTTCAAGGACTGGCTCGCTATGGATCGACTCTTTACGTCTTCTAAAAAATATACTTGTTCTCGGCAATCATCGCATCAGCAATCTGGCGCCGGGCGTCTTTGAGGTTCATCGGTTCAATTTTCGTAAACCGTTTCAAGCCCATCAGCATACCCCGTAGCTCATCGCCTTCGGCAAACGACGTAATAGCCGACCGCCCTGAGTTGTTGACTTTCTCAACCGCTTCGTGCAAGTAAACCAACGCCATCTGCTTCTGAAGAGCAACAGCTTCTTCGCCTTTGATTCCAATGAGTTTTTCAACGCGTAGCAACACTGATTCAGCTACGTAAATTTCGATAGCCATATCGGCCACGTTCATCAGAATTTCCTGCTCGTTCGAGAGGTTCATCATGAACTTTTGCACAGCAGCACCCGATACCATTAGAGCGGCTTTTTTCAGATTGCGAATGACTTTTTTCTCCGCAATAAATACACCGTCTTCCTCTTCGGTATTGAAATCAGGGATAGACATGATCTCTTTGGCAACGGCCATCGCCGGACCCATCAAGTCAAGTTCGCCTTTCATAGCCCGCTTCAGCAGCATATCTACGACCAGCATCCGGTTGATTTCGTTCGTACCTTCAAAAATCCGATTGATACGTGCGTCGCGGTAAGCCCGGTCCATCGGCGCGTCGGCTGAATAGCCCATACCACCGTATACCTGAACGCCCTCGTCAACTACATAATCCAGAGCTTCTGAACCGTGTACTTTCATGATGGCGCACTCGATAGAAAACTGCTCCAGCGCTTTCAATTTGGCCGAAGCGTCGTCGAGTCCCTGGCTTTTAAGGTCTTCGATCAGGTCGTCGATGTTTTGGCCAGCCCGGTAAGAAGCCGTTTCAGATGCATATACTTTCAAGGCCATTTCGGCTAGTTTGTGCTTGATCGCACCGAACTCAGAAATCGCCGTTTTGAATTGCTTCCGTTCGTTCGAATAACGAATGGCATTATTGATCACTTCTTTCGAGCCACCCACGGCGGCAATGCCCAGCTTAATCCGTCCAATGTTCAGAATGTTAACGGCGATTTTGAAACCATTACCACGTTCTGACAATAGGTTTTCAACCGGTACTTTGCAGTCATTAAAGAAAATCTGACGAGTGTCAGAGCCTTTGATGCCCATCTTATGCTCCGGCTCATTCATCGTGATGCCTTCATATCCACGCTCGACAATGAATGCCGACAGGTTTTTGTCCGGTTGGCCGTTGCCATCGTCAATTTTAGCAAAGACAATGTAGACATCGGCAAAACCACCGTTAGTAATCCACATTTTTTGCCCATTCAACACATAATGGGTACCATCTTCGGTTAGTACTGCTTTAGTTTTTCCCGAGTTAGCATCTGAACCCGAATCAGGCTCCGTTAAGCAGTAAGCGGCTTTCCACTCACCAGATGCTAGTTTAGGAAGGTATTTCGATTTTTGGTCTTCGTTCCCATAATATACAATGGGTAACGTACCAATACCGGTATGAGCTGATAACGCCACCGAAAAGGAATGGCCCGCACCTGTCACTTCAGCGACCAGCATGGACGTATTAAAATTGGTACCAAAACCGCCGTACTGTTCCGGTACGGATGTGCCCAGAATACCCAGTTCACCGGCTTTGTCCATCAATGATGAAATCAATTCGGGGGACTTGGCATTGTCAATTTCATTTAGACGTGGCCAGATCTCCCGTTCCAGAAATTCGCGGCAGGTAGCCGCAATCATCTGCTGCTCTTCAGTAAATTCTTCAGGAATAAAGACCTGTGATGCCTGCGTTTCCTTGATCAGAAATTCGCCACCTTTTAAGGAGGCTTTTGGTTCTGCCGCGATCATATCAAAAAGAGTTTATTATGCTTGCATACTAATTCGTTAACAAATAAAATCATTTCAAAAGTAGTATGCAAGCATACTAATAATATTTTTAGTGTAAATAATCCTATCCGTTTTTTTGGAAAGATAAGAGCGCTTTGAAAGTCCCTTTAACACAAAAACCGGATGCTGGAAGCCAGCATCCGGTTCAGTAAAAAACCATATAGTCCGTCAATTAAGCCGCTCAAAAATTCCGGCAACACCCTGTCCGCCACCAACGCAGGCGGAGACCATTCCGTATTTCTGATCGCGACGGCGCATTTCATTAAGCAATTGTACCGACAATCGCGCGCCCGTAGAGCCGAGTGCGTGGCCCAGTGCGATGGCGCCACCGTTTGGGTTTATCTTGCTGGGATCGAGGCCTAATTCCTGAATAACCGCTAATGACTGAGCCGCAAAAGCTTCATTCAGTTCAATTAGATCAATATCATCCTGCTTGAGCCCACCTTTTTTGAGCGCAATAGGGATGGCCGCAACGGGGCCAATACCCATAATTTTGGGCTCAACACCAGCTGTCGCGTAGGATACCATGCGAGCAACGGGCTGAAGATTTAACTCATTTACCAGGCGCTCCGACATGACGACGACAAACGCAGCTCCATCGGAGGTTTGTGACGAATTACCAGCAGTAACCGATCCACCAGCTGCGAAGACGGGCTTTAATTTAGCCAAGCCTTCGGCACTTGTGTCTTTGCGAGGACCTTCATCCTGCGCAACCGTCCACTCTCGGGTTTTCTTTTTATTGCTTTCTGCGTCGAAATACGTTTCGCTTACCTTAATGGGGACGATTTCATCCGTGAACTTGCCGTCTTTCTGGGCGGCCAGCGCCTTTTGGTGCGACGCGTAGGCAAACTCATCCTGGGCATCGCGGCTGATGTTGAATTGCTGGGCAACCTGTTCGGCGGTGAGGCCCATGCCTATATAATAATCGGGGTGAGCTTTGGCAATTTCGTAGTTGAGGGCTGTTTTCCACCCCATTACCGGCACCATCGACATGGATTCCGTTCCACCGGCAATAATACAGTCGGCCAGGCCAGCATGGATTTTGGCGGAGGCAATTGCAATCGCTTCCAGTCCAGAGCCACAATACCGATTGATGGTCATGCCGGGAACACTGTTGGGGAGTGATAACAACGCAATGTAGCGGGCAATCTGCATGCCTTGTTCCGCTTCGGGAACGGCATTCCCAACAATGAGGTCTTCAACACGAGCCGGGTCAAGTGAAGGAACCTGACTCAGTAAATGCTTAATAACGTCAGCCGCCATATCATCAGGGCGGGTAAAACGGAGCCCTCCGCGCGGTGCTTTACCCACGGCTGTACGGTATCCGGCTACAATGTATGCGTCCATAAAAATGCGATGTTGTTTTACTGATTAAGCAGGCAACTCAAGGCAATAACTTATTTCGTAGGCGAAAAATTACACTTGATTCGGAAATTATTATGCAAGCATACTATTTTCTTTTGATAAGTACAAGTTTTACCTGTGCGTCCCTCTCATTCGTTTACAGGGTGCCTAAAAACAAAAAAGCCGCTCATTGAGCGGCTTAAAAATAGAGAATTCCGATCAGAAATGGCGATCACCGGCTTCACGCTTGCCAAGCATGACTGCGCCAACCATGGCCACCAGGAACAGAACAGAGGCTAATTCGAAAGGCAAAATATAGTCGCTATAGAGTAACTGCCCCAGGTTCTCTACAAGTCCCGTTTTATTGCTGAAAGTCGCGGCACTAACCGTTGGAACCTGCGCACTTTTTGCCCGGAAAATTGTGATCAGCATAATCATCAGTATGCCGCCAACAACGACCGAAATCATTTTGGTCAGATTCGTTTTCGATTCTTCATCTTCTTTCCGCAGGTTCAGGAACATGATCGTGAACAAAAACAGGACCATGATAGCACCCGCATAGACAATGATATTCACCGCTGCCAGAAACTGGGCATTTAGTAAAATATAATGGCCTGAAAGGCAGAAGAAGGTAGCGATAAGCGCCAGAACGCTATAAATAGGGTTACGGGCCGTTACAACGCCAATCGCGCTAAATAGCGTAAGCGCCGTTAGGGCCAGAAACAGATAACCGGTTGGGGTTAACGTCTTAAAGAAAGTTGTAAACTCAGTTATAGATTCGGTCATAGCTCAATTAACTAGAGAATGGTAGAGAAGACAGCGAGCGGCTAGGTAGCCGCCCGCGTTAGGCTTGGTTCGGTTGGGGTGGTCTGCACTTCGGAGTTGGCGATTCGGATATACCGGTCATCCATTTTCTCCACCAGTTTGTCTTTGCCATAAATGACATCGTCACGCTCCATGAAAACCGGCACCATGCGGTCGTGGCGCAGGTAAACGGCCTGTTTCGGGCAGGCCTCTTCGCACAGACCACAGAAAATACAGCGTAACATATTTATCTCGTAAACAGCCGCGTATTTCTCTTCTCTATATAATCCTTCTTCCCCTTTTTTGCGTTCTGCCGCTACCATCGAGATGGCTTCGGCAGGACAGGCAACAGCGCATAGACCACAGGCTGTGCAACGTTCCCGGCCCTGTTCATCACGTTTCAGTACGTGGTGCCCACGGTAGATCGGGCCAAGGTATTTTTTTACCTCGGGGTATTGAATAGTTGGCTTCTTCCGGAAAAAGTGGCTGATTGTGATGGCTAACCCGCCCACAATGGCAGGTAGATACATCTTCTCGGCCAGCGTCATTTCCTTATTGCTGACTTGTTTGGAGCGATTCGTTAACTGCATGATCGTTTGTTTTTCGATACAGGTCGCCGGTTAAGCCCCTTGTGGTATAGCTTCCCGTTTCGGTGCCTTTGCTGATGAGACCATAACCATGACCACCATCACGACAACAATGAGCCAGGTTGCGTATTTAAAATTGTATAACAACCCTGCGCCGGTTAAAATCACATTCAGGATCGACAGGGGAATCAGTGTTTTCCAGCCCAGGTTCATTAGTTGGTCGTATCGGAAGCGCGGCAGCGTCCAGCGAACCCACATGAAGAAGAAGATGAAGAAGAAGATTTTACCGAAGAACACCACAAAGCCAATGGCGGTTGCGATGTTGTGCCCAGTAATCGCACCCATTGACTTTTCGAGTGCGCTACCAACTTCGTTCATGAATGGATAATGGAATCCACCGAAATAGAGGGATGAGATAAAGGCCGACGAAACGAACATATTGATGTATTCGGCGAACAGATAAAAGCCCAGTTTCATGGAACTGTACTCGGTATGGTATCCGCCAACAAGCTCGGTTTCACATTCAGGCAGGTCGAAGGGCGTACGGTTACATTCAGCAAACGAGCAGGTCAGAAAAATGATGAACCCGATCGGCTGTGTAAAAATATTCCACTCGAAGAAACCCGCCTGCTGATCAACAATGGCCCGAACGGATAAGGAACCCGTCATCATCAGAATGGCGATCATCGATAAACCCAGGGCAATTTCATAGCTGATGTTCTGGGAGGCCGCGCGTATTGCGCCCAACAGCGAAAACTTATTATTCGAAGCCCAGCCACCGACCATTACGCCATAAACGCCCAGCGATACGACACCAAAGATGTATAAGACACCGATGTTGATTTCAATGCCCTGAACGGGAATCGAATAATTATCAAACCGGATACTGTCGCCAAACGGAATAACTGCGCTCGACATGAGGGCGGTCAGCATGGCTAAACAGGGACCAAGGATAAACAGCCACTTGCTGGCCTGAGAGGGAATAAAGTCCTCTTTGAAAAACATTTTGCCCGCGTCGGCTATTGGCTGCAACAGTCCCCAGGGACCCGCCCGGTTGGGGCCAAGACGATCTTGCAGGAAGGCTGCAACTTTGCGCTCGGCGTACGTTGAATAAGTCGCAATCAGGAGCGTTATCCCAAAAATGACCAGGATAATGATACCCTTTACGAGTAATACGGTTAAGTCCATTTTTAAACGTTTTTGGTTCTTCGTTATCAATTGGTTTTCTGGCGATCACGTACGCATCAGCCAATCGAAAACCGTAAACTAACTACCAATGACTATCAAGGTTCTGGCTCCAGGGCTGATGGCAACACTTTCGCAAAACGTTCGGGAGGTAATTGCTGGATACCCAACTGCGAGGTGTCCCGCTTGTCGTCGATCAGTTTGTAGTCGGCAGCGGCCAGACGCTCGCCAAAACTTGGCTTGACCGTGTCGGCCCGGTATTTATTCGCCGAAATAACCGAACTCCGCGATATTTTTGTTGGGCCTTCGATTGTCCAGTCGCTTGTTTTCTTCGTATCGAAGCGGCAGGTATTACAGATAAACTCGGTTACTTCATTCCACTCATTTTTGCGGGCTGTTACCCGAATCACATCGTCGCCCCGATACCACAGGGTTACTTTTCCTGAGCAGGTTGGGCAATCGCGGTGCGCATCGACGGGCTTTGTAAACCACACGCGGTTTTTGAAGCGATAGGTTTTGTCGGTCAACGCACCAACGGGACACACGTCGATAACGTTTCCTGAGAAATCGTTATCAATTGCTTTCTCGATGTAGGTGCTAATCTCCGACGCATCGCCCCGGTTCATGACGCCATGAACGCGTTTGTTCGTAATCTGATCGGCCGTATATACACAGCGGTAGCACAGAATGCAACGCGTCATGTGCAGTTGTATGTACGGGCCGATGTCCTGTTTTTCGAACGTCCGGCGATCTTCTTCGTAACGGGTAGTCACTTTGCCATGATCGAAAGCAAAGTTCTGTAAATCACATTCACCGGCCTGATCGCAAACCGGGCAATCGAGCGGGTGATTCAACAGCAAAAATTCAACGATACCGTTCCGGGCATCAATAACTTGTGGACTAGTTTCATTCTCGACGACCATGCCATCCTGGACAGCCGTCAGGCACGATGCGACCAGTTTTGGCATAGGCCGTGGGTCTTTTGCGGATCCTGCTGCCACACGTACCAAACACGCCCGGCATTTGCCACCACTACCTTTCAGAGGCTGGTAGTAACACATGGCCGGAGGAGCCACCGCCGGACCTATTTTTCGAGCGGCCTGTAAAATGGTCGTTCCCGGCTCCACTTCAACTTCAATTCCGTCAATAGTGACTTTTAACAGTTGCGGCTTTACGTCTTCCATATGGTATACTGCGGCTAGGAAGCCGCAAATCATTCAGTTCAAAACGGCATTTCAGCCGCCGTATAATTAGACCAGAGCCATCTCGCCCCGATAAACAGCACCCGGTTGGGTCGCTTCGGTCGGGTGGTCGATATGCCATTGGAACTCATCCCGGAAATGCCGGATGGCGCTGGCAACCGGCCAGGCAGCCGCATCGCCGAGCGGGCAAATAGTATTTCCTTCAATTTTCTTAGCCACATCGACCAGCAAATCAATATCCTGCTGGTGCCCGTGTCCGTACTCAATTCGGTGAAGAACTTTCTCCATCCAGCCCGTGCCTTCGCGGCAGGGGCTGCATTGGCCACAGGATTCGTGGTGATAGAAACGCGAGAAATTCCAGGTGTTCCGAACGATGCAGGATGTTTCGTCGAAAACGATAAACCCACCGGAGCCCAGCATGGTGCCGGTGGCGAAACCGCCATCGGAGAGTGACTCGTACGACATCAATCGCTTCTCACCATTGGCCAGTGTCAAAGCCAGATTAGCAGGCAAAATGGGGACGGATGATCCTCCGGCAACAAGTGCCTTAAACTTATGGCCCGGACGGATGCCGCCACACCATTCATCGGCGTAAATGAAATCTTCGACTGGAACACCAAGATCAATTTCGTAGACACCCGGTTTGTTGATATGGCCCGAAGCTGAAATCAGCTTCGTACCCGTACTACGCCCAATGCCGATGGCCGCATAGGCATCACCACCATGATTAACGATCCATGACGTGGTGGCAATGGATTCAACGTTGTTGACAACCGTTGGCGATTGATACAGCCCTTTTACGGCTGGGAAAGGGGGCTTATTCCGGGGGTTACCGCGTTTCCCTTCCAGCGATTCGAGCAGGGCTGTTTCTTCACCACAGATATAGGCACCACCGCCGGGTTGAACGACCAATTCAAGGTCGTAACCACTTCCCAGGATATTCTTACCCAGGAAACCCTTTGCTGTTGCTTCGGCAATGGCTTTCTCGAGGATATGAATCACGTACATCAACTCCCCCCGAACGTAGATGAACGACTTATTCGCGCCCAGTGCAAACGACGAGATAATCATCCCTTCAATGAGCAGGTGGGGAATGTTTTTCATCAGGTAGTGATCCTTGAAGGTACCTGGCTCCGATTCATCGGCATTACAGACCAGATAACGGGGAACACCTTCGGGTTTGGCCAGAAAGCTCCATTTCATACCCATTGGGAATCCGGCACCACCCCGACCCCGCACGCCCGCTTTCTTCACCTCTTCAACAATGGCTTCGGGAGTCATTGTCTTGATTGCCTTTTCTACGGCCGTATAGCCGCCCTGTTTCCGATACACATCGAAGGTCTCGATGCCGGGAACGTTGATATGCTCGGTTAGTATTTTGGTCGCCATAGTGGGTTATTTCGACAATTCGTCAATGATCTCATCCACGCGTTCGTTGGTGAGGTTCATGTAATATTTCTCCCGAACCTGAAAGACCGGTCCCATGCCGCAAGCCGCCAGACACTCGACTTCTTTGAGGGTAAACTGACCGTCTACAGTTGTCTGACCGGTATCAATGCCAAGCCGTTGTTTCAAATGAGCGTATACTTCCTCGCCCCCCATCAGGCAGCAGGGGCCTGTCCGGCAGTACTCGATCACGTGTTTACCAACCGGGTTGAGGTGGTACATGGTGTAGAATGAAGCGACCTCATATACCTCAATCGGTTGAATATCGAGCATTCGGGCTACGTAGTCCATACCTTCAGGGCTGGTCCAGCCTTCCTGCTCCTGCAATAAGTGCAACAACGGCAATAAGGCCGATTTTTGCTTGCCTTCCGGATATCGGGCAATAATTTCCTGCGCTTTAGCAACCCGCTCGGGCGTAAATTGTACGGCGGGATTATTTGTCTCAGTTGTCATTATTTACAGCAGGTATTCAGCGTCAAAAACTTCATCCCAGGTTAACTCAGCCGGTTCAAATGTATCCTTTCTGGAAAGATTCATTTCAGCTTTGGCTCCCTCAACAGCCGCACTCGTATTTCGAGGCCAAACGCTTTCAATGTATTCTCGATTGAGCGATGGCATGTATTCCTGCAACTCTTTAATTTCCTGTCTTGCATTCACTATAGTACGAACCCAACTGGTAATACGCTTTTCTGGTTGGTATTTCCATTTAAGAATATGAACCATTAATCGGCGTAGTTGACTGCTTAAGGCATGCCGTTCGGCTCTTCCCATAGCTTCATAAAGCTCAGTCAATCCTTCTTGAGCTTCTTCGTAATGGTGCTCATCAACGAGTTGGCGTATTAACCCAACTGTGTCAAGATGAGAGGTTGTAACGAGCTCTTCCCAATCGACTTTCATGGCCAATTGTGTTTTAAGTTACGCGTCCAGTTCACCGGCAATGACGTTCATACTACTCATAATCACGATTGCATCGGACAGAGTCAGTCCTTTACACATTTCAGGGTAGGCCTGGTAGTAAATAAAACAGGGCCGACGGAAATGCAAGCGGTAAGGTGCCCGGCCACCATCGCTGATCAGGTAGAAGCCTAATTCGCCGTTACCGCCTTCAACTGCATGGTAAATCTCGCCAACAGGAGCATCGATCTCGCCCATCACAATCTTGAAGTGATAAATGAGCGCTTCCATGTTTTTATAAACTTCCTGTTTTGGAGGCAAATAATACTGGGGAGCATCGGCAAAGTAGGAACCTTCGGGCAGGTTATCGATAGCCTGCTGAATGATCCGTAAGCTTTGCTTCATCTCTTCGTTCCGAACCATAAACCGGTCGTAGGTATCGCCACTCTGACCGACAGGAATATCAAACTCAAAATCTTCATACGACGAATAGGGGTTCATAACCCGCACATCGTAGTCGACACCGGCAGCCCGCAGGTTTGGTCCCGTAAAGCCATAGCTCAGGGCCCGCTCAGCCGAAATTCCCCCCACGTTCACCACGCGGTCCATGAAAATACGGTTTCGGTTAAACAGGTTTTCAAACTCGTTCAATACTTTTGGAAAACGAACGAGCAACTCTTTAATTTTACGAATAGCAGTAGGGGAGAGGTCACGTTCCATACCACCAATTCGGCCCATATTGGTCGTCAGACGGGCTCCACAAACTTCTTCGTAGATATCGTAAATGTTTTCACGCTCCTGGTAAATATACAGGAAGCCTGTGAAAGCACCCGTATCGACACCCAAGATGCCATTACAAATGAGGTGATCGGCTATTCGGGCCAATTCCATCATAATGACGCGAATGTATTGCGCCCGCTTAGGAACCTCAACGCCTAGCAACTTCTCTACTGTCATGTGCCAACCCATGTTATTGATGGGCGACGAACAATAGTTCATGCGGTCGGTAAGAGTCGTGATCTGATAAAAAGGCCGACGTTCGGCAATTTTCTCAAATGCACGGTGGATGTAACCGATCGTTTGCTCGCCCGACACGATCTTCTCACCATCCATTTGGAGGATGTTCTGAAAAATACCGTGTGTAGCCGGGTGAGTCGGGCCAAGGTTGAGGGTGGTCAGTTCATTGACGTATTGAACCGGACCCTGCTCGGCGGGTAAGTTTTTGTTCGCTATATCGAGTTCTTCGGAAACCATAGGTAAAGAGCGAAAGAGCGAAAGAGTGGCAGAGTGACAAACAGTTGATAATACACCGCTCCTTCACTCATTCACTCGTTCACTAGTAGTTATCGTCCAAACAGTGCATCAATTTTATCTTTCCGGGTTGCGTCTTCGAGCGGATACTCTTTACGCATGGGATGGTAATCCATTTCTTCCATGTTCAGGATTCGGCGTAGGTCGGGATGACCATCGAAGAGAACGCCAAACAAATCGAAGGTTTCACGTTCCATCCAGTTAGCACTGGCATAGAGTGAAATCATCGTCGGGATATGAAGATCCTCGTTGGTCAGATAGACCTTAATCCGTATCCGGAAATTATTTTGCAGGCTATGTAAATGATAGACTACGCAAAATTCTTTTCCGGTCGAATCTGGGTAATGGATCGCGGTAATATCAGTAAGAAAGCCGATTTTCAAGGTCGGATGTTCTTTCAGGTACTTAACGAGCGGAATAATCTGATCCCGGCTGGTCGAACACGTTAGCAAGTTATAAGGATCATCAAAATCCGTAACGCTTTCGCCAAACTGGTTTATTATTATCTGCGCAACCTCTTCGTTGGTCAGCATTATCAGGGAGTGAATGAGTGACTAAGCGAACGAGTGAATGAAGCAGGAAGCAAAATGTTCCGTTACTCATTCACCCGTTACTATTTATTGAATGCTATAGGAATTCAGTAGCTTGGTATATTCTTCTGTATTACGCCGACGGAGCGACTCATTTTTGGCAAGCTCCTGCAATTGCATCACACCATCCAGAATCTGTTCAGGGCGGGGTGGGCAACCCGGTACATACACATCCACCGGAATAATGCGGTCGATACCCTGCAGAACGCTGTAGGTGTCAAAAATGCCACCACTCGACGCGCATGCACCAATCGCAATAACCCAGCGGGGTTCGGCCATTTGAAGATATACCTGCTTGACAATCGGCCCCATTTTCTTGGCAATTGTTCCGGCCACCAGCAGCATATCGGCCTGACGGGGAGAGAAGCTGGGCCGCTCTGAGCCAAATCGGGCTAAGTCGTAGTGCGAAGCCATGGTCGACATGAATTCGATACCACAGCAGGAAGTTGCAAAAGGTAGAGGCCAAAGCGAATTTGCCCGGGCTAGTCCAATAATTTTATCGAATGAAGTAGCCGAAAATCCCGGGCCATCATAACTCGCGGGGGCCTCAGCCAGCTTGATATCAGTTGCCATAAAAACACGGTCCGCCTTTGCGGTTGTAGTTGCTTACTGTAACAACGAATAAATATGCTCGAAAATTCATTTAAATGCTTATTCCCAGTTCAAAACTCCTTTGCGAATCACGTAATAAAAACCCGCCAGAAGGAGTCCCATAAACAGCACCATTTCGACAAATCCTGTTAAGCCTAACCCCTTGAAATTAACGGCCCAGGGATATAGAAAGATAACTTCAACGTCGAACAGGACGAATAGAATGGCAATCAGAAAATATTTGATGGAAATCGGCGTGCGGGCATCACCCTGAACCGGAATACCACACTCAAATGGATCATCCTTTTTCTGACTGTTGCGCTTAGGACCAATATTGTGTGTGACAATCATCGTTGTCACGATGAAGCCAAGTGCCAGACCTAGTTGAATGAGCACCGGCAGATAATCGGCCGGCAGATAAGTTGCGTTCATAGTAGTAGTTGACAGGAACGGCGCAAAGGTAGCGATAAAACCAATAAAGCCATTTACGTACGCATAGACGTTCGTTCCACTATCTTTCAAAGATAAGCTACAAGAGTTATTTTATCAACTCTGAATAAGCAGATTGGAGGAGCTAAACGACAGAAGCCACCCTATAAAGAGTGGCTTCTGTGAATGATAACCCGGAATAACGCTATCTGTTGATAATAATGCGCCGGGAGATATCGAAACCAGCCGAACGGACCCGAATGAGATAAATGCCCTGAGCCAGTCCTGAAACGTCAATCGCTTTCCGCTCATCCAGGGCGGGCACTTGCGTTGAAAAAAGCTCCTGACCAGTTAAGGAGAAGATGCTGACATCGGCATTTTTCAGGTCTTCAATAGTTTCTATCGTGACTGAACCAGTGGTGGCAGGATTTGGGTACACACTCAAGCCGCCATTCGACCGGTCGAATGTAAACGCTTTAGGAACGCTGAAATCAGAGTAACAAGTAAGCGTCGAACTGTTCGGTAATGTGTAGGTTGTTTGGGTGCGGGCCGAGTAATTGGCCGAAACCACTACTTTCACTACTGCGCTTCGTTGTGGAATCACTTCGGCTCCCCGGCGCCAGTCGAATAAGTCAGGTTGGCCGCCTGTTGGGGTAGGTAAGACAGCCTGTAAGCTATAAGCCCCGATCTGTTCAATGCTGGGCACTGGTACTTTAGGACGTACACTCAGTGTTATCGTAGCAGGCTGGGCTGATTTACACCCATATACGTTTACGGCCTGCACAGAATACGTACCTGATTGATTTAGATTAATCGCTTTGCTAACGGTTGTTGTCGTACTGACACTCCACACACCCGTGCTGTTTGCCGACGTGTTGGCTAGTAGGGACAAGCTGGAGTCGGCACACACCTGTAATTGGTTGGCCACTACAGTGCCCGGTCGACTGGCTAATGAAATAGTTGGCGTGGCCGGTTGAATAGGCCCTTGCACGTCAAGGGCGGGCGACAGGTACGTATTCCCTACTTTGTCTTTCAGAACGGCACGGTAAACGCCGGGCTGATTAACCGTTATGGTCTGTGTTTTCTGTCCCGAACTCCAGGTATACGAATTGTACAGGCTGGGCAAACTGAGTGTTATACTGTTATTGGTTGTGGCGCAAGCTACATTGACCGACGGCTGTGGTAGGGGAGGCAATGGCCGTGAGCTGGAAAAGAAAACCGCATTCATACTGGCGAACCAGGCTTGGCCTAAGTCATTAAGGCCTTTGTCACCGGGGTTATTTGTTGGTCGGTTGCCAAAGTGGACGTCATCGAAACGTGGAATCTGAATATTGTCCGTAAAGGGTCCGGCAAACACGTTATTGTTATACGTGTTAATTACGTCGTTTTGCGCCTGAATAATATCCTGACTTACCTGGCCATTATTGTAGGAAGAGCGAGCCAACACCCAGGCAGGATACCGATCGGTATCGACGCGCGTCTTATTGACCAGGTATTGCATGTTATCCGCGTAGTCTTTTCGGGTAGAATGCAGGGGGAAGTTGTCGAACTCGCCCTGTTGCCACAACACAGCCCTTAATCCCTGGAGCGAACAATAGTACCGTAACGCAATGACCAGATTGGCGTAGGGCATCCCGGTTGGAAAGTTTTCGTTCGGTGTTCCTAAGGCAAATAGATTTTTAGTGATCTTACCATCGGCGCTTTCCCGCCAGTTTTGGATGGTGGTGCCTTGCCAGGCTGTATTGATGAACAAGACAGGAACGTTATATTGCTTGACAAGTAAATCGCCCAGGTATCCCCAGCACCATGCACTCTGTCCACGGGGCCCGATTAAGGACGTGGCGGTCAACTGTTGGAAGGTCGGTGCCGGTGGGTCGCCCAGGGAGTTAGCCGTGCTGTTGTCATACGTGACACAGTTGACCCGGTCATCGCCAGCACCAACGGCGCCATAATTCTGGAAACCCTGCGCGTTGGATTGGCCTGTTATAATGAATACTTCGCCAATACCCACTTTACGGACTACATCAGTGCCAGTTGCTACCCCACCAACGAATGCCTGAACCTCTAAACGGTACCAGCCTCCTTTAGCTCGTAAGGCGCCCTGAAAAACGCCCCCCTGTGGATTTCGCTGGATGGTAACCCAGGCGGTATTGATCCCCTGCCCACTTTCTTCGGCCTGAACGCGAGCCTGGACGCTATCGGCCGGTTGGTATAAGCTTCCCGACAAATAAATGGTGCTGGTATTATCGTTTTCGCGCTGGAAAATAGCCCGGCTTTCTGGGTATGTAATTTTTATCACCTGGCTGGCAGTCTGAGCTGATATCCGCATACTGACGACCATCAAACCGAATGCTACCAGATGAACTAGAAAATAACGATTTTTCATTTTTGGTTTCTCAATAGCTCTTTATAATACGCTACTATCTCGAGCGAGTAATAGATAATAATATACACGAAAAAACAGACCCCTATTCAGTATAAAGTATGGTACTGAGCAGTAGGAATGTTTTCCCGATAAAGTGCAAAATTAAGGCTAATTTCTATGATTAAACGGTCACTCTGCGATTAATATTACAATCCGACAAGAATTCGTTTGGAAACGTCAAAGTTGGCCGACTGAACACGCAGAATATAAGAACCAGATGGGAGGCTCGTTAAGACAAGCTGTTTACGTTCATCAAATACAGGAACAGTAGCTGTTAGTGTTACCTGACCAGTCAATGTGTAAACGGTAACAATAGCGTTAGTAAGATTAGCCTGCGTTTCCAGGGTCAAGATCTTATCCGGATTTGGGTTTGGGTAAATACTCAGCCCTCTGTTGTTGGGGTCAATCGTAAAGGTGATTGGTGTTGACGGAAGGGAAAAGCAAGTTAGTGTCTGTGAATAAACGATAGAGGAACGGGCGGTGTAAACACCCGATTGATTTGCTTTAATAATGGCTGTTTGAGCCGCTAGCGAGTCGCTACCCTGGCGCCAGCGAAACTGAGTTCCATTGGTCGAGCTTACGGCCTCAAGCGTGTATGTACCGATAATGTTTATGGTTGGCGCTGGAGGGAGTGGTCTTGTTTCAACAACGACAGAGCCTGCCTGTAGCGACCGACAGCCATTTACATCTCGCACACTGGCCGAATAAGTACCCGGCGTTCCCGTTGTAATGCGTTGTGTTGAATCGCCGGTACTCCAAAAAACCGTATAATCCCCGTCAACTCGTAATGTAGCGCGGTCTCCTTCGCATATGATCGGAGATGGATTAGCCAGAATGATTGGCGTGGCGGGCAATGGGTTAACTTTTACAGCCAGAACAGACGAATAAGGCGATAGACAACCGTTCTGATCACGCGCCTGGGCTGCGTAATTTCCCGAGGTAGCCACAACAATGCTCTTATCTGTTTGGCCACTTGACCAAACGATGTTTATTGGACTGCTCGCGTTTAAGGTAACGCGGTTGCCTTCGCAAAACGTGGTTGCACCGGCTGCGCTGACAGAAGGAATGGCGGGCAAGGGATTTACCTGAATCGTGACCACATCCGACGGCACAGATGCACAGCCAAATTGGTTACTGGTCCGTACCGAAAAAGTACCCGACTGATTCAGGGTAATGCTTTGACTGGTTTGACCACTGGTCCACTGGTAGGCTACGTTTTGGGGCGCTGTTAGGGTAATGTTTCGATCGGCACAGAATGTCGTTGGGCCATTGGCTGCAATCACGGGCTTATCTGGCACTGGATTTGCCGTTACAACAATTGTATTGGACTGCGCCGATGTACAGCCGTTTTGGTCAGTTACGGTCAGAAAATAATTTCCTGAATTCCCAACGCTAACTACCTTAGCATTTTGGCCATCACTCCAGTTAAACTGGATATTATCGGCACTAGCCCGTAGCGTTGTATTATCGCCCTGACAGAAAGTTGTCGACTTCTCATTCGAAATAGTGGGCGTGGCTGGCAATGGATTTACAGTAACGTTCAGCGTATTGGACGTGAAGTCACAACCACTTATATCCCGATAACGAACAAAGTAGGCTCCAGCCGAGACCGTGGAGAATGTCCGTGAAGTAGCTACTGTTTGGTTGTTTTGCTGATTAAACCAGGTTACGTTATCATAATTTGTGGTTAAGGCTAAGCTACTGCCAATGCATACAGAAGGAGGACGGTTGTCGGTCGTGGCAGCTACAGGAGCATCTGACACCTTGGCTTGGCCTGTAAAAAGGGTATTTCCTAACGCATCTTTCACCTTAGCCCGGTAAGTACCCGCTCCTTTGGTAATGGTATTTCCTGATTCGCCCGACTCCCATTGCACGCTTGAATAACTTCCATTTACGGCAATATTGAGATTATTATTGCTGGCACAGGCAACCGAGAGAGTAGGTGATGGCTTTGGGTTGGCAGGTGTTGAACTTTGAAAGAAGGAGTCATTTAGGCTGCCATTCCAGGCGTTGGCCACCTCGATAAGACCGTTAAAGTCAAAGTGGAACCCCTCGGGGTCATTGAGAGGAGGACGATTGCGAGGTACCTGTATGGCATCTGTAGCGGGGCCAGCAAAGACATTCGCTGTTGCGGAAATAACCTGGTTCTGGGCCGCAATGACATTGGCGTCAACGCCAAAATTGTCACCATACGAGGCTCTGGCAACAACCCAGGGAACGGATTGACCAAAATCAGTGCGGCTACGGGCAATAACTGCCTGAAGTTGATTAATGTACTGGCTAGTAGGTACATTCAATAGATTGTCTGTTTCACCCTGTTCCCAAAGGATAGCCCGTACGCCAAGCGTGTTGGCATAAAATTGCAGCGCAATTTTAAGATTTATGTAGGGTTGACGAGGCAGGTAAGCGCCACCAGGGCCATAGGCTGTACCCCCTTCAACCGAACTATCATTCCAGTTTTGAGATGACGTACCGGTATAGGCGGCATTAAAAAACATAACCGGCACATTCAGCCGTTTAACCAAAAGGTCGCCTAACTGACCCCAGCACCAGCTTCCCACACCCCTGGGGGCAATCGTAAAACCGGGGGAATTATCGAGCAGCGTAAATACAGGGATTGGCGGGTCATTTGGGAAACCGTTGTCAGGATATCTATAGTTTACGCAATTCACCCGGTCGTTTTGTGGGTTTGGCGCATTTTGATGGATTCCCTGTGCGTTGGATTGGCCTGCCACTATAAATACTTCACCAATGCCCACCCGTTCAACCGTTGTTACATTGCCAACCTGTTGGTCGCCGTTCATACCCCGCACTTCCAGATTATACCAGCCACCTGACCCGGCTATGTCGCCGGCAAATACACCACCCGCTGGCTTATCCTGAATGGTACGCCAGTCAAGCGAAGTACCCTGACCATCGCGCGCCTGCAAGCGGGCCTCCACTCTGGTTATTGCCGACGTGTAATAGCCCGTAATACGAACAGTAGCCTGGTTGGCATTATTTCGCTGAAGAACCGCTCGACTTGTAGGAAAAGAAACCTGAATCTGGGCTATTGCTAGGAATGGGAGCAATAAAATAAAGGCCGTACCTAAGGCTACGGAGACGTTTTTCATAAGAATTAAAGGCGCAACCAGCCTGGCGAGCTAGTTGTTGATAAACAGATATGGGTATAATCAGACTGGCTCAATAGTTGTCAGATTTTGCCAGATAATATCTTTCAATTCATCCAGACCCCGTTGGCTTACGGCTGAGATATAGGCAATGGGTACTTTTTTGGGTAAATCACTTGCCAGCGTCAAACGAGTTTCCTCGTCAATAAGGTCAATTTTTGTAATAGCCAGCAAACGGGTTTTATCCATTAGTTCTGGATTGAACTCACGCAACTCGTTTAATAACGTATTGTATTCCTGTCGAATATTTTCGGATGTTGCCGGAATCAAAAAAAGTAAGATTGAGTTGCGTTCAATATGGCGCAGGAACCGTAATCCCAGGCCTTTCCCCTGCGAAGCGCCCTCAATAATACCCGGTATGTCAGCCATGACAAACGATTTGTAATCTCTGTACGCTACGACCCCTAAATTAGGAACAAGGGTTGTAAATGGGTAGTCGGCAATTTCAGGCCGGGCGGCCGATAAAACAGATAACAGCGTTGATTTTCCTGCGTTTGGAAACCCTACCAACCCAACATCAGCCAGTAACTTTAACTCTAGTACGACCCATTCTTCGCGACCAGGTTCACCAGGTTGTGCATAATCAGGCGCCTGTTGCGTGGGTGTTTTGAAATGGTCGTTGCCCATGCCGCCCCTTCCACCAGGGAAGAGAATAATTTCCTGACCCTCTTCCGTGATCTCGGCCAATTTCTCGCTTGTTTCGGGGTCTCGGGCAATCGTGCCTAGTGGTACTTCCAGAATGACATCCTCGCCCTGGGCACCACTCCGCCGACCACCTTCGCCTGCTACACCGTTGCCTGCTTTTACGTGCTTACGGTATTTTAAATGCAAAAGTGTCCACAGTTGCGAATTACCCCGTAGTATGATGTGACCACCCCGACCGCCGTCTCCGCCATCGGGCCCACCTTTTGGCGTGTGCTTTTCTCGACGAAAATGAACAGAACCAGCACCGCCCGCGCCCGAACGGCAGTTTATCTTTACGTAATCAATGAAATTTGATGAAGCCATGTTTGCTATTTACCGCCATCCGACTCATCAATTTGATGACATATTTCCTTGAAAATAGTGTCGATCTCACCAATGCCGTCGATGGCTGCGAATTTCCCCTGCTGACTGTAATAGTCAGCTACTGGAGCCGTTTTGTCATTATATTCTTTTACCCGACGACGAATCAACTCTTCGTTTTGATCATCTGGTCGGCCGGAGGTTTGTCCCCGGAGTAAAAGCCGCCGTGTCAGTTCTTCACTGTCCACAACCAGCGCAATCATTTTGGTTATTTTCGTATTATGTTGGCTCAAAAGTTCATCCAGCGTCTGCGCCTGTGGAACCGTTCTTGGAAAGCCATCAAAAATAAACCCTCCAGCGGATTGGTCCGCCAGTGCGGTCGCTGCAACCGATTTGTTCTCCTGTAATTTACTTTCGATCATCCCGATAACTACCTTATCAGGAACCAGTAAACCTTGATCCATTAATTGTTTTGCCTGTAAACCGAGTTCAGTACCAGCCGCAATCTGTGAACGCAACAAGTCACCGGTTGACAAGTGAACGAGATTATACTTTTTAATTAGATACTCGCTTTGGGTTCCTTTCCCGGCACCCGGGGGGCCAAACAGTACAAGATTAAGCATACGGTTTTCGTGGTAGTGTCGATCTGTCAAAAAATGCGCTCGCAAAGTTACGATACCCTTTGATAAAATTACGCTATTCCCTGAAAGCCACGCGCTTTATTCCATAGAAACAAAAAAAGCGTAGGTGTTAAACCTACGCTTTTATGACTGTAAATCTGAAAACTCAGTTATTTACTGGCTACTTTCTTTTTAACGGGGGCCTTTTGAGTAGGCTTAGCCGTTGGGGTTGGAGCCGCCTTAGGACCTTCCAGTGCCCGTTTGACGCTCTCGTCATTAGGGTCAATCGCCAATACTTTATCAAAATACTCCTTCGCTTTGGCATCGTCTTTCTTCAGAAGAGCAAAACCCGCCAATGCTTTATAGGCTGTTACCAGATAACGCTTATAGTCCGTTTTGTCCGTTGAATCGGGCGATAAAGCCTGCTCAATGAATTTTTCGTACAATGGACCTGCTAAGCTGGCAGCCTTTTCCTGCTCTTTTGGATACGCATAGTAATTGGCACCTGCACGGTAGTAGTAAGCTAATGGATACTTTTTGCCATCGGCTTCAATTTTTTGCGCCATCAGAGCAAATGCTGAATCAGCCCGCAGATAGTACTGCTGTTTTACCTGCCGGATCTGCGCTGTGTCCATAGGAGCTGCCGAACTATCCCGGCCAACCCGTGGAGCAAACTGATAATTAGAAAGACCTAACCACAGATAATCGTTATTTTGTGGTTTTTTATCGTTTTGAATCGTCTTCGCATAGTAATCAGCTGCCTTATCGTAGCGCTTGGTTTCGTAATACTTTTTGCCAATCTCACGATACAAGTTTTCTGTTGTGTCCATTGGCGCTGCCTTCTCCAGGTTAACGATACTCAGCGAATCTCCCTCTGGCGTACCTAACTGAGCTTCTGCCCGGCCCAGATACTTGTAATCGTCAGCCATCACTTTTTGTGGAGCTGTTGAAATGAACCGGTTAAGCGCTTCAACTGATTCTGCATTCTTACCTAAAGCACTGTATGCCCATCCATACATGCGGTCAATGATTGGGTTATTAACTTTCCCTTTCAATTGATCCAGGTAAGAAACCGCTCCCTGGTAGTCCTGCGCAAGGAATTTGTAACGAGCTACATCCAGTAACTGCTCAGGATCTGTCGTACCACTTTTCTGCACATACAGTTCATAGTTTTGAGCGGCTGCTTTATACGCACGGGAGTTAGCTAAAGCATCGGCGTAAGCACGATAGGTAGGCGCAAATTCAGGATCATTCTGGATCGCCAGTTTAAAGAATTCCTGTGCTTTGGCGTAGTTTTTACCACGCAGGTATAAACGGCCAATTTTGTAATTCGCTTCGGCCAGATTTGGGTTGATCGCCAAGGCATTTTCATACTTCGTGATGGCATTGCCACCATCATTTTTCAGAAAGTATGCATCGCCCATCAACATTTCGATTTCGGCGTTCTCGTTCTTTTTATCCTTTTCGTCAGCGACAGTCAATAAGCTTAGCGCAGCAGCAGGATCATTTTGTTTTGGCTGGTCTGATAAGGTGTACATTTCAGCACCCCGGATCAGTACATCCTGATTCTTGCTTTTCGTTTGTGCAACGGCATTATCGATCAGTGATTTCGCGGTTGCTCCGTCACCTTTGGCTAAAGCCACACCTGCCAGTCCAATATTATTCAACTGGTTCTTGGCGTCGGCAGTAGCACCCTTTTGAAAAGTTTCTTTTGCTTTGTCCAGCTGACCACTTCTTAGGTAATAATAGCCCAGATAAAATTGATTGTCAGCCGTCGGCGAGCTGGTGGCCAACTGCGTTAGCGTTTGCCCCGCCTTATTATATCGCTCAGCCTCTACATCTTTCAAGGCTGTCTGGACGTCCTGCGCCATTAAAGGGGCCGTCATAGTTGCCCCAACGAACAGGATGGTCATCAGCGATTGCTTCTGGTTGTTCATCATGTAATTCAAGTTGGAAATTAGGGAATTTGGTTAGTACCTATTAAACGAATTAGCAAATCTAAAAAATTGCGGGTAAACCCAAAAAACTTACTTATTTAGTTAGATTTATTATCCGATCGTAAGGAATTCTGGGCCAAAGGCCCAATTTACGAATGATTAGCGAACCTGCATCTCTAGCGATGTAGTTTATTAATCCCCCACCCAATCCAGGATGCGTTTCCCGGCTTATAATATAGACGGGCCGCCGTAGGGGATAACGCTGCATCCCTAGGTCTTCCTGAAACGGTTGAAAGTAGTCATCACGTTTCGTTGGATTCGGCTTGTCCGATACACCCATGACGCGCAAATCCTTCGCTAGTTCTACGGAGAGGGGTTCGTCGCTATCGCTAATCCAATTGACGCCGATGAAGCCCAATGCCGATGGATTCTTGCGCACAAAGTTTATAACTTCTCGATTTGAGCGCGTCGTGAAAATTCGTATGTTAGTAACATTTTTAATCTTGAAGGTGTTCAAAATAAATTCCAAATTGCTGGAATTGTTGTTGTCGAACACCAGCGTGATTGGGCTATTCTGGTTACCATTCTTTAATTGATTCCAGTTCTTCGTCTGCCCATTAAAAATGCGCTGCAATTCAGTCATTGTAATCAGGCTGTCGGTATTAGCCTTGTTAACAATGAGCGCTACACCGTCGGTCGCAATTTTTTCGGTCCCCCCTTTGATCTTACTTTTATCAAGTACGGCCCGCTCATTCGGTCTTAGCGGACGAGTCGAAAAGACTAATCGGGCACTGTCATGAAGCATCATATTGATAGCTTCCTGCTCAGGCTTAAAAACAACATCAAAATGAACATTCGGATAGATTCCAGCGTAAGCTGAGGTCAGTTGAGTAACCAGCGGCTGAAATGATTCATCGGCGGCAATCACAATGCTTCCGCGCGACGGATTGTCTAACGGGGGCTTCCCATTACCGCAGCCCATTAAACCAGCCAGACAGGCAATAGCCAAAAGTTGTCTAATCATCTTCCTGAAAGCGTTGATAAGCCCGGTACGCCCGAAAGGCGCCATAAATAAGCAATAAGGCTCCCATACTATACCGAAACGGGCCGGGCTCTGGGAGCACCCCAAAAGACTGAGAGGAGGCAATCAGTCCGATGCCTCCTCCCAAGTATGCCAGTGAAGCCAATACTGAAATATACAGCGTTAGCCGCGCTGGACCTCGATTTTGTCCGCGCATAGGGTTTATTCCAGCGTGAAGTTGATCGGTAGGTTGTATTTCACCCGAACCGGGCGGCCTGATTGTTTACCAGGGCGCCATTTCGGCATACCTTTTACTACACGTTGGGCTTCTTCATCTGTGCCAAAGCCCAGACCTTTCAGCACCTGTACATCCTGAATACTACCGTCCGTATTAACTACGAAGCTAACGAACACACGACCCGAAACGTTGGCCCGTTGAGCAGCTGCCGGGTAGCGCAGGTTTTTGCTTAGGTATTGGCCAAGAGCAGCCATGCCACCGCTAAACTCAGGTTGCTGTTCCACCACCGTAAAGATTTCTTCTTCTTTTGGGGCAGCTTCTACGGCAACTTCCACTTTGGTTGGAGCAGCGGATGCTTCAGGAGCGGCAATGATGTTTTCAGCATTTGGGTCACCTTCCTGCGTTTTTTCGGCAGCAACGGCTTCCTTCAATTCCTCAACAGCCGGTGGTGGCGTTTCTTCCGGTACTTCCTCATCCGGCTTTACTTCGGGCGGAAGGAATTTCACCGTGTTCACTTTCGGTAGTTCTACCGGTGGTGGTGGCGGTGGTGGCGGCTCGTTCGGGTCAATGGGTGGTGGTGGAAGCTTCATTAAGTCCACCTCTACCATTGCCTGTTCGGTTTTCTCCGGAGTTAGAGCGGTTATAATCGTTGGTGTCAATACCCCTAACGTGAACAGGATACCACCGATAATCAGGGCTCGTGTTACAGTTTTAGGGTATGACTTCCGCAGATCATAGGCACCATACGCTTTGTTCCGGTTGGCAAACACGATATCATCGAGTGTTGCCTGGGATTCTAGTTCTGCCATGGTGTTATGCGTCTAATTTTACTTTGTCTTTGAGAAGTTTCTTCTCGTCCGGAGTCAGTACATCCACTAGGGCGTACCGCTTAAGTTTCGTAATGGCCATCTCGTCCAGCACATCAACCATATTTTTATACGTTGATTCCTTTGTTGGCTTAATAACCACGACAAACTTTTCGCCACCTACTTTCCGGGCATTTTCCTGAAGTGCCTGACGGAATTCGTAGCCATAACCAACGGTCTTCACTTCGGGATCTTCGTTAGCGGCTTTACCGAAAATGTAATGCGCTTTATTGTCTTTCCCCAGAAAGATCGTCATTACGTTGGATGCCTTGATCGGCTCCGTTTCCTCTGTTTTTGTTTTATCCGGCACGTTGAGCGTCATTGAAGATGGTTTGCTCAGGGTAGTGGCCAAAATGAAGAAGGTAATCAGGAGAAATCCCAGGTCGACCATGGGCGTCATATCCACACGGGTTGACGCTTTCTTGGACCGTACCTTACCACCATCATGTTTACCACCACCACCGCCGGTATTAATTTCTGCCATGTTTTCTTAACAGATTCGCGTGGTGAAAATCAACTATAGTTGCAATCGCTAGGCAATTAATCAGCTTTCCAACCAGCCGGGGGCGCTTCCGTGCCCGTAATCAGGTTGAATTTGTTGATATTCTGCGCTTGTAGCGTAGCTAACACATTCTTGAACTCGGGGAATTTAGCGAGGTTATCGCCTTTCAACGCAATTCGAAGATTGTTGTTAGCCTTCCGGGCATTGTAAACCCATTCTTTCAATTCATTCGTTGGCGCTGCGCCGGTCGAATCGGTTGGAATGCCAGGTTGTTTTACCTTCGCCTGTTGTTCTTTAGGAAGGTTCAGGTAAGATTTCAACTGATTAATTGGCAGACCGAAGTTCGACATCAGCGAAAACTCTTTCTTTTCATTGTTTGAAAAAGAAAGCCCTTTGGCGGCAGCAATGTTATCCAGCATAGCAATGCGGTTTTGTGCATTGTCAATACCGAAATAGACTTTGCCATCTCTACCAAGACCAATGGTCATGATATCGTTATCGGGGACTTTGATCCCGGAAATGGACGAAGGAGTTTCGATGGCGGCTGCATCCTGCGACCGGAATTGGGCCGTTAGGATAAAGAACGTCAACAAAAGGAACGCCACGTCGCACATCGCGGTCATGTCCACTGAGGAACTGGCGCGTTTTACTTTAACTGCTGGCATAAGTTATTCTTAAATTTTAATAATGAGCGGCAAAGTTCTGCTGAATGCTCAAGCCGATTTCGTCGATGTTGTATGTCAGTACGTCAATACGGCTCGTAAAGTAGCTATACATGATCGTAGCGATAGCGGCTGTACCGATACCAAGAGCCGTGTTTACAAGGGCTTCAGAGATACCAGTCGAAAGTGCACCTGTGTCAGGCTGTCCCGTAGCACCCATAGCTGCGAAAGCGCGAATCATACCAAGTACCGTTCCTAGCAGGGCGATCAGTGTCGAAACCGAAGCCAGGGTAGCAATGATGGTCAGGTTTTTTTCCAGCATTGGTAACTCTAGCGTTGTTGCTTCTTCTACTTCTTTCTGCAGGGCTACCAGTTTCTGCTCTTTGTCCAACTGGGTGTCGGTCGCTAACTGCTGATACTTTACCAAGGCTGTTTTCACAACGTTGCCGATCGAACCTTTCTGACGGTCGCACTCCTGAATAGCAGCAGCGACTTCATTGCGGTCAAGCTGGCCTTTGATTTTCCGGACGAAATCATCGATAGAACCCGAACCGTTTGCGCGGCCGATGGTGATGAAACGCTCAATCGAGAATACCAGTACCGTTAGAAAACAGGTAAATAGAATTGGTACGATAAAGCCTCCCTTATAAACCGTACCGAAGTAGTCACCTGGAAGTGGTTCTTTCGTATTGTCGCCTTCCTGGAAGTGGCTGCCATCACCGAAGACGAACATGTACGTCAGGATACCGATCAGCAACAATACCGGAATTACTAACGCGGGGTTAAGACCACCTGACTTCTTTTTTGGTGCCGCTGCTTTGGCGGGTGCTGGAGAAGGAGTTTGTGTTTTCATTGGAACTGGACTGTAGGGTTAAATATTAAAAGTTGGTTTACCCGGTAAAAAAAGTGAAAAATTTAGACTCTTTCGGTTTGTGCATCTAAATTTTTAAAGGAAATGCCTTCAAACCTCCACAAAAATATGTGTTTTCTGCCAATAACAACACAATTCTCAAAGTCTATTGTTTCGCCTTAATTGCAGTCCAGCAACATATAGTTGGATAGAACTCACTTCTTGACCGAATGCCTGCCTTTGGCAAAGGCAGCATAACGCCTTGTTTCTCAACCGCCACACAAAAAAAAAATTGTTCGGGGTCCTTATTCATAACGGGTTAGGGCGGAGCATAGATCATAAAATAATTGTTAAGATTATTGAAAGACGCTTTCTAAAACAGCTTTTTAAATTCTTTTAGGATAGATGCTCTGGCAGCCTTAATTCCATAAAAGAGATAGAAAATTATTTCTGACTATCGGGAAAGAGTGAGGCAATGGCCGCCTGGAGCGAAGGTTAAGAGGAGAAGAATCCTATTGAAAGGGCAAAAAAAGAGAAACGCAGCCCCTGCATCTCTTCAAGAACAAGGATCAGGAAGGTGGGATTTGGCCTCATCATTTTCCCATTTCGGGCAGGACACGCAACCGGCCTGCGTTAATCAAACCCCTTGAAGTTGTGTTATGTTAGTGGGCTTAAAAACAGAACAGCCACCTACATAAATTGTAAGTGGCTGTTAATCGTTGTCGGGAAGGCGGGATTCGAACCCACGACCTCTTGCACCCCATGCAAGCACGCTACCGGACTGCGCTACATCCCGAATTGGATTGCAAATGTAATGAAGAGTGTAGAATGAACAATGAAGAATAGCGAATATTTGTACGCTCACTTGTTGCCACACGCTACACTCTTCATACAATATTTAGTTTTTCCCGCTACCCTGCGTAGCAGGCGGCTGGGTTGCCCGCCGTTGCTGTTGCATTGGATTTGGGCCCTGTGGACCAAAACGCTGCTGTTGCTTGAACAACTGGAAGCGGGTGGGTTGAGCCATCCGTGGGAATGCGTTATTTTCCGTATCTATATCAGCAATCTCCTGATAAGGGTCTAGAATCCATTGGGTTACTTTCTTTGGCGTAGCAATTACTTTCTTGATCGCTACATCGTTAAAACGCCAGATTTCGGCCGGGAAGCGGGCTACCGAGTCCGTACCGTCTTCAAATTGCATGCGGATGATCACAGGCATGGGTAACCCCCCTTTATTTTTCAACGACAGGGTGTAAAAGTTAGTCGCTGCGTTTGTTTCGAGGGTTTTCCGCTCGTCGGCGCTTAGGGTCGCCAGATAATCCTGATACTTCTTCTTATCCGCGTCTGTGACCGCATATGGGTCGTAGCTGTTGTAAAAATCGTTCATGGTCGAATCCTTGGCAACAACCGTTTCGGCCTGCGTAGCGGCATCCCGCTGCTTGCTGATGGTGCCGGCCCGACGCTTCGCTTCAGCACGGGCTGCGGCCTTTGTTACTTCCGGATTGCCCGAATCGACCTGGAACCAATCCACTTCGACCAGATCCTGATCAACCGGTTCAACACCGTAGAACCAGCCTTTCCAGAACCAATCTAGATCAACGCCTGAGGCATCTTCCAGCGTTCGGAAGAAATCAGCCGGCTCAGGTGATTTAAACGCCCACCGGCGAGCGTATTCTTTAAAGGCATAATCGAACAGCTCGCGGCCCATTACCGTCTCGCGCAGGATATTTAAAGCTGTTGCGGGTTTGGCATAGGCATTTGGACCAAGACCAATGACGTTATCGGACGATGTCATGATCGGAGACAGTACCGATTTGTCCGACTTCATATAATCGACAATGTACTGAGGTTCGCCCCGGCGGCTGGGAAAGTTATAATCCCATTCTTTTTCGGCCAGATACTGACAGAATGTGTTTAGCCCTTCGTCCATCCAGGTCCACTGACGTTCATCGGAGTTGACAATCATGGGAAAGAAGTTATGACCCACTTCGTGGATGATAACCCCAATCATTCCGGCTTTCGTCTGCTCGGAATACGTCCCATCGGCCTCTGGCCGACCCCCGTTAAACGAAATCATTGGGTATTCCATACCGCCACCGGCTGTAGCGTGGCATGAGATCGCCACCGGGTAAGGATATTTGATAGTCCGGTTACCGTACGACTTCAGCGTATGCTCGACCACGCGGGTCGAATATTGGCCCCAAAGCGGATTCCCCTCTTTAGCATAGTAAGACATCGACCATATTTTATGACCGTCGCCATAAACATCCGTCTGCATGGCGTCCCAGATAAACCGGCGGCTGCTGGTAAAGGCAAAGTCACGCACATTTTTTGCGTCAAATACCCATGTTTTCTTAGCGACTTTATCCGTTGGCTTAGTTTTCAGAGCAGCTTCTGCTTCGTCCTGCGTTACAATAACGACTGGGTTTTTTGATGTAGCTGCCTGCGCCAGACGTTTCTGCTGCGTGGCCGTTAGTACCTGCTTGTAGTTCTGACATTCGCCGGTAGCGCCAACAATGTGATCGGCGGGAGCTGTAATAGCCACTTTATAATTGCCGAAAATGAGCGTGAACTCACCCTGACCCAGAAACTGCTTGTTCTGCCAGCCATTTACGTCATTGTAGGCGCACAAACGCGGAAACCAGTGTGCAATGAAATAATTGTAGTTGCCATCTTTAGCAAAATACTCCATGCCGCTCCGGCCGTAATATTCCGTGACAAAGTAATTCCAGTCAACGTTGAACGAATAGGTCCCGCCCGGCTTGATGGCCGCTGGCAGATCGACTCGCATCATCGTTTGGTTGATCGTGTACTTCAACGCCGTACCCGACTTAGCGTCTTTTACGGACACAATTTTGTAACCGTATTTATCGGAAGCCTGCTGACTACTGCGCTCCCGAACCGAGGTCAGGTTCTGCAATTGCGCGAAACTCATACCGCTTTCGTTGACGCCCCCCGTCCGGGTTACACTTCCCGTTGAGCCTTTGGCAAACAGATTCTGGTCGAGTTGAAGCCAGATAAAGGGTAGCTCGTCCGTCGAATTGTTGTGATACGTAACCGTTTCCGTACCGATGATCTTTTGATTCGCATCGTCAAGTTCGACTTTGATGTCGTAGTCGGCGCGGTTCTGGAAATAATCTTTTCCGGGAGCACCCGAGGCTGTCCGGAAGGTATTCGGCGTTGGCAGGATCGGGCCGAGCTGCTCAAAACGGTTGTTGGCGTTTTGGGTAGGGGCTGCGGGTGCCTGTGCCATCAAAGCGGCCGACCAAAGGGTCAGGCCAGCCATTAACACGAGTTTTCTCATAGTTTATTGAAGTTAAGATTCGTTAGTTTCGGCCAGTACCTTGTTTCGCCGGCGATTGCTGCCGTTGTTGTTGCATTGGGTTCGGCCCTGTAGCTCCACCACCCCGCTGCTGTTGCTTAAACAACTGGAAACGAGTTGGCTGGGCAACCCGCGGAAACGAGTTGTCTTCGGTATTGATATCCGCAATTTCATAGTAGGGGTCGAGCGTCCATTGCTTGACCTTCTTGGACGTCGCAATTACTTTCTTGATCGCTACATCGTTAAAACGCCAGATTTCGGCCGGGAAACGGGCTACCGAATCGGTACCGTCCTCAAATTCCATCCGGACAATAACAGGCATGGGCAGACCACCGCTGTTTTTTAGGGATAGGGTGTAAAAATTGGTACCGGCTTCGGCCAGCAAGCGCTCTTCGGCCGACAGTGTAGCCAAGTAGTCCTGGTATTTTTTACGGTCTTCGTCCGTAACGGCGTATGGGTCATAGCGATTGTAAAAGTCTTTCATCGTGCTATCCTGCGCCACCACCGTCTCATCTTTGCTTAAGGCGTCCCGTTGTTTGCTGATCGTGTTCAGGCGTTGCTGAGCTGCTTTTCGGGCTTCTGCTTTAGTGATTTCAGGGTTTTGTGAGTTTGGCTGGAACCAGTCAACTTTCACCAGCGCCTGATCAACCGGCTGCACACCGTAGAACCAGCCTTTCCAGAACCAGTCCAGGTCAACGCCTGAGGCATCTTCCAGTGTCCGGAAGAAATCAGCTGGTTCGGGTGATTTGAACGCCCACCGACGAGCGTATTCTTTAAAGGCATAATCGAACAACTCGCGGCCCATTACCGTCTCGCGAAGAATGTTGAGGGCTGTTGCCGGTTTGGTATATGCATTTGGGCCAAATGTGTTCGGTAAAATATTATCCGAACTGCTCATAATGGGCACCTGCTGGGTCGAATCCAGCTGCATGTAGGGCACAATATATTGTGGATCAATGCCGTGAGCCGGGAAATTAGCATCCCACTCCAGACAGGCCAATCCTTCGAGGAAGCTGTTCAGCCCTTCGTCCATCCACGACCACTGGCGTTCGTCGGAGTTGACGATCATGGGAAAGAAGTTATGACCCACTTCGTGGATAACGACCGAAATCAGAAAGTTCTTTGTGCCTACCGAATACGTACCGTCCGCTTCAGGACGGGCTCCGTTGAAGCTCATCATTGGATACTCCATACCACCAACGGGACCATGTACCGAGTAGGCGGCCGGATATGGATAAGCAACTGTCCGGCGGGAGTAAGACCGGAGCGTGTGCGCAATAAGACGGGTTGAATACTGCCCCCAAAGTGGGTTGGCTTCTTTCGGATAAAGCGACATGGCCCAAACTCGCTTGCCTTCTATAGTCGGCTGAAGCGCATCCCAGATGAATTTGCGGCTACTGGCGAACGCAAAATCACGAACGTTATCGGCTTTGTAGACCCACGTTTTGGTGCCTGTTGGTTTGCCCTTTTCGGCGGCTTCGGCTTCGGTCTGCGTTACAATGAGCGTTGGGTTTTCACCTGGTTTATCACCTTTCCCTTTTGCGTCGTTCCAACGTTTCTGCTGGGTAGCGGTCAATACCTGAGCCGGGTTTTGTAGCTCGCCCGTTGCGCCGACCACGTGGTCGTTTGGCGCCGTAATGGCTACTTTGTAGTTGCCGAAAATGAGCGTGAACTCACCCTGGCCCAGAAACTGCTTGTTCTGCCAGCCGTATACATCGCTATAGGCACATAGGCGTGGGAACCATTGTGCCATCTCGTAAATGTAATTACCATCTTTTGGGAAGAACTCGTAACCCGACCGGCCACCTACGTTTTTGGCGTCGATGATCTTGAAATTCCAGTCGACCGAAAACGTAACGGTTTTGCCGGGCGCAACGGCCTGGGGCAGATCGACGCGCATCATCGTCTGGTTGATCGTATACTTGATCGCTTTCCCGGCCTGATCACGTACCGATGTGATTTTGTATCCGTAATCCTTTCCCGCAACAGCCGAACTAGGATCGATCTGCCGCATGGAAGCACCCCGGTCAGCGTTGATGCTGCTCGTCTTTGCGATGTTGCCAGTCGCATCGGGCTTGAACAGGTTCTGATCTAGCTGGAGCCACACATAGGGCAGCGCATCCGTCGAATTGTTATGGTACGTGATTGTTTCAGAAGCGGTTAGTTTCTGGCTCGTATCGTCGAGAGTAGCTTTTATATCATAATCAGCGCGGTTCTGGAAATAATCTTTTCCGGGGGCACCCGAAGCCGTTCGGAAAGTGTTCGGCGTCGGCAAAATGGGGCCGAGCTGCTCAAAGCGTGTGTTAGCATGCTGTGTTGGGGCTTGCGCCTGCACCAATCCTAGCGGAATGGCCAAACTCGCCACCAGCAAAACTATCTTTTGCATAAGTTAGATTGTAGTTGTTGATAAGAGGGGTAAAAGTACGAAAAAAAGAGATTGTGCCGTTTTTCAATATGATGAACGGAGATACAGTTAGGTTCCTGTTTCACTTCATCAACTCACTTAAATACTCATTATTGATAATAAGCGATAATGCCATCCCCGCCACAAGGCCTGATACGACGAGTGTCCAGCGTAGGCGACTTCGTTGTAACAGGTCGATCATCACAAAGGCCAGCCCAAGAATAAGGCTTACGATAACCAATTGGCCTAATTCGAGGCCGATATTAAACGCAAGCAGTGGTTTAATAATATCAGCTTCGCGGCCGAGCAGGCTCCGTAAATAGTTGGAAAAGCCCATACCGTGAATCAGGCCAAATACTAACGCGAGAATGTATCGCCCGGAGCGGTATGTTGGCGGTGTGATTGACGATCTCGATCTGGGCTCCTGAAAGGAAAAATTAATGATAGCGGTAATCAGAATGGTAATTGGGATGAGTAACTCGATCAGGGCCGTTTTATAATGAATGAGCTGGAGCGTCGCCAGCGCCAGCGTAATGGAATGGCCAATGGTAAAAGCTGTAACCAATATGAGCACCTGACGCCATTGCCGGATGGTGTAAACGGCACACAGGGCGACAACGAACAGAATATGGTCGTAACCACTGGGGTCGGTAATGTGGTCGAAGCCCAGGCGGAGGTAGATGAGGAAATCGTCCATATGCTATTCCTTGAACCAGCCTGCGTACATGACATAGTTGTTGGCCGTTCTACTGAAAATTTCAGCCTGTTCGGGCGAAACGGCTTTCAGAAATCGGGCCGGGTTGCCCGCATAAATAGAGCCGGGCGGAACAATCGTGTTCTGAGTCACAATGGCTCCGGCGGCAATGATGCTGCCCGTACCAATAACCGCCCCGTCCATAACAATGGCACCCATGCCAATCAGTACGTTATCTTCCACGGTGCAGCCATGAACAACAGCGTTGTGGGCAATCGATACACTGTTGCCAATAACGGTTTTGTGTCGTTGGTAGGTGCAGTGAATCACAGCCCCATCCTGGATATTGGTTCGGTCGCCAATGGTAATGCTGTTGACATCTCCCCGAATAACCGCGTTGAACCAGACTGTACAGTCGCGCCCCATGATTACCTCGCCAACAATGGTAGCGTTGTCGGCATACCAGCAGTTATCGCCGAATTGGGGGTGGTTTCCCCGAACAGATTTAATTAGTGCCATATCGCAAATATAGGTCGGTGGCGTGGTATGTGCTTTATCGTTCTGTTGGCTCAACAAAAAAGGGCTGATCCACTGGACCAGCCCTTCCTGTACAACCTCAATGAATTACTTATTTTTCTCTAATTTCTCGGCGGCTTTGTCAAGATCCTTGCCCATGTCGTCGATAATTTTAGACGTTTCTTTCTTCACTTTGTCGAAATCATCAGCGCTCGACCGTTGAACTTTATAGTACGAATCAGCTAATTGACGACGCTTGTCTTCGAGGTCTTTTACACGATCTTCGCGCTTCCGACGCTCTCTCTTGCTTTCGTTTTTAACCTCGGCTTTCGCATCGTCAAGTTGCTTATCAACTTTATCCATCTGCTCCGAAATCCGGTCGGTCAAATCACGCCTGTCCCGATCCGAACTCTGGTCATTGGATTGACCATTGTTGCGGTTGTTGTCCCGGTCGTTCATCCGGCTGTCGCGGTTATCACCGTTGTTTTGATTGTCGCGGTTATCGGAATTCCGGCGGCTGTCGCGGTCGTCAGATGAGTTGGAATTGCGGTCGTCAGAGCGGTAGTTGTCCTGACGGCTGTTCCGGTTATCATTACGGTCGTCATTCTGGCGATTGTCCCGATTATCATTCCGACGGTCGTCGTTCATGTTCCGGTTATCCCGGTCGTTGTCGCGGTTATCAGAATTCCGGCGATCGTTATCGCGGTTATCCCGCATGCGGTCGTCATCTCGACGGTTATCATTCCGATCATTCGATGAGTAACGATCATTGTTCCGACGGTCATAATTGCGGTCGTCATTCCGGTAATTATCCGAACGGCTGTTGTACGAATCGCGGGAATTGCGGCTATCGTAACGGTCGTTCGATGAGCGGTCATCATACGAATTACGACTGTCATCGTACCGATCACTGTATGAATTACGTCTGTCATCATTCCGATCATTATACGAATCCCGTCTGTTGGATGAGCGGTCATCGTAGCGATCGTTGTACGAGTCACGTCTGTTCGACGAACGATCGTCATAATCGCGATCCCGGTCATTGTACGAGTCCTGCCGATCATACGAGCGGCTGCTGTATGGATTGTTGTACGAATCGCCACCAGACATGCGGTTTGGGCGGTCTGCGTTATCACTGCGGTAGCCCATGCGATCATCCGACCGGTACGGATTCCGGTACGAACTGTTTTCCTGTGAGCCACGTGAGTCATTCCGGCTCATGCGGTCGTCATCATCCCGATCTCTGTTCCGGCGGCTGAAGATACCGCCTTCATCATTATCGTAGCTTCTACGTGCTCTTGAATTCTGGTTACTTCGCGAATCCCGCTGAACAATGTCTTCCCGGCTATTTTCATTGTTGCCGTAAATCAGCCGCTCCGTTGACGCACAGGACGATAAACCTGCCATCGCCACCACTAGAGCGCCTACTACCCATGTTTTGCGTTTCATAACGTTAGTATCATTGTGTTGAGTATATTTTTAAAATCAGCCAGACGATGTGTCAACGCTGTTTTGTCTGGTATAACAACGACAAGGAGTAAATGTTGAGAATTAGTACACCTAATGCCCTCTACCGAATGAGTATAGTTCCTGCACCGTTGTAACTACGATACTCAGCATTGTACATAGCATCGGCCGAAACCGGCCCCACCACAAAGCGGCCTTTCGATACGGCGCGTGCCAGGTAGTAAAACGTTCGTTCGGTACCGGTGGCAGTCGTGTAAAAATTGATCCGGTCATCGCGCAGATCAAAATGAGCGGGCCGGGTTGGCGTTCCGGTCGTTGATTTACCGATCCAGGCCATATCTCCGGTATCGCGCCCCGGCGACCCGGTCAGGCGTGGGTTCTCCACTTCCAGCCCGGCGGGCAGCAAATCGGTGACCACTACGTTGTCAACATGCAGCCCATTTGTACTGGTCAAGGTGATTTTTACGACAACCAGGTCATTTTGCCGTATGGCGTCCATGGGTTTGCCATCGCGGCTCAGGTATTGCCGCCGAACTCGTAAGCCATTGTCCTCTGCGCTGATTTTGCCGCTTGCTGGTACGCCTTCACTCTGGGCAAAATAATAGACATTCCCGGCGCCTTTGGCACTCAGGCTAAGGGGTACATTGGTCGGAACCCGTTTCAGATTCAGTAACCCATTGCTCATCGTACCAAGCGGTTTCCCGGCGGCCGTCAGTGTGGCCGTCGCTGTGCTGCCCGCCGTTTGGCGGGCCAGTTTGCCAAGGGCCAGGAAGGAGAATGCCGCTTCCTGTGTATTGAGATACGTGCTCTGCTTGAGCGCTGCGGCTAACTGTCGGGCCAATGCCGGAATCTGAATATTATCCCGGTCGGTATCCACCAGAGCGTCGAGGACAAGGGCCAGGTTTCGCAAAGGCGATGCATAACTACCGCCCGTTTGCCGCTCCGTGGTGTTATCCGAGAAGCGCTTCGGTAGAAGAGCCGCGTAGCTTCGGGTGTCGCCAACACGGAAGAAAGCCGATGCCAGTAGGTAGCGGCTGTCTGGCGTTAAGGTATTCGAACTCTGCTTATAATAGTTCATGGCCGACCGATTGGGCTTACCCGCCACCGCAAGCGCATAAAGTGCGTAGATACTCGTGCGACTGGCTACCTGCTTCACCGTTCGGGCCGATTGACTTTCACTCATGGTAACCGCATTTTCGGTAGCGGGGCTGTTGGTGAGGGTTGTCAGATAGTCGATGGCCGAACTCAGCACCGACGAGCGTACTTCGTACCCTGCTTCCTGCGCTTCAGACAGAAAATGAACGGCATAAGCTGTTGCCCATGGATCGACGGTTGAGCTTGTCGTTGAGCCATCTACGACCATACCCGGCCACATACTAAAACCGCCGTTCTGTACTTGTAGCCCTTCGACTTTTTGAACCGCCTGCCGAATGTTGGAGGCCGGATTCAAATCGCTGTCACCCGCCCGAACGAAGTACGTGTTGGTCGATAGCTGTTTGGATAAGTCCGCAAAGTATAGTTGTGGGAATGCTTTGGAAATGGTCTGTTCCAGGCAACCATGTGGGTAGCCGAGCAGGTACGATAATTCGCGGCCATACTGCGCCACCGGCGACCGGCTCAGGGTTATACTTGCCTGAGCGGTTCTCGGCAGAAAGTCATTGGCCAACTGGAGCGTTTGGGTCGATCCGGCAGCTATGGCACCCGATAACGTAGTCTTTTGCAACGATGCCGCCGGGCGAACCGTGACGTCCGTTTTCTCCGTAAAGGTTTCGTTAAGGCCGTTGACCGTTATAGTAATGGCTCCGGCACCGATGGCCTGTTTGGCCGAAACCCGAAATAGGGCGCGACTCTCCCGACCGGGCTGAATGGTCAGTTTTTGTGTGCTCACACTATCGGCTGTCAGTGGGCCAGTTAGGCTTAGCCGGGCGGTGACGGTGGCTACCTGTTTGGTCGTATTACTGAGATTGACGGGTAATTCCAGGTTATCGCCGGGTGTCAGGAAACGAGGAACGCCCGTGCTGATGACAATGGGGTCTGCGACTTTCATATTGGTATTGGCCGACCCAAAGGCATTGTCTTTGTACGCAACAGCCATCACCCGCAAATCGCCCGAAAACTGCGGAATGTCCACCGAAAATTCAGCTTGCCCATCGGAACCGGTTTCCAGAATTCCGCTCCAGAGCGCGACTAAGCGTACTCGACCGTTGCTGAGCGGATTAACGCGTCGTTCCAGATCATAGCCATCACCCCCGACGCTCGACGTCGATTTTAGCGAAAGTTCAGGGTAAAGCAGCGCGTACAAATCATGGCTGTCTACTTCCAGAGCGCGCTTTTGGTAGAAAAAGCCATGTGGGTCCGGCGTTTTGAAGTTCTTTAACTGCAAAATACCTTCGTCGACAACGGCCACTGTAACCTGGGCGTTAGCCGCCGTTTTGATCCGAATAGTCTGCTTTGTTTTTGAGCGGGACTGCGCAACGGCCGTTAGGGTGACGGGCAGCTTTGTATCCGGGTCCTGTACGGAAACCGGCGCAAATCCGTGTGCCACGGTGAGGGGAAGATTGGCTCCATCAATGGCCCGGATAAGCGTAGCCGTAACGTACACATTAGGCAAGTGATCTGCGCTTAACGAAAAGCTCCACTCGGCTGATTTATTGTTGGTGGTAAGCCAGTGTTGCTCCAGCACACGGTTGCGCTCCACGGTTACCAGCAGCTTGCCATCGAAGGGGGCCTTGAAAAGTACTTTTGCTTTGTCGCCGGTCTGGTAAACAGGTTTGTCGAGCGTCATCAGCACCTGACCTTCCTGACTGACGTCGAATGACGACGCGGACGTACTACCGAAGCCATAGGCATAAAAACGGGTCGTTGCATAAGCGGCTGCCGCTGCGCCCGGCCGACGAACGCGAATTTCGTATTCGCCGGAAACCGTCGGAACATACCGGAAAGCGGCTTTCCCGGATTTGAATAACAGCGTGTTGGCGTACACCGGCTTCTCCCGGCGTTTGGTCGTGTATTTAATGCGTGATTGATCCCCATCACCTTCTTTTTCAATCACGGTCTGGTACTCGTAGCGGACAACCTCAACCAATGCCGAAGCCGATGACCGCAACTGACCCGCCGGATCGAGGGCAACCAGATCGGCGGCCAGGGGCGTATTGGTGGCAACATAACTGTCAGGTATTCGCAGGCCAAAAAACGTGTCCTGCGTTAGAATGTCCAGCCGCCGGAGTCGATTGACCGGGCGGCCATTTTCGTCGAAAACAGTTACAAACAGTTTGCCTTCCAGTAAACCAATGTCCTGATAAAGTGCTGAGATCGGGAATTTTTCGCTTGCCTGACCACTGGCATTCGTTCGGCCCTGGCGTAGCTCTTTCGGAAATACGTCAGTTTTGACTTCGTCGCCCGTGGGTGACTGTCCATTGGAAATGCTGAAATCATACTCGCCGAAGCCTTTGGGGGCAAACGCCTTTCGCTTCAATTGGAATTCCACTTCATAATTTCGGTCAGATGCGGGCGGGCCGAACAAATTCATGGCGGTTAGCGAAAGCGTGATCGTTTGCCCCGCCTTGTAGATTGCGGGTATGGTTGGATCAGTCTGTCGATCCGTTGCCACATCCACCTTGATCCGATCCGGCACGAATTCTTCGACGCTGATTGGCTCTGAGGTCAGTAGAATATTGTTGGCATTCAACACCTCAACAGTATAGGTGCCGGTTACGGCCGCCGGATCGAGTAACACATCGGTAGCCACGGCCCCCTGCGCATTGGTCGTTTTGCGGAATACCCGAACTTCACGGCCATTTGGGGCCAGAAGGCGGACCAGCACGGGCACTTCGCCTACGCTTTGCCAGCTCTGCGACCGGATGACCGTGTTAATGTGTATTGTTTCGCCGGGGCGGTAAATGTTACGGTCGCCGTACACGAACGCATCAAAACCAGATTCATTGTCGCGTTTGCCGTCCACCTCGAACCGGGAGGTCTCGACTTGTGTATCGGGCAGAAATAGAAAGTTGAAGTCGTCCTGGTCCGATAGCTTTACAGCCGCCGTATTAGTGATGCTGGCCGTTAAGAGCGCTATTTTGAAGCCAGGGGCTTTCTCGCTCACCTTCTCGAATTTAACGAAGCCGGTGCCATCCGTTTTTAGCGTGTATACCGATTGATTGTTGCTACTGATTAAGGTTACCTCAACGCTTTGAAGGGGTTCGCCGGTGCGGATCGAATTGGCCCAAACCAGCACTTCGTCGTTCGTATGGCGCGCCACGAGCCCAATGTCAGATACCGAAACGAGCTGGCTCGCCTGCAAATACGCTTCGTCTTTCGACGATACGGAAACCAGATAAACGCCCCGCAATGGATGTTCCCGGAACGTATTGTTATGGTCGGGGAGGGCCAGATTTAACGCCGATACGCCCCTTACTTTGGGTAAATCGGCTGTTTCGACGGTTTTGTTGACCAGCACATCGCTCAAGTCACCTGCTTCGTCGTCGCTGTAATTAAAAGAGCCGGATGGCCCCCACTCGCCATTGGCCTTTTCTTTATACTCTTTGTACCGGTTAGCGCGTAAATAATTCAGGATGTTATTTTCATACACCTTCGCAATCTTGACCTGTACTTTGGGAACGTTGACGATGTTCAGGCCAATGTTTCGCGCTCCTTTTGACGAAAGGTACAGCGCCTTTTTAGTCGCGAACTGAATGCTGGCAGGCATTTTCCCGAAAAACAGATCTCGGCTTGTAGGCTCCTCCAGTTTCGTTCCCAATACGCCCCGGATCTGATCGGTCAACGTCAGAACATAGGTGTCTGTCTCCGTGAAATTTCCGCGAATAACGAAGCCATTCTCCGTTAGTTCAGCTGTTGTTTCGACCTGAGGCTGAATGGTGTAGTACTGGCTGAGTTCACCCGCCTGCAGTTCCTGCGTCGTAATGACCTTGACGACGCCCGTATTATTATCAAAACTTGTTTGTACATCGGCAATGTCAACCTTGAAGCGCGAGGGTAACGTACTGGTTTCTTCGATGGCCTCTTTGCTGACAAAGGCCGTGTTTGGCACCTTTACGCCTTTACCTAGTTTGATGGTCAGGGGCTGCTCGTTTTTCAAGGCAGGTGCATTCGTAAGCGTTAGCGCAACCGAGTTTTGGGCATCATTGGGCGTACTGACGATCGTAAGTGGCTTCTCGTCGGAAGAAACGGCTACTCGCTCAACCACGTTTGCGGCCGAAACCGGATAATTAAAGTTAAGGCGGGTTTTGGCAACGGGCTGACCGGTTTCCGGAGCGCGTGACCACCAGTTTTCGACGCCCGTCAGTTGCAGATAAGGCGTGTGAAAGGCAATGGTTTCGCCCGAAACTTTCAAGTCTTTTTTGTCAGAATTCTTTAGTAAATCGTCGGTCAGCTCTGCCCGGTAGTCCGTGGCGGGATCGAAGGCAAGGGCGGGCGAGAAGACCAGCTCGTTGGGAGCCGTCCATTTGAATTTCCCCCGAACGGCCGGAATGAAGCGTATGTACTGGGTCGAGTCCCAATCGCCGAACTGACTGGTTGGACCGACGTTTTTGTTGAAGGTAAACGTTAAGTTCTGGGTCTGTTGAACTTCATCGTCGAAGTTGCGACCAATAACCGATACGTCGTTGAATGGTAAGCGCGAACATTGGGAGAGAAGAGTAAATAATAGACTAACAAAGAGAAAGTTACGGAGATAGGACAGTGTTTGCATGAACGGTGGTTGTGAGGTGCCGAAGATAGACGAAAATGCCCATTCAGGATTAGTGGATGGGCTGAATTCCAGGATACCACTTACTGAACGGTTATTAATGTGCGGGTGTAAACTGGACATTGACGATTTTCCAGATGCCAGCCTGTTTGGCAATCACCACCGAAAACGTGACACTGTTGTCAAAGGCTTGCCCCTGAATGTTGCCCTTCGATTGCCAGACACCTGTCATTACCGCCGAGTCGTTGTTGTACACGCGTGTAACCTCATCCGAAACCGTGCCTGTTTCGATAATGATCGCTCCGCCACCCACGCTCTGTACCAGTAAGTCGCCATCTATGGATTGCCCGTCGAAGCTGATTACATCCAGATCGCTCGAAATGATACGCTCCAACGCTTTGCTGTCTTCATCGAGTAAGGCTTTGAAAAACGCCTGGCCAACCTCAGTAGGATCTTGTGAGGTTGCTGCCTGTTGCGCAGAAACGGTGGTCGTAAACAAGAACGTGATCAGCAGAGAGAAAAGGTAGTTCATTGCGTAGTTAATTAACTTTTTATGGGAAAAGTGTACATAAATTATGGAAAAGCAAAATCAATAAATCGTCACTCATTTTTGATAACCACCCGAATATCACGGCTCTGGCCCCGATCATCAGCGCAGGAAACTTTCAGCAGTCCTGGTCGTGGTTTGAAAAAGACGGCTTCCGTTGGTTTTGCCCGACGGTACAGCTTATCGTTTAAATACCAGAATACGGTTTGTACACCCGTAGGAGCCTGACAGGCTAGTTCTAACTCGGTCTGTTGTTTTGGATTGATGAAGTACTCGCTTCCGTCATTCAGACTCGTGATCAACGGCCCCGCCTGACCTGCATTCTGACTGCCAAACACGCGTTCACAAGTGGGATTGTGGGGCGGAATGGCTTCCATGGGAATGCTATGACTCTGGTAAAACGCCCTGATTTCGGGGGATACATTTGGGTAGTCCCGGCGAACGGCGCCAGAGTCGGGCATGCAATGAGCGCAATAGGAAATTGTTCTGGCTTCGTTGGTGAAAACGGCTTTCCGGTGCTGGCAACGCCGATAGCGGGAAACGCCCATGATGCAATAATCGGTTACCGGATTCAGGCAAAACTCACCCGGAACGTCGCCTGATTCGGGACAGATAAGTCGGCTACTTAGTTTAGAGGCCGCTTTTGGCACGTTGAACCAACCCGCCGGTGAATTATAGTCCAGCACATTGAAAAGCTGAAACAACAAGGGTGTTGCCGTATTGGCCCCGCTCAGCTCCGCGACTCCCGCCCCCGAAAAATTGCCAACCCAAACGCCAACCGTATACCGCTGATTGTACCCAATGCTCCAGGCATCGCGCCGACCGTACGACGTTCCGGTTTTCCAGGCAATTCGTGGCAGGTGATAGCTGTTGTCGAAATTATTGGGTAAGTCAGGCCGGGTAATCCGGGTAAGCGTATGCGTGACAAGGTAGGCGGCTTCGGGGGAGAGAAGAGGGACCGGTTCCGTTCGGCGTTCCGATGAACTGAACCGTAAGGGACTTACCCGGCCTGCATTTGCCAGACCCGTATACAATCGGGTCATTTCTTCCAGTGTAACGCCACAGCCGCCCAGAATCATGGAAAGACCTAAGGCTTTCGCCTGTTTCCTGATGGCCGAAAAGCCCGCTTTCCGGAGTGTTGAGACAAGAGCCGGCGTGCCCATTTCCTTCAATAAAGCGACCGCCGGAATGTTGAGGGAGTTGGCCAGCGCAAATTCTGCCGTGACAGGGCCATTGAATCGCCGGTCGTAGTTGTCGGGTTCGTAGCCGCCGAAGTTGGTGGGCACATCCGCTAGTTTTGTTTTGGGTGTAATAATGCCCGCATCGAACGCTAAGCCATATAGCAAGGGTTTTAGTGCGCTCCCCGGCGACCGGACCGCCCGCACACCATCTACTTGTCCCCCGTCGAACGTATTACCAAAATCGGTCGAGCCGACGTACGCAACGACCTCGTGGGATTGGTTATCCACAATCAGCACGGCCGAGTTGTGGATATTATAGGCTCGAATCCGGTTGGCATATTGCTGCACTAGCCGCTCAGCCGTCGACTGAATCGTTGGCGAAAGGGATGCGTGAATAATGGGCTGATCAGGGTTTTCCCGTCGAAGGCGACGCGATAGGTGCGGGGCCAGTTGGGGAGCTTCCCGCCGATAAGCCAAGAGTGGTTCATTCAGGGCATCGGCGATGGTGGTTTCAGTAAAAAGATGGCTCGCCCGGAAGCGGGCAAGCCAGCGATTGCGCTCCTGTATGACCAGGGCATTGTGTATGCCCAGTCGTAAACTCGATGGTCGGTTCGGAATGATGGTCAGTGTCGTCAGTTCGGCCAGACTCAGCAAGGCGGGCGATTTGCCAAAATACAGGAGTGAAGCAGACTTGAGCCCTTCGATATTACCGCCGTATGGAATCAGATTCAAATACAGTTGCAAAATCTCATCTTTTGAATAGTGAAGTTCGAGTTGCAGGGCCCGGAACAGCTCGATGAACTTACTGACGTAGGTTCGTTCACGGGGTTCGAGCAGGCGAATGGTTTGCATCGTAATGGTCGACGCGCCCGACGTTCGTCGTCCTGTCAGTAGGTTCCGGGCAGCCGCTCGTACCATTGCTATGGGATTGAAACCGGGATGATACCAGAAATATTTGTCTTCTTTAAACAGAATGGCGTTGCGGAGTGTGGGCGTAATCTCGTCCAGTTCGGCATACATACGCCATTTGTCGTCGCGGCTCAGAAAGGCGTGCAAAATTGAGCCATCACGGGCCGTAATAATGGTTGAATAAGGAACGCGGCTACGGATGGGGAAGAAAAAATCTAGCCCGAAAAAAATCAATAGAGCCACGAGAACGGTTTTTACCAGACGGTATTGCCACAACCGTTTGATGATACCACGTACATTTCTCAATATTGACCTGAACATTGCCATATAGGGTGTTACTTCTCCTTGTCCTTCGGTCTCAGAGAAGAATGCCTGCATCCCCTTGACCAACGAAACCTTACTTCAAAAATGACCATTCAATTCTTTGGTGCAGCCCGAACGGTAACGGGCAGCAAGCACCTGATTACCACCACCAGCGGTATACAAATTTTACTCGATTGCGGGCTATTCCAGGGTATTGATACGGACGAGCTTAACCAGCAGTTTGGCTTTGATCCGGCTCAGGTCGACTACATGGTACTTTCGCACGCCCATATTGACCATACCGGGTTGATTCCCCGACTGGTACGGCAGGGGTTTCAGGGGCCAATTTACACGACTTCATCCACAATTGACCTCTGTGAGGTTATGCTCATGGACAGCGCCCGAATTCAGGAGCGCGATCTTGAACGGGTCAACCAGCGCCGTACCCGCCGGGGGCAGGCTGAAATTGAGCCCCTCTACGATGAAGAAGACGTGAAAAAGGCGCTCGATCAAATGCAGGCCGTTGAGTATAACAAGCCCTTCGTCGTTTGTGATGGCGTAACAGCTTTGCTGACCGATGCGGGCCATTTGCTCGGAAGTGCGTCGGTCAGCCTGACGATTCAGGAGGGAAATGCAGAGAAAAAGCTATTTTTCAGTGGTGACATCGGTCGACCCGACGATAAGATTCTGCGTTCGCCCCAACCGTTTCCCCAGGCCGACTACATCATTTGCGAATCGACCTACGGCGACCGGCTTCATGAAGCAGAACCCGATATGAAAGCCCATTTGCTGCGCATCGTGCAGCAAACCTGCGTAGAAGGGCGGGGTAAATTGATCATTCCGGCTTTTGCCGTCGACCGGACGCAGGAGTTGATTTATGCGCTCGATCAACTATCGAGCGAAGGCCGATTGCCGCATTTTCCCGTTTACATCGATAGTCCGATGTCGGTAAAGGCTACTGAGGTGATGCGCGACCATGAGGAAGATTTCAATCCTGACATTCTGGCCTATATCAAGAAAGACGGTGACGCCTTTCAATTTCCCAATCTGCATTACATTACGGATGTTGAGGAATCGAAGGCCATCAATGACCTGAAGGAGCCTTGTATTATTATTGCCCCGTCGGGTATGGCCGAAGCGGGTCGGATCAAGCACCACATCAAGAATAATATCGGCAAAGCCAACACCACCATTTTGCTTGTCGGCTATGCCTCACCCAACAGCCTGGGGGGCGCCCTGAAGCGGGGCGACAAGGAAGTGACCATCTTTGGCGAGCGGTATGCGGTTGTTGCTCAGGTGGCCATTATGGATTCTTTTTCGGCTCATGGTGATTATCGGGAAATGCTAAATTTTTTGAGCTGCCAGGATGCTTCCAAGGTTAAATCCTTATTTCTTGTGCATGGCGATTATGAAAAGCAACTGATCTGGAAAGGCCATTTGCAGGCGGCTGGCTTTCAACACATCGAGATTCCGGAGATGCGCCAGAAAGTGACGTTGTAATGCCTTTTCACTATAGATGCTGTTTTTATCGAATCTTAATAAAACACAAATCCCCAGGCTTACAAGCCGGGGGATTTGTGTTTGAGAAAACGGATAACACCGTCAGGTGAACCGTACCCGAGCGAAACGACGATTTAAGACAGCGCGATACATTTTGCCAAACTGGACATAACACCAGCGTTTAAGTTGCTTTACCTCTTTTGGAATGAGCATTTTGATGGCTTTAGCCAGCTCTTTATCAAAAAGATTTTTATCAAAACTTACCTTCTGAAGGATCGTCTTGATATACTCAAGCATGGAAAGCATAGGGTAACATATTTTCGGTTGAAGAAGCTAGGATATTAAGAGAGGTTGGACAGTTCGTTCTTATCTTTGATACCTTAATTCGTAACGGCTGATTTCATACATTGTTGCTCAAAATTAATAATGTTTCTTGCAATATTCCGAAAAGTTGTTGTATTATTTTTTTGTTTCCTTTTCGTGGGATTTGGGCAATCTATTGATAATCTGTCATCTATCGAATTAGGGTCAACGACTTTTCCGATTGAACGGCCCTTCACCATTTCACTCATCATTCCCAACAGCGAAACTCGTGCCACAGTCACGTTTCCTGACATTGTCGGCTTTGTCAAAAAAGGTACGTCAACCAGTGTGACGCCGGTTGAGGTGGGTGGAAAAACGCTTACTAATCAAGTTATTACGCAAAACTACCAGGCAAAAGCACCCGGGCGTTTTCGACTGCCGCCGTTTATCATTATGATGAACGGCGAAATGGTCCGTTCAGAAGGGGCGACTCTCGTTGTTCAACCGTCGGCAAGTTTGTCAGTACCGGGCAGCGCAACCCTCAATACGGTTGCAGTGGTGCCCGAAGGAGCGGCATTTTTGTCACTTAGATCATCCCGGCAAGCTATCTATACGGGCGCTGAGGTAGGGCTGACGCTGTCTTTTTTCGTTGCCGATAACTACCCCTACGAACTTAGCTTTCAGGCGCTCGACAAACAACTGCAGGCAATCGTTAAAAAAATTCGTCCGGCCAATTCCTGGGAGGAAAACCTGCCGATCAATGACTTGAAACCAATTCCGGTGGTCATCCAAAAAAAGAAGTTCAGAGAGTATCGGATTTTTCAATCCGTATTCTTTCCATTATCCAACCAATCCCTGCGCATTCCCGCCGTATCGCTGCAGTTGAACCGTCGGCCGGTTATTGGACCGCCAGCTTCCCAGCCCGAAACGGCCGTTTTTAGCAGCCAGCCTCTTACCATCAGCGTTAAGGCGCTGCCTGTCCATCCCTTACGGGGCCGCGTACCGGTCGGAACGTTTCGACTGGAAGAAGCGCTGGAGCGGCAGCACGTGGTTGCCGGAAAAAGTGTGCGCTACACATTTTCTATTTCCGGGAAAGGTAATATTGCCACCTTGCCAGAACCTGGACTATTGAATGGGCGATCTGAAATAGATGTGTTTCCGCCGGAGGCAAAGCATACGATTACGCACGGCGGTAATGAGATAACCGGCCGAAAGACGTTTACATATTACATTGTTCCGCACCAGAATGGGGAGGTTACGTTGGCTAATTACTTTCAATGGGTTTATTTCGACCCACAAACGGCTCGTTATGATACGCTTCGGCCGCAATTGCAACTTCAGGTAGGGGGCAATGGATCGGGCATTGCAACGAACTCGGCCATAGCCAGTAGTTCAGTTGTTACGAACGGAGAGACTGTTCCGGGCGCACCGCTGGTCAATTCGATCTATGCTGGTATCGAAGGAATGGACAGCACCCGGCAGCCGGTTAGTGTGTCAGTACTTATCCGGTCGGTCGCGAACGTATTGATTTTGCTTATGTTGGTAGGGATGGTTTTTGTATTGGTTAGAAAATAGAGTGGAGAGGCAAAATATACAGCCAAAAGATGAGTTGTCTTTTGGCTACTAATCGGGGATGAAGCCCCAAAACAGGTAGCATGAGTAGTACGTACGGAACATTATTTAAGATTTCTACATTCGGTGAATCGCACGGGTCCGCCATTGGTGTTGTTATTGATGGCTGCCCGGCGGGGCTGGCGTTTGATACTGATTTTATTCAGCACGAATTAGACCGGCGGAAACCCGGCCAATCGCGGATTACAACCCAACGGCGGGAAGCTGACGAGTTCGAAGTGCTTTCCGGTGTTTTCGAGGGCCTTACGCAGGGAACGCCTATTGCCCTGATCATTCGGAACACCGATCAGCGTAGCAAAGATTATGGACACATTTCAGAGCAGTTTCGACCCTCCCACGCTGATTACACCTACCAGGCCAAATACGGTTCGCGGGATTATCGAGGAGGGGGGCGCTCGTCGGCGCGCGAAACCGCAGCCCGTGTAGCGGCTGGGGCCGTGGCTAAATTGCTGCTCGCCCACGAGGGTGTCCAGATTACCGCCTATGTCTCGCAGGTTGGTAAACTGAAGCTCGAAAAAGCTTACCCGGAACTGAATCTGGCACTTGCCGAAGAGAATGCCGTGCGTTGCCCTGATCCGGAAACGGCCGAACAGATGTTTCAGTACATCGATGGCATCCGCAAACAGGGCGATTCCATTGGTGGCATTGTCGATTGCGTCGTTACCGGCCTGCCGGCTGGTCTGGGCGAGCCCGTATTCGATAAACTTCATGCCGAACTCGGTAAAGCCATGCTTAGTATCAATGCAGTGAAAGGTTTCGAATATGGCAGCGGGTTCGCCGGTGTAGAACAACTTGGCTCCGAGCATAACGACGAATTCTACACCGACGAGAGCGGTCGGGTGCGTACGAAAACGAACCAGTCGGGGGGTATTCAGGGGGGAATCAGCAACGGCGAGGATATTTATTTCCGAACGGCCTTCAAGCCCGTAGCTACGATTATGCAGGATCAGGACAGTGTCGATGTGCATGGGCAGCCCGTTACCGTATCGGGAAAAGGTCGGCACGACCCCTGCGTGGTTCCCCGTGCCGTTCCTATTGTCGAAGCAATGGCTGCTCTGGTACTGGTCGATATGTATTTGCGGAACAAGGCAGCCAAGGTATAAACGACCCTGATCCAGTCAAAATCGGTATCTTTGACTAACCAGCAATGCTCAACATAGAAACAACAGCAACGCCTTCCCGCAAAAAACGCTCATCGGCTCCGCAGACAGTTGCTAAGTTTGAGCAGTGGCTTGCGCGTAAAAAAAGCTGGCTCGATTTATTTTTTCTTGAAGACAGCCTGCATAATGGCGAAGCCCAAAAAAGCAAAGCCAATGGCCTGCGCTGAAATGCCAACCGTCAGTAATGTACCTGTCGATTCCCATTGATGGCTTTTGCCATAAGCGCCCGCCAGCGTCAAGGCCAGACCAGTAAGCCAGAAACCGGCTGCCAGCAGGATAAATTTATTTTTGATAGTAACCATGGGTTGGTCAATTCTGGATGACGGCCTGCTAACTTATTTTGAACGTCCGTTTGTCTTTACGATTCCTGACCAGCTTGCTCGTTGTAGGTAGCCTACTGCCGGGAGTGGTCCTTGCACAACCCGGCTTGTCCCGTTTTTCGTTCCGACGGGGACTGATGGGCACACAGTTCAATGTCATTTTTTACGCACCGGATAGCCTGACGGCCAGACATGCTTATGCCGCTGTTGACGCCCGGATGGACTCGCTCAACCAAATTATGAGCGATTACCTGGACGGTTCCGAAATTAATGAATTGTCAAAAACGGCTGGCTCCGGGAAGTGGGTACCCGTATCGGTCGATCTATTTGCTGTGTTGCAAAAAGCAAAAATGGGTGCCAGTCGCTCCAATGGACGTTTTGATCCAACCCTTGGTCCCCTAACCTTGCTGTGGCGACGGGCCGTTCGGCGGAAGGAGTTTCCAACAAACAGGGAACGGCACCAGGCCAGACAGGCGGTCGGGTATCGGTTGATGGACCTGGATAGTACCACGCGCTCTGTTCGGTTGCGTCGGGCGGGCATGCGGCTGGATGTGGGTGGTATAGGTCAGGGATATGCTATCGACGAAGCCTTAAAACTCATAGCCACATTTGGGGTCCGATCTGCCCTAATTGACATTGGTGGAGATATTTTGGTCAGTGATGCGCCCCCGGGTAGCCAGGGTTGGCGGGTAAGCATTGGTTCGGGCAGATCGGATGACGCCGATACGGCGACGATCTACCTGAAAAATGCGGCCATTACAACCTCGGGAGATACTTACCGTTTTCTGGAACGCAAAGGTCGGCGGTATTCGCACATTATGGACCCGCGTTCGGGCTTAGGGCTTCGGCACTTTGTTCGGGCCACGGTGCTGGCGCCCGATGGTTACCGAGCCGATGCCTTAACAAAAGTATTTAGTGTGGCAGGCCTTCGCAAAAGCCGTCGGTTGTTAACGCGTTTTCCGGGTGTGAAGCTGCTAATTCTGGAAAACAAACGGGGCCGATTGCGAAAATGGCAATCGGCCCCGTTCCCGTAAGTTCACTATTACACCGTTACTGTTTTTCCGGGCACGGCAATTGGGTACAATCCATTGGCATCGGGGACGCTTTTCGGCATGGCGTCCCAGGCAAGTTTGTCCGGGAAAAGGTCGATTTGCGAATTGAGGGCTTCATCCCACTTGACGACTTTGCCGGAATAGGTAGCCATACGGCCCATAATGGCGGTCATCGTGCTCTTGGCTACGCGTTCGGCATCAGCGAACTTGTATTGGCCTTTAGCAATCGCGTCGAACAGTTCGTCGTGCTCAATTTGGTACGGGTTACCGTCGTTTTTGGCATTATGGCTGTAAATAGGCTGACCATTGTAGCCCAAGAGGGCACTGGTTTTCTTTTCGATGCCTTCCACCTTTCCTTTGGTTCCCAGGAACATTTCGTCTACCCGGCTGTAGGTTCCTTCGTAGTGGCGGCACTGGCTATTGATGGTCGTACCATCGGCATAAACGAAATCGACGATGTGGTGATCGAAGATCTCACCGTAATCCTTACCCGTCCGAACCTGCCGCCCCCCCGTTCCCTGACAGGAAACTGGATAACTGTTTTTTACCCAGTTGGCCACATCGATGTTGTGAACGTGCTGCTCATTGATGTGATCGCCACAGAGCCAGTTGAAATAATACCAGTTGCGCATCTGGTAGTCCATTTCGCTCTGGCCGGGTTTGCGAGGCTTCTGCCAAACGCCCCCACTGACCCAGTATACCTGTCCGCCTACGATATCGCCCAGCGCACCATCGTGAATGCGCTTGATCATCTCACGGTAGCTTGGCTGGTAGCGCCGTTGCAGGCCGACCACCACATTTAATTTTTTTCGTTTTGCTTCTTCTGCCGCTGCCAATACACGTCGAACACCCGGAGCATCGGTCGCTACGGGCTTCTCCATGAATACCTGTTTATTCTGGCGAACAGCTTCTTCGAAATGACTGGGCCGGAAACCCGGAGGTGTTGCCAGAATAACGACATCGGCCAGGGCCATTGCCTGCTTGTACGCATCGAACCCCACAAATTTATGGTCTTCCGGTATATCGACTTTAGGCGAACCATCGGCTGCTTTCAGTCCCCGTTCCGTCAATGCTTTGTAGGCATCATCCAACCGATCACGGAAGGCATCGGCCAACGCTACGATTTTGACATTTTGCTTCGTGTTCAGTGCCTGTTGAGCCGCGCCTGTGCCACGGCCTCCGCATCCGATCAGGGCTACTTTAATCGTATCGTTTACCGAAAAGTGGTAGCCTGGATTGCCAGCCGCTTTGGTTTGGAAAGGCAAACTGCCTAGCAGAGCACTTCCTGTTAACAGGCCGGATGCCTTAAGAAAGTCCCGGCGTGCCTGGTTCGATTCAGTTGTCATATATAGAAGAAATTTCAGTTGAGAAAGTTGTCTGATACAAAAGGAAATACGCGTTAAAATTTACTAATTGTTCAGCGTATGAGCGGTATAATTGCAGAGTGAAGCTGTTAATTTATTAATTACAAGAAAAAATAGAACAAAATGAAGACTTCTCTGTATGTTTAGCGCCTGAGACATTTTTGTAACCAAAGTTCCACTTATTACTCTACATCTATGAGGAAATTTATTACTTATTTGGCCTTTCTTATTCCGTTGTTCAGTGTCTTTAGCCTTGACGCTATTGCTCAGACCAGGGTTTCCGGGAAGATAACAGACGACGTAAAAAAAGAAGAATTAACCGGAATCAGTATTTCGGTAAAAGGCAAAGTCATCGGAACCATTACAGACCAGAAAGGTAACTTTTCGTTGACAACAACGACACCGACGCCCTTCACAATCGCGGTTTCGGCGGTGGGTTTCCAACCACAGGATTTTGTCATTAATGGCAACCGTACCGACCTGAATGTGAGCCTGAAAGAACAGATAACCATTGGGCAGGAGGTTGTTGTTTCGGCCTCACGGGTGGAAGAGAGCGTACTCAAATCGCCGGTGTCCGTTGAGCGGCTGGATATTCGCACGTTTCAGTCTACGCCAGCCGCTACCTTCTACGATGCGTTGCAGAACATTAAAGGAGTGGACATGAATACCCAAAGCCTAACGTTCAAATCAGTGAACGTGCGCGGGTTTGGCTCGAATGGTAATACGCGCGTGGTACAACTGCTCGATGGGATGGATAACCAGGCACCCGGTCTTAACTTCTCGGTAGGAAATATTGCCGGGGTGTCGGAGCTCGATCTGGAAAGTGTCGAACTCCTGCCGGGGGCGGCTTCGGCGCTGTATGGCCCGAATGCGATCAATGGCTTGCTGCTGATGAATTCAAAAAGCCCTTTCCTGTACCAGGGCTTGAGTGCCTACGTGAAAGGGGGCGTTATGAATGCCAGCAACCGGTCGACTGCTACAACGCCATTCTACGATGCCGCTTTTCGGTATGCCAAGGTATTTAACAATAAACTGGCGATTAAAGTAGGCGTTTCATACCTGTCGGCAAAAGACTGGCAGGCAACCGACTATCGGGACCAGGGTTTTTCGAACGGGTATAATCTTGAGACCGGCAATCGTGCTAACAATCCCGGTTATGATGGCATAAATATCTACGGCGATGCCAGTGCAAACCTGTACTCCAATCTATTAGGCAATGGCCAGCCTGGAACGGGAGCAAATGGGACATCCGCCATTCTGGGCGCTATTGCTACTACCCAGATTCCGCAGGCGGGTAATAGAACGTTACCCCAGCTGACGGGCCTGACTCCACAACAGATTTTCAATAACATTATCCCGAATCTGAACATTTCGCGGACAGGTTATCAGGAAAGCGATCTGGTCAATTACAACGCCACAAACCTGAAACTAAATGGCGCGTTGCACTATCGGCTAAATGACAATGTGGAAGCGATAGTTCAGGCCAACTGGGGCACCGGAACGACTGTTTATACGGGTGCTGACCGCTATTATATCAAAGGATTCAAATTGGGCCAGTATAAGCTTGAACTACGGGGCTCTAACTTCTTCGTTCGCGCCTACACCACGCAGGAGCGTTCGGGAGATGCCTATGCGACGGCCATTCTGGGGCAGGGTATCAATGAAGCCTGGAGTGGGAGCGCGGCCAAATGGTTTCCCACCTATTTCGGAACATACGCTCAATCGGCCTTACAGGGGTACGCTGGCGCTTACCTGACCGCGCTTGGGGCGGGACAGGCACCGGGCGCTGCTCTGTCGGCTGCACAAACCTACATAAGCAGTCAGCAAACGGCTTTGTTGAATCAGGCCCGCGGGGCTGCCGATCAGGGCAGGTTATTGCCGGGTTCGGCAGGCTTTCAGCAGGCTTTCGATGCTGTAACGGGAAAACCGATTCCGGGCGATGCAACGGGTGTTGGTGCCCGGTTCCTGGATAAAACCAATCTGTATCATGGCGAGGTGATGTACAATTTCACGAAATTGATCGACCCAAAAACGGTTGAGTTGATCGTGGGTGGAAACGTTCGTCGGTACGCGTTGAATTCGGAAGGTACGCTGTTTGCCCGTGACGAGAATGGGAAAGAGTTTACCATCGACGAATTTGGTGCGTATGCTCAGGCATCGAAAACCCTGGCTGATATTCTGAAACTGACCGGTTCGATTCGTTATGATAAGAACCAGAATTTCAAGGCACAGGTAAGCCCTCGTTTTTCGGCCGTCTTGACGGTTGCTAAAACGCACAACTTCCGGGCGTCTTTCCAGCGGGGTTTTCGCATACCCACCACGCAGGATCAGTACATCGACCTGAATACGCCCACGGCCCGGCTCATTGGTGGGCTGCCATTCCTGAAGGATAAATATAACTTCAACACGAATCCGACCTATACCCTTCAGTCTGTGCAGGCGTTTGGGGCGGCTTTGCAACAGGGCGGAGCCGCTGCTTTGCCGCAGGCACTTTCCCTGCTGCAAAAAACGCCCAACCTGGGCTATGATCCAGAACGCGTAGAAACGTATGAGGTTGGCTATAAGGGTCTTATTGGTAAACGATTATTTGTCGATGCCTATTATTATTACAACCGTTTCCTGAATTTCCTGGGTAGTCAGATTGTCGTGCAGGGAAAATCGCCGGTGTCATTGACGGATCCCGTCTCGGCGTTGCAATTGATCAGCGGATCAACTCGCTCGGTGTATTCATACCCAACCAACTCACCAACACAGTTGAAAAATGCGGGTTGGGCCATTGGTGCAGACTATGTGCTTCCGGGTAATTACATGGTCGGAGCCAACGTGTCGTCGAACTATTTAATCGATAAAGACAAGATCCCAACGGGCTTTGTCACGTTCTTCAATACGCCAAAGTATCGGTACAACCTGTCGTTCGGCAACCGGAATGTGCGCGGTACGGGTTTTGGTTTTAATGTGGTATATCGTCAGCAGGATTCGTTTCTGTGGGAGGGCAGCTTTGGCAATACAGAAGCCACGGCTCGCCAGCAGACAATTATCCCCTCTTATAGCACGCTCGATGCACAGGTCAGCAAGAAACTCACCGGCTTCAAGTCTATTCTTAAAGTGGGTGGTACCAACCTGACAGGTAAGCTGTATACCCAGGCCTGGGGAAATCCAAGCGTTGGCTCCATGTATTACATAAGCCTAACGTTCGATCAGTTGATGAACTAGGTAATCGGCCCAACTACTTTTTCAATGCCCTGCTTTTACGGAAAGCAGGGCATTTTTTTGTTCAAGGCAGGTCAGTGGTTTTCGAACTTTTAGCCGGTTTCTAGCCTTTCTCAAATAAATCAACACTCGCTCACGAATCCTGCCAGACACCGTTGTCTGGTTATCTGATTCGGTGTGGGGCAAGAACGAAAGCCTGTTATCCAGTACGCTATTGAGTAACGCTACTTCACCAGATCAACCGTCCGATGCCCCATCGGCTGCTTTGCCCCGCAACCTGACGCTTCTGCAAGGTACAGCGTTGAATATGATCGACATGGTCGGCATTGGGCCCTTTGTGGTGTTGCCCCTGGTGATCAAAACCCTGGGCGGTCCGCTTTTCATGTGGGCCTGGGTACTGGGTGCATTCGTCTCATTGATCGACGCCTTTGTCTGGGCCGAGTTGGGAGCCGCATTTCCACAAGCTGGAGGGAGCTATAATTTTCTGAAGATTTCCTACGGCGAACGGCGTTGGGGCCGGTTGTTGTCCTTTCTGTATGTCTGGCAAACGCTTATTCAGGCGCCATTGGTTATGGCCTCCGGCGCCATTGGTTTCGCACAATATGCATCGTACCTGATGCCCCTGGACGAATGGCAGCGCAAAGGGGTGTCGGGGGTGGTTGTTCTGATTATCATTGCCCTTTTGTACCGAAAGATCGATTCGATTGGTAAAATTGGTCTGATTATGTGGGGGGCCGTTCTCTTAACACTGGGCTGGATCATCATTGGCGGACTGACTAATGCTCGAATTCCACTGGCCGACACGTTCCAGTCAATTGGATCGGTGAGTGGTGGATTGCTGGCAGCGGGGCTGGGACAGGCATCTGTCAAAACGATTTACTGTTATCTGGGCTATTACAACGTTTGCCATCTGGGCGGTGAAATTCAGAAGCCCACCCGGAATATTCCGGCCAGTATGTTCATCTCGATCATCGGCATTGCGGGTCTATATCTGCTGATGAACCTGAGCGTTGTCAGTGTGGTACCCTGGCAGATTGCCCAAAATAGTAATTTTATCGTCAGCACCTTCGTCGAGACGCTTTATGGTCCCGGTGCCGCCAAACTTGCTACGATTCTGGTCCTGCTGGTGGCTTTTTCCTCCCTCTTTGCCGTTTTGCTCGGTTACTCACGCGTGCCGTATGCGGCTGCGGTGGATGGACAATTCTTCAAAGTTTTCGCCAAGCTTCACCCAACCCGGCATTTTCCGTATGTGTCGTTGCTGTTTCTGGGTGGGCTGGGCTTTGTGTTTAGTCTGCTATTCCGGCTGGGCGACGTTATTATGGCTATTCTTGCCATGCGGATCGTCATCCAGTTTGTTGGACAGGCCATTGGCCTGATGCTGCTTCATCGTCGGCGGGCTGTTTCTGAATTTCCGTTCCGAATGCCGCTTTATCCGCTCCCTGTACTACTGGCCATTGGGGTTTGGCTCTTTATCTTTTTCTCAACAGGCCTAACGTTCATGCTATCGGGGCTAACCGTCATTGGGTTAGGCATTGTCGCTTTTCTTATCTCTGCAGGCGTGCGAAAACAGTGGCCATTTGAGCGATAAGTGGCACTTTCTGTCTGACGTACCATGCTGGAATCAGGGTAACCCAACGCGCAAGTCGATCCAGGCAATGTCATCTTCACCGTTGACGTTATTGGCAGTTGGGGTCGAGGAGCCTGGTTTCGAGTCAGGATCAGCTACCGTCGATGACCAGATTTGCGCTACATTAGTTATGTAGCCTGTAGCACTGGTCAGGGCTCTAAAAACAACCTGTGTAGTTGCATTGGCAGCCAGCGAAGCAACCGTTCCTTCAATGATCGTGTAGCCCGCTCCAGTACTTACTACACTAAACACTGGCGATGAGCCGGTTAACGTCAATCCGCGTAAGGTATCACGGACAACAATGTTGGTAGCGGACAGGCCGCCTTCATTCCTGATACTGACGGTGAATGTAACGGACTGGCCCGCAATTGGTGTACGCAAATCGACCGCCATTGCCAGTGATAGGTCGGCTTTGTCTGGATCGGGAGCTGGCTGACTAGATGCAACGGCGGGTAAGGGAACCTGATTGGGGTTGGGCGAACTATACACGGTGCTGGTACTGGCTGCAGTGCGAATGTCGACCGAGGCTGCATCGTCCTGCCCGTCGCCAGTACCTGATCCGGGCTGGCTGTCGGGGTCGGGTAGACTGCTGGTCATAATTTGAGCCGCATTTACAAAGGTGCCTCCCCGGGTTGGAAAGAGATGATAAGCAAATGTAGCGGATTGGCCATTTGCCAGCGATAAGTTACTGCCGCTAACGGCCGTACCGGAATTGACGACATTCGCATCTCCACTGAAAAAGCTCATATTGGCCGGTAGCCGATTTTGCCAGCTAATACCCGTTGCGTCATCGGGGCCGGCGTTGCGGATAGTCAATGAGTAACTGACGAGTTGATTAGTTGCCAGCGTTCGGCTACTACTTTGCAGGGACAGACTAAGATCGGCCGACGGAGGAGTTGGGCTCACTACGTTTAGTGTATAGTCTTCGGCTTCCCCGTATGAATAGGTTCCGCAGGGAATGTTAGGAATGGTGGAATACGCAGTAATGGCCCGAATAGACAGCGCACCGGCCGATAAGCTGGCTGGCAGGGTAAGGCTACCCGTAAATTGCCCTGTCACGTAGGCAGACGTTTGAAACAGGCGCTCCCCCTGGGAGGCATCGAACGTTCCATCCCGGTTTAAGTCTGCCCAAATTGTTACGCCCTGGTCATAAAATGAGTAGAGGAAGGTGCCTGATATGGGATAAGACATACCGGCCAGGACGGTAGTCGATGTGCCAAAGGTTCCGTATCCATTGGGTGAACAGCCTGAGTTCTGGCTTAATGGCACATTATTCACCGTCATACTGGAAAACCCCACCGGATAATCACAGGCATAAGTAATGGACGGACGGCAGGCTGGCGTTTGGATGCTACTTACCTGACTTATTCCGGTTGTCGTTGAATTCGATGGTTTAACGCGGTAATAGTAGGTGATTACGGGAGCTGTTTTTGTGTCGGTAAACGTAGTCGTGTTGGGCCCAACGCCACCAACTGGCAAAAAGCCTGACGTAGGGGAGCGGGAACGTTCAATAAAGTAGCCCATTTCGTTGGTGCCATTGTCCTGCCAGGTCAATAAGACATTCCCATTGCTAATGGAGACCACCAGGTTCGTTGGCGCCGATACGGCTGTTGGCGGACAGTCTAACGAATAAGCCGTGTGTGTTTGGCGTAAGGCCAGCCCGGCCTGCATCCGTTCATACTGTCCTGCGGTAAAATCATGGGTACAGGGAAAATAATAGGACATAATGTTCGATATGGATGGGTCGTAAGCTTGCCCATTCGCGTCGCGGGCCGTACTACTCGGGTCATACTGCGGGCAATTGTTTACATAGGTAATATTCGCCCCATTAACATTATAAGGATCTGCGGGTGTATCGCATATGTAGTCACCTTCTATCGTGCAGTTGGCTCCGGGACCCCGCGTCACTAACTCGAAGGTGGTACCTGAACCTAACGTGCCATTGCCGGCACGCTCACCAAAGGTGTGAACAAGGTTAAAGTTATGGCCTAGTTCATGTGGAATGAGTCGATTGCCCATATCGTCTTCACCACCAGCTTCATTGAGGATAAACGAGTGAGTTGAGTATAGACCGTTAGCTGGGTAATAAGCATAGCCACCTGCACCTGATGCGAAGGAGTTGACGTAATACTGATTCATCGCATTCGTTACATCATGCCCTTGCGTTATAGCTGACTCATTATTGATATCGAAACTATTGTATTGCGTATCGTTATTGATGTAGTCCGGCGAAGTCCCACAGAAGTAGAACTGGATTCCGTAGCCATTCAACAAGTAGTAGCTATTTGTAACAGCTATGACCTGATTGAGGCTCGCCATTGACATGCCACCTGTGCCGTCGCTTCGCCGAAGAATGTGTGGTCGAATGGGTACATAGGTAATACTGGCGAATGCTGCATTCGAAGCGCGCTTCTGAGCCAGTGCCTGCGATGCCTGCAAGTTAAGTTCTTTCCGTTGCGCTGCTGTCAAATCGAAGGTAGCACAGAGCGGTAAGGTTGGATTTGTATGAACTGGCTGTTGAGCCAAAAGAATCGTTGGCAGCCACACCCACAAGAATAAAATTAGTACATACTTTCCCATAGACTAGTTTTTAGGGGAAAGTATGTACAAAAATTGTGCCTTTGTGTACTATTGATTATACCAGGATTACTGGTACTCTTCTTGGTTTAATTATTGGTGACAAAACTTTGGGTCTAATCAGGCTACACGCACGAAGTAAGGTCGTATAGGCTAGATAAAGCTGACTTTTAAGACAATCGGTTACACTATAGTTTACAAAAGTGCGTCAAATAAAATCTCGGCGGGGTGTTGTGATGTTCGATTTGTACCATCCTTGATCTGGTGGCGGCAGGAGGTGCCGGGGGCTGCAATAATCACGCCATCAGGCTGTTGGCGAACGGTCGGGAATAAAACAAGCTCCCCAACTTTCATAGAAACATCGTAATGTTCGGCTTCGTACCCAAACGAACCGGCCATACCGCAACAGCCCGATGGAATCAACTGCACGGTGTAATTTTTCGGTAATGACAACACTTTCTTGCCTGGCACCAAGGAAGAAACGGCTTTCTGCTGACAATGTCCATGTAATTTAATCAATCGGGTTTCGGTCGTGAACTGTTCCGGTTTAATGTGCCCGGCGTCGAGTTCCCGCGCTAAAAACTCCTCGAAGGTTAACGCATGTTCGGCAATACGTTTCGAGTCTGCTATCAGTGACTCATCGACCAGATCAGGATATTCATCCCGAAAAGTCAATATGGCTGATGGTTCCAAGCCAACCAGTGGTGTTTCGGCCGATACCACGTCTTTTAGCAAACGAACGTTCTTTTCGGCCAGTGTTTTGGCGTAGGTAAGCATCCCTTTCGATAAGGCTGCCCGTCCACTCTCGCCATGTTGCGGAATGATAACAGTATACCCCAATCGCTCAAATAGTTGAACGGCTTTTTGTCCCACTTCAACGTCATTGTAATTGGTAAACTCGTCGCAGAAAAGCAGGAGTGAGCGGCCGGATGACGTTGCTGTCCTGGTCTTCTGTGTTGTATGTCGATCAGAAAACCACTTTTTTAATGTTGTTTTACCCATCATGGGCATTGTCCTGTCGGGGTGAAAGCCGACCAGACGATTCGCCATGCGCCGGAGCGAAGGCGTGCCCAGAACGCCATTCCAGGCCCAGGGTGCCATAGATGCCAGGCTGGACAGGCGGGCAAAGTTGGCAATCAGCCGCGACCGGATAGGAATACCATTCGACTCGTAATAATGCTGTAAAAACTCCGCCTTTAGTTTGGCCACGTCCACATTGGATGGACATTCATTTTTGCACCCTTTACACGACAGACAAAGGTCATACGTTGCTTTTATTTCCTCGTGATCAAACCGGTTTTCCTTGGGTGAGCGGGTGAGCATTTCCCGCAGGATATTAGCCCGTGCCCGCGTCGTATCTTTCTCGTCGCGGGTCGCCATATAGCTTGGGCACATGGTTCCACCCGAAGCCTCCGTTTTCCGGCAATCGCCCGAGCCGTTGCACTGTTCAGCGTGCTGAAGAACATCCTGATCCTTATAACGGAAATACGTTTTGAAGGCGGGCGTTTGCTGACCAGCTTCATACCGAAGGAACGTATCCATGGGTGGCGTTTCGACAATTTTACCTGGATTGAAAATGCCCGCCGGGTCCCAGGTGTGCTTGAGTTGCCGCATCAATTCATAGTTGTGCGGGCCAACCATTTGCGGAATAAACTCGCCCCGAAGCCGCCCGTCGCCGTGCTCACCCGATAAGGACCCGTCGTATTTTTTTACCAGTGTGGCAATTTCTTCCGCAATCATCCGGTATTGCCGGTGCCCTTCTTCTGTTTTAAGATTAATGATAGGCCGCAAATGTAACTCGCCCGAACCCGCGTGGGCATAATGCACCGCGTGCATGTGGTGCTTCGTCAGAATTTCGTTGAAATCGCGGATATAGTCGGGTAGATCATGCACATCGACGGCTGTATCTTCAATGACCGCAACGGCTTTTTCATCGCCGGGCAGGTTACCTAACAGGCCCAGACCCGCCTTGCGGAGTGTCCATATTTTTTTGCTGTCCTCTCCGAACAATAAGGGATAATGATAGCCCATGTTTTGTGCCTGCATGTCGGCGATCATCCTGGACGAGAGCTGCTCAATTTCGGCCCGTGTCTCGCGTGAGAGGTCAACGACCAGAATAATCGGAAAATGGTCGGTGGGCGTTTTCTGAACGAAGAAGCTGTTTTTTCGTTGTTCCGGGTTGGTATCGGCCCGCTCCAGAATAATATCGTCAATTAACTCAACCGCATACGGCTTGTATTTCAACGCGATCAGCGTAGCGCGCAGAGCCTCGTCGATGGAATGGCAGTGAACACAAACCAGCCCGCTTTCCTTGGGGGGGAGGGGAACGATGTTCAACTTTATTTCGGTCAGAAAACACAAGGTTCCTTCTGAACCGGCAATCAGTTTGGCCATGTTGAACATCTCGCCTTCCGGGGCGAATGGCTGCATGTCGAGCAAAACATCCAGCGCATACCCGGTATTGCGTCGTTCAATGGTTTTCTTGGGGAAATTCCGCCGGATTTCCTCCTGATTAGTAACATCGGATAAAATGGCGTTTGCCTTCAGAAGGATCTTATCCGCCAGCGTGGCCGATCCATTTTTACGGCTTGCTTCTCCCACCCGTTTAGTGAAGTCCCAGCCATTGACCGGTCCAAATTCAGCCTCCGATCCATCGGCCAGCAACGCCTTTACCGATAGGGTATGTTCTCGGGTATCCCGATACACGACCGAGTTTGAGCCGCACGAGTTGTTGCCCACCATACCACCAATCATCGCCCGGTTCGCCGTCGACGTTTCGGGTCCGAAATAGAGGCCGTATGGTTTAAGAAACTGGTTCAACTCATCCCGGATAACACCCGGTTGTACGCGCACCCACCGCTCTTCGGGATTGACCTCCAGTATTTTGGTGAAATGCTTCGATACGTCGACAACAATACCGCTACCGACTACCTGTCCGGCCAGCGAGGTTCCCGCTGTACGGGGAATCAGGGCTGTTTTATGGGCATTGGCGAAGGCGATCAGTGTCTTAAGATCGTCAACTGTTTTAGGAATAGCAACCGCGGTTGGCATCTCCCGATAAGCCGATGCATCCGTTGCATACAGGGTTCGATACGTCGTATCGTCGAAGAGATCACCGGTTAACTGGTTGGCTAGATGTTTAAGGAGGTCCGCACTCATAGAAACACACAAACTGCCTATTGGCTAATAGGCAATGAAATAGTTAGGCAAAAGTAGGTGTAATTACCACATTTTTTTGAGTTGATAGAGTAAAAAATGGGCATAGGGTGTTTACTTGTAAAATTATAATTAAGCGTCATTGATTTATATTATAACGTGTTGATCATTAGACCGTAATAAAATATAATGTACTATTAAAAAGTGGAATTGTCTAAACAGGCTGATTTATTTTAACAATTATTGTGATACGATTTTGCCAGGAATTACTCGAATTTTAACCGCATCGTATTTGTATTTTCATCTTATCCTGATGTAATTCGCCAAATGGTTCGGTTTTTATTCAATAAATTCTCGCCAAGTTGATAGAATTCAAGCTCGTAGACACATATCTTATGTTTAAGTGCGTATCTGTAAACAAACGAGAATGAAGGGATAATTTTTAACCAAACGAATAATCAATATTTATTCATTTTTACTGCAAACCTATGATGGACAAATCCTACAAATTGAGTCACTTCGGTGGTAACGTAGGTCAGGTTGGTATCTGCCAACCCCAGGCATCAAATCAAAAGGCTTTCTTTAGCGTTTTGGCGATGCTGGTAATGATACTGCTGCTGGGTAATACCTCAGCGTGGGCACAAGGACGTACTGTGACTGGGAAAGTAGCGGATCCAACCGGGTTCGGCTTACCAGGTGTTAGCGTTCAGATTAAAGGAACGACACGGGGGACAAACACGAATGCGGATGGTGTCTATACACTAACGGACGTACCGGACAATGCCACAATTATACTGAGCTTTATTGGTTACACGACGCAGGAAGTTGCGGTTGGTAACCGCGCTACGGTAGATGTAAAGCTTGTTGATGACACCAAGGCACTTCAGGAAGTCGTTGTGATTGGGTATGGTACGCAAAAAGCCAAAGACGTTACCGGTTCGGTAGCGACGCTGGGGCCAAAAGACTTCAACAAAGGGGTCATTTCGTCGCCGGAACAATTGCTGCAGGGTCGCGTAGCGGGTGTGCAAATCACACCGGCCAGTGGGGAACCGGGCGCTGCCAACAACATCCAGATTCGGGGTGCTGTATCGTTGCGGGGTGGTAACACGCCGTTGTACGTAGTTGATGGTGTTCCACTCGATGGTGGTGACTTCAGCAGTGGTACGCCGGATTTCGGTACGGGTACAACAACGGCTCGTAACCCACTGTCGTTCCTGAACCCGAGCGATATCGAAAACATCTCGGTATTGAAAGATGCCTCGGCGGCTGCTATTTATGGTGCACGGGGTGCCAATGGTGTTGTCCTGATCACGACCCGGAAAGGCAAAGCAGGAGCGCCACAATTTAACTTCTCGGCCTCTGCTGCCGTTTCGACATCGCTGAAGAAGTATGATCTGCTTTCTCCCACTGACTTTCTGGCGGGTGTAAAAGCAGCCGGTGGCGACCCAACGCTGTCGACCGTTAACGCAGGCGCATCGACGAACTGGCAGGACCAAATTCTCCGTACCGGCGTATCGCAGATTTACAACGCCAGCTTTGGCGGTGGTACCAACGATACCCGTTATCTGTTCTCCCTGGGTTATCAGGATCAGCAGGGTCTTGTAAAAGGAACGGGTCAGAAGCGGATCACGGGTCGTATCAACGCTTCGCAGGATCTGTTCAATAAAAAAGTAACGATAGCGGTCAATGCAACGACTTCGTCGGTAACGGACCAATACGCACTGACAGGTAACCAGGCCGGTGCGCTGGGTAACCTGTTCGGCGCTATGATCAAAGCTAACCCTACGTATCCGGTTTTTGCAAATAGCAGCGATACAGCTTCTTATTACCAATTGGCGGGTGGTTCGTATCGTAACCCACGGGCTATGTTGGACTATTACCACGATAAAGGCGTTACGAATCGTACATTGGCCAACGTGAGTGCTACCTGGACGATTATGGATGGTCTATCGGTAAAAGCAAACTTTGGTGTTGATAACTCGACCTCGACCCGGACGACCACCATCGATTCACGATTGAATGGACAGTTCAACGTTCCGCTGGGCTCAGTAACGAACCCAGTGTATGCAGATCCAAATACGGGATTGGGCGGAGCGGCTTATATTAATAACCTGAATCGCTTGTCTAAACTGGTCGAGTACACCGTAAACTACAACAAAAATGTAGGTCCTGGCGTACTTGAAGCGGTCGCTGGGTTTGCCTATCAGACGTTCGGAACACGGACGAGTTATATAGCTGCCAGCCGTTTCCCCTTCAATGAATCGGTCATCGACTATGCAGATAACATTGGATCGGCAAACACCCTTACGGGAACGGCCATCGGTGGTGGTTCGACACGGAACCAGAATGACCTGCAGTCGTATTTTGGCCGGGCTAACTACAACCTCAAAGAAAAATACCTGTTGACGGCAACGGTACGGGTTGATGGATCGTCGCGCTTCGGTATTAACAACAAATACGGAACCTTCCCATCAGTGGCAGCTGCCTGGCGTTTATCGCAGGAGAGTTTCGTTCCGAAGAACATTTTCGATGACCTGAAACTCCGGGCCAACTATGGTATTGTGGGTAACCAGGACTTTACGGGCGGTGCCTCGAAAATCATTTATACCTACAACAACACGGGCGCACAGGTTCAGCAGAACAACCCGAACCCGGATTTGAAGTGGGAACAGAACACAACAACGGGTGTTGGTATCGACTTCAGTGTGCTGAAAGGTAGACTGGCCGGTTCGATTGATTACTACCACCGTGCTGGTTCGAACACGCTGTTGCAAGTATTCTATGCACAACCAGCTCCGGTTAACTACAAGTGGATCAACCTGCCAGGCGAAATCGTCAGCAAAGGTATAGAGTTGAACCTGACGTACCAGGTCGTTCAAAAGCAACAGTTTGGTTGGGAAGCGTTGTTTAACTTGACCACGGTTGACGTTAAAGCGCAAAATATTGCAACCGACCAGGCTGTAGGCGCTATCAGCGGACAGGGTCTGTCGGGTGCTTATGCAGAGCGTATTACCAGCGGATATCCACCATTTGCCTTCTTTATCCCGACCTTTACCGGGTATGATGCCAATGGGTACGCGACCTATGCCGACAATAGCCGGGCCAACTATCAGGGAAGTCCGTTTGCTAAACTGCGTTTGGGTTTAACGAACAACTTTACGTTTGGCCAGTGGACGGCCAGCCTGTTCGTGAATGGTCAGTTTGGCGGCAAAATCTACAACAACACAGCCAACGCCTTATTTGCTAAGGGAGCGCTTAAGAACGCGGGTAATGTAACGTATGATGTCGCTAACAGCGCAGAAAATGGCTTGAACCCAGCTTCGGTATCGACTCGTTTCCTGGAGAAGAGTGATTATGTACGGATTACGAACCTGACAATTTCGCGTCGGTTTGACTTACCCCAGGGTGGCTTTGCCAAGTCGCTTTCATTGTCGCTCACGGGCCAGAACTTGTTCATCTTCACCGGCTATACCGGGTTGAATCCAGATGTTAACACGGTGACGTTTAATAACAATGGCAATGGTATTCCATCGCTGGGTATCGACTATACGCCATACCCAACACCCCGTACAGTAACATTAGGATTAAACGTTGGATTTTAAGCAATCTTAAAGGCCTTCTGTTCGTATGTACTAATCAGATTGATTAGATATGAACGGAAGGCACAACACACTACTTATTTCTATACAAAATGAACGTATCTAAATATCAGACCATTGGAATACTGACGGCCACTTTATTAATTGGCTCGTTTGGTATCAATGGCTGTACAAACCTGGACGATAAAGTGTTTGGGTCACTTTCATCGACGGATGCTACACTCGGGGCCGTAACATTAGACCCGGCTGCTACATTGCAGGGTGCTTATCAAGCCCTGAATCCGATTGCCAACAGTCAGGGTCGGGCCTATGCGTTGGAAGAACACCCTTCTGATGAAATGATGGGGCCAACCCGTGGTACGGACTGGGACGATTTCGGCGTATGGCGGAAACTGCACCAGCACACCTGGGACTCTCAACACGTAGAGGTGTTAAATGCATGGAATGACCTGAATACGGGCGCTTTCCGTGCTTCGCAGGCCGTTTATGCGGCTGGATCGAATCAGTCCTTAGTGGCTCAGGCTAAATTCCTGCGTGGTTTCTTTACGTCTTACATCGTGGATTTGTTTGGCCGCACCCCCGTTCGCCAAGTAACGGATGCCGCTGATGCCAATCCAGCTGTGTTAAGTCGTCAGGCTGCGTCTAACTTCGTTATTTCTGACCTGCGTGCTGCTTTCAACGGGCTTCCTACCTACACGACGGCGACAGCTAGCATAGCTACCAAAGAGGCAGCAGCAACTATGCTGGCTAAGATGTACCTGAACCGGGCCGTTTATAATCAAGACCCTAAAAGTCCAGCGGGCCCTTACACATTTGCGAAAGCGGATATGGACTCAGCCGTATATTTCGCCAATCAGGTGATTTCTTCAGCTAAGTTTGCTCTGACCGCAAAAGGTAAATACTTCGATAACTTCCACTGGGATAACGATGCCCGTTCGCAGGAACTGATTTTTACCATTCAGAACACCGCGACGGCTCAGCCAGGCAGCGTTCAGAACCGGTATTTTATGACCGAACACTACAACCAGTACATCGGTGCCTGGAATGGCTTCACAACGCTGGCTGATTTCTACAATAGCTTCGAAGCCGCCGACGAACGTCGTGGTGCTTCTCCGTCTGATTTGACGCCCCAAACCGGTATGACGGCTGGTTTTCAGGTTGGTCAGCAGTATGGCGCGCCGGCTAAGGGTAGTACCGCGCTTGTTCCGCTGAAAGACCGTAGTGGTAACCCACTGGTCTTTACGCCTGCTGTAAACATCGCCCTGGCTAACGAGGTAGCCGGTATCCGGGTCATCAAGTACCTGCCAAACCCGCTTACCTACAACAACCCAACCAATGACTACGTCCTGCTGCGTTATGCCGACGTTCTGCTGATGAAAGCAGAAGCGCTTGCTCGCGGTGGTACCGATACACAGGGGCAAACAGCCGCTGGTATCGTAAATAGCGTGCGGACAACACGGGGTGCCTCAACGCTGTCAACGGTTGACCTGCCCGCTATTCTGGCCGAACGTGGTCGTGAATTGTATTGGGAAGGCTGGCGCCGGAGCGACCAGATTCGCTTTGGTGTCTTTACGAACCCAGTTGATCAGCGCCCAACCAAATCGCCTGATACAGCCGTGTTATTCCCATTCCCACAACAGGCCATTGACAGTAACCCAAATCTGCAGCCGCAGAATGCTGGGTACTAAACTAGCCTGATTCGATTGACAGGACAGCAGCCCGGTATTGGGCTGCTGTTTTGTTTTCCTATCCGTAGCAATACGCCTTATCTGGTAGCGTTTATTGGCCAATGAAAGCTGTTCTTCTCGTTCTTATTCTTCTTGCTTGTCTTTCCTGTCGTGATGATAAACCTCGATTCGTCGTTACGAATCCAGCTGAAACTGGTGTTGCCTTTACGAATCAACTGACCGAAACAGAAGAGGAAAACGTACTGGCATTCGAGTATTTTTATAATGGGGCGGGAGTAGCCGCTGGCGATCTGAATAATGACGGTAAAGTCGATCTGTACTATACCGGAAATCAGGTAGCCAATAAGTTATTTATCAATAAAGGCGGCTTTGCCTTCGACGATATAACCACAAAAGCAGGGGTGGCTGGCCGCACGGGTGGCTGGAAAACGGGCGTTACCCTGGCCGACGTAAATGCCGATGGCTGGCTGGATATTTATGTCTGCTACGGAGGCTTGCGACCAGATTCGCTCCGCAAAAATCAACTGTTTATCAACAACCACAACCTGACCTTTACGGATCGAGCCGCCGAATATGGGCTGGCGGACTCTGGCTATTCGGTGCAGGCTAATTTTTTCGATTATGACCTGGATGGCGACCTGGATTGCTTCCTCATCAATCATAATCTAAAGAATTACCAGCGCAAAGAAGCGTCGGTTATGCGGGCCGAACGGGATTATAATGCGGGCGATAAATTATTAAGAAATGATGGCAAAGTTGGAGCAGCCTCTATTCACTTTACCGATGTGTCAGAGCAGGCAGGTATCAAAGGAAATCCGCTGGGTTTTGGACTCGGCGTCTCCGTGTCGGATATTAACCGCGACGGGTATCCCGATGTCTACGTAACGAATGACTTCGTCGAGGATGATTACTGTTACATAAACCAGGGGAATGGCACGTTTCGGGACGAGCTACGAAGCCGGATCGATCATACATCCTACTCGGCCATGGGTGCCGACATTGCCGATCTGAACAACGACGCCCGGCCCGACATCATGACGCTGGACATGCTGCCCGAAAGCAACGCCCGTCAGAAACTGTTGCCCTGGCCGGATAACTGGAACGTGTATCAGGCCCAGTTGAAGAATGGGTTCTGGCACCAGAATATGCGGAATATGCTCCAGATTCAACAGCCCGATGGCGAGTTTGCCGAAATTGGTCAGCTGGCCGGTGTCGCCGGTACCGACTGGAGCTGGGGCGTCGTTCTCGCTGATTTTGACCTGGATGGCTACAAAGATATTTTTGTCAGTAATGGCACCCTTCGCGATTTTACCAACGCTGACTTTATAAAGTTCTCTGACGACAATGCGGCTCGACAGGCGGGTGGATCAGTACTCGACCAGATCAGGCAAATGCCGTCGACCCGAACGAAGAATTACATTTTTCGGAACAACCACGACCTCACGTTTACGAATGAACAGGCCGCCTGGGGCTTTGATGACCCAACGATCTCCAATGGATGCGCCTACGCTGATCTGGATGGCGACGGCGATCTGGAAATCATTACCAATAACCTGAATGAACCCGCCCGAATTTACCGGAACAATACGCAGGAAACAGCCCCGGCTAATTACCTCAGTGTTCAGCTAAAAGGCCCGTCAGGCAATCCGTTCGGTATTGGGGTCATCGTAACCGTCGGTGCCGATAAAGCACAACAGGTGCAGGAATATTTCCCGACGCGGGGATTTGAGTCGTGTAGTCACGGTAATCTACTGTTTGGAACGGGCACGGACGTCAAAACCATCCCTGTCACGGTACGGTGGCCAGATGGCAAAACGCAGGTTTTACCCGCTGTAACGCCCAACCAGACGCTCACGCTGGATTACCGTCAGGCAAACGCAGCTACATTGGCTCCCGCAACGCGCACTGGTGATCAGATCTTCTCGGCGGTCAATGCCATCGACTTCACGCACAAACTCGATTCAACCAATAATTTTGATCAACAGATCTTATTGCCCATTCAGTATTCAGCTACCGGCGTTCGTATGGCCACGGGCGACGTGAATAACGATGGCCTGATGGACCTGTTTGTTGGTGGCAATAAGTTGCAGCCGGGGCAACTGTTTTACCAGCAGGTAAATGGTTCATTTATGCCAGTCGCATTGCCGGATCAAATGAAAAGGATAACAACGGATGCCGTGCTGCTGGATGTCAATGGCGATAAGCAACTTGATTTGTATGTCGTAAACGGCGGCTATAGCGTTCGGGAGGCCAACCAACGGCAGGATCAACTCTGGCTGAACGATAAAGGCACCTTTATATCCAAGGCATTACCTACTGAAACCGAGAATGGAAGCTGCGTTAAGGTTATTGACATTGACCGCGATGGTGATTCGGATTTATTCGTAGGGGGGGCGGTTCGCCCGTTTAAGTTTCCGGCGTCTGACGAGAGCTTTTTGCTGATCAATGATGGCCAGGGAAACTTTAAAAAACAGCCACTTGGGCAAATCGGAATCGTGTCGGATGCGGCTGTTCTGGACATCAATAACGATAGTTGGCCCGACCTGGTGATTGTCGGTGAATGGATGCCCGTTACGGTTCTGCTGAATCAGCGGGGAAAGTTGTCGACTACCAATCAGAAAGTCTACGAAAATTTGGCGGGCTGGTGGAATCGGATCGAAAAGGCTGATCTGGATGGCGACGGCGACGATGATCTGATTCTGGGCAACCTTGGCCTGAATACGCAGATAAAAGCCAGTGAGGCCCAACCGGCTACGCTGACCTACGACGATTTTGATCAAAATGGCACCCTCGATTTCTTCATGAGCTATGCCATTCAGGGGAAAGTGTATCCGGCCTACTCGCGTGATGAGATTTGTGAACAGGTACCGTCGCTGCGAAAGCGGTTTACAACTTACCAGGCTTATGCCGACGCAACTCTGAATGAGTGCTTCGACGAACAGCAGCTTCGTCAGGCCAAAGTCAGGAAAATTAACGAATTGCAAACGCTCATGCTGGAAAATAACGCCGGTGATTTAGTTGTTCACTCACTGCCTACGGTCGCTCAGTATGCGCCTGTTTATAGCATTCTGGTGGATGATGTTGACCGGGACGGGAAGCCCGATCTGTTGTTGATGGGCAACAATTCCCGCATGCGTCTACGGATTGGTAAGGTTGACGCGAATCACGGCCTGCTACTGCATAACCAGGGTAAATGGCAATTCAGTGAGCGTTCAGCCCAGGAAACCGGACTGATGGTGCGGGGCGATGTGCGCGATGTGAAAAAAGTGAACGACTATATCGTTGTTGGTGTCAATGGAGAGAAGATACTGACGTTTAAACAAAAGCCTTGATAGCTGGAAATCGATATCCTGCCACACGGGCCAATTCGGTTGATTACGTAGCTTGATAAATTAACCAAACAAATGAATAAGAACGTAGGCTTGCTGGTCATCTGCCTGAGCGGATTGATTGCATGTCATAAGAAGCCCGAACCGCTTTTTGAGAATTTACCAGCCTCCGAAACCGGTGTTGATTTTGTGAACCGGAGTCTGGATAAAAAAAACTTCAATATTTTCAACTACCGCAATTTCTACAACGGGGGCGGGGTCGCCATCGGTGATGTGAACAACGATGGGCTGCCCGATCTGTTTCTAACCTCTAACTTCGAAGCCAACAAGCTGTATCTCAACAAAGGCGGGATGAAGTTTGACGACGTAACCACGAAGGCAGGGATTATCGGTAAGAAATTCTGGTCGACGGGTGTCACCTTTGCCGACATCAATGGCGACGGGCTACTGGATATTTACGTCTGTAACTCGGGTAGCCGCGACGAACGCGGCAATCAATTGTACATCAATCAGGGCGTAAAGAACGGTGTGCCCACCTTTGTTGAAAAAGCAAAGGAATATGGCCTGTTCGATGGTGGTTTCTCGACCCACGCGGCCTTCTTCGACTATGACCGCGACGGCGACCTGGACATGTACCTGCTCAACAATAGCTTCACACCCATGGATCGGCTGGGATTTGCTAACATGCGTGATTCCCGCGACAGACTGGGCGGGGATAAACTGTTTCGCAACGAAGGACCGGGTAAGCCGTTCCGGGATGTGAGCGCTGAGGCAGGCATCTACGGGAGCCTAATCGGGTTTGGGCTGGGCATTACCATTGGGGACGTGAACAACGATAACTGGCCGGATATTTATATCTCGAACGATTTCTACGAGCGCGATTACCTGTACATAAACCAGAAAAACGGCACGTTCAAAGAAGACATCGAGAACGAAATGGGGCACATTAGCCTGGCATCGATGGGTGCCGATATTGCCGATGTGAATAACGATGGTAATCTGGACATCTTCGTGACGGACATGCTGCCAGACGATGATTACCGACTTAAAACCACAACGGCTTTCGATAGCTATGAATTAAATGAACTTAAGGAAACCCGCGATTTTTACCACCAGGATTCCCGGAATATGCTTCACCTCAACAACGGTGACGGCACATTTTCGGAAATCGGGCGCATGGCGGGCACCAGCGCAACCGACTGGAGTTGGGGAGCTTTGTTGTTCGACATGGATATGGACGGCAAAAAGGATGTGTTTGTGGCCAACGGTATTCTGAAAGACTTGACCGATCAGGATTATATCGCTTATCTGGCCGACAATCCCGATCTGCAATCCATGATTCAGGGCACCAAGAAGTTTGATTACAAAGACTATGTGAATAAAATGGGGTCCAGCCCCATTCCAAATTATGCGTTTCGGAATACCGGCAACGGCATGCAATATGAAAACAAAGCCGCCGACTGGGGATTAGGTGAACCTAACTTCTCGAATGGTTCGGCTTACGGCGATCTGGACAACGACGGCGACCTTGATCTGGTCGTCAATAATAACAACTCGCCCGTGTCGATCTTCAAAAACACGTCGGTAGAGAAGGAAAAGAAGGCGTTTCTTCGCGTACAGCTCAAAGGAGGTGCCCAGAATCCCAACGCCATTGGCGCCAGAGTGTATGTGTATCAGGGTAAGGAAATGCAGTACCTGCAGCAGATGCCTAACCGGGGGTTTCAGTCGTCGGTAGACCTGACCATGGTGTTCGGTTTTGGGGGCGCGGTGGCTGGGAAACAGCCGGTTATCGATTCACTCGTTGTCATTTGGCCCGACCGGTTCGATGGTGCCGACAAGAAGCAGGTCATTCGGAACCCTGCTGTCAATACAACGCTGCATCTGTCGTACAAAAATGCGGATCAACTGGCGCTGCCACCTGCCAAACCAAGTGCCGCCACCCGCCTGTTTACCGATGTGACGCAGGCCGTTAAGCTCGATTATGTGCATAAAGAAAATGACTTTGTCGACTACAACCGGGATGGTCTGCTGAAGCAACTGCTCTCCCGCGAAGGGCCCGCACTGGCCGTAGGCGACATTAACGGAGATGGCCTGGATGACGTTTTTCTGGGCGGGGCGGCCAACATGCCCCGATCATTGTACGTGCAGCAACCGGGGGGTACCTTTGCCCTCCAGAAACAGCCGTTTCTGCTCGATGCTATTTATTCTGAAGACGTAGCGGCCACCTTTTTTGATGCTGATGGCGATAAAGACCTGGACTTATACGTGGCTACGGGCGGCAACGAATTTGACGATGTCACGTACCTGGCAGATCGGCTCTACCGAAACGATGGCAAGGGAAACCTTACCTGGGACAGAACCATGCCTCGTAGTTTGAACAATAACTCCTGCGTGGCTGCCGCCGATTTCGATCTGGATGGCGATCAGGATTTGTTTGTGGGTAGCCGGATGATTTCGGGGCAGTACGGCCAGAATCCCGACCAGTTGTTCATGGTCAACGATGGCAAAGGAAACTTCAGGAAAGCAACGCCGGAATTTATGCCGTTTGCCAAAGAGATTGGCATGGTGAAAGACGCCGTCTGGGCCGATATTGATCACGATAGCTACCCCGACTTGATTCTGGTGGGCGACTGGATGCCCATCACCATTTTAAAAAATAAACAGGGCAAGGGATTTGAGCGTGTCGAGAATGACAGGCTGACCAATTCGGGGGGCTGGTGGAATACGATTCATGCGGCCGACCTCGACAATGATGGCGATCTGGATTTTGTGCTCGGCAACCTCGGTCTGAACAGTCGGCTGATGGCGTCGGGTACGGAGCCGGCTCATCTGTATGGCAATGATTTTGATCGGAATGGCTCTTACGAGCAGATTATCACGTGTTATCGGCCAGGGCCTGACGGAAAAGAACACGAGTGTGTAGTGGTTCAGAAGCCGGATTTACAAAAACGGATTCCATCCATTAAGACCAAGTACATCAAGCATACCGATTACGCCAAAGCCAGTTTTGAGGATATTTTTTCGGCTCAGCAGCGCGAAGGAATGACCGTGAGGACCGCTCAAATGGCTGAGACATCCATCCTGATCAATGACGGAAAGGGTAATTTTACGCTTGAAGCCTTACCCATCCAGGCACAGACGTCGCCCATTCAGGCTATCCTGACAGGGGATTATAACCACGACGGAAAAACGGATATTCTGTTGACAGGTAACTTTTTCGATGTGCTGACCGAAGTAGGGCGGTATGACGCCAATTATGGGTTGCTACTGCTCGGCAACGGGCGGGCGAAGGATGGTAAGCTGCGGTTTACGGGTACAAAGCCCGAGCAGACCGGTTTCTTTGTGCGTGGGCAGATTCGGCGGATGCTGGCTGCCCGTGGGGCAAATGGAAGCCAGTTCATTGTCTTGGCCAAAAATAACGATCGGGCGCAGGTTTTCGCGGTCTCAAAAGGCGGTAAACCATGATACGATTCCTGTTTGTTCTTGTTGGTTGTGCACTTTTCCTGGCAGGTTGCTCGTCGGGGCCAGCGGTGCCCGAAAAACCGCTTTTCCAACGGCTGGATTCGGCCCAAACGGGTGTTAGTTTTCGCAATGAATTACGCAACACAGACAGCTTGTCTATCCTGGATTACCTGTATTTCTACAATGGTGGCGGTGTTGCCGTGGGTGATCTGAACAACGATGGCCTGAACGATATCTACTTCGTCTCTAATCAGGGCCCTAATACGCTTTACCTGAACAAGGGGAAATTTGCCTTTGCGGACATAACCGCTCAGAGTGGAACAAGGGGCCGGGCCGACTGGCAAACGGGCGTGACCATGGCTGATGTCAATGGGGATGGGTGGCTCGATATGTACGTGTGTGCCGTCAATCAGTTTAAAGGCTTGAAGGGCGTCAATGAGTTGTACATCAATAACGGGCCTGGCAAGGATGGTGTCCCGACATTTACCGAGCGAGCCGCTGACTATGGGCTGGCGTTTGCCGGTTTTTCCACCCAGGCTGCTTTTTTCGATTACGATCATGACGGTGATTTAGACTGCTTTCTGCTGAATCACGCCGTCCATACATCCCGCAGTTTCGATAATGTGTCGACCCGTAACAATCGGAACCGCGAATCGGGCGATTATCTGTTTCGCAACGATGGTGTTAAAGCGGGTCAGGCGCACTTTACGGATGTAAGTGAACAGGCGGGTATTTTTGGGGCGGCTATGGGCTACGGCCTGGGCATTGCCGTAGCTGATCTGAACAACGACGGCTGGGAAGACCTGTACGTGTCCAACGACTTTCACGAGGATGATTATTACTACGTCAATAACCACAAAGGGGGCTTTGTTGAGTCGGTCCGGCAGGCGTTTGCGCATACGAGCCGGTTCTCGATGGGAAACGACGTGGCCGACGTAAACAATGATGGTTTCCCGGATGTGATGACCCTCGACATGTACCCGGCTGATGAGACCGTCGAAAAATCCTCTCAGGGCGAGGATCCGCTGGACATTTACCGCTATAAGCTTTCGTATGGCTACATGAATCAATATAGCCGTAACTGCCTGCAAATTAGTCTGTCCGGAAAAAAATTCATGGATATTGGCATGATGGCTGGGGTTGCTGCCACGGACTGGAGCTGGGCACCTTTGTTAGCCGATTACGATAATGACGGAATCAAGGATCTGTTCGTGGCCAACGGTATTGCGCGTCGGCCAAACAACCTCGATTATATTAAGTACATCTCGAATGGCTCGTTGCAGAATGAGTTGAGGAATTCATCCCGGCTGGATGAAAAAGCAATTCAGCTCATGCCCGAGGGTAAAGTCCACAATTACCTGTATCGCGGAACACCCAACCTTGAATTTGAAGACAAGTCTGCAACCTGGGGTTTCGAGACACCAACGCTTTCGTGCGGGGCTGCGTACGCTGATCTGGATAATGACGGTGATCTGGACCTGGTTACGAACAACATAAATGATCCCGCCGGATTGTACCGGAATGAGGCAACGACGTTGTTCCCGGCAAATACCCATTTGACCGTTAAGCTCAAGGGCGATTCGCCTAACACATTTGGTGTGGGCGCTAAAGTCATCCTGAAGTATAGTGACTCCCTGCAATTCCAGCAGTTGATGCCCACCCGAGGGTTTGAATCGTCGGTTGCACCCGAATTGCTGTTCGGTTTGGGCAAACGGTCAACCATCGATTCGCTTATTGTGATCTGGCCGAATGGCCGGATGGAAGTTCAGAAGCATATTAAGGCGAATCAGGTTATAACTCTTCAGCAGGGAAACGCCCGGCTGGACGGCACCACGTATCGCTACACCCTTAATCCCGGTAAGCCCCTATTCGCTGATGTGACAACGACTGATTCGATACCGTACCGGCATCAGGAGGATACGGATTATTTTGACTTCGTTCGGGAGTCGCTAATGCCGTTTAAAGTGTCCACCGAAGGACCGCATCTGGCCGTGGCTGATGTGAATGGGGATGGTCTGGACGACATGTATGCTGGAGGTGCCCGCTGGCAGGCGGGTAGTTTGCTGATTCAGCAACCGAATGGTAAATTTTCTCCATCGGCTCAACCTGACTTTAGGAAAGACTCGGTCTATGAAGATGTCGACGCCGTTTTCTTCGACGCGGATGGCGATAAGGATCTCGACTTATACGTTGTTTCAGGGGGCAATGAGTTCTATAACAAAATGCCGGAGCAGTTCGACCGGCTTTATGTGAACGATGGCCGGGGTAATTTCAGCCGGTTGGCTAGTGCACTTCCGCCCATGTATGACAACAAAAGCTGCGTTCGGCCGGTAGACATTGACAAAGATGGTGATCTGGATTTGTTTGTTGGGGGCCGGGTGGTTGGCATGGCTTATGGAAAGTCACCGAATTCCTATTTGTTGATCAATGATGGCAAGAAAGGCAGCCAGCCACACTTTTCGGACAAAACGGATGAAATGGCTCCTGATCTGCGCAAAGCGGGCATGATAACGGACGCCGTTTGGGCCGATTATGATGGCGATAAAGACGTCGATTTGATCGTGGCGGGTGACTGGATGCCGATTCGCATTTTTGCCAATAACAACGGAAAGCTCTCGGAAGAGAAATCCATCACTGACCAGGAAACGCCCCTGAGTGGATTCTACCAGCGAATCACTGCGGCTGACTTTGATCAGGATGGCGATATTGACCTGATAGCGGGCAACTTGGGGACGAATACCAAACTTCGTAAAACGCCCGATTCGCAGCTACGAATGTGGATAAAGGATGTCGATAACAACCAAAGTACGGAGCAGATTATTGCCTACAATCGCGGTAACGAGTGGTTCCCGCTGGCGTTTAAAGATGAGTTGGGTAAGCAAATGCCCAGTATCGTCAATAAACGATTTACGGACTACGTATCTTTTGCCGGTAAGCCGTTCGAGGCCGTTTTTTCAGACGATGACCTGAAAGGGGCCGAAGAACGCACAGTCGATCAGTTTGCGTCCGTTTATCTGGAAAATGTGAATGGGAAATTTATCGTCCATGAGCTGCCTATGCTGGCTCAGGTCTCGAAACTATTTGCTTTACAGGCAATTGACATCGACCACGATGGCGATCTGGACGTACTGGGCGGTGGTAATTTTTATGGCGTCAGTACCTATCAGGGGCGTTACGACGCCAATTACGGCCTGGTGTTGCGCAACGATGGCAACGGTAAATTTGTCGCGCTCTCGCCAGTCAATTCGGGGTTCCTGCTCACTGGCGAAATACGGGATATTCGTCCGGTGCGCACTGCTCAGGGCGTTTTGATCCTGGTGGCCCGAAATGATGCTGGCCTACAACTTTTCAAGTTGCGTTAAGAAAGCTTGCCCTTGTAACTGAGATCAATCTTTATTTTGTCTGATATTTTCCGTTAATTTTGTAAGATGAATCAATTCTATTTGGATTGATTTCCACGTAAACTTGTCATTAAGAGTATGAATACTATGCTTCGCTTTGGCTCTCTGCTGGCTCTGTTGCTGGTCGGATTGAGCGGTTGCCAGAAGCCCGCGTCTCCTGCTGAATACAATGCAAAGGCGGCTAACCCCGAATACTATAATTCGGCGCTGAACAAACTAACGGAAGTTATTATCCACGATATTTTTTCGCCACCCGTTGCCAGCCGGATTTATTCGTACGCAAATTTAGCGGGCTACGAAGCGCTTGTTCCCTTTGATCCCCAATATCAGTCGCTGGGTGGTAAGTTGAAGCGATTTCAGAGCGGCCCGAAGCCGGAAGCCGGAAAAGAGTATTGCTTTCCATTGGCCAGTACCCGCGCGTTTATGACCGTTGCCCGGGCTCTGACGTTCTCGGTTGATTTCTATGACGAATTTGAGAAGCCATTTTATGAGCAGTACAAGAAAGACGGCGTTCCCGATGAGGTGTATGACCGCTCAATGGCGTATGGCGAAGCCGTAGCGAAGCATATTCTGGACTATGCGGCCAAGGATAGCTATAAACAAACACGAGGGTTCAAACATACGGTCACGAATGAAGAGGGCTCGTGGGTACCTACGCCCCCCGCGTATATGGATGCGGCTGAGCCTCAGTGGAATAAGCTTCGTTGCTGGGCTATGGATACCTGCAATCAATTTATGCCGCCACGGCCTTTCCCCTATAGTCTGGCTAAGGGTAGCCCCTACGAAAAGGAGCTGGATGAAGTCTATCAGATCGGTAAAAACATGGATAAGCAGAAACAGGATATCGCCTATTTCTGGGACGATAATGCATTTGTGATGAATGTAGCGGGGCACGTCATGTATGCCAGCAAGAAAATGACACCCGGTGGTCATTGGCTGGCCATAGCACAGACGGTTGCCCGGAAACAAAAGCTCACAATGATGCAAACTGTTGAAGCCTACGCGCTTACATCATTTGCGCTGAGCGACGGGTTTATATCCTGCTGGGATGAGAAATACCGGAGTAAAACGGTTCGACCGGAAACGGTCATCAATAAATCGTTTGATCCAAAGTGGACCCCTTTTCTGCAAACGCCCCCTTTCCCCGAATATCCCAGCGGGCATAGTGTTATTTCTACCGCAGCCGCCACGGTTCTGACGAATTTAATGGGGGATAATATTGCCTTTACCGATTCTACAGAATTCCCCTACGGGCATGGCGTCCGGTCCTTCACGTCTATCCGAAATGCGGCCGACGAAGCGTCGATCAGCCGGTTATACGGTGGCATTCATTACCGGTCAGCCCTTACGAACGGACAGATCGAGGGTGAAAAAGTTGGGAAGTGGGTAGTCGAAAAAATCCGTGCCCGTAAATCGGGCGTAGCACAACGGTAGAGTAGCCTCTCATGTTATAAAGTACCCCCGTTTGGGGTACTGGTCGAAACCGCTGATGGAAAAAATCCTTATTTCACTACCGGGGCAGGTGAAAGGCTGTAGGCTGTATTAAAAGGTTTTGGCTGGCCAAGTTTGGTGAATGTCAATCTATTGTAAACGGCTTATGGCTGCTTACCATTGGGCTACTGGCAAACGGCTAGACTGAAGCTCCAATTCAACATCTTTGGAACTAACGGCCATTTTGTTCAACGAGATGTAAATGGTTTTTATAGCATTTTCAATCCGTTGCCAGCCCTCTTCACTTCGCAGGTCGATGTTAATCATCGTACGATCGTTCTGGGCCATTATTGTAAGGTAGGTCATGGCACCAAGGATAACAGCTGAAATGGCTTGTGTATCAGCTCCTTTTACGAATGAAAGTTGACCAACGAGCCTTGTCAATTCTTCATCCTGAGCTCTGGCTGTTGTTTCAGCAATTGAATTGTTTTCTATGACACTTGCCTTGAGCACTTCACGGGCTGCCTTAAACGTACGGAAATATCTGTAGGTTTGAATGACTTGACGATACCAGATTCGAGCTACATCAGAGTCATGAAGCGGGCGGATTTGGTCTAGAGTGGCTGGCGTAAATACTGGGAACAGTTTTCCCATTTTTACGTAGTATTCCAGCAACCCTTCCATGCCACCAAAATATCTGTATATCAGTACTTTGCTGACGTTGGCCTTCTCTGCGATGCGATTTACGCCAACTCCTTCCAAGCCCCTTTCTGAAATCACTTCTTCCAAAGCTTCAACTATGCGTTGTGTAGTTTTTGCCCGGTTCCGTCTTATTTTTTCATCTGCTTCCATAGTAATCGTATTCATCGTAATTAAGTCCATGTCACCCCTTGGACTACTTATGCATGCGAAAGTCACTTTAATAAACTTCTATTTACCAGACAAAAAGTAATTTTTTAAAACGAACGACTTTGATTGTACTTATTAATATAATATTTGAGTAAATAAGTATATCAAAGTTAGTGCTACTTTTAGTTAGATATATATTATACAAGCAAAGTACTAGCTGGGTTATACAATACTATTGGTAGTGGTATATAAATTAGCGTTACTTAGTAAGTAGGGAGGTAACTATTGATTTATCGGAAAAAAGTAACTTCAACCCATCTCAGTAACCGTATCATTTGACTACACTGAGTTGGTATAGGAGGGAATAGGAGCCCTAAAATACTGTTTTCATACCTGCATCATTATGAGATGCTGGCAAAACGGTCTTCTGGAAGGCACTGTAACCGGCATTTATGTATATTGATAGGCCCACCAGATTAAAAGGCCCTGTAGGGGTAACCGGCCCCATCGGAGCCAGCCAGGAAGCTTACTAAATCGGCTTGCCATAGCCATATAGATATTAGCGGGAAACACTGCAATCAACAGAATCATAAGTCCCCAGGCCGATAGTGATCGGGTAGCCGGAAAAAGGAGCCCGATCCCCAGAACAATTTCAGCAATGCCGCTCAACGTGACCATCAGATTGTGTGCTGGAATATAAGGCGGCATAATGGCCAGATACGTTTTGGGGCTGATGAAGTGGTTCGCGCCAGCAGCAATGTAGACAAGCGCCTGAATATAAAGGCCTATATTAGCCATGAACGTGATGAATGAGAGTTAGTACGATTAATTAGGCCAATTAATGTCGATGAATGTGTGCTGACGGTAAATGAACGGGCTTCGACCAGCCCGTTCATAAGGTACCATTCGTCAATGGCTTCTCCTACCTGTTTACTCAATAATATGCCCGACAAAGCCAGCCGTATTGTCCAGAATCAGACCGCCCCTCCGAAAACCTAGTCCGCAGGCTTCACCTGCGTAGAAAACACCCGCCTGATAAGCGTTACCTGACGAATCCGTTGGAAACTCAACATACTCCTGATAGATTTTGGGGTAGTCGCCATAATCGCCATCTGTACTCTGCCGCTCGGTGCCGTCGGTGTTCAGGATGCGTGTATTAGCACCCTCCCGTCCAAATAACACTTTCTCGACGCAGGGCTTGCCAACCAGCGGTTTTGTGTCTGTTTCGAGCAAGAGCGGGTGGTTGGGATATAGCTCCCAAAGGATCTTTAAAATATATTTTGATTGAAAAAGTAGCGTGTAAGCAGGATTAAGAACAACGGCCAGCCGCTTACGGACAATTTCGGTCATGATTTGAAGTAACTCAGGCTCTTCTTCGGCAATGGATTCCCAGGGTACGAGCTTGAACCAGAAATCCAGTTTTTCGAACTCACCATTTTTAGGGTTCTGCCAGAAAATTCCTTCTTCCGCCGAAAAATCGACATTATCGATGAAATCGAGTTCTATATCGAATCCAGCTTCACGCGCTGCTTCGCCGAGTAACGCCACATTGGCATCATCTTCGGGAACGTCTCGAATGGCCGACAGCAAAAGTGTGGGTTGTAAGTCAGGATTTACCGCCAGCAATTCTTCAAACTGGCCGGTCAATGTCTCGAAGAGTGAGTTAAACTGATGGCTTTTATCAAGATTATTGGCCAGCAGATGAGCATGTTGTACCACCGCCGTTTCGGGCAGGCACGTGGCCGTATCAGCGTTGAACTCAATAAGCTTGATACTGGAATCACCACCAACGCCCCCTGCCAGGTCGAAACGTCCATAGAGGTGAATATGTCGGTCATCATTCCAGGTCAGGGTAATCAATTCAACAAGGTTGGCAGGAATGCCCAACTCGGCGAAGCGGTTTTCGTCGATCACATGCTGCCCGGCAGCTACAAACATCTCGAACAATTCGTTGGCGGCTTCGTAATAAGCATCTGCTTCAGCCGGCGTTACCGTAACAACTTCATTGGTTAAATAGGGCAGCGTATCCTGACCGAGCATCCAATCCCAGCCAAGATTGCGCAGTTGGGCGTCGGGTTGTGTCGTTAGTTTTTTGATCGAAATCATGGTCGTCAATAATTTAGAGAAGGTGAATTACGATTACTGAAAAAACAACCCGTAATTCGTGCTGGAACGGCCAGTAGTACCGCAGGGCTTTGTGGCCGTCCATAAACGTCCCGTAAATCTCGCTTAACCAAATGATTCGAACCTATTTATTTTCAGTTGGTGTGCTACTCAGTCTGACAGTCGGTGTAGTATATGGACAATTGGCCCCCGGAAATCAGCCCGTTTCGGTTATTTTCGATACAGACATGGGACCCGATTATGACGACGTAGGCGCTATTGCGATGCTTCATGCCTTTGCCGATGCAGGTCAGGCCCGGATTCTAGCAACCATTGCCAGCACTAATTATTCGAACGTAGCCCCGGTGTTGAGCGTGTTGAATACTTATTTCAACCGGCCGAATTTGCCTATCGGGGTGCCCAAAGGAAAGGCAATTAGCGACAGAGAATCGCAGCATTGGTCCGATACGCTGGTAGCTCGCTATCCGCACGCTATTAAGTCGAACGAGGATACCCCCGATGCTGTTGCCCTTTATCGACAGATTCTGGCCAAACAACCCGACCATAGTGTTACCGTCATCACGGTTGGCTTTCTGACAAATCTGGCTAATTTGCTTAACTCCTCCGCCGATCATTATTCTAACTTACCGGGTAAAGCGCTGGCTGCCAAAAAGATCAAACAAGTCGTGAGCATGGCGGGCAAATTTCCGGCTGGTCGCGAATACAATGTATTCAGAGATAGTACATCGTCAAAAATTGTGTTTGCCAACTGGCCGACGCCTATTTTGATGAGTGGGTTTGAAATTGGCGAACAGATTCATTCGGGCCTGCCACTCACGCAAAATAACCGGATTCAGCACAGTCCCGTAAAAGACGTATTTAAGATTTCGCTGCCCAAAGCGGCCGAAGATAAAAATGGGCGAATGAGCTGGGACCAGACTGCCGTTTTGGTTGGGGTAAAAGGATATGAGCCCTACTATACGGTTAAATCAGGTCGATTGACCATGAATCCGGACGGCTCAAATGGGTGGGATAATTCGGGGAAAGGACACCAGCATCTGGTGGTAAAAATGCCCGTTTCTCAAGTGGAGGATCTGATTAATACGCTCATGCAACATCAGCCCGTAAAGTAGGCTCTGGTAGATAAAATGCCTGCGCTGCTCGGGTTAAACTGAGTGATTTTAGGCTCACTTGTGTTATCATTTATATGACAGATTCAGTAAAGGATGCGCTTCGCAAAGCGGCTATGTTTTGTGCTTATCAGGAACGTACCCAGCAGGAAGTCCGAGATCGGCTGAAGGAATGGGGCGTTTCAGGTGATGATGCCGAAGAGGTCATTGCCGAGTTGATCCAGCAGAATTACCTGAACGAAGAGCGCTTCGCAAAATCGTTTGCCGGGGGTAAATTCCGGGTGAAAGGCTGGGGACGTCGTAAAATCAAACAACACCTTCAGCAGCGCGGTATCTCGGGTTACAACCTCGATCAGGCCATGAAGGAAATTGCGCCAGACGACTACCGCGAAACGCTGGCCGATCTGCTGGCAAAAAAACGCCAAAGTCTTCGCGATGACAATCCATTGGTTGTGAAGCAGAAACTCGTTCGTTACGCCCTTAGCAAAGGATACGAATCGGAGTTAATATTTACCGTGTTGAACGGCGAGGAGTAAACGCTGTCAGAACACAGGATTTTTGTTATTTTTAATTAACCCACTTGCCCATCTAATGCCTCGACTATTTCTGGAAACTGAACGAATGGCCAATCTGACTAGCGGCCTCGGTCAGCTTTGTTTACATCTGGGCCGCGAACTGGTACGGCAGAAACCACCCGACTGGGACCTGACATTTTTGGTTACTCGCGATCAGGTTGGCATTTTTGGGCCGTCGGTTACGTATCGGGTCGCCAGTCGCTGGAACCGGATCTGGCGCTCCTGGAAATTCGACATCTGGCATTGTCTGTATCAGGATACGCACATTTACCCTACCCGGTCGACCCGGTTTATGTATACGGTTCTGGATCTTAATTATCTGGCGCTTACCCAGTATTCGGCCCAGCGCAAAGACCGTCGTAAGAAACGATATCAGGCAAGGATCAACCAGGCACAGTGTATAACCACGATTTCAGCCTACGTAGCGCAGGATGTTCGCCAGCAGTTGGTCGTTCCTGCTCAAACTCCTGTGAACGTTATTTATTGCGGAGTCGACATTCCGGAGCCGGTTCCTGCTACGCCACCGGCCGTGGAGCCGGGTGGACCCTTCCTGTTTTTTATCGGGATGCTGCAATCCTACAAAAACGTGCACACCATGCTGCCTATCCTGGTGGCTAATCCCGATTACTGGCTGGTGCTGGCTGGCCCCGATAAACCGGAGTATAGCCAGACAATTCAGGAGCAGGCGCGGCAATTGGGTGTATCGAATCGGCTTCTAATGCCGGGACCCATCAACGAATCGACAAAGTGGTGGTTTTATTCCCATTGCGATGCGTTTTTGTTCCCTTCCCTGCTGGAGGGCTTTGGTATTCCTGTCGTTGAAGCAATGGCTTTTGGTAAGCCTGTCTTTAGCTCCAGCCTGACAAGTTTGCCTGAAGTTGGTGGGTCAGAAGCCTTCTATTTCCCATCATTCGATGCGGAAACTGTTGTCGAAACCTTTGGAAAAGGTATGGAAATGTATCGAAATGACCCCGCTATGCCAGACCGTCTGCGGGGGCAAAGCCAGAAATTTCGGTGGAAAATTGCCGCAGCCGAATACTGGAAACTCTACAAGGAGCTCATGCGTGCGCCCAAACCCTGACGTTGCCCAATGGAGCTCAATTTAACAGCTTTTACTGGCGCGTGGCTTCCAGCGCATAACAAAACGAATTAATGGGCGACCGGGTGGTTGTATAGCCCAGCGCCTGAATATAATGGTCGAAGGCATCGATATTGTTCAGGTTCTTGTCCAGGTTATGTACTTCAATGGTCATTTTTTTCGCCCGTCTGATTAGATCGGGGGCGGTGTTGTACATAATGTCATATTCACTTCCTTCGCAGTCCACTTTTAGCAGGTCAATGACATCCAGGTTATTTTTCTCAATGATATCGGTAAGTGTTATGCAGGGTACCATGATTTTCTGACTATTATTTTCATGAAAGGCGGAAAAGACAGAAGCTACGACCTGACTTTTGTCCTCGGTTTCAATGAAAAGCTCCAGTTGGTCAATGGGTTTTCCTGTTACGGCCATTGAGAAAAGTTTTATGCTCTGGCTCAGTCTGGGATTCTGTTGTAACGTATGCTGAAGAGTTTTTACATTAGCCGGTACAGGTTCGTAGGCGTAAATGGTCGCTTTCTCAATTTTAGACAATAACTGAATATCGAAAAAACCAACATTGGCACCAATATCGATTACGACTGGCGCTTTGGGTAGGGTGCTAACCAGTTCGTCCATCTCATAGACATCTGCCATAAATATCTCCTTGAATATCAGGTAAAGACTTGGAGGCACCTGGAAACAAATAGGAAACGGTTTCGTAGTAAAGGCCAGATCCTGTTTATGGCCGACTACTTTATGAAATAAGTATTCGCCAGGATTTGCGATATGTTTCCACAGCCTGAAATACCGACTAATTCCCTCTACCGCCATGCGTTGGTTCGACTAATGAACTACAAAGTAAGATACATTTACCATAGCTATCCTACAGTAAACACTAATTAAAGGAAGGAGGCCAGTAGCGCTACCTTACTTTAGCGCTAGATGTATTCAGAGTAGGAAAGTTTATTAAATAAATAATACGGAACCAGATTAGCACACAGGGTAATGCTTTTAGACTGTAGGGAACGACATAAGTACTTCTTATCGATGACGGAAATAAATCACTGGGAGACATTACGGTCAAAATAAAGCAACTTATCAAGAGAAGCCAATCCATCTTTGATTGTGGGCAAACAAACCACCAGCATAACACACCAGTAACGGCAATGATGTAGGCAGGAGACTCCGCAACTGGATTGAATATAACTTGAAAAATTAAAATAGAGCCCAAAAGCAGCATTTGAAAAGTATGCTCATTAAATCGGCGTCTATGTAGGTAGGCAGTGCAAAAAAGTATAACGCCTGCACAAATTATAACAGAGGCTGTAATGTCTGGCGATATGAATAAATTAACCAGACGGTGAATAGATATATTCAGCCATTTATCACCATCAGATTTTATAAACAGTTCCCGGACCCACAACTTATATTGCCACAGCATCTTGGCGGGTGAAGTTAATAATAAAGGTAGTAAGCCCAGTATAACCGACCAGAACACCATGGCCTTGATAAATTTCCCTTTCTGCGGATACAGTATAAATAACCCTGCTGCGACCAGGCTGTAGATTTTTATATTAAACCCGATCATAATGAAAAAGGCAGCCCAGAACGGCTGTTTTTTCTCAAAGCAGATAAAGACAAAAATAGACAAAGCCGTAATCAAAGGATTTGTCTGGCTATTAACTGTTGATGTGAATAGTTCATGTAGGCTAAACCAATAAGCAAATACCTTTTGTTTATCACTAATGGGTAAGATACGAATTGCATAAATCCACACGCCGGCAAATAAAAATTGCCATAAAAACAAACCAATGGAGTATGGAAGTGCAAAGATGGGGGCAAATATGACGGCGAAAGATGGAGCGTAGTGGTAGTGGTCTGTGTATTGAGCCGGGTATAATGTGTATAGACTTGTTCCTTCAATGAGGTGTTCTAGGGAGTAAAAAAAGATGGAATAATTATTAGACCCCTCCCAGCCCACTATACGAATGCTAGCGAAGAGAGTCAATAAAAAATAAACCAAGTAGATAAAGTAAAAGTTACTGAATATTGGCCTTTTTGTGAAATCTTTTAGAGATAAAGTGGGCATTTTTTTTGTTAATTAGCAACGTAACTTATGTGCAGGTATGGTGGATCAACTTATAATGCTATAAAAGTCAAATAAGTCGAAATTAATTTCGGCCATAAATTGATGTGTGTTTGTCCTGAAAAATACGTCTGAAAGCGCCAATGTGAGCAGGCGCATTTAAGGGAATTTCGTAGCTCGCATTTTTTAGGGCATCTGTAACAATGTATTCAACGCCTTCTTTATCAGCTATTTTGAAGAACGAAGTCAACGGTATTGGTCCATTTTTCTTGTCCAGAAAATAATAATACGTTAAGCCATGAATTTGATAATTACTGCCTTGACCCCAGAAAAAGCTGAGAGGGGCAATGATCTTTGTATGTTGAAGTGGCATGTGCTCGGCCAGCTCAGCGTTGTAAAAAGGGATGTATAGCTGCGTGTAATTTTCTTCCAGCACCTTAAAAATACTGAATAAGGAAAAGACAAAATAACCTGTAAGTAAACACTTAGCTACTGATCGATATCTGACTGAGATGTTTGGTAGATAAGCAACTACACAATGGGCAATAAACAGAGCCATCCAGGGGACAAACAAAATATAATAAAAATCGAAATTGCTTTTTGAAAGTACCCAAAATGTACTTATTAATAGAACCAAATATAGAAAAACAGGTTGTGTCAGCCGGACATAGTGCCTAAACGCTAATAGGGTTAAAAGGGTTAAAACAGTCAACGGAACTTCACCATGGCTATGAAAAAATAATTGGTGATAATTTAACATAACCAGTAGCTTATCTGTAAACCTTAAACCAGCTTGCGTAGCAGGATCATTTAAAAACTGCATTGACATTAGGCTGAAGTTATTAGTTAGTAAGGCGTCTAGCCCATACAAACTAAAGGTTAATCCACCAGCAATGCCAAACCACAGGCTGGAACGCCAATCGGTCCGTATAAACGACCACAAAAACCCGGCAGCAAGGTAAATTAGTCCATTTAGATGAGTGAGTGCCGCTAAGCCGGCGAAAATACCGGCAAGCACTAGTTTTGATCGTACTTTAGCTGATCGCGCCATAGAAACATAAGACGCGAATCCCAGCGACATGCACATAATCTCCGGGCGGTTAACAAAAAAGTAACGTATAATTGTACCACAACCGAAATAAATAAGAACAGCAATCCATCGTTCTTCAACCGGCTGTTTATTGGTGTAACGCCAAATGAGCCACCCTGTTAAACCGCCAAATAATGGCGTTATTAATTTGCTGACGGGTAACGAAAAATTTATGGTGCCCATTAGCAAAGCACCTGCGTAGATGAATAATTTATGAAAAATATAAATCCGGTCTTCCCAATGATTATACCCTCTGAAAAACTCTGATCGAACCCAGCCATTTTGCACTAACCAATAGGATTGTTCGGCAAACCAGGCATCGTCAAAATGGGCGGAACGGTGGTAAAAAGTTAACCCGATCATGACTATCAAAAAGCCGAAAGCATATTGATAAATGCGGGATTTAAATAAAATAAATGATTCCATTTAATTGAATACTCCCTAGGCTCCGACTAAAAATCGTCCATTTGAATCTAAGAAAAGCTTACAGAATGCAGGTAAGACTGAGAAAAGATACAAATTTGATAAAAAGAGTTGTAAATGGCTATAAATAAAGGACGTAATTCAAGTTATGGCTTGCTGGGACTAACTGCCTTACAAGAGAGGATAGAGCTTGTTTAGGCCGTATGGGTCTTCCGGACGTCGGCACTATGGCCTTGTTCATATGTTAGTCAATAAGCGCCTGAAATAGGCCACTATATAGCCCATTAGCTCAGGCCAAAATAGTCATAAAAACAAGCACCTGGTTTCAGATCGAGCCAGCTCTCCCGATTCTGAACCAGCTCATGGTAGGTAAGAGCCTGAATCTGAGCAGTGGTTAAATTAAGCATCGCGTCCGGTTTTTGACGGGTCACGATTCCCACCTCCTGATCAATATCAAGCACAAATACAGTTAAATCAGTTCGTTGACTGCTGAGGTGAAGGCTGGTACGCCATACGTCGCTGTTCCACTCAAAACTAGAAAAGCCCCGGTCTGAATCGCTCTGGACCGGGGCTTTTTTATAGAACGGCTTTTTGCCTACTTAAAAATCAGCGTCGAAAGTAATTCCTTTTGGCTCTTCGACAACGACAACGGGCAATGGGTTTTCTGCATCCTGTGGCTGTGAAGCGGCCGCTTTCATAGCTTTGAACTTTGACATTACTTCACCCCGCTGGTATTCACCAACCCGTTTCTCGAAGAAGTTGGTTTTGCCCTGCAATGAAATCATGTCCATGAAATCGAATGGATTTGACACGTTGTACAGTTTCCGCAAACCAAGAGTTGTGAGCAGGTGATCAGCCACGAAAGCGATGTACTGCTTCATTAACTCGGCGTTCATACCGATCAGCGATACTGGTAAGGCATCGGCTACAAACTCCTGTTCAATTTCGACCGCATTACGAATAATGTCGTATATCTGCGATTCAGGCAGTTTATTGGCGATGTGATCCGTGTAGAGCATACAGGCGAAGTCGCGGTGCAAGCCTTCATCGCGCGAAATAAGCTCATTCGAGAAGGTGAGGCCGGGCATCATTCCCCGTTTCTTCAGCCAATAAATGGAACAGAACGAACCCGAGAAGAAAATACCTTCCACAACGGCAAAAGCAATGAGCCGCTCAGCAAACGACCCATTGTCGATCCAGCGTAACGCCCATTCTGCTTTTTTCTGTACGCACGGAATGGTGTCGATGGCATTTAGAAGCCGATCTTTCTCGGCCGCGTCTTTAATGTATGTGTCAATCAGCAACGAATAGGTTTCTGAGTGGATATTCTCCATCATAATCTGGAAGCCATAGAAACACTTGGCTTCGGCATATTGCACTTCCGATAGGAAGTTGACGGCAAGGTTCTCGTTGACAATCCCGTCTGAAGCGGCAAAAAAGGCCAGAACGTGCGAGATGAAATGGCGTTCGCCATCATTCAGGCTATTCCAGTCTTTCATATCTTGGCCAAGGTCAATCTCTTCGGCTGTCCAGAATGAGGCTTCATGGGTTTTATAGTATTCCCAGATATCCCAGTGTTTGATAGGAAACAGCACAAAACGGCCTTTGTCTTCTTCTAAGATCGGTTCGATCACATCATTCTGTACCATAGCAATTGGAATACGGTTTATGTGGAAATAACCAGCCAGATAAACTGGTTAAGGCGATAACTGATGAGTAAGTTCAAGCTAACAAAATTACGGTTTCTGGCCACTTCTGCAAGCTAATCTGACAGGATAAATGGCATCAAATAAATGACTGGAAGTGCTAAATTGCAGTAAATCAGCAGGTTGTTTGACTAGCCGTTTACAAAGTTCTTGAAATAGTTCAGTGTTAGGAATGAGGGTGCTTTTTCCGTCAAACGTCAATTAATTTTACTCTTTACATGGTAAATCTATCTGAGCCTACGGTTCAGATCCCTCTCTTACAGCGTGCAGGAAAATTACATTTGGCGAAAAGTCAAATGAGCTGTAATATGATTTGAATACTGGCCAAATTCAGCCAGCCGGCCGAACAAACTGACATGTAATAATTCAATTAGCCTACGTATTGATCGATCTTTAATTGTGACTGATTAGAGTGATAACGTATTTGCGTTCACCTAGCATCTTTGCCCATCAGAATCCGGTACTGGCTATATGCATGAGGGAGGACGCCTACCCGATGCACCGTCATCCAACGACGTCGTGAAGGAAGGGCTAAACGTGGTAAAGATGAATGCTACCTTGCTGGAGAAGGTTGGAGAGCTAAGGTTGTGCTTGACTCAGCAACAGAAACGGATGAGATAATTAAAGAATCTATAATGGCCAGTCAAGGGGTCTTCACTGGCTACTTTTATCTGTATTCGTCAACCATAAAAAAACAGCCCGCCTACTATCAACTAGCAAGCGGGCTGTTTTTATGTTGTGCTCCCGAAGGGATTCGAACCCCTATCGTCGGTACCGGAAACCGAAATTCTATCCATTGAACTACGGAAGCAGACAATTTCCCTATTTGGGCCTGCAAATATAGCAGATTACAAGACTAAAACGCAAGCCAAACGATAAACAAGATTTAAGTTCGGATCATTTATTGACCCGAACTCTATAATCATTTACCGGCGTCCACGGCCCCCACGCCGGTTTTCACCCTTCGGTGCAGCGCTGTCTGAACCTTTAGAACGACCACCCGAACGGGATGAAGACGATCCGCGAGACGACCCGCCTGACCGACTACTACTCTCACTTCGGCCCGGCCGACGGCTGGTGCTCAGGTCGGTAGCCCGCCCGGCGCTGTCACTGACCAGCGCGAAGTCCATGCTTCGACGGGCCAGGTTGGTTTCTTTCAAGCGTACGACCACGGCGTCGCCAAAGGTGTACATCTTCTTGGTACGACTGCCAATAATGCGGTAATTGTCTCTGTCGTATTCGTAGAAGTCGTCGCTTAAATCCTGCATCCGAACTAAGCCTTCGCAGCTGTTTTCGGTGATTTCTACGAAAATACCGAACTCGGTAACGCCTGAAATCACCCCTTCAAATGTCTGATCGGGAGCCATACGGCTCATAAATTCGACCTGCTTGTACTTAATACTGGCCCGTTCAGCTTCGGCGGCCATCTTCTCCCGCTCCGACGAATGCCGACATTTCTCTTCATATTCCTCCCGGTCGGCGGGTTTACCTTTGTCGAGATAATGCTGCAATAACCGGTGCGCCATCATGTCGGGGTATCGACGGATGGGCGATGTAAAGTGCGAATACCGTCGGAAGGCTAAACCAAAGTGGCCCAGGTCTTCGGTGCTGTATCGCGCTTTCGACATGGTTCGAACGGCCAGTTGCTGAAGCATGTTCGCTTCGGGCTTGCCTTCGATACTGGCCATGAAGCGGTTCATTGAATTCGACAGGTGCTCGTCGTCGACGTTGAGTTTGTAGCCCAGTTTTCGGGCAAATTCCGAAAAGCTCCGGAGCTTGTCTTCCGCAGGAGATTCGTGAACACGATACACCATCGTGTTTTCCTCGCCACCCTTGTTTCGCTTCGAGAGCGAGTACACAAATTCAGCCACACGTTTGTTGGCCAGCAACATGAACTCTTCAATGAGTTTGTTGGTGTCCTGGCGAATTTTCGGGTAAACGGCCAACGGAACACCGTTCTCGTCCAGCCGGAAGCGTACTTCGACCGTTTCGAAATTGATAGCTCCATTCTTGAACCGCTCATCGCGTAGCTTGTAGGCCAGTTCATTCAACAATCGAAGTTCTTCCAGGTAATCGCCACTGTTGTGGTTCAGAATATCCTGCGCTTCTTCATAAGCAAAACGCCGGTTAGAGTGAATGGCCGTTCTACCAAACCACTCCTTCACGATCTGGGCGTTGGGCGTCAATTCAAACACCGCCGAGAACGTAAGCTTATCCTCGTTTGGCCGTAGGGAACACAGCCCGTTCGATAGTTTCTCCGGAAGCATCGGTACAACCCGGTCCACCAGATAAACAGACGTAGCTCGTTTAAAAGCCTCTTCCTCCAGCTTCGAGCCCGGCAATACATAGTGCGTTACGTCGGCAATGTGTACGCCAATTTCGTAATTGCCATTATCGAGTATCTGGACTGAAAGGGCGTCATCAAAATCTTTTGCGTCGATCGGGTCGATGGTAAAGGTTGTCACGTCGCGCATGTCGCGCCGTTTGGCCAAATCTTTCTTCAAAATCTTGGTCGGAATGGCTTCGGCTTCCTGCTCAACATCGGCGGGGAAGTGAATAGGTAAGCCAAATTCGGCCAGAATAGCGTGCATTTCAGTATTGTTCTGGCCCGCTATACCCAACACTGTCAGCACCTCGCCTTCGAACCGCTGTTTGCTGCTGTTAGGGTCCGGAAATTTCGTTAAGCGAACGATCACTTTCTCGCCATCGCTGGCACCCCCGAGTTTTTCTTTCGGGATAAAAATGTCGTCGTAGATCTTCTTGCTGTCGGGAACCACGAAGCCATAGGTAGGCCACACTTCAATGCGCCCGACCAACTCCGTGCGGCCTCGTTCGACTATGCTGGCTACTTTTCCTTCAATCCGGCGTTTGGTGCCATTGCGGCCTCCGTTGCGGGAATCGGTAAAGCGCACAACCCGCACCCGGTCGCCGTCTACGGCACCGGCAAGGTCATCGCTTGATACCCAAATGTCGTCATCTCTGTCGCGACGTACGCCGGCTTCGGTATCCGGCACAACGAACGCAAAGCGCGAGTTAACGTGGTCTACAACGCCTTCGACAACGTTCGCATCGGCGTCTGCCCGATAGCTGCCATCGGCCTGACGGGTCAGGAAGCCTTCGTCCTGTAATTCACCAATCAAGCCGTGCATGATGAGTTTCATGCGCCGGTCGCTGGTGTCGAAATGCTCAAGGACCTGCTCCTGCGTAAAGGATTGATTATCGTTGATTTGAAAAAACGCCATCAGGTCATTTTTCATTTCATCCAGAAACGAGTCGGTCTGTTGTATAGACCGAGCCCCTCCAGACCGGTTCTGGCTCTTTCCTGATTTTTCCACCCCTTTTTCCCGGGGGCGAGCCGGTTGAGACTGTCGGCTGGCGGGTTGGCCAGCGGTGTCTTTTGTATATTTAGTTTGTTTCGGTTTTCCGTTTCTCATGTTAATTGCCAGCCTTTATGGACTGGCTAAAAAATTATGGACTGCCATGGCAGTCTATGACGTATACTTGTGAGCTTCGTAGAAAAGCGCTACTTGCTCTTGTTTATTGGTAGTAACCAGGTTGTTCGGAATCCGGGTAGACAACCGGTCGTTTATCGAGTATCGGGCTACTCTGTTAGATTGACCCGGTTTACCTGAATGGCTTAGTCACTCAGGACAATATGCTCGTCGGCCACGAGCGGAGCACCCACCATCTTCAAATAAACCTGAACCAGCATTACCATCGAATCGCGGGCGTACTGCTCGATACGTGGCCAGTCGTGTTCACGGTAATAGACTTCGCTGGTTCGGTCGCCGGTCCATTCAAGTGGTCGGGTTGGCACATTCAGAACGGCGGCCAGCAGATCGAGTGGCACAAAATGCCGCTTATCGCCAAACTGCCAGAACTCCAGCGTGTCCCGGTGGGGTATCTCCCAGGGTTTCTTCCCCGATATCTGTAAAGCGGGCGGCAATGGCAAGCCATTGACCATCAGTCGCCGACACAAATAAGGGAAGTCAAATTCCTTGCCATTATGTGCGCAGAGGGTAAGTTCGCCGGGCGGGTATCGGTTTACAATGACCAGAAACTCATTCAGCAGGGTTTGTTCGTCGTCGTTGCTCAATAATTTCACTTTCAGGTGGGGCTTGTCGTCATCGTCGAAAAACAAACCACCCACACCAATGCAAATGATCTTGCCAAACTCGGCAAAAAAAGAAGCCCGTCGGTCATACCAGCCAGCCGCCGAAAGCTCATCGTCACTCTTGAAAAATCGACTTTTTTCTTCCCACTGTCGTTGCAAACGGGGCTCTACAGACAGAAGTGACGGCTCCCCCGCCACGGTTTTAAGGTCGATAAATAGGAAGTTTTTAAGGCGACGCTTCCAGGAAACGGGTTGAGGCATAGTATGTAGCGTGGGCAGAAACCCGCGAATCTAAATAATGGGCCCTTGAAGGAGGGCCCGGGTCGTAGAAACTTAAGTATCAAAATCACGGCTTTCTACCCGCCTTACTCAGGCGTGCAAAATTCCTTCCAACCCCAGAGCGGGTATCATCACCAGATTTTCGTCAACAATGCTGTCCGGTACGAAGATAAACTTCTTATCGAAGATCTGTTTTCCGATAAAGTAGCTCACCCAATATTCATTGTTGAGGTGAAATACATCCGGCATAATGGTTTCGACAACTTCGTGCGCTCCCGGTTGTATTTCGACAAAGAAATGCCGAAGGGTCGAGGTTTTCTGCTCTTCGTCGTCTTTGAGGCCGTATCCTTTCGAGGTAACAAAAACCGTTTGGATCGACACGTCATTCTGATTGATCAAAAAAACCTGCCAGTCATATCCGCCAAGAAGGTTCTCTTTCCGGGCAATTACAATGTGTACGCCCTCAACGGGCAAAAAATTAATGTCTTTCTTCATTATTCTCAACTAATTCCATGTCAAACAACTCGAACAAGTGCCGTTGAACATTGTTTGCTACTTCATCCAAAGCGACTTCACGACCCAGTTCTACGGCCAGTGAGGTAACGGCCTTATCGGTGATGCCGCAGGGGACAATATGAGAAAAATAACTCAAATCCGTATTAACGTTCAGGGCAAATCCATGCATCGTTACCCAACGGCTTGCTTTAACGCCCATGGCACAGATTTTACGCGGATTCGGGCCGTCGACATCGAGCCAGACGCCGGTGAGTCTGTCTGCGCCAGCGCCTTCAATCCGGCCCGCCTGTAACCCATAATCGGCGAGGGTCAGGATAATACTTTCTTCCAGCAACCGCATATACCGGTGAATGTCGGTAAAGAAGTTATCCAGATCCAGAATGGGGTAGCCAACCAACTGGCCCGGGCCGTGGTAGGTGATATCGCCCCCGCGCCGAATTTTGAAAAACGTGGCCCCAAGTTCATTGGTCAGCCGGTCTTCGTCGATCAGCAGGTTCTCCGGGTGCCCACTGGTGCCAAGGGTATATACGGGCGGATGCTCACAGAACAGCAGGTAATTGGCTGTGGGCTGCTGCTCGTCGGCAGGCTGGGTACGGTTCAGTAATTTTTGATTGACAATGGTGGCAAACAGACGCTCCTGTTCATCCCAGGCTTGCTGATACGCGATCAATCCTAACTTACGAACGTCAACTTGTTTATTAATGCGACTATTCATTGCTTTACGGAGGAACTGGCCTTTCATAAGGCAACTTCCTTTTATTAACAATCAGACGGCTCTGTTTCGTTCGATTGCTTACCCGTAACCTACTTAAAGCAATGGCGCAACATAACGAAACTGGGAAGCAGGGCGAACTCGAAGCGGCTCGTTACCTTCGGGAGAATGGGTACGAAATTGTTGCTCAGAACTACCGCCACCAACATGCCGAAATTGACATCATCGCCCAAAAAGGAAAATTATTGATTTTTGCCGAGGTCAAAACCCGCACCAATCTTAACTACGGCGACCCGGAAGAATTCGTGTCCTACACAAAGGCCAAACTGGTCATGAAAGCCGCCGAGCAGTATATCTTCGCCCACGGCTGGATGCACGATATCCGGTTCGATATCATAGCGGTTACCGTGTCGGGCACTGACTTGCGGGTTAAACACCTTGAAGATGCCTTTTCGTAGACGTGAAATTGTTTGGCTTCTTTTAGTATCTTTCGATACTCTCTTAACCTAATCCCTGTGTCCCAAACACCAGACTCAAATGAACCTCTGCTGGCTCAGCAGGAAGAAAAGCTGCGTGAGTTAACCACGCAGAGCTGGAATCTCGAACTGGTTATTTCGGGAGCCGCTTTGTTCGCCATCCTGCAACTGCCCGACCTGCTCGATGTCGCCTTCGATTACATCCGCTACAATCTGATGAGTCAAACAGCCGGAATGCAGGGATTATTGCCGACGATGGCTTATAGTATGATGAAAGCGACCTGCTATGTTTTGTTCCTGGCTTTTCTGGCCAACTTCGTCATGCGTGCATTCTGGGTTGGCCTGGTTGGCTTATTAGCCGTTTATCCGACCGGGATTCACTACGACCGGATCCCTTTCAGCACCAAGTATGCCCAGGACAGGATGGCGGCAGAACTAGGGTCGTTGGAAAGCTATATTCTACGGCTGGACCGACGATGCAACATCGTCTTTGCAGTCGCCTTTTTGTTTGTTTTTATTCTCATTCTGGTTGCTTTTTCCTATCTACTGCTCATCCTGATCTATTCGGTACTACACCCGATTATTCCCCTTGACTACTGGCAGAGCATTAAATTTATGACGTATGGGCTCTTCGTCTGTTACTTTCTGGCCAGTATTGTCTTGAGTTTACCTGCGGTCAGAGCGCATCCGAGCGGAGCCAGTATACATTATCAGTTTACCTCGCTGAACAAACTCATGTTTTGGGGCTTCCATAAGCCTTTTTCCTTTATCCTGAACACGTTCTACAGCCACCTGCCGTATCAGAAAATCCTCCGAACGATGGGCATTATGATGGTTGTTTTCTTTGTGCTGATTATGGTCGAATTCTTCATCGACTTTTCCCGGATAGAGCAACGTGTGGCCAGCCTGAGTCAACGCCATCTCTACTCATCCCGACTCGATAGTCTGTATATCAGTTCGAACGCGTATGATGACAAACGTACTGAAGATCAGTACGTTGATCGGGCCGCTATTCAGGCAGATGTGATCCGTGATCCGTATATTCGGCTATACATCGCTTATCCCAAAGCGTTGGATACCCTGCTAACCACTGTATCTCCTGAACCTGTATGGAACGACACCCTGCCAAGAACTGAAAAGCGCCGTCGATATGCCGAGAGGAGTAATCAACAGATTAACCGTCTGGTACGTATTAACGTCAACGACTCCTTATACCGTAACCCCGGTCTGCTGTTCACACAACGAAATCAACCGAAGCAACATGGTTGGCAAACAGTCCTTTTACCAACCAATCTTAGGACGGGCCGGAATACAATCCGGATTGGCATTCAGGCCGACTCATCTACTAAACCGTTGGAGATTACTACCATTCCCTTCTGGTACATACCCGAGAAATAAAAAACAGCCTGACGGTTTCATGAGTTGCTCCTGTTATCATTGAGCAGCCAATTCTTGTTCTATGTCCAGAAATACGTACGAATAACGGTAGAAGAAATAGCTTACTATAGTTGGGATGACTCGATTATTATAAATTATTTTAGGGATAATTACGTTATTAGGGCATTGCTTTTGCACATTGCCAACTGCTATGATAGAATTTTCCGTTTTTCGGCCGGTGCTGGCTCTGATTGTTTCGAGCCTGCTTCTGGTAACTTCCTGTAAAAAGAGTGCTGATGTTACTCCTAGCACATCACCCGTTACCAACGGGGAAGTGAATGAGTGGATTCTGGGTAACATGAAGACCTATTATTACTGGAACGACAAGCTTCCGGCAAATCCTGATACGTCGCAAGCACCGAAATCTTTCTTTACGTCCCTCCTAAACACCTATAATGCGGCCACTAATCCGGATGGGGATCGTTTTTCGTGGATCCAGGAAAGTGCCGATGCCCTGAAAGCATCTTTGAACGGAGAAAGCAAAACAGACGGGCTTGAGTATAAACTGTATCTGCGCACCGCCGGTAGTAATGAAGTGATCGGGAAGGTGTTGTACGTCCAGAAAAATTCGCCGGCTGCTAAAGCAGGCCTGAAGCGGGGCGATATATTTTACCAAATTAATGGGCAGACACTCAACACAGGCAACTACTCCGATTTGGTTGATGGCACCGTCGATACCAAAACGTATACACTGGCTAGTGTAGATGGCACAAACACCATTGTCAACACGACGACGACCCGGCAAACAACGGCCATCGTTTTTCAGGCCAACCCGGTTTTTCTAGATTCTGTTTATACAATCAAGGGCAGAACAATTGGCTATTTCGTTTATAATCAGTTTGCCACCGGCCCAACCGGCCCCGACGACCATACGTATGATAATCTGGTTGATGAGGTGTTCACCCGATTTAAGGCAAAGGGCGTTACCGACCTGGTGCTCGATTTCCGGTACAATCCCGGTGGTTATGTAACGGCGGCTCAGAATCTGGCCAGTCTGGTTGGAAAGGGGATTGACCCATCGAAGATTTTCTACAAAAAAGAGTACAACAAAACAATAACGCCCGACCTGCTAAAGCAATACGGAGCCGACTGGTTCAATGGGTATTTTTTGCAGAAGGCCAATAATATCGGCGCTAATCTAAGGAGCTTAACCGTGCTCACAACAGGCGGAACGGCTTCGGCCAGTGAATTGGTTATCAATGGGTTGAAGCCATTTATGGAGGTTTCAACCATTGGCACGACATCATATGGCAAGAACGTAGGCTCCATTACGCTTTCGGACGAAAAAGGCCGGATCAAGTGGGGGATGCAGCCGATCGTAACCAAGTCATTCAATGCACTTGATCAGTCCGATTATTCGACTGGATTCAAACCATCGGTTGAGGTAAAAGAGTACACGAACGAGGTTTGGAAACAACTGGGTGACGTCAACGAGTCATTGTTTAGTACGGCCATAGCGCGCATAACTGGTGCCGGACGGTTGGCTGCTCACGCAAATGAGCCGACCTATGAACTCGGCTCATCCATTGAGCGTAAGGCGGGTGGCAGCAACATGTTCTTCAACGACAAGTTGCCTGACTTACAACATTAATATTGTATTATTTTGCGTTTGAAGCAGCCCCAAAGGCTGCTTTTGGCGTTTTATACTGTAACTTTAACATCTTCAAGCCGAACAGACTATGTACGAAAAGAATATAGGTACGAAGCAGAAAGCTTTACGAGTCAATCTCGACCGTCGTATTTACGGCTCGTTTGCCGAGATCGGAGCCGGTCAGGAAACAGCCGCTATGTTTTTTAAAGCTGGTGGCTCATCAGGCACCATTGCCAAAACCATGTCGGCCTACGATATGACCTTTAGCGACTCGATTTATGGCGTTGAAGAAAGCGGCCGCTATGTGGTTGAATCGCGACTGGTGAAGATGTTGAATAAGGAATATAGTTTGCTGGAAAAACGATTAGCCGAAAAACGGGGCTCCGATACAACGTTCTTTGCCTTTGCCAACACGGTTGTTGCACTTAATTATCAGAAAACCAATGAAGCTCACGGCTGGCTTGGCTGCCGGTTTCAACTCAACCCTCAATCGGGCTATAACGATGTCATTATCCATGTCAGGATGATCGACAATGAGAATATATTACAGCAGCAGGCCCTGGGAATCATCGGGGTTAACCTGATTTATGGGTGCTACTATTATTCTAAATCGCCCGAAACGCTGGTGTTGTCGCTCATGGATGACCTGGCACCCGAGCGGATTCAGATCGATATGATCCGGTTCAGTGGGCCTGATTTCTCGGATGTGGATAACCGCCTGATGAGCTTGCATCTGGTTAAAAATGGCTTCACAGACGCGGCCCTGTTTGGCGCTGACGGACAGGTGCTACAACCGTCGGAAGCCCTTTACAAGAAGCATATCCTGGTGATGCGCGGCCGGTTAAGGCCGGTCACGAATGTGCAGATGGATATGATTGAAAATGGGCTGAAACAGTTTAAAGATGAGCCGGATGTCGATGCTAATCGGGTTATATCTATGGCCGAGTTGACACTGCATAACCTGAAAGCCAATGAGCAGGGTATCGACGAAAAAGACTTTCTGGACCGGGTCGATATATTATGTTCGATGGGGCAGACTGTTATGATTTCTAATTACCTGGAATATTATAAACTCGTTGCGTATCTGGCCCGCCTGACACGTCTTAAAATAGGGTTGATCGTCGGGATTCCGAACCTGGAATACATTTTTGAAGAGAGTCACTATGAGTTCTTGCCGGGCGGTATTCTGGAGTCCTTTGCTACGTTGTTTAGCCGGAAAGTGAAGCTGTTCGTATATCCAACCCTGAAAGATGGGAGCATATATACCTGCAATGAATTCAAGCTGCCGCCTGCGCTGGAGCCGTTGTTCCAGTATCTGGTACGGAATGATAAAATTGAGGACATTACGGATTACAACGAGCAGAACCTGCACATTTCGACCGATCATGTTCTGGAAATGATTCAGCAAGGCGAAGATGGATGGGAAAGTATGGTGCCCGATCGGGTTGCTGAGCAGATCAAAACCAATTGCCTGTTTGGTTATCCCTGCGAGGTAGAATACGTGCCCATTGGCCAGCAGGTACGGCAGCAGCAGGAAGAAGAGCAAATGCCCACCAAATAGGCTGTTGAACGGGTTGAGCCATTCAACGCATAGGCCTAGGCAGCCTAGGCAAGAGCCAGTTTAATATGCGCCAGGTGATGCTGCACATGCCAGGCCGATATGGCCAGGGCTTGTGCCTGATTGAAGTGTAGTTGACGGGTCGGATGGTAATAGCTAACGGCTAACATGGCTGGTGTCAGGGATTTAGCCAGGTACGCGTACCGACGATGAACACCTTCAAACAGATTGAGCGAGTCGCTGATCGGGGCATTGATTCCGTCGGGCGTGTTGGCCCACCCGTCCATATTGATCATGGTGGCTACCCCATAATCAGGGTTGGTCAACGCTTGTTTCATCCGCAGAAAATGCAGGAAGCTGATGTCGCTCACATGATGAATGAGTTGCTGTACGGTCCAGCTTCCTTCCCGATACGTTTTGGCTAACTCGCGATTCGATAAGCCCTCTACAACTTGCCGGTACGCTAATGGGCTGGCTTCGATCACATCAATGATGTGAGCCATCTGATCATCCGAATAGCTGTCCTGGCTGGCAAACGGTCCGATAGGGTATTTACGATTATCCATGTATAGTAAACCTATGGGCCATTCGCTAAGATGTGTGTACACTTTGACTACCTAGCCCTTTAAATTTCGTTAGTTAGCATAACGTAGCCCTTCCTTTATCCATTTTTGCCGCCACCGTTTTTAATGTCAGATTGACGTTTCAATACGTTTTAGAGGGGGCAATTTCATAAATAATTAGCAAGACTATGATTATTACGTTTGCGCAATATAGCATACTTACCGCTACATATAGCTGTGCAACCTGCAGTCAGCTTGAGAAACAAACGAGTTTTGATCGCATGATGATTAGTTACTACATCATGGGGCTTGTTAGTGTTGGTCTGATTAAGGCAAGTGATGAAAGCCCCAGTGAGACTACCTGCTATGAACTGACGGATCTTGGTATGACCTATATTGACGACTATGAGCGGGCAAATCCGGATCTGGTCATTAAGCGAGCCCTGATCTAGCTATTTATTCACTGAATTAAGTATAGCCTTATACGATACGCTCAAGATAAGATTGAGCCAATCGTATGATCAACTCCCTATTCATATCTGCTGACGAGAACTCCTCTTGCTCGTCGAAGGTAACAGCGCCCGAATCCACATTGTAAAGCCCTACGGGCGATGAGTCCGCGTCACTACTCGCTCTCTCAAGACAGTGCATAGCCTCCTCTTCGGAGGTAAATCCTCTGGCTATAGGAATGTCAAACAGCGTAAAAACAGCGATATACCGCATAACTTGCTGTAATTCGAATGTATTTACGGTAGACTTGTGCAACTGGATTTTGATTTAATAGTATAATTTCGATTGATATAAATGAGAAACTTCTGTTTTAATAACTAAAGAAGATACTAGTCCTATATTTTCACATTACACACTATACAAATGTAAAAAATAACCTATTAAAATAACTAATCATGTTGGTCTTATTTCGATGGAATAAACTTATAGTTATATTTGGTCGAAAAATTAAAAAGAATGAAATAAGTAAACCCGCCTGAGTTCTGCTTAGCGGGTTTTTTTGTTGATAAATACTTGTTAAGAGAGACTTAGTAGTTAACGAAACCTGTAGCCGGGTGTAGTTCGGTGAAGTAAATGTTGAGCTAACCGTCGTGTAGTACGAGGGCATATGCTCATTCAGAAGCTTTCTCTGTGCTGTATTTCACAGCTGTACAGGAAAATAAGTCAACAATTATTTATTGGCTCTAGGCAGGCAAATTAGCCTAATTAATGGACAAAAAATGCCCGTTTCTGTGCTGAAAATACCGTTTTTTTTGTTCTATATACAGGAACGTAAACAACAGATTTAAGCGAAGAAATGGAGTATTTTCAATTGTCTAAGCCACTGGCCCATACACCTGACCAGTCGGCTCGTCGGGCTACCCGCCGAAAGAGCAATGGGCAGGCAACTGCAGCGCTACTTATTCAGATGGCTACCGAAATACTGACGGCTTCACCGACACTTAGGAAGAGAGCCAATATTACACTGGTCGATTTGGCCGCGGCTGAAAAGGTCCGCAAAGATCTGGCTAAGAGCCAATCGGATAACCTTAAGTAAGGGTTCAGAAACAAGGTAGTCTCATCTTGCCCTTACTTCGCTCGACTATTTTCAAACGATAAAGCCCTGTCAGCATTGATGGGGCTTTACGGTTAAAGCTATCAGCCAGCCTGTTTTACGTGAATTATGCCAAGGGCGGCTGAGCTACTACCCATTCCTGAATTTCCCGTAATATAATCACAGCTGACTTTCTTGATGCGTCAACGTCACTGCGTAATTGCTTGAGCTGCGCTTCCACCGCGTTGGGCAGGTTCAGAAAAACACTATATGCATTAACATGTTGAGGCCCAGAAGGTAATGGACGATTGGCGAAGAAATTAATTAATTCCTGATGTTCTGTGCTCAGTTGCATGAAGCAAAAATAAGAATTAGTCGCCACGCTGCCATAATCTGAACGAAGTAAGCCTGCTTTTGAAAACAGACGAGGGTACCAAAAAACAAAGACCGGGCAGCGCCCAGTCTTGTTTAACCTTCCTCTTTTTAAACCTAATCAGTTACCAGTCAATAGCTTATTAAAGCATTATGTTCGGCGATCGGCCTATAGCAATGTAGTTCGTACTGAAAACATGTTCTAAAAAGCCCATCCACAATATGGATGGGCTTTTATAATCCTAGCCACACTAATATACTACCCTATCAATGTTTTGATGAAATAAAGTTAATGAAAATAATTAATTGTAAACAATATGGTTTCTAATAATTTGAAAAAATAAATATATTAGATAGACTCTGTAGAGTGATGAGTGATTCACCATCTATTTTTAGCTAGATCTTAAACGTTTTTTTAGCTAGTCATCAGGGAATAAAAGCTGAGCAGAAAGCAGGTATTTTTTTGTGAGGATACGGGTCAGGTATAAAAACAGCCGCCATCTAAGCAGACGACGGCTGTCGTACCCCACCATTCTTTAACTTGTAATGTAGGCTTTACTGTTTCCCGTTGAGTTTGTTGATTGGACTGAAAAATAATGAGAAAGTGGGCTTCGAAATGATTTATAGTTTATAATAAACGTTTGATAATGAGAAGCTAATGAAAAGGAAGGTGGGTAAGCTGCCTAGATTTTGGTTGTTTAGTTCATTACACTTAAACTGGTTATTTCAGGCATTGATGTGACGCGTAGGCAGCAGCTGAAAAATATAATTCTCAACCTCAACGAATTTGTAAGAACAAACAAGGTTTTGATTGTTAATAGGATTATTAGCATAGAAAATTAAACATATTGGTCAGGGTTTCTCCTGATCTGGGTTGAAGGCCGCTACTTGCTATTCTGGTTATTACCCAAAATTTTTTTATCATGGACACTCGACGAATCAACCAAACGCTGTCAATTCACCCTCATAAAGATTTGATCGCACTAACTGAAGAGCATCTGAGTGAATGGTTTCAGTTACTGGATGATTTACAGGACGCGCATGCGCCAACGGATCAGTTAGTTTATTGCCGGAAGGAAATAACGCGTTTGCAGCGAAATCTTTATCAGTTAAGAAACGCTTAAGTCAGAAGAAAACAGCTACAGTAATGCATAGCCCGGGAGTTAGCTTCCGGGCTAATTTATTCACATGGTCACAAAACGCTCTCATTTTGTCAGGATTGCCCCTCATGCCTGTACCCCGTCCAGTTTAACTTTGTGAAAACCCTACATGAATAGCAATCAAAATGAGGAAGGTCAGAATTTTGGAACATATCTCATTAGACGGTGTGATCCAGCACGAAGACAGCGAAGACTTCGCATATGGCGACTGGACGGCACCTTATCGAACTCCGGCTGGACTAGAGGCCGTCCTGGAAGCACAAGGCAGCCACTTCGATCTATTGCTCGGCCGCCGTACCTATGATTTGTGGGCCGATTACTGGCCCAAAGTTGGGAATAGTCCGATAGCGAACGCGCTGAATGCTGCGACCAAATACGTTGCGACCCACCGGCCGGACAGCCTCGAATGGGCCCCGGTCGGAGATTTGGGTGCGGACAGTCTGGTGGGTATCCGCGACCTCAAGTCAACGGACGGCCCTGACCTGATCGTTTGGGGAAGTTCAACGCTGACGTCTGCGTTGCTTGAACAAGGATTGGTCGACGAGGTTGTGCTACTGGTTTACCCAGTCTTGCTTGGCCGGGGCAAACGCTTTTTTTCGGATAGTGCTGACCCGCGCGAACTCGCTTTGGTAAGCACGAAGGTTACCTCGACGGGCGTGCTCATAAACACGTATCGACACGTTGGATCGCTGCACCCCTAAATCTGTTAGCGGACCGGTGTGCCGAGCCGTTTACACAGGAACGAGATGCGATTTTTACATGCCTACTCACAGATTGAAAAGTAGGCTGTCGAACGGATTTATGACCAGTTCAGAGCCTCTCCGGAGCAGTTACCAACATTATGCCGCTTAAATTAGATGTTATCCACAGGGTTGGGGCGTAATTTGTGGATAACTAGTTGGTCAACGTAGGTCACTCAATGATGTTCGCGGTGAAAATGGGAAAAAGTAATTCTTCATTCAAGTTGCGAAACGGGCTCGTGAGGACTCTCTTTGTCGGCGCTATTGGGTACCCCTCAACGTAGGGTAAGCCTTAGCCGTTGATGTGAAATAATCTGCCGGTAAACGTATGATATAGAGAAGATGGTGTAGTAGGTGTTCATGATTTATGCCTTTTTAGATGCAACTTACCTAGCCATTCGCGCATCTTCCTGACAAAGCATACACATATCCGATGACACGAATGAAAACATCTTTTTTACTTTTCGTATGGCTATTCCTGACTCAACTGGCCATTGCTCAAAATGATGTAGGCAAGCAGGCAGAAGTCGCTTATCAAAACAAACAATTCGATAAGGCCGCCACATTATTTCTACAGGTGCAGGACTATTACAATGCCGCTTGCTGTTTCGCGTTGGGCGGGAAAAAAAAGGAAGCCCTGACCACGCTCACCAAAGCGGTGGATGATGGCTATACCAACCTGAGCCACATCAATGAAGACCCCGATTTTGCCAGTCTGCGCGGAACACCTGAGTGGAAAACAACGCTGACCAGGATTGAAAAAACAATTAAGGAAACGGTTAGCACTATAAAAAAAGTTACCGTGCTGGAAAGCAATAATTACCTGCTCAACAACAAGGTCGACTACCTGAATTACCCCGATGACATCAGCAAGAAAGAATATGCCGATCTGAAAGCGCTCATTGAAAAAGACGTTAACGTTGCTGGTTTAAACGATCAGCAGCTCATCATCGAACTATTGAACTGGGTTAGTAGCCAGTGGGATCATGATGGCAATAACGAAGCCCCTGACTCGCTCAATTCATATCAGATCGTTCTGTCGGCGCGGGATGGTAATCGCTACCGATGCGTTGAATATGGGGGCGTGCTAAGCGATGCTTTGAAGAGCTTCGGCTTTGTCTCGCGGTCGCTCGGCCTGACAACGCCCAATGTCGCCTATGGCGGTTTTGGTATGGGCCATGTGGCCACGGAGGTCTGGTGCAACTCTCTTCAGAAGTGGATTTTTGTCGATCCCCAGTTCAGTATATATGTGCAGCACAAGGGCGAGTATCTCAACTATTACGACATATATAAACTCTACAAGCAGGGCAAATATGATGAGATTTCATTTCTGCCAACCCAGAAGTACGCCACTAAACGGAAGCTGGATCTAGCGGCCTACCAGCAGGAGTACAAGGGATTTCAACAGCAGTACTTTGGCTTTATCAACGCGGGTTATCGCTATCAGAATCAGAAACAGTCGCTGGCGCTGATGCTCGACGGAATGGCTCCTTACCTCACGTTTCAGGGCCAGGCATCGGGCAATATGGTGTTCACCAAAAATCCCGACGACTTTTATTTTGACATGAATCGGGTGAGCATCAGCTTTGCTTTTCAACAAGGATCCCGTTTTTCGGAGATTAATAAGAAATACAATATTCGTACCGACGGGCAATACAAGCGGCACATGGCTGAGTTTGCACCGGTACCTAATCTCACCCTTTCTCTACTACACAACATGCCCTGGTTCGACCACTACGAGGTGCGTCTGAATGGCAAGCTCCTGGAGGTCGATACCAAGGGGCGATACCCGGCTAATCTGACCGAAGGGCTAAACAATCTGGAAGCGGTGGCGATCAACAAGGCCGGCCTGAAAGGTATTCCAACCAAGATCGTCCTGCGGTATGGCACGGACCAGCTGACGGAAAAGTAATTGAGTCAGCGGCTTTGGCGGTGCTAAAGTCTGGACTTGATTTTTCTGTAAATAGCGTCAAAACAGATCTCCAGCGGGGCGCATCCAATGGCAGTTGCTGAATAAACGTAATTCCGATACCTATACTGTCCCTGAGGCTGGCTTTTTAGTGAAACTTATCAGAATAACTTAAGTACTAGTCGTTTACCTAAAGCACCATGCTTGGTCCGGTAGTCGGGAGGATAATGGTAAATTCTGTAAAACTACCTTCCTCCGTTTCCAGGGCTACGGTGCCGCCGTAGCCTTTCGTAATGATATCATAACTTAAGGAGAGTCCCAGACCGGTGCCCTCTCCGCTGGGTTTGGTTGTAAAAAAAGGCTGAAATACCTTCGGTCGTGCCTCCTTGGGAATTCCCGTTCCGTTGTCGCGCACGTGCAGTTCAATACTCGTCGCAGTTCGTTTTGTACTTATCCACAGCGTGGGTTTGTAGCCTGACTCGGTAGTTTGTTGTCGCTTGTGAAGGGCATAAAAGGCGTTACTGAATAAATTCAATAATACCCGTCCGATTTCCTGAGAAACGATGGAGATCAGGCCAAGATCAGCGGACAGATCCATATGTATATGAGCTTCGAAGCCAGGTGTTTTGGTGCGAATGGCGTGGTAGGCTAATTTGAGGTATTCCTCCGCGAGAGCGTTCAGATCAGTGGGATGCCTTTCCCCCGTAATGCTGCGGCTATGTTCGAGCATACCCTTAACGATGGATGACGCGCGTTGGCCATGATGGGTTATCTTCCCGAGATTCTGACGCAGGTCAGCTAATAATTCGGCTTCCAGCTCCCGATCACGAGTTGGGTTGTCGGCTTCCTCGGTGAGTTCAGCAACCAGTTCACTCGATACCTCGGAGAAGTTATTCACGAAATTCAGAGGGTTCTGAATTTCGTGAGCAATACCCGCCGTCAATTCACCCAGACTGGCCAGTTTTTCGCGCTGGATCAGCTGCGTTTGGGTTTCGCGCAGTTCTGTTAGGGATTGGCTTAATTCGGCTGTGCGATCGGCTACCTGCTGCTCCAGCCTTTCGTTTTGAGTCGCCAACAGCAACTGTTTTTCCTGCTCCTGAGCCAGCGTTTGCGCCGACAGTCGGCTTACGGTGTCGAACTGTTGCCGTAGGGCCTGGTAGGTGCGTGCATAGTCGCTTACGAGCGAAAAGGACAGGCCAATTGGAACGCTGAATAGCGCCACTAAGCCAAGCAGTACAATTGGAATGGTGAACCAGTCTGCTGCAGGAGTGATATCGGAGAAATTAGTCAGTAAACTCCCTGAAACGCCAAGTACCGCAATGGCTAGTATCGTATAAAGGGAAAATTTAAGTGAATTCCAGGGCAAACGGGCATCCGGGTCCGGGTTCCGGCGTTTTGCCAGCCAGCTTACCCGGCTATACTCGATCAGTACGATCAAAAACTGCATTCCGCCACTGCCTTCAGGTAAGGAGCTGATAAAAATGTTATAAATGACGATCGCCGTAAGCAGGGCAATTATGCCCCAGAAAACCCGGCCCAGCCGTCGGCCGAGATAGGTATAAACCGACAACAAGAGCAGTCCCAGTGCCAGATTGACAAATACGCTGGAAACGGATAACATGACTGAATCAAGAGTCAGTGTGCCCGTATCACTGTTGACCTGATCAATCAGGAAAATTAGTAAAAACGCCAGCATCGTCAGGGACAGTATCAGATTCACTCGTTGGGTTGGATTTGCCCTGTAAAACAGGAAATGCAGTAGGCTTAGTACCCCGAAAATACCGACCACCACATACTCCAGAGCGGCTGATCTGTTCTGATTTCTTAGCAGCTCGACAGCCGCCCGGTCGCGGGGTTGAAATCGTATCTCGAGCGGTATTTTTCGCACGGTATTCCCAATCAGAGGATCACGGCGAAAGGCATAACGTACGGCTAGCACGTGCTGATTTGTATCCGTAATCCGCAATGGGACGAATTCAACAAGCCGTTGCGAACCACCTGAATCGAACTTGAAAGGCCGTAGAGTAGCCAGTAGCCGGCCATCCAGATACAAGGTTGATGTGCCAAACTGCTGTACGGTCAGCGTTAAGCTGTCCTTATTTGGCTTCCGAAAGCGGATCGTTTTCCGGAACCAGCCCCGACCTGTTTTCCAAAGTGCCTTATTTTCGATGAGGCTAACGTGGGGATTCATCTTCTCCCAGTGACGGTTATTATAAGCAGGGCTGGCCCAATCGAGGCTATCGCCCGCCCGGAAGCGCCACGGATCCTGATTCACAATATCAGCGGTAGAGTAATTTTCTATCACGATGATCTGCGCGGTGGTGGTGAAGGCACTCAATAGCAGGAGCCAGCCAATGACTAAACGGTACAGGGGTCGGATCATAAGACAAAGTAACGTAGGTCGGGTTAGTTTCCAACAAATACCCGCTTATGGACCTGATTTCGTTGAATGTCAGGGCGGATCAGCTACTCGTATGGTCTGGCTTATCCATTTCACATAAGCTATTCCTGGAATCTTTGGGGATGGGCCGGCCTGTGACCGATACGGCTCCCGCCCTGCCACGGCCGGTATGTGAACACCGTAACGCTGACGGTTGCAAGTGTTGTACGTAGCACTGGTAACGTCAGAAAACGAGGCAATAGCCGCTGATTTAGGCTACGAATGGCTCATAAAACGGGCGAATGTAACGGGGCAGTTAATACTACTCATCATGGATAACTCCTGCTGCTTCGTATCCACCGCGTAATCAACAGCCCATAATTGTTGTTGAATGAATTAGCCGATAAGAACACCATTACCTCATTTACGTTGGTTTTTCGCTGACGGCTTACTCGTATCAGCGTTAGTTCACCTGTTTAGTAAACCATAACGCAAACAGAAATGAGCCAGGAGAAAGGATTAGACGATGTGCGTTTGAATATAAATGCGGTCAACATTACAGTCGATGATGGCTTCCGGGATAGGATAGCCCAGGCGTTGATAAAACTTCGGCGCTATTACAGTGGAGATCTGATTACGGCAGATGTGTTTCTGCGGGTAGAAGCCCACGGTGGCCCCAATGAGAAATCACTGCGAATCAACTATGGCGTGCCGGGCACCGGTGCCTTTGCCGAAGAGGAGGGCGACAACTGGGACACGATGCTCCATATCGTAACAGGTAAGCTAAAACATCAGCTCGAACGAAAGTTTACCAACTCACAAAACAGCTACCGAAACTAATAAGTACTCAAGTTGGTCGACCATTTCCAACCTCCTCATTTTTTAGGAAGAGGTTGGAAATGGAAAAAACAACCGCTCAACCGATCTACGTACTAGGTCAAATAGCACCTGAGAGGTAGCCAGACACTGGCCGGGAACTCAACTAGAGCTTACGGTCAGCTTCCATCGTCCAGATTGGCCTCTGTGCCCAGATCATCGCTGGTTCACGGATCGTCACGGGTACTATCTATATCGGGTAGCGCCATATCACCGTCCATTCTACCGCTGTATTCTTCCATAGTTCTGCCCGTGTTTGTTGCATCACGAGCATAACCACCGGCAGGTGCAAGCAGAAAGTCTACCTATCTGGCAGCGGAGGACCACTACCTAACTTCCCCTTTTTATAGAAAGAGCATGTAGTTCCCGGGAGTTGCCTTCTTATACAAATTCTGGTTGATAGCTAACTCATGACTAATCCAAAGGAAGTGTATCTCGTTGATGATGCCTATGACTACCGGTTTTTGGTACAGGGCATTTTCGCCCGGCACATGCCCGACTATCAACTTCGTTTGTTTGAGAGTGGGAATGCTCTGGCGTATCATGTGCTCCGGAGTCTTGAGCGCCCCGCGTTGATTTTACTGGATCGGCATATGCCCAATCGGGACGGCTATCAAACCCTACAGTTGCTTAAACAGCACCCAAACTGGCATGTAGTGCCCGTAGTAATGATAAGCGCCAATGCTAGTCCGGAAGACGTTCAACAGGGGTATCGGTTGGGGGCCAATTCATTTTTGAGAAAACCACTGGACTACGAATCGCTCCGGCGTTTAATGGAGTCTACCTGCCAGTACTGGTTATCACTCAATCAGCCATTCGACACGCCTATAGCTGCCTAAGGATCATCTATTTATACATACTGAGGTCATTGTCTATAGGCATTCAGTCACTACGCGACCACTTTCCAACCTGGCAGAGCGAAAAAGACTTTTTTACCACTCCCTGAGCCACGGCAGTCATTGATGAATGCATAGGGGCCAACGGGTGCATCGCTATGTTCTTTGCAGGCTTTCGGCTGTACAGTCAGGGACGTGAGTGCCGTTGTTCGATCAATGAAAAGCAGGGCGTCATGCCGCTCCGTCAGGCGCGTTGATACGTAGTTATCAGGCATCTAACTGAACGTCGCTTCCAGTCTAGGGCTGTTGGCTCAGGATGATTTTGGCTGAGTCCGACTTAAGCATAAAGCCCTCATCCTGTTTCTGCACGGCATAGGGCGTGTTATTGATACGAAGGCTATCGCCCTCCACTTTCCAGGTGAACGGTGTGTCTTTCGATACCATACCCATCTGGATGTGATTCGTGCCTTTACCGCCTTTGCTGAAGCTGTAAATGGCTTTGGAATCCAGCAGGTCGGCTAAACTCGAGGTATCTACCCCGCTGGTCGAATCGACATTGTAGGTTGCCGTAAATTGCTTGCTTTCAAAATCAATATCCCGAATACCGCTTTTACAGCTAGTCAGAAAACCGAGCAACACGGCCCAGACGCTTCGTTTCAGATAGGTCATGCGTTGTTAACGTTTATCGACTGAGCTCCTCGGGATGGTTCTTCGGCGAGCCGCCCTTGTTGTGCTTACTGCGGACAACCCGATTCGACTGGTGATGGAACCCGGTAGGCTTCTTGTTGCTCTACCAGCCCCCGAGGCTACACTCTACGACCCGTTCATTGGTTAGGCTTGCTCAACACCCGCCAGTTGGGTATGTCCGACAATTTTTGATGGGAGTGAGGCAATGGACTGCTGGGGCCGTTTGCTCACCAATTGCCTTGATTGACGGATAAGGAGAGCCGCTGGCCAGTTCAACACCCACGAACACGTCGGAATAGCGCCGTCTCAGGGTAGGTGACGGGCCACTGGCCTAACGAACAGCTAATGAACTATATCAACCACAAGTCCGCAACGAATAGCACCTTACAACGCCAGTCGGAAAGAGCCAATATAAAAAATACCCTGACCGCCTACGCGTTTAGTGGTCCCGGCGAGGTTCAGGACCTGGTTTGTTTTTCGCACCTGCGCTGGGATTTTGTCTATCAGCGTCCGCAGCATTTATTAAGCCGGGCCAGCAAACAGTGGCGGGTCTGGTATGTAGAAGAGCCTGTCTGGAGTGGCCAGCTTCGGCTGGAGATTCGGTCCGTTACGGATCGGATTCGGGTGGTGGTGCCTCACTTGCTGCACGGTGTCGACGACCAGGTCGCCGTTGAATTACAGCGCCAGCTGGTCGATCAGCTTTTAGAGCAGGAACGGCTCACCGATTTTATTGCCTGGTATTATACACCAATGGCCCTTCGTTTTACGGATCACTTGAAGTCCCGCCTGACTGTCTACGACTGCATGGATCAGTTGGCTGCTTTTGCTGGCGCTTCGCCTTTATTATTGACCCAAGAAGCCAGCCTGATGAAGAAAGCCGATCTGGTGTATACCGGTGGCTATAGCTTATTCGAAGCTAAACAAAACCGACATCCGCAGGTATTTGCCTTTCCAAGCTGCATTGACTTCGGGCATTTTTCGCCGGGCCGGGGTGATATGCCTGACCCCGACGATCAGCGGGAAATTGCTGGTCCCCGAATTGGATTTTGTGGTGTGATTGATGAACGGGTCGACCTGCACCTGCTAGGCGAAGTGGCCAGAAACCGGCCCGACTGGCAGTTCATTATGCTGGGGCCTGTTGTGAAAATTGATCCGGCCACGCTGCCGCAGAGGCATAATCTGCATTACCTGGGTATGAAAAACTACTGCGATCTGCCTGCCTATTTTGGCAACTGGCAGGTCGCCATGATGCCATTTGCCATCAATGAAGCTACTCGGTATATCAGCCCAACCAAAACACCGGAATACCTGTCGGCGGGTTTGCCGGTTGTGTCAACGCCCATTCGCGATGTGGTGCGGGACTACGGTGGCCGCGGGCCGGTTCTGATTGGCGAAACACCACAAGCCTTTGAAAAAGCCATCGAGTTAGCGATCAATGGTCGGTACGAAATTGACTGGAAATCTGTCGATGGATTTTTGCAGGAACAATCCTAGGATACTATCTGGCAGCAAATGCAGCGCCTGATGAACGCCCAGCTTCAGCAAGTTTATATAAGTCAACAACTGAATCCAGGACTTCTTTATGACTAGTCAGTAATATTTCCAGTATAGCCGCTAAAAACGAAAGGGCAGAAGCCCTCTTCGAAGACGAGCTGGACGTGCTCGTTGAAAATCCGTCACCAACCCCGGGTCTATCGGTACTTCCGGAATGGGTTACAACGTTTCGAAGCCGGCAAAAGACGGCTTTGGTTCTGACTTTCGCTTTTTCGTAAGCATCGATCACGCCGTTGGTCCGGTTGCGTGACAGGAGCCACCAGCCACCCAGCAGGGCTGCGCCCACAGCCAGGGCCATTGTGATGGTCATTCTCTTATCCTGTGCTACGTCATTGCGGTCTTTCATCAGGTTACGGATATTCTGTGCATTCACCGCATCGGGCAGCAGATAGCCGGAGGTAGCCTGCAACTTGGCCGATAAACCGGGGGCTACCTTATTTTTGTCGGCCATCAGCGCTTCGTAGCCTGCTTTGGCTACCTCCGCCGGAGTCTTCAAGCGCATATTGTCTGATTACCTGTTGCATCGAAATGAGTTCGTTAGTTGATTGGAATAATTACCTCGCCTGACTCGGCCTTTGGTTTAAAGACGGAGTTTAGGCATCAACACAGGCTAAACGAACGAGTTTAGGGCAACAGAAACGAAGTAAGGATACGGTACGGTTAACCAGAATACAGGGGCTCTGTCAGGCAGGCTGATTTAGGATAGAGAGTACGTTAAACACAAACAAGCCCGACTCATCACTGCTGACGAATCGGGCTTCTTTGTGTTTAACGCTGTGCTACTGAATCGCTAACAGGCGTTCACTAGTCATTACCGGTGTAGCAGCCTGCAAATTCACTTGCTTAACAATACGGCCCGAAGCGGAGGTAATCTCCAGTTCATAGGTGCCATCAGCCAGTTCATCCACATTCAGCTGAATGGCCGCTTTGGTTTGTTTCTTGCCAATTTGCCGCATGAAGACCGGAACGTTTTCACCAGCCTGCCGTAAGGTAATGGTTAATGACTCGGCCGTTGTTTTTTCTACGGCCAGACGAATCCTGTTGGCCTTATTGACGTAAACACTGGCATCAAATGTAGCTGGTTTAGTCGGTGCAGTTGGGTTCGCCAGGAGGCTGGTGCTGCTCAATAAAAAGAAGGCGACGAAAGTCTTGGCGAAAGCGGAAGTCAATGGATTGTTCATTGTCGTAAGGTGTTGTTTGAGTGATTTATACGTTCTCTTACCTTATGCCAATAAGTATGCCAATGAGATAATGCATTGATAATGAGAATATTGTATTTTGTCTTGCTTTGCTGCAATGTACGTAAGCGGACACGTTGCGTTCATTACCGTACAGAGCGGACAAATTTCAGCCTGCGTGGCCATTGGCCAAAACTATCTGGCAGAAGACAAGTTAGGTAATGATGAACTCCGCAATTCCTACCATTACACATATCGCTAAATTCCTTGACGATGAGTTGGCTGTTCACCGCTTTCCCACCGACGAAAGAGGGGGCGTTTATCAGCCGTCCGAACAGCCTGTTCAGCGGATAGGGCTAGCCCTTGAACCCTTTCCTGATCTGGCAAAATGGGTAGCCGAGCAGGATTTAGACGCTCTATGGTTACACCGTCCCTGGCAACTCAATCTAGCGCAGTTGCCGCCTGGGGTCGGTGTGTTAAGCCATCACTTGCCCTTCGATGAAGCGCTGACAATTGGGTATAACACGCATTTGTTCGAACAATTAGAGGGATTGGGTAAGCCGGAACAACTGGGCTACAAACAGGAAGCCGCCAACGGGAAAGCGGCCATACCTGAACGCCCTATCGGCATGCTGGTCGATGTGGTGGAACAGGAATTCGACTATTGGCTCGACTGTGTGAAAACCCTGTTCGGTGGTTATGACCGGGCCGAAGCTGGTCATAGTTCGTCCATTTGGCGGACCACTAACTCCAGAATTGCCGTTGTTGGGGCCATGACCGATGCGCTCGTTCGTGAAGCTGCTGAGCGGGGGGCGCATCTATACCTGACAGGTGCCTATCGAAAACCGGGTCAGCAGGCGGTCGATGAGACCGGCATTGCGGTTATTGCCGTTGGACATCGTCGCTGCGAGGAATGGGGATTACAGGCGCTGGGCGATCTGCTACAGGAGCAACTGCCCGTTGAGTGTGTGGTCCACCACCAACCGCAAGTCGTTAGAAATTAGACTTAGAGTATGTTGCGCGGATCGTCGGCGACGCGTGTGTTGTCATAAAACGTGTCTAATAACGCCATATCTTCCTCCGAAATAGTAAAGTCGAGTACGTCGAAATTTTCCTGGATACGTTCACGCTTTACGGATTTGGGAATCGTAACAACTCCGTGTTGCAACGACCACCGGATGAGAAGCTGGTAGGTTGACTTACCATATTTTTCGGCTAGCTCGACAAGTCTTGGGTCGTTCTGTTTCTGACCCCGTACCAGGGGAGCGTATCCTTCGGTCTGGATGTTTTTCTTCCGATGATAATCAAGCACTTCGGGTAGATACGAATAAGGGCTCAACTCGATCTGGTTGACCGCCGGTATGATCTGGGCTTCCGTTAACAACTCATCCAGGTGAGCGGGGTAGTGATTCGAAACGCCAATAGCGCGGGCTCTTCCTTCAGAGTAAATTTTCTCCAATGCTTTCCAGGTGTCGTGCCGGTGTTCTTTTATTGGCCAGTGGATCAGGTATAAATCGACGGCATCGATTCCCAGGCGTTCCAGACTCCGGTTGAAGGCGCGCAGCGTCCGATTATACCCCTGATCTTCATTCCATACTTTTGTCGTAATAAAAATATCGCTTCGGGGAATGCCGCTCGACCGAATGGCATTGGCTACCTCCCGCTCGTTGCCGTAAGCTGCTGCCGTATCAATTAACCGGCAGCCGGCTTCAAGCGCCCATTCGATGGCCGACTGTACTTCATCATTGTGACTTGGCGTATAAACACCAAGCCCCAGCAGAGGCATTTCGACACCATTATTAAGCGTAGTAGAGGGTATGTTCATGCGCTAAGATTGTTTCATATATAATAATTAAAATCAAGGCCCAGATGTTTTAAGAAACATACAATTTGGTAAGCAAACTCATTCGGGTAGGATGGCGTATGTTTGTTTGCCTGTTGAGACTATAGTTTTACCGAATTGATACTATATGCGCCCATTATACTTTTTTATTACCCTCTTTTTAGTGAACACGTCGCTTGTTCAGGCTCAGCAGCGCTCGCCTGGCATCGTGCGGTATTCGGCTGAAATTGGAGGATTAGCTACATCATCACCACAAAACCCGTTTTGGTTGCGGGCCAATCAATACAATACCACGCCGGTCGGAGGGTCGTTTGCAACAGCTCGGATTAGTGTGATGCGGGCGTATAAAACCAGACCAGATTCGGTCAGAAAAGGCAAATCCCGTTTCGACTGGGGGTTTGGTCTTTATGCCGTGGCAAATGTTGGTCCCCAGCCAACGAATAATAACCCGGCGGTCCTGCTGCCGGATGCCTACGTGAAGGTGCGCTTCAAATACCTGGAATTATACGGAGGTAATCGGCGCGAAGTGGTCGGGTTGGGCGATACAACACTCACATCAGGCTTTGTCGCCTGGTCGGGAAACGCAATGCCGTTCCCTAAAATACAGCTGCATACGCCGGATTTTGTCCCGCTGGGGTTTACCAAAAAACTGATTGCCATCCGCGCAGGCTATGCACACGGCTGGTTGATCGACTCCTATATACAAGGAAGCTATCTCCATCAAAAATACCTGTATGGCCGAATAGGCAAGCCAAACTGGCGCATCCAGATTTATGGCGGACTGAATCATCAGGTACAGTGGGGCGGTCATGCCGCTTATTTAATTGGGACGCCACTGGCCGTAAATGGCAGCTTGTCGACGTCGTTTCAGGATTATTTATCGCTTGTGACGGGCCGCTATCCCGATGCGCTGGAAAATGACCGATTTACAGATTTTGATGGGACTAACCGCCTGGGTAATCATGTTGGAAGCTACGATCTGGCCCTGGAATGGAAAGGTGACAAGGCTAACTGGTTGCTGTATCATCAGCACATGTACGACGATGCATCGGGGCTTGCCCTGCAGAATGTGCCGGATGGCCTAACCGGTCTTCGTTTTCTGAATCGACAGAAGACCATCGCCCGGTTTCAGTTCCAGCGCGTCGTTCTCGAGTGGTTGACGACCACCAATCAGAGTGGACTAACCTTCGATCCGGCGGCCCGGTATCAGGGAGCCGATAACTACTTTAACCATAGCCAATATACTCAGGGCTGGTCGTATCGGGGGCGCACCATTGGCACGCCCTTCATCATGCCCCGCTCCGACCTGGCACCGGCTATCGGCAATGGCTACGCGGGGAATGGCTACTATCCGAACAACCGGGTTGTGGCCTGGTATGCAGGCGCTACCGGGGCTTTTCGTCGCGGACCAACGCTCACGATGCGCGCGTCTTACAGCCGTAATTTCGGGTCATACAAACAACCGTATCCCGACGTATTTCACCAGCTATCTACTTACCTGGCTGCGCAATGGGTCGTGCCCAAATTTCCAGGAACCATCCTCACCACAACGTTTGCGCTCGACCGGGGCGAGCTGATGCCCAATAGCTTTGCCAGCTACGTAAGTGTAAAGAAAATGTGGTAAGTGAGCCAATAAGTATTCGAACTGAGCCCGAATTGGGTTATAAAACGTATTTATTTGAAGATTTTTTAATTTCTTTTTAATTCCGGAAATCCATATCGAGCGTATTAGCGTATAGTTACGTGCAGTTATCTGTACGAATTTCCCCTACTATTTTTCAACGAGAAAGACTATGACTACGCTTTACAAAAAACGGCTTCGGACGGTTGCGGGTATGCTGGTATTTGGCTCCTTATTAACGCTCAGCGCCTGCCAGGATCACCGCCTGCCACCCGATCCGGGCAATGTTCCCGATGCCACGGTTTATGCCCTGAATGATGCCAACCAACTGGTACGGTTGGCCATCCGAAATCCCAATGCGCCACTGGCCACAACGACCATTATGGGCGCTGGCCTTATGAATGGTGAGCGCATCATGGCCATTGATTTCCGCCCGGCTACAGGACAGCTCTACGGGGTCAGTAACATGAGTCGTCTATTTGTTATTAATACAACAACCGCCGAAGCCCGCCCGATAGGTACAGGACCATTTACACCCGCCGTTACCGGAAGTGTAGTCGCCCTTGATTTCAATCCAACCGTTGACCGGATTCGGCTTGTGACCAATACCGGACAGGATCTGCGCCTGAACCCCGAAACAGGAACCGTTGCGGCTGTCGATGGGGCCATCAATGGGGTAGCGGGGGTTATGGTCTCAGAAGTAGCCTATACCAACAACCGGGCAGGATCGACAACCACCACGCTGTATGACATCGACCCCGCCACGGATCGGCTTTACATTCAGAATCCGCCCAACAACGGCACCTTAACGGATGTTGGTCCGCTGGGACTGGACATTACGGGTGCTGCTGGTTTCGATATTTCACCTTCCGACAATTCGCAGGGGCTGGTTGCTGTAACCTTCAACGGCAGCTCCGAACTGCAACAGATCAATTTGTCGACGGGCCGTTTGCAAAAACTCGGTAACCTGCCTGGCACAATCATCGGTCTGGCTATTCCAACTGAACCCGTTGCGTATGCACTGGATGGGTCGGGTAACCTGTTGATTTTCAATCCACTCAGCCCGTCACCCATCGCCAAACCGATTACAGGCGTTCAGCCTGGCGAAACGCTGTTTGGGATTGACTTCCGGCCTGTTAACGGTCAATTGTATGCGATTGGTAGCACCAGCCGTCTGTATACGCTCAATACATCGAGTGGAGCAGCCGCCCTGGTCGGATCGGGCCCATTGAGTACGCTGCTTGTTGGTAACGACGTTGGCTTTGACTTTAACCCAACGGTTGACCGGATTCGGGTGATTACAAACTCAGGTCAAAATCTGCGTCTTGACCCAACTAATGCTGCTGTGGCTTCTGTCGATGGCCCTTTGAATCCAGGTACACCAACGGTAACGGCTTCGGCTTACTCCAACAACTTCGCTGGTGCTACAACGACGACGCTGTATAATATTGAAACCAGCATGAGCCCGGCCCGGCTCTTTACTCAGGTTCCGCCAAACAATGGTACGCTTGTGCCTGTAGGGCCGCTGGGCGTTGCCGCTGAGGGAGCTAATGGTTTCGATATTGGGGGCACATCGGGTACGGCCTATGCCTTGCTGCGCTCCAATGGCTCGACCATGCTGTATACAATCAACTTAACGAATGGCTCAGCGTCGGCTGGTCCATCGTTACCCGGCAATCCGATCATTCGCGGATTCGCACTTGGTTTAGGATTCTAAGTCGGTTACGGTTTACTCAACGGCAACGGCCCCCTTCGTCAGTGACGAAGGGGGCCGTTTTTTTACATTACCAATACATGGGATACGATTTATAGTGCCCAGCAGCCAGCATGATCGCTGTAGGTATGGACGAATATATTTCAATATACTAAAGGGAGATGTACGGCCAGATAAATGAAATAATATAGAAATGATCCGTCTAATATATACTAGTGAGACACTATTGTTTTTGAAGAAATCTTTTCGATAAATTAGGCCTGTTATTCGTTCATTATCAAGGCATAATAGCTTCAACTTCGCTGTTTTACTGATGATAAATGTCTGTTTGGTAACAAACCGTGTCACTTTGTAAACTGACCCGAGCCAAAATATGAAAACGGTAACTTTACTCAACGCAGAAATTTTGAGTGCTTTTCTTTTACATGCTATCTATCAACCATTACTAAAAAGCAATGAAGAACATTTCTGTGGCCGAGCGGATGAACCTGCCTTGGGTCGAATCCCCGTTTTTTGACGATCTCCTAGTAAAACACAGTCTCACTCCCGAGCAGCGGGACCTGGTTACTCACTATAACCGGGAAGGTTTTGTTGTGCTGCCTCAGCAGGTGAGCCATGAACTGATTGACCGAGCGCTTCAGGAGATTAAAGGTGAGTATCCGGATAACGTTGGCGAAGAACCTGCACGGCATCAGGACCTTTGGAAAAAGTATAGTACAGTCCGCGAATTAGCCTCGCAACCTGGTATTTTCGATGTGCTGCGCCTTCTTTACGACCGGGAGCCTATTCCTTTTCAAACGCTCAATTTCAAGTTTGGCACCCAGCAGCGTGCTCACTCAGATAGTATTCATTTTAGCTGTACACCCGCCCGATTCATGTGTGGTGTCTGGGTGGCCCTTGAGGAAACATCGGCTGAAAATGGCCCACTGTTTTATTATCCACGTTCGCACCGCCAGGAAGAGTTCAACTACTTCGATCTGGGCATAGAAGCGCAGGGCAACTACGCTGAATACCCTAAATATGAGGATTTTGTGGAGGAGTTTATGGCAGCTAAAGGCTACGAGCGCCAGGAAATCCATATGAAAAAAGGGGATGTGCTAATCTGGTCATCGAACTTGATTCATGGCGGCATGCCCATTACAGGAGGCAACGTGACCCGCTGGTCGCAGGTGACGCATTACTATTTTGAGGGCTGCATGTATTACTCTCCGCGTTTTTCGGATATGTTCTCTAAAAACTTTAACCTGCGGCACGTAGTCAACATTGCCACGGGCAAGGTGGTGCAACACAGTGAAAATGGGAAGCCTATTGAAACGATCAACACGGGCAATTTCCGGTATGCCGTGAGCCACAACTTTACGCTTCCCGTATTGGCTAAAGAGCTTGTTAAAAAGCTAATCGGCAAGAAACCCTTCTAAGTCATACTATATTTAGGATAAAAAAGGAGGCCGCTCATAAAGTGGCCTCCTTTTTGCTAGACTTTCCTACCGGCTCAAGTACAGATTCCGTTCGGAGTAGACTTTCTGGAAGTAATCATCTTAAGCAATATAGCGCTGGTAAAAATCAGAAGGATTTATAATCGTTACACCTCCAACTTCTTTTAAGTCCAGCAAGTCACGATCGCCAGTGATGATGAAGTTTGCTTTTACAAACAAAGCTACTTGTAGTACATTATTATCATCAGGATCTCGGGAGTTTATTGGTAAATCATTTGTCGGAATGACGAGTCGAGCATCTTTAGATACCTGCTCAAGGATTAACTTTTGAAGTGTTAAAGGCAACTTAAACTTTTTGCTTTCTAACTTCCGGGATAATTCTGTAAGCATCCATTCGGAAGTATAAAGTAAATACCGTTCAGTGCAATACTGATATACTTCACCAGAAAATTTCTTGAAAATGAAAGCAGAAAGAAGAACGTTCGTATCGAAGACAACTAACGTTGAGGCAGGTAAACGCAGGGGCGTTTCCATATAGAAAAGTAGGATAAATAGCTTGAATCAGCCAGCCCCTTTGACGAATTCGGTTAGTATACAAAGATACCAATAGAGAGTATACTATGAAATTTCTTTGTAAATATCTTCTTCGGTTAAAAAGCCAGCCGATTCCAGATATGGTTTTACTTCGATGCGAATCTGATCCATCCGTTGCTGACGCAAAAAGTTATCAACTGCTTTTTTGATAAGATCAATTTCACTAGTCTGTAATGACTCAGAAATCTGCTTCAACTCGCGAGCGAGTTTATCATCCAACTCAACAGATAAAGTAGTCATAGGTCAACAATTCTAGAAGTATAACGTAAATATCTGTCTTATAAACGCAAATCGCAATAAAACATCGGCCTTGAAAACAGTTGTGCCATGTCTGGATAAACATGGCACAACAACTTTAATACATACAGCCCTTACTTACCGGCTCAAGTACAGATTCCGTTCGGAGTAGACTTTCTGGAAGTAATCGTCGGTGAGGTCATCGATGAAATAAATGCCTTCACCGGTCGATTTCATTTCGGGACCGAGTTCCTTGTTCACGTTCGGGAATTTGCTGAATGAGAACACCGGAATCTTGATCGCGTACCCTTTTTTGACGGGTTTGAAATCAAAATCCTTCACCTTTTTATCTCCCAGCATCACCTTCGTCGCGTAGTTTACATAGGGCTCCTGATACGCCTTGCAAATAAACGGTACAGTACGGCTGGCGCGGGGGTTGGCTTCAATGATGTAGACCACCTCATTTTTGATCGCAAACTGAATGTTGATCAGCCCAACCGTCTTAAGCGCAATAGCGATTTTACGGGTGTGCTCTTCAATTTGCCGGATCACGTTGTCGCTCAGATCGAAGGTGGGTAGCACGGCATAGGAGTCGCCGGAGTGTATACCCGCTGGTTCGATGTGCTCCATGATGCCGATGATGTACACGTCTTCCCCATCGCAGATCGCGTCGGCTTCGGCCTCAATGGCGTTTTCGAGGAAGTGGTCGAGCAGAATGTTATTGTCAGGAATGTCCTGCAAAATTTTCATCACATGCTGCTCCAGCTCGTTCTCGTTGATCACGATTTTCATGTTCTGACCACCGAGTACGTAACTTGGCCGCACCAGCAGTGGGAAGCCTAGCTCACGCGATAGTTCGATGGCGGCTTCTGACTCGCGAACCGTTCCGAATTTCGGATAGGGAATATCGAGCTTTTGCAGCATTTCCGAAAAATGGCCCCGATCTTCGGCCAGGTCGAGTGCTTCCCAACTGGTACCAATGATTTTGATACCATAACGGGTTAATTTCTCGGCCATTTTCAGCGCCGTCTGGCCGCCCAGCTGCACAATAACGCCCTCTGGCTGTTCATGCATGATGATGGCATGAACGTGCTCCCAGAACACCGGTTCAAAATACAGTTTATCGGCAATGTCGGGATCGGTAGAAACGGTTTCAGGATTACAGTTAATCATGATCGTTTCATAGCCAGCCTCTTTGGCGGCCAGTACGCCATGCACGCAGGAGTAATCGAACTCGATACCCTGCCCGATGCGGTTAGGGCCAGAGCCCAGAATAACTACTTTTTTGCGATTGCTGCGGATCGACTCGTTGCCCGGCAGATCCGATACAGGCTCGGCATGGTCTGTCGTGATGGGCACCTGGTTATTGAACGTCGAATAATAATAAGGCGTTTTGGCCTCAAATTCGGCGGCACAGGTATCCACACATTTATACACCCGGCGAATATTGTGCGCCTGGCGGTAGTTATAAATCTTGCTTTCTTTTACCTGCAGCAAGTGCGCCAGCTGCCGATCAGCATAGCCCTTTTGCTTGGCTGTCCGAAGGAGTTCGGGTGGCATATCGTCCAGGTCGTACTGCTGGATTTCGCGTTCCAGCTCGATCAACTCTTCGATCTGATGCAGGAACCAGGGGTCGATGCGGGTGAGCTGCTGAATGGTCCGGAAAGACATGCCCGCCTTAAAGGCATCGTAAATATGGAATAACCGGTTCCAGCTCGGATGTTGCAGGCTTTCAGTCAGGGCGTTACGGTCGGTCAGTTCGTGGCCGTCGGCACCCAGGCCATTGCGACGAATTTCGAGCGACTGACAGGCTTTTTGCAGGGCTTCCTGAAAATTCCGGCCAATGCCCATCGTTTCACCAACGGACTTCATTTGCAGCCCCAGCGACCGGTCGGCACCCGGAAACTTGTCGAAGTTCCAGCGGGGTACTTTCACAATCACATAGTCGATCGCCGGTTCGAAGAACGCCGAGGTCGTGCCCGTAATGGGATTGGTCAACTCGTCGAGGTTGTAGCCGATGGCCATTTTGGCGGCAATCTTCGCAATCGGATAGCCCGTTGCTTTCGATGCCAGCGCCGATGACCGGCTAACCCGTGGGTTTACTTCGATAACGATGATGTCGTCGGTTTGTGGATTGACCGAGAACTGAATGTTACAGCCGCCCGCAAACTGCCCAATACCGCTCATGACCCGAATGGACAGGTCGCGCATTTTTTGGTACAACGTATCGGGCAACGTCATAGCCGGAGCGACCGTTATGCTGTCGCCGGTATGGATCCCCATTGGGTCAAAGTTCTCAATGGAGCAGATAATGACAAAGTTGCCGTTGTTATCGCGCAGCAACTCCAGTTCATATTCTTTCCAGCCCATTACGCTCTGTTCCACGAGTACTTCATGAACGGGCGACGCATGCAGGCCATTGGTAAGCGCTTTGTCGAAATCTTCGGGCTTATTCACAAATCCGCCCCCCGTTCCACCGAGTGTAAACGACGGCCGGATCACGAGCGGGAAGCCAATTTCCTGGGCAATTTCTTTGCCTTCCAGAAACGAGCGGGCCGTACGACCCTTACAAACGCCCGCGCCAAGTTGCAGCATCAGTAACCGGAATTTCTCCCGGTCTTCGGTGGTCTCGATGGCTTTAATGTCGACACCGATGATTGCCACACCATATTTTTTCCAAACCCCTGCTTTCTCGCAGTCGATAGCCAGGTTCAGCGCCGTTTGGCCACCCATCGTTGGCAATACTGCGTCGATGGGTTTGCCCATTTTCTGGTGTTTTTCCAGAATTTCAACGATGGATTTTTTCTCGAGGGGCAGCAGGTATACATAATCGGCGTTGATCGGATCGGTCATGATCGTAGCCGGATTGGAGTTGATCAATGACACTTCGATGCCTTCTTCCCGGATAGACCGGGCGGCCTGTGAGCCAGCATAATCGAATTCACACGCCTGGCCAATCACGATGGGGCCTGAGCCAATAATAAGAACGGAGCGAATGTTGGTATTTTTAGGCATTTTTCAGTAGGAAAATGAACCGGTCCGGCGATCTGGAGAACCAGTGGCCCGGTACACCCGATTGACTAAAAACTAGTGACTAGTTAATGAACACAACGAAGATTAATAGGTCGCAGACGGATACCCAAAAATCTTGCAAAAGTAGCGTATACACAGGAAAGGAACAGGGTATTCGTAAAAAAATAATGCTTTCTTTATAAATCAATTCCATATGGATGACTTCCTGACTCCATTTGATAACTATTGTTGGAAATAGGCGACAAGTGGTCTATTTTTGATTACGTATGTTTTTCGTACATCCCACTTATGATTCGTCCTTATTACCTGTTCATATACGTTCTGGTCAGTTGTCTGGCAGTTACCTGCGTTCGCGACTATCCCTCTACGACCCCCAACGCGCCCCCGGTTGTCAATCCGCCTTCGGGTGGGCTACCGGGTCAACCACAGCCCTCTACTCAACGACGGCTGTTTCTCGACAATGACAAACTTCGGGTCGGTATTGACCTGAACATGGGGGGCGCCATTACGTACCTGGCCGAAGCGGGAAGCAGTGAAAATATGGTGAATAACCCCGATTTAGGCCGCCAGATCCAGACGGCAATATATTCTGGTCCGATTTATTATGTCCAGAATGGAAAACAACCCGTTGAGCAGTGGAAATACCTCGGATGGAACCCGGTTCAGGCTGGTGATTATTTTCTGAACCCAGCCCAGATTGTTAGTTATCAGCAAACGAACAATGAGCTGTATGTCAAGTCGATACCGCACATCTGGCCGCTGCTGAATGAACCCGCCGAGTGTACGTTTGAGCATTGGGTAACGATTAAAGATAATGCCGTGCATGTGCGTTGCCGTATCGTTGTCAATCGGGCCGATACAACCCAATATGAGGCTCGTACACAGGAATTCCCCTGTGTCTATTTGAATGGTCCTTATGACCGGATGATTACCTATAATGGCCTGAAACCGTTTACGAATGATGCTGTTTCCGAATTTTCGGATCGGAACATGACAAACCGGTATGCTACCGAAAACTGGGCCGCTCTGCTGAACACGAAGGGCCGGGGAGTAGGTCTTTATAAACCCGGCCAGGTGCGCTTCAGAACGGCCGCATTTGGTCTGCCCAAAGTGGGTGGTGAGTTCGATCAATCATCGGGCTATATGAACAGCGAAGAGTTTCTGCTGGTTGATCACAATGGGCAGTATGAATTCGAATACACACTCATTCTGGGTTCGTTAACGGATATTCGTCAGTATGTTTACAGCCAGCCCCGGCCGCCATCGGCACCCAATTACAAGTTTGTGAATGATCGGCAGGGATGGTTCTACACCAATACGACCGACAAAGGCTGGCCTATCCAGAATGAACTGAATGTAACCTGGGCTCGTCAGAACACCCGCGATGCGAACTTCCGGATTGCCAGTCCGCTGAATTTTTGGTATGCCGAAAATGTCCCTAAACTATACATAGAGGCTGCTTTTCAAACAAAAGGTACAGTTGCCCGACTCTCCTGGCGGAAACCTGATGAAATCGACTTCATGGAAACGGCCGGTCGATACGTTGATTTTCCCATTGTGGGCGATGGCCAGTTCAGGACTTACGAAATAAACACTAGTCAACTGTCGGGTTGGGATGGGGTTATTTCGCAACTTTCTCTTGGCAGCCCCGCAAGCCAGTACAATTTTGAAGCCGGCTCCAGAGTGCGCCTACGCAGTGTGACTACGACAAAATTATAAGGTTTGGCATGAACAAGCCCTAGTATCCGTTTACTACGGTAACCATCAGCCAAAGCGGTTCTATGAAACATGATCACACCGTTGCTGATTCGCCCGTTCCCGTTTACCAGCTTCATTCATTTCCGCGCCACGAGCCCGATGAGTCTTTTTACATGACCCGGCTGGAACGCCTGGTTCAGGAAGTGAAAGGGATCGATAATTCCCATGCGCATACCTTTTACCTGGTTATGTGGATCGGGCAGGGAACCGGTACGCATACGATCGACTTCAGAACATACACGATTGAACCCAATCAGCTTTATTTTCTGACGCCGGGCCAGGTTCATAGTTGGGAGCTATCGGCCGATACGAAAGGATACAATCTATTCTTTGACGCTAACTTTTTTAAAGGGCGGTTTGGCAATCGGTTGCATCAGTATCCTTTCTTTCATTCGCACCAGCACCAGCCGCTTGTGTCTTCAGTTCCGCAACTGGACTTTTTTCGTGACCTGTTTTCGTATGCGTATCAGGAATACGAGGCTAGGTTGCCCAGTCGGTCGGAGGTGTTTTTATCATTCGTTCACATTCTGCTGGAAGCAGCCAGCCGGTTGTATCACGAACAGCGAATTGGTCCCGACACACACCTGTATGACCGGCTCCGGCAGTATGAAGAACTGCTGGAACAACAGTTTCTGACCGTTCGGGAAGTGCGTGCCTATGCCGATCAGATGAATTTGACGCCCAACTACCTCAATTACATCTGTCAGCACATTGTTGGCAAAACGGCCAGTCAGTTATGGCAGGAACGGCTGGTCATTGAAGCGCAGCGGTTACTGACCCATACCACGCAGTCGATAAAGGAAATTACGTTTCTTCTGGGCTTCAGCGACCCGTCGTATTTTGTGCGTTTTTTCCGAAAACAGACGGGTCGTACACCCGCTGAATTTCGGATGGTGCCTGCGCTCTTTCCGTAAGCAGACACCATCCGTTTGTTGCTAAACTCTTGCTTATTGGCAAACAATCGGTCTTACACGTAGTTGTAATAGGGAGTTCACAAACTATACAAACTAGACTACTATGATTACGAATAAAGAAATTGTTGACGATCTAAATGAACTGGTCAAAATAAACAATGACCGTATTCAAGGGTACGAAAAGGCAATTGACGATACCGAAGATGCCCAGTTAGATGACCTGTTCCGGCATTACGTTATTCAAAGCCAAAATTTCCGTAGTCAACTAGCTGAACATATTGTACGGATTGATGGCCTAGCCGTATCAGACGCGACATCTACGGATGTATCGAGTAAACTTCACCGTGCCTGGATTGACATTAAGTCAGCGCTGACGGGAAAAGATAAAGAAACGGTATTAAGCTCCGTTGAGTTTGGCGAAAACGCGGCTGTGGAATCCTATAAAGATGCTATCGAAAAGGATCACATCCCTGCTTACATAAAAGAAGACTTACAAAAGCAACTTTCATTGCTGGAAGAAGCTCTGGTGAAAGTAAAAGGCTTGAAATCAGCAGCGTAAGTGTTAGCTGTTTTTTGAGAAGTGCTAAAAAAAGCCTGCCACGCGGCAGGCTTTTTTATTGACTCAAGGGGCCTCACTCGTGGGGAGCCAGCCTGTCTGACCGTCGGGATCCCGAACCAGCTGGAATGAACTGGCCGTAGCCAATACGTCAACAGCCGCACCGGTCGGAAGTGTTTTCATAGCGGCCGCCTGGCTATGAGCTGCGTCGAGCAGGGGGCGGGGCGATGATAAAACCAACCGCCGAAGAGGCCGCTTTTCTACTTCAGTCGCATTGCTCATGACGTAGCCGGTCAGGCCATCGGGCAACTCAACCCGCAGCCAGGTTTCGGTGCCGCCGACAATGGTCAGGGCCGATGCTTTCGGTAGTTCACGAACAATGGGGGAGTCGCTGGTGGGGGCTAGCCGTACCACAGACCGGGCGGCCGAGATACGGACAGAGTCACCCAGGCGAGACGCCGAAAGCAGCGACTGCCGCGCTGGTCCGCGTCCCAGACGAATGAAGGGTAACGGATCTGTGGCACCGTCTGTAAAGCCATAAATGCCGAAATGAAGGTGCGGGCCTGTCGTCCGGGCATTGCCCGTATTGCCAACAAACCCTACCGTATCGCCAATGGATACGTGCTGGCCATTCTTGACATTCCAGCGGTCCAAATGGGCGTAATAAAGCCGGATATTCCGGTCAATGTCTGTCAGAAAAGCGACGTTGCCACCCAACTTGCTGGTGCCAACCCCCGAAATAATGCCGTCTACCGCGGCTAACGCGGGCGTCCCTTTGGGCGCAAAAATATCGACGCCTTCATGCCGACGACGACCACCATCGCGGGCAACGCCGAAGAAGCTACTGATCTGTCGGCTATCGCGGCCTTTGACCGGAAAGCTCAAAGCGGGTTCGCGCGTAACGGTAATCGTATATTGACCCGTTCGCAGTAGTTCGGGCTGAACCCGAATCAGGTACGTCTGGGTCCGTCGGGGCTCCCAGGCCAGCACATTCGTATCAGCCTTTGATGCCGCAATGAGGCTGGTTTTGTTGCGGGATTCCAGGGCAAATACATCAATAAAGACCTGGGTTTCTTTCTGCCCCTGCGTCTCGACGCGTATTAAAAATCGATCGCCCCGCTGGGCATCCAGCCTGTATCCAACGGCAAAGGCTTTGTTGGCCGAAAAATAGCCACTTTCCCGGTACGGAATTGTGATTTTAAGCGAGTCGCGGAGAGCTCGTTCACCAGCCGAAAGCCAGTCGATACCAAGCGCTGTCCGTTCGAGCTTTGCTTCTTTAAGTGATTGTCCATACTGCTCATGGGGCGACGATGAGCGAAATAAGTTTGCCGTTGGGCCAACCCCTGTGCAGGCGCTAAAACTGATCAGAAGCAGCCCTGCCCATACGAAACGAAAGGTGTGATTGAATACCATAGTAGTCCTATGTATTAAACGACTTTTTCGCGGTGATATTTCAGTAGGGCCAGGTAAACAACCATCACCAGGCCAACCAGAAAGCTCAGGAATGGGACCAGAAACGACAGGCCCGCTACGACTGTATAGGTAACCGTACTGATTAGTAGACTGGTCCGGATGGAAACGATTCGAACATCGACGGCTGGCCGTTTAAGGAGCTGGTAATTGTGGGTAGCATACATCCACATCCGGAGTAGCGTACCGGATATGCCTGCAAACAGCAGCATATAAATGGCGGCCGATAGTTCGTGGGCAGGCGTATTCAGGTAGTCGGCAATGAGTGAAGTCGTGAAGGGGACAATACTTACCAGCAAAAGGAGCAGTCCATTGTAAAACATGAAGCGGGCATCGCTGCGCCGGATAACGTTGTACATGCGGTGGTGATTCAACCAGATAATGAAGATGGTGGTGAAGCTGACAAAGTAAGCAATGTAGTTTGGCCATTGCTGGAGCAAGGCGTGGCCCAAATTGTAGTTGGACGTGGCAACTTTAAGGCTTGGGGCTTTAAGTTGAAAGGTAAGGAGGGTTATGTCAATCGCAAAAACGCCATCGCTGAACGTTTCCATGCGAAAGGTCTCATTTTTTTGGAAATTCTCCATTCGTCGGTTGTTGAGTCTATCTCACAAACGGCTTGTGCGGAGAATAGTTACGGGCATATAAGTCAGTTACTTGTGCTGAGTAAATAGGGAGTTATGTTCTACGCCAAAAGTAGGTTCTTACCATAGCCGTTAGGTTAAGTTCGCCGTGGTGTCAGCGGGGCCGCCCGCGCGGTTCTTAAAACTGACACCACGACCAATACGAAATCAAGCTACGTTTCGCTGGCCTCGTTTCGTGAAGTAGTAGACGGGTATGCCCAAGCCGGCAATGAGCAGGCCCATACCCGTGTTGAAGGTTTTGGTATAAAGCAGAATGGCGCAGATTGTTACACCCGCAATAATGTAAAGGGCCGGCACAACAGGATAGCCGAAAGCCCGATAAGGCCGCTCGGCGTTTGGTTCCGTACGCCGAAGCCGAAACAATCCGGCAATGGTAACGATGTAGAACAGCAACGACGCAAACGTGCAATAATCCAGCAAATCGCCATACTTACCCGACAGGCAGAGTAAGGAGGCCCAGATACATTGCAGCCACAGCGCCCGCCCCGGCACCGAGTTCTTGTTCAGGTGCGACGCTTGTTTGATAAAGAGTCCATCTTTCGCCATGGCATAATAGAGCCGGGCACCCGCCAGAATCAGGCCATTGTTACACCCAAAGGTTGAAATCATAATCAGGACGGCCATAATAGCGACTGCCACGTTACCAAAAACGGTTTCGACCGCTGCCGTAGCCACCCGATCGGCATCGGCAAACTGAATGCCCCGGCCTACAATATCGGTGGCTGTCGGAAGGCCCTTTAGCGGCAGTAAGGACAAGTAGGAAACGTTGGCCAGAAAGTAAATCGTTGTAACGATCAATGTGCCGAAGAAGAGCGCCAGCGGGATGTTGCGACGTGGGTTCTTGATTTCGCCCGCGATGAAGGTAACATTGTTCCAGGCATCAGCCGAAAACAGCGAACCGATCATCGATGTACCGAAGGCCAGAATCAGGGCCATTCCTGCCACGGGAAGCACGTCGCCCGTTGCTGATGTAGTGCTGGCGTCCCAGGCATTCGACAGGTTTGTCGATAGCAAGCCCGTACTCAACCCAATAGTAATACCAATGACAATTAGCCCGAGTAGGGCAATCAGTTTGGCCGACGTAAACACGTTCTGAATTAGTTTTCCACTCTGAACGCCCCGGCTGTTGAGCCAAGTCAACAAAACTAGGCTCGAAATAGCGAATATCGACCCGCCCGAGACATTCACCGGACCAATGGAAAACAAGACGTTGGCTGGGCTTAATGCGGGAATAAATACGGCAGAATATTTGGTGAACGCCACGGCTACAGCCGCAATCGTACCGGTCTGAATGACCATGAACACCGTCCAGCCATACACAAAGCCCGTGAGGTGGCCAAACGCCCGTTGAATATAAATATACTGTCCACCTGCTTTGGGCATCATGCCTGCCAGTTCACCGTAGCTAAGGGCTGCGGCTACCGTCAATATACCCGTCAATACCCACAGCATCAGGAGCCAGCCAGAAGAGCCCAAATTACGGGCCATATCGGCTGTAACAATGAAAACGCCGGAGCCGATCATCGAGCCGGAAACAATAAGGGTCGAGTCGAGGAGACTCAGGGAGCGTTTAAATTCTGTCGGTTCCGCTGTTACATCGGCCGATGAAAGAGCGTTCGGTAGCTTTGTTGACATGAAGAAAAGAAGATATACGTACAAGAAGCAAGCGTTTTACCGAAAAAGCAACTCTTTCTCTGGCTAATCGTCGGTTAAGCTTGTTTTTGTCTATGTACTTGTCCGAATATACTTCGTTCCCGGAGGAGTTCTTCTTACGCTCTCAATGGCCTTCACGGCGATCAGGCTGCCCTCTTTAACCGATCTATTTCCTCCTCCAGTTGCTTGATGTAGGCGCGTTGGGGGGCCAGCGCTTCTTCGATTTCTTCGGTTGTATAGCGCGGAATAATATGTTGCGGACAGTTCCAGTCAAAGGCCTTCACATGTAGCAATATCATCCGTTCGGGTGTGTGTTTGTAAGTGGTTGGGTCCAACTGGCTGAAAAGCTCCGGCCGGTCGGCCAATTCCACGATTTCGGCTTCAGCATATAGTTTCAAACGAGCTTGCCGGGGATAATCAACCAGGATGAGCGATACCTGTGGATGCGTAAGTACATTGCCAACCGAAATGTATTGCTTGTTACCCCGGAAGTCCACAAATCCGAGTGTGGTGTTGTCGATCAGATGCAGAAATCCCTTTGGTCCGCCCCGGTGCTGAATATATGGAAACCCGTTTTCGCCATAACTGGCGATGTAAAAGCTATCCCGATCGGCAATAAAGCTGGCTTCATTAACGGTCAGGCCTTCAAATGTTGTGTGTTTCTCAACGCGGGCGTAGGTCTGACGGCTTCCGTAGCGCTCCTGTAAGGCCTTAATGGGAGCGGTAAATGCCAGTGATGCATAATTGTGTGCCATGATACAATATCCTGGTTAATGAGACGATGCATTGGGTTTTTCCGTAGTTACTGGTAAATCGGCAACGGGTTGATTCATATCCAGGCGTAGTTTCTGTTGTGCTAGTCTTGCTTCGTGATCGGCCAATACCGCATCCCACATCGTATCGCCACATTCTTCGTTTACGAAAGGACGTTCATCATCTGCTTCTTCGATCGTGCTCATGGTCTTTTTTGAATTAGTGAATGTATTAATTAAATACAGAACAGTCTGTCTGACTATAGCTAAAAATTTTTAGAGAAGCCGATTTACGATGCCATAGGCCGTATCGATTGGCTCTCGACGTTGATAAAGCTGGCTGGTAATCAAAGCCCCTTCGAAAAGCAGCGTTATTTCCTCGGCCACATCGGGCCCGGCCGAAACCAGTAAATCGGCAAATACCTGATGCATGCGTCGTTTATGGGTTTGAATAAACTGCCGGGTATCGGTTTCGTCGATGGCCAGTTCAACCACTGCATTCTGAAAGTTACACCCTCGGAAATTGGTATTGGTTGAAACGTCACGCAGCATGTCAAAAAGAGCTAGTACTTTTTCTTTAGTGGTTGAGTGAGCGCCTATTGTCCTGTCGACCTGGTCAAACCAGGCCTGGCTGGTTTCGATTAAATAGGCCTTAAGAATGTCGTCTTTTGTTTTGAAATGCTGGTATAAACTAGCTTTAGCTACGCCAGCTTCCTCAATGAGTTGATTTATGCCTGTTGAGTTATACCCCTGTCGGTAAAACAAACGGCTCGCCGTATCCAAAATTCGCTGGCGGACGGATGGCGTTTCAAGTGAGCGTTTTACGTTTGCGGATGTCATTGATTGTGGACAGACAAGTCTGTATGGTTCTGTTTGTCCTGTTAACCAAAATAGTCAGTCAAATAGTTTCTTAGTGAGAAGAAAGTTGTAGACAGGTGAATGTCTGTGAAGCGACTTGGGGATAATTATAGTCGCATAGCGACTGCCTGTTTGTAGCTAAAAAAGTAAGATTTTCTAGTTTTTCGTATCGTCAGGTACGTACTATATCCTAGTTACGTACCTGACGGCACGAAGGAAGGTAGTTCGGCTGAGTTCTACAGACATTTCGTTGTTACGCGACTAGCTTGAGTTACAGCAGCTAGTCGCAACTTTCCAGAAATGGCAGAACGGCCCTTTAGTTGGGCAACACTTTTGGCCCCTGCCGATTGATTTCCGATACGTAGGCTTCGCTGGTGATGCCTACAGACAGGAAGGCCTGTTGCATAGCTGCGCCGATTTTTTCAGCTGTCTGGGCATCCCGACTCAGAGCAAACATGGACGGCCCCGATCCTGAAATACTGCATCCCAGGGCACCATTATCTAAAGCGGCCTGTTTGGCTTCGTTAAATTCCGGAATCAGAATCGCGCGTACGGGCTCAATGATCACATCAACCAGCGAACGGCTGATCAGGCTATAATCGGGGGTCATTAAACCGGCAATCAGGCCAGCTACATTGCCCATCTGAATGATGGTGTTTTTTAACGATACTTCGTTTTTCAGAATGAAACGGGCATCTTTCGTATTGACCTCGATATCGGGGTGAACCAGCGTGCAAAACAAGGTGGCTGGCGTTTCGATCTTGATAACATCCAGGGGGCTATAGCTGCGCACCACAACAAACCCGCCCAACAGGGAGGGGCCTACATTATCGGCGTGGGCCGAGCCGCAGGCAATGCGTTCGCCCTCCATGGCAAAGGGCAATAACTTCAGCGTTGGCAACGGCCGCCCCAACAATTCATTGACAGCAAAAACACCGGCTACAGCGCTGGCTGCGCTGGACCCCAGCCCACTGCCGAGCGGCATCTGCTTATGCAGCACAATATCGAGGCCGACATCCGTACGGTCAATGTGTTTTAAATAGGTCTGAATCGCAATGCCCGCCGTATTACGGGCTGCCTCGCGGGGTAAACGGCCATTGTCACCGATGATGTCCGTAATTCGAACGCCCGGCTCATCGCTGGTTGTCAGAACAATCTGGTCGCCTGGGTTATCAACAGCAAATCCAAAAATATCAAATCCACAAGCTACGTTCGCAACGGTGGCGGGAGCAAAAACACGAATAGAATCCACGATAGAAGAAAGAGGCAACGAAGCACAAATTTAGTTATTCGCCCGTGGAAACCAATTGTGCCTACATATTCACTTCTTCACAGAAAATGGTTGACGTTCATGGCTATACCTGATTCTTACGATAAACGGTAATTAGCTGCCTGGCCACCGTTTAGCTACAACGCTTTAAATGGCAGTATGTCGGGTCGGTCACTCCCATAAAAGCCAGCCGCTGAGGAGAGAGCTGGCTTTTATGGGAGTGACCAGAGATTACTCGCCAAACAGCTGATTCCAGATACCTTTCGCTTTTTCTTTCGCGACTTCCAGTTGTTGAGCCGCTTCAACTTTCAGCTCATCCAGCTTCACCTGGGCGGCTTCCAGTTGAACAGCTGCTTCGGCTTTCAGTTCGTCGAACTTATCTTCGGCCACATCCGACAGTTCGTCGGCTTTGGCGGACGCTGCGGCAAAGGCTGTTTCGGCCTGGGCCTGCAGGTTGGCCAGATTCTCGGCGGTAGACACTTTGGCCGCTTCAAAATGCTCGGTAGCCTTTGCTTTTATGCCATCAATATCAATGTCTTTGCCGAATTCCTGCGCCTGAGCAACCAGCTTATCTTTTAACTCATCGAGTTGCGTGCTGGCTGCATCCAGGTGCTGACCCGCTTCTGTTTTGAAGGCTTCCAGCTTTTCGGCAGTGGTTACTTTGGCGGCCTGAACCTCTTCAGTAGCCATGCGTTTTTCGTTACTTTCCATAGACTGACTTATAGGGTTTATGTACAGGCGAAAATTGACCAGAAACGAAGGGAAAAGCAATAAGAATGGGAAGAAAGGAAAGGGACACATACAAAAGGGCCCAGGAAACAATAGGCATATTGGTTAATCTCTTCCTTCGTTTCTCTTTATCAGCCCAGCCGTCGAACAATCAGGCTATTGACTAATTCGAATAAGCTGGCGGGTTTTAGAGTTCGCCAGTTTTCAATGTCGAGCGTACCGCCGAAGTTTATGTAATAGTCGAGGTGGTATTTTTTCCACTCCCGTTCAATAAACTCCGGCGAGTGAATGGCCGCAATCCAGCCATCTTCAACATCCTCAAACCATTCCTCGTAATAGCTGTCGTCGGAACCGTGAAAATTAAGTACGTTCTCGCTGATGAGAATAAAATACTTAATGTCTTCCTGCACAAGTGGATCAATGACCTGACGCTTCAGGTACATGATGTCGTTATGCAGGGTGTCGTTCCATTCACCAAAGAGTTCGATAACGACGAACTGACGGTCATAATTGGCAAATAGGATCTTGCAATAAAGAGTTTCGGAACCTATTTCGTCCCAGAGGGGATGGATGTAATAGCCGTAAATATTATTCTCATACTGCTGCATGTTATACTCCCGATCGTGGAACGGAGACCGTTCGTCCTCCGATGCGGTATAGTATTTTTCCCAGCCGTAGAAAGGTTCGATGTCCTGCATTGTTAAAAGGGAAAGAGTGAAACTGCGAAAGAGTGAACCATTAGTGCCGTGAAAAAGCCTGCCTCAGCAATTTGCTGTTTCACTGTTTCATTCTTTCGCTGTTTAAAAGGCATAACCTCAACTTGAGCGCGTTTGTTGAACTGGATTATGGGTATGTTTACACCATGAAGCCCATTAGTAAAAACATCCTTATTACCGGCGTTTCGACGGGCATTGGCTATGGTGCCGCAAAGCACTTTATCCAGCGGGGCTACACCGTTTATGGCAGCGTTCGAACTCCGTCGGATGCCGATCGCTTACAGCATGAGTTCGGTGAGTCCTTTACCCCGCTCTTATTCGACGTGACAGACCGTGAGGCCGTCACCACAGCCGCCCGTATTCTTGCCGAGCAACTGGCGGACAATGGGCTGGGAGGGCTCATCAACAATGCAGGCATTGCCATTGGAGGCCCCCTACAAGATCAGCCCATAGATACGATCCGAGCCCATTTCGATGTAAATGTACTGGGTTTAATCCAGGTTACCCAGGCGTTTTTGCCCTTACTTGGCGCACGGGATAACCATCCCGTTCAGCCGGGCCGCATTCAGAATATCAGCTCGGTCAATGGGCAGGTAGCCATTCCATTCATGGGGGCTTACGTGGGTTCCAAACACGCGGTAGAGGGATTATCGCACAGCCTGCGTCGGGAACTGGTTTTGTTTGGAATCAAGGTAATCATTGTGGGCCCTGGAGCGGTGAAAACGCCGATCTGGGGCAAAGGAACAGACATGAGCCCATATGCCCACACACCTTATTTTCCGGCTATAAATCGCTTTCTAAAACAGGTGGAAAAGTCCGAAAATAAAGGGTTTTCCGTCGACTATCTGGGTAAGCACATTGTCGATATTCACGAAACACCCCGGCCCGCCATTCGCTATGCACTGGTACCGGGTAAGCTGACAGGTTGGGTACTGCCCCGGCTGTTGCCCGCCCGAGCATTGGACTGGATTCTAGGCCGGATCAGTGGGTTACGGGAGCCAAAACTGTAAGTCCATTCTTCCTTGATTTATGCTAAAACCAGCCTTTCAAAAAGACGATTTCCTGCTGGCTGATATTGAATCGGCCCGCAACGAACCCAATGCGTTACATAGCTGGTGGCTCGGGCAAAGTGGTTTTTTGTTGCAGTACAACGGACACCATCTGCTGTTCGATCCGTATCTGTCGGATTCGTTGTCTGAGAAATATGCGCATACCGACAAACCACACGTTCGTATGTCCGAGCGGGTCATTTTTCCTGGCCACCTCGGCATGGTGGATGTGGTTACGTCGAGTCATAACCATACGGATCATTTGGACTACGACACTCTGGTGCCTTTGTTCGCGGCCAACGGGAATATTCACATTGTCATTCCCGAAGCAAACCGCTCGTTTGTGCTGGATCGGCTTGGCAACGGGCTTGGCAAAAACCAGCCCATTGGCCTGACCGACGGGCAAAAGGTTGCCGTTGGTGAGTTTATCTTTCATGGCGTTCCGGCGGCACACAATGACCTGGAGCGGGATGACCAAGGGCGTTGCAAATTCATGGGATTTGTGGTAGAGGTAGGCCCTTACCGGGTTTACCATTCCGGCGATACGCTCTGGTATGACGGCATGGTCGATATCCTGCGCCCTTTCGACGTCGATGTGGCGTTTCTGCCCATCAATGGCAACAAACCCGAACGACGGGTGGCCGGTAATCTGAACCCCGACGAAGCCGCCCGACTTGGCCGCGACATTGGGGCGAAGCTGGTCATTCCGCACCATTACGATCTGTTTGAGTTTAACACGGCCGATCCGGCCGATTTTGTGAACGCCTGCCAAGTGTATGGCACACCCTATCGCGTCCTGCAGTTAGGCGAACGGGTTAGCCTGCGTCGGTAGAAGCTGTACCCACCGGGCTTTGTCAGACATGAGAACAACCGTTATGAAACGTGCTCTTTTTCTTGGCTGTATAACGGCCTCATCCGTCATCGCGCAACCGGATACCACCCGGGAGAACGCCCTGAATTTTACCATTCAGGTGGTCGATAATCAGATCAGCATTGGGTATGGCCTCGCCATTGGCGATGTTGATGGCGACCGTCGCCCCGATATTCTGCTGGCCGATCAGAAAGAGATTGTCTGGTATCGGAACCCCGGCAACCGGACCGATGCCTGGCAACGGCATGTGATGGCGGCCAATCTGACTCCTCAGGATAACGTTTGCCTTGCCGCCCGCGATCTGGACGGCGACGGTCGGGTAGAAGTGGCTGTTGGCGCGGGCTGGAACCCGGCCGAAACGAGTGACAGCACAAAGTCGGGCGCCGTTTTTTACCTCATGCGTCCGCAAGACCCCACCCAACCCTGGGCACCCGTTCGATTACCGCACGAAGTGACAACGCACCGGATGCGTTGGGCTAAGGTGGGGAAAGATTCCTACCAGTTGATCGTTGTTCCGTTGCACGGGCTGGGGAACAAAAACGGCGAGGGTAAAGGCGTCCGAATCTGGGGGTATGAATTTTCGAAAGACCCGCGTGCTGTCTGGAAACGCTACTTGGTCGATTCGACTATGCACCTGACCCATAATATTGAGGTTTGGGAGGATGGCGAAAATGGCTCAGCCACGGGCCTGATCGTAGCCAGTAAAGAAGGCGGCAATATATTCCAGTGGCGGAAAAAGAAATGGCAGCCCGTCGAAACCGAATCGGCCAACAATGCGCTGCCTTTGTTGACCAAGGGGGTGGAGGGAATCGGTGAAATCAGGCGGTTGGATAACGGTAAAGGCATTGCGACCATTCAACCCATGCACGGCAATTTGCTACAGGTGGAAAGTGGCGACTACAGTCTCAAAAAAACAAAAAGCCGGGAAGCCGAAAAACAGATCAGCGTGCTGACGGATATACTTAGTCAGGGACATGCGCTGGTTTGTGGCGATTTTCTGGGTATAGGCAGCGATCAGGTTGTGGCTGGATGGCGGAATCCCAACGCCGACAAGAAAGTGGGTATCCGGTTATTTAAACCACAGGAGCAGGGAACCGTAGCGGGTTATGTAGTTAACGATAGCGTGCGCATGGCGTGTGAGGATTTACAGGCCGCTGACCTCGATGGCGACGGTGATCTGGACCTGATTGCCTCGGGCCGGGCTACGCTGAATGTGCTGATTTACTGGAACGGATTGAAATAAGGATAACGGTATTTTGAACCGCTCATGCTAAGCTCTTAAATAGAATGGTTGTGTCGGTTGCTTGAGAGTAACCGACACAACCATTCTATTTAAGTAAATTTATTACTGATTACCCATCTGACCGGCCAGCGATCGTAGTGCCGATGACAATGCATCTAAACGCGTTGCGATGTCGCCTTCCGGGCCCATCTTCGTGCTAAATTCGACAGTTTGGGTAGACAGGGTTTCCAATAGCTGAACCAGTTCCCCTATATCAGCCGGATTTTTTTCGGCCTGTGCCTTTATTTGCTCTAAGGTACTGGTAATGTCTTTGGTGTTCTCGGCCTTGTTCAACTGAGCCAGCCATTGATCAATAATACCAGTGCCGCTTTCAGGCGTTAGGCTGGCCAGATCGCCCTCCAGAATATCCATTGTGGAGTCGAGCAGCGTTGAGGATTCTTCGTGTGTAAACATATTAGAAGCGGTTACTGAGACTACGCAGCGCCTGAGCCAACTGGGCCAGCTGACTGGCCGTCGATGAATCAACTACAGGCTCATGCGAGAGAATAGAGGTATGGCTGGCCATGCTGAGCAGTAGATGCCGTATCTTTTCCAGATCGAAATCGCCTGTTTTCAGGTGGTCCCGGAGGGCAGTAATCTCCGCCATAATACGTTCGGCACCCACATCGCCGGGGAGTGCGTTTAACCAACCTTCGAGCAATAAGATACCCCGTTCGGGCGAAAGCGTAGCAAGGCTTTCTTCGCCAAAGGCGCCAAGGGTATCGGTAAGCATTCTGTGTTCAAGGGTTGTGCCTGTTCCTTCCATTTTGTGTAGTGAATTTAATGAGTGATGGTCTTTACGGGCTAGTGCCAGACGCTCGTAGCTATGCGCTGGCGCCCAAATTGCGTAAAATTTTTGACAAGCTCTCCAGCCCACCCGTCCAGGTACCCTCGGCGGTTGGTCCTTCGGCAACTTCCTGTGCGATGTCGGCCAGATTTGTTAGCAACGTTCGCAAGTGCTGTTCATCAGGCTGGGGCGACTGGAGAACCGTGCGCAACTCATTGAGCTTGTCGTTGAGCCGGTCAATGTTCGGGTCGCCATCCAGTGCCTGCAGCCAGCCATCAATTAACATAACGCCCTGGGCGGCTGATATATCGGCCGGGTCGGTACCCCGAAACAAACTGAGCGTATCGCTCAGCATGCTCTCTTCTAACTTGTTCGATCCTAGCATCCTGAAAGGGCCAATTTAAGCGTGACGTTTATGTTGATAAACCAATAAAGTTGTTAAAATCTTATCGGTTTGGACGGTTAGTAATATGCATTGACGTTTTTACATGCCTGCCAGCGAGCGCAGCGTAAAGGCTAGGTCATCCAGCTTGTTGGCCGTTTGCTCCTGAACGTTTCTCCCCTGCGCCACAAGGGCCGTATTGTCGCCAAGGTCTCTCAGCAAGCCCCGAACACGGTCTTCATCGGGTTCATCGCGTGTCAACTCATTACGAAGTGCTTTTAATTGCTCTTCAATAAGTTGTGTGCTGGTATCGCCGGCAATCACCCGTAACCAGTCGTCGATAAGTTCGACACCATCCTGGGGCGACCCAAGAATCGAATCATTTTCGTCGCTAAGGCTGTTTGTTCGCTCAAACAGCCGTTGATCTAATGCATGAGAAGGCATAGCACTTTATGGATTAATAACAGGCCGAAAATGCCCGAGCCTGAACGGACGTCAACCTGTTAGTGATTTGTTGTTCTGTAAATAACCCGTCTGGCGACGGTTTGTTTAGCGGACAGAAGGGCATGGCCAGCCAGACGAAAAACCGATCTAAGCCAGCAAATGTCTGCCTTCAGGACTAGCGGGCAACGATTCTGCTTTCGTTACAAAGACGACCGACCTCCAGACTGGATGGAATCCGAATCGCTGTCACCACCCGAAATGCCCATGCCGCCAATCCGTCCCGCACTAGCATCTGCTACGTCCGAAACCGAAGAATAGGAGTCGCCACCAGCCGTTTGTAAACCACCCGCGTTGCTGCTTTCATCTGAAGCAGTGCCGCTGGCGGCAGGTCGGGCATTACCGGGCACCGCATCCATCACCGTCGTTGGGCCACTACTTACGGTCCCTCCATTCCGGTTGGACAGGTCGTCATCGGTAGCGCCTACTGCCGAAATTCCAGCGCCACTGGTTGTCGATTCGCCCCCGACGGTGCTGGTCATGGGTGCCTGCCTGTCGGGATTAGTCATTGGCGTCGGTGAGTTCAGGTGCTGGTTAAACCCCTGCAACGCTTCTGCTAAGGTCGTGAGTCTTGGTTTATTGTCCGCTTCCGCCGAATCGGCCACTTTTGTCGTCTGCCCGACCAGATCGTTGAGGATATCCTGAATATGAGCGCCGTTGAGGTTGCTCTCCTGTAATTCTGTCCTTAGCTCAGTTAAGCGATTGGTAATTGGGTTATTTTCCTGTCCGTCAGCCTTCAGAAAGCTGATCCAACTGTCGACGAGTGACAGTCCATCCGTTGGAGAAATGCTGATAACGTCGCCGTTAAAAGCGTTGGCGGTTATATCGATTAAGTTTGACGCGTGTTGGTTTATGGCCATTGTATGGGTTGTTTTGTTTAATCAATAAGGCTAACTGCCTGGTGGTGCAGGTTTTCGAGCGTGGCGATCAACTGCGAGAGCTCATCCTGCTCGGCACTGGCTTCAGGTAAAGCCGCTACTTTTTGGGTCTGCTCGATGAGTTCCTGCAGTAAGCTGGCAATCCGCTGGTTATCTATCCGGTTGTAACGTTGCGCCGTGTCGATTTCGGGCCGCAGTCGTTCGAGTATGTCCGTAATGGTATCGGTGTTCTCCGTGCCAGCCTCATTGAGCCGGGTTAGCCACTTATCAATAAGCGACAGGCCGTCGGTGGCGGTCGTTTCGTCAATATTCCCATCGAACGTATTGACCGTTTCTTCGATGAGCGAGATCTGATTTTGGTCTTTAGTAATCATGGTCCAATTTCTTCTATATGTGGTTTGTTATCCTGCTTTTTACTTGGCCAGCCCCCGGGAAAAATCCTTTAGGGAGGTTGATAGATTCTGCAAATCTTCTTTGTAGTCACCCGTTTCGCCATCGTTCGCAAAGTCGATGGCAACACCGGAAAGGTCGCGCATGATCCGTTCAACTTCGTTTACATCGTTGGCCGTCAGGGCATCCCGAAGCTTTCGAAGGGGTTCAGCAACCCATTCCGTAGAGGCATTGGAACGAACAGTACCGATCCATTGATTAACCAGGTTGACACCTTCATCGGTTGTGGTTGAGGGCGAACCACCGCCCAGTACGGTTAACGTATCGCCCAGCATGGTGGCGATTTTCTGATCGTGATGAGCCATACCGTTGAATCCATTAGTTTTGGGGAAAAACTGACACATGTGCCGATTGTTCGCCGATTCAGTAGTTTTTCTATTCAATCCACAGATTAGCTTCATTAAGTATGGATACGTCCCGTTTACAGCCCGAATTACAGTATCAATTTGCCCGCAGTGGTGGGGCCGGTGGGCAGAACGTGAACAAAGTGGCAACTAAGGCTGAACTCCGGTTCAACGTGCTCCAGTCAACGGTGCTCACGGACGAAGAGCGGGCAGTTCTGGAAGAAAAATTAGCCGGTAAATTGACTACCGAAGGAGAGTTAGTGCTGACGCACCAGACTGAGCGGACGCAACTGGCCAACAAAGAGAAGGTAACCAAAAAATTTTACCGGCTGATTGAAAAAGCGTTCGAGAAGCCCAAACCCCGCAAAGCGACCAAACCATCAAAGTCAGCCGTCGATGAACGGATCGCCACAAAAAAACACAAGGGAGACGTGAAAGAGAAGCGCAGGAAGGTCGACTTCTAGGATTTGGGTGCAACCTGATCTCCGATAGCAAACAGACTATATTCTTTAATTAGTTTTATGTGATGATGCTCACCCGTTTTCTTCGTTTCTTATTTGGTATTCTTCTGCTGGCGGGCGCTGGCCTGCTCATTACGGCCTGGGTCCAGAAACCAGTTCCTGCGGTCCCCCCGAATGTTGTCCTGTTTTTTATGGACGATCTGGGCTATGGTGATCTGTCGGTGACCGGTGCACTGGATTACACCACGCCGAATTTGGATAAAATGGCGGCTGAAGGAACCCGTTTCACCAACTTCCTGGCGGCTCAGGCCGTTTGTAGCGCGTCGCGGGCGGCTCTTTTGACGGGTTGCTACCCAAATCGGCTGGGCATTTCGGGGGCGCTGGGTCCAAACTCGCCCATTGGCCTGAACCCAAACGAAGAAACCCTGGCCGATCTGCTCAAAGAGCGTGGTTATGCGACGGGGATGTTCGGGAAATGGCATTTGGGCGATAACAAGCAATTTTTACCGCTGCAACAGGGTTTCGATGACTATTATGGCGTACCGTATTCGCACGACATGTGGCCACTGCATCCCAATCAGGCTGCCGCACATTATCCACCTTTGCGCTGGATTGACGGCAATGAGCCAGGTCAGGAAATTAGGAATCTGGACGATGCCGGTAAAATAACTGAAACCATCACGGAACGAGCGGTATCCTTTATTCGGAATCGCAAGAAAAAGCCATTTTTTCTATATGTACCCCATCCGTTGCCACATGTTCCCCTGGCGGCTTCGGCGAAATTCAAAGGAAAGAGCGCACGCGGTATCTTCGGTGATGTGCTGATGGAACTGGACTGGTCTGTCGGGCAGATCATGAACGAGTTGAAACAGCAAGGGCTTGACAAAAATACGCTCGTCATTTTCATCAGCGACAACGGTCCCTGGCTGAATTATGGTGACCATGCGGGTTCGTCGGGTGGTTTCAGAGAGGGCAAAGGAACCTCGTATGAGGGTGGGCACCGCGTACCATGTCTGGTGCGTTGGCCGGGCGTTGTTCCAGCGGGTAGGGTGAGCAACAAATTGCTGACAGCCCTGGATATCTTGCCCACGGTAGTCAAACTCTGTGGGGCCCGATTGCCCAAACAGCGGATTGACGGGGTCGACTGGCTTGCGCTCCTCAAGGGCGATAACACCGTGACACCCCGGGATAAATTTTACTACTATTACCGTAAAAATAGTCTCGAAGCTGTTCGGCAGGGCGAATGGAAACTCGTGTTCGCCCACCCCGGCCGTACCTATGAAGGATTCCTGCCGGGGCAGAATGGACAACCCGGCCCCACTACAGAAAGCCATGAATTTTCGACTGCGTTGTACGATCTGCGCCGTGACCCCGGCGAGCGCTATGACGTTCGGGAGCAACATCCCGACGTTGTTGCCAGGCTGGAAAAAATTGCCGAAGAAGCCCGCGCTGACCTTGGCGATGACATTCAGAAGCGTACGGGAGCCAACGTTCGCGAACCGGGACGGATCAGCCAGTGAGTAAATCAGCAATTGCTATGTGAAAATGGAAACTGATATAGTTGTCATTGGTGGCGGGCAGAGCGGTCTGGCGCTGGGGTATTTTCTGCGCCGGATCAATCGGCCGTTCGTGATCCTGGATGCGGGCGATCAGCCGGGTGGGGCGTGGGTACACGGTTGGTACTCATTGCGCCTATTTTCACCGGCCGAAGCCAGCTCACTGCCGGGTTGGCCCATGCCCCGCCCCGCAGGTGTCCAGTCGGCAACCGATTTCCCTCCGCGCGACCATGTTATCGACTACCTGAGAGCGTATGAAGCCCGCTATCAATTTCCTATTCACAGATCCGTAACCGTTGAGCAGGTAGATCGTACCGAAACGGGTTTTCTGGTTCGCACAACGGCGGGGGAGTGGCGCACAAAAGTGGTCGTGAGTGCAACCGGTTCCTGGAGTCACCCATATATGGCCGATTACCCCGGTCTGGCCGATTATGAAGGACTGCAAATTCATTCGGCACACTATCAGTCGCCTGATTCGCTGGCGGGGAAAAAGGTGCTTATTGTGGGGGGCGGAAACTCCGGTGCACAAATTCTGGCCGAAATCTCGCGGGTAGCGCAAACGACCTGGGTAACGCTTACCGAACCAACGTTCCTGCCCGACGACGTCGATGGCCGCGTGTTATTCCAACGGGCCAGCCAGCAGTACCAGGCAGCTCAGTCGGGCGAAACAACGTTTGCGGGCCGACTTGGCGATATTGTTATGGTGCCTTCGGTTCAGGAAGCCCGTAGTCGGGGCGTTCTCAGGAGTGTTCGCCCGTTTACACGCCTGACCCGCACAGGTGTTGTCTGGTCCGATGGCCGAACCGAAGATATCGACGCCATTATCTGGTGTACGGGCTTCAAACCCGCTACTGACTATCTGCGCTCGCTCGGCCTTGTCGACGCCGACGGGCGGGTTGCCACCAAGGGAACCAGAGCTATCCAAGAATCCGGCCTGTGGCTGGTTGGCTATGGCTCCTGGACAGGCTTTGCCTCCGCTACATTGATCGGCGTTGGCCGCTCCGCCCGCAGCACGGCGGAGGAGATTAGTGACTATTTGAAGGCGTTATTGCCAACTGTCTTGTAGCGAAAAATAGGCTTTATACCGGTTTTAGCAGCGTTTTGACGACGCTAGTCATCCGCCAGCACGGCATAATCTGGGTCTTCCAGGATGTTGACGTCGATAAGGCTGTCTGCGTTTGTTAGAAGGCGTCGGCAGTCGTCGCTTAGGTGTTTGAGGTGAATCGTTTTGCCTGCCTGCTGGTAGCTGCTGGTCAATTTACTAAGGGCTTCGATCCCCGACATATCGGCCACCCGGCTATCCTTGAAATCGATAATTACTTCTTTGGGATCACCTGCCACGTCGAATTTCTCCCGGAACGTCATTACAGAGCCGAAGAACAGCGGGCCATAGAGTTCGTAATGTTTTACGCCTGCCTGATCGACGTATTTCCGGGCCCTGATCCGACGGGCGTTTTCCCACGCAAACACCAACGCCGAAATGATAACGCCAATCAGCACGGCCAGCGCCAGGTTGTGGAGCAGAACGGTGATGCCCGCCACCAGCACCATCACCAGCACATCGTGCCAGGGCATTTTGCCAAAGGTCTTCAGACTGGCCCATTCGAATGTGCCAATGGCGACCATGATCATTACGCCCGTGAGGGCGGCCATCGGTAGTTTTTCAATGATCGGCGCGCCAACGATGATGAAGAACAAGAGCATAACCGAGGCCACGATACCCGATAGCCGGGCCCGTGCGCCAGACGAAATATTGATCAGGCTCTGCCCAATCATAGCGCAGCCACCCATCCCCGACAGAAAGCCGCTTGTGACATTGGCCAGCCCCTGCGCCACACACTCTTTATTGCCCCGGCCGCGCGTCTGGGTGATTTCATCGATCAGATTCAGGGTCAGTAAACTTTCGATCAGGCCCACACCCGCTACAATGAGCGCATAGGGGAAAATGATCGACAGGGTTTCGAGCGTAAACGGTACGGCCGGGATGTGAAAGGGCGGAAAACCACCCTGGATAGACGCAATGTCGCCAACGGTGCGGGTGTCGATGTTCAGGCCAATGGTTATGAGTGAAACCGTAATAATGGCAACCAGCGAGGCCGGAACGGCTTTGGTCAATCGGGGCAATCCCCAGATAATGAGCATTGTTAAGGCGACCAGGCCCAATAAAATAACGAGCGGTGTTCCAGTCATCCAGTGGAGCGCACCTGTCGCATCGGCCACTTTAAACTGGTCCATCTGCGACAGGAAAATGACGATCGCCAGCCCGTTGACAAAGCCGAACATGACAGGATGAGGCACCAGCCGAATGAATTTTCCCAGCCGTAAAACACCCGCCAGTATCTGGATAAGCCCCGCCAGCACCACCGTCGCAAAGATGTATTCGACGCCGTGGCTCTTAACGAGCGCGACGATCACCACCGCGACGGCACCCGTTGCCCCGGAAATCATACCTGGTCGACCACCCAGTATGGATGTGACCAGCCCCATCGTAAACGCGGCATATAAGCCCGTCAGGGGCGAAAGACCAGCAATTAAGGCAAAGGCAACCGCTTCGGGAATGAGGGCAAGGGCCACGGTTAAGCCGGAAAGCACTTCGTTTTTATAATCGACGCGCTGCTTGAAATCGAATAAATTCAAATATTGATTCATGAAGAAATAACCTGATAGACAAAAAAAGACCCACTGGCTGATGAGCATCGTCCAGCATTATGCATGCACTACGAAAAGCAGGGGCTTTAGATCAGGGGGGAGTAACCGGATAGAGCGAAGAAGAGGCTATCATGCCACAAAGGTAAGGCTTTTTGGCCAGAGGCCTGATTGATAGCGGAAAGGAAACGCAACGTATAGCGACAATCCTTGAATAGGTATTATTTAATAGGCTAATAGTGAAAGCAAAAGGCCCTATTCCGATCAACAGAATAGGGCCTTTTGCCATAATATTGTTCAACTATAACTCCCGAATTTTTACATCTCGGTACCAGACACGCTCTCTGGGACTGTGGTTTTGCAGGGCTATTTTGCCTTTGGCATGGGGTGTGGCATAGGGCCAGTTCGCAAATTTGCTCTTCGCGACCAAGGCCTTCCAATCGTCGGAACCATACTGGTAATCGACTACTTTTTTACCGTTCAGGAAGTGCTCCACATGGCCTTTGTTGACCACAATACGACCTTTGTTCCATTCGCCGGGGGCTTTGGCAATACTGAAGTCAGAGGGGGGAATCATGTCGTAGTTGGCGCCGGTCATTTGGGTGTCTTTCAACTTGTAGGGTTTACCCTCGCCATCCAGGTAGCCTTTGTCGTCGATAACCTGGTACTCCGGTCCCGACATGTAGGTCGATTTAATATCGGGGCTGTCGATGATTTTATACACAACACCACTGTTGCTGCCTTTGGGAATTTTGAACTCGAATTCCAGCTCGAAGTTTTCGTATTCTTTATCCGTCACCAGGTCGCCACCCGTACCGTCGGGGGTCATGGCACCGTCTTCGACCGACCAGCCTACCACGCCATCTTTGTGGTAACTATGCCAGCCTTTTATGGTCTTGCCGTCGAACAGAGTTGTCCATTTTGGGGGTGCTGTAAACGCAAAAGCGCTGAGCAGAAGGCAGGAGATAAGTATCTTTTTCATGTAGTTTTGAATTTTAGGCTAATGTAAGTTTAAACCGCAAAGAGCGCAAAAGAGAAGCAAAGGTCGCTGCGTGTTTTTCTCGGCGATCCTGGCTTCTCTTTTGCGCTCTTTGTCAATAGGATTGTAAAAATCAACTTGCCATATCGCGGGCGGCCTGTGGATCGTTGTATTTTCGATCCAGCCCATCGGTCGATTTCTGGTCCGAACGGTCAGGTCCCGAAATCATATCCTGCGCTGTAACGCTGCTCTCATCGGCCAGTTCGCGGGGGAGGTTCTGCGCTTCCTTTGCTTCTTCCGGGCGCTCGCCTGGCTGATTCTCGTGCGTATTTTTTGCATTGACATCATACGGGCGCGCCGAGTTACCCGTATCAGGTTTATCTTCCATGCCTTCCTCGTCAGGTCCGGCGGCTGCCCCCTGATACGCTGTTCCCGCAACGGGTTCACTCGTTTCAAGCTCATCGGGGGGCATCACACTCGGTAGCCCCGAAGTGAACGTGCTCCGTGTTCCGGCATTGATCTCGTGCGAACGATCGGGTTCGTTGGGATCCTGAATCTCGGGAGAAACGGGTCTGGGTGAACCAGGTAAATCCGGAATTTCCGGACCGGGTACTGGTGGAGCCGGCGGGATTTCCGGGATACCTGGAACCGGTTGTGTTGGATCAGGCGAACCCGGCGTTTGCGGAATCATGTCGGCGGTTGGATAACCGCTTCCGATGAAGTTCCAGCCACCGAATGAATTGGTTGGCGTTTCTTTCTTATCCTGATCAGGCTCATCCTCGGAAGGTAACCCCGTATTCACGACGGAACCCGAGTCAGGATTGCCCGTAATATCGCCGACCGCAATGGGATCGTCTGGCATGACCGACGGATCGAACATGGTGCCCGCCCGCAAAGCCGCGTCTGAATTCTCGTATTTCTTTTTATCGTCGCCGGTTAGAGCCCGCTCTTCATCGCTACCCAACCGAATACGGGGCATATCATCGGAAACATCGTCTTCAGTGTCGCCCATAGAGACTAGTTTGCCGTCAACCAACTTCACCATATTGGTTTCGGCCTGATCTGCACTGAACATTGTTTCGGCGTTCTCACTGGAGACGGTATCGGCCTGTCTGGCTCCATCGGAGAGATTTGCGTTGTTTTCCATGACTTGTGAATGTTTTAGGTCTATGGAGAACCACTGGAAAGGCAAAAGGTTTTTGTAACGCGGTGGTACGGCGTTACAGCAGGGCGTCGAATAAAATTTCGGCGGGGTGCTGGGCTTTCCGGCCCGTACCGTCTTTGATCTGGTGGCGGCAACTGGTACCGGCTGCTGAAATAATGGCCGTTTCTGCCTGCCGGACCGCCGGGAACAGAACCAGTTCGCCAATCTGCATCGATAGGTCGTAATGTTCCGTCTCATACCCAAATGAGCCCGCCATGCCGCAACAGCCCGATGGTATCAGTTGAACAGTGTAGTTACGAGGCAGCGATAAGGCTTTCTTGACCGGCACCATGGACGATAATGCCTTCTGATGGCAGTGACCGTGTACTTTTACCAGTTGGGCTGCCGTTGTGAACAGGCTTCGGTCGATGCGTCCGGCATCAGCTTCCCGGGCGAGCCATTCCTCGAACAGAAAAACGTTTTTGGCAATCCGCTCGGCATCACCTTTCAGGTTGTCTGGCACCAGCAATGGGTATTCGTCGCGGAAGGTTAGAATGGCCGAAGGCTCAAGCCCGATCAGCGGCATATCATCGGTGACGATGTCTTTTAGCAGTGTTACGTTGCGAATGGCGATCGCCTTTGCGTCATCGACCAGCCCTTTCGAGAGGTACGTCCGTCCACTTTCTACGTGTTCGGGAACGGTAATCTTATAACCAAGCCGCTGCATTAACAGAATGGCTTTCTTGCCAACTTCTACATCGTTGTAATTCGTGAATTCGTCGATAAAAAGAAGGAGCGAGGAGGGTTTGGCATGGAGCGATGGCCAAAAATTCTTCTTGGTTTCGCGCCCAATTCGTTCGTTCTCCTCTTTTTGCTGTTCCCACCACCATTTTCGCAGGGTCGTTCTAGCCAGTTCCGGCATGGTACGGTCGGGGTGGAAACCAACTGCCCGGTTCGCTGCCTTTCGGAGTGTTGGGTTGTTATAGATGGCGTTATAACTCCATGGGACTTTACTGGCGAATGACATTAGCCTGGTGAAGTTGCCCACCAATCTTGCTCGTAGCGGAACGCCGGTTTCGCGGTACTGCTGCTGCAAAAATTCCGCTTTCATGCGGGTCATATCTACACTCGACGGGCATTCGGCTTTGCAGGCTTTGCAGGACAGGCACAAATCCAGCACGTCTTTTACCGCTTCGTAATCGCTTTCAACGGGTTTTTCGGTACGGCTGTAGAAGTGCCGCAGGATATTGGCTCGTGCCCGCGTGGTGTCGTGTTCGCGCCGGGTGGCCATGTAGCTTGGGCACATGGTCCCTCCTGAAATTTCGGTTTTGCGACAGTCGCCGGAGCCGGAGCATTTCTCGGCTAACTCGAGCAATCCGCCATCTTTCGAGAAGTCGAATATGGTTTTGGGCTGCGGAATAACCCGGTCCGCTTCCGAGCGCAATGACTCGTTCATGGGGGGCGTATTCACAATCTTGCCGGGGTTGAAGGTGTTGTGCGGGTCCCAGAGGTCTTTGACGTCTTTGCATAACTGGAAATTTTCGGGTCCCAGCATAAACGCAATGCACTCGCCCCGCAGCCGCCCGTCGCCATGCTCGCCCGACAGCGAACCACCGTATTTTTTGACCAGCTGAGCCGTGTCCATCAGCAACGCCCGAAACTTGGCCCGCCCTTCGGACGACTTGAGGTTGATCAGTGGAAGTACGTGAATTTCACCAGCCCCCGCATGGGCCGAGTATTCGAGTTTCAGGCCGTGCTGCTCCCAGGCCATTCGGTCCAGCTCGTCGATGTAATCGGGCAGGTCATGCACATCGACTGCCGTATCTTCAATAACGTTCGCGGGTTTATCATCGCCGGGAATATTGTACATGATACTCAAACCGGCTTTTCGCAGCGCCCAGGGCTTTTGCGTATCGGCATCGAATAAGGTCGGGTAGGCATAGCCCAGTCCGTTCTGCTGTAAGGCCGACACAAAATCGGTAGCTTTTTTTCGTACGTCCTCCACCGTGTCGCCAAAGAACTCGACCATCAGAATGGCCTTTGGATCACCTTCGACAAACGTGCGGTTTTTGGTTTGCTCGATGTTGGTTTTGGTAAGTTGCAGAATGTAATCATCGACCAGTTCCGACGCCGAGCAGCCATGCGCCAGCGCGACAAGATTGGCCTCCAGCGATTGCCGGATGGTAGCAAAATGCGCACAGACTAAAGCCGACTCTTTGGGCGGTAATGGCAACAGATTCAACTTGGCCTCGGTGATGAAGCAAAGCGTTCCCTCCGAACCGGCAATGAGGTGAGCGAAGTTGAACGTTACTTCAGGTTCATTCCCTGGCTGGGTCGGGAGTGACGATGTATCAGTCTTAAAAAACGGCACCAGCGCATCCAGTGCATAGCCCGTATTCCGGCGCGCAACGGTTGGTTTAGGATACCCTTCGGTAATGTGCCGCTGAACGTCCGGTGTTGATAACCAATCGCGGAACTGAACATAAAGCCGCTGTTCGAGCGGGCTCACAACGTTTTCGCCCCGGCACTTGGCCGCGAACTGATCGCGGGTGAGGGACCCGAAGGTTACTTCAGCGCCGTCACTTAACACGACTTTCACGTCGAGCAGGTGATCTCGGGTGGTACCCCAGATAATGGAATGCAGTCCGCAGGAATTATTGCCAATCATGCCGCCAATCATGGCCCGGCTGGCGGTAGAGGTTTCCGGGCCAAATAACAACCCGTGGGGTTTCAAGGATGCGTTGAGGTCGTCCCGAATGACACCCGGCTGAACGCGCACCCATTTTTCATCAGCCCTGATGTCCAGGATTTTGCTGAAGTATTTGGAAATATCGACGACAATGCCGCTTCCGACGACCTGCCCCGCCAATGATGTTCCGGCCGCCCGCGGAATAAGCCCCAGTCCATGTTGCTGGGCAAACCGAAGTAGCTGTTTTATATCGCCTACAGTCTTGGGCAGCGCCACCGCGATGGGCATTTCCTGATAAACGGATGCATCGGTTGCGTACAGAATCCGTTGGGCCGTATGTTCCGGTGAATTGTCGAAATACAGATCACCTTCGAAGGAAGGCAACAGGTTGGCAAAGGAGGGATTTTGGGAAAGGCGAAACATAGCAGCAAAAGCATCAAACGTCTTGTAAAGATACAAAAACGAATGGCGTTTGTGGAATCCTTGTGCCTATCTCATCAATCGGCTAAAGCCTTCAGTCGCCATGAAAACACGCCGTAGATATACCCCGATACGTATTGATTTCACCCCTTTTGTGTCAATTGCCTTGCTGTTGATTGTGTTTTTCTTCTGGTTGAAACTGGTACAGCGCCCGAATGTAGTTAGTGTTTGGGATGTGCAGGGCTGTAGGAAAGGTATTGAGCCCGAACGTTCTAATCGAGTATTCGAGATTCTTCTGCTTGATGAAGATACGATTCAGTTCTGTCACTTCACAACCGGATCATCTTGTCGTGCCAACTTTGTAACTGCCCACCGACACTCGACTAAGCTACGCGAAGCGTTGTTGCGTTACAGAAAAGAGGCTCTGACACCGGGTGAATTGGCAATTATTATACGGCCGAGCATGGCATCAACAATTGGTAGTTTCGTTGATGTGCTCGATGAATTTCGTATAGCTGGTAACCTTCCCTATCTAATTGACTATTGATCAGTTAATCCTCATCCCGGCGCAGCATTCGTTTCAAAAAAGTAATGAAACTAAACCCAGTATTGACCGGGAAGTAGTGACGAAAGAAGGGAATAAATAGTGGGTTGATTTTAAAGCAACGTAAAATGACCCGACTACTTAAGAGTGTCGAACCGAGATTTACTAGTGAGTTACGAACTACGGCCTAAGATTCCCAACAGTTATTTTCTGTTAAGGCGTAGACCGTAATTCGTAACTCGCCTATCCCTCTACTGGTTCACATACACATTACCGCTGCTGGCAGAAAGCGTGACGGCAACACCACCGCCATTTAAGGTGCCTTTGATACGGTCTTTTTCGGTATCGCCCGTGAAGTTGTTCAGCGGGATTTTGATCCGGTTGCCGCTCAGGTTCAGGCTGATACCTTTGTCGAGGGGCATTCGTACGTTGATGTTGCCTGCGCTGGTATTTAGTCGGACGAAATCGCCCAATTTGGTAAGGCTTACGTCAACGCTACCGGCGCTGGTACTGGCGTCGAGGCTACCCGCTACGTCGGTCAGCCGTACTGATCCCCCCGATGTGCTTGCTTTGATATCGCCTTCGATATCGTTGCCATTGACGCTGCCACCACTGGTCTGGGCATCAATCGTACCCTTCAGACCCGTGAGCCGGATGCTGCCTCCCGACGTGTGCAGGCGCATTGTACCCGTCGACTCTCTGGCTTCGATAGAGCCGCCTGAGGTTTGCAGGTCAATGTTTGCCGACCGGTTGCCACGGCACCGGTCCATGTGAATAGAACCACCCGAGGTTTGCCCGTTTATGTTGCCCTGAACATCACTGACATTCAGGCTGCCGCCACTCGTGCGAAACCGCTGATCACCCGTTAAGGCTGCTAGTTGAATGCTGCCCCCCGAGGTGCGCAGGTCGGTGTTGACATTGCGGGGCGTGTAAAACTTGAAACTGATGCTTAACGATTTTTTCCAGTCCCGGTCGTTGTTTCGGCGTTTGGCCATTGCCACAATAGTGCTGCCTTCCTGAGTAATCGTAATGTCATACTCTCTGAGCCGTTCTTCGATCTCGCTTTTGTCGAGTCGGTCGTTCCAGTTATTGGCGCGTACGTACATCTCGACTTTAGCATTCATGTCGGTTCCGCCTTCAATAGTCAGGCTACCACCCGATGTTTCGGCCCGTACAGCGCTGATCTTCCCCGAAAATGTTTTGGTTTGGTAGGGTGGTTGATCCTCGATGCGCGTACCGGCCAGTGATGTCAGCGCCAGGGTACCGGCGCTCAGGAGGGTTAGTAGAAACTGGTTGCGTTTCATGGTGTTTATCGGTTTATGCGGTAAAGATGGCTTTCCTGTAGGTAAGGTTGCATGACATCTGTAAATTCAATGCCACGCTGGTCTGAAAACAGTCGTATAAGGTTGGGCAAGTCTCGTGCCATCCATTCAAAGTATTAATTATCAGTTAGTTAATAGATTGCTTAAAACGTGAGCTGTCCGGCAACGGACATGATTTGTTCGGCGCCGGACAGCGTATAATTTAGGGAATAGTAGTCTATTCGACCCGTTTTTTCGGATCTGCGAAGAATGTGTACTTTGAGGGCTGTGAAGACACAACGCTCAGAATACAGCCTCAGGGCTAATTACAAGTAGACGTTTTATTTCAATAACAAGACTGTTTTGTCAGGCGACTGGACCGATATAAGCCATGGGCCGTTGAGATCCGTTTGTTTGCGTCAATACACGAAAATGGACCAGACCCTTCAGGCGGGTACCCTGTATTTCCTGAAGATGTTTCACCACCGGGGTAACCCTCCGCCGACTTACCGGCAACCAGGTGCCATCCACCAGTACGTCGGCACAACGGTCACCTTTCCGACGGACCTGTGCAACATGATAGGGGTTGACCGCCAGGCTCTTGCTCAGTCGGATGAAGCCGGGAAGTGTACCAACACATTTTTTTAATGTGGTGGCATTTACTTCAGGTGTTGAGTCAATCAGAAATACGCGGGTGTAATTGCCCCAACCCATTAGATACGTAATACGAGATGTGTTGTCAATCAGCCTACTAAATCTCATGTATATAAAATCTATTATATGTAAACTATAAGTTTCACATAAATATAGAGATTAAATTAATCTGGCACTTTTAAAATTTTTATAGCTACTAATTTTTTTCTGCTTTCAGCGTGATTTCAACGCGTCGATTTTTACTTCGTTCGGTTTCGAGGGTGTTGTCGGCGATTGGCTGTGCGCCCCCATACCCATTGGTGCTGATGCGGTTATCGGCAACACCCCGGCGTTTAAGATAAGCGGCTACCACTTTAGCGCGGTTTTCAGACAAGGCCAAATTCAGACGAGGGTCGCCTATGTTATCGGTATGGCCCGCGATCGTGATTTGCCAAAGCGGGTTCTTTTGTAAGGCTATGACCAGTTGGTCCAGCTCGGTCGAGGATTCGGGCAATAGATTGTAACTGCTTTGTTCAAACTGCACCTTGTGCAACACAACCGTTGTGCCCGGTTCAAATACAGGGGTGGATTCTAGACTAACCGTAGGGACTGGACTTAGTGGTGCGATTACAGGAGCACTGGTAGTCGCTGTTCTGGTTGATGGCGGACTAAGGATGGGCTTCGGCGTTACCCTGGCTACCCGTTTGGGCGTAATGATTTTGGTTGGCATTTTAACAACGATTGCCGAAGGTTCAGGAGCCGCGGGTGGCGTAGTTTTGGTTAAGGAAACTCGGACGGGCGATGGTTTTTGAAAGAAATAGTTTGTTGTGATGAGTTCGCCCGTTTGATTGAACGGGTTTAAGCTTGTCCTCTTCGCATCGGGTCGTTGCCAGTAGAGATAAATTTCACCTTCCAGCATGTCATTGAAATAATCTATACGCAGGTCGTAGAAATGCCCCGCTTCCAGAATAACACGACCGCTAAAATCTTTGGAGTCATTCAGTTGCCAGGAGTTCACGACGAGTTTATTGCCGACCCAAATACGGATTCCGTCGTCTACCTTGGCGTAAAACCGGTATTCTCCAGAAGCAGGGGCCAATAGTTTTCCCGTCCACCGAATTGAGTAATAAGATTCAGAAAGGCCGGGAGCGGGACTGCGTCCCCGCCAGTTGTAGTTCAGTTGAGGATCCATCCGGGTGTAGACTTTTCGCTCGAAATTCGTCCCGGTGTAGTACTCACCTTTCAGCCCCTGTTGTGCTAATGCCGACACTAGAGTTAACCAGAGGAATAAGCCTGAAAATGTGGTTAGTGGCTTCATGGCAAGGGCTTTATACCAAATTTCGGACTTTTGTCAGTACGTGTCAAAGCCGTTGATAAGTTTATCGTTCACGCGCGCTAGTGTTCTGATGGCGCGGGGCTCCGGCCTCGTGCCTATTATTCCCCGGCCTCTGGCCGGTATAAAATGTTTCTGGTGTTTCAACTAGTCAACATCAACCGGCCAGAGGCCGGAGAATAGTGGGCACGAGGCCGGAGCCTCGCGCCATCAGAAATCCACTTTATTCCGTCCGCAGGCTTCGGGCGGGGTCCATCCGGGCGGCTTTCAGTGACTCATAGCCGACGGTTAAGGCGGTAATCAGGGTAGCTACGGCCAGCGTAATCGCAAAAACCCACCAGCCGAAATTAATGCGGTAAACATAGCCTTGCAGCCACCCATTCATTAGAAACCAGCCTATTGGTGCAGCCAAGGCGAAGCTGATCAACACCAGCCGACTGAACTCTCGGCCAAATAACCACACCAGCTGACGCGGTGTTGCGCCCAGCACTTTGCGGACACCAATTTCTTTCGTCTTCGATTCGGCCATGAACGCTACGAGCCCATACAAGCCCAGACAGCCAATCAGTATGGCGATTAATGAAAACACTTGCGCCAAACCGAGTAGAATGTGCTCGGTTAGGTAAAAGTTATTCAGCAGGTCGTCCATAAAATCAGCTTTGAAAACGTGTTCAGGATACAACGTATTCCAGGTGCTTTCAACCGCTTTCAGCGTTGTCGGAATGGTAGTTGGGTTGAGTTTCAGGGAGGCCATTCTGTTCTCACGATAGTAGTTCAGGATGGTGGCAGGTGGAATGCTCTGGTTCAGGCTGCTCAGGTGAAAATCACGCACGACCCCAACCACAATTTTGTCGCTACCCCACAGGTTAAGGCGTTTGCCGAGTACATTATTGGGAGAACGCAGCCCTAATTCCCTGACCATTGTTTCATTCACGAGCGCTTCGCTGTTCGTTGTGTCATTGTTTCTAAAGTTGCGCCCGGCCAGCAACTTGATACCATAAAGCGGCACATAGTTCTTATCGCCAACTTTAACCACCGTAGGAAATTTCTCCGGTTGCGTATGAGTATCAAACGTGAAGGGCACAGGCAGTCGGCGGTAAGCCGCAGGCGGATCAGCCCCCAACGCTACGGCTTCGACGCCCGGTATCTGCTCCATCCGGGCACGAACAACGTCTTGCTTCAGGGCATTACCGGCCGGCACGGGTACGGTCAGAATCGCTTCTTTCTGAAAACCTAAATCAGCCTTTTGCAGGTGGCGAACCTGCGCCATCATGACGACTACACCAATGATGAATAGTTGGGTAATGAAAAACTGCAAGACGATCAGCCCGCGTCGAACCGACACTCCGCCAACCTGTTGCGTCGTCAGCCGACCGCGCAGAGCTGCCACCGGATTAAAGCGAGCCAGCACCAGCGAGGGATACAGGCCCGCGAGCAGAATGACGCCGACAATCAAGGCGATAAACCAGCGCAGTGAGTCGGGCCGAAACAAACTCCCGATGGAAATGTCGGTGTTCATGATCGACAGGGCGCTGTTGAGCATGGGCAAACAAAGGTGGGCCAGCAGCATTGCCAACAGGACAGCGGCCAGCGTAATGAGTGTTGTTTCAACCATAAATTGCCCAATGAGTTGCCAGCGCGAACTACCCATAACTTTACGTACGCCCACTTCTTTGGTCCGTTTCAACGCGTGGGCGGTGGCTACGTTAATGAAGTTGATGCAGGACGCCAGCACCAGAAACAGACCGACAATAATAAGGGCGTACAGAATTAGGTACGGCGACCGGCCGCCGTACTGGGGCAGGTGGTCCAACTCCGGGAGCGGAATGGCATGAAAGTCCAGTTTCTTCGCGTCGGGTGTGGTCAGGTATTTCTTGCTGATAACCGGAAAGGCCTCGAGTAGCCGTTCCACGGGTGTGCCTTCACGGAGGGTAACGAAGCATACGGTAAATACGTCGGCCCATTTTTGCATGGCCTGTTGGCCATCCGCTCCCAAAAGCGTGGGCACGGTCGCGTAGGAAATGAAGGCGTCGTACCGGAGTTTGGTATTGGACGGCAGATTTTTGATAAGGCCCGTCACGGTCAGGTTCGCCTGGTTGTCGAAGCGGAGTACTTTGCCCATTGGGTTGGCCGAACCAAAGTATTTCTGGGCGTATCGTTCCGTCAGGACAACCGTGTTTGGGGCTGCCAAAGCGGTTTTGGGGTTACCATTGATCCATTCGGTATCGAAAATGTCGAAATACTGCGGTTCAGTGAAACACAGGTTACGGGATTCGTCAAACTTCTTCAGGAACCCACCTTTCCCATCGGGCACAGCCATGATGCGCCGGGCGACATTTTCGAGCCGGGCCGCTGTTTCCACAAAGGGAAGCTCCTGCCGCAGCACCTCGCCCATGGGCCGGGGCGTAGCATCGGTTGGAACAACGTTTTCCTGTCGAATATCCGTAACGACCCAAAACGTTCGGTCGACTTTAGCATGATAGCGGTCGAAACTGAACATGTAGCTAACCAACAGAAAAATAACCAGGCTGCAAGCCAGTCCAATGGAGAGGCCGCCCGTGCTGATCAGGCTGACCTTCCGGTTACGCCACAGATTTCGGAGTGAGATCTTAAGAAAGTTGCGAAACATAAGGGTAGGATGAGTAGTAGTAATGAAGCAAATATATATAATTTTCTTATATATAATAGATATAATTTTCTTACGATTTGTTAATCTTTTTCCAGTTTTTTCAATAGCTGCGTATATTATATAACAGGCGTTCTGACCTTTATTCTCTATGATGAGTCTTCTTCCTACCTATTATTCCGAACACTATGAAAACAATAACAGCGCTACTGATAACCACCTTAGGCATTTTAAGTCTGGCTTGTAAGGATAATGTAGCGGATGATAAACCCGCTATCAAGGCAGTTTCATTCGTTGGCATACCAACACAAAATGTCCGTTTCGACGCCCCGAATTCACGTATTACGGTTCAGTTGCCAGCCGTTGTGAACGGAGGATTACAGCCTATTTTTGAGTTAACTGAGGGAACGCGAATACTTGATGGAGTAATGGCTGATAAGACAATAGACTTGTCTGCTTTCTGTGCCTGTACTACCTCCAGCCAACCGAAGAAAGTAATCTTGCGGGTAGGTAATCAGAAAGCAACTGCGGTCTATGAATTAGTGGTTGTCGCTACGGGCACCTTAAAGGCTCAGAATACAACGGATCAATTCACATTTTCACGAAAGACAAAACTATTGGATCTACGGCTCCCGGTCGAAAACCTGTACAGCAATCCGTCCGTAACTGCGCTGCTGTTTACGGATGTTGCGACGGGGAATGTGATCAATATTAGTGCCGATGCAGTTTGTTTAAACAGCTGTATTGGCACGGCTCCTAACCAGTTAGTCTTTTCACTGGGTTCGCCCATCGAACGTGAGTTGCTTCCAGGCACCTATGCCATTAGCTTGAATGGAATACGCTTTCCGCAGCGTCTGGTCGTTATTGAGTAGGGAATGAATGTCTGTTAGCTTGCTTCAACAGGATGCTCTCAGAAGAGTGCGTTGTTTGATCAGGTCTTCTTTCCGGACAAAGGTGATGGGGACAAAGTCATCCGTTGGTGCGCCAATGTAATAAAGAGCCCAGTCCTGGTCATAATCGGCCAGCAGTTGCTGGATGCACTCAACCCGGTCGAAGGTCGGTACCCGGCAGTCGCCCCAGTAAAACAGTTCGACACGGTAGTGCAGCGCCTGTTTTTGTCCATTGATCGTTACGTCGATTTCAATGTCCTGTTTACCAGGCAAGGAGGAGATAGGAATGGCGATGTATGACATAGCTTTAGGATTAAGGATAGGTGATCGATGTTATTCGTTTCTCAGGCTTTTCACGGGGTTCGTCAAGGCGGTTCGATAGGTCCGCCAGCCAATAGTCGTCCCGCCCAGCAGGAGCATGGTGCCGAAACAAAGGCCTAACGTGCCAATGCCCAGCGTAATATGGTAAGCAAACGCCATCAGCAAAAAGCTGCCCGCCAAATAACCGAGGGGAAGGGCAATAGTCCCGGCAATGAGTAAAAGCTTCAGAAAATCCCACGACAGTAGCCAGACAACCTGGTTCACGTTGGCCCCCATCACTTTCCGAACGCCCACCTCTTTGGTGCGCAGAGCTGTGGTATAGGTCACCATCCCCAACAGACCCAGACAGGCAATCGACATGGCTAATCCGAGCAGAAGGCCCATAAAGCTCAGGTCGTCCGTATTACTATGTCGATTGGTCAGGAAATCATCGTACCAGATCCCGGCAAAGGGTTCATAGGGGTTTAGCTTTTTCCAGATGCGGGCAATATCGGCACGCACCGCTTCGGGGTTGCCACCGGTAACGTTCACAGTAAGATACCGAAAACCAGCAGGTTGGTAGCGTACCATCAATGGCCTGATTTTGATAGCCATCGACGCAGCATGGAAGTCCTTCAGCACCCCCACTACCCGAACGTCGGTGCTGTCGTTCAGCCAGAGGGTTTGCCCAACGGCGGCAGCGGGTTCGCCCAGTTTAAAGACGCGCATCGCTTCTTCGTTAATCAGCACGAACCGACCGGCAGAATCGGCCACGGATACCGGCAGATTCTGGCCAGCGACCAGGCTTAGGCCCACTGCGGGCACCAGGTTGGCGCTGGCAGAGAAAAGGTCTGCTGCCGAAGAATCACCCCCGATCCGTTGCCGCCGAACCATCTGCCAGTTACCGCCATAATCGCCAAACAGGGCCGAGGTAGCTGCCACCTGGTTTACAGCTGCCAGCTTGTTGATCTCGTCGGTCAACTGCTTTGATGGACGTCCATTGAGGGGAATGGTGAGCACGCCCGCGCGCTGAAACCCATAACTCGCGGTACTCATGTAGTGCTGTTGCCGCGCCAGGGCCAACAGCGTAATCATGGCCAACAGGGAGATAGCAAACTGAGCTACAATCAGCGATTTGCGAAGGCTGAGGCCCCGAAACACGCGAAGACCCGTCTGGCTGCGTAATACCTGCGCTGGCTCGAACCCTGATAGCACCCGCGCGGGCAACAGTCCGGCCAGTAAACCCGTTACGATGCTGAACGAAATGAAAACCAGCCATAACGTACCGTTGTTTTCCCAGGCCACCCCGCCTATCAACCACTGCTGCACAAACGGCATCGGTTCTACAACCTGGAGCATACCATAGGCCAGCTCTAAACCGAGTAACGACAGAATCACGGATTCAGCCATAAACTGGCCCATCAACTGCCAGCGTAACGCCCCGGATACTTTCCGTATACCTACCTCACGGGCACGGCTCAATGACCGCGCCAGGGTGAGATTGATGTAATTGAATACGGCCAGCAACAATGTAAGCAACCCTACCCCCAACTCTGTCTCCAGCTTCCCGGCTGTAGGTTCGCGGGTTGAGTTTATAAGGTCCTCACGCGGGGGCGAAAGCTGCGTTAGGGCCTGGCTACGGAACGTATAGCCTTTTTCAGTTGCCAGTCGAAGTCCCTTTGTGGCTCGGCGGGCTAAGCCTGGCAGCACACGGTTGAGCGTTTCAGCCCGCGTGCCGGGTTTCAACAGGACATAGGTATAGGTGCGCGTATAGCTGTTGGCGTACTGATTCCAGTCGACTAGCTCCTGTCGCCAAGTCGGGCTGGACAGGGTCGCCATCGACACAACCATGTCGAAATCGAGGTGGGATTTAACTGGATTTTGAGCAAAAACGCCCGTTATTATGAGTGCGCCAAATTCCGAGTGTTTCATGATCTTGCCAATTGGATTGGCCGTGCCGAAAAACCGCTGGGCCGTTTGCTGAGTAAGCACAACGGTTTGGGGAGCCACGGCCGCCTGCCCAGCCGCCAGCTTGAACCCGAAGAGGGTAAAAAAGCCCGGATCGACGGCGCTGAATACGATGGGTAATTGCTTGCCGTTGGTCGTGACCTCGCCGTAGCTGCGAACAACACGGGTGACGGCCTCCACAAATGGGTAGTTCCTGGCCAGTGCGTCGGCCACGGGCAGGGGAGTCGTGGCGAAGCTCAGTTTATCATTGGTTCGAGTCGTTGCGTCGGTGATGATACGATACGTCCGGTCGCGGTTGGGGTGGAACGAATCGTAGTCGAAGGCACCTTTTATATCGATCATGGCCAGTAAACAGACCAGCATGCCCGAGGCCAGACCAAAGACGTTGATGAAGGAAAACAGCTTGTGTTTCCATAAGTTACGCAGGGCCGTTTTGAGGTAATTTCGTAGCATGAGGCTGGGCAGGAAAGGTCCGGTATCCCGGTTGATCACTACGCCCAAATGTTGTACCAGTATTGTAATTGCTTGTAATTTAGATAGTTATAATCGAAAATGAACGTGCTTTGTCCGATTACGGACAAAGCACGTTCATTTGTGGACAGGGAAGTTTAGGTCGCTTCGATAGTGCTGCTATTGTGTCTTACCCCCACCCCTCTGAATGGGGCTTAGTCTATTTACGAGCAAAGCTCCCTTCAGGGGGTTGGAGATAAGACACAATAGTTGCCGGTAAGATCAGGAATCCATCAATTTGGCAGCATGGTCGCTCGTTCGTCGAGGGTCTTGGCAATCTGGTTGGACAGGACCCTAATGCGCGAAGCGGTTTGTCGATCACACTCGTTGCTGAGGACAATAATGCCCATATCCAGCTCCGGGTAATTGACGCACAGGCTGCTGAAGCCGGGAATGTTGCCATCCTGCCAAATGACGCGATAGCCAGCGGTGTTGAGTACTTGCCAGTTTAATCCGGCCGAATATCGATTTTCGTCGCCCCAGGTTAGCTGATGGGACAGGTTGGCTGCCTTGTCCTGTTCGGCCACATTCCATTGGATGAATTTCAGCATATCGGCCACGGTCGACTTCATCGCGCAAGCGCCCTGAAGTTGATTCGGCGTATCCGGCATTTGTATGCCGTTGCAGTCGTAGCCGTTGGCCCTACGATCCAGATCGGCCGGGGTCAGCGTAATTTTCGTATCGTTCATGGCCAGCGGCTGGGTTATTTTCAGGCGGACAAGCTCCTCGAAAGACAGTTTATACACGCGTTCCAGAATGTAGCCCAGTAGCTGAGCCCCCGCATTGGAGTACCTGAATGTGTAGCCCGGCGCGGCATCGAGCCGTACTTTATGTAAATCCGCAAAAAAGTCGCTTGGCGTATAATTCTGCAACAGCGCGGTGGCAATGGCCGAAGAAGGTACAGCTGTGTTGGCGAAGGCATCCGGGCGATCGGGCAGCAGAAACGGTAAACCTGATCGGTGATTGATCAGGTGAAAAAGGCGAATGGGTTGTCCGTCAAATGAGAGGTTTGGGTAATGGCCCGGTAGGTAATTACGAATGTCGTCGCCTAACGTCACCTTCTTTTCGACTACCGCCTGAGCCAGCAGGGCGCCTGTAAGGGTCATACTAATGGATGCGATGGCATAGGAGGTCTGGCTGGTTGGGAGTTGCTGCCAGTCTTTTTGAACGGTACCATAGTTATACCGATACGTTTTTCCACCCTTGTAAATGCCAATCGAAAGCCCGACGGCCTGCGGGGCTGCCATGAATTGTTGAGCGGCCTGTTCAACCAGGTGATCGACCGGGCTTTTTAAGGGATTATCCGTCAGGGCTTCTATGGGAAGCGTAACCAGCGCAGCCGGGCACTTTGGGTAAATAAGTGCCGATGGAACGAGCATTAGGGCGGAAATGAGCCAGGCATTCATGGGTAGTCGTCTGGTTTTGGAGTTTTATCAATAGATGCAAGTTTGAGCAGACAGGTTGCGCCAGTGACTGTCGCAAACAGCTTCCAGCTGTTTAATAGCGTGGTGGCAGTTTTAAGAAACTGATACCACAACGACACTACGATGGGTCGCATGGGCTGAACGTTGCCTACTGTCCAGCCTTCTTTAGATACTCTATCGCGTTCGTATTCGCTGGGTTCAGCGCCAGTGATTGCTTGTAATTTTTGAGGGCCAACGCTCTGTTGCCAAGGCGGTCATAGGTCTCAGCCAAGCTGTCGTAGGTGTTGTAGCCTTTCGGATACAGGCTGACGTTGAGCTTGAAAATTTCGAGGGCTTCCTGAAGTTTGCCCTGCCAGGCCAGCGAATACCCCCAGTTGTTTACGTAGTTTTCGTCCAAATGGAGTTCGGGATGCTTCTTACGGACATCCTTCACCACATTGATCAGTTGGGCATAGCCTCGCTTTTTCAACGCGTCCTTCAACGCTGTCAGGGCGGCCGGTTCTCCATAGAGCGCGTCCATTATTTTTTTGGACAGTTCACCAAGCTGGCCCTGTGTTGTTTGATCCGAGTTGTTGGCAAATAACACAAGAGCCGTTTGCTGATCCGGATATAGGTCGCAGTAACTGGCAAAGCCGAACGTACCGCCCGAGTGTTCCACCTGCCGCTTGCTGTCGATGGTTTTGTGAAGAAACCAGTTTAGTCCAAAGGCCTGGCTATCGGGGCTGCCCCAGGTAAGTTGATGGCTCAGGTTTACGGCCTCATTACGCTCGTCTAGCTGATAGGCTGCGTATTTCAGCAAATCGGCCGCGCTGTAGCGAAGACCACCAGCCGCCTGCATTGCCTGTATGGTGAACGCGGGCATTTGAACTCCGGTACCGTTATAGCCGATAGCCAATTGGCCCGTAGCCGGTTCCAAAACGAAGGTGCTTCGCATAGCAAGCGGCTGTTCAATCTGCGTGTTAACCAACTCATGGTAGGGCATCTGGTAAATTTTTTCCAGGATGTAACCCACTAGTTGAGCCGCCACATTGGAATGGCGTGGATGCTGGCCAGGAGCCGCCTGAAGTGTCACCTTATGCAGGTCGTTGAAAAAATCCTGCTTCGTATAACCACTCAAGTCTTTACTGATTAGATAAGGAATGGAATCCGGGTTGGCCTGTTTGTAGGCATCGGGCCTATCCGGGAAGTTGTCGGGCAGCTCAGAGGTCCAGCTGGTCAGGTTTACCAGCCGAATGGGCTTCCCTTCGTAGGCCAGATTCGGGTAGTCGCCATCGAGGTATTTTCGAATATCATCGTTGAGCCGGACACGCTTGTCGACAACGGCCCGGGCCAGCAGCAAGCTCCCGAAGGTCTTGCTGATCGAGCCGATTTCATAAATGGTCTGTTCCGTGGGTAGCTCGTTTTTGCCTTTCTCCGTGGTTCCGAAGTTATAGAACGACGTCTGCCCGTTTCGAACAATCCCGATCGACAAGCCCACGTGCGACTTCTCCTGTATAAAGGCCGTTCCCAGTTGCTGGATAGTGGTTGCGGGCGGGTTGCTGACGGCGGAGGAGGTACGTTGACTGAAAGTCCTTGTGCCGGAGAACGCCAGTAAGCCGCAAATGAAAAAGAATTGGATGGTCATCATGGGGAGTAAGTCGGATATAAAAACAGAAGGTGCAGGTTGTATCGATTAGTTATGCGGTTGTGACAGCCGTTTTAAGTGCTCGGTCGCGTTTTTATTGTTGGGGTTCAGGGCCAGCGAGCGCGTGTAATTCTTGACCGCCAGCTCCGAATTGCCCAGCCGTTCGTAGCCTTCGGCCAGACTGTCGTAGCCGTTCCAGCTTTCGGGATAGAGGTCGACATTCAGCTTGAAAAGTTCAAGGGCTTCTTTCGTCTGGCCGCTGCTCATCAGGCGGTAGGCCCAGTCGTTCAATTCATCTTCGTTCGGCTGAAGATTTCGCTTTTTCAATTCGTTTGCCACCGGGATCGCCTGGTCGAAACCACGTTTCTGTACCTGTAACCGAAGGCTCGTAATCGGGTCAGATGCCGGAATGTCCGCGTTGTAATACCCCGCAATCTCCTCAATGAAGTTCTCCGGCGAAGAGCCTGCCAGATTGGTCAGCACGATAACCGCCAGGTCATCATCGGGATAGACCAGAAAGGCTGACCGCCCACCGCCCGACATGCCAACGGCTTTGTGTTTAGCCCGGAATTTAGTCAGCCCCCAGCCCAGTGCCCATTGCGTAGGTGAACCGTTAGTATATCGGCCCGCGGTCCACATCGTGTCGAGGGCCGCTTTGGTACGTACTAACTTCCCCTGTTGCAACGCGATAATCCAGTGAGCCATATCTTCGGCGGTGCTGTTCATCCCCGAAGCGGTCCGGCGGAAGGCTGGAAATTCTTCATAGGAGGGCGTAAGCTTAGGCGTTCGCAGCCCCTGCCCATCCAGCCGGGAAACATACCGGTAGGACGGGGCTTTATGTGGTATCACATCGCGGGAGTCACCAAAGCCGGTATTTGCCAGCCCGGCTATTCTGAACTGTCGTTCATCGAATACCTGAGCGAACGGTTTATCCCTGAGTTTGTCGATGATTTTGCCCAGCAGCGCGTAGTTAGTTTGGTTATAACTAAACTGCTCACCGGTTGGGAAATCCATCGGCATGGCCTTGATTCTAGCCCAGGCGGTTTCCTCGCTGATATCTTGTCCGGGTGTTCCGAGCACCCGAAGAATATCCGGCAGGCCCGAAACGTGGGTCAACAACTGGCGAATCGTTATGGGTTGCCAGGTTGCCGGAAGCCCGTCGAGGTAGCGTGAAACAGGTGCGCCAAGATCTAGGTTACCGTCTTCAACCAGTTGCATAATGGCCACGCCCGTAAACGCTTTAGTGCAGGAGTTAAGCGCAAAAATGGTTTTACTGGTTACGGGAACTGAGTCCTGTAGGTTGGCATACCCATACGATTTACTGAACAGCAGCTGCCCATGTTGCACGACGGCAACCTGCATGCCGGGAATTTTAAGCTGGCGCATCTGCCCACGCACAAACTTGTCGAGCGCATCCGTCGGTTTTTGTGTGGCGACAGAGGACGTAGCCGGAGCGGGACGATGTTGCCCGAAGCTGAACCTAAACGGGGCTACCAATCCCAACAAGCAGAGGGTCAGCCTAAGGAGAAGCATAGCCATGCTGATTACTTCGCTTTGCGGATGTAAATATTCCCGTTCATGTTCTTCATCATGACCTCCGGGCCGCCCCCGTTGATCTTGCCATATACCCAATCTTCGATCTTTACCTGATACATGCCCGACTGACTAGTACGGCTCACTTTGGGCTGGTTTTTATCGACGTCGATATCAAAGTCGCTGTAAATATCACCCCGGTCGGACTTGAGTTTGCTGTTCGCTTTCACGCTGGCCGGAAAGGTCACGTCGACGTTGCCGTTGAGTGTCGAAAAGGCCATCGGCGTATCGGAATCAATGGATTTGAAGGTAGCAATCAGGTTACCGTTTACCGTGTTGGCAACCGCCGAACCGGCCACATTGGTCAGGTGAATATACCCGTTCACATTCGTCGCTTCCAGCGTCCCGCTCACGTTCTCGACCTCAATGGTGCCGTTGTTGACGGTGCTAACTTTGAGCGAAAAGCGCTGCGGCACTTTGATCGTCAGATCGACCGTTTGCTTTATGGAGTTCGCATGAACGTTGACCGTATTGTTCTTCTCTTCCGCACTGACATCGAGCGGCATGCCCGTGGCAATGCGTTTCATGCCGTTGGCTGCCCGATCAGGACGGTCATCGTTATCATTATTTCGACCACGTTTGGCACTGGCGGTAATGTCAATCACGACGTCTTTGCCGCTGTAGCCGATCACGTGGATGGAGCCGTTTATCAGTCCTACTTTCAGGCTACCGGGTTTGGATGGATCGCTTAATGGGACCACTAGTTGCTCTTTTACATCGTTCTGAGCGGCTAAGGGCCGAACTGCCAGCAGGCCTAAGAACAAAAGCACGGTGGTGAGTGTATTCGTTTTCATCAGGATTGTTTTTTAATGTAAATGCTTCCGTTAAAAGTTTCGAACTTGAACGTCTTGCCGCCTTTGCCAATGCGGATGGCGGTGTTTTTGTTGAGCTTATACACCGTACCTGTACCTGTCTGCTGGGTCGTTTTTATCGCCTGTACGGGTAAGACTTCGGTATCAGGAAAATCGGTGAAGAACTTGCCCTGGAAGGTCTTGAACTGTAGATCAGCGGATAGGTTGGCCGGATAGCTCACGTTAATATCCCCGTTGAGGGTATAGTACGACGAGTTTTCGGGTGGGTTGGCTACGTAGTCGACATCAAGATTGCCGTTGATCGTATGGGCGTCTGTCGTGCCTTTTACGTTCGTAAGCGAAATAGCGCCGTTCACATTACGCGCCCTAAGCGTGCCTTCTACATCCTTCACTAACACGTTGCCCCGGTTTATGGTCGATGCAACGAGGTTTATCTTGTTGGGTACTTTTACCGTGAAGTTGAGCGTAAAATCATAGTCATCGTCCCGGTTGCGGTCATTGTCCCGATGCCAGTTGCGCCGGGGCCGCGAATCGAAGGGTTCGGCGATATAGGCGATGATGCTGTCGCCCTGTTGCTCGAACTTGAGCTGGAATTCCTTTTTGCCCAACTCCAGGCCCTGACTGCTTTTGGCGGTAATGGACTTGTCGATTTCCAGCACCACCTTGTCGCCCGAATACCCTTCGACCTTAACAAAGCCGTTGACGTTGTAGATGGCCAGTACGCTGCCGGCGGCTTTCGGCACTGTAAATTCTTTACTGATGTGCTCCTTAAATTCCTGAGCGGTGGCTGGCGATTGGGCACAAGAGAGCACCAGCCCCGCCAGTACGGGGATTAGTAGTAGTTTCATAGCATTTGTTTGGAGTTTGTTTCTGTCATCCCGACGCAGGAGGGATCTTAAAGCGTACTATTCCGAAGATCCCTCCTGCGTCGGGATGACAAAAAACTAGGATAGTTCTCTGATGCTTTGTTCGATTTTACCTTTTACCAGCCCGTTTAGGTTGTCGTCGTGCAGCAGTTGCCGGAGGGGCTTGATGGATCGCTTCTCCTGCAATTTTACCATCACATCGGCCAGGGCGGACTGCACCAACGGTGACTCCTGCCGGGTAATCGACTGCACCAGTCCTTCTCGTACATGCACATTGTCGGCTAGTTTGGCCAGGGCTTCCAGCGTAACCAGGCGCACATTGACATTCTCGTCGTTGTTGAGCGTTGTCAGTAAAGCCTCCACCACTTTATCATCCACGTTAGGAATCGCTTCCGTATAACTCACAGCCCGGAGCCGTTCCGAAGCCGACGGATTTTCCAGCAGCGAGAGCATCATCATCTGGCGCATGTCCTGTACCTGATTCGATAGTGTGTCAATCTGTTGTTGCTGAAGCGCTACGGTCGTGGTACCGGAGTTGCGAAACCAATAACCGGCTCCTATGCCGATAAGGAAGAAGGCAACACCATAAGCCAGTCGAAAAGCGTATTGAGGTACCCACAGTGACCGTAGTTTCATCAACAAACCGTCAAACACGCTTTCTTTCTGATCGGTCACGGTCTCCTTATACGTATCGAGCATGGCCTGGAACCGAACCCGCGCCGTAGCACTGGGCTCTGGTGTGGGCAGGTTGCCCATGAGTTGCCAAAGCTGGCGAACCGAATTGGCTTCGGCCTCACAAGCGGGGCACTGCTTCAGGTGCATGTCGAGACGGGCCCGGTCGGAATCAGGCAACCGATTGCTCAACCAGTCGGCTAGCTGTTCGTTTGTCTGTTCACAATTTGTGGGCTGTTCGTTCATGGTCAATAGTCAGATAAATTTTCTTCAACTCGTTCATGGCGCGGTGTACCCGAACTTTCACGGCTCCTTCGGTTGTGTTCAGCACCCGCGCAATCTCATCGTATTTCAATTCCTGAAAGCGGCTCAGCACCAGCACTTCACGGTGTTCGGTACTGAGTCTGGCCATCGCGCGGTGAAGCGTATCCATTTCCTGCTGTTTCAGGATTCGCTCATCAGCGGCTGGTCCACCACCCACCCGATCGGCTACGTCGGCCAGGTCATACTGCTGAGCCGATCGTTTGTTCTGCTTACTGTGGTCGACCAGAACATTCCGGGCCAGGTGGTACATCCAGGTTCGAAACTCCCCATCGCCCGTGAAGGTGTGGCGGTATTTCAGCATCCGGTAGAACACGTTCTGTACCATATCGTCGCTGGCTTCCCGCTGACTGGTCATGTGAAACAGGAAGCCGAACAGAGGCCGGTGGTATCGCTCAAAAAGCAATCCCATCACATCCATATTGCCTGCCTTTACCTGCAGCATGAGCGCGTTATCTGTCAGAGCGTTCAACCGTCTAAAGAGTATGTTTGGTGGATTTTGGACTGGAAACTGCGCGAAACCAGCAAGGTTACAGTGAAGAGAGAAAATTTTTGAAATTTTTTGTCGAATCGATGGCGCGAGGCTCTGGCCTCGTGTCTAGTATTATCCGGCCTCTGGCCGGTACATGGTTACTGTTGTGTTCGTGATTGATGAGCTTGTCCCTACCGGCCAGAGGCCGGATAATACTAGACACGAGGCCAGAGCCTCGCGCCAGCAAACAACAAAACAGGCCGCTGGGTAAGGCGACCTGTTTGTATGAAGGGTAGGATGGAAGTAGACTGTGAAAAGAAAGTTATTGATTGCCTGTTTTGATGCCGAAACTGCGTTCGGTTTCTTTGATGATCGCTTGTTTTTCGCGCTCTGTTTTGCCAACGACATTCGCTGTCCGTTCAATGACCAGTTCTTCGCCGTCTTTCTGGAACGTGTACTGCATCCACAAACGTCCATTTTCTTTATCCTCCCGAACCTGTACCGAAGAGGGAGCGACATCACTGGGTGATAACGACGAACTGGCGTTGGCTTCCAGGCGGTCAACCTGAGAGTCGGCAGAACTTGACGAGTAAACGACATGCTCCTCCGTTGCCTTTTTTATCCGTTGCTTTTCGTGTTTTTGCTTATTGACTAGTATCGATACGTCATCGGAAGAAGCCCGGTCCAGCGAATCGATAATGTGATTTTCCAGCGCTTTCACCGCGCTCTCGTCCAAATCGGCTACGTCGAACGTGCGACGGTAATGAACCGAGCGGTCAGGTTGCTCAATATCTACACGAATGCGAAGCTGCCGACCATCGTTCGTTATTTGCTTGTTGGACGAGCGCTGTGCGAACGCGCTGCAACCAACCGTAAGCAGGAACAGGGTAAAAAGCGTTTTCATAGTATCGGCAGAAATAATTAGATCAGGTAAGTAGATTTACGCTATCCATGATCGTGCCATCTCTTTATATTGCTGTATATCAGCTTGTTAATATATGGTATAAATAACAATTGTCCACTATCGGACAAATTCTGTACGACAGCGGACAATTGGTTTATTGAGTACAACAGGAATGCTTAATAGCTATCGTTTTGCTTCAGATAACCCGGTAGGTTAGACGCTCCGTCGATGGCTGTTTGCGGAATCGGGAAAATTCGCTTCAGCCTGTCGGTATTGGTCTTCTCCGTCCAGGTTCCTTCGTATTTGCCAAAGCGAATCATATCGGTACGCCGAACCATTTCCCAGTACAGTTCAAAGCCCCGCTCACGGAAGAGTAAATCGAGGGTCATAGACGTAAGGGCGGGCGGTGGCGTTGTAATATTCCGGGCGGCCCGAACGGTGTTTACATCGGCCAGCGCACTGGCGGCATCGCCACTTTTACGAAGTTTGGCTTCGGCCCGCATCAGGTAAATATCGGCCAGCCGCAGAATAATGATGTCGGCTTCACCGAAATTACGACCACTTACCGACTTTTTGCTGAACTCGTATTTCTCCACCCTGTAGCCGGTGTTATAATCGCTTCCCGCCACTGTATAGTCAATTTTTTCGCTGAAGTTTACGGGTAGCGTAGGTTTGTTGCGGGTATCATTGAAGAGCTTACCCACCTTGAATTTTCCATCCGGACACTTCAGGAAAACACCGTTTTTGCGAATCAGGCCGTACTGCTGTCCGCGCAGAATGCCCCGGTTGATGTTGAAATCAGCTTCGGCCACGCACGAATCTGCCGGGTTGGAATAGATGCTTAAATTCTGCTTGTAGAACCGTGGGTCGACTGCTGGATCTTTGGGCGCATAAGCCGTTACCCAGGTTTGGTAATAATCAGGCGTAATGGCGGGACCATCGGTACCATTAGCTGCCGGATAAGCCGGTATGGGAAACTGGTCACCCGATATCGAAAAATAAGCCATACGGTTATGCCCGTTGAGATCGGCCCGCTGATCGACGGCGAAAATCAACTCCCTGTTGTCATGGTTAGCCGAGCCGAAGATCGAAAAGAAATCATTCGACAACGAATACTGTCCGGATGCAATGATCTTGTCGCAGTACTCAACCACCTTATCCATGTCTGCCGGAGCAAAGGTGAACGAAGCGGCAAAACGGTCGCGGTATACCGCTGAATTGAGATAAAGCCGGGCCAGCAGCCCCCAAACGGCTCCTTTGGTCAGGCGGCCGGGGCCAACCGTTGTTTCCAGATTCGGCTCAACGGCCAGAAACTCCTTCATCAAATAATCCAGCGCTTCTGAATTTCGCAGAATAACCGAAGTAGCGCCCAGATCGTCTTTTAAGAATACGACCCCAAACATGTCGAAGAGCAGCATGTTGTAATACGCGCGCATGCCCCGGGCTTCGGCCAGATAGGTTTTGGCGGATGGGTCCTTCAGAGTGGGCAGCGTATTAATGGCCGTGATGGACCGTGACAGACCCTGTAAAATAAAGCCCCAGGTACTTCGGATGTTTGGGTCGGTGCTGGTATGCGTGTGCTGGTGCATGGCAATGTAAATGCCATTGTCGCCCCAGTCGGCACCGCCCCGATAGGGCAGAATGGCCTCATCGCTGGAAATTTCCTGCATCGTAAAGTAGTTCGTATGCAGGAAAATATCCGGCAATCGGGCATACACAGGAGCAATGATCCCATCGGCGGCCTGTTTGTCGGAAAGGCCCGTCGCCGATGTTTCGTCCAGAATAACTTCGTTCAGATTGGTACAACCATTTATGAACAGAATGCCGACCAGTGTCAGCAAAATAGGTAGTTTCAGTTTCATGATGTTTTACGGATTAGAGCGTCAGGTTCAAGCCAAATACAACCGATCTTGCTTTCGGATAGCTCAGGTAATCAATCCCGTACGATGAAATTCCATTGATTTGCCGATCTGAGTTTACCTCTGGATCATAGCCATTATATTTCGTGATCACGAACAAATTCTGACCTGTTACAGACACCCGTAAGCCTGATACCCAGCGTTTGATGCCTAATGCTTTGGTATTGACGTTATAGCCCAGCGACACATTGTTCAGCCGGAAGAACGAGCCGTTTTTCAAATAGCGCGTCGATACCGGCGCTGCATTGTTGACCGACTCATTGGGGTTAGCAATGGCCTCCGGTGTCGTGTTGATCCCTTTCGACAGGCGCAGTTTGTAGAAGTTGGAGTTGGCCGTATTGTCGTAAATCTTGTTGCCCGATACACCGTTGAAATTAGCGGAAAAGTCAAAGCCTTTGAACGACGTGTTGGCGTTGATGTTGAATTGCTTCGTTGGCAGCGCACTGCCAGCCGCCACCCGGTCTTTATCCGTGATCAATCCATCGCCGTCGGCATCGCGGTAGGTACTTAAGCCTTTATCGTCGAAGCCCGTGAACTCTTTCAGGAAGAATGTGCCAATGGGTTGCCCGTTCAGGTAGCCATTGATCGTTGCCGAGGTTAGGCCCGAGCCCGATGCTGAACCCGACGGAATAACCGAATACGGTGAGTTATTGACGACGTTGTTGATAAACGTAACGTTGCCGCCCACGTCGAAGCGGAAGCCGCTTTTCGCCGTGTAATGGTACATCAGTTCCAGTTCAAGCCCTTTGTTGGTGATCGTCATGTTCGGCACGTTCGTCCAGAACGTACCTGCTGGCTGAACGGGATCAGCGGGGATCACTTCGAGCAGGATATTGCTGGAGACTTTTCTAAAATAGTCGATCCCGCCCGAAATAGCCCCGTTGAACAGCGCGAAGTCAAGACCTACGTCGGTCTGGTTCGATACTTCCCACTGAATATCAGGATTGGCCAGTCGCGAGTACGATGTACCAGCCGGGTAGGGGCCCGTAGCGGTCAGCGGATAACTGGTTGATGCGGATACCTGTGAGGTGAACAGGGCTTGCGTGATTTTAGCCGGAATCTCCTGGTTGCCCGTTCGGCCCCAGCCCGCGCGAAGTTTCAAATCGCTAAATGGCGACGACTTCATAAACGCTTCTTCCGACAAACGCCAGCCCGCCGAGAACGAGGGGAAAATACCGTACTTGTTATTTGATCCAAACTTCGAGGAACCATCGGCCCTCACCGTAGCTGTGATCAGGTATTTGTCCTTGAACTGGTAGTTGACGCGGGAGAAAAACGATTGCAGCTCGTTGAGCGTTGTGTAACCCGTGGGTTTATTGTTCGTCAGTGTCAGGTCCTGCCCCAGACCTGGGTTGTAGATCGGTAGAATGTCCGAAATTGGGAATTTATTGATGCTGTACGTACGCCCCTGAATCGAAAACTTCTGGTATGAGTGTCCGGCCAGCGCGGTCAGGTTGTGATCGCCCTGAGTGAGGGTGTATGTCAGGTAGTTTTCAATAAGCCGGTTGTTGTTATACGTATTGTTCGTTTCTAACCGGCCATCCTGAAACGGCACCGCATTGGGCAGTGCCTGCAGATCACGCGTAGAACTGGAATTGTCGATCCCGAAGTTCAGCTTGTAAACAAGCCCTTTTATAATCCGGAAGGAAGGAGATATATTTCCAACTATGCGGGTGATCTTGGTGATGTCCTGGTTTAACTGGAGGCTGGTTAGCGGGTTCGAAATCAACTGGTACTGAGCCGGTTTGCCGAGGGCATCATAGGCCGGATAAGTCGGGTTGTTCGAAATGGCGCTACCCAGCATACTCTCGATGGGTGGCCGCTGGTTGTTCGTATACGATGCACTGAGGTTGGCATCAATAGTCAGCCGATCTTCCAGCAGTTTCTGCGACACGTTGATACGCCCCGTATAGCGATCCATCTGGCTGCCCTTCAAAATACCATCCTGATTCTGCAACCCAAATGAGCCGTAGAAGGTCGTTTTTTCGGAACCGCCACCCAGCGACAGGTTGTGGTTTTTGGTATAGGCTGTCCGGGTAATTTCCTTTTGCCAGTCGGTATTGCCCTTCAAATCATCCAGAACGCCCCCAACGAGCGGCACTTGTTGCCGATACTCATCGGGCGAAAATACAGGAAGGGCCCGCGCCAGGGTCGAAATCCCGTAACTGGTCGAATAGTTGAGCGTCGATACGCCCGCTTTGCCTTTCTTGGTTGTAATGAGCACAACACCGTTAGCGCCACGGGAGCCATAAATAGCCGTTGCGGAGGCATCTTTCAATACGTCGATCGACTCGATGTCCTGCGGATTCAGAAAGTTGAGCGGATTGATGGCCCCGCCACCGCCCGTACTCGAATTGTCGAGAGCCAGGCCGTCGAGCACAAAAAGAGGTGTGCTACCGGTCCGAACGCCACCCGGTCCACGAATGGTGATCGACTGGCTACCGCCGGGTTCGCCACTGGCCGAGGTAACGTTGACTCCGGATACTTTGCCCTGGAGCAGTTGCTCTGGCGAGTTAATGATCCCTTTGTTGAACTCCGTACTTTTCAGGGATTTAACCGCGCCCGTCATATCCTTCTTGGCCGCGCTACCATAGCCAATAACGACTACCTGCGACAATTCGGATGCTTCGGACTTCAGTTCTACGTTAAGAATGGTTCGGTTACCCACCACAACTTCCTGCTTTTCGTAACCAATAAAGCCGATAACCAGCACGGCATTCGCGTCGGGGACGGATATGGAGTAGTCGCCGTTGGCATCGGTTGTCGTGCCGCGCTGAGTACCTTTTATAACAATGGTACAGCCCGTCAGTGACTCGTTGGTCAGGGCATCTTTTACCCGGCCTTTAACAATAATGTCCGCTGTTTTGTGGTGTAGTGCTGCTCGGGTATGACCGTAGACCTGCGGGGCCTGAAATGCCAACGCGATAAGCAGACAACCCGTAATCAATAATTTTAGCGGAGGTGAAGCTGTGTAAAATCGACTCATAAGTGGCTTGGTTTGTGAAGAATAAATGGACAATAGTAAGGTTGATAAACGTAGTTACAATGTCAGACGGGCCTATTAATGATTCGATAACAAGCCGCTGAGCGCGCGAAACGTATATCCCTAAGGAAATCAATTAACTACGGAAATCTACTCAATTTAAAGGCCGGGAAGTAACCAATCGTATTAAGTAATTGAGAAAACGGGATTGAGCCCACAGACTCAATCCCGTTTTTTAGGCTTGATCGCCGTTATAACATGAATAAGATGAGCTAGTTATCTATATTACGGTCTTGTTAATAAGGCGGCCAAGCGATGGTAATCCATCAGACGTACGCTAGGAGGGTGTTATTCGGACCGTAAGCTTTTGACCGGATTCATCAGGGCTGCTTTGATGCTTTGGAAGCTCACTGTCAGGAGGGCAATACCCACCGCTAGCATGCCTGTCATCACGAACATCCACCATTCGATGTCAATTTTGTAGGGGAAATCGGCCAGCCATTTCGTCATGATATACGTAGCGATTGGCGAGGCAATGACCAGCGCGATTAGCACTAGTTTGACGAAATCAATGGAGAAGAGGCTGAAAATGTGTGCCGTCGATGCGCCCAATACTTTGCGAATGCCCACTTCTTTGGTGCGCGACTCGGCCATGAACGCCACGACGCCATAGAGGCCCAGGCAACCGATGAAGATGGCAATGCCCGCCAGCAACTGGAACAGCAGATACATGCGCTCTTCGCTTTTGTAGAAGTTTGTCAGCGTCTGATCCAGGAATTCGTACTTGAACACGAAATCAGGAAAGGTAGCATTCCAGTTTCGTTCGATCTCGCTGATGAGTTGGTGTATGGCTTCGGTGCCGCCCTGCTGCGTCGACAATTTTATGCCGAGCACATGATAAGCATCCCGTCGGGTCGTCAGTACACTTGGGTTTGTTTGCTGATGGAGCGAGAACGTGTTGAAATCTTTGACGACACCCACAATTTGCTTGTTGACGTTACCGCCACCGCCTAAGGTCAGGTATTTTCCAATAATTTGTTGCGGTTGCCGGATACCTAATTTTTTTACCAATGATTCATTCACAACTACTTCCCGCGTTGTATCGGCGGGCTGATACATTCGTCCGGCAATTAGTTTAAGTCCATACGTGTTGAAATAGGACGTATCGGCGAAGCGCATAACGACACCAAAATCAGCCTCTTTTGCCGCATTGTTATAGGTGAAACTTGTCCACCAATTGCCATCCGACGACGGTACCGAAATGCTATAACTCATCGATCTGATGTTGGGCAGGCCCGTTAATTTAGCCTTCAGCCTTTCGAGTTGCCCCGGTTTTTGCTCGGGAATTTGTACCGTCAAAACGGCCTCTTTATTATAGCCTAAATCCGCCGACCGGAAGTAGGTCATTTGGCTGTAGGCAATAATCGTCCCGATAAGGAGTATCTGCGAGATGGCGAACTGAAACACAATCAGGCTTCGGCGCAGCGTTAACTGGCTGTTGCCTGCCATGCGGATTTTCCCCCGCAGCGCCAGCACCGGCTGATAGCCTGACAATACCAATGCTGGATAAAAACCGGCCAGCACGGTTGTCAGCACGGCCAGTAATACCGCAAAGCCAATGACGAACGGGTCGAGCAGAGTCAGGGCGCCAACGTTAATGTCGAGTAATTGAGCTACATAAGGCAAGGACAGGTAAGCCACTATAAAGGACAGCCCAACGGCCAGACCCATTAGTAAACCCGTTTCGCCCAGAAACTGCCGCACTAACTGTGCCCGTGTACTGCCCAGTACTTTCCGAACGCCCACTTCTTTGGCCCGCCGGATCGCCTGCGCCGTGGCTAAGTTGATAAAGTTGACACAGGCGGTAATGAGGATAAACAAGCCAATCAGCGCCATCGCCCAAACCATTCGTTTACTAACCGTGCGGTTAGCCGAATTGCCCGTACGGGTGTCGAAATGAATGTTGGTTAGTGGTTGTAATTCGTACTGCAAGTGCTTGGCATCCTCCGGGTGCATGTATTTATTGACGAACGGCACGAACGCTCGCTCCATCTGAGCGGATGTAAGGGTTGGTGGCAGGGTCAGGTATAATTGAGCACCACTGTAGGTAGATTTCCAGTCGTCCCAGCCGCCGTTGGCTCCATATTGTTTGAGTGACGCAAATGACAGCAAAACTTCAAACGGGAGGTTCGTTGTGGCGGGTGGATTCTGTACTACGCCGGTTACCACGAAATCCATTTTGTTCTCAACCCGAATGGATTTGCCCATTGGGTTCGTGCTGCCAAAATATTTGTGGGCTATCCGCTCCGACAGCACGACAGTGTTTGGGTTCTTTACCGCCGTTCGTGAATTGCCTTCTTTCCATTGGTAATCGAACAATTGAAAGTATTCAGGCTCCACGAAAGCCATAACGCCCCCGTCTTCGAGAAACTTACTGGATTTGGTATCGTTCCGTTTCACTAAGCCGCCATACAATTCATACACCATTGTCAACTGGTGTTTAAGTTCGGGAAAGTCGGTACGAAGGGCAGCTAATGCGGGGAGTGTAACGCCCGTATTACGGTCATCGCCTTCTGAATCACGATAGTAGGTGATCATCCGGTATGTGCGATCCGCATTGGCGTGGTGCCGGTCGTAACTCAACTCATACCGAATGGCCAGAAATAACAGCAAACAGCAGGCTAGCCCGAACGTTAGCCCGACAACGTTGATGACCGTATAATTCCAGTTGCGCTTCAGGGCGCGAAGGGCCGTAGTGACGTAACTATGTAGCATAATTTTAGATCATGTAGAGCCGCATACTTGCGGCTTATTCGCGTCAGCAATTTTTTTCGTAGAAAAACTGCCGGAATAGGAGCGGCAACTATGCCACACCGGGATACCGGACCACGGCGGACCGGGCTCTACGTTATTCGCTTCGTAACGATTTGACTGGATTCATCAGGGCAGCTTTCACGCTCTGGAATCCTACCGTCATTAAGGCAATACCGACTGCCAGTAAGCCCGCCAGCGCGAACACCCACCATTCCAGGTCAACCTTGTAGGCAAAACTCTGCAACCATTGACTCATCGCGTACCAGGCTATGGGTGTGGCAATGCCAATCGCGATAACGACCAGCGTCAAAAAATCTTTGGACAGAAGCGACACGATGCTGACCACCGAGGCACCCAACACTTTGCGCACGCCAATCTCTTTGGTGCGTGCTTCAGCGGCCAACGCGGCCAGTCCGAACAGGCCCAGACAGGCAATCAGGACGGCCAGGATCGTAAACGAAAGCAACAACTGTCCCTGCTTTTGCTCGGCTCTATATTGCCGGGAAAAGTTCTCATCCAGAAAATGGAAACTAGGACTGGCTGATGGGTCGAATTTCTGGTAAACCGACTGGATATACGCCAGCGCTTCTTGGGCTTTACCGGACTGAATACGGACATACAGGTTGTCCTGATCTTCGGGTGCCGGAATTTGTAGGACCAGCGGTTCAATTTTGTGCTGAAGCGAATAGATATGAAAATCTTTTACCACACCAACAACCCGAAATTCAAGCGCTTTGTCCATGCTCACATACGATATGACCCGCTTGCCAATGGCAGACTGCCAGCCCATTTTCTTCACCAGCGCTTCGTTTACCAGTATGGCGCTCGTTGCATCGCCGGGCGATGAGGCTGAGAAATTACGTCCTTCCAGGAGCTTGATTTGCAGGGTGTTCAGGTAGTCGGCATCGACCGCGAATTTTTGGACTACCTGCGCACTGGCGGGCATTACCCCATTCTGCTCGAACTTCATTCCCTTGGTACCGATGTTGTTGTTGCCAATCGGGTTGCTGGCTGCCGATACCGCTTCGATAAGTGGGCTTGTGCGCAACTCTTCCTTCAACGCCTGAATTTGTTTGCGCGGAGCTTCGTTTTCCAGATGGAAGGTGACGACCTGGTCTTTGTTGAAGCCAAGGTCTTTATGCAGTACATAGCCCATTTGCCGGTATATGACCCATGAACAGGCGATTAGACCCACAGCCGCCACGAATTGAAAGACCACCAGCGCTTTTCTAAAACTAATGCCGCCAACCTTGCTGCTCGTTTGCCCTTTTAGCGCCACCACCGTTCGGAATCCTGATAAAAATAGAGCTGGATAGATTCCGCTCCCCGCACCCAATAGCAAGGCGAATAAGGTCACGACGCCCAGCATTAGCCAGGGGCCATAGGTCGTTAATGACAACGACTTGTCGGCCAGTTCATTGAACAGGGGTAAGGCCATGTTGGCGAATAGAATGCCAACCAGGCTGGCCAGCAGCGCCATTAGAACTGATTCGGTGATGAACTGCCCTACGAGCTGGCTCCGCTGTGAGCCGATCGCTTTCCGAACGCCCACTTCGCGCAGACGCCCTATCGACCGGACGGTGTACAGGTTCACATAGTTAATGCCCGCAATGAGCAGAATCAGAGCGGCCACAAGGGCAAAAATGTAAACGGTTTGGCTACTGCCATTGGCGCTGGCTTCATAGTCCAGATGCGAATGGAGGTGAATGGATGGCAATGGCTGAAGTTCCATCCGGTAGGTTATATTGGCTCCCATTTCCTTTTTCAGGTATTTAGGAAAGAAGCCCGCTAACTTGGCTTCCAGAGCTTTAGCATCGGCAGCTTTATTGAGTAATACGTAAGTATATAAATCGAAACTCTGCCAGCCGTTGGTGTAATTTGTCGGCATCGACCGCAAGGCGCTGAATTGCAAGTGCGAATTTGTCGGCACATCGGCCATAACTCCCGTTACGATATTGACAAAGTGATTGCTGAATTCAATCGGTTGCCCGACGGCTTTGGACGCATCACCAAACAGCTTTTCGGCGAGCGTTTTGGTGATCACAATGCGTTCGGGCTGGGCCAGCGCCGTAGCCGGATCGCCGTATAGAAAGGGAAACGTAAAGACATCGAACACCGATTGATCGGCGAACATGACATCGTTAGTTTCGATTTTTTTATCGCGGTAGGTAATCGTTCCACCGCCTTCGGGATAAAGCCGAACGGTCTTCTCTATTTCGGGGTAATCGCTTTTCAAGGCACCCGCAAACGGGGCCGAGGTGGGCGCTAGCTGCAGATTGCCGCCTGCCCATTGCGCATGCTGTACAACCCGAAAAACCCGGTCGGCATTGGCGTTGAAACGGTCATAGCTCAGTTCATGCCATACATACAAAACCATCAGGCCGACGGCGGCTATGCCCACGCCCATGCCCACAATGTTCAACGCGCTGAACAGCCGGTTTTTCCAAAGATTTCGGAACGCGATTTTTAAGTAACTGCGGAACATAAGCGCTTCTGGTTTAAGCTAGTTAAGAATACGCACAATATGCCAAAAGTTGTACCACAATGATAACTAATTGGCAGTCAATGAGATAGAATTAGGTGCAATCTGTACTGTCCGAATGTGGACATGTTTTTGTACAGTTGCGGACAACAGAACAAACCGACCGACTGCTTTCCCAATATAGACGCTTCCAGGCGGTAGTCCAACAATTTGATGTTGTTTGGCTTTTACTTTTTACGGGCAAAACCGCAAATGATATGAAAACAGAACTGGAAAAGATGCTGGCCGGTGAATTATACGACGCCAGTGAAGCAACATTAGTTAACATGCGGACCAAAGCCCGGGCGTTGTTCTCGGAATTCAATCGGACGCCCTACGATGCAGAACCGGAACGCCAGGCTATTCTGGGTCAACTACTGGGCAGTATGGGTACGAACCTGAATATACAGCCACCGTTCTACTGCGATTATGGGTCAAACATCAGTATAGGCGCCAACGGATTTCTGAACTTCAACTGCATCTTTCTGGATTGCGCCCAGATTACAATAGGCATCAATTTTCAGTGTGCGCCCAACGTGCAGCTATACGCAGCCTACCATCCCGTCATAGCGGCTGAGCGCATCAAAGGGCCAGAGCTGGCCGCTCCCATCACCATCGGCGACAACGTCTGGCTGGGTGGCGGAGTCATCGTTTGCCCCGGCGTCACCATCGGCGACAATACAACCATCGGGGCCGGGAGCGTAGTGACGAAAGATATTCCTGCCAACGTATTTGCGGCTGGCAATCCCTGCCGTGTCATCCGGGAATTGGTGTAGAGCCGCATACTTGCGGCTCCTGACCGGACGGTGTTGCTGACGCGCAGGAGACGCAAGTATGCCGCACCGGAATGCCGGACCACGGCGGACCGGTCTCTACGTTACTCGGATCGTAACGATTTTACCGGGTTCATCAGGGCGGCTTTTACACTCTGGAAGCTAACCGTCAGTAAGGCAATGCAAACAGCGAGTAGTCCGGCCAGGGCGAATACCCACCACGACAGGTCTATTTTGTAGGCGAAGTCCTGCAGCCAGCGATCCATGGCGTACCAGGCTACGGGTATCGAGAGCACGATGGCCACACCGACCAGCTTCAAAAAATCTTTGGACAGTAAGGCCACAATACTGGCGACGGATGCACCGAGTACCTTCCGTACGCCAATCTCTTTGGTACGCTGCTCGGCCATGAACGTGGCCAGCCCGAACAGACCCAGGCAGGCGACAAAAATGGTCAGACCTGCGAACAGACCCAGAATTTGTCCGATTTTTTGTTCCGTCCGGTAGGTATCGCTAAAGCGTTCATCCAGAAAGGAGTAGGTAAACGGAGCCTCGGGCGCGAGCTGGCTCCATTGTTTTTTCAAGTTTGCCAATAGGCCCGTCAGGTCTTTGGTTTTTACTTTTACTATGACTGTACCGGATGTGTTGCCCAGCACCATCACGAGGGGCGAAATACGCTCGTGCAGCGATCTGAAATGGAAATCCTTTACCACGCCAATGACCCGATACGTGCCTTTATTGCCTTCATTATTCGTATTGGTCAGGGTGTGCCCAATGGCTTTGTCGCCCCAGCCCAGGGTTTTTGCCGCCGTTTCGTTCAAAATGACGCTGGCCGAATCGGTACCGTATTGCCGAGAGAAATTCCGCCCGGCGGCCAGTTGCATACCCAGGGTTGGAATGTAGTTGTAGTCAACATCGTACCGGAGCGTTTTGACCAGCTGTGTGGAGTTCGCTTCGGGATAAACCATGAAGTTATTGTTGTTGCTGGGGCCAGCGGGCAGATAACCCGATGTACTCACATTCAGTACGTTGGGGTCCTGCATGATCTGGCTGCGGAACACATCTTCCTTTTGGCCCAGTAGCCACGTCTCGGGCAATACCAGCACCTGATCTTTATTGTAGCCCAGCTTTTTGTTCTGAATGTAGCTAAGCTGCCGATAAACCACCGTGGTGCTGACAATCAATGTGATCGAAATGAAGAACTGAACTACAACCAGTCCACTTCGCAGGCCAATACTCTTACTGTCTCCGGTAAACTTAGCGCCTTTCAGTACGGCAACTGGTTTAAAGGAAGAGAGGAAAAAGGCGGGATAACTTCCGGCCAGCACACTCACCAGCACTCCAAAAAGCAGCAGGCCCGGTAAGAGCCAGGCATTCGCCAGGAAGTTGAGCGCCAGCGTTTTGCCGGCCAGTGCGTTAAAGGCGGGCAACGACGCGTAGACGATACCAACGGCAATCAACAACGCAATGCCCGTGAGCAGCAGTGACTCAACCAGGAACTGGCTGGTCAGGCTTTGTCTGACCGAGCCGAGCACTTTCCGAATGCCCACTTCCTTGGCTCGCTTGGAAGCGCCCGCCGTGGATAGGTTCATGAAATTGATGCAGGCAATGATCAGCATGAACAGGGCAATAGCTCCGAATAGGTAGACATACTGGATATTGCCAGCTGGGGTGAGGTCGTAGCCAAAATTTGAGTAAAGGTGAATGTCTGTCAACGGCTGTAAAAACAGGCCAAGATCATTGCCTTTCTTGCGAAATTGGTTCATACTCATGCCAAACGACTTCTGGATCTGCGGACCCATGTACTTGTCCACCACCTGCGGTAGTTTGGCTTCGAGTTGCTCGTAGTCGTAGCCTTTGGGTAATACCAGATACGTGAAAAATTCGGACGTCATCCAGGACGGATCCCTGGCCTCCGGAAAGCTCGCCATGGAGGCAAAGAAGTCGGCCTGAATGTGGGAGTTTGTTGGTATTCGGTCAATGACACCCGTCACCTGATAGGTTGCGTTCCAGCTTTTGATCGTCAGGACCTTGCCAATCGGGTCGGCATTGCCAAAATATTTATGGGCCAAATCTTGTGTGATAACCGCTGTGTTGGGCCGTACGAGCGCTGTTTTTACATCGCCCTGAAGCAGCGGGAAGGTGAACACCTGGAAGAAATTGGAGTCGACATAAACAAGTGAGGCATCGCGAAACGACTTATCGCCGTAGGTAATGAAAGGTGAGCCACCTATACGCAGGCGTGTTGCTTCCTGCACTTCCGGGTAATCCGCTTTCAGTGTCTGGGCAACGGGCCGCATCACGTGTGCTTCGTTCATTTTCCCCCCCTGCATGGATCCCCGAAAAAAGACCCGGACAATGCGATCGGCCTTTTTATGAAAGCGGTCGTAGCTGAGTTCGTCGAGCACGAACAGGCTAATGAGCATGCAGGTTGCCAGGCCAAGCGCCAGCCCAATGATGTTGATCGCTGAGAAGGCCTTGTTGCGAATCAGATTGCGCCAGGCAATTTTAATGAAGTTCGTTAGCATGGGATACCGTATTTTTTCTTGCAATGTACGACACCGTGTAGTCCAAATGGCGTACCATAGTTGTAAATTATTGATTGACAGCAGGTTATGCTTTTCTTTGACCAGTTCGTGTCCGTAAGCGGACGATTTTCGTTCACTTACGGACACGAACTGGCGGACGATAGGGAGGAGCGCTACTCGCTGCGTAAACTCTTCACCGGATCCATCAGGGCGGCTTTGATGCTCTGAAAACTGATCGTCAGCAGGGCGATACCGATGGACAGTATACCCCCCAGCGCAAACACCCACCAGGCCAGATCAACCTTGTAGGCAAAGCCCTGCAACCATTGGTGCATAGCATACCAGGCCAGTGGCGACGCAATGGCAATGGCCAGCAGCACCAGCTTCAGGAAATCTTTGGAGAGCAAGCCAATAATATTGCTCACGGAGGCACCCAGTACTTTGCGAACGCCGATTTCTTTGGTGCGTTGTTCGGCGGTGAAGGCCGATAAACCTAACAGCCCTAAGCACGAAATGAAGATGGCCAGAAACGCGAAGTAATTGGCCAGACTACCCACAACGGTTTCGCTTTTGTAGAGCTTCTGGTACTCATCGTCGGCAAAGCGGTAAGCGAAGGGAAACTTGGGGTTCATCTGTTTCCAGAGCGATTCGATGCTGGCCAATGCCTGTTTGGTTTGCCCCGGCTGGGTGCGGATCAGAAAGTTCTGCGAGCCGGGTTCCTGGCTAAGCCGTAGAATCAGGGGTGAGATCGGGATATGCAGCGACTGGAAGTGAAAGTCTTCCATCACGCCAATTATTTTGCCCGGCTTTCCCCACATCGTAATGGGCTGGCCAACGAGCGATTCGGGCGACCCGCCCGATTTATACCCAATGCGTCGGGCGGTGGCTTCGTTGATGAGGTAGTTGGTGGTGTCGGTGCTGAACTCGGGCGAGAAATCCCGGCCCGCCAGTTTGATCTTCAACGTCTTCATCAAATCATAACCGACCGCCGTTTGGGTAATCTCAATATTAACGTTCGGGTCTTTGCCCGGCCAGCTTACCCCGCCCGTACTGCTGCCAATGTTGGTGGGCGCTTCCTGCATGGACGATACCGCCATAATTCCGGGCTGTCGCAGGAGCTCGTCCTTGAACGTTTTATATGCCGACTGTGCGGTGAGCTCTCCCTCAACCGGCACATAGATCAGGTTCTCGCGCTCGTAGCCAAGGTTGGTCGTTTGCACATAATTGACCTGCCGATATACGATGATGGTACCCACAATGAGCAGCATGGAGAGCACGAACTGGAACACCACCAGCCCCTGCCGAAACAGCCGGGCACCCGCGCCAAACTTGAGTGTACCCTTCAACACCCGAACCGGCTCCAGCGACGATAAGAAAAAGGCCGGGTAGCTACCCGCCACCAGGCCGGTAAACAGGGCCATGCCCACCAGCACCAGCCAAAAAGATGACTGTGTAGTTTGCAGACTGATGTGTTTGCCCGTCAATGAATTAAAGGAAGGGAGCAACAGAAAGACAAGCACCAGTGCAAGCGTCAAGGCCAGCAGCGTGAACAGCAAAGCTTCGCCGATAAACTGCCCGGCCAGCAAACTACGCACCGCCCCAATCACCTTCCGAACGCCCACTTCCCGCGCTCGTTTGACGGAGCGAGCCGTAGCCAGATTCATGAAATTGATACAGGCAATCAGTAACAGAAAAACGGCGACGAGCCCAAATAGGCGCACGTAGTCAATGCGCCCGCCATCCTGCTGACCGTTCTTAAAGTTTGAATACAGGTACCCGTCAGGATAAGCTTGCAGGAAAAGCTGCGCATCGAAATTAGTGCCGACATCTTTGTCATACTTCCGCAAAAAAGGCTTGAGTTTGGCGTCAAGGGTTGCGACGTTCGCATCCGGCCGAAGCATAATGCGCGTATGCGGCCCGTTGTTTCCCCATTGTTTCATCCAGGGGTTCCGGTTCAGGCAGTCCTGCCAGTTGATCAGGAAATCGTATTTGTCGGACGACATGTCAGGTAGGTTTTCGAAGACAGCCGTAACCTGATAATCCTGCTTGTTGTCGATGCGGATGCTTTTGCCCAGTGCCGCTGCCGGGCTACCGAAATAGAAGTCGGCTACTTTGCGGGAAATCGCCATACCGATGGGCGAATTCAGGGCCGTGGCGGGTGTACCGGCCAGCAGCGGAATGCTGAACATCCTGAACCAGTCGGCACCGGCCCAGTGGCCCGTTTCTTTGTTGATTTTGTCGCCTGCGGCAAACGTTAAGTTCGCATCCCAACCCGTGTAGCCAGCTGCATAGACAACTTCGGGAAATTGTTTCTTTAGCTCATCGGCCAGGATGCCGGGCGTAAAGCGACCTGCCTGTACCTTGCCGTCGTAAATCTGCCGTTGCATGACGTTGTACAACTGCGGGCCATTGGCGTGGTAATTATCGACCTGAAGTTCGTCCTGAATCCACAGGAAAATTAACAGGCTACAGCCCATGCCCAGGGCCAATCCCAGAATATTGATGACCGAAAAGGCTTTGTTACGAATGATCGTTCGCCAGGCAATTTTGATGTAACTGGTTAGCATATTTGCCTTGGTTAAGTTTTGGGAGCCCCCGAAATGGATTGTCGTTCGTTACAGCGGAGCTATACATGAACTTGTTTCTTCGAGCGCTATGTGTCAAATGTTTTGCCAAATTATAAAAAGAGCCCATACGTCCTGGAATGGGCTCTTTTTGAGAAATAGCGAATTTGCTTTGTCCAGAATCGGACAGGGTTCGTACGTTCGTGGACAGTAGAGACAACGCATGCGTTGTCTCTACTCCGACCGCAATGATTTCACCGGATTCATCAGAGCCGCTTTCACGCTTTGGAAGCTGACCGTTAGTAGGGCTATGCCAATGGCCAGTAAGCCTGTAAGCGCAAAAACCCACCATTCAATGGCAATCCGGTACTTATAGGCTTGCAGAAACTTGTCCATGCCGTACCAGGCAATGGGCGACGCGACCAGAAAGGCGATGAATACTAGCAATAGAAAATCGCGGGAAAGCAACGAAACGATGTTGGGTACGGATGCGCCCAGTACTTTGCGAACGCCAATCTCCTTGATGCGTTGCTCGGCCATGAAGGAGGACAGGCCAAAAAGCCCCAAGCAGGAGATGAATATAGCCAGGATAGCGAAAATGCTGGCCAGCTTACCAATACGTTCTTCTGCTGAAAATTTTTTCATAAACTCCTGATCGGCAAAACGATACTCGAAGGGAGCAGCCGGATTGAGTCTTTTGAATACGACTTCCAGCTTCGATAAAGCATCGGGAACGCTTACCGTAGGCTTCAGCTTGATATGAATAATATTCATGTTCCGTTCTTTCGTATCAATCATGAATACCGTGGGCGTAACGGACTCAAACGGTGATGTCATCACCATGTCTTTTACAACGCCAATAACTTTCCAGTTTTTGCCGTGCCATTTGATGATCTCGCCAACCGGGTTTAGTAATCCAGTCTGTTTAACAGCAGCTTCGTTAAGCAGAAACGTCGATGAATCGCTCGTGAACCGACTCGAAAATTCGCGGCCTTCCTTCACTTTCCAGCCAATCACGTTCCCGAAATCCGGGGTGACCGCAATCGTACCAAACGACGCTGCCCGGTTGGGGTTTTTGCCGCGCCACTCCAGGTTATTGGCCGACGACCAAATGCCCGTTATCGGGCTCGACGATTCACCCAGGTCGGCCACAACGCCTGTTTCGAACAGCTCATTCCGAACAGCCTCGTAGTTGCCCTGTAGTTCGGGGGTATTCATAGTAATATTTAGCAAGCCATCCCGGCTATAGCCTATGGGGCGATTTTTCGCGTATTGGATCTGCCGAAAAACAATGATTGTCCCGATAATCAGCGTGACTGAAACTGTGAACTGAACAACAACCAGTACTTTTCGGGGTATAGACGCAAACGGGCCAATCGTAAAGGTTCCTTTGAGTACTTTAATTGGCTGGAATGAAGAGAGGTAGAGTGCCGGGTAGCTGCCCGCTACGACGCCTGTAAACAGACAGAACCCAAGGCTCAACAGCCAGAACCGTAGATCGGACCAGTGCATGACCAGTTGCTTATCGGATACCTTGTTAAATAGCGGAAGAATGAGCCAGACGAAGGCTATAGACAGGCTAAATGCCAGCGCCACAACCAGGAACGATTCGCTAAAAAACTGACTAATAAGCTGCCCCCTCAATGAGCCGATGGCCTTCCGAATGCCGACCTCTCTGGCCCGTTTCTGGGAGCGGGCCGTGCTCAGGTTCATGAAATTGATGCAGGCTAGCAAGAGCACAAATCCCCCAATCAGACTAAAAAGCCAGACAAACTGAATGCGCCCACCGGTATTAACGCCGTTCTCCCAGCCAGAATACAAATGCCATCGATTCATGGGATGCAGGAAAAGAGCCGACTGGGTTTTATTCTGCGTGTGATTGCGAAACAGGTTGCTGATTTTTATCGAAACATCATTAAAGCGGCTGTTGGGGTTAAGCTGGGCAAAAATCCCGAATGAGCTGCTGCCCCAGTTATTCTTTTCTTCTTTATTATCGAAAAGAAGATCTACGGGAGCAATGAATGTAAAATCTTTAAAAGCCGAATTGTTGGGTACATCTTCGTAAATACCCGTTACCTGTACGGTATATTTATTGCCGATTTTAATGGCTTTTCCGAGCGGATCAGCGTCGGCAAAAAGCGCTTTGGCTACAGATTCAGACAGCAGGACAGAGTTAGGACTCGTCAACCCGGAACGCGATCCTTTGAGCATAGTCAGAGTCAGCAATTCCGGAAATTCCGGTTCGGCATAACAGCCCGTTTTCGTAAACGTCTTGTCCTGATAGGCGATGATCTGCTCAAAACTGGCGGTAGCGGCCACAACGTATTTAAAGTCGCTGGGGTATTTCGTTCGAATCTCCTGGCTTAATGGCAGGGGCAATGACGTAAACGTTTCAATGCCACCCTCCAATGTTTCATTCTCCAGCACCTGCGCAATATGGTCATGGTTCTGATGATAGGTGTTGAATGAAAATTCATCAAAAACCCACAAGCCAATGAACATGGCCACCGCCATACCTACCGCCAGCCCACCAATGTTAATGACCGAATACGCCTTATTCTTGACAATATTTCGGAAAGCGATTTTCAGATAGTTTCGTAACATGGTCGTATTAGTAGGATTGGGAAATTTACTCGATACTCGTTTGGGTTTTCGTTTTCGCACAAAAGGCGGCAGTACCGATACCACATTGAGCACATACCGCAGCGTAGCCTGGGCCTTGCCCGCGCGGGTATGCCAGTAGGCATACAGTTCGTCCAGATCACCCTCCACTTCTTCGAGGGTATTCTCGGGGTGCAGCTGTTGGAGCAGCCAGTGCGCCCAGCGCGGTGGGGTAGGGCTCATGATCTATTCGCTTTGTAAGCTTTTCGCGGGATTGACCAAAGCCGCTTTGATGCTCTGAAAACTGACTGTTAGCAGGGCCACGAACACGGTTACCAGTAGCGCTGTCAGAAAGATGCCGGGGTTAAGTGGAATACGGTACTGAAAATCCTGTAGCCAGCCGTCCATCACCCACCACGCTACGGGTACGGCAACGACAAAAGCCAGTGCAATCAGCTTGACGAATTCCCGACTAAACAGCCATAGTATGCTATAGGTGCTGGCACCCAGCACTTTCCGAATACCGACTTCCTTTGTCTTCTGCGCCACCGTAAATAACACCAGCCCATACAGCCCCATACAGCCGATGAAGAGCGCGACCCCGGCAAAGAAGTTAATGAGTTTGCTCATGGTCTGTTCGCGCTGATAAGCTGCCTCAATCTGCTGATCGACGAAAGACGGCTCGAAAAAACTGTCGGTGTACACCTGATTATACACGTTCTCCAACTGCTTCAACGCCCGACTGTAATTGGTTGATTTTAGCTGGATATTGGCTGAGAAATAGCCATCCGCAAACGTCGTAAGGAAGATAGGATTAATGCGTTCCTTCAGGTCCGACTGGTTATAATCTTTCAGCACACCAACGATCTTCATCGGGGCAAAGCCCCCTTTGTGAATCGTCTTGCCCACGATTTTCTCCGGTTGGTCAAAACTCAGACGACGCATGAACGTTTCGTTGATGAGCGTTTCACGAGCCGTATCCGACGGCTGTAAGTTGCGCCCGGCAACCAGCTTTAGACCATAGAGGTTGATGTAGTCGGCATCGATCCACACCTGTTGAGGTGTGTAGGGCTCTTTTTCAGGACGGTTGTCAAAACTAACCACCGTTTGACTGACCCAGCCCGATTGCGGGGCACCACCCATTGAGTAACTCAATCTGGCTACGTCGGGTAGAGCCGTAGCGAGGTTACGGAAGGTGCGCATTTTGCTCCGGTCCTGGGTGGGTAAATCAGGTAGATTAACGGTCAGGATGGCGTCTTTGCGAAAGCCCAGCTCTTTCTGCTGGACATACTCTAACTGGTTGGTAACAACGATCAGACTGATTATGAGTAGTTGTGAAATGGTAAACTGCGCAACGACCAGGCCACGTCTGACCGTGAAACCACCCGCTTGACTGGTTGTGATTCGACCCGCCAGCGCCACCACCGGACGAAACCCTGCTAACACCAGTGCGGGATAAAGACCCGCCAGCCCGATAACACTAATTACTAACAAGGCTAATCCCGCCAGCACCGACGGCGAATAGTAAAAGGTGAATCGGAACGGGCCATGCATAAATTGATGAACCATCGTTTGCCCGTACTGGAACAGGCCAACTGCCAGGGCCGTTGCAACTACAACAATGACTGTCGTTTCGCCCATGAACTGCAAGAAGAGCTGGGTTCGTGTGCTGCCCAGCACTTTCCGAACGCCCACTTCCCGCGCCCGGTTAAGGGCCTGTGCGGTGGCGAGGTTCACAAAGTTGATACTTGCCGTTCCTATCAGCAGCAGTCCAATGGCCAGCAGCGACAGCAGCAGGTTCCGGCTCACTCCGCCAAATTCGGGAGAGAGGTGCATCGTGCTAAAAGGAACAGCAGGATAGGAGGTTTCCTTTATTTTTTCCGGATTGTATTTTTTTACAAAGGAGGCCAGTTGCTGATTCCAGTCGGTGGGGGTAAACCGGTCGCTGAACAAAGCGAAACAGTGGGTACTTCCGTTGGTATTATCGAATCGTTCATTTTCGGGCCGGGCACCACGCTGCTCAGTTAGCGATGCCCAGGAACCGATGATTGAATAAGCCAGGTCGGTGTTGTCCTGATAATCAGCAAAAACTCCGACTACGCGAGCTGGAATTCGAGCGTTGATTCGAACCGTCCTGCCGACTACACCTGTACTGGTGCCGAAGCATTTACGCGCCATCTCGGCGCTCATTACGACCGTGCCAGGCTGGTTCAGGGCATCGGGGCTACCAGATAGCCACGTATAATCGAAGATGCGAAAGAAGGCCGGTTCCACAAAGGCACCGATGTGTTGTTTGTCTTTGATTTTCTTGTCTGCCCCTTTGGCTACAGGAACAGAAAGCAAGGGGGAGTACCACTCATCGACCATAGCCACCTGCTCTAGTGTGGGGTGATCAGTACGTACGGCCTGCCCAAACGCATAAGGAACTCCTCGGGTGCTGAAACTTCCATCGGCAGACGCGAAGCGGGAGGTAAACTGGTAAATACGGGCGTAATGGCGGTGATGCGTGTCGGTCTGGTAGTGGTAGCGGATCAAAGCAAAGATCAGAAGTGCGCATCCAATACCGATGGATAATCCTGTTATATTGATGAACGCATAAGTTTGATTCTTGCGCAGATTTCGCCAGGCTATTTTGAGGTAGTTGCGGATCATAGCGGGATGCAGGGGAGAGTAGTGTTCGTATGGTTGTTTCGCTTGCTTTCGTTTTCGCACAAAAGGCGGCAGTACCGATACCACATTGAGCACATACCGCAGCGTAGCCTGGGCCTTGCCCGCGCGGGTATGCCAGTAGGCATACAGTTCGTCCAGATCACCCTCCACTTCTTCGAGGGTATTCTCGGGGTGCAGCTGTTGGAGCAGCCAGTGCGCCCAGCGCGGTGGGGTAGGGTTGGATTTCATACCCCGCCGAGTTGAAGTGAGTGGGGTGGAACCATCTGCCATAACTCCTGCCGGAGCTGCTGAATCTCCTGCAACGCCCGGCTACCCAAGGCCGTAACCCGAAACAGCCGCTTGCGCCGACCACCCCGTTCGGCGGTGGCTCCGCCCAGTTCAGAGTTCACAAAGCCTTTCTCTTCCAGTCTGATGAGTGTGTTGTGGACGGTCCCGAAAGTAACCACCCGACCCGTATGCTCTTCCAGCGCCTGACTGACCGTAACGCCGTAGCCTTCGCCATCCAGAATGGCAACCATCAGCAGTACCACCTCCTCAAACTCGCCTAAATAGGTTCGACGCATTGCCTCTGCGGATTAGTTTATATTTTATCGTACAAATCAATTGCCAAAACCAAAAAAGGGCTATTCCGTTAAGGAATAACCCTTTCGGGTAGTCGCCTTTGTCCATAAACGGACAGTTTTTGTACGATCCTGGACAGGTGATTTGTGGAGTGGGCAGGGGCGTCAACGCGCGGTAGAGCCAACGCATGCGTTGGCTCTACATGAACGATTTCCCTATTCAGACCGGAGTGATTTGACCGGATTCATCAGGGCCGCTTTGATGCTCTGAAAACTGACTGTTAATAAGGCAATTCCCACCGCCAGCACACCCGACAGCGCAAACATCCACCACTCAATGGCGATTTTATAGGCGAATTTTTGCAGCCATTTATCCATCACGTACCAGGCTACCGGCGAACTCAGCACCAGGGCGATCAGGACAAGCTTGATAAAATCGAAGGAGAACAGCCCGAAGATATGGGCTGTTGACGCGCCCAGCACTTTCCGAACCCCCACTTCTTTGGTGCGCGTTTCGGCCATGAACGCTACAACGCCGTAGAGCCCAAGACAACCGATAAACAGGGCAATGCCCGCCAGTAACTGAAACAGCGAATACATCTGTTCTTCGTTCTTGTAGAAGTTTGTCAGGGTTTCATCCAGGAAGGTGTATTTGAATACGAAGTCGGGAAATGTGGCATTCCAGGCGGTTTCGACCTCTTTTACTAACTGGCTGATGGCCTCCGGGCTCGTATGCGCCGGGTCTAGTTTGATACCCAGACTCCGATACTGGTCGCGGTAGGAGGTCAACACACTGGGCTCGATATGCTGATGCAGCGAAAACGCGTTGAAATCTTTGACGACGCCAACAATTGGCTTTTTCATGACTTCGCCGTTTACCCGCATGAACTTGCCGATGATCTGTTCGGGCTTCTGAAAGCCTAAGCGTTTCATGAAGGCTTCGTTGATGACAAACTCGCGCATCGTATCGCCCGGTTGATACATACGGCCCGCCAGCAGTTTCAGGCCGTAGGTATGCACGTAAGCTGTATCCGCCGGTCGCATGAGGGCGCCGAAATCGGGTTCTTTATCGTCGTTCTCAAAGCGGAAACCGGTAGTCCAGTTGCTGGTCGAGGACGGGGTAGTCATGCCAAAACTCATCGACTGGATACCCGGTAAGCCCGTTAGTTTAGCTTTCAACGATTCTAGCTGACCCGGCTTTTTCTCCGGGATCAGCACCGTCAGTACGGCCTCCCGGCTGTAGCCTAAATCGGCTGAGCGGAAGTACTTCATTTGGCTATAGGCAATGATCGTTCCGATAATGAGCAACTGCGAAATGGCAAACTGCCCCACGATCAACCCCCGGCGGAGCAATAGCTGTGCGTTGCCCCGACCCGATGCCCGTATCTTTCCCTTCAGGGCCAGAATGGGCTGGTAGCCCGACAAAACCAGGGCCGGATAAAAACCAGCCAGCGTGGTGGTCAGTAACCCCAGCGCAAACAGAAAGAGAATGACGGTTGGGTCGAATAGCGTTGCGCCCCCCGGCTTTATATTGAGTAACTCACCCACATAGGGCAGCGCTGCCTGCGCAACCAGGAAGGCCAGAACCATCGCCAGCCCCGTCAGTACGCCGGTTTCACCCAGAAACTGGCGCACCAGTTGACCGCGCGAACTTCCCAATACTTTACGGACGCCCACTTCTTTGGCCCGACGGATGGCCTGTGCGGTGGCCAGATTGACGAAGTTGACACAGGCCGTTACCAGAATGAACAGACCAATCAGACCCATCGCCCAGATCATTTCCTTGCTCACGGTTCGCTTGGCATAATTGTCAGTCCGCGTGTCGAAATGGATACTGGTTAGGGGTTGTAGGGAATGAACAAGATCACGGGCATCGTCGGGTTTGTGGTATTTGTTGATGAAAGCGACCAGTTGTTTGTCCATCTGGGCCGCGGCCATCGGCTGATCGGCTAGCGCGTTGGGTAACTTCAGGTAGATTTGCGCGCCCCCGTATGTCGACTGCCAATCGTCCCAGTTGGTGTTGGCCCCAAACTGTTTCAGCGAGGCAAATGACAGCAGGATACTAAAGGGAACACTGCTTGTGGCAGGCGGCTCCTGTACCACACCCGTCACCACGAAATCTGTCTTGTTTTCAAGTCGGAGCGTTTTGCCCATCGGGTTGCCTGAACCAAAATATTTTTCGGCCATGCGCTCGCTCAGGACAACCGTATTCGGATTGTTGAGGGCTGTTTGCGGGCTGCCGCTTTTCCAGGTGTAATCGAACAGACGGAAGTATTCGGGTTCTGCGAACGCGATGATGCCATCACCTTCCTGAAATTTCTTAGTTGTTGCGCTGGCTTTTCCACGAACGCTGACAACCACATTCGCCATCCGATAAACCATTGTTATATCGTTTTTTAACAATGGAAAATCGTTGCGCAGGGCAGGTAGAGCCGGTAATGGTATGCCCACATTCCGACGATCTTCGTTCGATTTTTTATTGAACGACACCAATCGATAGGTTTGGTCGGCGTGTGCATTATGCCGGTCGAAGCTCAGTTCATAGCGAATGGCCAAAAACAACAGCAGGCAGCAGGCCAGGCCCAGTGTCAGGCCCAGCACATTGATGGTGGAGTAACTCCAGTTACGCTTCAACGCGCGGAGAGCGGTCGTGAGATAGCTTTTGAGCATAGGGGTATGGGGTTTAGGCAGAGGGATAAAGGTGTTGGGGCTGCGTCGACCCTTTGCCCTTACCCCTCTGCCCCGTACTATTCCGATCGTAGTGATTTCACCGGGTTCATCAGGGCCGCTTTTACGCTCTGAAAACTCACCGTCAGCAACGCAATGCCTACGGCCAGTAAACCAGCCAGTGCGAACATCCACCATTCGATGTCGATCTTGTAGATGAATTTCTGCAGCCATTTATCCATCACGTACCAGGCCACCGGCGAACTCAGCACCAGGGCGATTAGCACGAGCCGGACGAAATCGAGGGAGAACAAACCGAAAATGTGAGCCGTCGAGGCACCCAGCACTTTGCGAACCCCCACTTCTTTGGTGCGCGTTTCGGCCATGAACGCCACGACGCCATAAAGCCCAAGACAACCGATAAACAGGGCGATGCCCGCCAGTAACTGAAACAGCGAATACATCTGCTCTTCGCTCTTGTAGAAGTTGGCCAGCGTCTCATCCAGAAATTCATAGCTAAAAACAAATTCGGGGAAAGTGGCTGTCCAGGCGGTTTCGACCTGCTTCAAGAGTTGGCCGATGCCCTCGGTGCCGCCCTGGCGGGTCGACAGTTTGAGGGCGATGGTGCGGTAGTTGCCCGTCTGGGTGGTCAGGACGCTTGGCTCGACCCGTTCCCGCAACGAAAACATATTGAAATCCTTTACCACGCCCACAATGGGCTTCTTCACATTCTCACCCGCCACCGTCATCAGTTTCCCGAGCACCTGCTCGGGTTTTTGAAAGCCCAGCCGCTTCATGAATGTCTCGTTGATGACCAGTTCGCGAATGGAGTCGGCGGGTTGGTACATGCGCCCGGCTAGTAGTTTCAGTCCGTAGGTGCGCACGTAGGCGGTGTCGCCGGGGCGCATTAGAACGCCATAGCCGGGATCTTTGTCGTCGTTGCCGAATCGGAACCCCGTGGTCCAGTTGCTGGTCGAGGAGGGGCTGGTCATGCCAAAACTAATCGATTGTATGCCCGGCAGTCCCGTAAGTTTGGCGCGTAAATTGGCAATCTTACCCGCATCATTGTCGGGCAAGGGCATCGTCAGAACGGCGTCTTTGTTGTAGCCCAGATCGGCGGAACGGAAATAGCTCATCTGATTATAGGCGATGATGGTACCGATAATCAGGAGCTGGGAAATGGCAAACTGACCCACAATAAGCCCGCGCCGAAGCGTCAGATACCGCCCCGTCCCCGTTTCCTGAATTTTACCTTTGAGGGCCAGAATGGGTTGATAGCCCGACAGCACCAGGGCCGGGTAAAAGCCCGCCAATACGGTCGTCAGTACGCCCAGGGCCAGCAGAAACCCGATCACAATGGGGTTGAACAGGGTTACGGCTCCCGGCTTGATGTTGAGTAGTTCACCGACGTAAGGAAGGGCAAGTTGAGCAACAAGCAGCGCGAGAACAACCGCCACGCCGGTTAACACACTGGTTTCGCCCAGAAACTGACGCACCAGTTGTCCACGTGTACTCCCCAATACTTTCCGAACGCCCACCTCCCGCGACCGGCGGATGGCCTGCGCCGTGGCCAGATTGATGAAGTTGATGCAGGCCGTTCCCAGAATAAAGAGGCCAATGAGCACCATCGCCCAGATCATTTCGATGCTGATGCTTCGTTGGGCATAATTCGAAATGTTGGTCGCGAAATGAATATCGGTAAGGGGCTGTAACACGTACGCCAACGTTTTGGCATCCTCCGGGTCGTGGTATTTGTTGACAAAGCCCACCAACTGACGTTCCATCCGGGCGGCAGGCGTCTCCGAGCCGGCTGTGGCTGGGGGGAGCATCATGTAAATCTGAGCCCCACCATAGGATGACTTCCAATCGTCGGGGGGCGATGTCATGCCATAGGCCAACACCGACGCATGGGACAGGAACACATCGAACGGCAGGCTGCTCGTCGGGAGCGGGTCCTGAATAACGCCCGTTACCACAAAGTCCATCCGGTTCTCCAGCCGGATGGTTTTGCCCATTGGGTTGGCATCGCCGAAGTACTTGTGGGCGATACGCTCCGACAGAACCACCGTATTCGGGTTGGTTAGCGCCGTTTGCGGGCTGCCTTTTTGCCAGCTATAATCGAACAGGTTAAAATACTCCGGTTCGGCAAAGGCGATCACGCCATCCGTTTCCTGAAATCGTTTGGTCTCGGCCTTTGCTTTCCCCGGTATGGCTACCACCGCCGATTTGATCCGGGTAACCAGAGTGAGCTGGTGTTTCAAGTCCGGAAAATCATTGCGGAGTGCGGCCAGTGCCGGAAACGTGATGCCCGTATTCGGTTTGCCGTTAGGCTCCGTTTTATTCGCCCCGAGCATGCGGTAGATGCGGTCGGCATGAGCGTTGTGTTTGTCGAAACTCAGTTCATAACGAATGGCCAGAAACAACAGCAGGCAGCAGGCCAGGCCCAGTGTCAGGCCCAGCACATTGATGGTGGAGTAACTCCAGTTGCGCTTCAACGCGCGCAGGGCAGTTGTAAGATAGCTTTTGAGCATAATGTTGGGTGTTTGTGTGTCGGGACAGGGCATGAGACAGGGCATGCCCTGTCTCTACGGGGGAATTGCGTTCCTATTCCGTTTTTAAACTGTTTGCCGGGTTCATTAACGCAGCTTTTACACTCTGAAAACTCACCGTCAGCAGCGCGACACTCAGCACCGACAGGCCAACCAGGCCAAAAAGCCAGCCGGTCAGTTCCATGCGATAGACGAACGTATCGAGCCAGTTCCGGGCTGCATACCAGCCAATGGGCGTGGCGATTAAAAAGGCAATCAGGACTAGTTTCAGGAAGTTGACGGATAGCAACCGGGCTACCTCCAGCGTACTGGCACCCAGTACTTTCCGGATACCGATTTCCTTCGTACGCTGTTCGATCATGAGCGATACCAACCCAAACAGGCCTAAGGCGGCAATCAGCACCGCCAGCAGGGCGGCATCGGTAACCAGTTCCTTCCAGCGGGCATCGTCGGCGTAACTTTCCAGTCGGTCGTCTTCCATGAAATGATAGCTGAACGGCTGATACGGAATCAGTTTCCGGAACGTGCTCTCAAGGGTTTGCAGCCCGGCCGGTGTCTGGCTTGGATTGAGCTTGACGTACAACTGGTTCATCTGCTCGGGCTTGCCCAGCTGCAGCAGCACGGGTTCGGGCTTGTCGCGGAGAGAGCGATACTGGTAGTCGCGCACGACGCCCACTATGGTCAGGTCGTGCCGGACGTTATTTTCTTCCCGTTGCACCACCTTCCCAACTGCCGGTCGATCGGCCGACAGAAACTGTTTCACGAAGGTTTCGTTGACCAGAACGTTCGAGATGCTGTCGGTCGGGTTGACGTGGCTCAGGCCTCGACCCGCCACAATCGGAATATTCACAAAGGTCAGATACTGATCGTCGATGTACTCGCTGCCCGATTTAATGGGTTTGTTCTGCATGTAAAACGTACTCGATCGATGCCCACCCGACTTTCGTGCCACGGCCTCGATACCGGTTTGACCGGGTAGGGCCTGCTTCACCAGTTCACCCTGTCGCTCACGGCCCCAGGGCACATAAACCCGCACCCGATTGGCGCATTCAAAGCCCACATCGGCGTTTTGAATGTAGTTGAATTGCCCGTGAAGTACCGCTGTCCCGATCAGCAGCACAATGGCAATCACGAACTGCACAATCAGCAGTGATTTGCCGACGCTGTTGCGGCCTGTCAGCCTAACCCGGCCATACAGCACCTGCGTTGGATTGAAGCCGGACAGGACCAGCGCCGGGTAAAAACCCGCTAGTAGCGTAACGAGCATGATGAGGCCCCCGAACAGCCCGAGCGTTTGCGGAGTCAGCAGAAAACTAAGTTGTAAGGCTTTATTGGCCAGCGTTGAGAACTGGGGCAACAGACTATACACAAGGAGTATGGCGGGTACAAAAGCGAGCAACGTCAGCAGGAAGGTTTCGCCAACAAACTGCCCGATGAGCTGGGCGCGGGTGCTGCCCGTTGCTTTTCGGATGCCAATTTCTTTCGTCCGGCGTAACGACCGGGCCAGCGTCAGGTTGATGAAGTTGATGCAGGCCAGCAACAGAATCAGTCCGGCAATGCCACTCAGCACGTAGGAGTACACCGACGAAGAGCCCCGCATCAGCCCGTTGCTCAACTCGTAGCGGTCATTGAGGTGCATGTCGATGTATGGTTGCAGATGATAGGTCGAGCTAAAAGACCCTTGTTCACGCGCCAGTTTAGCCAGTTGCTGACTGGCGTGCCGGTTGAAAACAGTCGCCATTTTTTGCTCAACCGTAGCCGGATTAGCTGATGCCCCGTTCCGGTCGGCCCGCAACAATACGAACGTATTCAAAAAGCCATCCGACCAGTCGTTCTCGTTCCAATCGCTGCGGTTGGGCGGCAACGACGCCACAAACGGCCGCAGCGCATCGAAGCGGATGCTCGAATTCATGGGGGGCGCTTTCACGACGCCCGTAATGCGGTAGTTCTCGAAACTCCCACCTGCGTCGATCGTCACCTGCCGGTTCAGTACATCCGTTGTTCCGAAATACTTGAGGGCTAGTTCGTCCGTAATAACCACATTGCCGGGCTCACTCAGTACCGTTCGGGCATCGGCTCCGGCCAGCAGGTCGAAACTAAACAGCCGAAAGAACGACGTATCGACGTACATAACCTGTTGATAGATGCCTTCGCTTTTGTGGCGAAACAGCATCTCGTAGCCCTGCATCCGGCAAAAGCCCGCCACTTCCGGTATCTCTGCCTGAAACGTGGGGCCTTGTGGCAAGCCCGACGCACCAGTTACGACCTCAGTACCGGTAGCGGTTTTGGTGTCTATCACCACCCGGTAAAGCTGGTCGCCCTGTTTGTGAAAGCGGTCGAACGAAACTTCGTCCTGCACAAACAGCATGATGAACATGACGGCCGCCAGACCCGCACTCAGGCCAACGATATTGATCGTGCTGAGCGATGCATTGCGGACCAGATTTCGGATGGCTATTTTGAGGTAGTTAAGAAGCATAGAATAAGATGGTAGGGTATGTTGTCGTTAAAACCTGCCGGGTCTGTAGAGACAGGGCATGCCCTGTCTCTACAGACCCGGAAACCCTATTCCGACCGCAACGATTTCACCGGATTCATCAGGGCGGTTGCAATGGTTTTACTGCTAATGGATATGAGTACTAAAACCAGGATCAACAGGGCAGGTGCCGCGAAAAGCCACCAGTTCAGTTCAATGCGGGCCGCGTAATTGGCCAGCCAGTTTTTCACTATAAAGTAGGTGATAGGCAGGCCGATCAGGATAGCAATCAGTACGGTACGGATAAACTCTTTCGAGAGCAACAGCATCAGGTTGGTCGTGCTGGCCCCAATCACTTTGCGAATGCCGATTTCTTTCGTGCGCTTGGTAACGGTAAACGTCGCCAGCCCGAACAGCCCTAAGCAGGAGATCAGTATGGCGAAGCCCGTCAGGGTACCAAACACCTGCTGGAAGCGGTCGTCGGCCTTGTATTGCTTGTCATATTCGCTGTCCATGAAGAAATAGCTGAACGGCGAATAAGGGAAATTGGCTTCGTAAACTCGTTTCAACGTCGCGAGTTGTTCCTGGGGGTTACCCCCGGCAAACTTCACGCTGGCATAGGAGTCGAAGGTGGGCGAGTACAAATGAATGATCGGGATGTAAGCGGCCTTGGGCGACTCGTAGTGGTAATTGCTGACAACGCCCCGAATCGTCGCTTTACGTCCCCAAAGGTCGACCTGCTTGCCAATCGCTGCTTGTGGCGTTGGGATTTCCCAGAGCCGCAGGGTTTCCTCATTGACAATGAGTTGCCGATCGGTTGTATCTGAAAAACCGGGCCGGGTCGTGGCATCGAAGTTTTTTCCTGCCAACAGCTTGATGCTCATCAACCCGATAAACGATGTATCTATCTGCGTCAGGTAATAATTGTAGGCAGTTTTTTTGACAACGCCCGACAGATTAATCCCGGTTGTCGTATTCATTTGGGTCGATCCCATGCCCGGCACCGTACCGGACAGCGATACCGCCTTTACCTGCGACTGGTTGAGCAGCGTTTGCCGAAACGTATCATACTCCTTTCGGGCAGTAATGCCCACCGGGGCTTTCACCACGAGGGTACGATCAAGGTTTACGCCCAGGTTTTGTTCGCGCAGAAAATGGACCTGCCGGTAAACGGCGAATGTTTGCACCAACAGAATCAGGGTGATGGCAAATTGGAACACCACCAACGACTTACGCAGAAAAATACCTTTGGTAGAGCGCGAGAAATTGCCTTTCAGAACGGCAATCGGATCGAACGAAGACAGGACGAAGGCCGGATAAAACCCCGATAGTACGACACTCAGCAGCAGAAACGCCCCAACGCTTTCCCAGAAAAAGACATCCTTAAATACGGTGAAGCCTTCAGGTAGCCCCGCCACCTCAATAAACACCGGGCGAAGGATACTGACCAACCCCACCGCCAGGGCTCCGGCAACGACATTGACCAGCACGGTTTCTATGAAAATCTGGGTTCTGATCTGGTACTGGGTGGAGCCAACGACTTTTCTCATACCAATTTCCCGCGCTCTGTCGAGGGCTTTTGATGTAGTCAGATTTACATAGTTAACGAGGGCGCTCAGAAGTACCAGAAACGCTACGCCCAGCAGGAGATACACCGACTGTGCCTCGCCATTGGGCTCTGTTTCAAAGTTCTTGTGGGAATACAGATGAATGTCTTCGATCTTCTGGCCGATTATCCGGCGATCTTTTATCGTCTTTTCGCTAATCAACCGGTCGTTAAAGGCTGCCAGCGATTTTGTGAATCCTTCGTAACTGGCGTTATCGGCCAGTTGTAGATAAGTGAGGGTATTGTTGCCATCCCAGTTATCGTCCCGTTCGCCAAAATCGGAGAGCATGGTCGGGTACGAGAAAAGCATATCGAATTTCAAATGCGTATTGGCAGGGCTATCCGGTACTACGCCCACGACTTCCAGCAGCACACTGCTTTCCGACTTTGGAATTTTCAGGGTTTTGCCCAGCACATCCAGCGTGTTGAAGTAGGTCAACGCCATCGTTTTTGTCAGAACAACCTGCCGTGGTCTGGTAAACAGATTGGTTCGGCTTCCCCGTAGTAGGGGGTAATTGAACATCGAGAAAAAGGAGGAGTCGACCGCGAAGACGGTATTGACCAGGTAATATTTCTCGCCAATCTGGACTGTCACATTGGGTTCGCCGATCGGATACGCGCGGGTGTACTTGACAACCTCGTTCATTTCCTGTTTGGCTCTGGGACCAACTGGCGGATTGGTTTCTGTATCCTGCGAGTTCACTGTACCCCCGTTCATGTAGTCGATGGTAAGCCGCACCAGCCGATTTGCCTGTGGGTTGGTATGTTCATAGCTCAACTCGAACCGTACATATTGGATAATGAGCAGCGCCACCGCCAAACCGGTAGCCAGCCCCACCACGTTGATGAGCGTGAAAGTCGTATCCTTCCTGAAGATACGCAGGGCAATTTTTAGGTAATTCGTGAGCATAGTTTTTCCATTTTACATCATTCGCTTCGTAACGACTTCACCGGATCCATCAACGCGGCTTTAATGCTCTGGAAACTCACCGTCAACAGGGCAATGCCGACTGCCAGTAACCCTGCCCCGGCGAACACCCACCAGGAAAGATCAATTCGGTAGGCAAACCCTGCCAGCCAGCGATTCATGGCATACCAGGCAACGGGTATGGCCAGGATGATAGCGATGAACACGAGCTTTAAAAAGTCTTTGGATAAGAGCGCAATGATGCTGACGACGGATGCGCCCAGTACCTTTCGAACGCCAATTTCTTTCGTCCGTTGTTCCGCGGTGAAGGCGGCCAAACCAAATAAGCCCAGACAGGCAATGACAATGGATATGACCGCAAAAACCGTAAACAGCTGGCTTGTTTTCTGCTCCGTTTCGTAGAGAAACGCAAATCGCTCGTCCAGAAATGAATACGTAAACGGAGCCGGAGGAGTAAACGATTCCCACTGCTTTCGGAAAGAAGCTATAACATCCGAAACATCCGTCGCTTTCACCTTCACGATGATGGCACCCGAATTACGCCCCAGGAGCATCATCAGCGGAGCTATCTTTTGGCGGGCCGATACATAATGAAAGTCTTTCACCACCCCAATGATGGTGAACTCACGTTGGCCGGAACGAACAATTTTTTTGCCAAGCGGACTGGTATTTCCCAACCCTAACTCCCGGACTGCCGTTTCGTTGATAACCGTGGCCGTGGAATCGGTTGAAAACGCTTTAGAAAACGACCGTCCTTCTTTCAATTCCATGCCCAGCGTTTTCAGATATTCTTCGTCGACATGGTAAATATTGGTTTGGATTTCGGCTCGGTTCTGATCGCCTTTCTCCCGCTTTGCATAAATCTGCGTTCCGTCCATATTGCTCATGCCAACGGGAACATTGCCGGAAAGGCTGGCCTGCATGACGCGACTGTCCCGCTGAAGCTGCTGTTTGAAAACAGACTCGTTTTGCCCCAGCATATACGAATCCTGAATGACCAGTACCTGATCTTTGTCGAACCCGATTTTTTTATTCTGCATGAAATGCAACTGCTGGTAGGTGACCATGGTGGCCACGATCAACGCGCCGGAAACGGCAAACTGGAACACTACCAGGCCGCTCCTGAGGCTACTGCGACGGCTGGTCTGCACCGCCGATCCGCCTTTCAAAACCGCCGTTATCGTTGAAAAAGAGAGTAGAAAGGCCGGGTAAGCACCCGACAGAATACCGACGAAAAGGCCGAATGCCAGAAGGATACAGGCATTTTCTACCGATAGTAGGGAGCCAATCGAAATGGCCTTACCAGCCAGTTCATTAAAGGAGGGCAGCAGCAGCCCAACGGCAAAAACAGCCAGCAGCAGGGCAATAAATGTCAGTAACGTAGACTCGAGCAGGAATTGCCTGATCAGCTGGGTTTTGACCGAGCCCATTACTTTCCGAATGCCAATCTCTTTCGAGCGACCAGCGGCCCCCGCCGTGGACAAGTTCGTGAAATTGACAATGGCCAGGAGCAGGATGAAAATCGCCAGAATACTGAATATGTATACCGAATTAATGTCGCCGTTGGCAGCTAGTTCATATTTAGTCGCCGAATGGAGGTGAATATCGGTCAGGGGCATTAGAGAAAACCGGAATGTGTTAACTGATTTCTGGGCTTCGGCCAGGCTAACGCCCATATCCGCCCTTATTTCCGGCACCACATACCTGGCAACCAACTGGGGAAATTTCGCTTCGAGCTTCCGTGGATCGGCGGCTTTGTTCAACACCAGGTATGTGTAAAAGCCGATGTTGCTCCAGGTTAGTGGCTTGGCGGTCCTATCGGCCATACTTAAAAATGCGTCGAAGTGAAAGTGCGTGTTGCCCGGAATTCGGTCAATCACCCCGGTTACTTTTCGCACCTCCTGGCCTTTGCCGAAGAGAAGTGTCTTGCCCAGTGCCGGGCTTGTACCAAAATATTTCTGCGCAAAGGCTTTCGTCACAACTACAGAACCCGGCTCTTTCAGCGCAGTTTTTAGGTCGCCCTCCAGCAACGGGATAGAAAAGGTTTCCAGGAAGTTAGAGTCGGCCATGGCAATGGATTGCTCCTTGAATTGTTTGTCCTGGTACCGCATAAAGACTTGGGTCCACGGCATTAATCGAGTAAACGCCAGCACCTCCGGAAACGCAGCCTGGATGCCCGGCCCGACAGCCGCATCGACATTGGAGAAATCCGTAATGCCGCCATTCTCGGCTAAATGAAGTTCTACCCGATATATTTGGTTTGCCCGAGCCGGATAGCGGTCATAACTCAGCTCATCCGTAACAAAAGCCGCAATCAAAATACAGCAGGTCATTCCGACGGCCAGCCCCACGATGTTGATGAATGAAAAAGCCTTGTTTTTCATCAGGTTCCGCCAGGCAATTTTGAAATAGTTTGTAAGCATGGGGTGAGTAATTTATTCAGACCGTAATGACTTTACCGGGTTCATCAGCGCGGCTTTGATGCTCTGGAAACTGACCGTCAGCAGCGCGATACCTAACGCGCCTACTCCCGCAACTGCGAAAATCCACCAGCTTAGTTCGGTGCGGTAGCTGTACTTCTGCAACCACAGGTTCATGCCGTACCAGGCCGGGGGCGTAGCAACGAGCAGGGCAACCAGCACCAGCAGGACGAAGTCTTTGGAGAGCAACCCCCATAAGTTGCCTACGCTGGCACCCAGCACTTTGCGAATGCCAATCTCTTTGGTGCGCTGTTCGGCGATAAAGGAGGACAGGCCGAATAAGCCCAGACAGGAAATGAGAATGGCTAAGGTGGTGAACACACCCGCCAGCTTGCCTACCCGCTCTTCGGAAGAAAACTTAGTCGCGTACTCCTGATCCACGAACTGATATTCGAAGGGTAGATCGGGGAAGTTTTGCTTGTAAATGCGTTCGACAGCCGCAATCGACTGGCTGGCACTTTGGCTGGGGTTCAGCCGAAGGTTGTAGTAGCTGGCATCGTTATTTTTATCGAACACGTACATCGCTTGTTTCACCGGCTCGTAGGGCGAGGTCATAATCATGTCGTCGATAACGCCGATGACCGTCAGCGGTGGGTTAGAGCCCATGCGGATGATGGTGCCGACGGGGTTTTTCAGGCCCATGTAGGTTACGGCGGTTTTGTTCAGAATGACGGCGTTGGAATCGGTTGGGAACGCCCGCGAGAAATCGCGCCCGGCAATGATTTTTAATCCCAGCGATCGGACGTATTCGGGCGAAACCGCTGTGTAGGCAAGGTCCTCCTGAAAGCCTTCCGGTTTGCCTTTCCACATAAAACCGGAGCGGTTGGACGATACCTCAGTGGTTGGGCTGCTGGCTGAGGACATTTCAACCACCGCACCTGAATTGATAAATTCACGGCGCAGCAGATCGTATTTTCCCATAAAGGCAAATTGGGTTAGAGGAATTTGAATCAGCCCATCGCGGTTGTAGCCAATGGGGCGGTTCCTGGAATGCTGGATTTGCCGGAATACGGTGATGGTACCGATAATCATGGCTACCGACACGGTGAATTGCAGTACGACCAATACCTTACGGGGTAGAGTCGCGTAACGGCCCATTCGAAATCGTGCCGACGAACCGGTTCCCTTCAATGCGTTGATGGGCTGAAACGAAGATAAGTAGAACGCGGGATAACTACCGGAAAGCACGGTCGTAAACAGGATGAAAAATAGGGACGCTCCCCAGAAATAGCCGCTGGTCCAGGGGAATTCTATTCGCTTGTCGGCCAGCATGTTGAATGAAGGTAAAGTGGCCAAATTCAGACTTGTGGCCACCAAAAAGGCCAGCCCGACAACCAGGAAGGATTCGCTCAGAAACTGGGTAATAAGCTGAGTTCTGACCGAGCCCACCGACTTCCTGATGCCTACTTCTTTAGCTCGCTTTTCGGAGCGCGCCGTACTCAGGTTCATAAAATTGATGCAGGCAAGCAGCAGAACGAACGCCCCGATCAGGCCAAATAGCCAAACGTTGTCGATGCGCCCACCTGTCTGTACACCATTTTCAAAGCTGGCGCGCAGATGCCAGTCGTTCATGGGTAACAGGAATAACGCTGGTTTATACTGCCTAACTCCCTCGGGAGCGTTCTTCATTTTGGCATCCCGTATTCTGGCCGAAACCTGCGCCATCGTGGTATTGTCGGCAATCTGGACAAAAAGCTGCCAGGAGTTATCGGCCCAGTTGTCCGCCGAATTTTTTACCCATTCCGTATTGGTTACGTAATGTTCCCAGGGCGCAATGAACGTCGTGGCAGCGAAATCGTTGCTGGACGGTATATCGGCATATACGCCTGTTACTTTCATGGCATACTTGTTGTTGAGCTTCACGAGTTTACCCAGGGCTGCCTCATTACCGAAGAGAGCCTGAGCCGTAGAAGCTGCCAGCAGAATGGAGTTGGGGTCTCGCAATCCATCTTTTTGTCCCGAAAGCATGGTCAGGTCCAGCATATCCGGGGCTGCTTCCTGCATGAAGTTGCCCATCTTCACCAGTTTCTTTTCACCATGGGCCAGGATACTGCGAAACCGCCAGCTACTCATTACGATGTGCTTAAAGTTCTCGCTGTACTCGTTACGCAGAGTCATTTCCAGCGGCCGGGGAATGGACGATACCGTGCCGAATTCATCATTGAAAATCTGGTTTTGGTAGACCTGCGCAATACGGTCATGATCTTTGTGAGCATGGTTGAAGGTCAGTTCATCCGCAATCCACAGGCCAATGAGCATGGCCACAGCCATACCGATAGCCAGACCGCCAATGTTGATCGCCGAATACCCTTTATTTCGGGTTAAGCTGCGAAAGGCAATTCTAAGATAGTTCGTAAGCATAAGTCGTAAATCCCCAGGGGACTTTGTTTAAACGTAAACGTTAGCCGTTATTTCCCCTTGGGGGCAAAGGGTTTTTACTCCGACCGGAGTGATTTGACCGGGTTCATCAGTGCGGCTTTTATACTCTGAAAGCTTACAGTTAGCAGGGCAATGGCGATCGCGAACATACCGGCCAACACGAACATCCACCAGTCAATGGTAATCTTGTTGGCAAAGTCCTGTAGCCAGCGATTCATGGCATACCAGGCAATGGGCGAGGCAATGACGATGGCAATTAGCACCAGTTTGAGGAAATCTTTCGAAAGCAACGTTACAATACTGCCTACCGACGCTCCCAATACCTTCCGAACGCCGATTTCCTTGGTACGCTGTTGAGCCGTGAACGTAGCGAGACCAAGTAGCCCTAAACAGCCGACCACGACTGCCAGCAGGGAAAAAAAGCCGAATACCTGCCCAAATCGCTCGTCGGCCCGGTATTGTTTGTCGTAACGTTCATCCAAAAACGAGTAGGCAAACGGGTCGGTTGGAAAATAGCGCGCCCATGCTTGCTGAACAACAGCAATCGCCTGACTGGATTTGCCATCGGCTAGTTTAATGGATAGCTGGCCATTCACACCGGGATCTAATCGTAAAATAAGCGGCTCGTAGGCAGCCCGAAGCGACTGCTGGTGAAAATCGTCCACAACGCCAACGATGGTGAGAATGTCGCCCCAGAAATCAATTTTTTTACCCAATGCCTGCTCCGGGTTCGTGAAGCCTAGCTGTCTGATTCCGGTACGGTTAAAGACCACCGCATCCTTTTCGCCCAGCTTCGCGTCGAAATTACGCCCCGCGATCACCTTCATGCCATAAGCCTTGACAAAGTCATAGTCAATCCCAATAACGCGGTATTGCTTGCCCGTTTCCTGGGGCGTACCGGCTAACCGGATGCTACCCGCGTTGAACTCTACTTTTTCGCCGGGAATACTACTCGATATAGCAATACTCTTGATCGAAGACTGCTGAAGTAGTTCTTCTTTGAACGCCTTTGTCTGGTTGATTCGGGTCGAGTCATTCATCGGCCTGTCCAGAACGAGCGTTTGCCCAATGTCGATACCCAGATTTTGGCTGCGCATGAACTGCAATTGGCGGAACACCGTGATGGTACCAACCAGCAGGAAAACAGAGGCTGAAAACTGGATGACGACCAGTGACTTTCTTAGAAAGACACCCTTTTGGAAACCAACAAGCCCGTTTTTTAAGACAGATACCGGATTAAAATTAGAGAGCACAAAGGCTGGATAAGCCCCCGACAGCAGCGTTCCTATAGCGTACATACTCCCCAAACCAAACCAGAAACGGGTCGAGAGCAGGAAGGAATAGTCTAACTGCTGATCCGTGAACTGATTGAACAGCGGCAGCGCCATCAGTATCCCGATGAAGGCCGCAACAACGGCTAATAAGTTCAATAGCGCCGATTCAATCAAAAACTGGCTGATCAGCTGAGTCCGGTAAGAACCCACCGCTTTCCGGACGCCTACTTCTTTAGACCGGCTGATGGCGCGGGCCGTTGCCAGATTAATATAGTTGATCCAGGCTATGGCTATAATAAAAAAGGCGACACACAGTAGTACATACACCGAATTGCCGTCGCCATTCGCACCGGCTTCCATCATGAAATGAGAGTACAAATGAATGTCAGGAAGCGGTTGCAGCCGCAGCGCCAGTTTATCCCCTGTTTTTAAATCTGATTGTCCATTTTTTTGTAGAAAATCCGGAAACTTGGCTTCTAATTTTTCGGGGTTTACCCCTGGCTGTAGCAACAGATAGGTCAGGCAACCATCCCAGTTCCAGGCATTAGCCAGGTTCTTGTCAGGCTCATTTTTTGGATTGACTAACCGTTGAAATGTACTGAATGACATCAGGTAGTCAGCTTGCAGATGGGAGTTTTTAGGGAAATCCTGATAGACGCCCGTTACCCTGATGGGGAACTCCTTTTCTATGGTGATGACCTGGCCCATCGGATTTTTAGTGCCGAACAACCGCTTGGCCAAGGCAGCCGAAATGACACCCGTGTTGGGTTCGGTCAGGGCGGTTTGCCGATTACCCATTAACAGCGGATAAGAGAAAATAGTAAAGAACGATGGCGTAGTGAACGCCCCTTGCTCTACTTTATATTTTCGGTTGTTTGATTCCAGTAACAGGCCGTTCCGCATGTACACGTTGGTGTAATCGGCAACTTCCTCAAACGCACTTCTCAGGTGGCTACCAACCGCAAACGGCCCCCCCGCCCATTCGGTTGATAAAACACCTTTTTCGTATCGTTCGGCTTTCACCCGAAAAATACGGTCTGCTTTGTCGTGGAATCGATCGTAGCTTCGTTCAAAGGCAACGTACTGAAGAATGAGCAGGGTGGCCGCCATGCCTACGGCCAGCCCCCCAATGTTAATGGCCGAGTAAGCCTTGTTTGTGACGATGTTCCGCCAGGCAATTTTTAGGTAGTTCGTAAGCATGTCAGGATAATTTATTCAGATCGTAATGACTTGACTGGGTTCATCAGGGCGGCTTTCACGCTTTGAAAGCTCACCGTAAGCAGGGCAATTAATAGGGTGAGCCCACCCGCCAGCAAGAAGACCCACCAGTGAATGTCCGTTCGGTAGGCGAAGTCATTGAGCCAGGTGTGCATAGCATACCAGGCAATGGGCGAGGCTATCAACAGTGCTACCAGCACCAATTGCATAAAGTCTTTCGAGAAGAGCGCCACCAAACTCGCTTCCGACGCACCCAGCACTTTGCGAATACCAATCTCTTTGGTCCGTTGCTCCGCCATAAACATCGAGAGCCCAAACAAGCCCAGGCAGGAAATTAAAATGGCGACGCTCGCGAAGACGCTAAACAGCGTTTGCTGGGTCTGCTCGCGGGCGTAGAGCCGGTTAAACCGCGAATCCAGAAACTGGTAGTCGAAGGGGCGTTCCGGAAAAAACTGCTTCCACACCGACTCGACACGCTGGATAGCGGCCGGAACATTCCCTTTGATGGGAATGGAAATCCAGTTGAAGTTTTCTTTTGCCATCACCATGGCAATGGCCGCCATCTGCTGGTGCAGCGATTCGAAATGAAAATCTTTCGTTACACCGATAATTTGCCCGTTGGCCGGGCCGTAGCGAAAACGCTTGCCGATGGCCTGTTGAGGTGTCCAGCCTAACTGACGCACAGCGGTTTCGTTGAGAACCACCATCGATGTGTCGGTCGAGAACGAACGCGAAAAATTACGTCCGGCGGCCATTGCAATCTGGTACGTCGGAATAAAATCGTAGTCGACGCGCAAACTGCGCAGATTAATCTTTACCGGCGCCATGCTGTCACCTTTGGGAGCCGCAGCATCGTAGGAGTCCAGCAATCGGGACGATGGTATCCGGGATGAGCGGCCCATGTCGGCCACAACACCCGTTTGCACCAATTGCTGTTTCAGCGTTTCGTAGTTTGTCGTCGAGTCACCAACATCCGACAGGAGCAGCATCTGGTCTTTCTGATAGCCCAGTCGGTAATCCTGGATGTATTTCATCTGGTTATATACCACCGCTGTGCTGATGATGAGCACGATAGCAATGGCAAACTGGGTAATAACCAGCACCTGTCGCAGCTTGCCCGTGCGCATAGCCGACCCGATTTGCCCTTTCAATACGCCCAGTGGCCGGAAGGAAGTCAGGAAGAAAGCCGGATAACTGCCCGCCACCAGCCCCGTCAGCAGGGTAATGGCGATGAGTATGCCCAGAAAAGCTGGGTTAAGCAGTTGACGAAAGGCCAGTTGCTTTTGGGTAAACGCGTTCAGGGCGGGTAAAGACAGCACCACCAGGCCAATGGCAATGCCCAATGATAAAATAACCAGCAGAATAGACTCGCTCAGAAACTGGCCAATGAGCTGGGAACGCAAAGCCCCTACAACCTTGCGCATCCCAACCTCTTTGGCCCGCCCCGCCGAACGGGCTGTTGCCAGATTCATGTAATTGATGCAGGCAATGAGCAGAATGAATAAACCAATGGCCGAAAACAGATAAATGTACGTAATGTCGCCGGTAGGTTCCACCTCCGAATCCGTATGTGACCGCAGGTGAATATCCGTGAGTTTTTGCAGGTTCAGCACCGACCAGGTAGCGGCTTGTCGACCTTCTTCAGACGGGACGTGTTTGTTCTGGAATGCCGGGAAATTGTCGACAATTCGTTGCGGATCGGCACCCGGCCGCAGGAGCATATACGTATTGAAGGAGTTATTGCTCCAATTAGTACGTAGTCCTTCAGCGCTGTAGACGCGGTTGTCGTTCAGAGTGGAGAAGGAAAGCAGGAAACTGGGATGAAAATGGGCTTGTGTCGGCAGCGGTTCGTAAACACCCGTGACGGTTAAGTCGAACTGGTTGTTCAACCGGACAGTCTTGCCAACCGGATTTTCCTTGCCGAAGTATTTTTCGGCCATAGGGCGGGAGAAAAGAATAGAAAATGGATTGACAAGCGCCTGGTCGGGATTGCCGCTCACGAAGTCGAAACTGAATACCTCAAACAGGTTGTCTTCGGCAAAGAACATGTCTTCCTCGTTGAACGAATGCTCGCCATACCGTACCAGACCGCCATTCTCAAGTGTCCTCACCACGTGTTCTGCTTCCGGAAAGTCCTGCTTGATCAAAGGGCCAAAAGGAGGGGCTGCCTGCGCCAGTCGCAGCGATACCGTTCCTTCGGAGGATAAAAAGGTGCGGGTGACCCGGTACGTCCGGTCCGCATGGGCGTTATAGCGGTCGTAACTGAGTTCATCCTGCACATAGAGGGCGATCAGTAGAAAACAGGCTAGGCCAACAGCAACGCCTGCCATATTAATAACGCTAAATGCTTTGTGTTTACGCAAGTTGCGGAAAGCGATGAGCAGGTAATTACGTAGCATAGCTGGACTGGGCTAATGTGGCACAACAAATCAGTATGCCAAATGCCGTACCAGAAAGTTAATTCGCTGATTGGTAGGGAATTGTGTTGAATGGCTAATTGAGAAATGTCCGCAAACGGACGCAATACGTACAGTTGCGGACAGGCGTTTTGGCGGGCTGGTAGTCGGCAGGTTGGCGAATAGTAGTTAGCGCTGCGGAGTCGAATCAATGGTTGCCCATCTGCTGATAAAGTTACTTTAAAGAGGCCCTGTCTGCGTTTCTACATCTCTACAGATTTCCTACAGATTTCAGTAGTAGTCTTGCTATATAGAGTTGGTTTTTATCTAGTAAACCGCTAATACATATGCTGATGGTATAAAGCAGTACTCAACAACTAGTTTTAATTTTATGGAGTCGGAAAAGATGTTCCACCAAAGGAGTAGTATCCCTCTTTTGGTGGTGGATAAAAATAAAGATCATCAATTATTGATTGGATACTGTCTACGAACAAAAATTCCCCAGGTCGAACCAACCTTTGCGACGACAGCGCAGGAAGCGCTCTCCTTTCTGAAGCGTTCATTTTATCAAAAAGAAAGTTTCCCTAAACTACTTCTTTTCGACCTTAGCCTGCCAAAAACAAGCCACGGTTTTGCTTTGCTAGAGGAAGTCCGGATCCGTTATCCGCTTCTGCCAGTCATTGTTCTAAGCAGTGAACAAGAGCAGTCTCTTGTCAATAAAGCTTATCAGCTAGGCGCTCATTCTTTTATGGGAAAACCCTTGAGTCTGGAAGAATGGGAAAACCATTTTCAGATGATAAAAGAGTACTGGCTTTGGACCGTAACGCTGTCCTGAAAAAACCAATGCATTTGTGAGTTTTTCGCCCCTGCCTTTCAAGGCGAAGTTACTTGAACACTGTTTCTATCTGGTTTAGGTGGTTCACCAAAATCAGATAGAAACAGTAGCGAATGAATCGGGAAAACGGGATGGTGGCCTAACGGCCTATTATATGCCTCTACCTTGAATTAGACGCAGAATAATGGCTATAACGGCAATTACCAGCAGGATGTGGATAAGCCCGCTGGTGGCAATGCCGGCTCCTAGAACGCCCAGGAAGCCTAACAACCAGATAATAATGAGAATAACAGCAATGGTATACAGGAGATTGCCCATGGTTTTTGTGATAGATGGTGAACGATTAATTGGTTAACTGTTGCCGTTTACAACCTGGATTATTTTAAAATGTTTATCCAATAAGGTTTCACCGGTTAAACCAATAGGTTCATTTATTCATCCAATGCACAAAAAAGATTAAGGGCTAACTGCGTTTTCATCTCATGATCACAGGTGTAGTTTCGCGCTTGATCCGGCTTTATTTACCTTCGGCCGCTGTGTCATAATTGTAACCCTGATAAACTAAATGCGACGAGCTACGGCTAGTTTGACTAGCTTAGGCTGATGCCTGAAAACCAATCTTTTTTACTACATTAAACCCGAGTTTGACTGATAATGTGATGGACTTTTTTACTGTAATTAATTATTCGTTACGTTAAAACTATTCTTCAGTAAGTACATGGCAAAACAGCAAATGCAGACAGGTTTTGTATTTATTCCAGGTTACCGGGATCCTCAAAATACACAGAGAATGATCCGGTTAGAAGGTAATGGAAATTACACAATTATTCATTTTGCTGATAGCTCGAAAATTTTGATGGTGGCTCAAACATTAAGGTATTTTGAAGAACAAATACCCGATTTTATTCGGGTTAATAAGTCGGCCTTAGTCAATCCTGCTTATGTGGAAGAACTTATTCGAACGGGGCCAAAAACGATGATTTTACGCCTGAACGATGGGATTGAGTTGCTCGTTTCCCGACGTCGGATAAACGATGTAATGATGAAATTAGCCGCCTGATTCGGTTGCGCGATGGGTATAGCGGTATGCGCCTTACTCAGATCGTAAACTCTTTACCGGGTTCATTAACGCGGCTTTGATGCTCTGGAAACTGACCGTTAGCAACGCAATGCCGACAGCCAGCAGACCGGCCAGTCCAAATACCCACCAGGCAATATCAATCCGGTAGGCAAAGTCCTGTAACCATTTATTCATGGTCCACCAGGCAAGGGGCGAGGCAAGAAGAAGGGCAATCACAACCAGTTTGATGAAGTCTTTTGACAGAAGCGCTACGATACTGGCTACACTGGCCCCGAGCACTTTGCGGATACCGATCTCTTTGGTGCGCTGGCCAACCATGTGCAACACTAACCCGTATAAACCCAGGCAGCAGATCAAAATAGCAATGCCCGTAAACGCGTTGATGAGTTTGGCAATGAGGGATTCGGTTTGGTAAAAGCGAGCCACCTGCTCATCCATAAACTGGTATTCGAACACCTCATCCGGGAATAGTTGCTGCCACGTTTGCCGGATTCGCTGAAGTGTCTGCGCTGGATGATGCCCCGAAATCCGGATTCCCACTCGTGCATACCAATCAGCTTTACTGGCAATTAAACAGGGACCTATTACCTCCCGAAGTGATTTCTGATGGAAATCCTTTACAACACCAACAATGGGCAGCGGTACCAATGAGGGGTAGTACTGGAGTTTTTTACCCAGTATCTGCTGTGGGTTGCTGAAACCAAGCTGGTGCGCCAGGGTTTCATTGATCAGGTATTCGCGGATGGTGTCGCTGGGCACTAGGTTGCGACCGGCAATCAGTGTCAGGCCATACGTTCGAACGTAGTCTGCGTCGGCGAGCCGATCCCGAACCGGAAATAGAACCCACTCGTTGCTCCCGTTAAATTTAAAGGAGCCGCCAAACAACTGATCACTCGATGGCGGACGATGGCTCAAACTGACCGAAACAATATCGGAATACTGCGAAATCTGTTTCTTGAAGGCTTCCTGCCGGGCCTTTTGTTTGGCCGGTACAGTAACGAGCACCACGTTATCTTTCTGAAAGCCCAGGTCGGCCTGCTGTATGTACCGAATCTGATTTGCCACTACCAGCGCCCCGATAATAAGCGATTGACAAACGACAAACTGACTCACCACCAGCACCCGCCGTACGGTGAAGCCCCGCCCCGAGACGCCCGTCAGCTTTCCTCTCAGCGCGGCCCAGGGCGAAACCCCCGACAGAACCGCGGCCGGATAGCCACCCGCAATCAGGGTAATGCTCACTAGTACTAATCCGATAAATAAAGCCGTAGATGCGTCCATCCGGAAAGTCAGGGGCGCCTGAACCCAATCCGCGAAGAAGGGAAGCAGCAGCGAAACCAGCAACAGCGCGAGAGCCGCAGATGACAGAACGATCAGGCTTGTTTCGAGGAGAAATTGGCCGACTAACTGAATCCGCGAGCTACCCAGCGTTTTACGAACGCCAACTTCTTTGCCACGCCGGAGCGCCTGTGCCGTTGCCAGATTGATGAAGTTGATGCAGGCCGCTACAATCAGTAAGACACCAATGATGCCCAGCGACCAGATCATTGAGGCACGAATCGTTTCACCACCCCGCTTCACGTCGACGTGAATGTCTCGTAGAGGCTGCGTATGAAACTGAAAAAATTTGGCATCTGCACCGTATTGCTTTCGGGCCAGCGCAGGAAACGATCTCTCAAGGCTGAGGGCAGCCTCTGAATTTTTGAGCCTGACATACAGTCGATTGGTGCTGTTGAGATAGCCCCAATTGGTTTCCTCATAGGCTGGGTCGATCTGCTTTAACGTGGCCATCGAAATAAATAGCCCGAGGTTCGTATCGGTCATGGGCGGTGGATCGGCCACGACGCCCGTGATGGTTACATCGGTTTGGTTATTGATGGTCAGGGTTTGTCCGATTGGGTCGGTCGTGCCGAAATATCGCTTTGCCCACGATTGAATCATCACCGCACTGTTGGGCTGGCGGAGGGCAGTTTCCGGGTTACCCTGGAGCCATGTATAATCGAGTATGTCGAACCATTCCGGCTCAACCTGGCCCGTGCCTTTATGTTCGAGAAAACGGAGGGGAGCTTGACCCGTTCCAGCCCGTTTGACACTGACGGTTAACTCCCGGTTCATCGCCAGAAATGCCGCCTGTTCCACCTGCGGATAATCCCTCCGAAGGGTTGCTGCCAGGGGCAGGGGCGCTTCTGGATTGTACTCAATAGAGCCGTCAGGCAGATGAAGGTCTGTATTTATTCTGACAATCCGGTCGAGGTTAGCGTGGTGCCGATCAATGCTTATATGGTGGCGCAGGAACAGGAAGATCAGCAGGCCGCCCACCATACCAACGGACAGGCCAAGGATATTCAGCAGCGTATACGTAAGCTGTGAGCGAAGGTTCCGAAGGGTAATGTTTAAATAGGACCGTAGCATAAGCGTTTTTGTAAATTATTCACTGCGTAGGCTCATCACTGGGTTGGCCAGGGCCGCTTTGATCGTTTGGGTGCTGACAATCAGCGCCGTCAGTAAAGCCAGACAAGCGGCTACTAGCGCAAACGGCCACCATGACAGTTCAGTACGATACGCAAAATGAGTAAGCCAGTCACCTAACAAATAGTAAGCGATTGGCCAGGCAATGCCGTTGGCAATCAGCAGGATCAGGATAAACTCGTTCATAAACAGGTAGACAATGCCGATGGTCGATGACCCCAGCACTTTACGAATACCAATCTCCTTGGTTCGCTGGGTTACGTTCAGCGAAACCAGCCCCAGCACGCCCAGCAGAACAATGAGCAGCGCCAGCGTAGTTGCCAGCCGCGATGCCTTCTGGAGTTGAATCTCGGTTTTATACAGTTTCTGAAGGGTGTCGTCCATGAAGGCGTAATCGAACGGGGCGTCGGGGAACAGACGTGCCCATACCTGCCCGACGGCCGCTATGGTTTCGGGTAATTGACCGGAACCGGCCGCTATCTTAAGGGAGAAGTACCGATAAATTGGATTGCTCCGGTTATTGAGAAAAATGAGGGGTTTGATGGCTTGATGAAGAGACCCAAAATGGAAATCGGTCAGAACACCACTCACCCGATACAGTCGGCTGTTCCCCTGAAACCGAACTAATTGATCAATTGCCTTCGCCGGATTGGCCCAGCCCAAAGCCCGTGCGGCTGCCTGATTCAATACAACATGCAGTGAATCGCCCGGATTGGCCGTGAAATAGTGCCCTTCCTGAAGGCGTAGCCCATATGTTTCGGCAAATTGCTCATCGGTCGTCAGCACATCGGCTACAATGGCCTGGGTGCTGTCGCGTCCCTGCGAAAACAACCGACCACTACCACTCGTCCGGCCATCGGGAATCTCGAAAGAAAGACTTACAGCGCTTACACCAGGAATGCGCGCTAGTTGGTTTCGTATACCTTCCATCCGCTGTACGCCATCGCGTGACCAGTCTCGGGGCACCGACGATACCGTCATGATCTGGCTTTTCTGGTAGCCTAACTCTTTATTGAAGAAAAAAGAAACCTGCCGGCCAATCACCAAGGCCCCAACAAAAACCAGAATGGCTACAGTAAATTGAAAGACAATTAACGCCCGGCGAAATCCAGTGCCTTTTTGTGCCGGGGCCGTCAGCTTACCTTTCAGTGAATCGACTGAAGGAAGTCCCGACAGCACAAAGGCCGGATAACTACCGGCCAGTAAACCAATGATTACCATCAATACGATCACTGCCAGGAAAGCGTAGGGTGACCAGGTCAGCACTGAGGGGACTGGCTTTTCGAGCAACGCTGCGAAGGTTGATCGAAACAGTTCGTAGCCGCCCAGAGCCAGCACCGTAGCGCCTGTGGTTAGTAGCAGGGCTTCAATCAGAAACTGAGCAATGACCTGTTTTTTGAGGCCACCCAACACTTTCCGAACCCCAATTTCCCGTAGCCGGGTAGCCGACATGCCAATGGTAATATTTACGAAGTTGACTACCGCCATCAGCAGGATGAAGAGCGCAATAAGGGCCAGTGTCAACACCATTTTTTCGACTAAACCCCCGTTTGCCTTCAGGTACAACGTTTGTAGCGGACTGAGATAAGCGTCGAGGTTTTCTTTAAAACCGGGCGGAGCATAGGTGGCCAGCGTTTGCGCCATGGGGCGGGTTAGCTGGTCGGCGGTTATTCCCGGTTGCAGCTCCAGATACGTAGGAATGTACTGATTCTGCCAGGAGCGCATAGCGGCCTCCGGCATGAAGTAGCCAACATTGCGCATCGGAATGAACACCTGATCGGGGAGTGACAATAAGGTCGTGACGCTATTAACCGGAAGTTCTTTCAGGATGCCCGTAATGGTGAAAATTTGCTTCCCACTTACCGGCGTCTGTATCGTCAGTTGCTGGCGAAGCACGTCGGTTCTGCCGAAATACTTCTGGGCCAGAGCCGCCGTAATAACGATTGAGTTAGGGGCAAGAAGTGCCGTGTTCGGATCGCCATAGTCAAGCGGAAAGCCGAACATGGAGAGTAGGGTGGAGTCGCCAACCTGAATTTGTTCTCTAAAATGATTCTGGTCTTTGGACACAATGGCGGTAACCCCGTAGAACCGGTAATAACTGGCGACCAGATTCGGGTATCGCTCCTTAAGTGTCGGGCCAATGGGCGCCAGCGTGGTTATATCCATGCCCATACTCGGCTCTTTCCATCGGCTTTGGACGAGGTATTGCTGAGGAGCGTTTCGTAAGGATTTATTGACGGCTAATTCACCCAGAATGTAGTTTCCGATTAGCAGAAGAAACGTAATGCCAACCGTTAGGCCGAGCAGCGTAACCAGGGCGTAGAACCGACGCCGGAGCAGGTTACGAAGTGCAATTTTTATGTAATTCTGAAGCATGAGTCAACCGGTTTTAGCGGATTACCTACTGATGAGCAACTGGAAGATATTTGTTGCCGTGAAGGTATTAAGTATCGCGTTCCGTTTGTCTTTTCTTCTGATTAGCAGGGCGTTAAAAAATGTTAAGCTTTGGGATTGTGGCGTGTAGAAAAAAGAATGAACCACCGAGGCACGGACAACACAGATAGGTTGGCGGTTTACTTTCCGCGCATGATCTATGTGTTCTCCGTGCCTTTGTGGTTCATAAAAACCAGGCAATTAACCTCCTCAATTCGGAATCAGGCCATGTGGGTCGATCACGAATTTCTTGGCGGCTCCTTTGTCGAAATCCTGATAGCCCTTGGGCGCTTTATCCAGACTGATCACCTCGACGTTCACCGCTTTGGCAATCTTTATCTTATCATACAGGATGGCATTCATCAACTGGCGGTGGTATTTCATAACCGGACATTGGCCCGTGTAGAAGGAGTGGGATTTGGCCCAGCCCAGCCCGATCCGAATGGAAAGGTTGCCTTCTTTGGCCGCTTCGGTGGATGCTCCAGGGTCGCCGGTTACGTACAGGCCGGGGATGCCAATGGCACCGCCCGCACGGGTGACCGTCATGGCTGCATTCAGGACAGTCGCCGGTTGTTCCTTGCCTGCATCGGCGCCGTGGCCGTGTGCTTCGAAACCAACGCAATCGACGGCCGAGTCTACTTCGGGTACGCCGATGATTGCGGCAATCTGGTCAGCTAAGGGTGTATCTTTCCGGAGGTCGACGATTTCACAGCCAAAGCTTTTTGCTTGTTCCAGCCGTTCCGGAATCATATCGCCCACAATAACGACGGCGGCTCCCAGTAAATGGCAGGAGGCCGCACAGGCCAGACCAACGGGCCCAGCTCCGGCAACATACACAATGGAGCCGGGGCCTACACCCGCCGTAACAGCTCCATGATAGCCCGTCGGGAAAATATCCGAAAGCAGGGTTAAGTCCCGGATCTTCGCCATGGCCTGGTCCTTGTCCGGAAACTTCAACAGATTGAAGTCGGCATAAGGGACCATCACGTATTCGGCCTGTCCGCCAACCCAGCCGCCCATATCGACATAGCCATACGCGGCACCGGGTCGGGCCGGATTAACATTCAGACAAATACCCGTTTGACCCGCTTTGCAATTCCGGCATCGTCCGCAGGCAATATTGAATGGAACCGATACCAAATCGCCCTCCTTGATGAACTCCACATCACGCCCGGCCTCAATCACCAGCCCCGTTATTTCGTGGCCCAGTACCAGGCCCGCCGGTGCCGTTGTTCGTCCCCGAACCATGTGCTGATCGCTCCCGCAAATGTTTGTCGAAACGATTTGCAGAATAACCCCATGGTGACATTTTCGGTCGCCAATGGCCAATTTCGGGTAGTCAATGGACTGTACTTCCACCACGCCGGGTTTTATGTACGCAACACCATGGTTCTGACACATAGACTTGAGGGTTGAAGAAGGTAAGGAAAGTTAACGAAGCGCATCGACACCCGCCTGGGCTACGATATGGTCGTTCTCGACCGAACTGCCCGATACACCAATGGCACCAATAACTTCGCCACTGGCATTTTTAATGGGAATTCCACCCGGAAACGAGATCAGTCCACCGTTCGAGTGTTCGATGTTATAAAGCGACCCACCCGGTTGAGATAGCTTGCCAATTTCGCCCGTTGGCATATCGAAATAGCGGGCCGTTCGGGCCTTCTTTTGCGAGATGTCGGCCGAGCCCAGCCACGCGCCATCCATGCGGACAAAGGCTGTCAGATTCGCGCCGGCATCAACGACCGCAATGTTCATCAGCGTGCCTATTTCTACTGCTTTTGCTTTCGCGGCCTTTACCGCTGTTTCAGCTTGCTCTAACGTAATGCTCATGATTTTTTTTGCCAAGGTAGTAATCGATCCAACTTTTGTTGGCGAATTGTGAAGCAAAGCTAGAGGAACAGGGAAACGCTTAGTTGCACGATAATGCCAATAAATACGACTATTGTCCAATTCTATTAACTGGATCAGTAAATAATGTAGCTGGCCAGCGTTTATAGATACTAACCAGCACGATTATGTACACCGGCTACCCGCTTCAGACCATCAATTTATCCGATACCAATGAACTGAATTCGTTGGTGGAGCACCGCCGGGTTTTTACGCTGAATCAATGTGAGTTAAACATTTTTGAGACATACCGCCAATGTTCTGATGTGGTTTTGTCGTATAATGGCCTGGTAATCACCAGTATGTTGCGGGGCCGAAAAGTAATGCACTTGTCCAGGAACCCTGGGTTTGACTTTCTGCCCGGCGAAACCGTCATTCTACCGGAGGGTATTTCGATGAAAGTAGACTTCCCGGAAGCCGATGAGAAGCACCCGGTTCAATGCGCGACCATTGCGCTGGATTGGCAGGTGGTAACGACGATGCTGGATTTCCTGAATGAATTTTATCCCCGAAAGGACGAGGTTGCCGAGTGGAAACTGAATTTCAGTCAGTACCATTTTTACAACAACCGCGAACTGGCCAACGTGATGAACAAGCTGATCAGTATCAGCATGGAAGATGATCTGGGGAAAGATGCGTTGGCCGATTTAACACTGAAGTCACTGCTGATTCGGGTCATTCAGACGCAGAACATGGCGCAACTGGCCGACGGCCTGTCTGTGAATAACCGCTTTGCAGCCGTGATTGAATACATCCGCGAGCATTTGCCCGAGAAAATAGGCATCGACGTATTATGCCAGAAAGCCTGCATGAGTAAATCTGGTTTCTTTCGGGCGTTCAAAGAAACATTCGGCCTATCTCCGCTCGAATTCATCATTCGGGAGCGAATTAGTCTGGCCAAACGATTGCTGGTTAACCCAACCGCCACCGTCACGGAGGTTTGTTACCAGGTTGGATTCAATAATCTGCATTATTTTTCCCGTCTGTTCAAAATGCTGGAAGGCGTGACGCCCACCCATTACCGACAGCACAGTCTGGTACAGGGCTGAGTTAAACGTATAGGATAGGCAGGTGATGATTTGCGAGCCTAGTAGCTATCACAAAAGTCATTCATACGGCCCATACAGGTTGAGCGGCCCAACTATTGATCTACATCAACAGGTTTAATTATCATACCTCATCGGTTTGGCGGGGCGGATACCGGTAAGTTTGCTTCTGAATAAAAGAGCAGACGTGATGATACAAAGAACCGTTTCCCGCCTATATACACCACACAACGAACAAGGCTTTCTGGGCGCCGGGCATGTGGCCCGTACCGTTTTGACCGGCGGCTTCGCCAAAACAGATCCGTTCATTTTCCTGATGGACGATATGCTGGACAAAAAAGATGACGAACCCGCCGGAGGGCCTCATCCTCATGCAGGCTTTGAAACGGTGTCTCTTCTGGTCGATGGGGAAATAAAAGAGATGCTGGAGTCCATGAAAAAGGGCGACTTCCAGATCATGACGGCCGGTAGCGGTACGGTCCACACCGAAACGATCGACGGCCCTACCCAGGGACGTTTGTTTCAAATGTGGCTGAACCTACCCCGGAAAGACCGCTGGGTTACCCCCCGTATTCAGAGCTTACCCGCCGAACAGGTGCCGGTGTTGGACAAGGGCGGTGTCAATATGCGGCTGTACAGCGGCTCGCTGGCCGGGATTCACTCACCAGTCAAGAACTACACACCCCTCATTGCTGCCGAATTTACCATGGAAGCAGGCGCTGGTACCAGCGTTCAGCTTCCAGCCCGTTTCAACGCGTTTCTGTATGTCATCAGCGGTTCGGTACGGATCGCGGATAAAGCAGTAAACCACGATCAGGTGGCTTGGCTGGACTTGTTCGATACTGAAGAAGAGAGCAGCCTGACGATGCAGGCAGGCGAAAACGGAGTGCGCTTCGTGCTGTATGCGGCCGAGCCTACTCACGAAAATATCGTTTCCTATGGCCCTTTTATTGCCGATACCCAGGCAGAGATTGCCGACCTGTATAAACAATACAGAAATGGGAAAATGACGCACATCGCTGCCGCCCCCGAAGCCCAGAAAATGACCTATTAAATTTTAAACCAAACAAGAATGAGTTACACAATCGGCATCATCGGTTCAGGCCATATTGGCCGTGCACTGGCTACGCATTTAGCCAGAACAAACTACCAAGTATTGATCACCAACAGCCACGGACCGGCGTCCTTGACCGACCTGGTAGCGTCCATTGGCGGATCATTAACAGCCGCTGACTTTAGCCAAACCATTGCTCAGGCCGACGTTTTATTTATCGCCATTCCCTGGACACAATTACCGGATTTGACCAACGAATTAAAGGCCTACAGCGGCAAGATCATGGTCGATGCTACTAACAATATTGTCTCTGTCAGCCCGTTCCGATTGGCCGATACGGCGGGTAAATCAACGGGTGAGTACGTAGCGGCCCTGTTTCCTACCCAGCGGGTCGTCAAAGCGTTTAATACCCTGGCGGCTACGACCCTTGCCGAGCCTTCGCAAACCAGCCTGGGCAATACGGTCATGATCATGAGTGGTGATGATGCCGACGCAAAAAAAGAAGTAGCCGGGATCACGAAAGCAATGGGGTTCGAGCCGATTGACATTGGCACATTTAAACAGGGTGGTCACCTTCAGGATGTGGGTGGGGCTTTGTCGGGGATTGAATTCATCAAAGTAAACCGGTAAGCAACAGGCTAGTCCGGAAGTAGTCTGATGCCCCTTTTAACGCACAGGCAAAAACGAATCATACATGGACATTCAACATAAAGACAACGGAGAAAAAGGACTATTTTACGTAGCGGAAGACGGTAAAACAGAAGCCGAGATGACCTACGTATGGTCGGGCGAGAAACGAATTATCATTGATCATACTGGCGTAAGCGAAGCCCTGAAAGGCCAGGGTATCGGTAAACAACTGGTGCAGGCCGCCGTCGTTTTTGCCCGCGAAAAACAGCTTAAAATATTGCCGCTTTGTCCCTTCGCCAGATCGGTATTTGATAAAACGCCTGATTACCAGGACGTGCTCTTTTAACATTCGCAACCATGTGGACAACTCAGAATATTCCTGATCTGACCAGGAAGCAGGCGCTGGTAACCGGGGGAAATTCGGGGATAGGCTACGAAATGGCGCTGGCTCTATACAAGGCCGGGGCCACCGTAACCATTGCCGGTCGTGATGCTCAGAAGTTACGTCAGGCTGCCGGTGCAATAGAGGAGCTGGCAGGTAAAGGCAGCGTAGAAACGGCAGTCCTGAACCTGGCTAATCTGGCACAGGTAAAGCAGTTTACGCAGGAATACGTCAGTACCCATACCCGTCTGGATATCCTGATCAATAATGCCGGGGTAATGATGCCGCCCCAAAGCCTGACCGATGATGGCTATGAACTGCAGTTTGGTACTAACTTTTTGGGGCATTTTGCCCTAACGGGGCATCTCTATTCACTGCTGAAACAGACGCCCGGCGCACGGGTGGTTACGTTGAGTAGTGGAGCGTACAAATGGGCAACCGGTATTGACTACGACAATCTGCGCTCAGAAAAATCGTATGACTCCGTTCGTGAGTACGGGATCAGCAAACTGGCGAATATGTTATTTGCGCTGGAACTGCAACGAAAAATGGACCATACCGGTGTGGATATGTATTCCCTGGCGGCTCATCCGGGCATTGTTCGGACAGGGTTGCAGCGGCATATTGATCCCACAGCCCTGAACACCTACAACGAGGTAATGGAGCCCTGGCAGGGCGCTTTACCGGCCCTCTTTGCCGCTACATCCTTCGAGGCTATCAAAGGGGGATATTATGGTCCCGACGGTGAAAAAGAGCTAACAGGTTATCCGGCCCTCGCCTTCATCAACGAAACGGCCGCCAATATAGCGGCAGCCAATGCCTTATGGGCTTACGCCGAAAAAGAAACCGGAGTTTCGTTTGACAATCAATAATATACATGACGAAAGAATATAGCAACAGCGACATCACGATCAGCTGGCAGGCAGAAAAATGCATCCACTCGGGCAATTGTGTACGGCTGTTGCCAACTGTGTATCACCCCAAAGAAGCGCCGTGGGTTAAGCCCGAAAACGCCACGACCCAACAACTGGTCGACCAGATTAATCAATGCCTATCCGGCGCACTCAGCTACCGGGTCAATACCGACAAATAACGTCAACTAGGGCGTTTGCTCCTGGCCTTGCATCGGCAAGTCATGGAGTAGACTGTCAGGTTTTGTTGATGTACATCAACGGCGTTTTTTATCATACCTCAATGCCTGCCGCTTTCCTGAACGTTAGTTTTGTCGCGTCCCTGGAGGAACAGAATTTATCATTTTAACTCTTAACGGTTATATCCAATGAGCAGCACGGCACAGGAACGTCCCTTTAAAGGCGAGCAAGACCCACAGATTTTTGCGGAGGTCAGGACTTTTTTGCAGGCGCTAAATTCAGGCGACGGTAAGCCCGTGGAAGCCTTAAGTCCCGCCGATGCCCGGCAGGTATTAACCGGTGCGCAACAATCGGTCGAGGTCGATTACTCCGGTATCACCGAAACTGAAAAGATGATTTCGCAGAATGGCTATCAGGTAAACGTCCATATCGTAAAGCCCGAGCATGTTCAGGAGGGCGCGCCGGTGTTTATCTTTATCCACGGGGGCGGTTGGGTGCTGGGCGATTACCCCACGCACCGTCGGCTCGTGCGCGATCTGGTGGTACACAGTGGTGTCGTGGCCGTCTTTCCCGATTATACGCCTTCGCCCGAAGCGCAGTATCCAACGGCTATCAACGAGATTTATGCAGCGCTGCAATGGGTAGCCGAAAATGGCCGCGAAATAGGCGTGGATGGCAGCAATCTGGCCGTTGTGGGCAATAGTGTCGGTGGTAACATGTCGACGGTTGTGACCTTGATGGCTAAAAATAACAACGGTCCCAAAATCAAACTGCAGGTGCTGTTGTGGCCTGTTACGAATGCTGATTTTAATACCGAGTCGTACAACCTGTTTGCCAGCGGTCGGTTTCTCACCAAGAACATGATGAAGTGGTTTTGGGATAATTACCTGCCCGACGTCAGCAAGCGGAACGAGATCTATGCATCGCCCTTACAGGCAACCCTGGATGAGCTGAAAGGCTTACCTCCGACTTTGGTACAGACTGCCGAAAATGACGTATTGCGCGATGAAGGCGAAGCTTACGCCCGCAAGCTGAACGAAGCGGGTGTATCCGTAACCCATACCCGGTATAGCGGTCTGATTCATGACTATGGGCTGATGAACCCCATTGCCACCGTTCCGGCAGTGCAAACGGCCCTGTTGCAGGCGGCTGCGGTGATCAAAGCCGCTTTAAAGGCCTAATCATTCCAGAAAAACAGAAAAGAAGAAATTACCATGAGCAAGCTTAAAGGAAAGGTCGCTTTTGTTACCGGCGGTAGCCGGGGAATCGGTGCCGGCATCGTGCAACGGTTAGCCGAAGAGGGAGCAAATGTCGCCTTTACCTACGTCAGTTCACAAGAGAAAGCGCAAACGCTGGCCACTGAGCTGGAAACCCTGGGCGTCAGGGCCCTGGCGATCAAAGCGGATACTGGCAGCGACGAAGAGATCGATGCGGCCATAAACGCAGTGGTAGAAACGTTCGGCCAAATCGATATTGTCGTTAACAGCGCAGGCTTGTTTATCACCGGAACCATCGATGCCACTGACGCCGACAGGGCCGCCTTCCAGAAACAATGGGAAGTTAATGTACATGGTGCGGTTCATGCCGTTCGTAGGGCATTGCCTTACATGGGTGCCGGTAGCCGGATCATCAGCATTGGCTCTACCGGCGGCAGTCGCTCGCCTTACGCGGGCATAGGCGATTATGCAGCTACGAAAGCCGCCCTTGCTGCCTACACCCGAAGCTGGGCCAGGGATCTGGGAGGCAAAAATATAACCGCGAATATCATTCAGCCGGGGCTAATCGACACCGATATGAATCCGGCTGATGGCCCGCATAGTTCGGCCATGCTGCAATCTGTAGCTCTGGGACGGTATGGCAACCCAACAGACATCGGTGCTGCGGTGGCGTTCCTGGCGAGTGAGGATGCCCAATACATTACCGGTATAACACTGAACGTAGATGGCGGACAGACTACCTGAGTAGATGCATTGCCGCTTAAAACGCAAATGGTTCTATAAACCAAAAGAGCACCTTCGCCGGGTGCTCTTTTGGTTTATAGAACCATTTCATTCCGCGCTAATTAACAAGGACCAGTTCCTGGGTTTTATTGTCAATCAATACGATATGTGCATACGCGTCCGTAGTTGCCTTTTTTCCGGTCGATCGTACCAGACCCGTTGACTGGCCCATGTATTTTCCTTTGTCATCCGCCGTAAAGCGGTTTACCTCATAATCGGCTGTGTAAGGCGCTGTTTTTGAGCGTGTAAACGCCAGTGTATAGGAACCGTTAGGCTGCAGATTTGAAAAGATCTGTTCCACCAGATCGGCTAAGCCAACCGGGCGAACGGCCAACCTTCCCAGTCCATGGCCGTTAGTGCTGGCTGGATTAAGCATAATAAGCTGGGTGGCGGCTGAATCGGTTAATGGGGTCAGGTTGGCTCGGTTCCTGGCATCGGTCACGGCATTTTCGGCATACACCAACGCCTGTGGACTTTGCCCAATTTTCACCGGCGGCAGCGGCTGCCTGGTTTCCAGGTTAATGCCCTGCACGCCATCGGCATACTCCAGCCCCACATACGCCAGCTTCCCATCGGGGGCCGCCCAGATGCCATGCGGCAGGGTACCCACGTTGACCGTGTCGGTTTGTTTAAAATTCTGCGCCGGGTCGAACACCCGTACTTTATTTTCGCCACCTACGGTTGCCAGCATCAGCAGGTTGTTGCCCACGTTCGTAAACGTTACGTGGTTGGTAATGGCTCCCGTGTTCAGCACGTTGGCTATGGTCTGGGTGCGGGTGTTCAATACCGTTACCTTCCCGACATCTTTGTGTGTGAACGCAACCCATTCGCCTTTAGGACTGGTGAAGATATTGGGCGAAAAGGGGCTTACCACGGGTATCTTTTTGATGGTCTTATACGTAGCAGTATTGATAATGTCGAGTTCGGGTGTGAAGCTGGAACACACGTAGGCCAGCTTGCCATCGGGCGAAAAGGACACCATTCCCGGACCGTCAGCCACCGGAACCTGCTTTACTTCGGTCATGGTGGTTACGTCGATCACGCTTATGTAGGCTTCGCCCCGCACCGAGACCCACACCTGTTTGCCGTCGGGCGTGAACGTTGGCTCATGGGGCGAGCGCCCGACATAGACCGTTTTTAGCACCTTGTTGGTTTCGGTAGAAATGAAGGTAACGGAGTTGGAGCCGATGGACACCACCGCCAGTAGCTTTTTAGCCGGCAGGTAGCGCAGGCCATGTACCAGCGCCTGCCCCCGATACAAAGGCGACAGTACATTGGGGTACGGTTTACCCAAGTCGATTTCGCCTAAAAAAGTATTGGTTGAAGGGTCCACGACTGATACCGTATTGGATACCTGATTGGCCGTATATACCCGGTCGTGCGCATAGCGTGGTTGGGCGTGGGTCGTGGCGCTGCCCAACAGCAGCACGCCTAAAAGAAAATGTTTCTGGTCCATCGTATTACTTTAGGAAATCTGTCATTTGGTCGATCTCAATCTGCTGGTTGGCCATGAGTTGTCTTGCATACGCGGTTATAGGTCCATTCTCGCTGTATTGCAACAGCACTTTAGCCATATCGATAGCCGCCTGATGGTGTGGCTTCATGACGGCGGCAAACGCGTTATCGGTAGCCGTCAGCGCATAAGTTGAGGGCATCGTTTTCATCATGACGACCATCGTCTGGCCCATGGCCGATTGAAACTTTGGCGAAATGGTCGTGCCGTCGGCGCTGGCTGAAACAAGCCAGCGCTGCATTTGTTCGATTTCGCTTTTCTGTTCAACCCGGATGCTTTTGGCCAGCTGAATCATCTCCCTGTTTTTGCCATGAATGATTTCATAGTTCGCCATGTCAATAGCCCCCTGATGATGGACAATCATTTGGTGTAGGAAAGTAGTGGCCGGGCTGTTGCCAGCCGGTGCTTTTTCCATCCGCACCATCATTGTATCCATCATGGCCAGATAAACCTGTTTAGGCGTCTGATCCGGCGTTATGTGATGAGGATGTTGTGCTTTCAGGCCTCCAGCATAAACCAGGAAAGCGATAAGAAACCCGTATTTTTTCATGTGTATCATTGTGGTTTACAAGGTCTCAGATACCCGCAGGCAGAAACGTGTAGCCGCAACTCATGACCACGACAAAGGTAAGCTGGGTCCGCACCGCTACTCGTTGATGTATGATAATTAAGCGCGTTAGCAGGCGCAATGTTCATTCGAGGTACTGGTCTGAACGGGCCTGACGGACAGCCTTGGGCTTTTACAACGATCTTTATTGATCTACATCAACGTTTTACACCGAAAGCGACGCTTATTTTTGGGCAACCAAACCGTATCGTTCTAAGAAACAAACCAACCCGCCTATGGATGCCCAGTCAATGAATACGCTTCAGCAAACACACACCGCTGTCTGGAATGAAAAAGACCGTACAACGCGTGATGCCCTGATGCAAACCATCTATGCCGGCGATATAAAAATGTATGACAAGGATTTTATCCTTACCGGCATTGCCGCCGTTTCTGACTTTATCGACAAGCTATTTGCGGGCGATGCTACTTTTACTTTTACAGTAACAAAACACATGGAAAGTACGCAACATGGAGCCCGGCTCTACTGGGATATTCGTACGGGGCCGGATGTCTTAACCGGCATGGATTTTTTTGTCGTAGAAAATGAAAAAGTTGCGCATCTGTTTGTCTTTATGGATGCTCAATGAAGGGTTACAGCAGGCCGTCGTAAGGTTATTTCTTTATCAATTGATGACGAATGCGGCTCAGTGTTTCTTTAGTAATACCCAGATAGGACGCTATAATGTGCTGAGGAAAACGTTGTAAAAATTCAGGATAAAGTTTGATCAATTCTTCGTACCGATAATCAGCTGTGTAGTTTTTGGCCATATTCAGGCGCTTCTGAGCGGCCATGTGCTGATTGTCGTCTAGTACAATGCGCATTTCATTGAAGGCCGGAATGGTGTTGACTCGTTCGTAATAGCCATTTGCTTTGGGCAATAACAACAACTCGGTCTCTTCCCAGGCATCTATATTGTAAATAGAGGGTATTTCTTTATGAAAGCTTTCGCGGTCCGACGTCCACCAGTTTTCGATGCACAGATTAAGTATATGTTCGTGCCCTTTTTCATCGACCGTATATTGGCGGGTAGCTCCTTTCACAATGAAGGCGATGTATTTGCAGATTTCGCCTTCCTGTAACAGAAACTGTCTTTTTCTTAATTTTTTAGGAATAAATGCTTCCTCGATCAAGCTGATATCAGCCTCAGAGAGCGGACTGGATGACCGTTCCTGTATATAATGAATAAGCGAAGTGAACATCAAAGCAGAATTGTACAGTGGGATCTATCTTGAACGGACGCTTCAAGAATTTAGCTCCGTAAAGATAATAACTGGCAAACTGCATTTATCGAGAAAGACAAATTGTCTATAGCTCTCGATGGCGCAAGGCAAGAGCCAACATGGCCCGGCCTTACGCCATCGAGCCGACATTATTCACTCCGTAAACTCTTCACCGGGTTCATCAGAGCGGCTTTGACGCTCTGGAAGCTTACTGTCAGCAAAGCAATGCCTACGGCCAGTACACCCGCCAAGGCGAACATCCACCATTCGATGTCGATCTTGTAGGCGAAGTCGGCGAGCCATTGGTGCATGGCGTACCAGGCCAGGGGGGAGGCAATACCAATGGCAATCAGCACCAGTTTCAGGAAGTCTTTGGAGAGTAGGCCGATGAGGCTGGGGACACTCGCGCCCAGGACTTTGCGAACGCCGATCTCTTTGGTGCGCTGTTCGGCCATGAAAGCCGCCAGACCAAACAGACCCAGACACGCAATCAGGATGGCGAGGGCGGCAAACGTCAGGGCGATGGTGCCGATCCGCTGTTCGGCGCGGTACATCTCGTCGAAACTATCGTCCATGAATTTGTAGGTGAACGGCTGGCCGGGAGCCAGTTGTTTCCATTTCGCTTCGATCTGCTGCATCAGTACCGGCAGGTTCGTGCTGCTCACCCGGAAGGAAACAGCGCCCGGGTTGGCATCCAGCACCAGCGACAACGCCCCAACGTTACGCCGGAGCGACTCGAAGTGGAAATTCTTCACAATACCAATGACGGTGTACGTCTTTCGGGTTTTACCCTCGGCATCATCGAAACACCAGACGTGCTTGCCAATCGGATCTTTGAACCCCAGAATTTTGACGGCCGCTTCATTCAGGAGCATACCCGAGGAGTCAGAACCAAAGGCTTGTGAAAAAGCCCTTCCCTCCGTCACCTGAATACCCAGCGTCTTGACGTAATCATAATCGACGCCCCAGTATTGCATACTAACCCCCTTGTTCATGTTTACCTGGCCCTCCGGAAAGAACGCGTTGTCGTTCCGGTCGGAGGGGGTGGGCAGGTAACCGGAGAGGCTGCCACTCACCACACCCGGCAGATGCAGCACTTCCTGCTTGAAGGTTTCGGCCTGTTTTCCTATGGTATATAGATCGTTGATAGTCAGCACGTGGTTGCGGTTGAAGCCTACGCCGGTTGTTTGGATGTAGGTAAGTTGCCGGTACACGATGATGGTCCCAACAATGAGAACGACCGACATCATGAACTGAAACACGACCAGTCCGCTCCGTAAGCTGACCGCCCGGAAATTCATGCTTATGCGGCCTTTTAACACCGAAATGGGCTGAAAGGAGGACAGGAAAAAGGCCGGGTAACTGCCTGCCAGCAAGCCCACGATAATCGGCAGGAGGATGAGGACGGGTAACAGCACCGGCGAGACCAACTGAGACAGGCTGATTTCTTTAGCCGAAATGCTATTAAATCCCGGCAACGCAACGACCACTATACTAATGGCCAACCCCATTGCCAGCACCGTAGTCAATACCGATTCGGTCATGAACTGGCCCACCAGTTGCTGCCGTTCGGAGCCCATCACTTTACGGACACCAACCTCTTTTGCCCGATTCGAGGAGCGGGCCGTCGCCAGATTCATGAAATTGATACAGGCAATAATCAGAATGAACAGGGCTACCGCCGAGAAGATATAGACGTACTGAATGTCGCCGTTGGGTGCCAGCTCGACTTGTTGTTTGGAATGCAGATGGATATCGGTGAGGGGAATGAGCCAGAAGTTCATATGGTTGTTGGCCTTCCGGAATTGCTCCAGCGTAGTACCCGCCATTTTTAGCAACTGCGGCCCCACGTATTTTTCGATAACCGCGTCGAAGTTTCGGGAAAATACGATAGCGTCAGTGTCCGGCTTTAGCCGGATATACGTATGGTGGTTGTTGCTGAGCCACTGTCCCCAGGGGTATTTGTCGCTGAGCATGGTCACGAAGAAGTCGGTGCGGAAATGGGCATTCCGGGGCATGTCGCGCATGATACCCGTCACTTTGTAGGTCTCCTTGTTCGCAAAGATCAACGTCTGGCCCAGGGCGTTCTGGTTCCCAAAGTGTCGTTTTGCCGCCGATTCGCTGATCACCACCGTGTTTGGTTCCATCAGTGCCCGTTTGGGATCGCCCGCCACCAAAGGCAGGGTAAACACATCGAATACCGTAGAATCGGCAAACGTAATGTCGCTTTCCCGGAGGTTGGTTGCCTCCCCCGCTTTTTTTACCAACCAGTTTCCGCGCTGGTGCAGCCGAACAAACTGTTCCACCTGCGGGTAGTCTTTTTTCAGGGTGGGGCCTAATGGGTCGGGTGTGGTGGCGAAGTGCATGTCGTTGCCCCCGAACTTGATATCGGACTGTATCCGGTAAATGCGGTCGGCGTTGGCGTTGTAGCGGTCAAAGCTCAGTTCATCCAGCACATACAGCAGGATAAGCAGACAGCAAGCCAGCCCAACGGCTAGCCCGAAGATGTTGATAAACGCGAATCCCTGCTGTTTCCGCAGGTTCCGCCAGGCGATTTTGAGGTAGTTTGTTAGCATATATGTAGTGCCGACCGTCCCGGTCGGGTGTAACTTATCATGGCGCGAGGCTAGAGCCTCGCGCCATCAGCCCTTACTCACTCCGCAAACTCTTCACGGGGTTCATCAGGGCGGCCTTGATGCTTTGGAAACTGACCGTTACGAATGCAATGCCTATGGCCAGCACCCCCGCCAGGGCAAAGACCCACCACTCGATGTTGATCTTGTAGGCGAAGTCATTGAGCCACTTGTCCATGGCATACCAGGCAATAGGGGACGCCACCAGCAGCGCCACCAGAACGAGCTTTAAAAAGTCTTTGGAAAGCAAGCCCACGATGCTGAACACCGACGCGCCCAGCACTTTCCGGACGCCAATTTCCTTGGTACGCTGTGACGTTGTGTAGGCCGATAAGCCGAACAGACCCAGGCAGGCCAGGAAAATGGACAGAAACGCGAACACGCTGAAAATGCTGCCGGTCCGCGTTTCGGCGGCATATAGCTTGCTGAACTCCTCATCCATGAACTCGTAGGAAAACGGCCGGTCGGGGATGAGCATCCGCCATTTGCTTTCCAGAAACCGGAGCGTGTTGGGCAATTGGCTTCCCGATAGTTTGACCAGCAGAATCTCACCACCATTCTGCGGGAAAAGCACCAGCGGGCCAATCTTCTCCTTCATCGAGGCAAAGTGAAAGTCAGCAATAACGCCCTTTATTACGCCTAGTCGACCATTCATGTCCAGTCGCTGGCCAATGGCCTGTTGCGGTGCCCAGCCTAATTCTTTTACGGCGGCCTCGTTAAGGATAAACCGACTTCGGGTAAGACTGTCGTTATCCGTACGCGAGATACGGTCCATGTCGGCAGCATTCAGATTACTCCCCGCAATCAGGTGCAGACTCATGGCAGGTACATAATCTTCATCAATGGATAGCCCGGCTACCATCTTCCGCTGATCGGCCGCCATGTTAGTACTGCGCATACCATATCCCCCTTCAACAAACACCGGCGACTCCGACGCCAGCGATACATGCTGTACGTCCGAATTTTGCCGAAACTCACTTTTTATGGCCGCAATTTTCTCGTTGACCTGCTTATCGACGGGAAGCATAAGCACGTGGTCTTTATTGTAGCCCAGTTTCTTTTGCTGAACGAAGGCCAGTTGATTGCGAACCAGTAACGTACTGATGATGAGGAAGGCCGTAATGGCGAATTGAAAGACGATCAGCGCCCGACGGAACTGGCCCGCTCCGGCAGTTTTCAGATGCCCTTTCAGGACGCGAACCGGCTCGAACCGCGCCAGCACCAGGGCGGGGTAACTGCCCGCTATCAGGCTAACGACCAGCCCAATGCCCAGCAATAGCAGGATGTTGCCGGGTTCGAACCAACTGCTAATAGTGAACTGCCGGTCAGACAGTTCATTGAATATCGGTAATGTCAGGGCGGCCAGCAACAGGGCCAGCACCAGCGCGAGGGACGTAACAATAACGGATTCGCCGATGAACTGCCCGAACAGTTGCCCGCGCAAGGCACCCATTACCTTCCGGACGCCCACTTCCTGCGCGCGCTCCACGGCTCGCGAGGTCGCCAGATTAACGTAATTGACACAGGCAATCAGCAGAATCAACAGGGCTATCGACCCAAAAATGTAGATGTAAGTCAGGTCGCCGTTTGGCTCGAAGCTGCCCTCTACCTCCGAATGCAAATGCACCTGGCGCAACGGCTCCAGGTTATACGTCAGGTAGCTCCCCGCCGACGTTTCCTCTTTGCCGAACTGTGTTTTCATAAATCCCGGAATTTTGGCCTGTAGCGGACCCATGTCTTCGGGTTTACGGAGCAGCAAATAAGTGGCGTAGTTGGACGAAAACCACTCTTCGGTTTTGGCCGCTGGCAATGTCAGGAATGAGGTCAGCAGGTCGTATTTGATCTGCGAATTGGCCGGACTGTCCTTCACGACGCCGGTAACGGCATAATCCCGAAACGACCCGCCCGTATTGATCCGAAGCGATTTACCAACCGGGTTCTCGTCGCCAAAGTATTTGTGTGCCGTGCTTTCCGACAGCACAACCAGGTTGGGGCCAGCCAGCGCGGTTTGCGGATTGCCTTTCAGGAGCGGAAACGAAAACAGGGTAAACAAAGCGGAATCGGCGAAGACAATCCGTTTTTCGCTGAACTGACGGTCGCCGATATTGACCACCCCATCCCGATTAATGAGCCGAACGCCCGATTCGATTTCCGGAAACTGCCGCCCAAACTCTCTTACGACTTTGGTACCCGTTTGCGGGATTTTCGCGACTTTGCCTTCCATGCTGTACTCCATCGTGACGCGCACGATCCGGTCGGCTTTCTGCTGAAAATCGTCGTAACTCAGTTCATGCGTAATGTACATGAACAACAGCAGGCACGAGGCCAGCCCCACCGCCAGCCCGACAATGTTGATACCGGAGAACACCTTGTTTCTCCACAGATTTCGAACCGCAATTCGGAGATAGTTCTGGATCATAATTATGAAGAGTCGCAATCCCTTGCAGCCATTTTAGGTCGGCAAGTAATATCTATAAAAACCGTCCGGGTGCTGAGACGCAACGTATTGCGGCTCTACATTATTCCGACCGAAGGCTTTTCACCGGATTCATCAGAGCGGCTTTGACGCTTTGGAAACTCACCGTCAGAAACGCAATGCCCATAGCCAGTAAACCCGCCAGCGCAAACACCCACCAGGCAATGTCGATCTTATAGGCGAAGTCAGACAGCCATTTGTTCATGGCATACCAGGCAATGGGGCTGGCAATGACAATGGCGATGATAACCAGCTTCAGGAAGTCTTTGGAGAGCAGGGTCACAATGTTGGGTATGCTGGCACCCAGCACTTTGCGAACGCCAATTTCTTTGGTCCGTTGCTGAATCGAGATCAGAGCAATGGAAAACAAACCCATGCAGGATAACAAGATCGCGATGCCAGCCGCTGATGAGAAAATGGTTGCCAGCCGCTGTTCTTTTTTATACCAGCGCTGGGTGTTTTCATCCAGAAATGAACCGATAAATTCCTGCTTCGGGGCAATCGTTTTCCAGGCGCTCCTGATGATATCCATCGCGCCCATCAGGTTTTGCGGATTGACCCGTACCAGAATATACTGAACGGGATTTTCTGACTGCATGTGTAGCGCAATGGGTTTGGCTTTCTGATGCAGCGAATACAGGTTGAAGTCCGAGACGACGCCAACGATCTGAAACGATTTATTATCGGGCTTGATGAACTTGCCGACGGGATTGGCTTCGCCCAGGGCTTTTGCCATGCTTTGCGTAATCAGCACGGCTGAACTCGAATCGGTGCTGAACTTGGTGCTGAAATCGCGCCCCTGAATCAGTTTAATGCCCATTGTTTTCAGGTAATCAGTATCCACCCGCAACCAATCGCAGGCAATATCCCGATTGCCATACAGAAAGCCGAACATCATCCGAAACGAACTGTTGTCCAGGCCCGCGCCAATGTTCACCCCGGAACCCGATACGGCGGTAATAGTGGGTTGATTGGCCAGCCGGTCGCGCATCGCTTTCAGGGCTATCTCGCCGTTGAGTTCGCCACCTACCGGAATACTGATCACCTGTTCTTTGTCCAGCCCCATTGGTTTCTGTTGCAGATAGGCGATTTGCTGGTGAACGATGATTGTGCAAACGATGAGTAGACAGGCAATGGTAAATTGGCTCACGATTAGCGAGTTACGTAATAAGCCGGGGCGACTTACTTTCACGCGGCCTTTCAGCACCTCCACGGCATTGAAACGCGTCACGAACCAGGATGGGTAACCGCCTGCTATCAGAGAAATAAGTAAAAAGCCCAGCCCCGTTGCCAGTAATGTACCCGGATTCAGGAAGTCGGCCAGCGTTAGTTGGCTCCGAAAGAGCCGGTTAAAAGTGGGTAAACAGACATAAGCCAGGCCCATGCCGATAAGTAAGGCTACCAGGCATAACATAAGTGTTTCGCCCCAGATCTGCCCAAATAACTGCCCCCGTTTGGCGCCCAACGATTTACGGACGCCTACTTCCCGCGCCCGTGATAGTGATTGAGCAATGGTCAGGTTAATGAAATTGATGCAGGCAATGGCCAGTATAAACAAGCCAACCAGCAGCAATGTGTACACATAGGTCCGGCTAATACCCTGACCGTGTGTTGTTTCCGTGTCGAAATGAACATCACGTAAGGGCTCCAGCAGTAGACTCTTCTGGAAGCCCAGCTCATTTTTTGGATAGCCCTGTTTTTGCTGGTCTTTAATCTCCTGGGCAAAGTATTTCTCCATGAAGGCCTGCGTCCGGCGCTGGAGCGTTTGTGGATCGGTTCCGGCTTTCAGCTTGACATATACATCATGATTGCCATGATCCCAGCGGGTTTTGTTTTCCTGATAATCCGGGGCATTGTCGCTGCGAATCAACGCATCGAAGTCGAACGTGGAGTTTTTTGGGGCATTGCTCACGATACCCGTTACGGTAAATGCCTGCCAACTGTCGTTCAGACGAAGTTGAAGCGGTTGCCCAATTGGATCTTGTTTCCCGAAAACGTCCTGCGCCATTTTTTCGCTGATGACAATATCACTCAGGCTATTCATCGCCGATGTAAGACTGCCTTTCTGAAACGGAAAGGTAAACATGTGCAGAAAATCAGGATCGACCATCCTGACATCTTTACCAAACGTTTGGTTGCCCCGCCGAATGCTCGCACTACGGTCGAACCAGCGCGTAACCCCTTCAATTTCCGGAAATTCAGCTTTCAGAGCCGGAGAAATTGGGTAAGGCATGGTCGCCCCTTTGTCGGGGGTGCCATCGCGGTTCGTGGCTAGAAAGTTGAGCCGGAAAATTCGGTCGGCATCCGCATGGAACGAGTCGTAGGAGAGCTCAAAGGTAGCGGTCAAAAACAGCAACACACATGTCCCGAACGCTACCGACAGCCCAATGATATTAATGAGCGTGTGTGTCCGGTGTTTCCAGAGAGTGCGCAGGGCAATTTTGAGGTAATTGCTGAACATGAACGTTTTTGTTTGTAGAGCCGCCTATTTGCGGCTCTACGATGAAAATCTTATTCGCTGCGTAAGCTCGTTACCGGGTTCATGAGGGCTGCTTTTATGCTTTGGTAGCTCACCGTCAGGAATGCGATCAGAACGGCCAGCGCGCCAGCTATACCAAAGATCGACCAGGTGAGGTCTTCGCGATAAACGAAGGTATCGAGCCATTTGCCGAGCGCCCACCAGGCCAGTGGTGTTGCCAGGACAAGGGCGATAAATACCAGTTTCAGAAAGTCTTTGGAGAGTAACCCGACGATACTGGCAACCGATGCGCCCAACACTTTTCGAACGCCGATTTCTTTGGTGCGTTGCTCAGCGGTGAAGGCCGCCAGCGCAAACAGACCCAGACACGAAATCAGGATAGCCAGCATGCCGAAATAGTTGACCAGTGTGTTCACCTGTTGTTCACTCCGATACAGGTTCTCGTACTCCTCATCTACGAAGTGGTAGTTGAACGGATAGTTTGGATTGAATTGTTTGGCGAGTTGTTCGAGATCGCTGATGGCTTGCCGGGTTTGTCCAGCGCGGGTTTTAACCAACAGATAACTCGTATTCCGGCTGTCGAAGCAAAGAATTAACGGGCTTATCGCCTGATGCAGGGAGTTGAGGTGAAAGTCTTTCATAATGCCAATGATCCGGCCTTTGCCCATCCAGAACGTAACTTCCTTGCCTAATGGATTCTTGATGCCCATTAGCTTGGCGGTCGCTTCATTGATGATATAATTGGCCGAATCGGCGGGGCTGTCTACGCTGAAATCACGGCCAGCGGCCAATTTAATGTTCATCGTACGCATAAAATCGCCACCGACAAACATACAGGCTACGCTGACTTCCTGCTTGGGATCTTTACCAGCCCATTTTAAATCGCCGGACGTACTTTGCACATTGACCGGCAGCGACATGGCCGTGGTAGCAGAAGCCACCGTTGGTTTCCGCATCACTTCCCGCCGAAAGGCCTCTACCTTTTTGGGCTGGGCAATTTCGCCCTCCAGCGGAATATACACGACGTTCTCACGGTCGAGGCCAAGGTTTTTCGTGCGCAGGTAGTTCATCTGCCGTCCAACTGCCAGCATACCCACAATCAGGAAAATAGATAGCGAGAACTGAAAAACGACCAGCACCCGCCGGAACAGGGCCGGGCCAGACCCAACTTGAAGCCGTGACGATGCCCCATTTCCTTTCAGGATCTTGATCGGCTGAAGAGACGATAGGAAAAAAGCGGGGTAACTGCCGGAAAGAATGCCCGTAACGAGCACCAGACCCAGAATACTGATCCATACTGACGGATCGGCTGCGCTAAGCGTCAACTGCTTTTCGAACAAGGTGTTGAAGGCCGGTAAAAGCGCCCAGACGAACCCGAGTGCCAGTATAATTGCCAGCAGGCTCATGATGATCGACTCGCTCATAAATTGCCCGACCAGCGACGACCGCAGCGCGCCAACCACCTTCCGAACACCTACCTCCTTCGCCCGCTCCGACGAACGAGCCGTGGACAGGTTCATGAAGTTGATACAGGCAATGAGCAGAATGAACAGCGCGACGATGGAGAATATACGTACATACTCGATCCGGCCACCCACGGGCTGCCCATTTTTGTATTCTCCGTACAGATGCAGATCGGTGATTGGCTGGAGAGTCGGGCGTCCTGTCTCGAAATTTTTTCCTGCCGAACGGGGGTAAATGCTGGCCATGGCTGCTTCGGCCTGCGCCTGGGTCGTGTGGGGCTTCAGGCGGACAAACGTCTGAAAGGAATTATTTCCCCAGGTTTTCATCCAATCCTGCTGGTATTGTTTCCAGTTAGCCACCCAGTCAAATTGTAGTGTAGAGGTGGTGGGTAAATTGGCAATAACGGCCCCAACAACGTAGAATTTATTGTTGTCGAGTTGCAGCGTTTTTCCCAAAGCCAGTCCATTCGGGAAATACTTTTCCGCCAGCTTCTGGGTAATAATAATCTGATTGGTTTGGGCCAGCGCTGCTTTTGGGTTGCCGTAGATCGCAGGCAGATCGAAGACCCCGAAAAAATCGGTGGTTGCGTAATGGCCTTTTTCTTTGCCCGCTTTCTCGCCCACTTTAATCAGCGTCTCATTGGCGAAATTAATTTTCGTTACAGCGGCCACCTCCGGTATGTCCTGCGCTATGGCTTCCTGCAACGGGCCGGGCGTTACGAAGTTCGTTACCGTTTCGCCATTGTAGGGGAAATTGACGCGCACGTAATGGATATTGTCGGCATCGGTCAAAAAGCGGTTATAACTCAATTCGTCTTTTACCCAAAGACCGATCAGTAAGCTGCACGCCATACCCAGCGCCAGGCCAAAGACGTTGATTCCCGAGTAGAGTTTGTTTTTCATCAAACTCCGAACGGCTATTTTCAGGTAATTGCGAAACATGGTGATTGTGGTTAGGTTTGACCTTCTAGCAGACAGTGTACCGATGAACTATTCACGCCCAATTTCCTTAAAAACACTCGTCATGGAAGACGATATAGGCGTCAATGCCCCGATCATTCATCAGAGTGTAATTGCCCGACTGACGGCTGGACTCTACCCTCTTTATAAGTCAGGAAAAATTCCCTTTGAACCCCTGCCGGAAACGATGCTTACTGAAGGCTACAGCAGTCCTGTACCTGATGTTCTATTGTATGACTATCAAACTGAACAGGCAAAGGTCATTGTTGAGGTTTGTCAAAATAATGGCCTGAAACACGATACCAATAAGGTCATCAAATTAATCGAGGACAACGAATACGGTATTCTTGAAGGCTTTGTCTTTAACTACAAAACCCAGCAGTGGCTCCGCTACCGGCTCGGTGATGGCGGAGTGGCTACCAGTTCATCGTTCTCGGAGGTGTTGCAGGTGGACTTGAATACATTCCTGTAACCCCACCGTTCCGGCATCCTACACGTGGAAATTCTCCGTCACTACTCTTCCGTCGAACAGGTTCACAGTACGGTGCGCAAACCCGGCGTCGTAGGGTGAGTGAGTCACCATGATGATGGTAGTGCCTTCGTCGTTCAGTTCACCCAGCAGCTTCATTACTTCTTCGCCGTTTTTCGAATCGAGGTTACCGGTTGGTTCATCGGCCAGGATCAGCTTGGGTTTGGCGACTACGGCCCGGGCGATAGCCGTCCGTTGCTGCTGACCGCCCGATAGCTGTTGCGGGAAGTGGTTGCGACGGTGCATGATGCTCATCCGCTCCAGGGCTTCCTCTACGCGCTTTTTGCGTTCGTCGGGGGGCGTTTTCAGATAAAGCAGGGGGAGTTCGACGTTTTCATAAACGGTCAGTTCGTCGATCAGGTTAAAGCTCTGGAAGACGAAGCCGATAGAACCTTTGCGGAGTTGCGCCCGCTGGCGTTCGGTCATTTTGGCCACCTCGGTGCCATAGAAGTTGTATTCACCTTCGCTTGGGTTATCCAGCAGGCCCAGGATATTGAGCAGCGTGGATTTACCGCAGCCCGATGGTCCCATAATAGCGACGAATTCGCCGTCTTTGACATCCATGTTGATGCCATTCAGGGCGGTGGTTTCTACTTCTTCGGTCGAGAAGAGTTTCTGAAGGTTAATTGTCTGGATCATATAAAAAAGTTTGTCTGAACCGGATGGCGCGAGGCTCCAGCCTCGTGCCTGTTATTCTTTGGCCTCTGGCCGAAATTCCGGCTGGAAGCCGGGTAATAAACGGCACGAGGCTGGAGCCTCGCGCCATCTATTTTAAAATTCTAAAACTTCATTATCCCCAAAATTTTCATAGCTGCTGGTAATCACCTGTTCGCCGGGTTGCAGGCCGTCCAGTACTTCATAAAATTCCGGGTTTTTACGGCCCAGCGTAATCTGACGTTTGACCGCCCGTTTCCCCGATTTATCGACTACGTAGACCCAGTTGCCGCCCGTATCGGAGAAGAAACCGCCAACGGGAATCAGGGTCGCTTTAGCCGCCTTTCCTAATTCCAGCTGAATGGGTGACGACTGGCCGCGCTTGATACCCTGGGGCGTGCCGTTTACGAAGGTCATATCTACTTCAAACCGGCCACTTTTTACTTCAGGATACACTCGCTTGATTTCAAGTTCGTGCATTTTTCCGTTGAATTCAAACGAGCCTTTCAATCCGGCAAAAACCCGGCTAATGTAGTGTTCATCAATACCAACCCGCATTTTAAATCCATTCAAGTCATCAATCTGGCCGATGTTCTGGCCCCGGTTAATGTTCGAGCCAACTTCCACATCGATACTGGAGAGTTGTCCAGAAACCGGCGCTTTCACCACCAGATTGTCGAGTGTTTGCTGCCAAAGAGCCACATTTCGTTGCGTACGTTGCAGGGTGCCCTCAAGCTGTTTGATCTGGAATTTTGCGTTCTCTTCCTGATACTTCTGCGTCTCGATTTCGATGGTACGTTGTGCCGTCAATCGCTCGTAGGCGCGTTTCGCTTTCAGATAGTCTTCTTCCGACACGACTTTGTCTTTGTATAACTTTTCCTGCCGGTCGTAGGTATCTTTCGCCTGAGAAATCTGGGCATCTACATCTGCCAGGGTTTTGCGCAACGTAAATCGTTCGATCTGTATCCGCTGGCGGGTATTTTGCAGGTCATTGACAAGGCGGTTAGCTTCAGTTTCTGATTGTAGGAAGCTCAGTTTCAGGCTTTGATTTTCAAGTTTCAATAAGACTTCGCCTTGTTTTACCGTGTTGCCGCCTTCGACAAGTTTTTGCGTTACGTAGCCTCCTTCAATGGCATCGAGCCGGATGGTTTTCAGGGGTTGTACAACACCCGTTACGGCAATGAAATCTTCAAATGGCCCTGTTGAAACAGCTGAAACAGTAATTTTATCTTTTTCAACATTCAGCTTCGACCGACGATCAGCAAAGAGAAATGTGTAAGCTAATAAGCTTATAACCAGTACGCCACCTCCAAAAATAGCCAGGCGTTGGGTTGTCCAGAAACGTTTAGGTAAGACGCGATCCATTAGTTTAGATAAGCGAACGAGGGAAAGACTGGGTCACCAAAGCGGTGAACAAGCAGAATCTCATTCGCTACTAGGCCTTGTGCCAATAGTCATGCCAGTTGAGGCCTATTGCTGATAGTCAGTTGATTAGGATCTATTGCCCTGTTTCAATTGTCCGCTTTCGGACGAATCTTGTCCGTTTTTAGGGCTCAGGCATGCTGAAACGGCAGGCCAGGTAGCTATTTCATCGTATCGGCGGCCCGGTCTATCACTCGTTCACCTTTCAAGCCTACCTCCGCCAGAACATACGGTAACAGGGTTTTGGCGCGGGTGTCGGGGTTCATAAAATCGTACGTTAACTGGCTGACATGAAAATAAGGGAACATCGCCAGCCGCTTTACCTGGAAGCCGTGAGCTTCCAGCGAATCGGCATATTCGGCAGTCGTGAATACTTGCTGAGGGGTCTTTTGTACCTGTATCTGCATGGCCGAGTCGGTACGGGCGTATACAGTTGGCGCATGCGCGTAAAACTCATACGTCCAGAAACTGCCACCACCAACGCCTGTTCCCGGTTCATAAAGTACGGTGGGGCGTTTGGCTAGTTTGGCATCCGCGTTTACATAATCGGCCGTGGCCATGCCCGCCTGATAGCGCAGGAAGGTTGGGTATAAAAACAGGTTCAGTGTACCCGCCAGCACCAGCATGGAGCCGACCATGCGCCCCGACAAGGATAATAACGTATTCTTTTGGAAAACGGTGAGCGTGGCCAGGGTAATAACGACTACCCAAACCAACCCGCTCACCAGCCCAACCGGTTGAACCAACACGAGCAAGGCAATGGCAATGCCTGCAATGGCTAAGCCAATGATGGTTTGGCCAATCGTCCATTTTCGCAATTTAATTACGTTCTGGCTGACTAGAAATTGGGCCGTTATAACAGCAAAAAACGGGAAAACGATGTTCATGTAATGGGGCAACTGAAACCCCGATAATGAAAACAAGGCAAATGTAAGCAACCCGGAGCCCAGCGAAACATATTCCGGCGAGTTGGCCGGGGACGCGTTGTTTTGTCGTTTAACCAAGCCCATAATTTGCTTCCCGACGCCCACATATAGGGGTAATGACCAGGGCAAAAAAGCCCAGAGCAGCGTGTGAATAAAGAAAAACTTGTCGCCTTCTCCCTTGATGGGTCCTGTATTGAAAAACCGGCCAAACTGGCTGTCCCAGAAAAAGAAACGGATGCCAGACACGCCTTTATTCCCAAAAATAACCTTCTCCGGATGCAGATCGAACTGCTGATATAGACAGTAGATCTCGGGGAGGGTAAAGCCAAACGACAGAACGACCGCCAGGTACCAGCGAGGCTTGAGCAACTCCCGCCAATGGCCCGTCAGCAACCAATGCAGCACCAGGCCTCCACCAATTGGAATAAGGACAAAAACCCCCTTGGTCATCAGCGCGCACCCGGTCAGGAAGGAGCCAACGACCAGGTGAATCGCCTGATTTCTGTCTCCCAGAAATACCCGGTAAAAATGAAACACTGGCCCAATGATGAGCGGCATCAGATACGGCTCCGCCCGCACATCGCTGTTTGACAGAACGCCATGGAAGGCCGTTAGCAGCACCAGGGTTGCCACTTGCGCTGTTAGCTTTGAATAGGTCAGCCGAGCGAATGTATACGTGTACAGAACGCTGCTCAAAAAAAACAGCAGGGCTGGAAACTTGTAAGCAAACGTATTTACGCCAAAAATTCGAAAACTCGCGGCTGCTACCCAAAATGGAAAATGCGGCTTGTCGAGCCAGTCACTGCCAACGGCGTATAGGTTCACAAAGTCGCCGGTTTGGGCCATTTGTTTGGCAATAGAGGCATAAAGCGCACTATCTAATTCCATAATGGGTGGAAACAAACCCGTGGCGTTCAGAAACACACCGACGGCTACCAGCGCGTAAAACCAGCGGTCATCAAAAGGAGGATACTTGTCGGTCATTTGGTATCAATGTAGGGCTGCCCGAGTGGGTAGCATTCGCGGTCATCTATTGCCGAAGACCAGATGAAGAGTGAGTAATCTGCCAGGTCACGAGCCTTATACCGCTTATACTCCACCTACTGACAATATTGACCGCTTAACGACTTTTATCGGTCAAAGTACGTAAGAAAACCGTAATTCGTTGTTGAATCGGAACCGGCATGCAACAATTCGTTCTCTATTCTATCTTTGATCTATGCAAGATGCTAAACTCTTACTCGTCGATGATGATCCCGACGTATTACTGGCGGCCCGGCTGTTGCTGAAACGGCACGTGGGCGCGGTAGACATCGAGAAAAATCCGGAAAAACTGCCTTTTCTCCTCAACAACAACCGCTATGATGCTATCGTGCTCGATATGAATTTTCAGCGCGATGTAAGTAGCGGCCGTGAGGGGTTTGCCTGGCTCGATCGTATTCTGGATATTGATCCCAAGGCACGCGTCGTGTTGTTTACCGCGTATGGCGATGTGGAAATGGCAGTACGGGCTATCAAGGCCGGTGCCGTTGATTTTGTGCTGAAACCCTGGCAGAATGATAAGTTTCTGGACACTATTCGTGGGGCAGTTAACGGTAAGAAAGAGGAAGTCGAGGAACGGGACGACGCCCAGAAAACTAATCGTAAGAAAGGGAGTGCCGGGAGTACAACCATTATCGGCAGTGCGATGCGGCCCGTTCTGGAAACAGTTGAGCAGGTAGCCCCAACGGATGCCAATGTCCTGATTCTCGGCGAAAATGGGACGGGTAAGGATTTGATTGCCCGGGCGATTCACGAACATTCCAACCGGCGCGACAAGCCATTTGTAAGCGTCGACGTGGGTGCCCTCACCGAAAGCCTGTTTGAGAGTGAATTATTCGGCCACGTAAAAGGAGCGTTTACCGATGCCCGCGACGACCGCGCCGGACGCTTTGAAGAAGCCAATGGAGGTACTATTTTCCTGGATGAAATTGGTAATCTGACACCGTCGCAACAGGCAAGGCTATTGACGGTACTTCAGCAGCGGCAGGTAACTCGGGTTGGGTCGAACAAAGCGCGCGCGCTGGATGTACGGCTCATTTGCGCAACCAACGCTGATCTGGCCGAACGGGTAGCCGAGCGGGGATTCCGGCAGGATTTGCTGTATCGCATCAATACAATTGAACTGCATCTGCCCCCGCTGCGCGAACGGCCATCGGATATCGGGCTACTGGCCGATTATTTCCTGAAGAAGTACGCTAAACAATATAATCGACCAGTATCTGGATTGAGTCCGGCGCTGCTGGCTGAAATGAAGCAATACCGCTGGCCGGGTAATGTTCGGGAGTTACAGCATGCCGTTGAGCGGGCCGTTATTCTGGCACGGCCCGAAGGTGGCTCGGGTACACTGCTTGAGCCGAGTAATTTCGTTTTCAGAAAGGATGGAAATGCTGTTTCGCCCGTGAATGAGACGCTTCAACTGGAAGATATGGAGCGGCAACTGATTCAGCAGGCGATGCAAAAACACCGGGGAAGCATCACCGATGTAGCACGCGAATTAGGCGTGTCGCGGCAGGCGCTGTACCGCCGACTGGAGAAATTTGGGCTGTAAATAGAGCCAGTTTATGTCAATCGATCCAGTAACAGTGTCAAAATCTGTTGCTGGGTCTGCGCGACTTGGGTGAATTTTTGATTCACATCGTGAAACCCTTCTTTCATTTCCTGACGTAGTTTGGCCTGCTCGTCACTGAGTTGTTCAAAGCGAACGTCGACCTGTTCAAAGCGGCTATTCGTCTCTACTCGAAGCAGATCAATTTGATTCTGTTGTTGGCCAAACTGTTGACGCATCTCGATCGTAAGATCGGCAATGCCTTTAGCTGCCAGCTTTGCGTTAGTATCAGCACGGGTAGCAATCTCAAGAATCTGTCCGTTCGATTCAATGAGACGGTCAGTTTTCAGCGCTACATCAGCCAGGACAGGTTCGATCTGGTCGAGTCTTTTGTTTGGATTCATGATGTCAACAAAAATTTCGTAAATATATATAATAATATTTACTAGTTACAAGGCTTGTCTTCTTAGGTTAGTACTGTATAGAAGTTTAGTTAAGTTTGCTTAGTTCTGTAACGATAGCTTCCTGCGCTAGTTTGACAACTTCATCGGCGGGGCGGCCACTGGGTTCGATGCCCGGCAAGACCCGCCACGACATTTTCGAAAAGGAGCGGAGCGGAAATAAACCTTTGGGATTAAAATGGCCCGTTCCCCGAATCGCGATCGGTACGACAAGGGAGGCTGGTGCCCGTTTGAGCAACGTTGCCACGCCACCCGTCACAAAGGGGCGCATCTGGCCCGAAGCAGAACGGGTTCCTTCCGGAAAAATCATGGCCGAAAGGTTTTCCTGTTGAATGAGCTTACCTAAACGGGCAATCTCAACAATAGCCTGTTTAGGATCCTTGCGATCGATGAGTGCTGCGCCACTTTTACGCAGGTTGTAGGATACGCCCGGAATACCATGCGAGAGCTCGACTTTAGAAACAAATGTAGGGGTGTGTCGACGCAGAAACCAGATAATGGGCGAAATGTCGAACATGCTCTGGTGGTTGGCGACGAAAATAATGGGTCGATCGGTGGGGAGGTCGGTTAATTGCTGAAAACTGATGGTACTGCCCGTCAGATACCAGCCGTACGCAATACTGGCGTTCATCCAGTCGACGGTTTTTTTGTGTGCCGGGCGGCCAAACAGGTTAAACGCAGTGGCCTGCATGACATGGAAAATACATAGCACTAACCCAAAATAAATCAGGTATATACAGCTTAGTAAGTAATCTAAAAGTTTTTTCATACAGGCTACAGCCGTCGGTACAGGGCGATTTAAGCCCTAAAATTAATACGGAGTCCAGTATTGTCGGGAAGAAAAACGGGAGCTAATTTAAAACATCGGCTCTTTTAGCCGAACTTTGCCAAATACTGGGATAAATTGACTCGTTTCTTCGTTACCTATACATGATCTTATCTGGCACACGTTTGGATGTAATGCGATTCGTCGGTGAAAAAATCGACGCGTCTATAGATGAATTCCTTAAACCTATCGAGACCAACTGGCAACCCGCCGACCTGCTGCCCGATACCACAAAAGAGTCCTTTTTGGATGAGGTGAAATTACTGCGCGAAAGTACACGTGAGCTCTCCTACGACTACGTAGCCGTGCTGGTGGGTGATACCATTACCGAAGAAGCCCTACCGACCTATGAGTCGTGGCTGATGGATATGGAGGGCGTCGAGCAGGGTAGTCCGACGGCCTGGACGCGCTGGATTCGTAGCTGGACCGCCGAAGAAAACCGCCATGGCGATCTGCTGAACAAGTTTTTGTACCTGTCGGGACGGGTCAACATGCGGGCGATGGAAGTGTCTACGCAGTACCTGATTGCCGATGGTTTCGACATTGGAACCGGCCGGGATCCGTATCGCAACTTCATTTATACATCATTTCAGGAACTGGCCACAAACGTGTCGCACCGCCGAACCGCTACGCTGGCCAAGCAGGCCGGTTGCAATCAGTTGTCGAAAATTTGCGGGGTGATTGCATCCGACGAGATGCGCCATGCCAAAGCGTATAAAGATTTTGTCCGGCAGATTTTCGAAGTCGACCCGTCCGAAATGATGCTGGCCTTCGAAGATATGATGCGCAAAAAGATCGTGATGCCGGCTCATTTTCTCCGCGAAAGTGGGGTTAAGATTGGGCAGACCTTCAGCCATTTTTCCGATGCGGCCCAACGTCTGGGTGTTTACACAACCTACGATTATATCGAAATTGCCGAAGCCTTACTGGTCGACTGGAAAGTGGATGCGATCACCGATCTCAACGATGCCGGTCAACGGGCCCGCGATTATGTGATGGCGTTACCTGCCCGTCTGCGCCGGATTGCCGAACGGACAAAGGTGCCTACGCTTGAATACCCATTTAGTTGGATTGCCGGCTAATATGGATCGATTCGCGCTTGGTATAGGCTGGCGGATTGCTGGTATTGTCGGCCTTACCGGCGTGATTACGTATTTGCATCTTCAGGAAGTGAACAGCTTGCTGATCTTTCCCCTACTCATTCTTGACCTGTTTCTGACGGTCAATCTATACCGCTACGTAACCAGCCTGAACCGGAAACTGACGCGGTTCCTGGAATCCGTACGTTACTCTGATTTCGCCGTCGCCTTTCGGGCTGACAATAACCTTGGACCATCGTTTCACGAGTTAAACGATCAGTTCAATGAGGTGCTCGATGCTTTTCGGCAGGCTCGGGCCGAGAAAGAAGCCAACTTACACTATGTCAACACGATTGTTCAGCACGTAAATGTGGGCCTGCTGACGTTCGATGCTACCGGCCAGGTGGAGCTGGTCAACCAAACGGCCCTTCGGTTGCTGGGTATTTACCGGCTTCGTACGCTCAACGACCTCAACGCCACCCATGCTGATCTGGCCGACGTTCTTCGGTCGTCAACGACCTCATCGACGCCCGTTTCCTACCAGACCGGTGCCGATGGGGAACTATCCGTGCGTTGTACGGCTGTTCGGCTGCGGGGGCGGCTGGTAACGGTGGTGTCCATGCAGAATATTCGCAGTGAGTTGCAGCAGCGCGAACTCGATGCCTGGCAAAACCTGACGAAAGTCTTGCGGCACGAGATCATGAACTCCATTACGCCGATTGTCTCGCTAGCGGGTACTATGCGCGACATTGTTGAAACGGATTTGCTCCCCTTGTCCTCGGCCGACGATGATTCCAGTGAGGCCGCTAGATTTCCAGCCGTTGTGGCGGAATCGGTCAACGACCTCCGCGACGCCCTCCTGACTATTGAGCAACGAGGAGCGGGCATTATGCAGTTTGTGGATGCTTACCGGCATTTTACGACCATTCCGCAGCCGGTTTTCGCCGATGTGCCCATTGAGCCGTTGCTCCGCCATGTCGTACAGTTAGCAAAGGCCAGTGCGCCCCACTGCCAGATTGACGCGACGGTCGCGTCGCCCAATGTAGCGATTTGGGCAGATGCGGCCCAGATTGAAATGGTACTGCTGAACCTGATTAAAAACGCGGTTGAAAGCATTGGCAAAGCCAACTGTCCTACCATTCAGCTTGCTGCCGAAGCCATTGGTCCCCGGGTGATAATCCGCGTAACCGACAATGGGCCTGGTATTGAACCCGAAGCGCTGGAGCAGATTTTCATTCCCTTCTACACGACCAAGAAAACCGGATCGGGCATTGGGCTAAGCCTTTCCCGCCAGATCATGCAGCTCCATAACGGCCAGCTCACGGTGGATTCCAAACCGGGCGAGGGCAGCACGTTCAGTCTGGTGTTCTAAAGGATTTTGATTCGATAATCCTATGAGTTACATCTTAATGAAGGAGCCATAGTAGAACAAACAGGCTACGCTTACCGTAAAGCTTCGGCCGTCTTCTGCGAGTAATCCTCCAGTTTTTCTTCCTCAACGACGTTCACACGGGGCTGATTCGCTAACAACTGAATGGCCTGATCGTAAGGTTTATACAGTTTCCGATCCTTCGGACGGGCAACTAGTACATCGAAGCGTGCATTGCGTTGCTCTGCATACGCATTGAGAACTGTAAATTGGCCGACATTAAGGGTGGCCTTTTCGTTGATCGACTGCTCTAGCTTCAGGTCAAAACTAACAGGCTTTACTAAGTTAAAGCTACCGTTCTGCCAGGCAAATGGGAACTGATAAGTAAAGCTGGTTCCTTCCGGCTTTACCGTAATGGGCTGCTCAAAAGCTTCACGAGACAACAGACCATCCAACCGCTGACGAAGCAACTGCTTGTATTCCTTCAGCAGATAGGTTTCGTCATGCCGTGACCGATATTCGTCTTCATCGTAAAACGAGAGATACAGTTTGTAGAATTGGTTGCTAATAGCTGACACGTCTTCTGTGTATAAGACCGACGTTTTTACTTCACTAAACTGCAAGGCACTACTATCGCTAATAAGGATCTCGTTGTCAATCAGTTGGCGTGGATTCGCTTCATAGTCAGCGAAGATCTCAGGCTGTTTGGTTAGTTGATTGGTACGGGCGACGATACCCTTGAAGTAGGACCGGATGACCTTTACAGAGAATTTAGGATACAGCTTTCGAATACGGCCTAACCGCTCGGGATGAAGAAAAACAGCTGTGCGTTGCTCAGGGAACAGTAGCAACACGCCAATATTCAGTACCTCACCCAGCGACTGGGCGTACCGATATTGCAGGACGCTATAGTAAAAGACTGAGTTCACGGGGTTAGTGTGGGCAGTATTTTCGGCTGTACTTTAAGTTGTTTTGTAAATTTAAAAAAACTTACTCCCTCTTTCTCTCTAAGGCCTAAAAACACTGTTGTTATGATACTGTAAATAAAGAGAAGAGGGCTTGTTGCTGTCAAGTTTAGGAAGCAAGGATAACTTTTTTCCATGATATTGATAGTACTCTCGGCCATTGTTAAATTCTTCACGGATTCGTTTGCTAACTTCAATTTTAAAGTCAAGAGTGACCGTAATGTATCCATCATCAAATAGCTTATGCATATCAGAGCGCAATAATAGGCCGTTAGTGATTCGATTAGGGCCAGATTCAGCAACGGGTTGAATGTGTGCGGCCTCTAGAACAGGCAACGTTTTCTCTCCTGTAATTGCACACTTCTTTTCATAAGCATCAATAATTGAGAGACGAAAAGCTCCTTGTCCGATACGTACTTTTTTTAATATCGGGTTACCATATTGTGGTAAATCCTCAGCCACTGTAAAGGAGTTTTCAAGGATAGGTACTGTTGTTAAGTAGTTTGAAATAGTTACTTCAAGCTGCTTCCAGAGAGTTGCACCGATAGCGTCGTTTGTATTGTATTTCTTACCTTGTACAATACTATTACTCCAATCAGGAGGGGTGGGTATCCAATCTTCTCGCTTGAAGAAAATAGGGTTTGTAAGAGCTATACAACCTATAAATGGGTTCCTTTCGAAATCGTTACGGTACTTTTGAATGACAGATCTAAACTGTTCAAAAGTGTCGAAGCCATTACGGGATTGAAAAGTATCCCAAGCTAATGACAGTGGTAAGCGACTCTGAGCAGTAAAAAAGCCTGCTCCACCTATAGCATTATATGGACTTTTGAGTTTGAATAAAAATACGCCACCTGGTTCGAGGGCACGAAAGGCGGTTTGGCCTCCAGGTTGCCAAAAATTTACGTCTTCGGGTGCCCGGCTACTCAAATAATTATACCATTGCCAGTCGGTCACACCTAGATAATATTCCATTTAAGCAAGATAATTAAATCCGATGATTATTTCTTACCGGTAGATACACTATTTGTACAATAGACTTGACTATCACTTTTCGGTTGACAAACCTGTGAATAATTACTTGTAAATCTCTAAACCCACAAACTAAAATGTTGACACAAATTGGCAGTGAGTATAGAAACATTAATATAACACAAGGCATAGAGAAGGTAGTGAGACTTGCATCTTGAGTGTGATGCTGTATATTTTACAATAATTTTATCTGCACTTTCATGAAACAGCGTAAGCCCTCGAGTAGTCGTAATTTATTCATTCAGAAAGCGGACGATGGACAACTGCGTTCGGGTATTGGGCCGGGTGTTGGGTATGAGTTTAATCAAAGCCTACTTTCCGCTCATAAACCATACCGTTAGGATTGCTAGCGCCTACTTCAGTTTAAAAGGATACCGGTTGGGCAGGCCGCATATTCATGAGCATGTGATTGTTAAGATGTTGGTCGGCAAGGGCGATGCTAATGACGCACAGGAGGCTATTTTAGATGAAGTTGTAAAAGAGCTTAGGCAGCTTGATAGTGATTTATGGGAAACCATCAATGAGGTCGTTTCACGGATGAATACAGATCGTTTTTTTATTCGAGATGCCCGCTCTATCTCCAATCCATTTCACTGCAAATTTTATATCGGAGACAATAAATTTCTGTGGCATGGATCAGCTAATTACTCTGAAAATGGGCTATCTGGCAAAGCAAGATCAAATGCCGAACAGGTGAGTTTGCTTGTTGAACCTGATCAGATTGCCGATTTTACAAAATGGTTCGATGCAACAGCGAAGGATTCTAAAGATATACTAACGCCAGTTCGGGATTTATTAGAGCAGTGGTTGAAGATGGCAGAACCGTTTGATGTTTACTTAAAAGCGTTGTCGGTAATGTTAAGTAACAATGATGAGGAGAGTCGCCCGTTTGCTCCTGTTTATTTCCAGCAATTCATTATTCGAAACGCATTGCGGCAAGCCGAAGAATATGGTGGCTCCCTAATTGTGGCAGCTACCGGGCTGGGTAAAACAATCATTGGATCAGAGATCGCTCGTCATTTGCAAAATACTGGTGTCAGTAAACGAACTCTTGTAATTGCCCCACCCATTGTGCATCCCAAATGGGAAGAGCAGTTGCGAATAAAAGACATCAATTATTTTATTTACAGCACAACCGTAGCTTTCCTTGCTTCGACAGGAAAGGCAAACCACCAAATCACCGATCTCGAAAAAGAATTGGAGCGAGCGGATGCTCATACAGTAATTCTAATTGACGAAGCACACTATTACCGCAATCAACGCACAAACGAGCGTCTACATCAGCGTGCCAGCCGGGTTTACACTCTGTTTGTCCCGGCTGTTGCAAAAGGAGCTAAAATTTTCTTATTAACGGCTACTGCTTATGGTACAAATATTCATAATCTCAATGGCCTATTGCATCTGCTCCCGCACAAGGCACCTAAACCAGAACTGTTTTCTGAAACAGGACCTTGGGAAGTGAAAAAGCCTGATGAGTTCATCAACTTACCGGTTGTAACAGTTCTGGGACTACCTCACGTTTTATCGCTTGCTCGGCAAATGAACCACATTGACGATGCTGGAAGAACATATATACGATACGGCTCCCGTCAAGTGTATTTGCCGAAGACAATGCGCCTAAAGCCGATTTTCTACCGCCTACCACTTGACCAATCAGTCCAAGCTGCTTTTAATGATAAATACTTCGCTCAAGCGGGTAAGTTTACAACCTCGTTCATTGATGAAAATACGGATGAGATTGTCAAAGGGCCCGTTGATACATTGCAGAAAATAGCACTAACTAGTTGGCTGAGTTCGCCTGAGGCATTATTGGAGGTTATAACGTACAACCTTCGTACACCTAGTGCCGACGATGTAGATTCTGACCAAACATCGATTTTCCCTATTACAGATAGTGAACTCGGTGCAGTTGAAGAAGATATAGTCGACACAAATGAGAAACGCTATAAAGTTCTCTTACGCAGACCAAAACAAGAGAGAAAAAAACAACTTGGATCAATTCAAGCAGCCCTGAAAAGTGGGGTTAAGGATGATAAATACAATTGCTTAACAGCCGTTATCAATGAACGATTCATACAAAGCAGGAGCAAGATTCTGATTTTTATTCGACGTTATCCTACCGCAAATTACTTGCAGAAACTGCTTCAGCAAACATACGATAATCGTATTTTTGTGAGTTGCATGGTTGAGCAGGACGAAAAAGGTGTGAATAAGCTCAGAAAAGCACCTAATCGGCAAAAGAATTTAAAAGACTTCTCGCCTTCTGCTCATAACCACCATAAACCGGACCAGGAAATTGACATACTGATTTGTACAGATGCCGATAGTTTAGGCGTAGATCTACCCGACGTTGATACTATTGTTAATTATGACAGTCCGGAAAGCGCAGACATTTTATTTCAACGGGCTGGCCGAATTATGCGAATGACCGAGAATGCAGACAGAATAGTGTATTTCTACACGTTCATCCCATCAATGTATAATGAGCCAGACATACTCTCTGAATGCAGAACGGACATAAAAAAGCGTTTTAACCGATTGATTGATCGCCATAAAAAATCCACACAAATTATAGGTACCGATGTGCTATCGCATAGCCAGGAACTGAATGTACTGTTGGAAGATACTATTGATGTTGAGCATTTTACTCGTGACGAGGATGTTTTGGAAAGCATAGGAGGGTTGGGATCGAAAGCCATGCTGGCACATTCGCTAATGCTGGACAAGCACCGAGAAAGGAGCCAATTGTTACCTAATTTCCTGCATAGCGCTACTGTGTATGATGGGATTGACAAAAAACTATTTTTGCTATTACATCATGCAGAAAAAGAATATCCGATCTTGTATAATCTAAACAGCAAGGAATTAGAGTTACTGAGTGATTTACGCATTTTAGATACAATACGCTGTTTGGAGTCAACACCGAGAGCATTGGTTAACGTGGCTGAAATTGAGCAGGCTTGCTGTCAGGCGGCTGAGTCTTGGTGCAAGCGTTATGGCCAAGAGGATATGTCTAAGCCTGAAAAGGTATGCGCTTTACTATTAGTGCCTAAGTCATTGCGGAAAGACGATCTGATAAACGAGTTTGTTAAGAATAGATCTGATGATGAGGACAGATGATTTGAAAGACACTCATTTATAAAGACAATAGCAATATTAAACTGAATTCATATCTCCTAACCTTAAAAGACTCCTTTTTTAAGGTTAGCCGCCACTGATGACCTCATTTTTAAGGTACATTTGCCTAGTTAACCTTAAAAAAGGGCGATTTTAATGGCTGATCAACCGCTTTATCAAATAAATCCAGATAGAAATGTGCCCTGGAATGGGTTGCCAGATTTGCCGATTCACCCCAATTTGTATCGTACGATTGCTGTTTTCGAACAATTGGGGTATGCGAAGGAGGCATTAGGACGCTTGCAGGGTCGCAGTGTTGCCATTCCTAATCAGGGGTTGTTGATCAACTCGATTAGCTTGCAGGAAGCGAAAGACTCCAGCGCCATTGAAAATATCTTCACAACCGACGATGAACTGTATCAGGCGTTTAGCGAAAGTACGCCCGAGCAAGTTTCTGAGTCCACCAAAGAGATACTTCGCTACCGGGAGGCTTTGTGGAAAGGCTATTACCATTTGCAGGAGCAGAGCAGTTTTACGTTAGATTATTTTATTCAAACGTTTCAGGAGATCAAGCAGTCGGAGGAGGGGATTCGTCCGGTTTTCTCACAGGTATATATCCGGCAGGGGGGCAGCGGGCCTAACGCGGGTAAGCCTGTGTATACGCCCCCACGTGGGCAGGGCATTCTGGAAGCTAAACTGAGCAATCTGGCTGACTTTCTGAATGATGATCAAACATACCGAATTGATCCCCTACTAAAGATGGCTATTGGCCATTTTCAGTTTGAGGCCATTCACCCGTTCCGAGATGGGAATGGTCGTACGGGGCGTGTACTCAACATTCATTATCTGACGCATAAAGGGTTATTGGATTACCCTATTCTGTATCTGAGCCGCTACATTGTTGAGCATAAAGAAGACTATTACAGCGCGTTGGCGGGCGTTTCGCAACGAGGTGACTGGCAAACCTGGTTGTTATATATGCTCAGAGCCGTGGAAAAAACGGCGAACCTGACATATGAGAAAATCAATCGTATTATAGCCGCGCGCGACGCCGTGTTAGCCATCATTGCCAATAAGAAGGATATTCGCCGACCGGACCAGCTTACTCAAAAAATCTTCACACAGCCTGTCACTCGAATTCGACATCTTACCGAGGACCGAACCTTTGCTGAAAATACCGCTCGTGATTATTTAAATAAGCTGGTCGAAATAGGTATACTGGAGCGTAAAGTAGTAGGCGGGAATCATTACTTCATTAATCGGGAGTTGTACGCGATTTTAGCGGAGTAGAACACGTGAAAAGCCGTACCCATACAACATCCAAAAAACTTTACGTGATTTTTCATATGCCAATCAATGTATTGGACTGCCAGAAAACCAACAGGCCTACGACACAAAATGCCAGCAGACACCAGCCAGATCGATGACGTTCACTTCCCGGCCGTAGGGTTGGTCGGTTGGTTTGCTGACTCGGATACCAAACGTTTCGGGTAGTTGCTTTTCCGTTATTTCCTGCCAGAATTCGTCGGCGTTGCTGATCCGCACATTCAGCATCAGGTTTTCGGCAAACTCGACGTTGGCGTAGTTCTGTAAAATGAATTTACACCCATCTCGCTCAAAACCAACGTAATCACCCGCATCCCAATTGATTGTGAACCCGAGTGCCTGGAAGAATTGCCTGGCCTTGTTAAAATCAGCTCCTGATGGGATAAAGGGTTCTAGAGATAGAAATGTCATGGTCAACTACGGTTAAGCGGGTTTGTAAATTAGGATAAAAAGTATCACGGCAACTAACGGCTGCTAGGCCACTGCTTTCGCAAACATCCCGACCCGCTCCCGCAGCAGATACCCGCTCACGTCGGTGCGGAGGGTGCCCTGCGAATTGTAGGTCCGCAAGGCCAATGGCAGACTAGCGTATTTGGCCAGCGCATTGTACCAGGCGGTGCGGTCCATGTAAGGGGCCAGCAGAATGCGGGCCTGGCTTAAGGCGCGGTGCTGCCGGGGTGACCAGATGGGCCGGTTCCGGTAAACAGAGCCGTGTCCCGTCAGTAAATCAGGCAAAACCTGTGGCGGTGCCATCGGAACCAGCTCGGCCAGTAAGTAAAGTCCCAGCTCCACATTGAGCAGTCGGTTGGCTACCATGCCGGGTAGCGCATGCCGAAAGCGCAGCCGGGTCGCCAGTGGCTCCTGCCAGTGGAGAAGACTGGCAAGGGCCGGGCGGGAAACACGGGGGGTGGAGAGAAGAGTGTTCATCGTATTTGTGTTTATTGTTCTTGTTGTTGAATCAAATCTACTACTACAAGAACGTAACCTTTTTACGTTGTACTCTTTCTGTAAAAAAAATCTCAATTATTTTTTAGAAGGTCTTTCGCCGGGAATTCGCGAACCGGCTGACACAAAACAAAAGCCGCTGTCCGCAGTGACGATAGTCGTTTCTGCAGACAGCGGATCCCGTTGCCAGACGGCTGTGCCGTTGGATTGGCCTACTTTCGCACAGGGGCAAGCGTACGGCGTGGCGGAGTATCGTGGATGACGGTATGTAAATGCAGGTGTACGCAGAGCCGGATACACCGCCTGCATACACCTGCCAGGAAAAGAATGATAAAGAGTCTCATTGCAGCGAGGGCGCGAACCTCGGAAAGTGGAACACTCGGAACTTGCCATTATTGTCGTCGATGGTCCAGTTCTCCCACAGGCTGATGACGAACAGCCATTGGGACACATCGGCCTGTCGGGCTTCGTAGCCACGCCGACGAAGGGCATTTTTTACGGCAAGCGTTGTGGTACTGCCTTCGGCCAGAATAAGCGTCGTCGCGGCAAAACGGACGACCAGTGGGTCTAGTTTTTTGCGTTGTATCTCCATCTTATGCCTTGATTTTGACAATGTATCGAACAGTACATTGCGCTGGGTTGTAAACAATGAATTCGTTCTTTTGCAGGCTGACGCCCTGCCGCGCAAACACGGAATCGTAGCGCGCGTCCAGGCGTTTCAGCGCGTCGGCATCCAGTGTCATGTGCTGGGGCTCGTGTTGAGTCAGTGCCAGTTGCTCACCAACATGTACCTCATAAATAGCCAGATAGGCTTCGTTTTGCCGGCCGTTTGCCCAGACAGAGCCATTGAGCGAGGTGTAGTTGAGCGACTTGCTGAACTGATCGGCGAAGTAGATGCCATAGCCAAACATCTTGCCCGTAATGATGGCATTGGCCGGACGAAGCATCAAGCCGGTCTTCAGAATCGAGAGCCAGTTTTCGCTTCGGCTGCCGTGCCAGAGAGGCAGTGTTTTGCGGTTCTTCTGCTGACGAACATAGTGTTCGAAAGCTGCATCTGTAGCCGCATGCCGAACGCTAAAGGCCGCATCGAACTTGCTGGCGTCGGCACCCATCATTTTTTTGATAAGCGTGAGTATGTGGCTGTCTGTTACGGGTTCAACCGTCAGGTTCATGCTCTCCAGCAGGGTCAGCGAAGGCTGGTCTGCGCTATTGGCAGCCGGGGCCAGTTCAACCTGACCCCGCATTACGTCGAGGGTTTCCTGTTCGTCGGCAAGGGCGTCGCGCAGGGGTTGTAACGCAGCGACCGACTGGGGCGACTGGCTGGCCAGGTGCTCTTGTACCTGGCTCATCCGGCGCGGGATTACCTTAAACAGATCCAGTAACTTGGCGTTGTAAGCAACTGTATCCATGTCGACGCCCAACTGAGTCGCCAATTCATCGAGCAGGCGTTGGGCGGCTTCGACTTGCTTGCCCGTCACCTGTTGTGCCGTAACGACATAGTTCTGAAAAATGGACTGGTTTGCCAGTTCCAACAGCCTCGACATCAATCCCCGTACCTGCGGGTTAGTGATCGTACTGGCGTCAATTTCGGGGCTTGCCTCGGCAAACAGGTACGTCTGATCGGTGTAGCCTTTTGCTTTCTTCTCCCGAATTTTGCGTTCCCACTGCGCCATGGGGTGAATGGATTTACTCCGAAAACCACCCACACGGCCATAATGGGCCACGAATGTGCCGTTTTCTTTCTCCCGCATTTCGTAGAATTTGTTGTTGTTTTCGGCCGTCACCATCATAAGTTTCACTGTCCGTAAGTGCCGGATCGGTGGCGCAGGCAGGTTTATATCGGACGTAGACAGTACGGAGTTAATCGATCGATTTGCCTGAAGAAGGGCGGCCGGTGCAGACTGGCCCCATACCCGTTGTAGCAACTGATTAAGCATATGGATTGTACGTGTGTGAAGGAAGCGTGAGCGAGTTCACCCCGCCACAACGGTCGGCCAGAGAGCTGATTGGTTGTGGCGAGGGTAAGGTATTTAGGCGTACTACGCCAGCATTTTGCGTAATACACCCAGCCGATTACGGGAGAAACCAACGGTTTTCTCGGAAAAATGGCTGCAATCGCGGCTTAGGTCATAGGCTAGCCGGTGCGAAGGTGCAGCCGCGTAGGCGTCCAGTAAAGCCTGCCAATGGAAGCTATTGGCGAAGTGAGCCAGCAAAAGACGTCCTCGGTTCAGGTATTTTTTTTGTTTTGTCGAGAGGCTGAGCCAACGGGCGTCATCGGGCCGGAGCAGGGCCGGTAAGGCCGTTGGAGGTGCGCTGGGGTGTAGCTGCTGAAGCAGAAACAGTCCCAGTTCGAGGTCAACTAATTGCCGGGTCGAAAGCGACGGGCGGGGCGTATAAGCCGGGGTGTTTGAGTACGGACGCTGTGTATGAGTCATGAGATAGTCTATGTAATGTCCGGTTCAAAAGTATATCCCCCAAAACGTAATCTATTTACGGCCTTCTTTTTATTTGAAAAAACTTTCGTCTACTTTGCATAGACCTGGACGGATCGTTCATTCATCAGTTATAATTCATCATTCCTCACCATGCCCATAACCCGTTCCGCTTTCCAGCGATACCGGCTCATCGACGAGATCATCAGTCGGTACCCGCGCCGTTATTCCAAACAGAAGCTATTCGAGCTGTGCCAGGACAAATGCGGCATTCGGTCCATTTCGTCGCTCGAAAAAGACATTCAACGGATGCGTGAAGACCATGACGCACCCATCGAGTATGACAAACGGGCCAATGGCTATTATTACAGCAATCCGCAGTTTCGGTTGCTGAACCTGATGCTGGCACCTGAGGACATGGAAGCGCTCGATTACGCCCGCGAGGTGCTGGCGGCTACCCAGGGAGCTACCGTGGCCGATGAATTGACAAATGCCCTGCAGAAAGTACGACAGAGTTTGGACATCATTCGGGAAGTGAAAAGCGACGATAGAACGGCTCCGTCTACATCGCGCCGGATCGTGTATGTGGAAGAGAAAATTCTGGGCGGCAATCGTCAGTTTGTGCCAATGCTCATCCGGGCCGTCAACCAGAGTCGGCAGGTGGCGTTTCGGTATTTGAAGTACGAAGAGGTTAGCCCTGTCGTGACTGGCAAAGGTGCGCGTAAGGGGAAGGTCGTCAATCCGGTTGTCTCGCTACTGGATCGCCCCAAATTGCGCATTCTACATCCAATTCTGTTGCGGGAAGTTGCCGATAGCTGGTACGTCATCGGATACGATGCGGTGAGTGGGGGCGAGAAAACGTTTGCCCTCGACCGCATGAGCGAACTCGAACTGCTGGACGATCCCTGCGATGTTCCGCCTGCCATTCTGGCCAATGTAAGCGACCTTTTCGAACACATTTACGGGATTACCGATAGTCACGGACCCGTCGAAAATATCATTCTTTCGTTCAGTCCACTCTTTGGGCGCTATGTAAAAGCCAAGCCAATTCACCAGACCCAGGAAGTATTGAGCGACACCGACACGGAATGCATTGTGCGCTTACGTCTGGCGCCCAACCGCGACCTGCTCATGCACCTGCGGAGTTATGGTGAGCACCTGACGGTGCTGGAACCGGCCAGTCTGGTACAGGAAATAAAGGCATCGCTGGAAGCAACACTGGCCCGATATCAAGCAACCGCATAAGCCCATGCCCACGTTTACCACCATCCTTCAAAAGTTCGACGCGAAAGGTGAAAAAACCGGCTGGACGTACATCGACATTCCGCTCGATATAACCGAAGCCATCAAACCCGGCCAGAAAACATCGTTCCGTGTGAAAGGAACGCTGGACAATTACCCGATCAGCTTAGTCGCTCTGCTACCTATGGGCCGGTCTGGTGATGTGGAAGGCGGGTTTATTATGCCCATCAACGCGACCATGCGTCGAGGTATTCGAAAAGAAGCCGGTGCCACCGTTCGGGTTGACCTGGAAGTTGATGATTCGCCCATGCCGATTTCCGCCGATCTGCTGGCCTGCCTAGACGATGATCCGGCGGCACAAGCCCATTTCCAGACCTTGAGCCGCGGGCATCAAACCTATTTCAGCAACTGGATTGACGACGCTAAAACAACCGAAACTAAAACCAAACGGCTAACTCAAGCCGTTATGGGTTTGGCTATGGGGCTCAATTTTGGCCAGATGATCCGGCATTTCAAGAAATGACAGGGTGTACTAAACAGCCAGAAGCTGTTTGGTACACGGTCAATTAAATGGAATGGTCAGCTTCAGGCATATATTCCGGCCCATTCCAAACATGCCCAGACGCCCGTTTGGCGACTGCGTGAAGTACTCGAAATACTTCAACCGGCTCAGGTTCGACTGATAGGCTATATCGAAAATATTGTTGACTTGGAACAGAAGCCGAAGACCGGGCTTGTCTTTTCCAACGTGAATAAGCCCGTCGATACCCGCATTAACGAGCGTATAGCCCGGGGTCGCCGTTTCTGTATCATTTAAGCCCAGGTACCGATCCTGCCGGGCATTGTAATCGACATCGGCTTTGATCGTTACGTCCGAAAGCCATTGCCGTTTCATCGGAAAGTTCTGACTGACGCCCGTTGCCACCCGTAGGGGCGGAATAAACGGCAAATACTCGCCATTGGTGCCCGCATCCGTATAGCGTACACCCCGGTTGTAGCCATAAACGACGACGACGCTGTTATCGAAGCTGAACCCGCGCCAGGCAGTTGGGTGCAAGCTGAACTGCGTTTCAAAGCCATATAGCTGCGCTGATGATTGCTGATACTGATAGGTTTTGTTGCCCGGCACAATCACCACCGGCTCGCCCTGATCATCGACTAACTGGGTAAGCGAAATGTAATTCTCAATGAAGTTGTTAAAGACGCTGACGCCAATGTTGACATCGGGGAAGGTGGCGGTCAGGCCGATATCTTCCTGCAAACTGAATTCGGGCTTGAAGTTCCGGTTGCCGATGTACACAATGTGTGCGCCGGGATCGAGGCCATTCGACGCGATTTCGGTGATGCTGGGTGCCCGATAACCCCGGGCAATGTTTGCTTTTAGAGCCAGCTTTTCGGAGAATTCATACGTCACGCCAACACTGGCCGAAATGCCAGTAAACGATTGGTTGAGCCGGGGGAACTGCAGGGTGGCACCGGCTGTGTCGGGCAGGGTCGCGTGTTGGTCGAAACCCGTTTTAGGATCGGTGCGAACGTAAAAGTCATCCCCCCGCAACTGACGCTTGTCGTAGCGCAGGCCGCCACTCAGGGTCATTTTTTCGGCCTGGTATTTGAGGAAGACGAAGGTGCCTACATCAAACAGCCGGTAGTCAGGAATAGGAAACGCCGTTCCGTTCTTGTTTTTATTCGACTGTGCCATGCCATTGACGCCAATGGTGGAGGCTAGCCGGCCCAGATTAGGCAGGTTGTATCGCAGGCCGTAATTGAACGTGTTGAGCCGCACAAACAGACCGGCCTGATCGGGCTGCGTGGGGTGGTTATATTCCCGACGAATGTTTTGCTGGAAAGCCAGTAAAACGTCGATTTCGCCATTGCCGATCTGATAATGGTTGTTGGTATGTAGCCGGTAGTGCTGAATCCGTTGGTGCAGCGGACTTAGGTGATACGAGGATAACTCACTGGCCGGAACAATGGGGCGGTGCTTTATATCGTCCAGGTCGGATTCGGCTACCTGCCGCGTAAACTGCCGTGTAAGCGAATCCCGGCTACCGTCGGGAATGCCCTGTAAATTGTCGTACAGCGAAGCCCCAAACCGCGAGTAGCCCTTGTGTCCTGAGTACCCAAGCATGGTCGTTAACGTTCGTTCCGAGAAGCCCGTGTTATACACCAGCCCGTCAATGTTGTTCTTATAGTTGGTGGCCGCCCGAATCGATCCGCGCATGTTCCAGGCCCAACGCGATCCGCCCGATGCCAGGCTGATCGACTCGCCCAATAGCCGGTTATTCGACTGGTACTCCGTAACCAGTCCCACTTTGATTTTACCTTCGGTATCTTTTGGATACATGGGCAGCATACTGACGACACCCGCCAGCGCGTCGGAACCGTACATCAAACTGGCAGGGCCTTTGATCACTTCGGCCCGGTCGATGTTGTAATTGTCGACCTCCACGCCGTGCTCGTCACCCCATTGCTGACCTTCCTGCCGAACGCCGTCGTAGAGCGTAAGCACCCGATTGTAGCCCAGGCCTCGAATAAACGGCTTTGAGATGTTAGGCCCGGTTTTTACGGCATTCAAACCGGGCGCGTTTTTGACCAGCACATCGATAATGTTGCTGCTGGCCGTTGTCTCGATGGACTTGTGCGAAATGGCCAGAATGGCAACCGGATTTTGCCGAAGCAGGGTTCCCCGCGTAACCCCCGTGACAACGACCTCATTTAAGGCATTTACAATGGGCAATAGCGTTGCTGTATATACGTCGTTTCTGGGTCCAATCGCTACCGTGTCTGATTTATAGCCGATGCAGGAAATAATAAGCGAGTGGGGGAGCGAATCGGCTTTCATCGACAGCGAAAATTGCCCGCGGGCGTCGGTAAGTGCCCCTTTATTTTGTCCGCTCAGGCTTACATTGCCGAATGGGATGGGTTTGCGCGTATCGGCATCGGTGACCGATCCACGAATGGTACGAGTTGGACTAGGCTGTGCATAGACAAAGCCCTCGGTTAGTCCGAGACTAATCAACAGGAAAAATAATTTCATTCAGGGGGTATCGTTTGATGGACTATTTCAACAGCGTGCAGCAGAAACCACTGGTTTACAAACCAGTGCGTGCAAAATCAGGAAATTAGCAAACGACAGGCGGACCCCGATGAGAGAAGCAGCAGAACGGAGAATAAGACTGAAATAGCTGGCTGGTGAACAGAAAAACCGGCCGCAAATGCGTTCTGAGGAAAAAGAGAAAGGCAAAGAAACTACTGACAACGACAGGCAGATGCGCGGCCAGATCGAGCAGCAGGATTTCCTGAGCGGTATGCGTATTGGGTAAGATCGGGCTCTTTCCGAAAGGCCAGTAGGGGTGAGCGTGAACAATCAATCGGCCATCTGACAACCGGTGCGCGTGACGAAACACCACCCCATTGAGCCACATCGCCAGAAACAGGCCAAGCAGCAAGCGGGCTACGCGCAACCGATTCATATGGAGCCAATCAATCATTCAATACACGCTCAGTTGACAGAGTGGCAAACATTATACCGTCAAATATACGAATTGATGATTCGAAAGGTTTTAGACTCGTCTAAAAAATTTTTACTTTGATTAAACGGCTCTGACTTTCAGTACAGTCTGGGCAGAAACGAACAGTTTTTAGCGGTCGCTGGGCTATTTTTTCTAATTTGAATGCTTGGATAGATTATGTCTGGGCCAAGCCTGAGCTTGGCCCAGACATAGCTACCGTTGTTAGTCTGGAGGAGTATTACTTTGAGCTTGAGCGGACTGAGTTTTATACACTCGTTCATCGTGGCGTTGCAGGCGATCCTGCCGGGAAAACTTCTTTGCGAACTTTGCGCGAACCTTTGCGACCTTTGCGGGTAGAAAATCAATCCTATGAACGTAGAAAACAAAACCATTATCATTTCGGGCGCGTCGCGGGGAATTGGTCGGGCAACGGCCTTGCTGTTAGCGCAACATGGTGCCAACGTAATCGTTACGGCCCGTAGCGCCGACGACCTGAACCAGCTCGAAAAAGAAGCAACGGAAGGCCACGTTCGGGGCAAAATCGTTGCTGTCGCGGGCGATGTTGCCAGCGAATCGGACATGGCGGCTGTTGTACAAACCGCTCTCGATCAGTTCAGCCGCATCGACGTGGTGATCAACAACGCAGGCTACGGCGTATTTAAAAATGTAGACGAAATTACGGTCGAGGAATGGGATGCGCTGATGGCGACCAACGTAAAAGGGACGTTTGTGCTGACCAAAGCTGCCTTGCCCACACTCAAAGCACAGGGCTCCGGGCATGTTGTTGTGGTAGCCTCCGACGTTGCCAAACGCACCTTTGCCGGTGGGTCATTGTACACGGCCAGTAAATACGCACAGGAAGCGTTTACGGGTGCTTTGCGCAAGGAAGTTCGGCCATTCGGTATTAAAGTGACGGGTGTGTATTCAGGTCTGGTCGATTCCCATTTCCACGAGAAAGGACACGGCCACGAAACCTCCCAAAACTGGCTTAAAAGCGAAGATATGGCCGAGTCGATGCTGTTTATTATCAGCCGCCCCGCCCATGTTGTGATCGACGAGTTTATGGTGCACCCGTTGAGTCAGGAATATTGATTGATAGAGGATGTAGGGTGTATGCTATAGAATATACCCTACATCACTAATTTCATGCTCCTATCCTCACGGACAGAGAGATAGAGTAAGATAAAATCATCTCAAGATAATTTTATCTTACGTTTCGTGCGCGTTCCCAAAAGGCTAAACAGTAATCTTTGGCTCTATTCTCCTTCCTGTGATTGCAACAAATCGACCGGAAATGAAGGCACTGCCCGTACTACTTATCTTCCTCTCCAGTTTTCAGGTACTTGCCCAATCGTCGGTAAGTCCATCTTCCTCAAAGCGGTATTTCGGCCTTCATTTTGATTTTCATGCCGTTGCCAGCGATTCGCTGATCGGGCGAAACTTATCCGAACGGACGCTTGATTCACTGTTGACAGCGGTCAAACCCGATTTTATCCAGGTCGATTGTAAAGGGCATCCGGGTGTGTCGAGCTATCCGTCGAAAGTAGCTACGGCAACGGTGGCCCCCCACATCGTCAAGGACCCACTGGCGTTTTACCGGGCCGTTACGCGTAAACATGGCGTCGACCTGTACCTGCATTATTCGGGTGTATACGATGAATCGGCTCTGGCCAAACACCCTGGCTGGGCGGCACAAAAAGCCGATGGCACCATCAACCCCTTAAAAACGTCCGTACATGGCCCTTACGTCGATTCGCTGCTGATTCCGCAACTCAATGAGTTAGCTGATTCGGGGGCCGACGGCGTATGGGTCGATGGAGAGTGCTGGGCAACGGTGCTCGATTACTCACCCACTGCCCTGGCAAAATTCCGGGCCCAGACTAGTATTCAGGCAGTGCCGACTACGGACAAGGACGCTACGTATGGAGCCTTTAAAGACTTTGCCCGTCGGTCATTTATTCAATACATGGGCCATTATGTCGATGCCGTACACCGCCATCGGCCAACGTTTCGAATAGCATCCAACTGGGCGTATTCGTCCATGATGCCCCAGCCCATCCAGACAAACGTCGATTTTCTGTCGGGAGACCTGACGCCGAGCAACAGCGTAAACTCAGCGGCTCTGGAAGGACGGATTATGGCCGCCCAGGGTCGGCTTTACCGGAAGCCCTGGGATTTGATGTCGTGGAGTTTCTGGTATGAATTCAACCCCGTGCAACGGCAGGGCGATCAGAAATCGGCTGTTCACCTGATGCAGGAAGCGGCCGAAATCATTTCGCTCGGGGGCGGCTTTCAGGCCTATTATCAGCAACGTCGGGATGCCGCCATTGCGTTGCGGGAGTTACCTGCTATGGCGGCACTGAGTCGCTTTGTCAGAGCCCGGCAACCGTTTTGCGCTGGTGGCATTGCTGTTCCGCAGATTGCCGTTTTATATGCCAATACGACGGTAAGCGCCTTCAATGAGTCCCTCTTTGGCAATGGCCAGACGCAACGGATTAGTGGCGTGCTGACGGCGCTTCTGGATGCCCAATTGCCCGTCGAAGTACTAGCCGAGCAACACCTGCAGGGACGAATGAGTCAGTATCCGGTCATTGTCGTATCGCAGCAGGACTCCCTTGATCCCGCGTTCCGCCGTGAACTACTCGACTATGCCCGGCAGGGTGGCCATTTGCTACTGATCGGTGCCCAAACAACGCGTTCGTTTACGACTGAACTGGGCGTTGAGGCCATCCATGAACAGGCAGCCAGTCCGAAAGTGGTCTTTCATCAAGGCGCATCCGTCGTGTTAACGGGGCCGTTTCAGCCCGTACGCATCGTAGGGGCTGAAACAAAGTCTCTTGGGCAGTTTCTTAAATCAGAACCTGGTGATCCGGCACCCGGTGTGATCGCTACGGAAACGATGTTTGGTCGGGGGAAACTGACGGCGGTCTATGCCGATCTGAGCCAGGACTACAAAAAGCACCAATCGGCCAAACTTCGTGATTTCATTGCGTCACTGGCTCGCCCATTGCTGCCCAAGCTAGTGGTGGACGTGCGTGGTTCGCACTTGGTCCATGTTGTCCTGAACCGGAAAGGCAACCAACTGACCGTGAATCTGATCAACACCGGCGGTCGCCACGCCGACCCGCAGGTGTTTACCTACGATGAAGTGCCATCCCTGACGAACCTGACCGTTCGGCTCCGCACCAACAGGAAACCTACCCGCATCATTCAGCAGCCCGAAAACAAGTCGCTGCCCGTTCGCTACGCGAATGGTATCGCTACGGTAATCGTACCCGAACTGGCCGTGCATTCGGTATTGACAGTTGACTAAGATCATATGGCTTACATTGTCCTACATCATAACGTGTATTTCAACGCCAGATTAACAATCCGGCCTTCCAGCGGTGCCCAGATCGGGCGGAAGGTGGGCTGAGTGATAGGGCCGCTGACAACCGTTTCGAAATTGGCCTGTTTAACGTTAAAGAGGTTTTCGGCATTCAGTACCAGCCGCCAGTGGTCGTTGTAATGGTACTCGGCTGCCCCGGCGAAGAACCAGTAGTTCGCTACTTTCTGGTTGTTGTATAGGTATTGAGAACCAACATAGGCCGTCTCGATACCAAACCGGAAGTGCTCATTCTCCCAGGCCAGAGTAGTCGAAAATTTGTCTTGTGGAGCCAACGGGAGGTAACTGTTATCGGATGGGCCCGGACTGGATTGGCCCGGACTGGATGGGCCGTCGCGCCGGGCGAGGGTGTGGTTATAGCCTAAATAGAGTTCGTAGTCCTTGTATTCAAGCCGGACATAGGTATCCGTCCCGACACTGAACAGATTATAAGGCGCGTTGATCAGCTGCGTATAGGGCCCCAGGTTACTCGATGTGCTGGCAAAGGCCGACACCACCGGCGAGTTGACATAGGTGTAATAAAAAGCCTGATCGACTTGCAGCGATACGCCACTTTCGAACGTTTTTGAGTAAGCAATGTCCATATTGGCTCCCACCGATTTTTCGGCTTTTACCGTGGAAACGTCAATAGGCAGCAGGCGCGGGAAAATCAAACTGACATTTAAGGCACCGGGTGTCTGATTCACAAACAGGTTCGGGGTTTTGTAACCCGTTCCAACACTCAGCCGCACCGTCCACGGATCAGCTGGTTTCAGCTTGATGGATAAGCGGGGCAGCAGGAAGTTGCCAAACGTATTGTGATGATCGAACCGAAGACCGGTCTGTAAGGCTACTTTATCACCCACCTGCCAGTCGTCCTGCACGAACCCACCGATGGTCTGGTAGGTGTAGTCGACCAGCCGGGTGCTGTCGGGGTTTTTGTGAAAGGCCTCAACCGTCAGGTTGGCTCCGGCAATGAGTTGGTGTTTCCCAAACCGGATAAGGTCATTTCCTTCCAGATAAATTGACGATTGCCGTCCATCGGATAGTTTCTGGTAGTCGGTGTTCTTCCGGTGAAACGTACTCACGGCACCTTTCAGAGTCAGCGCGTTGGCTGGCGAGGTGTTATGTGTCGCGTCGAAATCAACGGTATGCCGTTGTAAGTCGGTGATGTTCCGATACGCGTTGGGCAGCGTGCCTTCCAGTGCCGCCAGATATCCACCTTCCCGATGTTCGCCCGTGAACGAATACCCGATGTTTACCCGCGTCTGATCGGATGGATTATAGAAAAACTTCGGGTGAAAGTTAAACTGCTTGATCTGCGGGCTATCGGTATAACCGTCGCTGGTGACATCGACGGCGGCCTGGTCTGTATACCCCGAGAACAGGGTCAGGCCTGTTTTTCCATAGCGTTGCGAATAATAGGCATTCAGGTTGTTCTCCTGCAGCCCCGAATGGTTGATCAGGGCGGTGAAGGTGGGTTTTTCGGAGGTGGGCGATTTGGACACAATGTTGATCATGCCGCCAATTGCGCCCCCACCGTAGAGGGTCGATACTGAGCCTTTTACGATTTCCACCTGTTTCAAATCCAGGGGTGGAATCTGTAATACCCCTAAATTGCCGGAGAAGCCTTCGTAGAGCGGCAGGCCGTCGCGCAGAATTTGCGTGTACTTCGGATCAAGGCCCTGCATTCGGATGGCCTGATTGCCGTTTACGGCCGATGTGCGCTGGATATGAATGATCGAAATATCGCCCAGAATGCTGCTTACGTTGCCCGGAACAACCGCACTTTCTTCGTCCATATCTTCCTGCCCCAGTACTTCTACTTTAATGGGCAAATCCTCGATTCGGGAGTTGGTTCGGGTGGCCGTTACGGTCACTTCGTCGAGGGAGGCATCCTGGCTGTGGAGCCGAAAAACGAGCGTATCGGCTGTTGTCGATAGGGGAAATGATTGCGTCTCGTAACCAACGGCGCTAACCGTCAGGGTGTTGATCGTAGCGGGCAGGTTGGCAATGATAGCTATGCCAGCCGCGTTGGTAACGGCACCCACAATCGGTTTAACTGCTGTACGTACGGTGGCCGCAATGATAGGCTCGTGGCTGATGCTGTCCTCCACCCGAACGATACGTCTGGCCTGACCGAATGCAGTGGTAATTCCCAGCAGGAGCAAGCCAATAAAAAAGAGATTTTTCATTAGTGAATGATTTGCCCACAAGTTTCGGAAGGAATTATGGAGAGAATTTGAAGAAAGGCAATTGGGTAAAGGAGCGGTATGAACCTTGCCGCTTTTTCGTTGTTTCGTAAGCGAACATAAGCAGCAACCTTGATGAGACCGAAAGGAATAAAAGATCGTCCGCATTTATTCAAGAAGTTCAATACCTACTCTGCCGCCGAAATTATTGCTGCGGGTGGCGCTACTGAGATTAGATACCAATAGTCTACTTTATATAGCTCGCGACAAGTCTAGTAGACGAGTAATCCAATTCATAAATCCCGCTGATGTTATTGTATATGTCTCATTTACGTCCATTGCAGAAATAGAATCAATTGCTCTGCAACAGCGATGGAGTGATGATAAAAAAACAGAGTTGAAATTTTTCTTGATAATGCACGTGTAATTGATATTACTGACTTGATCCTGAAAAATTACGTAGATCTCGACGCCTACAGCCAGCGGAATCACCCGGAGTTTTTAACATGTCCATTTACAGCGCCCCGTACTATAGGTAAACATGACTTGTGGATTGCGGCAACGGCGTCACTACTCAACCTAACGCTCGTAACGACCGATGGTGATTTTGACCATTTGCAGAATGTCTTTCTTGATTTGCGGAGAATCTTCCCGACCAGTTACGCCCCCTGTTGCAATAGCCCTATTCTGAATTCATGCGTACCCTTGTTGGCATCGTACTGGTACGTTAGCGGTAAATGATAGCGGTCACAGATTTGCTTGACCAGCGCTAAGCCCAAACCCGTCGAGTCAGGGCGGGCCGGGTTCTTGACGAACCGATGGAATAACTGGTTGTCCGCAAAGGGCAGCGGTTCGCCCGTATTCTGAATGCTCAACGCACGCGTGGTTAGCTCAATGTCAATATAATTGGCTGCCTCTCCATTTGTACGATGTCCATGCCGGGCACATCCATGCCGAACCGCATTTTTAAGGAGGTTCGTGAGAAGGACAACCACTAATTGCCGATTCATTTTCAGTGAAACGTCGGGCGCAATCTTCCGGTTGACAGCCATGTGTTTGTGCTCAAAAAACGGCGTGTATTCATCGGTATATTGATTGGCCAGTTCACTGAGGTTGACGAACTCGTCGTTGGCAAACTGGTTATTTTCTACCTGTGTAAGCAACAGCAGCGACCGATTCAGGTGACTGAGTCGTCCGAGGGCATCCGTAGCGCGCTGCAGATGTGCGTAATCGTTTTCGGTCAGGTGTTTCGATTGCATCAGGAAATCCAGTTCCGCCGAGGCAACCGCCAGGGGCGTTTGTAGCTCGTGCGACGCATTTTCGGTAAACTGTTTCTGTAACGAAAACTGGCGTCGGAGTTTTTGCGTCAACTCGCCCAGCGATCGATTCAGTAAACCGAACTCCCGAATCTGGTTATCCGGAAACACCGGTTCCGCACCCGAATCGAGCCGAACGCTGCTGATCCGGTCGATGGTGGCGTAGAAGGGTTCCCATAACTGTCTGGATAAACTCAGGCCAACAACTACAGACAAGACAACCAGAATCAGAAAGCCAATGATGACACCGACCGATAGCTCACGCGCCAATTCACTGAATTCATAGTACGGTTGTTGGATCGTAATCAGATAAATTTGCCCGTTAGCCGAAACGGTTTCCTGCAACTGCCGAATCGGTATTGGTTTGTTGCTATCGAGGGAATCCAGAACGGTTATATCCGTAAACGTTGGCGCTGCTGGGGAGTTTACCCGGGCAATACGGGGGTTGTTATCCCAGTCTGTAAGTTGGGCAAGGGGTTGTTTCTGAAGCCGTAAGGCAGTTTGTTTTACCTGAGTTGTCAGAATCTCATCTACTTCATACCGGATTTTCCGGTGAATGAGCGTATGAAAGCCGACCGCGCCGACCAGCGCAATGGTCAAGGCGGTGATCAGCAAATAGCGGGCTGTCTGACTGAGCAGGCTCATGGCAAACGGGTCGAAAATAAGTAGCCTGCGCCGTAACGGGTTTGAATATAATCGGGGCAGCCCGCCAGAATGAGCTTCCGGCGTAGGTTTTTAACGTGCGTGTACAGGAATTCGTGCGAGTCGGCTGCGTCCATTGCATCGCCCCAAACGTGTTCGGCAATGGCCGATTTAGAGAGGAGTCTATCCGCATTTGTGACCAGAAAAAGGAGCAGCTCATATTCTTTTCCCGTTAGTTTAACATCGGTATCATGCACACTGACGCGTTGCTGATCAGGCCAGAGCCGGAGGTCTCCCGCACTTATTTGTGCCTGCCCGCCAAATAATCGACGGCGCAACACCGACCGCAATCGGGCGTTGAGTTCGGGCAAGTGAAATGGCTTGGTGAGGTAATCGTCAGCGCCCGCGTCGAGGCCGGTTAGTTTGTCTATGAGCGCATCTTTGGCGGTTACGACAATAATTCCTGCCGTCGACTGGTGAATTTTCAATTCACGTACCAGGTCGAGACCATTGCCATCAGGCAACATCAGGTCGATGACTAAGCAGTCATAATCGTAATCATGTGCTTTTTCGGCTCCCTGCCGGTATGTAGTCGCTGTTGTCACGGTATAGCCTTCGCTTTCCAGATATTGCTGAACGGCAATTTGCAAGGCGGGCTCGTCTTCAATTAGTAGTATTTTCATAAGTTATGTACCAGACAGCTTCTCGCTGTATGAATCTACAGACAGCGAGAAGCTGTCTGGTACAATTTATTGGCTCCACTCAGTTGGCGTCCGGTCCCAGCGATGGCCTTTCAGTTCTTGTAAAAGCGCTGATGGTAAGCCTTGGCCATCACTGGCCGCAATGTTAGCCTCCACGTTGCGAATCTGGCGCATACCCGGAATGGTGGTATGCACATCCGGGTTGCTCAATATAAACCGAAGCGCCATTTCGGGCATGGTCATACCGGCCGGAATAAAGGGTCGTAACGCGTCGGCATGGTCGACACTGCTGTTGAGGTTTTCGGGGACGAAATACGTCGACCGCCAGTCGTTGGCCGGAAACGTCGTTTCTTTCGTAAACGTCCCGGTCAGTGTACCTTCGTCGAAGGGAACGCGGGCAATGACGCCGATATTCAGTTCCCGGCAGAGGGGGAATAGGTTATCTTCTGGATTCTGATCGAAAATGTTATAAATGACCTGAACCGCGTCGATGAGCCCCGTCCGGATCGTATTTAAGCTATTGTCCGGCTCCCAACGGTTAACCGATAGCCCCCACGCTCGCACCTTGCCCTGCTGGGATAGTTTGGTGACGGCTTCCTTCCAGTCGTCCTGATCGGCCCAGGCATCTTCCCAAACGTGAAATTGCTGCAAGTCGATCGTTTCGACGCCGAGGTTTTTCAGGCTTTTCTCGGTGTATTCAACAATGTAGTCAGCCGGGAAAACATCGGCTAGTTTAGACTCCGGTTTCGACGGCCACTGGCGGTTTTTTGGCGGAATTTTGGTGGCGGCATACAATTGCTTGTTGGGATTATTTTTCAGCAACTGGTTCAGGATTTCTTCGCTAACGCCATCGGCATAGGCCCAGGCAGTATCGAAAGAATTGCAGCCCAGATCAACGGCGCGTTGCAGCGCTCGTAAGACTTCCTCTTTGTCGGAGCCCGTCCAACCGGCCAGGCCCCACATGCCATAGCCTATTTCAGAGATTTTCCAGCCCGTGCGGCCAAATGTGCGGTAATTCATAAAAGGGTTTGTTATTTGTGGTTTGTCGTTTGAAAAGACAACTCGTCTTACAAACATCAAACAACGAACCACAAACAACAAACTAAGTTTTATAAATTATGCTCATTCGTATTGTTCGCATGACGTTTCAGGAAGATAAACTTGCTGACTTTCATGCCATCTTTGATCGCTCGAAGCAGCGCATCCGCACCTTTCCTGGCAACCACCAACTCGATCTCCTGCGGGACTCTGACCAACCCAACGTCCGGATAACATATAGCCTGTGGGAATCGGCCGATGCGCTGGAAGCCTATCGCCAGAGCGAGTTGTTTCGTGCGACCTGGGCCGCTACGAAACTGCTTTTCGCCGAGCGGGCGGTGGCTTTCTCAGCCGAAAAGCTGGAAACGGTAAGTGCTTGACAATGTGAGTAAAATCGCTTAGATTTCGTCTTCTCCGGTTGATTTGTCAACGGATGTCCCTATGAATCGTCAGCGCTCTATCGTTTGGTTGACTGCCTGTCTGCTAACCTGTCTGACGACGATCCTATGGGCACAAACCACAACGACGCTTACGGGGTATGTGACCGATGCATCGACAGGGAAGCCGATGCCGTTTGCCAATGTCTACCTGAACGGCACAACCCGCGGCACCGTCACCAACGAGCAGGGCCATTATTCCCTGTCGGGGGTTCCCCTCGGAACGGTTGAAGTAGTGGCCTCTTTCATCGGTTATCAGCCGCATCGGCGCATTTTTCGGCTGGATGCCAGCCCCGATAATAGAGCTAGTTTCCGATTGAAACCAAGTGACCAGACACTGGCTGCTGTAACGGTTCGGGGAAATCCGAAAAAGTGGCAGCAGCACCTTAAGCAGTTTAAACGGCAATTGTTGGGTGAGCCCTTTGGTGGGCAGTGCCAGATCATGAATACCGATGCCCTGAGTTTTCATGAAGAGAATAGCCATCTGAAAGCGACGGCCAGCGAGCCACTCGTCATTGAAAATCAGGCCCTGGGTTATCGGCTCTGGTACGACCTGCTCTATTTTGACGGAACATCGCAGAAAGTGTATTATGCCGGGGCTACCCGTTTTGAGGAATTGAAAGCCACCGACGAACGACAGGCGAACCGCTTTCGACGCAACCGAATGCGGGCCTATAAAGGATCGACCCGACATTTGATGGCCAGCCTGATCGATAGTACCTACGAGAAAGAAGGCTTTCTGGTTTATCAGGAAAACCTGGTTGTGCCGATTGCCCGAAACCACGAAAACCGGACAACCCTGTATGGGTCGGTGAATGGCCGTCTCAACCCATTACGCATAAGCAAACTGATTCAGCCAGGACGGTTGCCAACCGAACGACGACTGGTTTCGAGCCGCCCGCTGGTGGTTTTTTACACCAATGCTACGTCGACCTATTCGCCTTATCTGGATGCCCGTTTTGCTTATTCGCAGATCGTGCTGCCCGCCGGTCAACTGGAGATGACGGTCGACGGAACCATTACGATGCCCTTCGGTACCGAAATACAGGGCTCGTTGGCCGATGATCGCCTGTCGACAATGTTGCCGGCCGACTGGACACCAAACCCTGCCGATGCGGACCCTGTTACCACAGGGGCACCCATTGCTACGCAGGGAAAACTGATGCCGCCCGATGCCCGCATGAATCGAATCGCTACGGCGTTCAATGACCGTTTCAAGACGCTGGCTCCGGTTGTGTTTCTGCATACCGACAAACCGTTTTATGCAACCGGCGACCGGATCTGGCTCAGCGCCTATGTGCTGGATGCCGCGACTAACCGCCGACCACTGGGCGAAACCGCTATTCATGCCGATCTGCTAACCGCTTCCGGAAAGCTTGTGCAACACCAGTGGCTCCGGGTGCTGGATGGACGTGCTGTCGGCAATTTTCGTTTATCCGATTCGCTGGCGTCGGGCACCTATCGGCTGCGAGCCTACACAGATGAGGACAATGGGCAACACCGACCCGCATTTAACCGGTCGATTGCGGTCTATAACCTACTCCAGGGCGCAGCCAGTAAACGAATCGACACGGTCCGGAAGCCGCTGGATATACAGATATTGCCCGAAGGCGGGCGCTGGCTGGTCGGGCTACCCGCACGACTGGGCGTTAAAATCACGCAGCCAGATGGACATGGGCTCCTGATGCCGGGCAGGATCGTGAACGACGAAGGACTGGAAATTACCAAATTTACGACCAATGCCGTCGGGATAGGCAGCCTTGTGATGACGCCCGTGGCGGGTCGCAAGTATTATGCTGACGTACTTTATAATGACCTTCATCAGTTGGTGCCATTGCCCCTGGCCGACCAGGAAGGGCTCATGCTGTCGGCCGATGTGGTCAGTGATACCAATCGGCTGGCACTAGCTATTATTGGTACGAGTAAACCGGCAAAAGATTCGGTCTATATCGTCGTTCAACAGCAGGGGCGACTGGTCGATCAACGAAAGATCCTGCTCGAAAATGGGGTAGCACGGGTAAATCTGCCGACGGCTGCACTGCCAGCGGGCCTGAATCAGCTTACACTCTACGACGCCACCGCCCGTCCGCAGGCCGAACGCTTAGTATTTATTCCCGAACGAGTGCCTCCTGTGCGGGTAATACTTGGCCTAAATAAATCGCACTACCAGCCTCGGGAACAGGCGATTCTAAGTGTCAACTTGAATGATGACGGACTGCCCGTAGTAGCGGCTCTATCGGCATCTATTACCGACGTGGGGCAGGTTCCTTCCGACACGGGCGCAGCTACGGTACACACGCACCTCCTGCTAACGGGGGAGTTGCGGGGTCAGGTAGAGCAACCCAACCAATACATGCAGACAAATTCGTTGGAAACCCGCCGGGCATTGGATGACCTGCTCTTAACCCAGGGCTGGCGACGGGTGAGCGGTACGCCCGATACCGAATTGCTCGGTGGAGTATCGTTGATGGGCCGGGTGCTGAATGCGAAAAATCAACCAATGGCCGGCGCGCAGGTCATGGTCGCGTCTACCGTGCCCGGGCAGTCATTTGTCCGGTCGGCCGGCGCTGATGAGCGCGGACGGTTCCGGCTGGCGGGTTTTGCCTTTGCCGATACGGTTAGGTTAATGACTCAGATCACGGATCGGCAATTAAAAGACATACCGGCAAAGGAGGCCCGCCTGGTGCTGGAAGGGCCAGACACGTTCTGGGAGCCCGATACCGTTCATGTAATTCCCGACTGGGTTGCCCTGCGGGCTCAATTAGACGCGGCCCGAACCCGTCAGGAAAGTGATGCAGATCTGTACCGCGACAAAACCGTTAAAGTATTGAAAGAGGTGACTGTTCGGGCGAGAAAGCCGAATGAGCGCCCGGACTATGTGGGGCGGATGAGCCTGCATGGCGAAGCCGATGCCACGCTCGTGTTCGATGAAAAATCACCCCGATTTGCAAACCTGTATGAGATGATTCGGGGTAAGGTAGCGGGTGTTTCGGTGAGTCAAACTATCAATGGTGGGTATCAGGTCATAATTCGGGGTGTGGGAAGCTTCGTTAGCAGCCCGCAGCCGTTATTTCTGGTGGATGGTATGTCGATCCAGGACAATGACGGCACGGCCTTACTGACCTTCAATCCCGGCGAAATTGATCGAATCGAGGTTCTGAAAAACGCAACGACGGCGGGCGCTTACGGGATGCGCGGAGGGAATGGCGTCATTGCGTTTTTTACCAAACGTTTCCGGCCTGATCAGGAAAAAAAAGAAGAAAAAGCGGGAATGAAACCCTTACAGGTCATTGGTTATCCTTCGGTTCAGCGGGAGTTTTACGTTCCCCGGTATGAAACCGCCGACCGTCAGCCTGCCGAAGCGCCATCGGGGGCTGTCGACCGTCGGGATGTGCTGTATTGGAAACCGCTGATGCAAACCGATAGCCAGGGGCATAGCCAACTGATGTTTCCACTGTCGGATGTTGTACGGACCATGCGGGTTGTGGTGCAGGGGGTTACGGCCGATGGACGACCCGTGGTTGGCGTCGCGTTACTTCGGGTTCAATAAATGGATTACTTCCCCCAACTGGGTGTTGGCGTGCGGGCATCGAAGAGCTCGTCCAGGTAGTAGTCCCGACGCGGTCGTCGGTCACACTCGTCATTCCCAATTGGGTAACGACAGGTGGCATATAGGGTCACATCATTGGGATTCATCAAACTCACATAAGTGCCGTTCGGGAATTTGTCTGTTTTATGCGCCCTCGTCAGAAGGCAGTGCCCGAGCTCATGAAAAACCAGGCATTCCCGTTCATACTGATTCGCCTGCTGCCAGCAAAAGGCATCGCTGTTGAGCGTGATCCGGGGCGTTTTCCCGCTTTCTAACCGGCATTCGCCACAAATATCTTCGCTTACGGCCGTTCCGAAGGTAACGATCAGGTTATCCGTCGAAACGGGAATGTTTCGTTTTTTCGCTTCATCCCGAAACGATTTGACAAAGGGTTCCACCTCCGCTGGCACACTGTACTGGACCGGCTCGGGCTGTGAATCGGACTGGCAACCTGTCAGACCCGCTAGCAGGAGCAGGATCAGGAGCGAAACTGGGCGCATGGAAATTGGCTTAGGACTTGTCTTAAAACTACAGCCTGAAACGGGAGTTTGCAAGTCTGGTTGTCAGTGAGATGAGTCGCTACCCTGAACGGAGTATAATTCACCTGGGCTAATCTTATTGTAGTCGTTGAACCACGCTCTGTTTATGCGAATAACTAGTCTATTGCTGCTGTTTTTCGGTATCCTCATTCATGCCCGTGCTCAGCCGGAAGCCATCAAAAAGAAAGATACGTTTGCGGGTTATATCAACAACCGCAAACCGTTGCGACCCAACCCGTATATCGAATTGCCGTTGGGCGCCATCAAAGCGCAGGGTTGGTTAAAGGAAATGCTTGTGCGGCAAAAAAATGGAGCTTCCGGCCATCTGGACGAACTGTATCCGCTTGTGATGGGTCGGCGCAACGGCTGGCTCGGTGGCGATGGCGACCAGTGGGAGCGTGGACCCTACTGGATTGACGGTCTTTTGCCGCTGGCCTATCTCCTGGAGGACCAGGAACTGATCGCTAAAACCAAACCCTGGATCGAGTGGGCCATTGCCAGTCAGCAGCCCAATGGCTACTTCGGACCATTGAAAGACTACCCGCAGGAAGCGGGTGTTCAACGGGACAATTGTCAGGATTGGTGGCCAAAAATGGTCATGCTCAAAATTCTGAAACAATATTATTCGGCAACCCGCGATCAGCGGGTGATCACCCTGATGACTCGTTATTTCAAATATCAGTTGCAGCAACTGCCGACTCATCCGCTCGACCATTGGACGTTCTGGGCGCGCTACCGGGGTGGCGATAACCTGATGGTCGTTTACTGGCTGTACAACATAACGGGCGATGCCTTCCTGCTCCGGCTGGCTGATCTGCTGCATAAGCAAACGTTCGATTATACAGGTAGCTTTCTGAATACCAATTTCTTATCGCAGGAGGGGAGCATCCACTGCGTGAATCTTGCGCAGGGCATCAAGGAGCCGTTGATTTATTACCAGCACCATGCCGACCCGAAGTACGTACAGGCGGTCAATAAGGGTATGGCCGATATTCGCCGTTACAACGGCATGGCACACGGTTTATACGGGGGCGATGAGGCCCTACATGGCAACAACCCGACCCAGGGATCCGAATTATGCACGGCTGTAGAAATGATGTTCAGTCTGGAAAGTATGCTCGGTATTACGGGCGGTATTGCCTACGCTGACCAGTTGGAGAAAATCGCTTTTAATGCGCTGCCCGCGCAAATCAGCGACGATTTTATGGGCCGCCAGTATTTTCAGCAGGCCAATCAGGTACAGCTCACGCGCCATATCCGGAATTTTGATGTCAATCACGGCGGTACAGATGGCTGCATCGGCTTGCTGACTGGCTATCCCTGTTGTACCTCCAACATGCACCAGGGCTGGCCCAAGTTCACCCAGAATCTCTGGTATGCTACCGCCGACAGAGGGCTGGCTGCCTTGTTGTATTCGCCCAGCGAAGTCAACGCGTTTGTGGCGAATGGCACGGAAGTCAAATTTATGGAGGAAACGAACTATCCGTTTCGCGAAACCATAAAGTTTACGCTGACGACCGATAAAAGCGTAAAGTCGGTTGCCTTTCCTTTTCATCTGCGCATTCCGGCCTGGTGCACAAAAGCGACCGTTACTGTAAACGGCAAACGCTGGAAGGAATCCGCTGGTAATCAAGTTGTCGTGGTATCCCGGGAATGGAAATCGGGTGATGTTGTTGAGTTGACATTGCCCATGCACGTCTTTAAAAATCAGTGGTATGAGAACTCGATTTCGGTGGAGCGAGGCCCGCTGACCTATGCCCTTAAACTGGGTGAGGAGTGGAAAACGGTAACGAACGACAAGGACCCCATCGATTATGGAAGCCAGTATCTTGAAGTGCGCCCTACTACAGCCTGGAACTACGGGCTAGTGGACGTTCCCGACGCTAACGTAGAAAAGGCTGTAAACGTAACGCAGGTCAAAGAGGTGGCCAGCTATCCATGGAATCTGGAAAATGCACCTAGCGAAATCCGACTGAAAGCCCGGCGAATTCCCTCCTGGCAATTATACAACGAAATGACAGGCCCCATCCCCTACAGTATCACCTACGGCATGGTGACCGAAAAAGAAGAAGAGGAGGTCATTCTGGTGCCGTATGGTTGTACCACACTGCGGATATCCCAGTTTCCGGTACTGAGGAAAAGGGATTAAATACGGCTCATTAAATAACCGCAGCCCCTGACTTTATGGTGACGGCTGACCCATCGGCCAGAAAGATCGAACGGGGTGGCTGGTCAAAAAATGGCGCAAACTGGCTGCCGTACAGTGTCGCTATGTCACAGCGTACATCGTAGGTAGTCACGGGGAAGATCGACCAGGTAGGGTGCACTACTTCATACTCGGATGTACGACGGACGCCCCGACCTGTATACCCCCAGTAATGCTCCGTGATGAACGCTTCTTCGCTGTCCGCTACCAACGGGTGCCCAAGCCGATCTGCGCTGATCTCGATATGATTCCAGGACGAGCCTACTTTCCACTCGTAGCGGATATGCTGCGTTTGTTCATTGGTTTCCCAGCGGTGCCGCATGGGATGAGTGGCATACGGTTCGCCATAGAGCGTATTGGCTACCAGCGAAATCGCTAATTTCGGTACAATTTCTTTAACGAAAACTACTCCCCGTTTCCAGCCGGTTTGGGTTTTGCGACGGACATAGAAGCGGAGATTGAATTCTTCAAATTCCGTGTGAAACGGCACCGGTAGTCTACCCAGCAGCTTGACCCGCTGGAAATAAAACCCGACCAGGCTACCATAGCAAACGCCATTAAACTCATCCAGCTCCGTACCATAAGGAACCAGCGGCTCCAGCACCTTACGGTCCAGGACGTAGTTGGCAAAGATCAGGTTTCGCCATTCGGCGCTTAAAAAGGTAGTAGCCATTCAGGAGGTTCGTTACTAAGGGATGTGTGTATAAATAGGGTCTGAACGGTCTTCCGTTCATTGGCGCATTTGTGTGCCGGGGATGTGGTTCCGTTCCCAGGCCAGCCAGGCCACTACCGAAAGACAGGCGGCAAACCACCCGAAGGGCAGCCGTAAGTCGAGCAGGGATAACCCCCCGAATACGAGTGTTGTTACAAAACTGGCGACCCCTTGCAGGGCCTGGTTGATCCCAAAGATTTCGCCCCGGTCTTCATCCGTCGTTAGCTGCGCCATCAGCCCCTCAATCAGCCCCTGAATGAGGGAGAATGTCAGACAGTCGATGGTGACCAGAATATAGAGCCATAGCGTTGAGGTGCCCACCAGACCGTAGGCGCCCAAGATGGGAGCGCCCAGCAGCGCGAGCCAGAAAATGCCCCGTCGCTGGTTGATCCGGTCGGCGATGTAGGTATAAAATACGTAGCTGATGACAACGCTCAACGCGCCGAAATACATGAAGAAATAGGAGATGTCCTTCGCATCCATTTGCAGGGCGCCGAAACTGACGAAGGTGACAAAGTAGAAATAATAGCCGGTGCTGAGTGTAAGCGCCAGTTGCATCATGACGAGTTTCTTTAAGCCGTTATAGTGTCGATCCTTAGCCAGCAGGCGGGTCCAGAGTGTGTGTACATTCAGCGACTGGATCAGTTCCATTTTCAGCGCGGCCAGCTCTACCGAAGCCTCGGACCGTTCGGGCAGATTCGAATGGGTTTCGCGCAGGAGCCAGCTCAAAACCATATTCAGACCTGACAGACTAACGGCCATAATCGCCACCACCCTGGCCTGACTGCCCTGCACAACATCGAAGGTCGTGAGCAACAGACCTGACGCAGCCGGCCCAATCACGAAGCCAAGCGAGATAATAGCTCCCTCGATACCCAGGTTTTTGAAAAGGCTCTCTTTGGGTGAAATGTCTGTTATGGCCGACCGGACAGTGGCGTACATGCCGTTTGTGGTCCCATCGCTTATCCGGTTGGCGAAGTAATAGCCGACTCGCACGGGTAGCAGCAGGCAGTCGGCGAGAAACGTACCAATGGCCGAAATAATGAAAATCGGTCGTCGGCCATAGCCATCGGATAGTTTACCGAGCAAGGGCGCGGAGAACAGTTGCATCCCCAGAAAAAGTGCCGTACCCACCGCAAGCCACAGCTGCGGCCGTTGCAGACCCTTGACAAATTCCGGCAAAATTGGCCCTAAAGCCGAGCCTACTATGACATCAATAAAAATAATGGCATAAATATGAATCAAACGATAATCGCGGGCGGGCCGACGGATTGGCATATAAAAAGTTTGTAAGCTGATAGCGCGAAGCAAGCGCTTCGCGCTATCAAAATGTCAGTATATAAAATTGGCACAGAAATGACTGGCCAAATTCATGAACAGTGCGTTGGTATGTTGGTTCAAAACCATGCCGTTCGTAGAACTGCATAAGCTTGGGGCGGGTGGCATCGGTTTCGAGTTGTAAGGTGTTGATTCCCCGCTTCAGGCATTCATCCCGACAAAATCTGGTGATTTCTGCGAATAAATTCTACCCGCTGAAAGGCCGTCGAATGGCGAGTTTGTGAATAAAACCCGATGTGTTGGCGGGTACCTCGGGCCAGTAGAGCGGATCTTCCCACTGCAGAATGAAAACCGCAGCCGGTTCCGGGCCTGCTCCACTGTTGAGGTCGGCATACATCACATACAGGTTGTTTGTGGTATACTCATCCAACAGGTTTTCAGCGGTGAGTTTGTCGACATTCCAGAGTTCGCGGTCATTGTCGACAAGCCATTGGCCAACTTCACGTAGGATATTAATGGCAACCTCCGTCTGGTCGTTTCGGAAAGAAAACGTCATGGTCTTATTGTCTTAAATCCTGAGTTGTGGATAATGAGTTCCTTTGGCACTGATGGCGCGAAGCGCTTGCTTCGCGCCATCAGCCATCATCACTTCTTCCCTAATCCGGAACCGTCGTCGATTACGTTACTTAATGCCGACACGCCGTTTTCGTCAAAAGCCTCGATGGCAAAATAATACGGTACCCCAACGTTTAACGCCCGTAGCTCGAATGTGTTAGGCTGGTCGTTCCAGAACTGGTATGTTTGATAGAGTTTATCAGGAGCAATGCCCCAGCGTATGTTGTAGCCCACGGCACCCGGCACTTTGCTCCAGGAAAGATCGGCATTACGCTGGTCTTTTTGTCGCTTTGCCGTTAGGGTTGCGGGCGTAGCCGGTACCTTGCCCAGGCCATTGCCAAATACCCGAAACGCATTAATGGCCAGATGTGATCCTGCGACATACACATGTTCGTAGCGCACGTAGCGCGCCCGAGTTGGTTTCTCCAGTTCAACATAAGCGCAGGCCCGGTCGCGTTTAGGAACTTTGTGGTCCGGCGTATCGGTCAGATCTGCGGCAACTGTCCACTTTTTGTTATCGGTTGAGGTCAGTATTTTGAACTGCGTATAGACCGTCGAATCAGAATCATAAATGGTTTGGCGGTAGTCGATGTAATCCACCTGAACCGCCTGAACGTCGCGTTCCGCACCCAGATCGAGAGTCAGGGTTTCGCCGGGTTTATTCCGGGCCGCTACCCAGAACGTACGTGGGTTTTCATCCGTCGTTTTGTCGGCTGATAATGTATCGACGGCCGATGCCCTGAACGTCGACGATGCGACCGCTGGTTTACGATAGGAGAGGAGCATCCAGCCCGTAAATAACTCGTCGCTGGTCTGTCCGGCTTTTGTGGCCAGGTAGTGCGGGAAATCCCCGAACCGCGTGTTGACAAACAGGTGATCGTCTTTATCAAAGCCGGCCGGATTCATCACGATGCGTCGTTCCATGCCCCAATTATGGCCAATCCAGGTTGTGCCCGTATTCCAGTAATTGCCGAAATTATCCTGAAACGTGTTGCCATGGCCACAGCCCGTGGCGAACCCGCCTGGTTTGTAGGCAATAGGATTGTAGGGTGCATATTCGAATGGCCCCAGCGGGTCTTTACTCACATACGTACCGTTGCCATATACGTTGTATTCCGTGCCGGGAGCGCTGTATTGCAGATAGTAGGTGCCTTTGTACTTAGTCATCCAGGCACCTTCCATAAACGGCTTGAATGGGTCGGAGTGATTGGGGCCAAAGCGTTCCCAGCCGTGTTTGTATGGATCAAGCCAGAGCATAGCCTTGTACGATGCTGCCGGGTTATTGCCAGCGTAAGTCAGGTTGCGTTTTTTGTCCAGTTCGGCGCCGAAAAGCGGATACACGTTCGATGAACCCCAGTACATATACCATTTGTCGGTGTCATCGTCGTGAAACAGAGCCGGGTCCCAGGGGCCAATATCTTTGGGTAGTCGCGGCATCCAGCGATTCAGGAACTTGAGTTTTCCTTTCTCCGGTTCCGTCGAATAAAAAATAGGCCGTTGCTCAAATGTCGACTGAAAGAGGTACAGCGTGTCGCGGACAGATAGAGCCGCCGGGGCGCACATATCCTCCATCGGCCATTTATCAGGAACAATGTAATGCCAGTTTACCAGATCTTTCGAATGCCACCAGCCGCCCTGTATGGTCACAAAAAGGTAGTATTCATTTTTGTGGTTGATAATGACCGGGTCCGCCCCGGAACGGTAAGAAATTTTCTCGTTCAACTGCTCAAAATTGTACCGATAGCTTATGTCCATCGGATTGCAGTAGGTTCGGGCCGCGTTCGGTCGGGCTGCGTTCGGTTGTTCTGCGCTCAGTTTTTGCTGGCCGAGCGCTGGCTGAATGGTGAAAAAAAAGGAGCCGACCAGCAGGAAACGTAAGAATGGAAATCGCACGGAATGGTCAGGTTTAGGAGGGTCATTAACATTTGCACGGGCTTACAAGTTAAGCACCTATGACCGACATAAACAAAACTATCCTGCAATCATTGGGCAGTGGTTTGGCAGGCGCCTGCGCGCTGACGGCTCTCCACGAAACGGCCCGTCAGTTTATTCCAGAAGCGCCCCGTGCCGACATCCTGGGCATGCGAGCCATTAAGAAAATGATGAACAAGGTCGATGAAGAACCGCCGGCCGATGAAGAACTGCACGATTGGGCACTGGGCGGTGATATTGTCTCCAACGCCATCTATTACAGCCTGATTGGGCTGGCTAAACCAAACGATGCGTTACTGACCGGAGCGGCTTTAGGCCTGGCTGCGGGCGTTGGCGCCGTAGCGTTGCCCGGTCCCATGGGATTAGGAAAGGCCCCCAGCAGCCGCACGACAGCCACGGCTGCCATGACCGTTGGCTGGTATCTGTTTGGTGGACTGGTAACCGCCGGGGCCTATATCCTCATGAAGCGCCGGTAACATATTTATCCGTTGTGAGCCAGCCAGCGTATCCACAAACTTAAACAGCTACCTGTATTTGGCGGGTAGATAAATCTTCTTCCATCAATTCCCGATTTACCCAGACTCCAGCCAGACTACCATTGGTTACGGCCATGGATACCTGGCGCATTGGCGAACTGTTGTCCCCCGCTGTGTATACACCCGGCACGTTGGTTTTTCCGAACCCGGCGGTATTGATCAAACCTGACTCGGTCATGGCGCATCCGAGCTGTTCGGCCAGATCGGAATGCTGCCGGAACGGCACCCGACTATATAAGGCATCTATTGCATAGGCAGGCCCATCGGCAAACTGAAGTTCTGTCAGGTTGCCCTGCTCGTGCGCTATGGCGGAAAGGGGCTCATCCATAACGGGTACGTTAAGCTGGTCGATGATTCGGCGCTGTTCTGGCGTGAGGCTTGCGGGTCCGTTGGTAAACAGGGCCAGCTTGGGACTCCAGTGTTGAATAAGACGAACCAGTTCATAAGCCGTGTCGCCGTTGGCTAGAATACCCAGTCGCTGACCAGCCACTTCGTAACCGTGGCAATATGGACAGTGTAGGACAGAACGACCCCAGCATTCGGCAAATCCGGGGATGGGTGGCATCAGGTCCTCAACGCCGGTTGCCAAAATTAGCTTTCGGGACTTAAATTCTTGACCACCGGCGGTTTCAATCAGGAAGCCATCCGGGTCTGAAGCAGCTTTAATGGCCAAATCGGAAAGAAACGAAACAGAAGGGTAGCGAAGAACCTGTTCCCGGGCAATAGCCGCAATGTTGGCGGGTGTCTCCCCATCCTGAGTTAAAAAATTATGCGAGTGGGGCGTCTGTCGATTGCAGGGTTTACCGCTGTCGATCACGAGCACCTTTCGCAAAGAACGCCCTAATGTCATAGCTGCACTCAGACCAGAATAACTGCCACCTACGACGATCACATCAAAAAGAAGATTCGTTTCCATAGCTGCTTGTTTAGTTCCGTGCAAAGGTAAGGCGCTATTTTACAAATGCAACATAGTTGCATTTGTAAAATAGCGCCAGCTATGAATTATCTTCGTCAGATGATTGCTATTACACCGGATACACCTTATTACGCCGTCATTTTTACCTCCATCCGAACGGATTTTGAGGACGGTTACGCGGATATGGCCACCCGAATGGTCGAGATGGCTCATGCACAACCGGGTTTTCTCGGCGTTGAATCTGCCCGGACCGAAATCGGTATTACGGTATCTTACTGGGAAAGCCTGGAGTCGATCCGAATCTGGAGAGAAATGTTCGACCATCGAATTGCCCAACAAATAGGCCGCGAACGCTGGTATGAATGTTATAAAGTCCGTGTGTGCAAAGTGGAGCGGGATTATGGCTTTGAGCTATAATTTAGTTTTCATTCCGGAGGGCCAGCGTTGGCCACGATACCAACCCGATTCAACAGGAACAGAATCGGGCAAGTGTAGCCCTAACAGACTTCCGTTTTACATTCATCTTTCGTCGAGGTCTCCGTTTCGAGCGTAGCGTGGCTGATTTTCTGATGTTCGAGCCGGTGGCGGGCATCGTGTTTGAGAGCGGCAATCTGCGAATCGGAGAGGCCGGGTTGCAGTACCAGGTGAGCCGTTAAGGCGTTTTCGGTGGTACTCATCGCCCATACGTGTACATGATGCACATCCTGCACACCCGATACCGCCCGTAGGTCAGCCAATACGGTTGGCAGGTCGATGTCCGTTGGCACACCATCCATCGAAAGTCGCAGGCTATCCGTCAACAAACGCCAGGTAGAGCCCATAATCACGGCAGCAACCAGAATACCAATAACCGGATCGAGCCAGGTCCAGCCGGTATAACTGATAACGATGCCTGATACGACCACGCCCAGTGATACCAGCGCATCGGTTGCCAGGTGGAGGTAGGCCCCTTTGACATTCAAATCATGCTCTTTATCCCGGAAAAACAGCATGGCCGATGCGGCATTGACCAGCATTCCCAATCCCGCAACCCAGGCTACGGCTCCACCCGCCACCGGTTCGGGATGCCGGAACCGACTGATGCTTTCCCACAAAATGGCACCGATGGTGATCAATAGAATAACGGCATTGGTGAGCGATGCCAGTACCGTGCTTTTTCGAAAGCCATACGTAAAACTTGGCGTCTGGCGAACCCGTGCCAGGCGAAAGGCAAGCAGCGACAGCAACAGGCTGGCCACGTCGCTCAGGTTATGGCCCGCGTCGGCAACGAGGGCGAGCGAATTGTAATAGAATCCCAGAACGAACTCCACAACAACATAGACTGCGTTCAGAATAGCCCCGATAATCAGCGCCCTGTTGATGGACGTCAATACGGTGGGGCCGTGGTGGTGGCCTGCGTGGTCGTGAGTATGATCGTGAGCCATGGTTATAAGTTCAGTTTAATACCGCCATTAATGATTCGCCCGTCGGTTGGGGCGTAAATATCCGTAACAAAAGTCGGTTGGCTAACGGAGCCACCAACCAACGATTCGAACCGGGACTGGCGCACATCCAGAATATTTTCGAAATTAAGGAAAATACTCCCTTTTGTGGTCCGGCCTGGATTGGTCCGGCCTGGATTGGCCCGGCCTGGCCCCGTATTGAAACTCCATTTACGTTCGATCATGTAGCCTATGGTCCAGTAATCCCGCGTGGTTGTTCCGTTCGTCCGTTGCTGCTGTCCGGTATAAAACGCTTCAAAACCGGTCTTGATTCGATCCGTTTCATAGAGCGATGTAAAATACAGCCGGTGTTTGGCCGTCAAGGGTGTTATACCGGTCAGGTCGTCATATCGGCGTTGCGTATCAATAAACGAGTAACCCAGGAACGTGTGAAAATCATGATACACCAGCCGGATGTTCGTTTCAAAGCCGCGCGTCGATAGAGACCCATTGGCCGTCCGAAACTCATAGCCATTCGGTTGAGGGCTCAATACCGTCAGTCGGTTCAGTTTTGTGTAAAAGAATAACTGATTGATGGACAGTGTGGTTTCGTCGCCCAGTTTAGTCCGGTAATTAATATCCCAGTTAGCTCCCATAGACGACTCCGTTTGATCGCTGCGGATGGACCGTAAGTCGACTCCCTGAAATGATAGCCGTTCGGCATCTTCCGTAAAAATAGTCGGTGCTTTGTAGCCCAGCCCGCCCCCCAGCCGGCTTGTCCAGCGATCGGATACACGGTACAGAAGCGAGAACCGGGGCAGCAAAAATACCGTTGATCGCCCCGGGTCAGCCTGGTTGCTGGTGCTCGTATTGACAACATCGGCACGCAGACCGGTTTCCAGGCTTAGCTGTTCAGATAGGGTCAGCGTGTTCTGTACGAAAAGTCCAGTGATGGTCTGGTGATAAACATCGGCTGGCGCAGGTAAACGGATTGGGTTAGCATCACGAAACGTATCCGTCCAGAGATTCAGCCCCGCAATCCAGTCCGATTTGGGCTGATGAGTGAAGTAGCTGATTTCGGAGAACGAGGATTGCTGCAATCCGTCAAATCGATACGTGGGCAACACAATGGCCCGTTTAAAGCGACTGATGCTATTTTTGATCGTTAGAAGTCCGTTCGCAAACCGTTTTTCCAGTCTGAATTGAGTCGCTAATCGTTGCGAGTTATTGGCTTCCGTGTAGCCGGAGGTCGATTCGCTTTTGATGGTTGGCAGGTAGCCGCCCGTGCGTTGTTCGTCAGACCAGATCAAACCCGCTGATACGGTCGTTGTAGGATTTGGATACCAGAATAATTTTGGTTGCAGCGTGGTTCGCGCTGTTTGGGGCAAGTCCGAAAACTGATCGGCATTGGCATCGTAAGCACGTTGCAGATTACGGGTTGCGTAGAGCGTTAGCCCTACTTTTTCATTCCGTTGGGCATAGTAGCCGTTCAGGTCGAGGCCCAGCGCCGAGGTCCCGTTGATCAAAAAGGAAAGATCCCGCTCGCGGGTAGGTTCCTTCGTGACCAGATTGACTAAACCCGCAATAGCCCCACTGCCATACAGTGTTGATTGACAGCCTTTAACGACCTCCACCTGTTTCAGGTTCAGGGGCGGCACCTGCATCAGGCTCAGGCCGCTCGAAAAGCCGCTGTATAGAGGAAGGCCGTCCTGCAGAAGCTGGGTATAGCGCCCATCCAGGCCCTGAATCCGAAAGGTAGCGTTGGCCGACATAACGGAAGTTTGCTGCACCTGAATGCCCGGGCTTTCGCGGAGAATCACCGCGATGTTGGCTGGTTGCATGTTTGCTTTTTCGTCCAGCTCTTCCCTGTCGATCACTTCAACGCGGGTGGGCTCATCGGCAACGTTACGGCCCCCGCGCGTTGATGAGACGGTAACTTCCTCCAGCGCTTCCTCGGCTGTTTCGAGCGCTATGCGAATCGTATCTCGGACTGGCACAGCTATTGTCTGGGTAACTGATTGAAAGCTCACGGCCGAAACCCGAATTTGGTGCGTGGTGGCAGGCGGTGCATAAAGCTGGGCATATCCACCGACATCAGTGGTCGTGCCAGTGGTCGTGCCGATCAGAACAACGGTGGCACCGGGAATGGGTTGTTGCGTGGCGGCATGGCGAACAGAAATGCGGAGGGTATCCTGCGAATAGGCGACTCCGCTAACACTGGCCATAGCCACCAGTAGAACTGGAAAAACGTTTTTCATCGTGTATGGAGAATACAAGGAACAATCCAGCCGATGGATGATCGGCCGCGAAGAAATCCACGAAAAAACGCTTAGTATTTTGGGGGCTGCCAGACGGCAGAAAGAACCGTGGCCTGACTGGGCGAGTGATACGTGAATACCAGCCGGAATGGAATTGTGGCGCTCAGTTCGGATGGACGAGCATAACTGAACGGCCGGGGTACAGAAAAACCGGGGCAAGTAGCACAATGGCAAAAGGGACTACAGGGGGCTTTGTGTTCGTGCTCATCGTCGGAGTGAGCCCCCGCCGTTTGGGCAACCTTATCCGTATGCGCATGACATTCTGCATCCGGACAGGGCAAACCCGTCAGAAGCAATAGCCATACCGAAAAAAGATAAAGCAACCGGTTCATGCCCGCAAAGGTAAAACGTGAATGAATGCAACAGGTAGTCAAAAAAGGCGCCCTGTCGCTTTTGGATTAACGCCATTTGGTTGATGTATTATAGGCACATGGCGTTCGGCAGCGAACGAGATCGCCCATCTGGCTAAATCTGCCCAGCCATGTAGGCGAAGCTAAGGAAGTCGATCAGGCTGCATACCCGCAGAGTTTTTGGCCCGACGGCGGCTGCTCTTTTTCCTGGCAGCAACAAAAAATGGGAGACAAGCTACCCGAAACGTCCGCGAATTAGTTAAGGAATCAGTATAATAAATAATGGTCTTCTGTTATTAGTCGGAAGAAGACCCTATTTTCGCCACTATGAACTTCTGCGGACCATACGACAAACAGATTGCCGCTCAGTATCGGCCATCCCTGTGCACGCCCCTGCTGGCTGGTTGGGAGTTCAGACAGCGGCCTGATTCCTTTGTCGGGGATGCCGGATGGCGGGCATTGGCCAAAGCCCAGGACTGGGCTTTAACGGCTCCGGTTCGGCATGATTTGTTGAGCGACAAATGGACACTTGTAATCACGGATACCGATCAGATAATACAATACGTGAATTCAGGTTTCGAAAAGATGACGGGCTACGCAAATTATGAAGCCATTGGCCGTAAACCCAATTTCTTGCAGGGGGAGTCTACTTCCCCCAAGGTTCGTCAACGCATTCGGGAAGCCATTGCTCAGCGGAAGTCAGTCAGTGAGGTGGTCCTTAACCATCGAAAAGATCAGTCACCGTATTGGTGTCAGCTTATTATTCGACCGATCATGAACCGGCAGAAGGAGGTCGTCAACTTTATCGCTTTCGAGGAGGAGGTTCCATTTGATGAGTCTTACATCGACCACTAAGCACGAACACGTTGGCTGTCCGCGCTGCCAGCGCCATTTCGAGTGCCGCGTAGGCAGCATTAACCTGTGCCAGTGCCAGACACTTACCCTAACCGACGACCAGCATCAGTATATACGTTCCCTGTATGAAGGCTGTTTATGCGCCGACTGCCTGCTGGCTTTACGAGCTGAATACAACCAAAAATCCCATCGGGAAAAACTAACTAAATTAATCAATGGCCATTAATGAGCCCCAATCAATAGACGACCGGATTGCGGCCGCTGAAACACGAATCTTCAAAGCAGTTTTCCCGAGTACAACCAATCATTACGATACCTTGTTCGGGGGTACGGCACTGCAACTGATGGATGAAGTTGCCTTCATTGCCGCCACCCGCTTTTCCCGTAAACGGATGGTGACCGTTTCATCCGACAAAATCAATTTTACCAAGTCGATCCCGGCCGGTACGATCATTGAACTGGTTGGCCGGGTCGATCATGTCGGCAACACCAGTATTCGAATTGCGGTCGAGATTTTCGTTGAGGAAATGTATTCGATGGAGCGTCATCAGGCTATTCACGGAACGTTTACGTTTGTGGCGCTCGATGAGGATAAAAAGCCAATTCGGATTGTATGAACGAGCGATGCCGGTGCGAACCGCAACGACTTAGCAATTGCACAAACTTTTTGACTGCTGTCTGACAGATCACCAAAATCCCGCCCTACCTTTGCGCTTGAATGAAAAACGCACTGGTTTATATCCTCCTTATCGCGACGCTACTGCCGACCGTTAGCTCGTGGGGAACCATTGCGTATTATCAGGTCAATAAAGCGTACATTGCCCGTGTCCTCTGCGAAAATCGGGATAAGCCCCAGCTTCACTGCGACGGGCAATGTTACCTGGCCAAACAACTGAAAGCCCAACAGGACCGACAGGATAAGGAAACGACCGAGCGCGTGCAGAATACACCCGTTTTACACCTGTTTTGCCAGGTGAATCTGCCGTTTCAGTTTCGTCAGCACGGGTTCGACCGGGTGTCGGTCGCTTTTTCGACGTATCAATTCCCGGCTTACCTGGCTCCATTATCGGGCCTTTTCCGACCGCCCCAAGTTTAATCAGCTTCCTGGATTAGCTTTAGTTTCCGCCTGATGAGGACGGGGCTACGGCCTGCTTTGCAGCAAAGTAACGCTTGTCCATTAAGCGACAAGGGTGCTGCCGTATCCATTATCTGATGTAAACACTCCATGAACCGTACGATTCGTTACGCTTTATGCGGCCTGTGGCTGGCCGTATTTTCGGTTGCCTTTATACAGGACCCCGCAGCAAAATCCGGCAAAAAACCGGCTCACTCAACAACGCCGAACGCTATCAAAAAGCCCTTCGCTTTAGCGTCTACCATTGATCCCGTTTGTAAAATGCCGTTGTCATCCGGCGTGACCGATACGGCGACCTACGCAGGGAAACCGTATGAGTTCTGTTCCAAAATGTGCAAAGACCGTTTCAAGCAACGCCCAACGGCCTATGTCCGGTAATCACCCATGTTGATCCGGCTTCGTTCTGTTAAAACGTCCCCCATGCGTACGGTCATTATCTATTGTCTTTTACTGGCCACACTGCTGCCGACCGTCAGCCAGTGGGGAATTATTGCGCACTACCAGTTGAACAAAGCCTACATTGCTCGTGTCCTGTGCCAGAATCGGGATAAGCCTCAACTTCACTGTGATGGGCAATGTTACCTGGCCAAACAACTGAAAGCACGGCAGGACAAACAGGATAAAGAAACAACCGAGTGTGTACAGAGTATGCCTGTATTTCAGCTGTTTTGCCAGACGAGTGTGCCTTTTCAATTTTGTCCAGTCTGGATTTCAGTACTATCGTCCCATTTCTTTTCTTACTATTTAGCGTCTTCTGTGGCTTGTGTAACGAGTCTGTTTCACCCGCCAAAAAGTTGAGTCGGGCCGCTTCGGCGGTTGAGTGTTTCTTCTCATTTTCACGACTTAAACTAGTATCATGAATATTTTTAGAGTACTCATAGCCGTAGGGTTATGGGTCAATATTACCTTGTTTGCATCGGCGCAAGCTGTCAATCAGGGGCTTGTTTTCGACGCCCAAACCAAAGAGCCATTACCGGGTGTAACGCTGGTATTCCCGGATGGTAAAGGCACAAGTACCGACGGTAATGGCCATTTTATACTGCCGCGCGATAGCAATAGGATTACCGTATCAGCGGTTGGATACCGGAAACAGGAGGTCAGTCTACTGGCCGATCAGCCGGTTCGTATTGCCCTCGAACCGGCCGTGGAAGACCTGCAAACGGTGGTCGTAACGGCGAACAGAGAAGCCGCGCTGCGTACCGAAACACCCATTGCGATTTCCAAATTATCGGCCCGGCTGATCAACGAGACCAAGCCTATGAGCATTTACGAAGTCATCAACAAAACCCCGGGGGTGCTTATGGTGAACCTCAACAATGAGCAGCACATGATGGCCATTCGCCAGCCAATGACGACCAACGCCTATTTTCTGTACATGGAAGATGGCGTTCCCATTCGGCCAATGGGCGTGTTTAATCACAACGCCCTTCTCGAAATGAATCAGTTTACGGTTAGCTCCATCGAGGTAGTCAAAGGCCCCGTTTCGTCCATTTACGGGCCGGAAGCCGTAGGCGGAGCCGTGAATTTTATCACCCAGCGGCCAACGGCCGTCCCCACGGCCCGTATCGGTATTCAGGCCGATCAGTGGGGCTACCAGCGCGTGCAGGTTGGCGCGGGCGCTACCCAGGGCAAGTTCGGCATCTATGTTGGCGGCTTTGTCTCGCGTCAGCGCAACGCGTGGTTAGCCAGTTCCGACTACGACAAGTCGTCGTATTTTACCCGACTCGAATACGCGTTTACGGCCAGGACCCGGCTAACGGGCACTTTTTCGTATAACAACTACAATTCGCAGACCAGCGGCAGTGTCGACAGTACCGCTTTTTTCGCCCGTCAATACGTGAGTACGACCGATTTTACGTATCGGAAAACGGTTTCCCTGCGTAGTCGTCTGACGCTGGAACACGATTGGACGAACGGTTCGCAGTCGTTCCTGACGGCCTTTGTTCGAAACAATACGGTTGCTCAAAATCCAGCCTATTCGATCCGCTGGACAACGGGCGCTACCACGGCTACGGGGCAGATCAACAGCAACGATTTTAAAAGTTATGGCTTTATCGCGCAGCATACGCAAAAGCTGAACTTCCTGAACAGCAAGCTCATTGCCGGTACTACCCTTGACCTCTCGCCCAACACCTATCTGGCTTACCAGACTAATTTGACGGCGCAACTGCGACCCGATAAAAAATCAGTTGAAACGTATACGCAGATTGCCGAACGGCCCGATATTCAGTTGGCCAACTATCAGGCTGATATTCATAATACGGCGGCTTACCTACAATATGAGTTCGAGCCATTGGCCAAACTACGGGTATCTGCCGGCCTCCGGTACGACCGGATGGCTTTCGATTATACCAACGCACTGGACAAAAGTTCGGGTGGGAAGGCCTACAGTCAGGTAACGCCTAAAATCGGAGCAACCGTTGATCTGGGACGGGGCCGCGGCTTATATGCCAACTACGCAAAGGGCTTTTCGCCCCCGGCGCTTACCGCAATTTTTCTCAAGCGCACTACGCCAACCGCTACCGGCGATCTGTTTTACTATAACCTCCAGCCCGCCAAATTCGACAATATGGAGATTGGGGGCTGGGCCTCGTTGCTGAACAACAAAGTATATGTGGATGCCGCGCTCTATCAAATGAATGGCACAAACGAGCTTCTCAACATCCGCCAACCCGATAACTCAACCGACTACCAGTCGGCTGGTAAAACACGGCACCGGGGTGTTGAACTCGGGATTACCTACCGACCATCGAAGCAGGTATTTTTTCGATTTGGCGGTACACATGCCGTCCACCAGTTTGTGGAGTTTACGCTGAGCCAGCGATCGTCGGACGCCGTTCAAAATGTGAATGGAAAAGACATGCCCTCGGCTCCGCGAACGATCTGGAATACCGAAATAAGCTATTATCCATCCTGGCTGAAGAACTTCCGGACGTCGGTGGAGTGGCAGCATGTGGCGGGTTGGTATCAAAACCAGACCAACACGGTTCGGTATGATGGCTACGATTTTGCCAATGTTCGGGTGGGTTACCAGTGGAAAGGCATCGAAGTATTTTCGAATGCCCTCAATGTGACCAATGCTCTTTTTGCTACCAACGCGACAAGGGGAAACAACGCCACCGACCGAACCACCTATACCCCAGCAGCACCCCGCACGATTGTGGTTGGGGTTCAGTATAATTTCTCAGGAAACTAAATCAGTAATGGCAACGGGTGTGGGCGAGTTTGTTGGAAGACGCTACGCTCGTTGCCATAAAAAAACGAACGATGAAAAGCTTATTTATTTCCTTGCTCCTTTTTGGCCTGGCGGCTGAAAAACCTCTGACCGAGACCACGGTATCTGACCCTCAGTTTGTGGGTGCCGTTCCCCGGCTGACAACCGATGCCAATGGGGCTCCGCTATTGAGTTGGGTAGAGAAAATCAACGAAAAAGAAGCCGCTTTTTACTTCGCCATAGCAGCAGATGGACAGCCCTTTGGCGAGAAAGTCCGTGTGAAAGCCCCCGCCAATTTGTCAACACATGCGGAAGGTATGCCTAAAATGGCGGTGAAAGCCGACGGGACGCTGGTAGCGGTTTTTGAAGTGCCCAATCCCACAAAGGAATCCCGGTTTGCGGGTGATCTGCTCTACACGATGTCGGCAGATCATGGCAAAACCTGGGCTGATCCTAAGCCCGTTCATCAGAATACGGCACCCGGCAGCAGTCATTCCTTCAGTGATCTGACTCGCTTGCCTACGGGTGAAATTGGCATCGTTTGGCTCGATGAAAAACTGGCTGGTCAGGAGGGGCGCCCGGTCGTATTCGCGCAAACAACGAAAGGGAAAGGCTTTGGTCCGGCGGTACTGGTCGATAACAATGCCTGTCAATGTTGCCGGACGAACGTGTTTGTCGACGCGAAGAAAAACATTCACCTGACCTACCGCGATCTGTTGCCTGCGGCCAAAACCGGCGAAGTCGCTTCCCGCGACATTAGTACCGTTGTGTCGACGGATGGTGGCAAAACGTTCAGCAAGCCCCAGGTGGTCTATGCCGACCATTGGCAGGTCAATGCCTGCCCGCACGCGGGTCCGGTGGTGGCGCAGTTGGGTAATGATCTGTTGATGACCTGGTTCTCGGGAAAAGAAGAGGCCGTTGGTTTGCGGCTGGCGCAGTTGGGCTCCAAAAAGCTGGCGTCGAGTGTGCTCTCCAGCCGGGCAAAACATCCGCAGGTGGCTACTGCTGGCGATCAGCTTGTCTGGGTCTGGGATGAAGCCATCTCGACGGACGGCTCGGGCGAAATGGGCTCCTTCGTGCAGCGAATCGGCATGCGGACTTTCGCCCAGGGGAAGTCCAGTGCTACGACGTACATTACCCCTGAAACGGTTAACGCGACTTATCCGGCAGTGCTCGCTACGAAACACGGCGTACTGATGGCGTATGAACAAAAAAAGGATAACGGAAACTCTACCATTGTGGTAAGGACGATGGAAGGGCTGTAGAACAACGCTTTGCGTCACTTACAACTTCGCCTGAATGGTCACGTATAACCCGCGACCATCGGAAGGAAGAATGCCGGGCCCGGGATAGCCCGTGGCCCGGCGGGTGAAGTAAGCCCGGTTGGCCAAGTTATTGAGACTGCCCTCCAACCGAAACCGACGGAACTGATACGAAAGGCTGGCGTCCATGATGGAATAAGCCGGAATCAGGCCAATAACCGCCGAAACGCCCCCTTCGCGGGAGTTGGTTGCATCCGAAAATTGGTCGGAGAGATAGGTGTACTGAAATGATGCTTTCAGGTTTTTGTACCCCAGCCGAACACCGCTTTTCAGGTTTACATTAGGCACAAACTCAACCTGATTGCCAACCACCCCGGCAATTTCGCTGGCTTTGTAGGTCGAGTGAATCAGCGCGACGTTCGCGAACATAACACCACTTAGCGTTGGATTGCCCGGATTAGCTAAGCGCAGAAAATCGCCTTCGGCATAGGATTCCAGTCCCATAATAACGGCCTGCCCGATGTTGCCCCGTCGGCGAAGAACGCGGTCATTGGCATCGTAGAACTGAACTTCGCCGATGCGGTTGTTATAATTGAGGTAGAAGGCGCTGACATCGAAATTGTACAGTGTGGTTTGCGTACTCCGAATGCCCAGATCCAGGGAGTAGCCTTTTTCATCCTGCAAATTGGGGTCGATGACCGAAGAGGGGTTGGCAATCCGCATATCGCTGAACGTGATCGAGCGGTAATTCTGCGACAGGTTGCCATAGATATCCAGTTGGGCAATTGGTTTATAACTAAGGCCAAGTCCGCCAATAACAAAGTGCCGTCCGTTGGTGCGTACTTCATTGGTACGCGTAGCGTCGATGATGTTGCCCGCCAGGTCGCGCGTAATGGTGCCGTAAAAACCGTTGGCGGTGGTGTGGATGTATTCGAAGCGCACCCCCGGCGTAATGGATAGCTTGTCGCCCAGGTACAGGATGTTTTCGGCAAAGAGCGATACGTTTCGGTTCGGAAACTGATAGTCGGACGCAATGCCCTGCTCGTTGTCGACAAACGAAAAATTGGCGTCTTTCCCTGTGCTGCCCAAGCCTTGTATACTGTGGTTGTAGCCGTGGTAATAACGGGTTCCGACCAGCAAAACGGCCTGTTGTTTGCCCACGTAATACCGCTTTAAGTACCGGGCTTCGGCACCGTAGTTCTGGAAATCACCTTTAATCAGATCACGTTCGCTGTTATCATCGACACTGGCTACGCGGTTGGGACGGAACCCCAGCGAATACCGATACGCATACAGGCCGAAGACGCGCAAATTGACTTCGTTGTTGGCGTTGATTTTATGGTCGACATGCAGGGCGGGCATCGTCCAGTTGACCTTAAACCAGTTGCGTTCCCGATTGCTTTGCCGTGGATTTTCCTGAAACATGGCATCTGTCAGGCCACCGGGTTGCTGAGCCAGGTAACTCATTTGGGTGAAGTCGAGGCCAATCGTCGTTTTTTCTGAGAAACGATAGTCGATATCGGCAAAGGCCATGTAGTTGGTAAAGTGGGAATTTGGTCGCCAGCCATCGCCTTTCTTGTACTGAAAAAAGGTGTAATAACTCAGCTTGCCAACCGTACCACTGGCACTGGTAAAGGCATTGTAAAAGCCGAATGACCCAATGGTTTGGCGGGCAATCAGTTCCAGTTTTCGGTCGGTAACGGGCTTTTTCATGACGAAGTTGAGCAACCCGCCAAACTGCGTACCATATTGAAGCGAAGCCGCGCCCCGTACGATCTGGATGCGCCCAACGGCCTCGATCGGCGGGGTGTAATAACTCTCCGGATAACCCAGCGCATCGGCGCTGATGTCGTAGCCATTCTGGCGCACGTTGAAATTCGAACTTCGGTTCGGGTCGAGGCCACGACCGCCAACACTGAGTTGCAGACCGGCTCCTTCATTTTCCCAGATGTTCAGACCAGCCACACGGGCATAAATCTGGCGGGCGTTGTTGGTCGAGAGGTTCGCCACCAGTTGATCCGGAATGATTACTTCTGATTTTTTGCCTTCATAAATCCCCATATTCTCAACGCCCCGCATCCGGGTGAACCCAAAATCAGATTGCCTGTCGGTAACGGTTACCTCGTTTAGGGTTTCAAGTCGGCTCACGACCCGAATCACAACGGACTGATTCTGCCCGGCGATGCGTACAGTCTGCCGGGCGGCTTTATAATCGGGACAACTCGTGTGCAGGATGTAGTCGCCCTCGGGCAGATTCAAAAAGCTGAATTGGCCGAGACTATCCGTTAAAGCCGTGCGGTTGCCATTGTTCAAATAGATGGTGCAGCCGTTGACCGCCACACTATCCTGACGGGATTGGACCTTTCCCGAAAGCTGGTATTGCGCCAGGACGTTGGCCGTTGAGAAGCTGCTAAACAGGAGAACAACCAGCGAAACTAGCCGCTTCTTGTGGGAAAAGTCAACCGTTAACGCTGACTTAAGAAAACTAAAAACCGTAGATGTTGTCATTGAAGGGAGTGATCCACTCTTTGTGTATAAATGAGTCCTGCTGGATAGCCAGATTCGTTTTGGGGTCAATCAGGGGGCGGCCCAGACGGCCGTTGAGCGCCACATACGAATCGACGTATACGGCCGGTTGCTGAAATCCGTGCTGGGCGTAATAATCCCGGAGTATGTGCGCGTACTGCAACAACATATCCGGTTGGGTAGCCATCACTTTTTCCTGCAATGGCGTCAAAAATTCCGTGTTGTTCACAATGGTTCGGTGCCCCGCGTTGTCCTGCACCGTAAACTGTGCGTAGCCCGCTTTTTCCATCAGCATCACCCGCCACGAGAACCGGTAGCCCTGTTCGGTCCAGAATAATTCGCCGGGGTAAAGCAAATAGCGGAGCGGAAAAAGCAGTTGAACAATAAAAAAAAGCCCTATGAACGCACGAATCCCGGTGGCTGCGGCTGGCTGATACACGTACGTTCGGTGAATGAACAGAAAAGTGGCTGGTATCTTTAACCAATGGCTTATCGTCCGAACAATCGTCAGGTGAAAGCCGGGCGAAAAGAAGATCAGCGCTGTCACGATCATGATGTATGGGAACATGCCAATGGGAAACAGAAAGGCGGTTAACCCATGAAACACCACCACGGCGGCATAGGCCCAGAGCCGTGTGGGCCGATACCGAAGCAGGAACGGAATGCTCAAATCATATAGGCATCCAAACCAGCTAAACGCAATGGGTACCCAGGAATAGTTGAATAAAAAGCCAACTACGGGAACGTCATTGTGGGCAGGTAACCAGATGCGAAGCGGTAACGCATTTAACAGCCAGTCGCTATTGAGCTTGGCCATACCCGCGTATACATACAGAATGGTTACCAACAGTTTCAGCGCGTCGAGACACCAGGCCGGTATCTGGTCGGCGGCCAGACTACGACGCCGGTAAGCATCCACCGAAAAATAAGCATGGGCAGGCAGAAAAATCAGCAGCAGACAAACCATACTTGTAAAATAGTAGTGGTTCAGGTAGGTGCTCTTATCGATCAGTTCAATGTATGTGAAGCTCAGAAAAAGGCTTATGATAGCCACGCGATAAAACAGGCCGATGGCGACCAGCAGCGCCGAAAGGCCGCAAACGGCAAAAAGCCCGTAGGTGTACGAGCCCAGCGGCTTCACGAATTCGAAGCCATAAAAGGGGAAAAAGTAACGCGGTTGAATGTACAAGTCGGCAATCCAACCGTTGCTCCAGAAACGGACAATGCTCCCGAAGAGCATCAATCCAAACAGGAGCCGGAAAACGGCCAGTGGAGCCGAAGAAGTTGTTTTGCGTAAATAAGGTACCATGTATAGATGGTTTTGGGTTCACCGGTTGTCATTTCGAATCAAACCGGTAAACCCAAAACCAATTAATCGCCGTCATTATCCGTGTACGTTATGGTGATGCTCATTGCCGTGGTCATGTCGACTTTGAGCATGCGCACCGCTTTCTGCATCTGGGTATACACCAGCGCAACAGCCGCATTATTGGTTTTGATTTCGTCGGACAAATTGGGTTTCAGCGTATTGAGCTGCTGATTGACGGCGTCGAACTGCTTGTTAATGATGTCGACCAGCGAGGTGCCCGTACTGCTATCCTTTGCCCCAAGCGACGTCAGGTACGATTTCAGACCGGGGCCTTCCTGCCCCGTTTTTACGCTTTTCCCATTAAAGAAATCAACCGTGGCCTGGTGAGCGGTTTTGGCCAGCGTAAGTGACAGGTCTTTCTTGTAGTACCCTTCTACTTTGTCGGGGGCTGGCGTTCCATTGGTCATAGCGCCCGACGGAATCCCGAATTTTCCCGAACGAAGGTAGCGCTCGTAGTTGAGCACAAAGCCGTTGACTAGTTTAGAGGTCGAGCAACCTGCATTCAGGGCCGTACAATTGATGAACGTATCCCGGTAGCCACCCGTCGTCCAGGCGGTGTATACGGTCGTAAACTGGGCGTTCATTTGGGTGGTGAGCCGTTTGAGATAGGCGACCCGTTTGGCGGCATCAGCGGCTGTGGTGTACCGGGCTACAATGGCATCATCGGTCGTGCCGAGGCCATTAATAAGGTAATCCAGGGCCGGAAACCCCTGTTTAGGGTAAGAGGCCGGTACATCGAAAGAACCCGAACCGGCGGCTACGTATTCTTCAATGCCTGTGACGCTGGTTGGGTAAATGTTGAAGAAGTTGCGGAGCGTATTCTGTTCTGCCGGTCCTACATCGAACAGTTCTACTTTTTGCCATTCCGTATAGGCATCTGCCCAGGCCTGCCGCAAATCGGTAAGCGCTGCTTTGTCGGGCTTTGCCGCAAAGGCATCCGATTTGGTCAGCATCAGGTCAAACTTCGTTTTGAAGTTGGCGTAACTGGGCAGAATAATATTGTCGGCAATATTGGTCAGCATCGCCTTCCGGTCACTGCCTGCCTGATCGGTTGGTGTAGTGGGGGTAACCGGAGCCGGGTTATCGGATCCCCCACCCGAACAGGCCCATAGCGCGCTCACGAACGCACACACAAATCCAACTCGTTTCCAGCTATTTTTTGTCATGACGTAAAAAAAGGATAGAGCGACACGGTGAGTATCGCTCTGTACTGAGTAAAAAATGATTGGTTACCCTGGTGCTTAGCCGGGTATGTTAAATTTGGCACGAATGGCTGCCGAAGCTGCATCGATCTTCGCGTTGGTCAATCCCCAGAAACCATTGGGAGCTGAGATAAGGCCAGCCAGCACGGAATCAGAAAAGGCCGCATCGGCTTTGTTCAGTTTCGCATACCGGAGCGAGTAAATAAAACCTAAACCTTCGCCCATGGCGTGGGCCGCAGCGGCTGTGTTGGTACCGGCTGTTTTCCATTTGCCCAGATAGCCCAGTGCCGCATTGGCAATGGCTTTCTCCATGGCCAGATGAATAAACGCAGCCTGCTCTTTCAACACGGTCATATCGTTGTTGACAATAGCAGCCCGACCTTTCAGTAATGCTGAATAAATTTTGGGGAAATCATCTTTATTGTATTCCCAGATGTAAGAGCCAATAAAGCTTTCGCCTGATGACGTAGCCGTGGCTTTTGCGCCATAAATGGGGTTGGCGGTCAGAATACCGTAGATCTCGTCCCAGTTTTGCTCAAGCTGGGTGTATTTCTTTCCGGCAACCAGCGTGGTATTGTCCAGTGCAAGATTCTTTTCGCTCAGCAGGACGTTGCCGATGTAATCGACCTGAAACGCGCCAATCAGGCCCTTCTGGATGATCTGTCCGTATTCGATCCCTTGTGCATCAACCAGATAGGTGCCTAGTTTACCCGCTTTCCCTTCCGAAGCGACGGCAGAAACCGACTGACTGGCGGTAGCAATTTTCGGAAAACTGGCTTCAATTGTCTGCCGTTCCTTTTCTGCATCGGCGGCTGGCAAAGAGGAAGCTGTTACATTACGGAGTTGAACGCCCGATGTATTCAACGCTGTATTGGCCGTACCCGAGAATGGACTGCCCGTATTCGAGAACATGTTTTTCAGGACGTTGGCATCCAGCGTAGCGCCGGTGCCAACGGCTGTACCGTTGTAGGTATTGATAGCGCGGAACATGAGCAACCGATTGGCACCGGTGGTCAGGTCTACGGTTTTGACACCGGCGTCATCCACGAAAAAGTTGGCATAGGTCGTGGTGTCGGTGAGTTTGCTATACGAAATTGTCTTACGAAGCTGGGGAGTGACAGTTGTTGGATTATCCTGGTCGTTACAAGCTGATAAGCAAAATACTAGGGTTACAAGGGCTAATAGACGATTGAGTGTAGTAGGTGTTTGCATTCTATAATTTCCTTATTTGGAATGTTTCTACAAATGTATAGGAGATTTAGACTAATTATAAAGAATTGTTTAGAATTTTTTCAAATAATAACATAAGCGGTTGTTTAGTAAAGACTTACGAATCCTGTTGAGTATGGTAAAAACCTGATAAAATTGTAGTAAGCCAGTTAAATTGCTATTAATAAATTGATTGAATGGTGGTAATTCATTGGCTAAACCTATACCTTTGGTCTTTATGCCCGGCTATTGATAGCCAGATTGCAACGCTTTTCAGGAATCACAGCGTATGTGTATCAGGCATACGGAAAGAAATTAGTTGATGCGCTCTTTTTACCAGTAAACCTGTTCCAGGCTTGCTTTATACACCGTAGTCAGTCGGTGAGTTCAGTCTGTTAATGCACTTCATATTTAACCCATTCGCCATGGCTTTTCACTCACCTACGGACTTTGGGAAATCAGACGAACCAACCGTTTGGGTCGTCGATGACGACGAAGATGATCGGTTGTTTATTCGTTCAGCCTTTGAGGATACGCAGTCTCCTGTCAGCGTCCTGGCGCTGGCTGATGGCGATCAGCTTCTGCCAACGCTGGCCTCCTGCCAGACGTTGCCCCGATTAATTTTGCTCGATATCAATATGCGTCGTCAGAATGGATTTGATACCCTGACGCAACTTCGCAATACACCCACGTTTGCCCATTTACCCGTTGTCATGCTCACCACGTCGTCGGATAGCTACGACCTTCAGCGTTGTTTAGCGTTAGGAGCCAATCAGTTTATGACCAAACCTGCCAACTATAACCAGTTGGTCATGCTGGCACAGGGACTTACCGAGCAGTGGGCACTCGCCTGATTGCAAGCCCGACAAAATCCGGTTAACCTAACTTTCCTGACGGAGTCTGAACCAACTCACCCCCGTATCCGATTCTGTACGTATGTCTTCATCAATACGTTTAGAATTACGTACGCACTACACCGACGACCGGCCGGTGTTTGTGTCGGGTAATTTTTGTGACTGGCTTCCCGACCTGGATTTGTTTCGAATGCAGTCCATCGGAGAGGGCCAGTTTGTCTATGAGTTTCCGGTGGACCTGGAACTGCCCGAAAAGCTGGTGTATAAATACACACGGGGTGGTTGGGATCACGTTGAACTAGGCGCTTCGGGCGAGAGTGTGACGGACCGGATGGTGTCGGCTGCCGAAACGGTGAAACAGGATTATGTGCCCCACTGGCGGTGGTTTGGCATGCCTTATAATCCAGAGCTATTGCCTAAAATAGAACTGCTTGGCGATTCATTCGAGGCTCCCCAACAGGGGGCCACCCGCCGGGTTCATGTGTTGCTGCCTTATGATTATGAAACGTCGGGGAAAGCGTATCCCGTTCTGTATCTGCACGATGGCCAGAACCTGTTCGGTGGTGGCTCTGGATATGGTAGCTGGGAGGTGGATCAGAAAATGGCCATACTCGCTGCCCGCCGTCACCACGACGTTATCCTTGTATCCATCGACCACGCCAACGACGAGCGCATCCGGGAATTTACATTTGACCGGACACGGGCCGGGAAAGGCCGTGGACAATATTATCTGGACTTCATTCTACGTACCGTAAAGCCCCTCGTCGACAGGCGGTTCCGGACCTTGCCCGATGCGGCTCATACCGGGGTCGGGGGGAGTTCTTTAGGGGGCTTGATCAGCATTTATGCGGGGTTGCTGCATCCTGACGTGTTTGGGCGATTAATGGTTTTCTCGCCTTCACTCTGGATTTCTCCTAAAATTTACTTCGATGCCATCCGCTTCAAGGCACCCGTGCCCATGAAAATATACGCGTATGGCGGTGAGAAAGAATCAGAATATATGGTGCCCAATATCCAGCGGTTCAATGAATCATTGGTTCGGCAGAACTACGGCGGACATTCGATCGATATTCGCGTATCGGTCGACCCGACGGGAACCCATCAGGAAGCCCACTGGGGGCGCGAATTTCCGAAAGCAGTGGAGTGGTTGTTTTATTAATCAGGATCTATGACTATCACCTTAAGTACCCAATCGCCCACCACCGGCGATCTTATCATTCCGTTTATACAAACCGATGCGCTGGCTGATCAACTGACCAGCCTGGCGCCCCAACTGGGTATACCCGCCGACGTACTACAGCGCGATTTTACCGCCGGAGCCAACGTAGTGCTGGCTACGTATGGCCCTAATGGGCAGAAAACAACGTTACTAGGACTGGGCACCGACCCAAAGCAAATGGATTGGCTTCGTACCTTCAGGAAGTTCTTTTTTGACCAGAAAAGCAAGTTACCCACGCAGCTAAGCATTGACTTGACGCCCGTCTATGGAGCCGTAGTGGAAGGGGTTGTGCTGGGCGTTCGTGGCGGTGGCTATGACCTCAAACTTTATCAGACCGGCAAAGCCGATGCGCCGGTTTTCTTCTCCGAGGCTGGGGCATTAACGCTCTACGTTCAGGAAACGGAGCTGGCAACGGCGCAGGATGCCCTGACGCGGGGGGAGGCCATTGCCCAAACCCAGCTTCAGATGCTGGATCTGATGAATGCGCCCGCCAACTATAAAAACCCGCAAACACTGGCCGATTGGACCGTTGCATCGGGCAAGCAGTATAATTATACCGTAACGATTCTTGACAAAGCCGAACTCGAACGGCAGAAATTAGGTGCCTTGCTGAGTGTCAGCCAGGGGAGCGATGTCCCGCCGGTGCTGATCATTGCCGAATACAAACCCGAAGGCGTCGAAAATCTCCGCACGGTAGGTCTGGTTGGCAAAGGCGTAACGTTCGATACGGGTGGTGTATCCATCAAATCTTCCGCCAACATGCACCTGATGAAGAGTGATATGGGGGGCGCTGCGGCTGTGTTGGGGACGGTAGAAGTAGCGGCTAAACTGAAGCTGCCTATTCATGTGATTGGCATTGTGCCATCAACCGAAAACTCGACGGATGGGCGCTCTACAAAACCCGGCGATGTAATTACGGCCTATTCCGGCAAAACCATCGAGATCATTGATACCGACGCCGAGGGACGCGTTATTCTCGCGGATGGACTGGGATATATGGTGCGTAATTTTCAACCCGAGGTGCTGATCGATCTGGCTACCCTGACCGGAAGCGTCATTGCCGCTTTAGGCTATCATGCGGCCGGGCTGTTTACGCCAAACGATACGCTGGCGGCCCAACTCACCGAATCGGCTAACCAGACGGGCGAACAACTCTGGCGTTTACCTGTTTGGGATGCTTACCTGGAGGATATAAAATCGGATGTGGCCGATGTTAAAAATTACAGTGGGAAACCACTTGCGGGCTCCATTAGCGCGGCTAAATTTCTGGAATTCTTTAGTGAGAAACACCCGGCCTGGGCCCACCTGGATATTGCAGGGATGGCCTTCGCCGATACGGAATTTGGTTCTCAGAAAAATGCAACGGGCTTTGGCATTCGGCTGTTAATCGACTATTTGCAACGACTTACGGTAGAAAAAAGATAAGAAAGACTCGTTGTTTGCCCATTTGGCCGTATCTTTTTTGGCCGAATGAAGTTTGGCGGTTCGGTTACGGCCGGGTAACTTCCCCGTCGAGACCTCCTGGACTTATACAGTATCTGCGCCTGTATGAATCTGAAACTAAACTTGAAACAACCAAAGTATGAGCCAATTGTCTTTTCTATGTATTGCTACCTTTCTGAAGGGGCAGGATTTTATGCGGGCCTGTAAGGAACTGGGCAACAAGGTCTATTTATTGACCGACCAGAAACTTGCCAATGAATCGTGGCCCCGCGAGTCCATCGACGAGATGTTCTTCCTGAATTCGCCCAGCAACGCCCCCGAAGATTTAGAGCAAATGATCGTAGGACTGGCACACGCCATGCGCTCGCGCCGAATTGATCGGGTAGTGGCGCTGGACGATTTCGACGTGGAGAAAGGGGCGCTTATTCGGGAAACATTTCGTATCGATGGCATGGGCCAGACGACCTCGCGTTATTTTCGCGATAAACTGGCCATGCGGACACGGGCTTTTGCGGCTGGCATTCGGGTTCCGGCCTTCTGTCCCCTCTTTCATGACGAAACGGTAACTGCTTTTTTACAGACAACGGAGGCTCCCTGGCTCATTAAACCACGGTCGGAAGCATCGGCGACGGGTATCCGCAAAGTTCATTCGCTGGATGAAGCCTGGTCGGCTATTCATTTGCTGGGTGATAACCGGCACACCTATCTCATCGAAGAATTTAAACCCGGGAAGGTCTATCACGTCGACTCCCTGTCTGTGGATGGGAAAGCCGTTTTTACGCGGGTCAGCCAGTATTTGGCCACGCCAATGGAAGTGGCCCATGGAGGGGGCGTGTTCCGCACCGGAACGCTCCAGGTCGATACACCCGAAACGGACGCGCTTCGGCAAATCAACGACCAAGTAATGTCGGCTTTCGGGATGCGCTATAGTGCCTCACATTCTGAGTACATTCGGGGTGACCACGACGGCGAGCTGTATTTCCTGGAAACGGCATCCCGCGTTGGGGGAGCGCACATTGCCGAAATGGTCGAGGCTGCTTCGGGCGTAAACTTATGGCGGGAGTGGGCCAAGCTCGAGACGGCCATGGCTCGCAAGGAACATTATTTGCCGCCCACGGATAATGGCGGTCATTCGGGGCTCATTGTCTCGCTGGCCCGCCAGCAGTGGCCCGATTTATCGGTGTTTTCCGAACCGGAAATTTTCTGGCGCATGAACCGTGAATACCATGTCGGTTTAATTGTTCAATCGGAGGATCGGTCCCGTATTCGAACGCTGCTGGACGATTACATGCACCGGATTTACGAGGAGTTTCATGCCTCCGCTCCGCTGCCGGATAAACCAACAAGCTGACCAGAGACGAGACGATCTGCGGCCGTCGACGCGATAGCAGATCGTCTCATCTCTTTATAAAGTATCCCGTTTTGCCTTGCCAACCGGCACCGACACGCCAAACGCACGGGGATCGCTGGGTGGCAGGGTTTTCCTCTTTTTATTGTTTTGTACAGGAGGAACTGGATTCATGGGCGTTTGAGCCGTCATGCCGCCACCCGATATGGGCGTGTCGACACCCGGAATAGCGACCTGTCTTTCAACGGGTTCCTGTTGAGTTTGCTGCACTATTCTGGCCGTATCGCTTTGCGCGATACAAATGGAGCCAGTCAGGCTGGCCGCTAAAAAAAACACGAGCGTACGCATACGAAAAGATCAGTTGTTGAGTAAACAGATATCAACTAAATCGTTGACAATCTGGTATGCTATCAACTGACTTTTAAGCGTAAAGTTTTTAGATAATTAGGGTCACTTATGTTCCCTTGTTTCCTAAACGGACAAGGGCCTTATAAGGCTTAATCAAAAACCATTTATAGCTCGTCAATTCGAACAAGCGCATACCCTTTTTGCCCAAACTCAGTTAAAAAACCGTCCAGGTGTGAGTAGAGCTTGTCCGTTCGGGCGGGTGCTGTGCCTATGTGCATCAACAAGATAAAACCATTCAATCCCGCCGGTTTTTGCTGCTCATACGTGCGAATGGATTGAAGAATGGTTGCACTGCTTCGGTAGTTCCGATCCAAGGGGATGGTGTAATCAGCATGGCTAAGCGTGCCCGGTGTATAGTTGATTAACTGCACTCCTTCCGCCTTGGTCCAGGTGGCAATGCTGTCGTTATACCACTCGTAGGGCGGTAAAAACAAGTTCGCTTTGGCCTTAGCCTGTCCGTAAAGACGTAGCGCTGCGTAATTGGCCCGCAGATCAGCCCTGAATTGAGCCTGACTTACCAGCAAACTGTCGCGCTTTTCCCAATCGCAATACAACAGGTGTTGATCGGAGTGAGGGCCAATGTAATGCCCATCCTGCCTGAGTTGTTTTATTAATGAAGAAAACGCAGGGTTGCGCAAAAAGCGTCCGGTTAGAAAAAAAGAAGCCCGGACGTGATGCTTTCGCAACGTCCGAGCAATGATAAATCCGCCGTCGGCAAATTCATCGCCGGTAAATACCAGCGAAAATCGACGGGCGGTGGTATCAACCCTTATTTTAGCGCCTTTGAAATACGTTGATTTCGATTCGGCGGTAGGTTTCTGACTTACTTTGTTAACCGGCGGGTTTACTTTTTTTGAACCACTCACTTTTGGAGATGGTGTACGTTTCTCGGCGTGTTTGGCTGCCAGCAGATAAATGAGCGAGGCTGTACCGTCCATAGTTGGTTCGTTAGTACTATAATCGCCATAGTCATCGTGATAGACCGCTACCGGGCTCTGGAAGGACGCATATTCATCGGGTTCGTGCAGCGTGATACCAATCAGGTTGCCGTAAATGCTGCCACGCACGGGGCCGTCTACAAGTCCGCCGTCAATGGGATAGCCTTTCAAGTGAGTGAAAGCCGAATGGGGATCTTCCGGCGTGTCGGCATTGGCCGGTAAGCCATAGACAAAACTTGTTCCCCATGGATTGCAGCCAAACAGCCAGTCGAAGTTGGCCTGTTCGAGAGCCGCGAACTGATCGTCGTGGGTGAGTTGACGATACCAGAAGCACTGTGTCGCGAACGACGTGGTCAGGTTATTACTGCACCAGATAAAGGGAACGCCCCGATAAAATGCATTCCTGCCGGCCCGCTGCCAGACCAGTTCAATCCCCGATTTGTAAAAATCGGTAACGGTTTTTCGGGTAGTTGCGGGCAGTTTTTTTGCCAGTTCTGCATGCCCAATATTGACAAACGGATACCACTGGTAGTGTCGTGCTGTATCGTTCAGCATCCAGGGCGTAACCGGCTCCCGGCGGGCGAAAGCCAGGGCGGTGTTGCGTAGAGAACTAGCCTGAGCACCCGTTGGCCCCGTCGCATTGAGCAGTTCAACGGTAGCCAATTCCATATCATCGGTATAGTTGTCTTCTTCATAAAAATAGGGTGCCCGGCCGGGAGCTGTCTGGCAATTGCCGGGCTTTGCCAACCCCAACCGATACGCCGACTGTGCCCGCTGCCGTAGTTTGTCGACGTACTCTTGTTTAACATAGTCAGATTTACGGTTCCGAAATAGTTGATATCCAAGGGCGAAGGCGCTGCTCACTTTTCCGGCCGTTGACGCTACGCCCGTTGCTCGGTTTTTATGGTTGAATAACCCTTGTGGCTGACCAGTAGCAAAGTAAACAGGACGCTCGGCCCCTTTTCCATACATACTGTCAAGCTTGGGAATCCGCATCGCCGAGTGGTCGCGGTCGTCGCCAAGCTGATTGAAGAGCCACGTATCAGTAGGGTGCATTTTCAGTAACCAGTCGAGCCCCCACCGGGCTTCATCCAGCACATCAGGTTGTCCATTAACACCCAGTAACCCATTCGCCTGAACCTGATCGCCAAAGGCCGTCGGGAAGTCACGGGCCGCAGCCAGCAGGTGGTATGTTGCATTGGCGGACGTTGTTACATACTGCAAGTAATCCGACGCATCGTGCCAGCCCCCCGACGCGTCGATGTGCGTGCTATCGGGCATGGGGCCATACATGGTGTAGCCATCGTGGGTATGGCAGGAGTCTTTCAGGAAGGGATTATAGCCGCTCCGCTGCTGACGCATATACCGCAAACAAAAATCGGCCGCTCCGGCATAGACATCCTCGCCAATGCGAAAACCCGGCGACCGGGCACCGTCTGGCGTCCGCAGGTAATAGCGGCCGGGCTTTTGAACGGTTGAAAAATCGAGCCGATAAGTTTCCTTAAACGGCCCATAGGCCCCAAACGCCCGACCCGCCGGTAGCTGCTGACTAACCTGATTCGTCCGCTCATCGACGAGATCAAATTTATCTACTGTCTTGTCCGTCAGGCTTCCCCAAACAGCTATTTTTGGGCTACTTGGTCGATAACCGAGCAGATTAATCCGAATGACTGCGGATGGTTCTTCGTGCCTCGTGACGGCTAGTAAGCTGAAGAGCAGAGCGGTAATGAATGCTGTTCGAACAAGCATGGTTTTGATAAAAAAGAAGCGTATGACCAACAGTGTCAGCTGATTTTTTATTTATATCTTCTTTAACAGCCCCATCATCATTTCTTCAAAATACGCTCCGTTATAGGGGCCGAACCAGTTCATGTCGCGGGTTTCGTAGGTCGTCCGGTTATAATACCGGTCGGGGGTTACGTAGCCAATGTAGCCGCCATCGAAGCTGGTCACCATCAGGTTAACGCCTTTTTGAGTGGCTAGTGGGTTGAAGTCGGCCACGAATTCGCCTGAGTAATCGCAGGGGGTGCCGAGGAGTACGGTTTTGCCGATGCGCAGGGCTTTCAGATCGGAGGGATAGTCGCCATAGACGGCATAGAAAAGCCAGGGACGCACGCGCCAGTTGCCAATAACGCGCGGATGCGGTTCGCGCAAACCCAGCGGAAGTGTAAGAATGGCCAGCGCGCTATCGGGTCGGGTCTGAATTTGAGGAACCGTTCGTTCGATGCGAAGCGCCAGATCGCCGGCATAATTGCGGATTTCCTGAAAGTCGGTTTTGCCACGCGCCTGTGGACCGGTGCTGCCAACGGCCCCCGCCATAAACACGGCGAAATCAGCCGATTTCTTTTCGAGTCGATCCACCAGCGAACCGGGATAATCGCGGCTGAGGTAATTCCACATACTATCTTCGTACAGGGTTGCGTGCCCGGCAAACGTACACAGCAAAGCCGATTCGCCGGTTTCTTTCTTCAGTTTGAGCAGGCGAATCATCCCGTCGAGTGGCTGGGTTGGCCCCGAAAAGCCAATGCGGTTGTAAATGTGGTCACTGGCATCGGTCTGGCCGAAGCCTATTTCTACCGGAGCCATATTGCTTTGCGCATTCCGAATGGCGGTCAGGATACCGTCGGTCACGCGGGTGACGATTTTTTCGTCGTAGCCACCGGCAATTAACTGGCCGACGATGCCCGGTGCCCAACCGCCTACACTGTTGTGCGAGTGAATAGCGCCCATGTAGACATTCTCCCAGCGCAGCCCCAGTTCGGGTAGCCGTTTTTTAAGGGCCTCGACCACCGTTGGGGGCGTAATCAGCAGGTCGAGCCCCACTACAGCGACTTTGGTCCCGCCATTGTCGAGAACGATGGCGCGGGCAAAAATAGAGTCGGCCACCACATGCCAGTGCTTACCACGCCGGGCACCATACCCACCCGTCGGTGTCGAATAGGGGGGCGTGATGTTGGCTTTTGCCCAACCGGCCCGGAGGGGTGCTTTGGGCGTTGAGGGAGCGGGCAGTTGCGCCAGCCGCTCTTTGGTTTGCGTATAATAGGGCATCTGCTGGTAAGGCGTTTCATCGACCGGAGCCAGGCTAACAGCCAGAAAAAGCAGAATAATGACAACGAGTCCCAGCAGGACTTTCAGGAGGATACGGAAAAATTTCATAAGGCTTGCCGCCAACGCGAATGAATTTACAACGTACAGAACACGACTTTTAGAGCACAGGGAATTGCATAAATGGATAGTGCGTATCTTGTTCGTGTCGGTCAGATCAGAAAGTTAGCTCTTTTACCGTCTTTTTTGGTGAATAAAGTGTAGCGGACGGTTGCCGCAGACATCCAGAAAGTTGTTGCTGAAAGTAGACAGGCTTTCATAACCAACACGTTCGGCTAGCTCTGAGACATTATCAATGCCAATTTCAATCAACTCCAATGCTTTCATAATCCGGGCTATTTTGCAATAACTTGCGTAAGAGATGCCTATCTGTTTGGTAAACAGACGGGTCAATGAACGAACCGAGAAACCAAAATGACGGGCTATCTGCAGAATACTAATTTTTTCGTGTAGGTGTTGCTGGATATAATCGAGTGTCTGAGCCAGCTTTGTATGACTTGTCGACGGTAGGCAAATGGGAATGGCGTTGGCGATTTCTTCCGGTAACAAATCTTGCAGGGCTTGTATTAGGGTAGTGGCCTGTGAAGACTGTTGACTGCTCTGAGTCCATTTTTCTGTGTATCGAATCATTTCCCTGAGCAACGGAGAAACGGGGAATACCGCCAGCTGGGGATGCAGAGAAACCTCGGGATGTGCTATTGGGAAGCATACCGCTCGCATATGTAATTGTGGACTATCAGACCATATTTCATGATAGGTGCCGGGCGGAATCCAGGCCCCATACCAACCGGGGAGGAGTATCTTCTTGCCTTCACTATTCACATGAATACAGCCATTCTCGGCATAAACAAGCTGGCCCAATGGATGCTGGTGCCAATCTGAGTAAAAGCAACCCAGTTGTTGATGGTAGCTAATAAATGAGTCTGAATGCTGATCGGTGATAGAAGCACAACTTACAAATTGTCTGGACATGGCCGATATGAACAAAAGTTTGTCCGTTTTTCGTAATTTCTCCAAAGTTGGTGTATATAATTTTGTCGTCAAGTTTACACTACTGCACAATTTATGATACAGTCTCATCCCAACCTTGGCCTTGTTAATCGTTTTTTTCAAGCTTACGCGACGAATGATCAGGAGTCAATAAAAGAAATTCTTTCACCTAACATCCGGTGGATCATTCCTGGCAAACATCCGTTGAGTGGCGTAAAAGTCGGCGTTGATGAAGTTATGGCTTATTTTTCTCAATTAGGCAAAGCTGCTTTTCAAGCCAGCCCTATTGTGATGGGCGTCAACGATCAGTATGTGATTGACTGCCACGAGAACTGGACTACAGGGTCTGAAATACCTACTTTTAAAGGGATGTCGTGTTTACTTTGGAAAATTAAGGAAGGAAAAATAATAGAGGTCTATAACTTTCCGGAAGATCAACACAAAGTAGATGAATTCTTTCAGGCCGTTTATAACTAAAGAGACGGACTGGAGAGAATGAAGCACAAAAAAAGGCACCGGAGAAAATCCCCGATGCCTTCCGTCACCCTGCCGGTTTCCCGGCCTCCCTATATATGAGTTTTACCCCAAGAACGGTCCCGCAGCAGCTAAAACCTGCGCTTTGGTCAGTGGCTCGTCGAAGGCGCCACGGAAATTATCATCCGAAATGCCCGTTACGTTTGGCAGTGTTTTCAAATTAACACCGCCCTGTGTGAACGTGGTTTGTGTTGGGTCAGAAACCCAGCCTTTCATACCCAGTATCCGGCGAACTTCCGACGCGTGCCGGGCTTCAACGGAGTGAATCTGAAGGGCAGTCTTTAAAATGCCTTTGTCGTTGATCAGGTTACCGGCCTGGCCTTTATAAGCCTGAACCCCAGTATCTTCCAGAACACGGGCTGTCGCCAGGAAGGTGGCGTAGGTGGCAAATGTACCCGCTGGATATTTGAATGTCGGTTTGGCAATAGCGGCTGCACCCAGAGCACTTTTCAGCAGGGCAACGTGTGCCGTCTCGTGTTTGCTGATCTGGTTGATAACAGTCTGATCGGAAGCCGGAACCAGGCCTGCCGTTGATAGTCCGGTACGGTAAAATTCGTCCTCCAGGTATTCAAGCGTGAGGGCAAAGTTCAGCACGTCGATGGCTGCCTGCGAAGGAGCCGCCGATTGCGCAAGGGCTTTATTCAAACTAGCGGCAACCAAGGTTGGAATACCGGCGGCTGCCAGCTTGGAGCCAAATTTGAGAAGATTCCGGCGAGAATAGAAGCTGTAACGCTCGCTGATTTCGGGATCAACTTTTTCAATATCGGAAATTAAATTAAATAGATTCATGGCGTTGTGTCAGGTTTACTTGGGAAGATTGGTGGCCGTGATTTGCGTTTTCACGTAGTTCTGCGCGATGGGCAGCACAACCGATGGAGCATTGGACACATCGAGTCCGTTGCTTGGCGTGACCACATCGTCGCCAGCGAAGTCGGCTGATTTTGGATTCAGCAAATCGCGGATAGCGGCTGCGTGACGCGCTTCTACCGATACAATCTTACCCGCGAGCGCCAGGTAATTCACATCTGTAATTAATGGACCTGCACCATTGTAGGCGGATACGCCCAGATCTTCGAATGCCTTGGCCGTTCCCAATACGCTGGCCCGGTCACCGAAGTTGACGCTAGTGAAATTCGGTACCAGATCGGCAATACGACTGGCGGCTGGAATGGCTGCCTTGAAGAATTCGCGGTGAATAATTTCGTGATCGCGAATATCGGTCAGAATGGCTTTTTCCGCATCCGTCATGCCACTGTAAGGCGTAGTAAGAACTTGGGTGTAAAAAGCGGCTTCCAGTTGCTCCAGGGCAAACGCGTAGTTTAAAATACCGACATCGCCCGTTCCCAAATCAACTGCGGCCATCACTGTCGTTGGGTTTTCTTCACCATCCTTGCAGGATGCCAGAATAACGCCCCCCGCAGCAAAAGCGCCTGCGTAACGCAGAAATAACCGACGACCGACCATCACCGGCTCCAATTGGCCTGGAAGCATGGTCAGGCCCGATTCATTCTGTTGCTTGCTCATAACGTAGTATAATCTAAGTGTGTCAATACAACTGCTATTTGACCAGACAGTTCGACACACTTACGGCCTCCTGTCTAATTTGGATTTATTTTAATGAAGAAACTGGCCCGAAGAGTGCTTTAGAAGTCAGATACGGGCTGCTTACACGAATGGCCTGGACAAAAAATAGAATGGATAACTAACGTATTCGTGACCGTTATTCAAACCATTCAGATCATTGAGAGGGTCGGGAACAAAGGCGTTTGGTTCCGGTTTGCTTCATATACATAGTATAAAATAATCATGATTCGAACTTACTTGACGGCCTTTCAGATTGGTATTATCGCTGGCATGCGTAGCATGATGGCTCCGGCTTTGGTAAGCCATAACGTGTCGAACATAAAGCCGGGCCCGCTGTCTGATTCGCCATTAGCGTTTATGACCTCTCCGAAAACAGCGACCACGCTGGCCGTGCTGGCTGGTGGCGAATTGATTGGTGATAAACTGCCCAGTGCGCCTGATCGGACGGGCTGGCCACAAATATCGGGTCGTTTGGCGTCAGGGGCTCTATCGGGAGCCGCACTTACGCAGGCCGATGGACAATCGTTGGCGTATGGTGGTCTTGCCGGGGCGCTGGGTGCTGCGGTTGGCTCGTTTGCTTTTTTTCAGTTGCGACACTGGCTAACGCACGAAAAAGAGTTGCCCGATCCACTGGTTGCTCTGGCCGAAGATGCGCTGGCTCTTGGCGCAGGCTTACTTATCCTGCATCAAACGGATGTGGTGCCTACGGCAGCTTAACGGCAAAGAGATTTTTTATCAATAGAAAAAGCGCCCAACATCGGGCGCTTTTTCTATTGATAAGGATTTCGTTTCGACCGATGCTTCAACTGGTTTGACGATGACCAGCCACCCGTACATCGACCGCCATGAAAGTCGTGCCGGGTAAACACCCGAAAATCTGCCTGCCATGTTATCTTTGCACTCCAAAACTACCCTCATCAACATCGTCATCATTAACTTGCGCGAATCGAGTCGCCGTCTTATCGATGGCCCACTCGTTCGCTCGCTCACTCTTTCGCTTTCGTAGTAATGCAGGTTCTTAAATTTGGCGGTACCTCGGTAGGGTCCGTAGAAAGTATAAAGCAGGTTATCCAGATCATTGAAAATCATCGGCAGCACGGTGATCAAATAACGGTCGTTTTTTCGGCGATGGGCGGTATTACCAATCAGCTGATTGAGATCGGCCGCATGGCGACAACGGGAGAAACCGACTATATGGAACTGGTTCGGCGAATTGAAGATCGCCACTTCAATGTGGTCAAGGCGCTGATTCCGATAAAAGAGCAGAGTAAAGTGTTTGCCCATGTTCGGGGTATTATCAACGAACTGGAAGATTTGCTGCGGGGCGTCTCGCTCATTCGGGAGCTATCCTTACGGACCCATGATCTGATCACCAGTTTCGGCGAACGCCTGTCGACAACGGTCATTACCGAATGTGTGAAAAGTCGGGGCATTCCGGCGCAGTTTTGTGATGCGCGCAAAATCATTAAAACCGACGCGCAGTTTGGGCAGGCTGACGTAAATTATACGCTCACCAACCAACTCATTCAGGATCATTTTGCCAAAGTTACTGACCTTCAACTGGTGACGGGCTTCATTGGTTCGACCGAGAAAAATGAGACGACAACGCTGGGTCGTGGTGGTTCAGATTATACGGCCTCCATTCTGGGTGCCGCGCTGAATGCTACCGTCATCGATATCTGGACTGACGTGGATGGCATGATGACCGCCGATCCCCGCAAAGTGCCCAACGCGTTCAATATTCCGACCATTACCTATGCCGAAGCCATGGAGCTTTCGCATTTCGGGGCCAAGGTAATTTACCCGCCCAGTTTGCAACCGGCTTTTGCCCGCAACATCCCGGTTCGAGTGCTGAACACCTTCAACCCAACGCACGAAGGTACCATCGTTAGCCGCACCGCCGAACGTCGTCAGTATACCATAACGGGTATTTCAAGTATCGACGACATTGCCCTCGTAAACGTGCAGGGTTCCGGTATGATTGGCGTGGCGGGCGTATCAGCCAAATTATTTGGCGTATTGGCTGCGCACAAAATCAGCGTTATTCTGATCTCGCAGGCTTCCTCGGAGCACTCGATTTGCTTCGCCATCGACCCGCGTGGAGCCGAAAACGTAAAAGCTATTTTAGATGCTGAATTTGCTACTGAAATCGCACATGGGCATATCGACAACATCGCTATCGAACGCGATTTGTCGGTCATTGCCACGGTTGGGGAGGGGATGAAGAAAAGCTCCGGTATTGCCGGGAAACTGTTCTCGGTGCTGGGCAAAAACGGGGTCAACATTATCGCCGTTGCGCAGGGGTCGTCGGAGATCAACATCTCGGTGGTGATCAACAAAAATAACCTCTCCAAAGCACTCAACTCGCTGCACAACATCTTCTTCCAGTCCGAAGCCAGAGTCCTAAACCTGTATCTGGTTGGGACGGGCCTGATCGGTAAAACGCTGCTGAAACAGATTTTCGATCAGTCGGAATACTTACGCACGGAGAAACTGCTGAAAGTTTGTGTGGTAGGTATGACGAATACCAAGAAGATGGTGCTCGATACGAAAGGGGTTGCCTTGGACGGCTGGCAGGAGCGCCTGCTCACAGACGGCGTAACGACGTCCTTACCTGCTTTTGTGGAGAAAATCAAAGATTATAACCTGCCCAATTCGGTCTTTATCGACTGCACATCGGATAAAGACATTGTGCAGTTCTACGAGTCACTGCTGGATGCCAACATCTCGGTTGTCACGCCCAATAAAGTAGCTAATTCCGGCTCATACAGTGAATACCGGCGGTTGCAGCGTACGGCCCTTAACCGGGGCGTTAAGTTTCTTTATGAGACCAACGTGGGTGCTGGTTTGCCCATCATCAACACGGTGCAGGGGCTGATGACCTCCGGTGATCGCTTCCTGAAAATCGAAGCAATCCTGTCGGGTACGCTGTCGTTCATTTTCAACACCTTCCGGCCCGGCCTTTCCTTTGCCGATGTTGTGCGGGAGGCTAAAGAAAAGGGGTATACCGAGCCCGATCCCCGCGATGATCTAAACGGTCAGGATGTGGCCCGGAAAATCCTGATTCTGGCGCGTGAAGCAGGCTTCCCCCTGGAACCGGACGATGTAACCATCAACAATCTCTTGCCGCAGTCGTGCCTGGACGCGCCCACGATTCCGGCTTTCTTTACGGAACTGGAACGCAACAACGATTATTTCGAGAACTTACTTCGCGAAGCACACGAGCGGGGAGAAAAACTTCGATTCGTTGCCAGCTTCGAGAACAACAAAGCGACAATCGGCCTCCGGCCAGTCGACGCGGATCACCCGTTCTATCAACTGACTGGTGCGGATAACATTGTTTCCTTCACCACGGAACGGTACAAAGACCGGCCGCTTGTGATAAAAGGTCCTGGCGCCGGCGCCGAAGTAACGGCCTCCGGTGTGTTTGCCGATGTAGTGAGTATTGGCAGTTATTTGGCGTAGGAGTTGATTGTCAGTACATCAAATAAATTAACGGTAAACCACCCAAAATCTCGTAAATTCGTAAACGACAATTTCTCTTTCCTGTTTTGACTGATACCCCGCAACAAACACTCATTGACCGTATTCGTGACATTGGTCATCCCGAAGCTGTCCGGCGGTTCTTTGGGTTGTTGAAGGAGTTGATCGATATTGTCAACCTGCCCAATGGCGATGCCCGGCTGGCATTCACCGTGCGGCAGGAAAAAACGGCGATCATTGCCAATATCAATTATTTTCAGGCACTTCGCATCCAGCGACCACGCCGTGTGACGCCACGTGGGGGTGAAGTAGAGTATCACCTGACGGTTAAGAAATCCTGTCAGGATCGGCTGAACAGTATAGAAGAACTGGTTTTCGAGCCACTAACCGAAAAGTCCGATTACCTGGCCGTCATCATTGGTCAATCGAATGTTCACCTGCTTTACCAGCCCGCTTTGCGGACCTGCTGGGAAGACTGCCTGCTCGAACTGGTCGAGAGTAGCAAGCGGGGACCACATTCTGCCCGTCATAACGCCGATGTGTATCGGGCGGCCGAAGACGAAGCTTTTCTGACAGAACTGATGCGGCTGGCTGACGACCCGACGCTAAACGACCGGTTGCTGGACGGTATGGCCGTCGAAGAGCCGGAAGCGGAGTATGACGTTGAGCCGGGAAAACCTGCTCAGTCGCAAAACCTGATCCTGTTTGGGCCACCCGGTACGGGGAAGACGCATGCGTTGCAGCCGTATCTGCGGGAGAATAACGCATTTATCACGTTCCACCCATCCTACAGCTACGAAGAGTTTGTGGAGGGGATTCGGCCGGAAGTGTTCAACGGGCAAATGAGCTACCGGATCCGTAAGGGGATTTTTTATAAAGCCTGTGTTTGTGCCGTTCAGCAGGCGGGTTATGGCACATTGGCCGATTGCCTGCACGACTCGCCGGAAAACCGAAGCCGGAAGCTGAAAAAAGCGCCCGTTTATTATTTGCTGATTGATGAGGTCAACCGGGCCAATGTCGCCAGCGTATTTGGTGAGTTGATTACACTCCTCGAAACCGACAAACGACTTGGTGCTGAGAATGAACTTTCGTTGACCTTGCCCTACTCGCAGGAGCGATTTGGGGTACCGTCGAATCTGTTCATCGTGGCTACCATGAACACCACCGACCGATCAATTGCTCTGCTGGACATTGCTCTGCGACGACGATTTTCGTTTCGCGAAATGCTGCCCGACCCATCCCTTTTGGGCGTCATTGGTGAGGTCGACTTGAGTCAGTTGCTACGCACAATCAACGAACGAATCGAGTATTTACTGGATCGTGATCATCAGATCGGGCATGCCTATTTAACCGGCGTTGAAACCCACGCTGATCTGTGCGACGTATTCCGTAACCGGATTATTCCCTTACTACAGGAATACTTTTTTAACGATTGGGCAAAAATCCAGTTAGTGTTAGGTGACAATCCTGCCTGGGGAAAAGAGCCTGATTTGCGCCTGATTCGGATTAAGAAGAAATACAGCGCTGTCGCTACCAGCAAATTGTTTGGTGAAACGCCGGATGCGATTGATGAGGTTGTTACCTACGAAATTAATCCGAGCTTACAGGCCGGTGATTATGAACAGATACCCGTTGACGCATTCGTTAAGATTTATCAGAAACAGTAACGCGGTGATGCGGCATTCCGACAGGCTGGCCGCTTTATAAAACGAAAAAGTCATTATTCCAGCGGACAGGATGTTCGCACTACTCATGAAAGCGCTCGTTCTTACTCAATATAATCAGTTCGATTTACAGGATGTTCCTAAACCAGCTATTCGGCCCAGCGAGGTATTGGTTCGGGTGAAGGCTGTCGGCATTTGCGGCTCCGATGTGCATGGCATGGATGGCAGCAGCGGTCGGCGCATTCCGCCTATTGTCATGGGACATGAAGCCAGTGGAATTATCGCCGAAGTAGGGAGTGATGTACGCAACTGGGCCACCGGCGACCGCGTTACCTTCGACTCAACGGTGTATGCCCTCGATGACTGGTATAGTCGGCGGGGACAGTATAACCTCAGCGACGGCCGCGAAGTCGTGGGTGTGTCGACGCCGGACTTCAAGCGCAATGGTGCCTTTGCCGAGTATGTCGCGGTGCCACAGCATATTCTTTACGCTATTCCCGAAAATGTCAGCTTTACCCAGGCCGCGCTGGTCGAACCGGTGGCGGTGGCACTTCATGCAGTCAGTTTGACACCCATTCAGATCAATGATTCAGCGGTGGTGGTTGGCGCGGGCATGATTGGGCTTTTTGTTATTCAGGCGCTTAAACTCGCTGGCTGTGGGACCGTCATTGCCATCGATTTAGACGATGACCGGCTCGCACTGGCGCAGAAGCTGGGCGCTACGCATACGATCAATGCCGGAGCCACAGACCCTCAGCAGGCTGATGTACTCACTCAGGTTCAAAATCTTACGCACGGTCGTGGGGCCGATGTTTCCTTTGAAGTTGTGGGGGCTGGCCCAACGGTTAAAACGGCCATTGACTGCGTCCGGAAAGGTGCGACCGTGACACTGGTTGGCAATCTGGCTCCCACGGTCGAGATTCCATTACAAGCCGTCGTGACCCGACAATTGCGGTTGCAGGGTTCCTGCGCCATCAACGGCGAATACGAAGGCGCACTGGCCCTGATCTCATCCGGCCGGATCAATGTCGAAGCGATCCTGAGCGCCGAAGTGCCGCTCGAAGAAGGGGCTGACTGGTTCAAACGACTTTATGCTAAAGAGAAGGGCTTGATCAAAGTCGTCTTGAAGCCATAAGGAGCAGGCTTTTTTGAGTCCCTTTGAGTAGAAGACCTTCAGAAAACGCATTTCGTTGGAATACGTTTTAAAACTATGCCTGATCCCATACGCATTGCCATCATTGGCCCCGGTAAAGTGGCCCATCTCCACGCGAAAGCCGTTTTGGAAACACCCGATGCCGAATTAGTTGCCGTTTATGGCCGTACCTATCAAAAAGCGGAAGACTTCGCCAATCAATACGGTATTCGCGCTTATAGCGACGTGTACGATATGGTCGACCGGGAAAACGTCGATCTCTGCCTTGTTTGCACAACCCACCCGGCCCACCGTGAACCCACCGTGGCGGCCCTCAATGCCGGGTCGCACGTGTTGGTCGAGAAGCCACTGGCGTCGACGCTCGAAGACTGTGATGCCATGATCGACGCGGCCAAACGCAATAACCGTCAGTTGGGCGTCATTAGCCAGCGCCGGTTTTATGAGCCCAGCCAGCGCATCCGACAAGCCATTGATGCGAGTAAACTAGGAACACCGGTACTCGGAACGATTCAAATGTTGGGCTGGCGCAGCGAGGCTTACTACCAAAGTGATGCCTGGCGTGGAACCTGGGCCGAAGAGGGTGGGGGCGTTCTGGTCAATCAATCGCCCCACCAGTTGGACTTACTGCTCTGGTACATGGGCGAAATCGACGAAGTATATGGGGTCTGGCGCAACCTGAACCACCCCTACATTGAGGTGGATGATACCGCTCTGGCCATCGTGAAATTTAAAAATGGCGGTCTGGGCAATATCATCGTCAGCAATTCGCAGAAGCCGGGCATCTTCGGAAAAGTCCATGTGCATGGGCAAAACGGGGCATCGGTAGGTATTCAAACGGATGGTGGAGCGTTGTTTATTGCCGGTATGTCGACCATTACCGATCCACCCGTCAATGACCTCTGGACAATACCGGGCGAGGAAAATTTACTGGCGCAATTCATTGCCGACGATACTGCATTTTTCAACACAATCGACGCGACCGTCCATTATTTCGGCATTCAGATCGCTGAGTTTTGCGAGGCTATTCGCGCTGGTCGGGCGCCTTCCGTAACGGGCGAAGACGGCCGGAAGGTCGTAGCTCTTTTCCAGGCTATTTACGAATCAACCCGAACGGGCTTACCCGTAAAATTCTAAGCGTAGTAAAACAGGAAAGGGAATCGGGAGACACAAGGAAGTAGTAACTCCTATCGTCTCCCGATTCCCTTTCCTGTTTTACTGCGCTTAGTTTGCTGGATCGGTGGGCGTATTTGTGTTGTTGTTACGCTCCGTTAACGGGTATGGGAAGAAATTCCGGTTCCGTTCGGCACCGGTTGCGCCGGGTCCCGGACGGTTGAACCGGCGGCTGTCTTCCAGGCGAAATCCCTGATAAGCCAGCTCAATCTGGCGATTCCGGTAAATTTCCGTCAAGATAGCATCGGCCGTTTGTGCACCCGAATAAGTGGGCAACGCGGCTCCTAATCCAAAGGCATCCTGAGTCGCTGTTTTCGTCAGCACTTTGTTGAGCGAGGTCACGGCGTTCGCCAGATCACCTTTACGCGCATACGCTTCGGCCTGAATGAGCAAAACCTCGCCGGGCAGATAAACCGGAACGGCTGCGTTGTTGGCTGTATAGAATGCCGTTGCAATGACTGGCGCAACCGCCGGATTCGAACTTACTTTAGTTAAAAAACCAATCCGTTTATCGGCTGCATCGGGCGTCAGCGTACCTGTCAGACCAAGGCTGGCATTGGTTGGCTGAAACACGTTCAGGTTGCCAAAGGTGTATTCGAACAATGGGTTGCGCGTGTTATCATCAAAGTTGAAAACCGATTTTTTACTCAGATCAACTTTTGCTGCAGCCGCCAGGGCTTTATCATAATCACCCGAAAACAGGGCATACCGGGCAATCAGGGCCTGAATGGTGTTGGCAATGTCGATGCCAGTCACGATTTTCCCCGCAAAATCAGCCGAAACGGGTGCACTGGCGACCTGCGTGGCCGCTGTTTCGAGGGTGGTGATCGCTTCTTTGAACACCTGCGCCCGAGGCACAAACGGAACATTGTTACCGGTTGTGATTGGTGACTGCTCAAAAAATAGGCCCAGTGTGCCCAGTGATAACGCCCGGAAGATCGACCCATAGCCAACAATGCCGCTTTTTGTCCCGGCATCCGATACCACACCCGTATTGGCCAGGATCAGTTCGGCGTTTGAGCGTACCAGATGACTTTGTGTCCAGAGATTACGAACTACACTATTGATGTTATTGACGTTGCTGGCACCCAGCGCCAGATTCGCTTCATCGGCATTGCCTACATTTAACACGAAATCTTCCCGCGTCGTCAGACCACTACCGGCGGTGCTGGCATATAATACGCTCAACGCTCCACCCGTCGTATAGCGGTATTGAAGGCCATTGCAAAGCGTCATTAGCCCGTCCGGCGAACTAACGGCCTGCGCCTGACTAATGGAGCTGGGATTCAGATATTCCTTATTGCAGGCGCTCTGCGTGAGCATAAGACCCGTAAGGAGGATTGGTATCAGTGTTTTTTTCATGATTAAAATGTCGCCGACAGTTTAAGTTGATAGGTGCGTGGAATGGGGACGTTTCCGAAGTCGATACCACGTAAGAGATCATTGTTGCCTCCTGCGTTGGTTTCCGGGTCGAAGCCCGTGTACTTGTCCCAGGAGTACAGGTTACGGCCAACGAACGCTATGTTGAGCCGGCTGATACTCTTGATAAATGTAGGCAGCGTATAGTTGAGCGATACCTCACGCAGCTTAGTGTATGAACCCGGATCGACCCGGAATTCCTGCGTATTATAGACGCCAAAGATGTAGCCGCGCGGTAAGGTACCGCGTAGTTCCTGTTCGGCATAGTCGCCCAGACCTACGCCCTGACGAGTACGCTTATCGGCGTTGAAGACATCGACACCCTGAACCATGTCAAGCAGCACATGCAACGTCAGCTTTTTGTAGGATAGATTGGTACTGAACGAGCCTGTCCATTTTGGGTTTGGGTTGCCAATGATGACGTTGGCTGTTGGCTTGCTGACATCAAGCGAGCCATCGGAGTTGCGGGCGGGTACGTAATCAATGGCACCATTGCCCTGGCCATTGGCCCGTTCGGACTGTGGAAAGCCCGAAGGTGAAAGCAGGAGAGTGCCATCGGAATTCCGGGCATAGGCACTGCCGTAGAAGACCCCCACTGGTTGCCCAACAATCAGGTTAACCGGTGTTCCTGACGCCGACGAAGCATCGGGGTTGATAATGGGCAGACCACCCAGGCTCAGGACTTTATTCCGGTTGTGGTTGTAAATGAAGGTAACATCCCAGTTCCAGTCTTTGGACTTAATGGGCGTTGCGTCCAGAACAATTTCAAAGCCCTTGTTCTCCATTTCGCCGACATTGTTGACGATGCTTGTTCCGCCCGTCGTTGGTGCCAGCGTCCGGTTAACTACCAGATTTGTAATTTTCTGATGATAAGCAGTTATGCCCAACCCAATCCGGCCACTCAGGAACGACAGATCAGCGCCCCCTTCGAGTTCGCCCATCCGTTCAGGCTGTACGTCGGGATTGGCCAGCTGTGTTCCCGGCACAACGGTGTTCTTGCCCAGGAAACCGACCGGGTTGAACTGATAAAAACGAGCGTAGGAGCCAATACCCGACAGGTTACCCGCTTCGCCATAACTGGCCCGTAGTTTCAGACTGTTGAAGACGTTATTGGAAGAGATATTTTTCCAGAAATCAAGGTCCGACACAATGAATGAACCACTCACTTTTGGATAATACTGGTTGGTCTGCGTGGGCGAGAATTTCGATGACTGATCGCGACGAACGGCTCCTGTAATGAACGCCAGATTCTTATAGCCAAACGTAGCCTGCGCAAATAAGCCGCTCAAGCTGAAGCGATCTAAGTTGTAGGCGAGTGCGTAGGTTGTATTGCTGGCTCCACTGACCGTTTCGATAAAGGGCGACAAATTTTGGCCGCTGTTGATCGTGTAGTCGGCCTGAAAGTACTGGTAGCTATACCCTATTGCGGCATTCAGTTTGAACTTATCGCTGAATTGCCGCTCGTAGGTGGCGTTCAGGTCGTTATTAAACTGTAGCGACTGGTTGGTTGCCGTGGCCGCAAAGCCACCCGGATAGCGGGCGGCAGGTAAACCGGCTACTGCCTGATAGGGATACGGGCGAATGTAGTTTTTGCCGAACTGCGAATAGGCATCAACCCCTACAATGTAGTCGACGCTCAGTCCATTTAGAGGAGTCAGGTTCAACTGGACGCTGTTGATGGTGCGACTCACCGACTGCGAAAACTTCATATCCTCGATCGTTGACAATGGATTCACGCGCGTGGGCTCAACGGCCTGTAAGTTGCCGGCGGCATCCCGCTTGGTGATGTCATAAATATTGTTCGTGATGTTCACCGAATTGATCGGGCTATAGAACACATTCCCGTTGGCTTTCTCATTAGACAGGCTATTGATGTAGCTCAGCCCCACCGATATTTTGGCCCAGCTGGCGAGCCGCTGGTCGACACGAGCGCGGAGGTTGTAGCGCGTGAAGTCGGTGCCTTTGATAATGCCCTCGTTTTTCAAATAGCCAAAGGATACGTAATACTGTGTATTGTCGCGACCGCCCGAAACAGACAGGTTATTATCGGTGCCGTAGCCGGTCCGAAAAATCTGGTCGAAATAGTTGTACCGCTGCACATCGACCAGATTCGTAGCGAGTGGTGTATAAGCCCCATCGCGGTAGATATTGGTCGTCGTTGTGCCAGGATTGGCCGCAATCTGAGCCGCCGAAATACCGCCGATTGGGTACAGCCGCAAGGCCGCAAAGCCAAACTGCTTGCCATACGTATTGACCGGTACGCTTTTACGCAATTCATTGATGTTGAAAGACGTCGAAAACGAAACTTGTGCCTTGCCCGTCTGGCCACGCTTGGTGGTAATAATAACGACACCATTGGCCGCCCGTGAACCATACTGAGCGGCAGCGGCAGCGCCATTAATGACGTTTAGCGTGGCAATATCGTCGGGGTTAATATCCGACAGGCGGTTCTGGCCTACGTTGGCATTGCCTACATCATTGGAGAGCGCCAGTTGCGACACGTTGGTGCTGGCGTTACTCACGATCACCCCATCCACAACATATAATGGATCCGATGAGCCAACCAGCGATTTGATACCCCGCAAACGAATACTGATGCCACCCGCCGGGTCGCCGGAGTTCTGGGTAATTTGAGCCCCCGGTACTTTGCCCTGCAACGAATTGATCAGGTTAGCCGAGCCGCTCTGCTGTAAAGCTGAGCCGGTGATCGTGCTGATCGCGTTGCCTAATTCGCGCTTGGGTGCCGAGAGGGTAGAGCCCGTAACGACAACTTCATCGAGATTGGTTGTGGCAGCCGCTAATTCAGCATTGGCTGTGATCTGCTCCGCATTGCCGAGCGTTACGTTTTGCCGAAGCGTTTCGTATCCGATGGCGGTGAACGCAAGCGTTATCGGGCCAGGTTTTAGAGTTACGGGGAACGTGTAATTACCATCCGCATCGGTTGTGGTGCCAAGGGTTGTGCCAACAATCACCACGGTGGTGCCGGGGAGCGCGAGTTTGTCCGCGTCAGTAACGCGGCCTTTGATCGTGAAGCGTGCGTTTTGTGCGAATGTGCTTGTACAAAACAGCAGGGTTAACCAGAGTATCCATACATAAGGAATACGTTGGCCAACGATGGAGTACCTGTTTATCATAGGTAAGATAGTTGGTCGGTGAATAAAAATGAATAAGTTTTAACGTGAAATATACTTAAAAAAAGTAACCTGGCCCAAGTAGAATCTGGTATCTGCCGTAAAAAATGAAATCCATTTTTTTAGTAGCTTTGAATCTTTGATAAGTTCAATATACACTTCATGACCAATCGAAATAAAGTCAGCTGGCTGTTTAGTATGGCTTTGCTGTTTGCTCATCTGGCAACCGCACAACAGGCCAAACAACGGTACACAAATCTTCAACAAGCCGTATTTTCTGGCGGACAACTGGCTGGCTCACCAGGCCCACGCAGTGTAAACTGGATCGAAGGCGGCACTAAATTCTCGTTCATTGATGGGCAGAATACAATCAAGACGCTATCCCCGAAGGACCAAAAAGAGGGGGTTATTTTCGACGGGAGCCAACTGAAGTTTCCGGGTACCGATAAGCCGTTTGCGTACGGGTCTTTCCAATGGTCAAAAGACTCGAAAAATATTTTGTTTCAGGCTAATTTCCGGCCCGTGTATCGGCGGTCGGGGGTGTCCGATTACTACGTTTATTCCGTAGCTGACAAGAGCCTGAAACTAGTGGCCAAAGATGCACAGACAGCCGAGCTCGCTCCCGATGGTAGCAAGGTTGGGTATGAGCGGGGTGGTAATTTATTTGTGTTTGATTTCGTCACGCAAAAAGAAACTCAACTCACCGACGATGCCAAAGCGGCATTTTATAACGGGCGATTTGGCTGGGCTTATGAAGAAGAATTTGGTTTGGCCCAAGCCTGGGAGTGGTCGCCCGATAGTAAGTTCATTGCCTTCTGGCAGTCCGACGAGCGGCAGGTTCCGACTTACAAACTGACGGACTACAAAGGCTTCGATGAAAAGTTTGACTCGTTGCCCTACCCGCGCGTTGGTGACAAAAACCCGACAGTTCGTATTGGTGTGATTGAGATTGCCAACAAAGCCAATCCAGGCGGGGCCAATCCAGGCGGGGTAAAGCAATGGATGAAGGTAAATCTGGAGGATGGTTATATTCCACGCATTTACTGGACTTCGCAGGAAGGGCAACTTGCCCTGATGCACCTGAACCGCAAGCAGAATCATTTACGTCTGTTTATGGCCAATGCCCGCACGGGCGAAGCCAAACAAATTATGGAAGAAAAGTCGACGACCTGGGTGGATGTGTTCGACTTTTTTGCGGGAATCAATCACCTGATTTACTTTCCGGCGGGTGTTCAGGAGTTTTATTGGGTGTCGGATCGGGATGGATTTGCCCATCTGTATCGCTATGATTATACCGGGAAACTGCTCAATGCGGTAACCAGTGGCAAATGGGAGGTCAGCTATGTTCATCATATCGACCCAAAAACCAGAAAAGTCTATTTTACCTCTACAGAAGCATCGCCCATGGAACGGCAGTTGTTTGTAACGGATGTGGATGGTAAAAATAAGCGTCGGCTCACGACCATACCGGGTCGGCATGCGGTCAACTTTTCGCCTAATGGACAGTACTTCATCGACAAATATTCGAACGTGTCGACTCCCACGCAGGTGGAGTTGCGCGATACGAAAGGCCAACTGATCAAAGCGCTGGAAACGAACAAGCGGGTGGCAGATTACATAGCCAGTCACGACTATTCGCCTAAAGAATTAAGTAGCTTCAAAACATCTGACGGGCAGCAGATCGACATTTCGATCATTAAGCCGCTTGACTTCGATCCGACGAAAAAGTATCCGGTTATGCTGGATATTTATGGCGGCCCGGGAGCGCAGTCGGTCTATAACGATTTTGCCACCACGGGCTGGCATCAATGGCTGGCGCAAACGGGCTATATCGTTGTTGGGGTAAATAACCGGGGCAGTGGAGGCTATGGCCGCGAGTTTGAGAAAGTAGTCTATGAAAAGCTGGGGAAATACGAGAGCCTGGACTTCGCCGAAACAGCCGCCTACCTGGCCAAACAACCCTGGGTAGATGCCAATCGGATGGCCATTCGTGGGCACAGCTACGGCGGGTACATGAGCAGCTATACGATGCTGACCCATCCGGGTGTATTCAAGGTCTCTCTTGTCGGCGCTCCCGTAACGGACTGGCGGCTTTATGACTCGATTTATACCGAACGCTACATGGGCCTGCTGCCCGAAAATGAAGAGAAGTACAAGGTCAGTGCTGTGTCGACTTACGCGAAGAACCTTGCCGGTAAGATGTTCATTGCCCACTCAACGATGGACGAAAATGTGCACGTTCGGAATACCTTCCAACTGGTAAATGCGCTTGAAGACGCCGGGAAAGATGCCGATCTCAGAATTTATCCACCCGGTGCTCATGGTGTTGCTTATAGCGCTGGTACGCAGCTTTTACTGTTTCAGCAATACACGAATTATCTGGAAACCAACTTAAAAGGTACGCCTGTAAATTAGAGGACGCCTTCGGTACACTAAGGTCAAAAACGCCTAACTCGCTTCATGCCGGTTGGGCATTTTTGTTAGGACACCGCCGAGTTGCTCTTTCGGGTGAACAACCAATGAAAAGTGAGCAACCATGTTTTGTTATGGTAAACGTTATGCGCTGCTCTACACCACGAAGGTAATGAGTAGTTACAGGGAATAATACAAATCTTACTATGATATAAAGTTTTAATAAAAGAGAGAAAATTGATATAAAATTTTGATAAAAATTAGCAGTACTAATAATTTATTTTGATATTTTGAAAAATGATAAATAATAATAAATTTTATATTTTTTGATTTAAATGAGTAATAATAACTAAATAAAATATTTTATTTAGTTATGTGCTATTTTACACTTAAGTATATACGGGTTTATTGGAGGTTGATAGTTAGGCAGTTAGGTAATATTGACCGAAATAAGCCGAGTTAATTTTATTTTTCTAAATAGTCAATTAATTACATAAGCTGTCATAGGTTTCACTGCTATTAACTACCAAGTATTGCTTAAGTTTCAACTAACTTTTCAATTGACATTATATATTTCGTTTAATTCATATTTTGTAAAATTTTATTCCCTTCTTTTCTTAGTAAAAGTAGAATTATTGGAATATTGCAAAAATCCTTAGCGGAAAAGTATGATAACTCATGTTTCATGAATTAACTTTGTATTCCTGTAATAGGGTTTTACCACATATTTTAATTTTCATCATCTTATGAGCAAAATTTTATTGGGAAGCTGGCTTCTTTTGCTACTTTTCTGTTTGCCCGTGCTGGCACAGGATGTAGCAGTCAGCGGACGTGTCACTTCATCAGACGACGGGTCTCCTTTACCTGGAGTAACTGTACAGGTAAAAGGCTCCACAAAAGGTACAAATACCGATGCGCAGGGTTATTACAAAATAACGTCTGCACCCAGCAGCCGGTTAGTATTCAGCTTCATTGGCTACGTAAGTCAGGAAGTTGCTGTAGGCAATCAGACAACGATCAATGTTTCCCTCGCAGGGGATTCGCAGCAATTGAGTGAGGTCGTTGTGATTGGGTATGGCACCCAAACCCGGCAGGATGCAACGGGTAGTATTGGTTCCGTAAAAGGATCGGCCATTGCGCAAATGCCCATTCAAAGCTTTGAATCAGGACTGGCTGGCCGCACAGCGGGTGTACAGGTTACGGTTCCCAATGGTGTACTGAATAATCCTCCCGTTTTCCGGATTCGGGGTACAAATTCTATCTCGCTTAGCTCTTATCCGTTGATCGTTGTGGATGGCGTGCCTACGTTTACTGGTGATCAGGGTTCTACCAACGCGCCCAGTAACCCATTGGCCAGTATCAATCCCAATGACATTGAGAGCATGGATATTGCTAAAGATGCTGCGGCCACAGCCATCTACGGAAGCCGGGCAGCCAATGGCGTTGTTTTTATTACGACCAAACGCGGAAAATCGGGCAAAGTAAAAGTGAACTACGATGGCTGGTTAGGGTTTTCGAATACCTATCGCCTGCCTGAGATGTTGAATGCGAGCGAATACATCAAATTCAAATCGCAGGCGGTTGCCAACAACCCAACGGCTTCTGCTGTAAAATTTACGCAAACCAACGATGCGAACGGCAACCCGATTGACACCCGTTGGTATGACTACATTTACCGCCAGGGCGTTTCGCAAAGCCATAACCTGAATGTTTCGGGAGGTAGCGAAAACACAAACTATTACTTTGCCGTCGGTTATACGGGGCAGCAGGGTATCCTTCGCCGGAATGATTTTAATCGGATGAACGTGTTGTTCAACGTCGATAGTAAACTAGGCAAACTGTTTACTGTAGGTGGTAAAATAGCCTTTTCGAATGAGAAAAACCTGTCTTCCGGGACATCAGGCTCTTTGAACGGAGAAGCTTACAACACCAGCGGTTTAGGTCGTGTTGGCCTGGTACTGCCTCCGATTCTGTCGCCGTATAACAATGATGGTACCTATAACCTGAACGGGTCGGCAATAGGTTACGCCAATAACATCGTGGGTACATCCATTTCGTATCCTAACCCGCTCCCGATGCTGGATCAGAACCGGTCGAATACGGAAAACAACCACGTTCAATCCAACGCCTATATCCAGTTTAAACCGCTGAACTGGATCACCTTGAAGAGTACCTACGGGATCGACTATCTGTTGGTAGATAACGACTTGTTCCAGTCGCCTGTCAGCAGTGATGGGTATGCTTCTTCGGGTAACGCAACGAGCAACTTCCGTAAATTGAAAACCTGGTTGTGGACAAATACGGCCCAGTTTGATCACTCATTCGGCGGTGCCCATAACGTAAGTTTACTACTCGGTCAGGAACAGCAGCGGACTACGCAAACCGGCTACGGATTGAACCGTCAAACCCTGTCTGATCCAAATTATACGGTTATTCAGGCAGGCTGGGTTACCAGTAACGCGTCCAGTCTGCTGTATACCGAGAACTACCTATTATCGGGTTTCGGACGACTGAACTACAATTACAAGGAGAAATATTTCCTCAGTGGCAACTTGCGTCAGGATGAATACTCGGCCCTTGGCGTGAAAAAAGGGACTTTTTATGGTGCATCGGCAGGTTGGGAAATTGCCCAGGAAGGTTTCTGGAAGAATGCCCATCTTGATAATGTGTTCAGTAGTTTCAAAATTCGGGGCAGCTACGGGAAAGTCGGAAACATTGGCGGTATCAATGATTACACACCTTACTCGCTGTATGGATCTGGTTTATACGGTGGAGCCTCCACACTCTATTTCCAAAGTGTGGGGAACCCAAGTCTGAAGTGGGAAACCAGTACGAAAACAGACGTAGGTTTTTCGTTTGGCTTGCTGAATAACCGGATTACGGGAGAGGTCGCCTATTACAAAAACGATATTGATAACTTAATTCTTAATGTCGCCCAGGCTCCTTCTACCGGGATACCCGGCCCAACCGGTCCAGTAACAACGGTTACATATCCTCCTCAAAACGTTGGAAAGATGTATAATAAGGGTCTTGAGTTGTCCTTCAATGCCCGTGTTATCAATTCCAAAAATTTCCAGTGGAATTCTAACTTTAATATAACCTTCAACAAAAACGAAGTAACGGCGTTAGCGCCTGGCTTGAACGTACTCCAAACGTCTACATCGTCTCTGGAAACCGTAAACCAGACGGCGCCTGGATATTCGCTCGGACAGTTATGGGTGGTTCGTACGGGTGGCGTTGATCCGGCAACGGGCAAACGCATTTTCATCAACTCTGCCGGACAAAGTGTTTATTACCAATACTATGCGGCTCCTGGCGAGTACAACTACTCGACTACGCCCGATGGCAAAACCCGCTACGTGAATGCTTCGGGTGGAACGTCCATCACCCAGGCGGCCGATGCGGTCATGTACGCCAATGTGAACCCAAAGCAGTATGGTGGCTGGGACAACAATTTCAGGTATAAAAACTTCGATTTGAGTGTACTGCTAACCTATCAACTGGGTTTCAGCGTCTATTATGGTACCAATTCTGGTTTGCACGATCAGCGTTTCTGGAACAATGCCCGTGATGTACTGACCGATGCTTGGCAGAAAGAAGGCGATACGGGTAAAAAATATCCGAAGCCTGTCTTCAACGACAACGTTTCCAATGGGTCGTCTATTCCTATGGATATTAACGTGTTCAAAGGCGACTTCCTGAAAGTTAGAAGTGTCATGCTGGGGTATAATCTGCCAACAACGCTGGTGACAAGAATCGGAATGAGCAATCTTCGGGTTTACGTAAGCGGACAGAATTTGGCCGTACTGACGAAATACCCGGGTCCAGATCCAGAAGTATCTTCAAATGGTGCCAGCAGCGCCAGTGGCCAGGGTGTTGACCGGAACACAATTGGTAATGCCCGTACCATCACGGTTGGTCTTAAAGCTGGCTTCTAATTCTGACAAGAAACGATATCATGAAAAAAAGAATAAATTATTCGGCAATCATCTGTCTACTATTGATAGGAGTCAGTTCCTGCAACAGAGATTTGCTTAACCCAATCCCGCAAACGTCGGTATCGGATGCATCGGCGTTTAGCACCACAACCCGTGTACAAACGCAGCTTCTGTCGCTTTATGGTGCCCTGAAAGATGGCAATTTTTACGGAGGCCGGTATATCGTTTATGGCGATATTCGGGGGGAAGATTTCATTAACGAAACCTCTAACCTCGTTACGGGTTCGGACGTCTGGAGCCTCAATGCAACCAACAGTTCAACGGCGGTTGTAAACCTGTGGTACTACGCGTATCTGACCATCAATAAGTGTAACATATTTCTGGATGGTATGGAAGCCGGCGGGACTACCGTAGTGGGTGCTGAAGCCGCAGCTAAATACATTGCAGAAGCGAAACTGATCAGAGGGCTAACTTATTATAGCCTGCTGCAGTATTACGCCCGCCCCTATGTCGACGGAAATGGCAGCAAGCCGGGTGTACCCCTGCGGTTAAACGGAATTCGGGGCGTTGGCCAATCGAATCTGGCTCGTAGTACCGTTTCTGAAGTATACGCACAGGTGCTGAAAGATCTGAACGAAGCCGAAGCAGGGTTACCATCAACCTACGCTACGGCTGCCGATAACACAACCCGGGCGCACAAGAATACGGCGATTGCGCTGAAAACACGCGTGTATTTAAGCATGCAGAATTACGCTAGTGTTATTACGGAAGCCAATAAAATTGTTAGCGCAACGGCGCCTTTCAAAGCGCCAACGGGTGTGGCCAACGCCTTGCAGGCTGATATTGCTACCATCTTTACAAACTACACGACGACGGAATCGATTTTCTCGATGCCCATGACCACCACAACGGGTGATTTTCCGGGTACGCAGAACCAATTGGCTTATTATTTTTCGCCAAATGTCGCCAATGGGGGTGTAGGAAACGGCGAGTATTCGCTTAACCCGAAAGGAATTATCGCGGAGCCTACCTGGACAGCTACCGATAAAAGACGTGCGTTTGTAAAGCAGTCGGGTACGGGTGCTGCCGCGAAAAACTGGCTCATCAAGTATAAAGCTCCGAGTCCGTTTACGGATTATGTACCTGTTATCCGGTATGCCGAAGTATTGTTGAATCTGGCTGAAGCCAAGGTTCGTAGTACAAATACGGTCGATACGCAGGCGGTTGCCCTGCTGAATGCCGTTCGGAACCGTTCGGATGCTGCAACAACATTTACGACCGCCAACTTTGCCACCTCAGCTGATCTGGCCAATGCCATTCTGTTGGAAAGACGAATCGAGTTTCTGGGCGAAGGCCTACGGAATAATGATCTGGTTCGCCTGTTGCAAACGATTCCAGCAAAAGGAACGGTGCCCGCTAAAGCAGCTACGGAACCCGGTTATATCTGGCCAATCTCGTCGTCTGAGCTAGCCTTGAATAATCTAGCCACAGATAACTAATCATTTTTGGCCACTAACATAAAAAGGATGCCCGGTGCCGGGCATCCTTTTTATGTTAGTGGCTATCCCAGCGTCTAAATGAGCTGTGTTTACGCATATGAATGATACACGGCTATTGATTACATAAATGGATCTACTTTTTTAGACACATACTAAATTGCTTAAACTTCTTAAAACGCGTTGCTATTTATTTCACTGGTGTTCGCAGAGTAATGTGTTGATTATAAACTATTTAACTTAATTTATTTAGTTTCTATAGATATTGTAGAATAAAAAGATCAGCTAATAGCCTGTTAAACAAAATTGTTTTGTGTCTGTTAGGAATCATTACAATACCTTACACGATTGAGTACACTACACAAAACGTCAACTGTTATGAAAAAATTAATCATTGCCGCGTCGGCATGCGCGCTGCTAGCGGTAGCACAACCCGGGTTTTCACAGGCTGTTCAGGAAGGAAAAGCGGCCAAAAAAGAAATGAAAGCCGAAAAGAAAGTGGCTAAGGCCCAGGAGTACAGAATGGAAGCCAAAACCCACAAGGGATTAGAGGTCAAGGGCATTTCTGATCCGAAAACGAGAATGGCCAAGGCCGATCGGAAAATGGACAAGGCCGAAAAGAAAGTGCTGAAAGGCGAGGCAAAAGAACTAAAAGCGGCAGCCAAAGAGAAAAGTAAGCAGGCGGCTGGTGTAAATTAAACCCTGTAACGAAAAAGTGTAAGTGAACGGCTGCAAAGTCCTTTACTTACACTTTTTCGTTTCCAGTATGTCTTAGCGTAATGCCCGCCGGATAACGTCTTCGACACTCAGGTCCGGGTCTGCTTTCAGCGCATCATCGACGCTTTTCTCAGCTGTTGGTTTGGGTAGTCCCAATGCCACCAGCGCAGCCAGCGACTCTTCCCGAACAGGGTTTGCGGCTGGTTGCTGCCGGTACGTAGGCCCATCGGGCACAACGCCCGACTTTTTCATTTTGTCGCGAAGTTCGAGGATGATACGCTGCGCCGTTTTAGCGCCAATCCCCTTGATTGCCTGCACAGCCCGCACGTTTTCACCCAGGATAGCCAGTCGCAGATCGCCGGGCTGCATCGCCGACAGCATTCCTAAAGCTGTGTTCGGCCCAACGCCCGATACGCCAACCAGGTCCAGAAATAAGCTCTTCTCATCGGCATTTGCGAAGCCATAAAGCGCCTGTAAGTCTTCGCGGAAGAGGTGATGAATAAATAGTTTGATCCGATCGCCACCACCGGGCAGAACGGCATACGTTTGAAGTGATATATGAACTGAGTAACCAACTCCATGTACATCGATAATGACGAGAGTGGGTTCTTTATAGGACAGTGTTCCGTCTAAATAAGCAATCATTATTTGGTTGAAAAGCTTGTTTTCTAGCGTGTTATATGAGTTAAAGATACGAAAAACCCATGACTTTTCTGTGTCAAGTCATGGGTTTGATGAGTCAGTTTAGCCAAGGCTATCCTACGATCAGCTTCTGTCCGGGGCGAAGCGAGTTGCTTCGGATGTGATTCAGTTTCTTGAGCCGGTCGATCGTCAGACCATCGTAACGCTGCGCAATGTTCCAGAGCGTATCGCCATCCTGGACCCGATGGTAGCGTGGTTTGTAACGTTTGGTTTTAGCAATCTCCTCGGCTTTCTTACGCCCCTTCGACGTGCCCTGATCGGCTAGTCGTTCAGCACGGGTTTCGGCAACCTCTTTAAGAATAACCAATTTCTGGCCACGCTGAATTGTGGTAGACCGCAGATGGTTCCAGCGCTTTATGTCGTACAGTTCGACGTTGTACCGGTCGGCAATATCGCCCAGGTTATCGCCCTTCCTGACAACGTACGTTTGTTTCTTTGGCTTGCGCAGCACCACTGTTTCAATGTCCTCCTCCGGTTCATCGGCCGATTCTGCTACGGCTAGTTGGGCGGATAGTTTCGTTGATTTGCCCGCATTTTTTGCCGCAACGGCTTCCTCTTCAGTTAGCGTTGCTTCATTATTGATGCCCGCCAGCGGATTACGACTTAGGGCATTCCAGGCTCCCATGGAGTCATTACCGTAACGAACCTCTTCGGCATTAGCTAGCAGGATGTGCTCCATAACGCCTGGCCGCTGGCTTGCCGAATCCAGAATCGCCCGGCGACGGCTGGCGAAGTAGCCGTATTGTTGACGGGGTACCCGCAAGGGATATCGGTTTGTATATTCGGGCAGAATGGTGGTTGTAATGGCCGGATTCATCTTCTGCAAATCGGCCAGCGGCATTGTGCTGTGTTTAGCAAACGTTTCGAGGTTGAAATAACCACTCACCTGAATTGTATCGTGCGGGATAGGGTACTCATACGTTTCGGCAACAATGCCATGATCGTTGGCATGGTTCATCAGATACGTGAACGCGACAAACTGGGGAACATAACCCCGGGTTTCCTTGGGTAGTGCATCGAAGATGGTGTAGAATGAATCACCCCCCGATCGGCGCATAGCTCGTTTTACAGCTCCTGGTCCACAGTTATACGCGGCCATGGCCAATTCCCAATCACCAAAGATGTTATATAAATCGCGAAGGTATTTGCAGGCGGCTTCGGTTGCTTTGACGGGGTCCATCCGCTCATCGACATAATCGTCCTGATACAAACGAAGGTCACGACCCGTACCCGGCATTATCTGCCAAAGCCCACCGGCTCCCGCATGGGAAATGGCCCGTGGGTTCAGCGCTGATTCGACAATGGACAGATACTTAAGTTCATCGGGTAAGCCATACTGGGCCAGCATTCGTTCGTAAAGTGGAAAGAAAAGGGGCATTCGTTCCAGCATAGTCTTGGTGGTGCTGGCCTTGCGAAAGGTAAAGTAGTCCACGTAAGCCTGAACAGACTTATGGTAATTCAGCGGAATACTTTTCTGCAACTTCGCCAGCCTCTCCCGCAATACACTGTCGGGCACCGTTGGCACCAGGGCAATCGTATCTTTTTTGACGATACTACTATCTGATTGAATCGTAGGATTGGGCTGGACTAAGTTGGCCGGGTCCCGGCGGGGCACCGCTGGATTGGCGTAGGCCGTAGACAATAGTCCCAGAATCGTACTCAACAGCCCCAATCTTAACAGGCTACGGTTCATGTAGTTCATATAGATTTCGTTCAGTTAGGTTAATGATGTATGACATAGGGTGTATGATATTCTATACATCCTATGTCATACATCATACATAGTGTATCCTATATCAGCTAGCCAGCTCTTTTGCCATGGCAATCAACGCACCCTCGGCAAAAGGAGGAGCCATTAGCTGTAAACCAATTGGCAATCCTTGTCCATCACCAAGACTGTTGTCCGTGCCGTTGGGAATGGATATGGATGGGTAACCAACTACATTGGCCTGCACCGTGAAAATATCGGCGAGGTACATTTGTAATGGATCGTCATCTGGGCGTTGCCCCGTTTTTTCACCCAGTAAAAACGCGGGTGTTGGTGTTGTGGGCGACAATAAAAAATCGTACTGCTCAAACAACTGTTCGGTCTCCCGACGAATCAATCGACGAACTTGCTGTGCTTTCGTGTAATAAGCGTCGTAATAGCTGGCGCTCAACACAAATGTGCCCAGCAAAATCCGCTTACGAACTTCGGCACCAAACCCTTCTGTACGGCTTTTTTTGTACAACGACAAAAGGTCCAAAGGTGATGCATTCGTCGATACACTTCTGTAGCCATATCGTACACCATCGAAACGTGATAGGTTGGAGGATGCTTCGGCCGTTGTCAGGATATAATAAGTGGGAAGCAGATACTTAAGAAGCGAGATATCAACGGGTTCTACCGTGTGTCCTGCCTGTCTGAGTGACTCGATCCTGGCAAGAGTCGCTTCCCGGATGGCTGGATCAACCCCCGCACTTTCTACGCCATCGCGCAGATAGGCAATGCGGAGCGGTCGGTCAGGGAGGGTAGCCTGGGTATAAGCGGAAACAGGCTGACTGGATACGGTACTGTCTAACTCATCGGCACCGGCCATAATTTCGAGGAGCAATGCTGCGTCATCGACGGTATTGGCAATGGGGCCAATGCAATCGAAAGAAGAGGCATAGGCAATTAAACCCCAGCGGCTAATACGTCCATACGTTGGTTTCAGGCCTACAACGCCACAAAAGGCGGCTGGCTGACGAACGGAGCCACCCGTGTCGGAGCCGATACTGGCCAAACAAAGCCCGGCTTGTACGGCCACCGCCGAACCACCGCTCGATCCGCCGGGGACCCGGCTGGTATCGGCCGCGTTGAGAACCGGACCAAAGGAAGAGTTCTCGTTCGATGAGCCCATGGCAAACTCATCGCAGTTTTGCCGACCAATAATAATGACATCTTCGTCAAGTAGCCGTTGAACGGCCGTTGCCGTGAATTGAGCCGTAAAATCAGCCAGTATATGGCTTCCGGCCCGAAGGCCATGGCCGGCATAACTAAGCACATCTTTAATGCCGATCACCATACCGGCTAATCGGCCAGCGGTACCGGCAGCTATTTTTTTGTCAATTATGTCGGCTTGCTGTAAAGCATCGATGCCATAAACCTCGGTAAACACGTTGAGGTGACGATGGGCATCAATGCGGTCGAGGTATTGCTCGACCAATTGACGGCAGGTGACGGAGCCGGATTCGATATCGGCCTGAACGGAGGAAAAGCTACGGTATAGTGTCAAAATAGCAAACGTAACATGGAAACCCTACAAAGCAGAAACAGACAATCAAGCGGCTCCAATTCGGGGCTGCTTAATTGTCTGCCTATAAAAAGATTAGACTATTTCTCGGACTCCTTCAGACCTTCTTCAATATTTTCGCGAACGTCTTTGGTTGCGTCTTTGAATTCTTTGATGCCTTTACCAAGTCCCCGTGCTAGTTCGGGAATCTTTTTAGCGCCGAACAATAGGAGCAATGCCAGGAAGATAAAAATCATTTCCTGACCGCCCAAACCCATAAATGCCAAAATGCTTGCCGAAATCATATTTCCTGGGATTTGAATGTATGCAAAATTAACAAAACTCTCTCGTACAATCTATTAAAAGTCGGTGAAACTTACGCACCAGCGGGCTGTTTGGTTTCAATCGATGCGTTAATGTTTCAAGTTTCAGCCTGCCTGCCGGTTATTTCTTCTGTCAAAGGACCCGCATACGCTAAAAACAACAAACGGGCGCTTTTATACTTACCCGATCTTGATCGTTTTAGGCGATTGGGTGTTGTTGTCGCTGGCCGTTGTTTGTTCCCACTGGCGGAACTTCTCAATATCACTGCCGATCGAACTGAACAGCCAGCCAACCAGCGCAATGTCATCGGCAAAGCCGACAATTGGCAGAATGTCCGGGATAATATCCAGCGGGTTGACAAAATAGAGTAACACAGCCACGATGCTTATCAGTGTTTTCCAGGGTAACTGGCGATATTCGCCCGATGCGTACGCTTTGACCAGGCGCGTAACAATGCCCAACTGTTCTCTGAATGCCGCAATATTGTTACCTGACAAGCCGCCACTTTTTGCCAGAGCATCTTTAACCAACTGAAAGAGACTCCGTGAGTTACGGGCATATCGCACAGCACCCACGTTGGCTCGTTTAAAGAAAATAGACGATAATATACGCGAAATAAGACTACTGTTTGCCATTGTGTTTACTATTACTGGTCGCTGATCAGGAAAGCACTTGTGTGAATGTTTAACAAAAAAACATTGAATAATCTATAAACGTTGTAACCCACTATAAGTTTTAATCCATACACTTTGGTTTGTCTTAGTACGGAACCGTACTTTTGCGATCACTTGTTAACCTTTTAATTTCGAATACAGTATGAAAGTTACCGTAGTAGGAGCAGGGGCCGTTGGTGCCACTTGCGCCGACAACATCGCCCGTCGGGAACTCGCCCATGAAGTTGTTCTTTTAGACATCAAAGAAGGCATCAGCGAAGGAAAATCGCTTGATATGCTCCAGGCATCGACATTGCTCGACTGCGACATAAAGCTGGTTGGCTCAACCAATGATTATGAAAAAACCGCCGGTTCCGATGTTGTTGTGATTACCTCGGGCCTACCGCGTAAACCCGGTATGACGCGCGAAGATCTGATCGGTATCAATGCTGGTATTGTAAAAGGAGTAACGGAAAATATTCTGAAATACTCGCCCGACGCGATCTTCATTATTATCTCCAACCCAATGGACACCATGACCTACCTGGCGCTCAAGTCGTCGGGATTGCCCAAAAATCGGGTCATTGGTTTGGGTGGTGCTCTGGACTCTGCTCGTTTCAAAACCTATTTATCGTTAGCGCTGGAGTGTTCGCCCAATGATTTGCAGGCATCTGTAATCGGTGGTCACGGCGACACGACCATGATTCCGCTGACACGGTTGGCGACCAAAGCGGGTGTGCCCGTAAGCCAGTTTCTGGATGAAGAAACGCTGAAGAAAGTAGCCGCCGATACCATGGTTGGTGGAGCGACACTGACGGGTCTGATCGGTACATCGGCCTGGTATGCACCGGGTGCTGCCGGAGCCTACATGGTTGAAGCTATCCTGCGCGATCAGAAGCGTATTATTCCATCCTGTGTGTTGCTGGAAGGTGAATACGGTCAGTCGGACATTTGCCTTGGCGTACCGGTGGTGCTGGGCCGCAGTGGTTGGGAAGAAATTATTGACTATAAATTAACCGACGAGGAGCAGGCTGCTTTCAATAAATCGGCCGATGCCGTTCGGAATATGAATGGTGTGCTGAGCACGTTGAACATCGGTCTGTAGCAACAACCCGTTTTTCTAAAAAAGAGGCTTTCTATTTTCTATAGGTGAGCCTCTTTTTTTGCCTGAAGTGGTCCAAACTCTTTTTTGTCAAACACGTATCTTACATCACAACCATGAAGACAGTTTCTCTTGTCATGCTACTCTGCTTGAGTATGCTTGGCTCTGCTTTCCGGACTGACTCAATGCAGAAGAATACCACCAGTACGGACGATTTTGCTACTGTATATATTTACCGGGGTGGTCAGTTTTTTGGGTCAGCGCTAAACTATGCCATTTTCGCTAATGAAGAAATGATCTGTAAGCTCAGCAACAACCGGTACATCGAATACAAGGCCAAGCCTGGTAAGTTGTCGTTGACGGCGCATCGCGGGGGTGTCGAGATATTCAAGAAAGAAACAGGACTTGATCTCAACGTTGAGGCTGGCAAGAAATATTATGTCAAAGGCGATCAGAAATCGAGCATAACCCGCACTCGTCTGGAGCTTTCGGAAGTAACGGAGAACACGGCCAACCGGGATATGAAAGAAATGACAGTCGATGTCTGTCAGGAGGCCGCCAAGAAATAGTGACGCGCTACTTATGCATAAAAAAATCCCGCCAAATAAGGAGCGGGATTTTTTGATTTGTGCCGTGCCAATGTTTAAATCGACCGGCGAGTCCAACTTGCAAACACTTTAGTAAATACTTGATATTGAAGGGGTCAACTGGCCCCGTCGGCCGCTTGCTGAAAATGGAGACGTATTGTTCGCAAGCCGCCACCTGATTAGACAATCTGAAAAGTCGTAGTACTACGAGTAAGGTCTCCAACAAAGCTATAACGACCAGTTGTAGAAGAGCATGGTCTACTGGTTAAATTATAATTAAACTTAGAGCGTGTCCTTTTATACTTATATCTAACAAGTGTGTATAGGACAAAAAAAAGCCATCTGCTAGCAGATGGCTTTGGGTTTGAAATTATTTCCAGTCGCAGTCGGGCGAGAGCCACTCCTGACCCGGATCGATGGGTGCGCCATCGGGTGGCGCAAGAGTCGCAGCTACCGGAATTGAACCGGGATTCGTTTCGTATTGTCCGATCAGCCAGTACAGATAATCAGGCGTTTTACCTGAAGCAGTTTCATTGCCAGACGTTCTGACTGTTGGCAAAATAACCGTTGGTTCAACGGCGTACTGGCTCTTGATCCGCATAATACCTTCATGAGCGGAAGCCCGAACGGCCCCATCCAGCTCTTTGTCGACGGCCAATTGCATCAGACTTTCCAGCACTTTACGGTGCAACATGCGCCGAATCGCTCCGTCATAGGTGGCATCTTTTTTGTTTTGACGGTAGCCTTGCGGAGAGCCGTATGTCGACGTAATCAACTGATCGATCACCTGATCCAGACTCGGCAATTGACCGTTGACCACCCACCGCTGGCTCGCCAACCGGGCGCAACGCTCGGGGTTGAGCATCAATCTAAGGGTCATGCCTGCCGCAGCTTCGGGCGGACCCAATGGGTCGAACGTGATGCCGGTACGGCGTTTGAAAACTTCACGCGGATTGGGGTCGTATCGAAAAGGACGGGGTGGAATCAGGTTGAGTACGGCTTGGGGAACAGCCAGAAACGCAGGGTTCAGGGTTGACAACAAGGCGCTCAACGCCCGGTTCTGTTCCTCTGCCGGAACCGCCGACAGCACCGCCTGGCCATCGCCCCGTAAGGCATTCGTATACGTTTGGCCACCCAAGACTTTGGCGGCTGCCTCAACCTGATATCGATGAAACATGTACATCGGCACAAACACTTCCTCAAGGGTTGCCATAGGAGCACCGACGGGAATCTTCTTCTCCGTAAAATTCGCCAGGGCTATTTTACGCACGTCCATTACCCGCTTTAATTCATCTACGGCATTCGAACCATTGTCCCATAAATGGGTTCCGGGGTGCGATGAGCCTTCGGGCCGGGCGTCCTGATCGGTCAGGAAAGTGAGACCAGCCTTGTGCATGTCGTTGACCAGTTTATCCAGCGCCTGTTTTTCATTGGTGCTGCTGGGAAACTGTTCGTATCCGTAGCGAATGCTCCATTTATCGTAAGCGCCGATGCCCTTGGCGTAGGCGTCGGACAGGTCGATACCAGCTCCTTTTATTTTGGCAACCATAGTGGGGTAATCCATTACCGAGGCCCGACCAAAGCGTTCTGTGGCACCGGGCGCACTGCCTTCTGTACTGGCTATGTAATTATGCGGCAGCCCAAGGGTGTGACCAACTTCGTGAGCCGCCAGTTGTCGCAACCGATCGAGCGACATCGTCATCATGGGATCAGCCTGCGAAGAATCCTGTCCGGCTGCGGCAAAATTGCCAACCAGGCCTTGGGCGATCAGGTAATCCTGCCGGACCCGCAACGAGCCAAGCGTAACCTTTCCTTTGATGATTTCACCCGTTCGCGGATCGCTGATGCTACCGCCGTACGACCAGCCCCGCGTGGAGCGATGCACCCATTGAACAAGGTTATAGCGAACGTCCATGGGGTCGGCGTCGGCGGGGAGCAGTTTCACCTGAAATGCATCTTTATACCCGGCGGCTTCAAACGCCTGATTCCACCAGGCTGTACCTTCCATCAAGGCCGATCGAATGGGTTCGGGCGTTCCCGGATCAATGTAATAGATAATGGGTTTAACCGCTTCGCTGACTGCTGCCGACGGATCTTTTTTCTCAAGCCGATGCCGCGATATATATCGCTTCATAATTGGCTGGCTCACGGGTGTGGCATAATCGAAATATTCGATGCCGCCGTAGCCGATGCGTGGGTCGAATACCCGTGGTTTGTAGTTCTTATCTGGTAGCTGCACAAACGAGTGGTGTTGGTGCATGGTAACGGCCGAGGGAGTCGGCACGACCTCCCGCAGATAAGCGCCCGGATTATCGCCTGTGAGTGTAATGATCGTTTCAAATTCCGTATTCTGCGGGAATGCTTTGGTACGGGCCAGATACATAGCACTCCGGGTGGGATCGAATTTAAAAGTGCCCTGTCTTGTGCGACTAATCGCCTGCACCGCACCAACCGCATCCTGCATCAGAAACGGTGTCAGATCAACAAGTACCTTGCCGCCCTCTTCGGCCACAATGTCGAAGCCAGCATGCACCGATTTCGCAAAGGACTCTTCAACGGCTCTTCGCTCGAGTGGATCGTTGGTAATGGCCCGATAGGCATAATTGGGTTCAATCAGCAAGACCTTTGGGCCACTCCGCTGAAACTTGACAATGTGTTCCTGACCTAATCGCCCGCGATCCAGCCCGATGTCGTTGGAGCCAACGCCCTGCGCCAGGGTCGGATAATACAGGAATTCGGTATCGAAAGCCGCTATTTCGAGCCATACTTTCCCTTTTTTCGCATCCCAGTAATAGGTCATAAAGCCGGGGTTGCGTTCCATTCCTGATGTGAAGGAAGAAATGCTGCCTGCTGTCCCTGTTCCGCTGGTCGGTTGGGCAGAAATCACACAAGGGATTGTTAATATTGTTACTAATGAATAGTAAAAAAAGAGTACCTGTTTTCGCATTGTCAATTGAGGTTGTAATTGCGCTCAAGATACGGCAAAAGCGATTACAGACGGGTGGATGTGTCTATAAAAGGATAACCCGGCCAAACTTTATAGTAAGACCGGGCTATTTTGTAAATTTTCCTGCAAGTCATGTCTACCGTAGCCGGTCCGAACCCCGTACTAATTTCTCGTCCCGGCGAATGAACCGATTGGCAAGAGCGTTGAATACTAAGGCGGCAATAATGGCATAAAAACCAGTTAGAAAAGTACCCTGATCGGCCGGATTTCCGTATTCCTTACTCGCATAAAGCGTCCGATAAAGAATGATGCCCATAATGGCGGTCAACATGAGGGCGTTTACGGCACACAGGGCCGTTTGAGTTAGCCTATTTTTAAACTGGAAAATAGCGTAGAAAGCTAACAACCCGACCAGAGCAATCAACAAGGCCAAATACCAAAGAGAATCGGTGTACGTTGTTGGCAATGATTGAGCGGGCAGCCCTGGCTGCGTGGCTACGGCTTTTTGGGTGGTGTATTGTAAGGCAGTGAGATGCGCCATTTCCGGCGATTTTGTCCCGGCCTTTTCCCAAAGCGGATTGGTCAGGGCAATACCCATGGCTACGGTAATAAGAAACAAAAATATCGTTTGAACGCGTTGGATCATTAGAGTTAACAGATAAATGAATAGTAAGTACTGTATCAGGAGTAGGCCAGTATACCGTACATGAACGAGCAAAAATAGGCCAAAAACGACAGATAATGAAAGCAGACATTCACCTGGTGGTAACCGCCGATGGTTCACACACCGCCGTTAATGAAGCGTTTGACAAACCCTATCACTCCATTCATGGTGCCTATCAGGAATCGCAGCGGGTATATATCGAATTGGGCTTATTACCCGCGTTCGAAAAATTTCCTGATTCTCAACTGCATATCTTCGAAATGGGCTTTGGAACCGGTTTAAATGCCTTAATGACCGCTCGGGAAGCACAGGCCAACCAGCATCGTGTGGTCTACACTGCTATTGATTCGTATCCTATGCCCATAGCACAAGCTCGACAGTTGAATTACGACGAGTTTTTTGAGACAGCTTATCTACCGGTACTCCATGAGTCGCCCTGGGAGGAGCCAATTGCGTTAAATCCCTATTTCACGCTCATTAAACACGAGGGAAAGTTGCAGGACTTGCAAACCACCGACCGGTTTCATGTCATCTATTTCGACGCGTTTGCGCCCTCGGCCCAACCTGAACTTTGGGAGCCGGAAATATTTAGTCAACTGGCTCATTTATTGCTACCAGGTGGTATGTTGACAACCTACTGTTCGAAAAGTTATGTCCAGCGCAATATGCGGGCAGCTGGCCTGACGGTAGAAAAGCACAATGGGCCGTTGCACAAACGCGATGTACTACGCGCCGTTAAACCAGCAGGGTAGCAATCTTGCTAATTACTGTACGCTTTTTTAAGCTACGGAGACTAATTTTATTAACCACCGAACGTTATCTGTTAAAACAACAGTACATTATGAACCGTCTGCTTCTCATCTGTGCGGCTTTCGTTTTCTTCACGATCACCGCATTTCGAATCCCGTTGCCCATTGAACCAGCCGTGAGCAAGGTCAGTGACGAACCCAAACACATTAAATGGCTAACGATTCAGGAAGCGTACGCGCTGACACAAAAGAAGCCGAAAAAGTTTGTTGTTGATGTATATACAGATTGGTGTGGCTGGTGCAAAGTAATGGATCGCGAAACGTTTTCGAAACCCGCCATCGTCGATTATGTAAACCAGAATTACTATGCCGTCCGGTTCAATGCCGAACAGACGGGCGATGTGACGCTGGGTAACCAAACATTCAAGTACATCAGCGGAGGAAGCCGGGGTGTTCATGAACTGGCCGCAGCGTTGCTCAAAAATCAGATGAGCTACCCAACGACGGTATTTTTAGATGAGAAATTTAATCTTATCCAGCCCATTCCCGGCTATCTCGAACCCCGGACATTTCATCAGATCATTACGTATTTTGGGAAGAACTATCACCAAAAAGAACCGTTCGACCAGTATAAAGCCGGTACTTACAAAGAATTTCAAGCAGCCTTAACGGCAGGAAGATAAGCCGCCAGAAAGTAGGAGCGCAGCGTACGTGAATCAAGTGAATATAAACGGATTTATCTGTTTTTCTGCACTTGATCCACGTACGCTGCGTTCTTGTTTTTTCTTATTTTTGTAGGCTTTTATTAATATTAACTGTCATCATGACTAAACGAGTAACTTTTTTTCTTACAGTAGCTGTCGCTATCGGTATTATAGCAGCAGTTCCCCAAAAGTTCATCGATCCCCAGAATATGGACTTATCGGTGAAGCCGGGGGATAATTTCTACCAGTATGCCAACGGCAACTGGCTGAAGAAAAATGCTGTTCCTGCCTCCAAAACATCCTGGGGAAGCTTCAATGAATTACGTGAAAAGAGCCTCGATGCCATGAAGTCATTGCTCGAAGAAGCTTCCAAAACATCAACAAAAGGCCGCTTGTATCAAATGGTGGGGGATTACTACATGAGTGGTATGGACAGTGCTACCATTGAACAGCGCGGTTTCGATCCCATCAAACCCGATCTGGCCCGCATTGAGAAGGTTAATAACAAAGCCGCTTTTCTGGATGAAGTGGCCTACCAACGGACGCAAAGCAACGGAATGCTGTTTGGCTTCTTTGTTGGACAGGACCGGAAAAACGTTACCAAATACCTGCCTCAATTCAGTCAGGGTGGTACGACGCTTCCCGACCGGGACTACTATTTGAAAAGCGATGCCCGCAGCACGAAGATTCGCGATGCGTATCACGACAACCTAACCAAAATGTTTGCCCTCATTGGTGAAGAGCCAACACAGGCGGCTCAGGATGCCGATGTAATCATGCGTGTTGAAACCGCGTTAGCAAAAGCGCAGATGCCCCGTGTCGATCTTCGCGATCCCTACAAGACATACAACAAATTAACCGTTAGTGGTTTTTCGAAATTGACACCAGGCATCAATTGGGCTGATCAGTTAACAAAATATGGCGCCAAAGGGCAGGATACAGTTTTGGTACAAAGCCCGGCGTTTTTCCGGTCGCTCGATAGCTTGATTGCCGCAACGCCCATTGAGGAGCTGCGGACCTATATGCGCTGGAACATTCTGAAAGGATCGGCCCCTTACCTGAGCGATGCTTTTGTGAAACAAAACTTCGCCTTTTCGCGTGTTCTGACTGGGCAAAAGGAACAAACACCCCGCTGGCAGCGCATCAGCAGCCTGATTGATGGCTCATTGGGCGATCTGTTAGGCCAGCTTTATGTGCAGAAATATTTCAAGCCTGAGGCCAAACAACGGATGCTGACCCTGGTCGATAACCTGGAAGCTTCCTACAAGGAGCATATTAAGAATCTCGATTGGATGAGTGAGGATACCAAAAAGAAAGCCCTGACGAAACTTTTGTCGTTTAAGCGGAAGATTGGTTATCCTGATAAGTGGAAAAGCTATGAAGGTGTTGTCATCAACCGAAACGATTACTATGGCAATGTCAAATCGGCCGGTAAATGGTCGTATAACTACATGATCAACCGGCTGGGCAAACCCGTCGACAAGACAGAGTGGGGTATGACCCCTCCGACGGTAAATGCGTATTACAACCCGGTTAACAATGAAATCGCTTTCCCGGCCGCTATCCTGCAATTCCCATTCTATGATTTCGAAGCCGACGATGCCATTAATTACGGGGGTATCGGTGCCGTAATCGGTCACGAAATGACCCACGGTTTCGATGATTCCGGTCGGCAGTACGATGCAGATGGAACCCTGCGTGACTGGTGGACAAAAGCCGATGCGGACAACTTCAAAAAACGCGCTGATCAGGTGAAAGAGCAGTTCTTCGGCTTCAAAGTTCTTGATTCCATCAAAGTAAACGGTCAGTTAACACTGGGCGAAAACCTCGCCGATTTAGGTGGACTGGCCATTGCCTACGATGCGTTCAAGAAGACAGCTCAGGGCAAATCGAGTGGCAAGAAAAGCCTGATTGATGGCTTCTCGCCCGATCAGCGTTTCTTTTTGTCATGGGCGCAGGTATGGCGTATCAATGTGCTGCCTGAAACAGAGGCACAACTTATTATGACCGATCCGCACGCACCGGGTTTATATCGGTGCAATGGACCGTTATCCAACATCAATGCCTGGTATCAGGCGTTCAATGTTCAGCCCGGAGATAAGATGTATAAAAAGCCTGAAGACCGGATTAAGGTCTGGTAATAAGAAGGTTATCCGCATAACATAGCCATGCTTGGTTGACCAGGCATGGCTATAAATCTATCTACCATGATGCCATCACGATTTATTGCCGTTCTGTTGTTCTTTGCCCTATCCTGCCAGACCAAGCCCAAGCAGGAAACACAAACGGCCTCCGCAACAGAGACGGAAGATAGTGCAGCAGCCTTGGCTAAGCGCCCTGGTCCAGACACGCCCCGGTCGGCAGCGGATCGTTTGGTAAGAGCGCTTTACTTTGAGCACAACAAGGCCGAAAATCCCATGCGGGAGACAAAAGATCGGGCGTTAATTGACCAGTTTTTTGCAAAATCGACAGCTGATCTCATCTGGAATGACGCCAGAAAAGCGTCGGCTAAGATAAACCGGTCAAAAATAAACTTACTCTATAACGAGCCGGATGCATCCATAAAAAAGACCTGGGTATTACCCGCGGTCATCGGCGGATCGAAGGCTATCGTCTACGTAACATTCGAAAATAAAGCTAAGCCAGAAGAGATTAGAGTGGATATGCAACAAGCAGCCGGTCGGTGGCGAATTACGGAAATCCAATACCCAAACGGGACGTCACTGACACGATTATTAAATTAAAAGTTGTGTTTACTCAATTATTTTTGGAGCATGTGTTGACAACACCATAAAAACGTGTAATTTTGCAACTCCAAACCGGAAACGGGGCGGAAAATGTTCTTTAGCAGTGTTTTTTGGGGAGTTTCCAGAGTGGCCAAATGGATCAGACTGTAAATCTGCTGGCGTACGCCTTCGGAGGTTCGAATCCTCCACTCCCCACTATTTAGTGATCAGGTATTCGCCAGTTAATAACTAGCGCAGGTACCAACCGCTAAGTTTGCGGAAGTAGCTCAATTGGTAGAGCGATAGCCTTCCAAGCTATAGGTTGCGGGTTCGAGACCCGTCTTCCGCTCAGTTAATTACACACTGTTGAAAACAAGCCGTTATAGCTCAGTGGTAGAGCACTTCCTTGGTAAGGAAGAGGTCCGGGGTTCAAATCCCCGTAACGGCTCGAGACTTCTTCGTGAAGTCTTTTTGACGGGGCCGCCCGTGCGGTTTCAAGCCAAATGATGTCGAACCTTAACGGGGAGATATTGTGCGGCTTTATTGACGTTCAGCGAGTTCATCCAATAACAAAAACAGTTCACAATAGCGTTTTAAAAACATGGCAAAAGAGAATTTTGACCGCTCGAAACCGCACGTAAACATCGGTACGATTGGTCACGTTGACCACGGTAAAACGACGCTGACGGCTGCCATTACGAAAGTGCTGGCCGAAAAGGGTCTAGCAGCGGTACGGGACTTTTCCTCGATCGACAACGCTCCGGAAGAAAAAGAGCGTGGTATCACCATCAATACATCGCACGTTGAGTATTCAACGGCGAACCGTCACTATGCACACGTTGACTGCCCAGGCCACGCTGACTATGTAAAAAACATGGTAACGGGTGCTGCGCAGATGGACGGCGCTATCCTTGTGGTAGCCGCAACAGATGGACCAATGCCACAAACACGTGAGCACATCCTGCTTGCTCGTCAGGTAGGTGTTCCTCAACTTGTTGTGTTCATGAACAAAGTGGACATGGTTGACGATCCAGAACTTCTTGAACTCGTTGAAATGGAAATTCGCGAGTTGTTGAGCTTCTATAACTTCGACGGTGACAACATTCCAGTTATTCAAGGTTCGGCTCTTGGTGGTCTGAACGGCGATGCTAAATGGGTTGGTACCATTGAAGAGCTGATGCAGAGTGTGGATGATTTCATTCCTCTGCCTCCTCGTATGACGGATCTTCCATTCCTTATGCCTGTAGAGGACGTATTCTCGATCACTGGTCGTGGTACAGTTGCTACGGGTCGTATCGAACGGGGTATCATCAACTCGGGTGAGCAAGTTGAAATCCTGGGTATGGGTGCTGAAAACCTGAAATCAGTTGTAACGGGTGTTGAAATGTTCCGGAAAATTCTGGACCGTGGTGAAGCCGGTGACAACGTAGGTCTTCTGCTCCGTGGTATTGAAAAAACCGATATCCGTCGTGGTATGGTTATTTGTAAGCCAGGTTCAGTAACTCCTCACCTGAAGTTCAAAGCTGAGGTTTATGTACTGTCGAAAGAAGAAGGTGGTCGTCACACTCCTTTCTTCAACAAGTACCGTCCACAGTTTTACTTCCGTACCACCGATGTAACGGGCGAAATTACTTTGCCTGCTAACGTTGAGATGGTAATGCCTGGTGATAACATCACGATCGAAGTAAGTCTGATCAACAAAATCGCTATGGAAAAAGGTCTTCGCTTCGCTATTCGTGAAGGTGGCCGTACCGTAGGGGCTGGTCAGGTAACGGAGATCCTCGACTAAGGTAAATATCTCAGAACAAGTGCATTTCTTACCGGAGATGCACTTGTTTTTTTGATAATAGTTCGTACTTTTGCAGTCCGTTTCAGAGCACGCTGATTCGGGCATTTTAGTGAAAAACTATAAACGGGTGTAGTTCAAGGGTAGAATAGCGGTCTCCAAAACCGTTGATGGGAGTTCGAATCTCTCCACCCGTGCAAATCCCTTACTTTACCATGGACAAGTTTGTATCGTTTCTGAAAGCCTCCTGGGAGGAAGTTCAGCATAACGTGACTTGGCCCAAATTCAGCGATCTGCAATCCAGTTCAACGCTGGTACTGGTAGCATCGCTGATTTTTGCGCTATTAGTCGGTCTAATCGATTTAGTATTTGAGAACGGACTGAACGCATTTTATCAGTCATTCTAAACTGATTTATAAAAGGCCGTTTGGGCGATATGCTTTTATCGCTTTAATAAACGACCGGTTGTACATCGTAACGAGGCCGCCCACGCGGTTCCAAATCATAACATGAGCGTAAACGGCATACAATGGTACGTCATACGGGCCGTGTCGGGGCAGGAGAAGAAAATCAAATCTTACCTCGATAACGAAATTATCCGGCAAAAATTGGACGAAGTAATTCCGCAGGTACTTATCCCAGCGGAAAAAGTGTACGAAATGCGTAATGGTAAAAAACGCGTTCGGGAAAAGTCATTTTTCCCCGGCTACATTTTGATTTCGGCTGATCTGGGTAATAACCGGGCGCTTGATATGATTCTCAATATGCCTGGTGTACTGGGTTTCCTGGGTAATGCTCAAGTTGGAACAACCTCGAAAGTGCCCGTTCCTCTTCGCCAGGCTGAAGTAAACCGCATTCTGGGTAAAGTACATGAAGAAGCGCAGGAAGTTGCTGCGCCAACGGTGGCTTACATCAAGGGTGAATCTGTAAAAGTTGTCGATGGCCCATTTGGGGGTTTCATTGGTACCGTAGAAGAAGTATTTGACGACCGGAAGAAAGTGAACGTCGTTGTAAAAATATTTGGCCGGAATACACCGGTAGAACTCAGTTACGCGCAAGTAGAAAAGGAAATCTGATTGTCAATCAGATTCCGTGACCGGACGTCCTATGCTTCCCTCAGAGGATAAACGGTCAAAACAAGTTGGTTTGCGATGAAGGAACCTGGATCGGTTATGTGACTAACTTCCAGAAGACGTAAGTTGTAAATCGTAACTCAATTATCACAATGGCAAAAGAAGTAGGTGGCTACGTAAAGCTGCAAGTCAAAGGCGGGCAAGCCAACCCCTCACCTCCAATCGGTCCGGCTCTGGGTTCCAAAGGTTTGAATATCATGGAATTCTGCAAGCAGTTCAACGGCCGGACGCAGGATAAAATGGGTACGGTGCTTCCGGTTCTGATTACGTATTATAAGGATAAATCCTTTGATTTCGTTATCAAAACTCCGCCCGCACCGATTCTGCTGTTGGAAGCAGCTAAGCTGAAAGGCGGCTCTGCTCAACCAAACCGCAACAAAGTGGGCTCTGTTTCCTGGGAGCAAATTCGGACGATCGCGGAAACGAAGATGCCCGATTTGAACGCCTTTACGGTGGAGTCAGCAATGAAGCAGGTGGCCGGTACGGCCCGCAGCATGGGAATCACGGTGACGGGCACAGCGCCCTTCGAGAACTAATAGACTTGCCGAAGCAAACACAGACATGGCTAAGTTAACGAAAAAACAAAAGGAAGCTCAATCGAAGTACGATGCTGCCAAAGAATACTCCCTCCAACAGGCGGCTGAGATTCTGAAGGAGATCTCGTTCACGAAATTTGATGCTTCTGTGGATATTGACGTTCGGTTGGGCGTTGACCCGCGTAAAGCTGACCAGATGGTTCGTGGCGTTGCCACATTGCCACATGGTACAGGTAAAACGGTTCGCGTTCTGGTGCTTTGCACCCCGGACAAGGAGAACGAAGCGAAAGAGGCTGGAGCAGACTACGTTGGTCTGGACGAGTACATTCAGAAAATCGAACAAGGTTGGACAGACATCGATGTAATTATCACGATGCCAAGTGTCATGGCTAAAGTTGGTCGTCTGGGTAAAGTACTTGGTCCACGTGGATTGATGCCGAACCCAAAATCGGGTACGGTAACGCCAGACGTAGCCAAAGCGGTTCGCGAGGTGAAAGCCGGTAAAATCGACTTTAAAGTCGATAAGCAGGGCGCCATTCACACCAGTATTGGTAAAGTATCGTTTACGCCAGAAAAACTGGCCGAAAACGCGCAGGAAATTATTGCGACACTGATGCGCCTGAAGCCTTCATCGGCTAAAGGAACGTACGTGAAAACAATCAACCTGTCGAGCACGATGAGTCCGGGAGTAACGATTGATAAAGGCACAGTAGCCGGAATTTAAGCCATGAAGCGCGAGGACAAAGGAGCAATTATTGAGGAGTTAACTGGAAAGTTCCAGTCGATTCCCTTCTTCTACATCACGGAAGCCAATGGCATGACGGTTGCTGAAACCAACAACCTCCGTCGGATGTGTTTTGAGCAGGGCATTGAGTACAAAGTGGTGAAAAATACATTCATCAAAAAAGCGCTCGAAGCCCTTGATACGGATTATACTCCGTTCAACGATACGGTTTTGCATGGTCAATCGGCGGTGATGTTTCACCCCGAAAATGGCAAAGCACCGGCTAAGCTTATCAAAGAGTTCCGTAAAACGAACGACAAGCTGCAACTGAAAGCTGCATCTATCGATTATAGCTTATTCATTGGCGCTGAACAACTCGATACGCTCATCGCACTGAAGAGCAAAGAAGAGTTGATCGGCGAAATCATCGGTCTGCTGCAGTCACCTGCCAAAAACGTCATCTCGGCGTTGCAAAGTGGTGGCAACAAATTGGCCGGTATCCTCAAAACGCTGTCGGAGCGTGAGGAAGCAGCCTAGCTGTAACGCGGACATCCTGTCCGCTTATTATTAATCCGATATTTTTTAGTGCCATGCGGACAAGATGTCCGCGTTACATATCGTATCACAATCAAATAAAAAAAATACTACAATGGCAGATTTGAAAGCGTTCGCGGAGCAGCTTGTAAGCCTGACAGTTAAAGAAGTTAACGAGTTAGCTACTATCCTGAAGGATGAGTACGGTATCGAACCAGCTGCTGCTGCTCCCGTAATGGTAGCCGGTGGTGCAGGTGGTGGAGATGCTGCTCCAGCTGTTGCTGAGAAAACTTCGTTCGACGTTGTTCTGAAGTCGGCTGGTGCTGCTAAACTAGCTGTCGTGAAACTGGTTAAAGACCTGACAGGTCTGGGTCTGAAAGAAGCTAAAGAATTAGTTGACACAGCTCCGAAGCCAGTGAAAGAAGGCGTAAGCAAAGATGAAGCTGAAGCCCTGCGTAAGCAACTTGAAGAAGCTGGTGCTGAAGTAGAAGTTAAGTAAGCAGATAGCTCTTTCGCATATCGCTCCAGGCAGGGGAGGCCAGACCAACGTCTGGTCTTTTCCTGTTTGGAGACTTTTTGTCTAAGCTATTGCAAAAGACAAACTAATTTATATTGCCTTATGTTGTCTATTTACGCTCCTTGGGTCGGGTGACGCCCGGAGCCTGAATAGCCGCTTAGTTCGAGTGCCGTCGCAAATCTTCGCAACGCACTCATTGAGAATCGGTTACGCAACTAAACGAAGCACAATCTTGGCGACAAACGCGAAAATCAGTACGCGCAAAAATTTTGCGACGATTCAGCCAGTGATTGGGTATCCAGACTTTTTGGATATTCAAGTAAAATCCTTCAAAGATTTTTTCCAGCTTGATACGCCCTCCAACCAACGGTCGGAAGAAGGGTTGTTCAAAGTTTTCCAGGAAAATTTCCCCATTTCTGACTCCCGTGAGAATTTTAAGCTGGAGTTCATCGATTATTTAGTTGATCCCCCGAAATACTCGGTAGACGAGTCTATTGACCGGGGTTTGACGTATTCGGTGCCTTTGAAAGCAAAACTGCGCCTGACGAATAATGATCCCGACAACGAGGATTTTGAAACGATTGAGCAGGAGGTTTTCTTAGGGAACATTCCGTATATGACCGAGAAAGGCTCGTTCGTCATAAACGGAGCCGAGCGGGTGATTGTTTCTCAGTTACACCGTTCGCCGGGTGTGTTCTTCTCGATGAGTAAGCACACAAACGGTACCAAACTTTATTCAGCCCGGATTATTCCGTTCAAGGGTTCCTGGATCGAGTTCTCGACCGACGTTAACAATGTCATGTACGCGTACATCGACCGGAAGAAGAAATTCCCGGTTACGACGCTGTTACGGGCTATTGGCTTCGGTTCAGACAAAGACATTCTGGACTTGTTCGGTTTATCTGAAGAAGTGCCCGCAACGCCAGCCAACCTGAAGAAGGCCATTGGTCGTCGGTTAGCGGCTCGGGTACTGCGCACGTGGACGGAAGATTTCGTGGATGAGGATACGGGCGAAGTAGTGTCGATTAGCCGGAACGAGGTGCTCCTGGAGCGCGACTCGGCTATCTCGGCAGATGACATTGATGTCATCACGGAATCGGGTCAGAAATCGGTCATCCTGCATAAGGAGGACATGAACATGGCCGATTACAACATTATCTATAACACGCTGCAGAAAGATAGCTCGAACTCGGAGAAAGAAGCCGTCGAGCAAATCTACCGGCAACTTCGGAACGCCGATGCACCCGATGAGCAAACGGCTCGCGAGATCATTCAGAGCCTGTTCTTCTCGGATAAGCGCTATGACCTCGGGGATGTAGGTCGTTACCGGATCAATAAAAAGCTCGGTCTGGACATTTCGTCGGACATGAAAGTACTGACTACAGAAGACATTGTGTCGATTGTGAAGTACCTGATTGGTCTGATTAACTCGAAAGCCGTTGTCGATGACATTGACCACCTGAGTAACCGACGTGTTCGGACAGTAGGTGAGCAGTTATATGCACAGTTTGGCGTTGGCCTGGCGCGTATGGCCCGGACGATTAAAGAGCGGATGAACGTGCGGGATAATGAGGACTTCAAACCTGTTGACCTGATTAATGCCCGGACGCTGTCGTCAGTAATTAATTCGTTCTTCGGAACCAACCAGCTGTCGCAGTTTATGGACCAAACCAACCCACTGGCTGAAGTAACGCACAAGCGTCGGATGTCAGCACTGGGACCGGGCGGTCTATCTCGTGAACGGGCCGGTTTTGAGGTTCGTGACGTACACTACACGCACTATGGTCGTCTGTGTACTATCGAAACCCCGGAAGGTCCAAACATCGGTCTGATTTCATCACTTTGTGTCTATGCTAAGATCAATAGCATGGGCTTCATCGAAACACCGTACCGGATCATTGAAAACGGTAAAGTATCGATGGAGAAGCCGGTGATGTATTTGACGGCCGAAGAAGAAGATACGCACTACATCGCGCAGGCAAATGCCGACATCGACAAAAAAGGAAACTTCATGGTTGATCGCCTAAAGGCCCGTTTTGAAGGTGACTTCCCCATTGCCGAGCCGCAGAACGTAACCTTCATGGATATTGCCCCGAACCAGATTGTATCGGTGGCGGCTTCCATGATTCCGTTCCTTGAACATGACGATGCTAACCGTGCCCTGATGGGCTCGAACATGCAGCGTCAGGCTGTGCCGCTCCTCCGTCCCGAAGCACCAATCGTTGGTACGGGTCTGGAAGGTCGGGTAGCCGTTGATTCACGGACGCTGGTTATTGCTGAAGCCGATGGTGTCATTGAATTCGTTGACGCGACTAAAATTGTTGTTCGGTACAACCTTGATGAAGATCAACTGGCTGTTACGTTCGATGAAGATCGCAAAACGTACAACCTCATCAAGTTCCGTCGTACTAACCAGGATACCTGCATCAACATTCGGCCAACTGTTCTGAAAGGGCAGAAGGTGAAAAAAGGTGATGTGCTTTGCGAAGGCTATGCTACGCAGGCTGGTGAGCTGGCGCTGGGCCGGAACATGAAAGTTGCGTTCATGCCCTGGCAGGGATACAACTTCGAGGATGCTATCGTGATTTCGGAGCGTGTTGTACGCGAAGATATTTTCACATCGATTCACATTGAAGAGTTTGAACTGGAAGTTCGTGATACCAAACGGGGTGAAGAGGAGTTGACCTCTGAAATTCCGAACGTAAGCGAAGAGACCGTTCGTAACCTTGATGAGAACGGTATCGTTCGGGTGGGTACTGAAGTGAAGGAAGGCGATATTCTGATCGGTAAGATTACACCGAAAGGCGAAAGCGATCCAACACCAGAAGAAAAACTTCTTCGGGCTATTTTTGGTGATAAAGCCGGTGACGTGAAGGATGCTTCCAAAAAAGCACCGCCATCCCTGAAAGGCGTTGTCATTGATACCAAGTTGTTTGCTCGCCCGGCCAAAGAAGACCGTGGTAAGCACAAAGACGAGGTAAAAGCACTGATGAAGAAATACGGCCGTGAGTTGAATGACTTCCGGGCTCGTATGATCGAAAAATTAGTGTTGCTGCTGGATGGCAAAACCAGCGCGGGGGCTAAACACAAGTTTGGCGATGAGATTGTGAGTAAAGGTGTGAAGTTCAACCGTAAGAATATTACGGAGAACCTCTTCCCGGATCGCAATGCGTACCGCGATGAAAGTAGCTATGCCGTACCCGAAGAAGCCAACCTGCTGGCCGACATGAACCTTGAGGGCTGGACGGAAGATGATAAACTGAACCAGATGCTTGTTACGCTTATCAAGAGCTACAACAACCGTCGCAGTGAAATCACCGGCCGGTTCAAACGCGAGCGCTTTACGCTTGAGGTTGGTGACGAACTACCGGCTGGTATCGTGAAATTAGCGAAAGTCTATATCGCCAAGAAGCGGAAGCTGAAAGTAGGGGATAAGATGGCTGGTCGTCACGGTAACAAAGGGGTTGTTGCCCGGATCGTACGCGATGAAGACATGCCGTTCCTGGAAGATGGAACCAAAGTCGATATCGTTCTGAACCCGCTTGGCGTACCGTCCCGTATGAACATCGGTCAGATCTATGAAACGGTACTGGCCTGGGCTGGTCAGAAACTGGATCGTAAGTATGCTACACCGATTTTCGACGGCGCTACTGAACAGCAGGTTGCCGACGAGTTGGACGAAGCAGGTTTGCCGTCGTTTGGCCGGACCTATCTCTACAATGGTTTGACGGGAGAGCGTTTTGATCAGGCCGTAACGGTTGGTATCATTTACATGCTCAAACTCGGTCACTTAGTAGACGATAAGATGCACGCCCGTTCGATCGGACCTTACTCGCTCATTACGCAGCAGCCACTGGGTGGTAAGGCGCAGTTTGGTGGTCAGCGTTTCGGCGAAATGGAAGTATGGGCACTGGAAGCTTTTGGTGCATCACACATCCTGCAGGAAATCCTGACGGTGAAATCCGATGACGTAGTTGGTCGCGCGAAGGCATATGAGGCAATCGTGAAAGGTGAAAACCTACCGAAGCCGAACATTCCTGAGTCGTTCAATGTACTCGTACACGAGTTGCGTGGTCTGGCACTTGAAATTACACTTGAGTAAAGTAGTGTGTAGTTTGTAGTTTGACATATGTAGTTATTCTGGCGTCAGCCAACTACGAATTTCAAACTACAAACTACAGACTGCTCTTTTTAACTACTATAATCTCCAACCAATGTCGTTCAAAAAGAACAAAAAGCTCAACAGCGACTTTGCCAGCGTGACGATCAGTCTGGCATCGCCGGAGTCTATTTTGGAGAGTTCCTACGGCGAGGTAACACAGCCGGAGACGATCAACTACCGGACTTACAAACCCGAAATGGGCGGCTTGTTTTGCGAGCGCATTTTCGGGCCTGTAAAGGACTGGGAATGTCATTGCGGCAAATACAAGCGGATTCGCTATAAAGGCATTATCTGCGACCGTTGTGGTGTTGAAGTAACCGAGAAAAAGGTACGCCGGGAGCGTATGGGTCACATCGAACTGGTGGTGCCTGTTGCGCATATCTGGTATTTCCGCAGCTTGCCTAACAAAATTGGCTATCTGCTGGGCCTTTCGACCAAAAAACTCGATCAGGTTATTTACTACGAACGGTACGTGGTGGTGCAGCCTGGCGTAAAAGCTGAAGATGGTATCAACCAGCTCGACTTCCTAACCGAAGACGAGTATCTGGATATTATTGACAAACTGCCGGGTAACAACCAGCATCTGGACGATAAAGACCCAAACAAATTCATCGCGAAGATGGGGGCTGAAGCGCTTGAGATGTTGCTGTCGCGGGTAGAGTTGGACGAACTGTCGTACTCACTGCGTCACGCGGCTGCCACGGATACATCGCAACAACGGAAAGCGGAAGCACTGAAACGGCTTAAAGTCGTGGAAGCATTCCGGGAAGCCAATGGCCGTATTGAGAACCGCCCCGAGTGGATGGTGATCAAGATGGTACCGGTTATTCCACCCGAACTGCGCCCACTCGTCCCCCTGGACGGCGGTCGTTTTGCTACGTCTGATTTGAATGACCTGTATCGTCGGGTTATCATCCGGAACAACCGACTGAAACGCCTGATCGAAATCAAGGCTCCCGAAGTAATTCTCCGCAATGAAAAACGGATGTTACAGGAAGCTGTCGATTCGCTGTTCGACAACTCACGCAAGGTAAACGCCGTTCGTTCGGAAGGTAACCGGGCGCTGAAGTCCCTGTCCGACATGCTGAAAGGTAAGCAGGGCCGTTTCCGGCAAAACCTGCTCGGTAAGCGTGTCGATTACTCAGGTCGTTCGGTTATCGTCGTTGGTCCTGAATTGAAGCTCCACGAGTGTGGTCTGCCGAAAGACATGGCGGCTGAATTATTCAAGCCGTTTGTTATTCGCAAACTGATTGAGCGGGGTATCGTTAAAACCGTGAAGTCGGCCAAGAAAATCGTTGACCGGAAAGACCCTGTAATCTGGGACATTTTGGAAAATGTACTGAAAGGTCACCCTGTTCTGTTGAACCGGGCTCCAACGCTTCACCGTCTTGGTATCCAGGCATTCCAGCCAAAACTGATCGAGGGTAAAGCTATTCAGTTGCACCCACTTGTTTGTACCGCCTTCAACGCTGACTTTGACGGTGACCAGATGGCCGTTCACGTGCCGCTGGGCCAGGAAGCTGTGCTTGAAGCGTCGCTGCTGATGCTGGCGTCGCACAATATCCTGAACCCTGCCAACGGTGCCCCTATTACGGTACCATCTCAGGACATGGTATTGGGTCTGTATTACGTAACGAAAGGTCGGAAGAGCATTCCTGAATATCCTATTGTTGGTGAAGGCATGACGTTCTACGGCACCGAAGAGGTAATCATCGGTATCAATGAAGGTCGTGTATCCAAGCACGCCAACATTAAGTGTCGGGTGAAAGTCCGGGACGAAAATGGCGATCTGGTTTATAAAATCATTGACACGGTTGCGGGTCGGTTATTATTTAACCAGGCTGTTCCTGAAGAGGTTGGGTACATAAATGAGCTGCTGACGAAGAAAAAACTTCAGCAAATTATTGCCCTTATCTTTAAAATTTCGGGCGGTGCCCGGACGGCCCAGTTCCTTGACGAAATCAAAGAGCTAGGTTTCCAGATGGCGTTTAAAGGTGGTCTGTCCATCGGCTTGAGCGACATCATGATTCCTGAAGCCAAACAGGGCCTCGTTGACGAAGCGAAAGCGGAAGTACAGGCCGTTTGGGATAACTACCTGATGGGTCTGATCACGGAGAACGAACGCTACAACCAGGTTATTGACATCTGGACGCGCGTAAACTCCCGTCTGACCGAGACGCTGATGAAGCAACTCGAAGCGGATCAGGGCGGTTTCAACTCAATTTACATGATGATGCACTCGGGAGCCCGTGGTTCGCGTGAGCAGATTCGTCAGTTGGGTGGTATGCGTGGTCTGATGGCCAAGCCTCAGAAAAACCTGCAGGGTTCGGTTGGTGAGATCATCGAAAACCCGATTCTGTCGAACTTCAAAGAAGGTCTCGACGTATTGGAGTACTTTATCTCGACCCACGGTGCGCGGAAAGGTCTGGCCGATACGGCTCTGAAAACGGCTGATGCCGGTTACCTGACCCGCCGTCTGCACGACGTAGCCCAGGATGTTATCATCAGTGAAGACGATTGTGGTACGCTTCGCGGCCTGCAAGTGTCAGCGCTGAAAGACAACGAAGACATCGTTGAGCCACTGTCAGAGCGTATTTTGGGCCGTACCACGGTTCATGATATTTATGATCCGCTCACGAAAGAATTGATCGTAGCCTCGGGTGAGCTGGTAACCGAAGAAGTTGCTGCTCACATCGATGAAACGAGCATCGAAACCGTCGAAATTCGTTCGGTACTGACTTGCGAATCGCGTCAGGGTGTTTGCGCCAAGTGTTATGGCCGCAACCTGGCATCCGGTCGCATGGTAGATATCGGTGAAGCAGTAGGTGTAATTGCCTCGCAGTCGATTGGTGAGCCAGGTACGCAGTTAACGCTTCGTACATTCCACGTAGGTGGTACGGCTTCCAACATTGCTGTTGATGCCTCGATCAAAGCGAAGTTCGATGGTCTGATCGAGTTCGAAGAAATGCGGACGGTTCAATCGGAAGATAACGAAGGCAACCCACAAACGATCGTAATGGGTCGCTCGGGTGAAGTCCGGATTGTCAACCCAAGTGACCGGAGCGTCGTACTCATCAGCAACAACGTACCATATGGTGCATTCCTGCGGGTTAAAGATGGTGATATGGTGAAAAAAGGCGACGACATTTGCGCCTGGGATCCTTATAATGCCGTTATCCTGTCTGAATTGACCGGTACGCTGAACTTTGATGCGATTGAAGATGGTATCACCTATCGCGAAGAATTCGATGAACAGACTGGCTTCCAGGAGAAAGTGATCATCGAAAGCCGCGATAAAGCCAAGAACCCGGCCATTGTTGTTCAAGGCACAACGACCTTAACGTTGCACTTGCCCGATAACGACGGTGGACCGTTACAGAAGAGCTACAACTTACCTGTTGGGTCTCGTCTGGTCGTGAAAGAAGGCCAGAAAATTAAAGCGGGTCAGCCATTGGCGAAGATTCCACGTAACGTCGGTAAAACGCGTGACATCACGGGTGGTCTGCCACGGGTAACGGAATTGTTCGAAGCACGTAACCCATCGAATCCAGCTGTGGTTAGCGAAATCGATGGCGTTGTAACCTACGGTGCAATCAAACGGGGTAACCGCGAGATCTTCATCGAGTCGAGAGATGGTACCAAGAAGAAGTACCTTGTTCCTCTGTCGAAGTTCATCCTGGTACAGGATAATGACTTCGTACGGGCTGGTGCTCCGTTGTCGGATGGTGCGATTACACCAAGCGACATTCTGGCCATCAAAGGACCGACGGCCGTTCAGGAATACCTGGTAAATGAAATTCAGGAAGTGTACCGTCTGCAAGGGGTGAAAATCAACGATAAGCACATCGAAGCCATTGTTCGGCAGATGATGCAGAAAGTTGAAATTATCGACTCGGGCGATACCAACTTCCTTGAAGGTCAGGTTGTGGATAAGTGGTCTTTCCGCGAAGAGAACGACAAAGTTCTTGACGCTAAAGTGGTTATGGACGCTGGCGATTCGCCAAACGTTAAGCCAGGACAGATCGTTACAAGCCGTCAGTTACGGGATGAGAACTCCGGTCTGAAACGTCGTGATATGGCCCTTGTGACCGTTCGTGATGCGATGGCCGCCGTTTCGCAGCCAACGCTGATGGGTATCACACAGTCGTCGCTGGGTACGGATAGCTTCATCTCGGCCGCTTCCTTCCAGGAAACGACGAAAGTGTTGAGCGAAGCCTCGATTCGCGGTAAACGTGACGTACTCGATGGCTTGAAAGAGAACGTAATCGTTGGTCACCTGATTCCTGCCGGTACAGGCCTTCGTCGCTACCAAACGGCGATTGTTGGCTCGAAAGAGGAACTGGAAACGATTACCGAATCACGCGAACAATACGCTCGCAGTAAAAAGAAAGCTACGGTTTAACCGTCGACGAATACAGATTATGAAAAAGCCCCGGTCAGAAATGGCCGGGGCTTTTTTTGTATCAGTCTGCACACACTTACCTATCAACAGTATGATGCCTTCTTTTCTAGACCAGCCCAACGGAAAGGTTAATGAGCGCTGTTGTCGGATCAGTGTTTCGAAGCTGTACTGTTTGGTTCTGTAGCGTCAATGAATTTGAAGAACTCAGAAGCGATGGTTGAACATCGGCTTGATGTATGACTCGGCCATACATTTGGTAATCCTTATTTTGCCAAGGTTGTAAAGCTCAAAGCGCGTAAACAGCATACATTTATGTTACTACCGTATCAACTCATCGAACGTGATACTCAAATAATACAAGCCGCCAATGCGGGCCAATCCGTACCCTTGTGCATAATACTGATTCAAAATATTTGTGCCACCTAGTTTAACGATTGATTTAAACGTGGGCACTTTATACGACACCTGCGCATCGAGGCTTGTCCAGGAGGGTAGCCAGATGTCGCCCGCTGTCGTGCCTTGTTCTACCCACATTTTATCCGTCCAGCGATAGGTCAGCGTGGCACCGAGCCGGTCGGTAAGGCGGGCGTTGCTGAGGGTCAGGTTATACCGATTCTCGGGCGATATGAAGAAGTTACGCCCCTTTTGTGATACTTCGGGATTGCTCATTTTTCGTTTCACGATGGGCACTCCGGCATTGTCGTTCACAACGTTTCCCTGGGCGTCACGTAAGGTTACGGTTCCTACCTGATAGGTATAGTTCCCGCTAATCGTGAACCCGCGCCCTAAGCCATATTCCGAGCCGATGCCCCAGCCATCCACGAAAATCTCGTTATAGTTGTTAAAATTGATTTGCAGCGTACGATAGGCATTCGTCGAAAAGTCAGCGATTTGGCCATTGGTAGGCTGGTAGAAACTCTGTGCGGCAATAAAATCGGTGTATTTGCTGTGGAAGTAAAAGGCATCGACATAAAACTTATTCTGAATCAAAGTCTTGTAACCAACTTCCCATGTCTTTATTTTTTCTGTTGTGAAGTTGGCCGGATTGTAGGCCCGGCTGCGGAGCTGTGCTTCGGTAATACGTCCAGCCGTGAAATCCTTCACGTCACTATCGACATAAGCCGGGTTAGTGAAAAGGCCGGCCGATTCAGCGGCAAGTTGTGAGCCGCCCACATCGCCCCCTTTACCAGCCGCCGGAACGGCAAATAATTGGCCCGGTGATGGGTTTCGGAACGCTGATTGCCAAGAGCCCCGAAAATTATGAGGTCCAACACTAACAACTGCCGATGCGCGGGGAGTGACCCCACCTTTAAAATACTGGTTCTTGTCATAGCGGACGGCCAGGGTTGGTTTCACCGTTAGTCGTGTGCCTACTTTTACTTCTTTGGCGGCCTGAACATAGGCTCCATATTCGTTGATGGTGTATTCTGAACCATCGGCCTTCAGTGTAATGGCTGTACCGCCGGTATTGATGCCATAATGGCGAAGGCTGCCTCCTGCCAGCAGCTCAACCGTATTGTTTAGCAGTTTTGTGAAGTTGTACATGCCTTCATAATGCCACAACGCTGAATTATCCCGGAAACGGGTTCCTTTTGCGGTGGTTGAGCCGGGAATAAAATCAGTGTTGTACGTATTCGCGTACGCATCCCGAACGGCATCGAACTGGGCGGAGCCTGGTAGATAACGGCCACGGTCGGCCGTGGCGCGGGATTCACTGATGCCAAATTTGTTATCGATGTAGACCTGGCCAAACTCGGTGGCCCACTGGTTCAACGATTTCCAGCTATTGTTAATGGCGGTAGCCGTTTGGCCGATGTTCCAGCCTTCGGCCTGCTGCTGGGTGGTGTAGGCGCGCACAAAGAAATTATCACCCCGTAGCTCGGCTTTAAACTGATGGCGTTTGTAATCAGGGAAATATTCGCGGAAACCGGCGGTTCGGATAAAGTTGCCATTACCATAATACCAGCCAAGGGAGGCTTCGATATTACCCGGCAGTTTATAATGCAGGGAAACATTGGCCCGGTTATTAAATACTTTGCCGTTGTTGCCCAATACATCCAGTTCCGTGTAGCCCGTGCGGGTTACCAATTTGCCTTGCAACAGAACGTTGGCGTAATCCTTGGGGAAGGTGTAAGCACCACCGGCGTTGATGTCATCACCGTAAATGTTGACGCCGTCATACTCAAAATTTGTATTCGGATTATTATTAGGTACATACCCGATACCGGTAGCAATGCCGCCCTGACTAGGGTCGGTCGTGAAAAAATTGGCGCGTGCTCGCGTTGACCGATCACTGTAGTCATCCGCAATAAAATCCGTGCCGCTAAGACGCTGGAAATTTACCTTGAAGGCAAACCGGGTTCCCAGTTGTTTGGCATATCGAATGGCTATATCGCCGTATCCTTTCGGGCCGAAATCGCCTTTCCCAACGTTGTTTGCCCCTACTTTTACCTGGGCGCTCAGCCCCTGGTAGGTGAACGGGTTCTTGCTGGAGGTTAGCATCAGGCCCTGTAGCGCATCCGGGCCATAAAGAGCTGATGAAGCCCCTGGAATCAATTCGATACTCTCGACATCTAAATCAGAAATACCCGCCACATTGCCAAAGCCAAACCCCAGGCCAGGTGAGCGATTGTCCATGCCGTCGGTAAGTTGAAGAAACCGGTTGTTATTATTAGCCCCAAAACCACGTAAGTTCACTGATTTGAACGTCAGGCTCTGGGTTAGCAGATCAACCCCTTTTACGTTCTGAAGCGCATCGAAGGGACTTGCCGCCGGTGACTGCTGAAACTGCCGTGCGCCGAGCTTTTCGACCGTTACAGCCGCTTTCTGAATGTCTTCCGGTACACGACTCGCCGATACCACGACTTCATCGGTCAGGATCGCTTCTTCACTTAGCTTAACCGTGATACTCCGGAAGTTATTTCCCCGAACGGCCACATCTTCCCGTTTGTAGCCAATAAACGACACACTGATAGTAAGAGGGAGTGATTCATTGGTTTGTAAAGAAAATTGCCCGTTGGCCTGGGTAATGGTGCCTGTGTTTGTACCTCGGATAATAACGGTTACACCCGCCATGGGCTGATTACTTTCGTCAGTAACAATGCCTGCAAGGTTGGTTTGTGCCCAGCCCTGGCTAAGGCCCGTTAATGAGAAAAGTAAAAGTAAAAAGAAATGTTTCATAGGTTGATTGTGCTTAAAAGTTGGATATAAACAGGCTAAACGTATAAAAGCTGTTTACGCTAAATGAAATTAGCGTAAACAGCTTTTATAACTTCAATAACTTACAATCTGGTACTGACTCTAGTGTATGCTACTCGTTTTGGGGGCTGTTAATCGCTCCTAATACGGCTAAAACGTGTAGCGTAACGTAACACCGTAGGTTCTGGGATCACCGACAATACCGGCATAATGGCCTGCGCTGCCTGGAGCTGCCAGCAACTGCTCATAATAGTTAGTATTGAAAAGATTTCTGGCCCAGATGAAAATCGATATTCCAGTCGAAGCTCTGAATCCCAACCGGCTGTTTACCAGGGAGTAACCATCAATATTCAGATATTTTGACGGTGATGGACTCGACGAAAACGACGAGCGATAGAAGGCATCCAAACCAAAAAAGTAATTGCCTTTTAAACTGATGAGATTGCCTCTGGCAGTTACTTCACCACCGACAGAACCCGACCATTTTGAGATACCCGGTAATACGCCCCCCGAAATATCTTTGAAAGCCTGTTCGCCACCCGTTTCTTCAAGCGGCACCGGCGCATTCTTAAAGGAAACATACTTGCCATCCGTATAGGCAACGGCTGCATTTAGGGTTAACCGATTGGCAACCCGCACGTTTCCGTCTACCTCAACCCCCATTACCCGTACTTTCTCGGCATTGGCTAGATAACCCCTGTTAACGCCCGGCTCAGGCGTTTGTACCTGTGTCTGAAAGTCCTTGATGTCTGTGTTATAAACGACGAGATTCAGGGTAGAGTTGGGCGATGGTTTTGTTTTCAGGCCAAACTCGACGTGGTTCACATGCTCGGGCTTCACGCGGGCCAGGTCAAGCAAGGTCTGTCCATTGGCCGTTGGTAATCCGCCAATGTTAATCCCGACAGGTTTATAGCTGATAGCATACGTTCCGAAGGCATTGACTGCCCGCCCGGCTCTGTATTGTAGCGTGACCTGTCCGGAGAAGTTACCCTCCGATACGTCCGTATCGAACGCCTGATTCGTATAAACTGCGTTTTTTAAGGCTAACAGAGCTGGATCGGTCGTTTGCAGACCTCCATAGGTTTCCCGTTTGTAATTGGCTACTTTCTTGTCGTAATTATACCGGACACCTGGTAACACGTGGAAACTGTTTGTAATCGCCCAGTCGAGTTGGCCAAAGGCCGCCAACCCTGTGCTCTGGATTCTGTTGGTTGTGCGAATACCGAAGTTATCGAACAGGCCCGGCGTTTTCCAGAGGGGGCTGGTTGAACTTTGCGCAAAACGCCATTGAGCAGAACCCGCTTCTTCGGTCTGAACGGGGTCTGATTTTAAATCCTGCCACAGCCCGAACAAGCCAACGACACCGCTCAATCGGGGTGAAATTTTACCGGAGTACCGTATTTCCTGCGACCACTGATCATGAACCGAGTTGCCCGACGAAATTGTAAAAACGGGTAAGCCAATGTAGTCACGGTCATTCAACGGGGTCCACTGCCAGTGACGCCAGGCCGTTGTCGAGGTTAGCGTACCGTTGCCCAATTTGATGTCCGCATTCAACGATACGCCACCCAGGTTGTTATCCGCTTTGGAAGGCGTATCCAGGTCAACGATCCGTTCAAACGCGCTTGAATAGGGTAGTTTGTAATTTAAATCAGCAATAATGGCATTGAATTGACGATAAGCAGCTCGTTTGGTGGGAACAACACCCGCTACTGGCCACCCGTATCCATTTGGCTTCTGCTCCGAAACGTCGCCGATCAGGGTAATTCGTACATTATCGTTTGGTGTATACAGGAGTTGGGCCCGCACCCCGATGTTGTTGATGTCGTTGATCGGCAACTGGGTATGTACGTTGAAAAAGGTCCCGTTCCGTTGCGTACCGGTAAACGATACTCTGGCGGCAAGCTTTTTACTCAGTGGCCCTGTAAGTGACCCTTTGGCCTGGATATAGCCGTAATTACCATAACTCAGTTCAAACGTTCCGCTTGGGGTGAAACCGGCAGGCCGCGTTGTAATATTAAACGCACCAGCGGTTGTATTTTTGCCATATAGCGTTCCCTGGGGACCTCTTAACACTTCTACCTGCTCAATGTCGATGAAATCGAGCGCCGTAGCTGCCGGACGAGCGTAGTAAACGCCGTCTACATAAAATCCGACACCTGGATCAATACCATCGTTCGTTAACCCGAAGGTAGAACCTAAGCCACGGATATTAAGGGTTGTATTTCGAGCATTGGAGGCATATAACTGAACGGTTGGCACCAATTCTTTCAACCGGTTCACGTTGAACGCGCCCGCATCTTCGGCCCGGTTGCCACTAACCACGGAGATTGGAATAGGAACGTCCTGTGCCGACTCCTGCCGACGCCGGGAGGTAATGACGACATCGGCCAGTTGATTGGCTCCTTCTTCAAGCTGAATATCTATGTTGTTATCACTTATACTAATTTCTTTGGTCTGATAACCGACAAACGAAACGACAACAACGAAGGGAAGTTTCTGGCCAGTGAGCAGATTGAACTGGCCATTTATATCGGTAACGCTGCCGTTCGTTGTGCCTTTGATGGTTACCGTAGCACCAATTAAGAATTCTTTTGTGCGCGCATCAATAACTTTTCCGGATACCGTCGAATTGATCACGGGTGGATTTTGCGCTACTACAAATAGGGGTAGAAGAAGTACGCCTATAAAAAAAACCGAATTTAAAACTTGTCTCATACTACTTGTAATCGTGGTCATTGTGGTTGGTGGCAACTGCTTAGTGCGTTAGGAAGTAAGGCTCTATTCCGGCCTGTTCAAGCTGCGTTGCGATATAGTAGGTATTGATTTTTGATATACTCCCTATTCTCCCGGTTGTAGATAGACTATTAGTACTTATAGTCTATTGAACTAATAGGTTATGCAAAACAGTAAGTTATTGACGGGACTTCCAAATAATAAGTTGTCAACTGGTCTTCTTCTGTTAATATTCTTTTTTTAATAATAAACTATATAGCAATAAGATAAAATGAGCCTAAGCTCTCCATGATGAAAGTAGCTTTTACTACTCTATAGAGACGATATGCTATAGGGGTGTTATACCTAAGAGGCTGATAAATAGGGGATTTTATTAGAATGGGGTTGCTCTTAAGCTGGTTAGTGGCTGTGTTAGACAGGCGCCTATGAAAAAAGCCGTTTGGATACAGATGTATCCAAACGACTTCGAAAAACGGCGTTATTGACGAATAATTAAGCGGCCCGACTGCTTTGCGGCCGGCGTAATACCGTCGAGCGTAGCGGTTGGGTAGCATTCCGGGACTCTTCAATAACCTGTTCCGATACCATACCCAGGTGATTGGCCCGTTTCAGCACATAATCGAAAGGAAGATTGAAATAATTGGCTACTTCACTGCGGAAACTGTCGGGGAAACGCGACAGGCGCAGGCCAAAAAACTTACGCACTTCGGCTTCGGGCAACATAGCGGCCAGCGCAACACGTTCCGCTTCGGCCAGTAAGTCCTTCCGAACGGGATAGAGGTATTCAAGGCCGATGGAAGCCGCCAGAATATTCAGAAACAGATTTTTGTACATGGCCGACAACTCCGCCGGTAAGATAATCCAGCCCTGTTCCCGAAACTTGGCGGAGAAACCGGTCAGGCCTTTCTCCCCGCGAATTTCACCGGCAATGAGTTCTGACGGAAAGCGCAGGCGGCCGGTTTCGCCCTCCAGGTCGGCTTTTTGGAGCCGGAAAACGATGGCTTCGATTGGGCTTTTGGTAAACAACAGGTCAGCGGGCATCGCGCGTGTATTCTCCCACTGGTCCGTCATCCGCATAAACAAACTTTCGTTGACGGGCAGGTTTTCTGAGTTACCAAGACTGATCAGCATTTGGCGGAAAGCCGCCAGAAAATCAATTTGGAGTTGACTTGGATTTGAGCGTCCTTTTTTCATGCAGATTGAGTTGCCGGGCGATGATCTTGACACCAAAACCCGGCTCATTAGTATGGTTGTTTGTTGTAAATTGGGGAAGTAAATATACACAATAACCCGCTGACAACAAAGGACTAACGATAACAAAATCAGAAGCCGACAACCAGTCGCAATCCGGGATATACTTTCTTGAAAAACCCATCCATATAAATCTCAGGCTGTACTTTAAACAGGCCATTGTTATAGGCTGTGCCGCCCAACCGAATGGTGTTAGCCTCGAAGTAAGATCCCCTCCGATGAACGGGCATGCCCACATAAAATGAAGCCACCTCTCGCTCGAACGTTGTGGACTGACTATCTTTTTTGCGACCGTAAATCGTGATACCGGCGCTCAGAAAATCATTTCTGAATACCTGAAAACTACCATCGCTAGTTGATTGGTTAAAAAAGAAATTCGACGTGTACCCGATGCCATAGCCCAGCCGTTGAAAGCGACTGGGGATCAGGCTAACGAACAAGTTAAAGGAGGGCACCCATTGGTTGCGAATCAATCCCACGCCAATGCTGGGCTGTATATTGAGGAATGGGCTGCCGATCAGGCCCGGTTGCACAACGTTGCTCTTTCCATCTTCTCCCTGAAGCAGGGTATAGGCCAGCCTGGGACTGGTCAGGTTATGGACTTTGTACTGTTGCACCGCTTCGAGCGCTGTTTGCAGCTTTCGATTGATACCACCCGCACGAAGCAGACGCTCAATATCGTGCAGGCTGTTGACTAATAAATAGATACTGAAATCAGTGGGGATGGCCTGTGTGGTGGCTGACGTCCAGATGATCTGGAGCGTATCCTGTTGGGTTTTTACTTCAACGGGCTTGTCGTCGTCCCGAAAGCGGAAATTGGTTGTTTGCTGGGGCGTGTAGCGCAGGGCCAGTGCCCGATCGGTTTCGCCAAGTCGAAACAGCGCATGCGTTGCTCGGGTAGGACTTTGGGTCGTATCCTCCACCACCAGGTAATTGGCTACAAAAAGACGTAAAACCGAGTCGATATTTTTCCGGGCCTGCACCTGCACGTATCGGTTGAACCCCACGATCAATGTGTTGCGCTGACCTAAATCAACTTCGATGTGACTAAGGCCCACAAACTTCCGTTTGGCGCTCAGCTCGGTTAAGTGGGGAGTGGATGACTGAGATATAGCAATCCCGACTATGCTCAGCAGGAACACAGTAATCAGACAAAATAGACGCATGATTATTGGTTTGGTTTGTTCGTTAGAGACATGATCAATGCCGGACGGCCTGCTTCCGGCCTAGGTTCCTCTACTTGCCCGCTGCCCAACCGAACAAAATGGTCAGGGCGGTAGAGTTTCGGCTGGGCTTCTTCTTCGGCCCGGAGTTCGTTTTCGTGAACGACCTGAAAGCGTCGTTTAGGCTTCACCCGGGCTACTTTCGGCACGGCTGAAGCTGGGAATTTGTCAACAACGGCAGGCGTTTCGACCAGGGCTGACACGTCGTCGGGCGTTGGCAAGGCTGTTGAGGTGGCTACAGGTGCTGTGGTTACAAGTTCTAATTTTGTTTTCTGAGTGATGTGCGTGTGCAGGTCAGGATGAGGTCGCCCGGCTCCCGAAGCTACACGTTTTAGCCTGTCTGGTGCATCCGCCCGAGTTGAGCCGGAACGTTCCTGAGCCGGTGCCTGGGTTTTGGGAGACGTTTTATGGGCAACAGCAACGGTAGGTTCAGAAGCCGATTGATGAATTAACCAGAGCCAGCCAACGCTCAACGCGGCTACACAGGCGGCCGCCAGCCACCACATTGACCTGGCTTTCGACCGGGCAGCAGAAACGGGTTGAAGTTCAGGGCGTAGTTTCGCCCACAGCTGGTCCGGGTTGAAAGACGAACCCGGCGGGGGCGCATCGGGCAGTTGGCTGAGTGTCTGCCGCACCCACTGGTCAGGAGATTCGTCGGATTTCTGCTTCATAGCCGTGTTTGGTTAACCAGGTTTGCAACAGCGCACGTGCTTTGCTCAATTGTGATTTCGAGGTGTTTTCGGAGATGCGTAACTGGTCGGCAATCTCGCGGTGGGTATAGCCTTCAATGGCATAGAGGTTGAATACGGTTCGGTATCCCGTTGGTAGTTCCCGAATGAGGGCGTAAATCCGTTCGGCATCCAGTCCCGCATCAGGCAGCGGAGCGGGGTCGGGCTGGGATTCGGTTTCTTCATCGGCCCGGAAAAGCGGCAGGTGTTTGTTGGCGCGCAGAAATTGCAGCGCTTCGTTGACCACAATGCGTCGGAGCCACGCTTCCAGACCGTTATCGTCGCGATAGGAGAAATCACCGATGCCCCGAAAAGCTTTCAAAAAGCCATTCATCAGCACTTCTTCGGCCTCAGGCTCATGCCGCACATAACGCAGACTGACACGAAACAACCGATTCGCAAACTGATCGAACAGCCGTTTCTGAGCGAAGGCGTTACCTTGCTGGCACTGTTCGACGAGCTGCTTTGACATAGTTTCGATTGGTTTCAGCGACAGAAATGCCGGGTTTAGTAAAAGGGTTGCCCGAGGATGAAAAAATAGATGGATCGATACGTCACACCGCAATACACTATTATTTTGCTAACTATGGTATTGCCAATATAATTAAGGCTGACTTGTCTATAATATAGGCTTATTCCTATCAGGAAATACTACTTTTGCCATAGAAGTACACTTCCTCACAACCTGTATGCCAACGTTTATTCGTCCTATATCGAGCTTAACTGTCTCGATTTTTTTGCTCCTATTCCAACTGGGCTGGTTGTTTCCGGCGCAGGCACAGCCCAAAGCCAAATTAGAGGCTGCACCGAAATTCGAGATCGTCGAAACCACCATCAGCGATATTCATCGGGCCTTCCGAAATGGCTCGCTGACCAGCGAACAACTCGTGAAAGCGTATCTGGAACGTATTCAAACCTACGACCAGCCAACGAAACTGAACTCGATTATTCTGGTGAATCCCGAAGTCATTGCCACGGCCCGCGCCCTGGATGCTGAATTTCGGAAAACGGGCAAGCTGCGTCCTTTACATGGCATCCCGGTCATTGTGAAGGATAACTTCAATACCAAAGGCCTGCAAACAACGGGCGGCTCAATCGCCCTAAAGGGGTTCGTGCCAACTGAGGATGCTTACCAGGTCCGGACGTTGCGGGAAGCGGGCGCTATTGTGCTGGCCAAGTCGAACATGGCCGAATGGGCATTTACGCCTATGCATTCGCAAAGTTCGATGGCGGGTGAAACCCTAAACCCCTATAATCTGGCCTATGTCCCCGCCGGATCGAGTGGGGGGACGGCCGCTGCCGTAGCCGCCAACTTCGGGGCGGTTGGCCTGGGATCGGATACGGGCAATTCCATTCGGGGGCCATCGTCGCACAACGCGCTGGTTGGTTTTCGAACGTCGCTGGGGCTGGTAAGCCGGTACGGAATCATTCCGCTCTATACCCGCAATGATGTAGGTGGGCCCATGTGCCGGACGGTGGCCGATGCCGTGCGGCTGCTTGCCGTTACGGCGGGTTATGATCCTAAAGACCCAATTACCAAAAATAGCCAGGGGAAAGTACCCAAAAATTACACCCAGTTCTTACGGAAAGATGGCTTGAAAGGGGCGCGGATTGGTGTCATGCGTCAGCTTGTCGACAAGAACATTCACCCGGAAATCAAGCAGCTTTTTGATCAGGCGTTGGCCGACATGACCCGTGCCGGTGCTCAGATCGTGGATGTCACGATTCCGAATTTTGATTCCCTGCGCGCCAACCAATGGTGCTCGGAATTTAAAGCCGATGTGGAAACGTATCTCCGGACGTTCGTGAAGCGGGATACACTGAAAACGCTGGATGATATTATCCGCGTCGGTGGGTATTCGGACCTTGTTCGGGACCGGCTCGTGAACCAGAATACCCATTCCGGTCGGGCGAATCATCCCGAAATTCCCTGTGGTGATGCGTTTACGGACCCGCTGAGAATCGCCTACCGAAAGGCAATCGAGACCGAAATGAACCGGCTCAAGGTCAATGCGCTGGTTTACCCAAGCTGGAACTATCCGCCCGCGCTGGTTGGGGATGCCAAAGGCTACAAAGGAGACAATAGCCAATTGATTGCTCCCAGCACGGGCCAGCCCGCCTTTACCATTCCCATGGGCTACACCACCGGCGACTTGCCCGCTGGTATTCAGTTTCTGGGCCGAATTTTCGACGAGCCAACACTTATTCGGTTAGTGTACGGCTACGAGCGACAAACTCACCATCGGACAGCGCCTAAACGGTTTGTTGCCCTTGGTCAGTAAACTTGATTCGGACCAATTACTCACCCAATCTCAGACCTTACATCACCAACCTATGCATCGTTCCAGAGTACAGCCAATTAGCTTCATTTTAAGTTTATTTGTCCTGTTGACGAGTCACGCACTACAGGCCCAATCCGTTACGAAAGCCGAGATTACCCGCTGGCAGCAACAGGCCAAACAGGTAACGATTACGCGGGATACTTGGGGCGTTCCGCATATCTACGGCAAAACAGATGCTGACGTCATTTTTGGCCTTCTATTCACTCAATGTGAAGATGACTTTGACCGGGTGGAGGAAAACTACATTACGTCAATCGGCCGACTGGCTGAAGTAGAAGGCGAATCGGCGCTGTACCAGGATTTACGGGCGCGTCTGTTTCTGGATTCGACGCAGGCCATTGCCATCTATAAAAAAAGCCCGCTCTGGATGAAGAAACTGCTGGATGCCTTTGCCGATGGCACCAATTATTACCTCTATACCCATCCGGACGTTAAACCGAAACTGCTCAAACGCTTTCAGCCCTGGATGCCGCTGATGTTCAGCGAAGGCAGCATCGGTGGCAATATCAGCGTTGTCTCGACGGAACGGCTCAAAGCGTTTTACGAACAGCGGAAGTCAACTTCCTGGATCAATCGTGTCGACCATTACGAGCGCGAGTCCGTTGGGTCGAATGGGTTTGCGATTGCCCCGGCCAAAAGCGCGACCAAAAATGCGTTGCTGTTGATCAATCCGCATACATCGTTCTATTTCCGGTCGGAGGTGCACATGGTTAGTCAGGCGGGGCTGAACGCCTACGGGGCTGTTACGTGGGGGCAATTTTTCATCTATCAGGGCTTCAACGAAAACTGTGGCTGGATGCATACCACCAGCTACGCCGATTCGATGGACGAATACCTGGAAACGATTGAGAAAAAAGGAAACGTACTGTATTACAAGCATGGCAGCGAACTGAAACCGGTGCGTACGCAGAAGGTCAGGCTTCCGTATAAGACGGCGTCGGGAATACAGTACAAGGAATTTACGATGTACTTCACGCAGCATGGCCCCATTGCGGGCGAAAAAGACGGCAAATGGATTGCCATCGACATGATGAACACGCCGTTGAACGCGCTGTCGCAATCGTACCTGCGGACCAAAGCAACGAACTACGCCAGCTTTAAAGAGGTGATGAAACTAAACGGCAATGCCTCCAACAACACGATTTTTGCCGACCGCGACGGGACCATCGCCTACTGGCACGGTAACTTCATGCCGAAACGCGACCCTAAGTTCGATTGGGAACAACCTGTTGATGGCAGCAATCCCGAAACAGACTGGAAAGGATTACACTCGGTCGATGAGATCGTGCAAGTGCGGAACCCGGCGACCGGCTGGATTCAGAACTGCAATGCAACGCCGTTTACGGTGTCGGGCAGCAGCAGTCCTGACAAAAGCAAATATCCGGCTTATATGGCACCTGATGCTCAGAATTACCGGGGCATCAATGCCGTTCGCGTGTTGAGCCACAAAACGGTGTTTACGCTCGATACGCTGATTGCAGCCGCCAACGATCCGCACTTAACAGCTTTCGATGAGTTGCTTCCGGCTTTGTTGACCGCCTATCAGACGGTTTCGGGCGATGCCAAAAATCAGAGCAAAGACCTGACCGAAGCCATTCAGGTGCTGCAAGCGTGGGACAAGGCCTATGGGGCCACCTCGATTGGGCAAACGCTGGCCATTTACTGGGGCGAAAAGATACAGCGTCTGGCGCGTAGCCGGGCCGCTGGCGACCAGCGATTTGATAACCTGAGCCTGACCGCTTTCACCATCAGCAGCACCAGTCCGCAGGAGAAAGTGACGGCGCTGGCGGAGGTACTGACCGAGCTTACCCGCGACTTCGGCACCTGGAAAACACCCTGGGGCGACATCAACCGGTACCAGCGCCTGACTGGCAAGATTCAGGAAACCTACGACGATCAGAAGCCCAGCCTTCCGGTTGCCTTCACGTCTTCGGCCTGGGGCTCGCTGGCGGCTTTTGCCGCGAAGACGTATCCCGGCACCAAAAAGCGATACGGGAGCGTGGGAAATAGCTTTGTGGCCGTCGTTGAGTTTGGCAAGCGCGTAAAAGCCCGTTCGGTAGTTACGGGTGGACAGAGCAGCAAACCCGGCATGAAGCACTTCACCGACCAGGCCCCGCTCTACACAGTGGGCAAGTTCAAAGACGTGCTGTTTTACCCCGAAGATGTGAAGCAGCACGTGGAGCGAACGTACCATCCGGGGGAGTAGTGAGTTAATTCAACGTGGTTACTTCGTTGACGTATAAAGCTGCCGGTTCTAACGGGTAAATAAAACCGGCAGCGATGTAATCTAATTTTATAAAGAATATATACCGTTTAGTCAATTGGCGAAATGGGTGTTAGTAGGTCTCACGGCAAACAGGCTTCTTTGCAACTAGCGGGTATTGATTTGTTTCGCAAAGAGACTGCTGCAGAACTATTTTTCGTTGATTATCAGCTAGTTTTAGTTCCGCGACTTTGCGTACAATACTATGTTGGGTGATGCCAACAAGCCAGCGATTCAAAGTCCAGCATCCGGTCGACAAGCCGACTGGCTCGAATGAGGGTTTTAAACGTCCATTTCGAGCGGGTCTGCGACACAAGAAACGCGCCGATTAAGCGGCTATTAGCTCATTGGGCGGCTCCTGTTGACAAAATAACCGCCCAATGAGTCAAGCTTTAACAGGCGGGGTATCTTCCGGCGACATGACTCTTGGCCATGTGTAGCAAAATAGCATTACCTATTCGGCTTAAAATTTAGTATATTTACCATAATCGATTAACATCAATGCAAGAGAAGCAAGGATTAACTAAAGTTGATATCTCTTCGACTGCCATTGAAAAGGGTCTTGATATTGCAAAAGAGTTTTTGCAAAAATTAGTCCAACCTTCAGTAGAAGAACTTGGCCTTCTAGTTAGCGATCAGATAAAGTATTGGAGATTTAAAAACCAATTAAATACTGTTCTCAAAGCTCAAAAATATATTGAAGAGAAAAAGATTAATGTAAAACAAATACCATTGAAAATATTAACTCCTTTACTAGAATCTGCATCTTTGGAAGAAGATGAAAAGTTACAAGATAAGTGGGCTGCCCTTTTAGCAAATTCTGCTAGTTCGACAGCAGTTAGATTATCCAATATTTATTCTTTTATCCTTTCTCAGATAACTTACGAAGAGGCTACTTTTTTAGAACATATTGCGGAATTCAGAAGTGAAGATATTAGAAGAGCAAGGAGAAGTTTCTATTTATCTGAGGCTGAGATAGCAAATATAGTTCGTTTGGGTTTAGTTAAGTATGGATTGCCCCAAGTGTATGTTGTAGCAAGAACTGGATATTACGACTCACAGGAAATTTCTAATCTAGAAGAGAGTGAAGAACTATTCATAACGCAGTTAGGCCTTGACTTCATTCAAATGTGTACGTTGAGGTAAGGATTTGTTAGTATTGATCGCTCTATATGATCAGGCTTCCGCTGACAAGATGCACGTCCTGAAGGATACTTCGTAGCCCAACCTGGCGAGGGTGTAAAGGTTGACACTACGTCTGTTGTCTTGAGTGGTGTTCAAATCCATCAGCCCTCGGGGTCGTTGGGTGGTGCGCTAAAAGCAGTGCGTGTTTGCCAGGTCACCTGTGACAAGGCGCACTTTCCGACAGTCAGGCTTTATGACTTCTATTTCGGGGTTTCTGCTGACAGAGAGAATGCTCCGTAATTCGGGCTTTGATAGATTAGGCTGGTTTCGGTCGACAGGACAGCACCTGACAGGTATGGCTGAAACAAGATTTTACGAACACATATGGCTAAAATTAATTACCGTGATAAGCAAGATTTAGAGAAGCTTCTACAAATGGGCGGTGGATATGTTTTGGATTTTAGTGACACCACCTTTAGGAGCTTTGTTCATGATGTCGTTGAAAAAGATATAAATGATGAAAAATATGAAGCCGTAGGAACTTCCAAGGCTAACAGACTCAGAACGTTTTGGGAGTTAGAGCCAAATCATGTTGTAGGAAATTTAATATATGAGCTAGTGTTAATCGCAAAGGATAAGCCACAAAAATCTAATAGTCTTTCTGGCTTATCCGAACTACCTCATAAAGATTTAGTTGATAGGTGCCTTAAGGCTGCAAGTACATTAAAGGGTGAATCAGTAGTTGAAGATATTGATGCGATACAGGCAATTAATGCAGACAAGGATTTTAATTCTATAGCGAAATCAATTAGAGAAAGTATAGAAAAAAATGAACCGGAAAATGCCTTAGACCGACTACATACTTACGTTATGAAGTTAATCAGAACCTTATGCGAGCAACACGGTATATTTTTCAGTAAAGAAGAATCTTTGAACGCTGTTTTTGGTAAGTATGTGAAGTATATCAGAACTAATCAGATGATTGAGTCAGAGATGGCAGAGAAGATTCTAATATATTCGATTTCTATAATTCAATCTTTCAATGATATTAGAAACAACAGGAGCTTTGCACATGACAATCCTGTGTTGAACTATGACGAAAGTATTCTAATATTTAATAATGTTACAAACATGGTTAAATTTATTAACAAGATTGAAGATAAGATTCCTAAAACTAAAGATTATGAGAGCACTAAATCAAGTTGGGAAGAACTACCTTTTTAGATAGCTCAACATGGTAAGTTGCCTTGCGACAAGCCACACGTCCCGAAGCAAGCGGGTCAGCCCAATCAAACAGGGGTGTAAAGGTTGGAAGTGATTTGTGTTCAGGCACGTAGCGTTATCGACCATCAACCCCTGTGGGTGTTGGGTGGCGGGTCCAAAATGAGGGTCAAGGGCGGTTTATCTGCGACAGGCCGCACGTCTCATTAGCAAATTTAGTGTCGAATTTCCGGGTTCTGGCTGACAGTGGAAACGCTTGAGTTGAGCAATTTAGGTTTAAAAGGCAGGCTACGAGCGACATAAGTAATAGCCTCGCAATACATATTTTAACAATCTGTAATGGGCTATGAGACAGTCAACATTCCTGAGATATACAGTCAAAATGATCCCCATATTTGCGGTGGGATTTGCCATTTTTTTTCTATCCAGTACTTGGCAAACATTGGTTGATGCCTTTAATCACCCGCCCATTATTTTGAAAGGCTTAGGCGGAGTAAGATTATCTCTGTTCGTTGTCGAGGTTTCGGTCATCTTGACCAGCTCGATTGTGGTAAGTATAGGTGTATCGTTTGCGCTTTGGATGCTTTCTCAAGAAAAGCTAAAAGTTAAGCAAAACTAAAACTCTCCGCTTGGGTCAGCTTTCCGTCGACAAGAAGCCCGTTCCCAGGGAAAGACAGCAGTCCAACATGATGAGTGTGTAAAGGTTTAGGTGCGTGTGTTCAGTTTGATTGTGTACCCAAATCAACTCTCATTGGTGTTAGGTAAATAACAAAAAGCAACGCATGTTTGCCAGCCTCTTGGCGAAGGGCCGCCCGGGGTAAAGGCAGGTTACGGCTGACACAGGAAACGTTCCGAATAGGCAAGGCTGAGCTTCCATGTCAACCTCTGAGTGCCACAATAATGACCTGATGTAGTCAATTTCCTTACCCTACTTATCATTATGCTTTCAAATAAAGACTATTCCATGATGACACTTGACGAATTAGTGGCAGAAGAGAAAAAAATAAAATCACAAAAAATTCTAATGGCTCTGTTCATAGGTGCGTTGGTTGGCATTGCTGTTTGGTCGGCTACACATAAAGGAAGTGTGTTTCTTACTTTTGGTCTGCTGCTTTCTGGTTTGCTGGTTGGTTCAAGGTATTCAAAAACACTAAAAAACATTCAGGCGGAAATAAGTCGCAGGGATACTATTAATTAATTTGCTTCGTGCTGCCATTCTTCCCGGTAACAGGGAGCCCGTTCCGAAGTCAGGCGTTGGCGCTAGTCCGAAGGATGTCAGGGTGGGTCGCCTACGACGGCGTAGCAAGAGGTAAAGTAGGCCGTTACTCCGGGAAGGGTTTCGTGTGATATAATAAACGACTTAATCAGGCGGCTTATAAGCGACAAATTGAGCGTCTGTATGTCTATACAAAAAGAATGATTCAACGACCTAATATACTTGTCGTTTGTGGACGCAATAAAAAGCGAAGCAGAACCGCAGAGCACATTTTTAAAAATGACGATCGTTTCAACATCCGTTCGGCTGGCCTCAGTCCACAAAGTGACCACAAGATTACAGAAAATGACTTGAATTGGGCAGATTTAGTCTTTGTTATGAATGCGGGACAACGAGCCAGAATTTGGGAGCACTTCAGGCATTTGGAGCAGCCTCCGATCGAGGTGTTGGATATTCCTGATGACTACGAATTCATGGATGAGGAGTTAATCGATCTGTTGTCAGACCGCATGAATAGTAGACTAAGCATCGTATACAAGTTTTAATTGACAGAATAAAGGCCGAAAGTAGATAAACCGAGACGGGTTTAATGAGCGGGTTGCTATTATCATACGGAATACCTGAACGAGTACTCACTTTTAAATTCCTTACCAATGGCTGATAAAACCAATTTCAACACCACTAAAGTGGCGAGAATGTCTCAGGCTTTTCCGCAGGCAGTTATAGCCGACAAGCTTATTTTCCTTTCGGGAATGCCAGGGCTTGATCCGGCTACAGGCCTGATTGTTTCGGATGATTTTGAGGATCAGACAAGGCAATGCTTTCTAAATATTAAAACGGTATTGAACGAAGCGGGTAGTAGTTTAGAAAAAATTATAAAGACCACCGTCTTTATGGTTGCCGGAAATGACTTTAGTATAATCAATAAAGTTTATCAGGAATTCTTTCCCGAAAATCCGCCAGCCCGGAGCACGCCCCAGGTCATGCCCTTTCCGGCTGGTATTCTCATTTCTGTTGAATGCGTTGCGCTCAAGTAAGATAGTGAACCGGGCCAGTCTAGTCTATCATTATCCTGCATACGTATTATCTTGACCGTTCGATAAGTGCAGGTCCAGGTAAGCGATATGTCGAAGAACAGCAACCCATCAAATGCCTTATCTTAGAGCGGAATAAGCTAACGGAAAACCAAGTGGCTGGACGTCTTGATTAACTCTACCCACAACTGACTTCTGTAGGTAGGGCACAAGCCAGTTAGTTTAGTAAATGGGCCTTAAACGCAAATTGAATGGGATACTTAATTACGTTGCTCCTTGGTGTTGCCTGCCTTCTGGGCTCTTTGTATCTGCTCAATGCGTCTATGGAGTTTATTAAAACAGGTAACCGCACCAGTGCGACAGTTAATGAGCTACGACCGGAAAGAGGAAAAAAAGGGAGATACACCTACAGGCCTATTTTTAAATTTGTTACGATCACCGGTAAAGAAATAAAGTATGCATACAGCGTAGCAAGCTCTCCACCAGATTGGGCAGTAGGCGACAAAGCGACGCTTATCTACCAAACGAACGACCCCGAAAATGCGCTCGTGTTAACGTATTTTGGCGCTTTTCAGTGGGCCATTATTTTACTAGCCATTGCGGCCCCACTACTTATCATTGGAGGTGGCTATTTTGTGTTTGGCCTTTACGCGAAGCAATTTTTGGTATAAGTCATTGATGAAATCGACCCATTCACTTAACTTAAATTGACCAGAAAATAAACGATGAACTGTAAACCGTTACCTTTTCTAATTGCGAGTCTGGTTGCGTTGTATGGGTGCCAGTCAAAAGAAACATCCAGCCCAATCGTCGGAACCTGGGAGCTGGTTTCGGCCACCACAACGGAAAAAGATACGTCGTTTTCGACCTTCGATCCGACCCACAAAATGATCAAGATTATCAATGCAGACCATTTCTCGTTTCTGAATCACAAACTCAGACCGGGAAACGATTCGTCCGCCAATGAGTTCAGCGGAGGGGGCGGGAAATATACCTTAACCGATAGCGTCTACACCGAGCACCTGGATTATTTTACCGATAAGCAGTGGGAGGGCAACACCTTCAAATTCGTGGTTAAGGTGGCCAACGACACGTTAACTCAGAAAGGCGTTGAAAAGCTTGACAAACTCGGTATCGACCGGGTTATTGTTGAAAAATACAAACGGGTTACTGACTAGTTCTGGTTAACAGAATGACAACGTATAAATCAAAAATCGGACTTGAATTGGCCATCCCGCTTTTCCTGATTCTGGGCGGGACAGGCGCCCTGATGATTTATAATCGAGTTTGGCCCGGCTTATTCATTATAATCAGCGTCTCGCTGTTTATTGCTCATTTGTTTTTGACGACATATTACCAGATCGACGGACAAATGCTGATTATTCGCAGTGGATTTCTGTTCAGTAAGTCGCTCAATATCAGTACAATTAAGGGGATTGACGAGACTCGTAATCCGCAGAGTTCACCCGCAACGTCGATCGATAGACTTGAGATCCGGTACAATAAATTCGATAGTGTGCTTGTTTCGCCGAAGGATAAAACAGCCTTTATCCATGCATTGACCATGTTAAACCCCGCTATTGTCGTTCGATTAAAAAAAGAGAAGCAGGAGACTCATTATCAACAATAAAAAAGTCATGTAAAGCCGGTTAATTGTAACCGGCTTTACATGACTTTTTACGCCACTACGAATTCATATTTACTGCAATGAAATGGGCACCGCCACTACGGTTGTGTCCCAGCCCATGTACATGGTCGTCGTTTTGGCATCTTTCTTGGCGAACTGGATCGAGAAGTTTTCAAGTGGGGTTTCGGCCTTCTGCACCGGCACCGTTACCCGCGCTACATCCAGGGCCGGATTGTAGCTGTAAGCACCCCACTGATCAACATCAGAGCTGATGATGATCGTCCAGTCTTTTTCGGTTGGGATGGTCAGCAGGGCGTAGCTTCCGGCCGGTATTTTTTTGCCACCAATCGTCACATCCTGGTAAAACTTGATCTCCGGTGCTTCATTGGCACCCGCCCGCCACACTTTGTCGAACGGAACCAGCTTGCCAAAAATCTCCCGGCCATTTTTTGCCGGTCGGTTGTAGATGATTCGAACCATGGCCTTATCGGAGCCAATTTTGGCGGGGGCAAATTTCCGGTCATGGGCATAATCGTCCGGGTAATAGGCCATGTCCATGGGCGTCTTGTCGAGGCCTCTGAAGGTTTGGGCGTTCGTTGCGCCGATCGTCAGGCAAAATAGACCGAAAAGTAAGGCTGCTTTCTTCATGCTATAGTAAAATGAATAGTGAGTTTATACGACTTATTCGACGGTTACGGATTTAGCCAGATTCCGGGGCTGGTCCACATTACGCCCGCGCATGACGGCAATGTCGTAGGCCAGCAGTTGCAACGGAACGACCGACACCAGCGGCACAAGAATCTCGTGGACTTTAGGGATTTCAATGGTGAAATCGACCATGCCGGGCAGGTGTGTATCGCCCTCGGTGGTAATGGCAATGACGCGGCCTTTGCGGGCTTTCACTTCCTGAATATTCGACACTACTTTTTCGTAAGAGCTGTCTTTCGTAGCAATCACCACGACGGGCATATCCTCGTCGATGAGGGCAATGGGGCCGTGTTTCATTTCGGCGGCTGGATAGCCTTCCGCATGGATGTAACTGATTTCCTTCAGCTTCAGCGCCCCTTCTAGTGCGACGGGGAAATTCAGGCCCCGGCCCAGATAAATGAAGTTGCGGGCGTAGGTGAAAATATAAGCGATCTCCTTGATCTTATCGGCCGCCTGTAACACCCGCTCAACCTTCGCCGGAATGTTTTCCAGCTCCGCCAGCAACTGCCGGAACAGGGAGTCGGAAATAGTGCCTTTGCGCTTTGCTGCGGCCAGGGCCATCAACGTTAACACCGTTACCTGGGCCGTAAACGCCTTGGTGCTGGCCACCCCAATCTCGGGTCCGGCGTGGGTAAAGGCACCGGCGTGGGTTGCCCGTGCAATGGAGGAGCCCACGACATTACAAACCCCAAAAATCGTTGCCCCCTTCGACTTGGCCAGTTCAATGGCGGCCAGGGTATCGGCGGTTTCACCCGACTGCGAAATGGCGATCACAATGTCGCCCTCCTTGATGATGGGGTTGCGATACCGAAATTCCGACGCGTATTCCACTTCGACCGGAATGCGGGCCAATTCTTCAAAAATGTATTCGGCTACCAGACCCGCATGCCAGGACGTACCACAGCCAATGATGACGATCCGCTTTGACTTGGCCAGTTTGTCCAGGTAATCCCGCAAACCACCAAGCTGAAGCGTACCGTCGTCGGCTTTGACGCGGCCACGCATGGAGTCGGCAATGGAGCGGGGTTGCTCAAAAATTTCCTTGAGCATAAAATGGTCGAAGCCGCCTTTTTCGATGGCTTCCAGCTCCAGCTCCACTTTGTGGACATAAGGCGTTGTGGTGGTGTTATCGAGCGTCACAACGGTCAATTCGCCATTTTTGATAACGGCTACTTCGTAATCGTTGAGGTAAATAACATCTTTTGTGTATTCGACGATGGGCGTGGCGTCGGATGCCAGAAAAAACTCGTTCTCGCCAACGCCGATAACCAGCGGGGAGCCTTTGCGGGCCGCTATGAGTTGGGTTGGATCGGTTTCGTTCATGATCACGATGGCGTAGGCACCCACAACTTCCTGCAAGGCCAGCCGTACGGCTTCTTCGAGGGTGCCGCCGTGCGACGGTCCGACATTGTTTTCCCAGATATCTTCGATAAACTGGCCCAGCACTTCCGTATCGGTTTCGCTGCTGAAGGTGTGGCCTTTTTTGAGTAATGCCTGCTTGATGGCGGCATAGTTCTCGATAATGCCATTATGGATAATGGCCAGTTTCCGATGGAAGGAGTAGTGCGGGTGGGCGTTCACATCGTTGGGTTCGCCGTGGGTAGCCCAGCGGGTATGTCCCATGCCGATGGTGGAATGAACGTCTTTACCCGCCAGTTCCTGCTCCAGAGCGGCCACTTTCCCTTTTTTCTTGAATACGGTTAAGCCATGGGCATTCATTAACGCCACACCGGCACTGTCGTAGCCCCGATATTCGAGCCGTTTCAGCCCTTTTAGTACTAATGGACACGCTTCCCGGTATCCTACATAAGCGACAATACCACACATAACTTTGCTGCTACCGGAACGTCGGTGCGTTTATTTATGAATAGAGAAGAAAGTAAAAGACGCCAGTAGCGATCTTGTTTCGGGGGTAAAGTAAACGCAAAAAGCCGGAAATCTCCGGCTTTTTACTGAGTCGTTTGCAGGACTCCATTTTAATAAATTTTAATAAACAGATTCCTTGTCAATGTTGGGCAATGGCCTTGTGTGTTAACCCGCTAATTGCGTATACAGGTTATAATAGCGGTCGGTTACGTCCTCGTCATCGACCGTATCGAATTTGTGTTCCGGGAAATCCGTCAGAATCGCGTTGAGGCTTTCGCTGGTTTCTTCTTCTGCCCGAACAACTGCGTCGGCATACGTAGAACCAATGCGGATAAAGCCTTCAAAATCAGCCGTTTTCAATTCGGCCAGCATTTCATCGTCGATGTCCATCATGCGGGCTTTTTCGATGATATCGCCTTCAAAACGGTGCTCGAACGAGTTGTTATACACGGTAAAAACAGACTTGGTGTCCTTGAACATCGGGTCGTTTTTGTAGGTTGTCTTTAGGTACAGCGGGATCAGGGCTGTCATCCAGTCATTGCAGTGAACGATATCGGGTGCCCATCCTAGTTTCTTAACTGTTTCCAGAACACCTTTGCAGAAGAAAATCGCCCGCTCGTCGTTGTCGTCGTAGAATCGGTTTTCTTTGTCATGGAAAACATACTTTCGTTGAAAATAGTCTTCATTATCAATAAAGTACACTTGCAATTTAGCCGTTGGGATTGACGCAACCTTGATAATCAGCGGTTTTTCATCATCACCTACGGCAATGTTAATCCCCGACAACCGTACCACTTCGTGCAACCGGTTTTTACGCTCGTTGATGAGACCGAAGCGAGGCACCAGAATTCTAATCTCCATCCCACGCTCCTGCATGGCCTGCGGCAATTTGCGGACGAAATCAGCGACGTCAGACGTTTTCAGGAAAGGATTGATTTCGCTGGCAACATAAAGGATGCGAAGTTTGCTCATAAGTAGGGAAAGCGTGTGTGTTGTCTGAGTGAACCAAAAAACTTGCAAAATTATACAAATTTTTCCCGTATTTCAATACATTTTGTGCAAAAAAGATGCGGTTGCCGTATCATTGCAACCCCAAAAAAAACTTGTCAGTTATGCATCGTTTCGACACGGTTTCTGCGCTTCGCCACCATCTGAATTCCCTTCGTTCCGAAAAGACGATTGGCTTTGTGCCAACGATGGGTGCTTTGCATGAAGGGCACATTACGCTCATCGATGCGGCTCGCTCAGAAAATGATGTGGTGGTGAGCAGCATCTTCGTCAATCCGACCCAGTTCAATAATCCCGACGATCTGGCCCGGTATCCGCGTACGCTGGAAGACGATTGTCAGAAACTGGCAGCCGCCGGCTGTGATGTCGTTTTTGCGCCTTCTGTGGCGGAAATGTATCCCGAACCCACCACATTGCGGCTCAACTTTGGCGAGTTGGAAACGGTGATGGAAGGCGCTTTCCGGCCGGGACATTTTAATGGAGTAGGTACGGTGGTCGCCAAACTATTCAATATGGTGCAGCCCGATAAGGCGTATTTCGGCCAGAAAGACCTACAGCAGGTGGCCGTTATTCGGCGACTTGTGCGCGATCTGAGTTTCTGTGTCGAGCTGGTTCGGTGCCCAACTATCCGCGAGAGCGATGGGCTGGCTATGTCATCGCGCAATCGCAATCTTACCGACATCGAGCGGGAGCAGGCTACGGCCTTGTTTAAAGCCCTCACGCTGGCCCACGACCTGCTGGTGGAAGGTCATAGCACCACGCAGGCGAAAGCGGCTGTAACGGGCTTTTTTACGGGTAATCCTCATTTCCGGCTGGAGTACGTCGAGATCGTCAATGCCGATACGCTCCAGCTGGCCAGCGAGGTGCTGGCTCCCGGCCAAACGGCCATCTGTCTGGCGGCTCATCTGGGAAATGTGAGGTTGATCGATAACCTGGTGTTTTGAGTCGGAACCGACAAACGCTAGGAAAGCTGCATCAGCTTGTCATTTATCTAAATTCGCTACTCGCCAGGCGGTTTGAAAGACCAGCGTTGCCCGTTTCTGCAAGAGTTCGTAGATGATCTTGTCGGCGGTGTCGGTGGGCTGGTGATAATCGGTATGTTCTCCGTCGGTGAAAAACAGGACAGGTATGCCTACTTTGGCGAAATTGAAATGATCGGAACGATAAAAATACCTCTTTGGGTCTAGTTTGACATCGTAGCCGCCCTGATTCAGGGCTAAGTGAATGGATTGCTGATTGACCGCTTCCGCGATTTTTTGAAGCTCATTGTCCTGATTGCCGTTGATTAAATAACAGTAGTCCGGTTTCTTCCGATGGTCGTAGTCGATCCGACCCACCATGTCTATATTAAGATCGCACACGACTTGTTCCAACGGAAGAGGGCTATTTTTGACAAAGTACTGCGATCCAACCAGTCCACCTTCTTCTCCCGAAAACAGGACGAACAGAATGGTTCTGCGTGGCCTGATGCCCAGTTGAGCCAAACTATCGAACACTGCTGCCACACTCAAAACAGCAGCGGTACCGGATGCATTGTCATCGGCTCCATGAAAAACCTTTTTCCCAACGTGTCCCAGGTGATCGTAGTGAGCAGATATCACGACCACATCCTGTTTTAAATCGGTGCCGATCAGTGCCCCGGCTATATTGTCACCAAATAGGACATCGGTACTGTCTTTGGCCGTGAGCGGTGGCGCTGATAGTTCATAGCGTTTATACGTGGATGACACGCTTCGGTAAGCTCCAGGAGCACCAAAATTGGTAACTTCAGTAACGGTAAACGGATACGTTTGGCGAAACGAAAATTGGGCTGAATCTATCCGAAATACAGTAGATAAGTGATTTTTTCTAAATGTTTTCGTGCAGTAAAATGCCGCCTGTAGTTGCTCGGTCGTACCGGTTGCGCGGCCCTGCAAACTATCGGAGGCTAAAAAGAAAACGTGCTTTCTAAGCAGGGAGGCCGAAACGGATACGTTCGAAATATCCGGTTGGGCATAACTCGGAATGATGCTGAAAAGCGTGTATAGTAGTATACCAACTAAACCGATCCTCATAACGTAAGTGCTTGATAAAAGCGGTTAGTCAACAATTCGAAACACCATCTTGGCTTTTTCGCGGGAAAGCGCATTGAAGTGCCACCACTCGAATTCAATGGGACTGAATCCGCCCTGTCGCATGGCGGTGCGCAGAATCTGGCGATTGTCGATTTGTTGCTGGGTTAACTTCCCTGATTTAAGCAGTTCGGTTTCGCGGGATGGATACGCCAGTTCACCGAAAAAGTCATACTTGGTGCCCATGTCGAGGGGCTTGCCGTCCTGGTTCGCTACGGTTAGGTCAACCGCGCAGCCGTAGTTATGAATGGATCCTTTTCGGGGGTCAGCTACGTATTTCTGGCGTTCGTTTTCGGGCAGGTCGGGGAGGGCGTTCCAGAGTTTCCATTGCGCCGAGCGGGGGCGGGCCGCATCGTACACCAGCAGCCGGAGCGTTGGATGATGGGCCTGTAAGTAGTTGCTGGCCTCGGCAAGTTTTTTGGCGGCCATGGGTTGCATATACGCCCGCGTCAGGTCGCCATAGACATCTTTGCCAACGAAATTGTCCGTTGTCGAATACTTGAGCTCGACCAGAATGGATGGATCGACTTTCTGCACATCGACCAGGCCCTGTTTTACCATATCCTGTTCGAAGGATTGGGCTTTGAGGGTTGTTACGCAGAGAGATATAAAGAAAATCAAGAGATAGCTCCCTATTCGCTGCGCATCTTTGTTGGTCTCGGAGAATCGCTGTGTCACAATTTTTTTACGGTTCATCATAACGCAAATAACGCCAAAACGCGCTACTTTGCCTGCTAAACCGCCCGTAACATGGCCTTAAATTACATTTGGGTTGCCTTTTTTGTGATTGCTTTTCTGGTGGCACTGGCCAAGCTGATCTTTCTGGGCGATACCGAAATCTTTAAACTTATTGTCGAAGGCCTGTTCGATTCGTCGAAGATCGCCGTCATGGATATCGCCTTGCCGCTGGCAGGGGTCATGACGTTTTTTCTGGGTTTACTAAACATTGGAGAGAAAGCCGGAGCTATTAATTTCCTGGCACGCATCATTGGCCCGTTCTTTCATAAACTCTTTCCGGAAGTGCCCGCAAATCACCCCGCGAATGGGCAGATGATTATGAATTTTTCGGCCAATATGCTTGGGCTGGATAATGCCGCAACGCCATTTGGGTTAAAAGCGATGGCCAGTTTGCAGGAGTTGAACCCGACCAAAGAGACGGCTTCCAATGCGCAGATTATGTTTCTGGTGCTGCATACATCGGGCCTGACCATTATTCCACTCAGCATCATGGCCCAACGGGCTATTCTGGGGGCTAAAGATCCGTCGGATATTTTCATCCCCTGCCTGATTGCTACCTACGTGGCCACCGTGGTGAGTATGGTTGCCGTGGCCCTGAAACAGCGGATCAATCTGATAAACAGTACAGTGTTGGGCTGGTTGGGCGGTATCACCAGCCTGATCGCTCTGGTGCTGTGGTTTCTGTCGACCAAGACAAAAGAAGAAATTGAAGTTATCTCGAAAGTAAGCGGCAACCTGATTCTGATGCTGATTGTGGTTTCGTTTCTGCTCGGTGCGATACGCAAGAAAGTAGACATTTTCGACGCCTTTATCGAAGGGGCCAAAGGTGGCTTCGAGACATCTGTACGCATTATTCCGTACCTGGTCGGCATGCTGGTTGCCATTGGTGCCTTCAGAAATTCGGGTGCCATGGATTACGTAGTCGACGGGCTGAAATATGTATTTAGCCTGACCGGGATGAACACCGAATTTACGGATGCCTTGCCAGTGGCTCTGATGCGCCCGCTGAGTGGTTCAGCGTCGCGTGCCCTGATGATCGATGCCATGAAACAATTTGGTCCCGATTCGTTTGTCGGTCGGCTGGCCTGTATGTTTCAGGGGGCCGCCGAAACGACATTTTATATTGTCGCCCTCTACTTCGGTTCGGTCGGCATTCGCCATTCGCGCTACGCGATTCCATTTGGGCTATTTGCTGATCTGATGGGCGTCATTGCCGGCATTGCCCTGGGATATTTCTTCTTTCACTGAGCAAAAAACATCAGAAACGTGTTAGTTACTTAGCTAGCTAACGCAACAAACGAACCGCTTCGGCGGACTAACCGAATGAACATTAATCAGGTACGGGAAAAACTTCATCTGCTGATCGACGAGGTTGACGACATCTATGTGCTGAACGGTTTATACCGCAACTTACTATCCGACAAACAACAGCGCGAAGCGTACGAAAAAGAGCAACAGGAAAAAGCCAGAAAGCAGGGGCGGCCGGGTCAACGTTAACGTAGTAAGTTACCTAGGAAAGGCCGCCCACGGTCAGGGCAATAATGATCGCGTTGAACCCAAAGGATAGCAACCCATGAGCCAAAGCCATTCGGCGTATGCGTTTTGAACTGATCGAAACGTCGGAAACCTGGCTGGTCATCCCAATCACAAACGAGAAATAAGCAAAATCCAGATAGTCGGGTTCCGAATCATCCGGAAAGTCCAGGCCGCCGGGTCTCGTTTTCTGTTTCAGATCGTTGCCATAGTATAAATGGGCGTAGCGAAGTGTAAAAACGGTATGTACCAGAAGCCAGGCACTGGCGATGGCCGAAATGGCTAGTAGCCGGTTTCGCGGCCATTCCGGGCTGCTTTTATCAGTCGAATCCAGCAACACGATGACGGCATAGAGACTGGCTATGGCGGCCACAACCACGAACGCTAGTATGAGGGTCCGACTCGAATCTTCCAGTTGGGACATCTTGGGTAAATCGCGCGGGTGGGCAATGCTGATGCTGATCCACATGAGCACCAGAATCGTTACGGCAAACGAAACCCAGGCAACGGTAAACTGGGCGGATACGGAGAAATTTCCTGGAACAACGATGTAAACAAGGACCGCTACGGCCAGGCCAATCAGTAAGCGATAGTGGGAGTCAAAACGGGCAATCGACTGGATTAGGTTGGTTCTCATTGGTTGGAAAAGGCCGGGCAAAAGGCGAAGTACGTCCTTCGCGGGATACGCCCCAAATTTTCGGTTGTTGATTGCATCGATCGTACCTTTACCGCATTAACGAACGTACGCCATTATGTCGTCTCTACCGGCACAATACCAGGTTGTCCGAATAGGTACCGGAACCGAACCTCTTTCCAAATCGCAGAAAGAATTTAACCGGTTAACCCAAAAAATTGAACAGCTTACAACTGAACTGCACGAACTGCGTGGCGTTTCGGAACATATTCAGCAACGGGTTCAAGCCGACTATCACCCGCTGATCGATCAATACAGTCGGCTACAGGCCGATTTGGTTCGTCTGTTTGATCGGGCTTATGGAAATGAAGAGACGACAAAAGCGGAGAAAAAGAAGCTGGCCGAATTGATTCGAAGCATGGCCTCAGATCTGATCTCAGTGCACGGAATGGACAGTCTACGGGTCATTTACGACAAGTATACTTCACCGGAATTCAGTAATGAGCAGGAATTAGCCAACAAAGGAGAAGCCTATACTGGTACGAATGACGACGTTGAGGAGTATATACTTCAGCAGGAGGCCGCCGAAGCCGAACGTCAGCGGCAACGGGCTAACCAACCAAAGTCGGCCAAACAACTGGAACGGGAAGCCAAAAAACGGGCCGATGAGCAGAAAACCACGAAAGCCGTCCGGACGCTCTACATGGATCTGGTGAAAGCGTTTCACCCCGATCGTGAGCCCGATGAAGCAGAAAAGCTGCGAAAAACCGAAATTATGCACCGGGTAATAGCCGCTTATGAGAAAAGCGATCTGCTGGCTTTGTTTCGGTTACAACTGGAATTTGAGCGCATCGACCAAACGCACCTGGAAGCCCTTGCCGAAGACCAGCTAACGTATTACAACAAGATTCTGCGGCAGCAGGCGCAGGAACTGGAAACCGATTTGCTGACGCTCCAGAAGCAACTGACGGCCCTAACGGGTAAGTCTACGGTTACTGCAGGTTCACTGGTTGGGTTCGAGTTTAGTCTCAACAGCGACATTGCCCAACTGAAGCGGGATATCAAGCAATCGAAACAGGATTTGAAAGCACTGGCCAGTGTAAGTATCCTGAAGCAGTGGCTGAAAGGTTACCGCTAGCACCAGGTCAGTTGCTTACAGAGCTTAAACTAGTTTCTGCAATATTCCCCGAAAAAACTGTCTTCTCCAATGATTATACCGGGCAGGACGATTTTTTCAAAATTTTCAACAATCTTGCTATGTTATTTGGCAGTCTTATAGCCTGAAGCCGCTTTTGTTGAGAATCATGAAAGAGTATATCCGACCCATTCACCGTTTACTTGTCGCTAACCGGGGCGAAATAGCCATCCGCATCATGCGGGCCGCCACGGAGTTAGGCATCACGACCGTTGCTGTTTACACCTACGAAGATCGGTATTCGCTTCACCGCTATAAGGCTGATGAGGCTTACCAGATTGGGCGCGATGAAGACCCGTTGAAACCTTATCTGGATGTTGAAGGCATTATTTTACTGGCTAAACGGCATAAAATTGATGCTATCCACCCTGGATATGGCTTTTTATCCGAAAATGTAAAACTAGCTACACGGTGTCGTGAAGAGGGGATAATTTTCATCGGCCCCTCGCCCGAAGCCATGGACGCGCTGGGTGACAAAGTGCGGGCGAAAAACCTGGCCACCAAGGCAGGTGTACCCCTCATTCCAGATTCGCGCGAAGAGAATATGTCGCCCGAATTTGCGCTTACTGAAGCGGAGCGGATTGGCTTTCCGATCATGGTGAAAGCAGCGGCTGGTGGCGGTGGACGGGGTATGCGCGTGGTGCGGCAGGCCGAAGAGTTTGAAAAGGCCTTTGCCGAAGCCAAAAACGAAGCCCGGAACGCCTTTGGCGATGATACGATCTTCCTGGAGAAATTCATCGAAGAACCTAAGCATATTGAAGTGCAGTTGCTGGGCGATCAGCACGGAAACATCGTTCACCTCTACGAGCGCGATTGCTCGGTGCAACGGCGGTTTCAGAAGGTCGTTGAAGTAGCACCGTCATTTGGCTTGAAGCAGGAGACGAAAGATAAACTCTATGCATACGCTCTTCAATTAGGTCGGGCCGTTAATTATTCCAATGCCGGAACGGTGGAGTTTCTGGTCGACAAAGCCGAGAATATTTACTTCATCGAGGTGAATCCCCGGATTCAGGTTGAGCATACCATTACGGAAGAAATAACCGGTATCGATATCGTCAGGACGCAGATTCTGATTGCGATGGGCTATCAGCTTTCCGATAATGGAATCTACATAAATCATCAGGATGATGTGCCGCTCAATGGGTACGCCATTCAGTGCCGGATCACGACCGAAGACCCTGCCAATGGCTTCAAACCCGATTTTGGTACCATAACCGCCTACCGCAATGCGGCCGGTTTTGGTATCCGGCTCGACGAAGGCAGTAGCTATGCGGGCATGAAAATTTCGCCCTACTTCGATTCGATGATCGTGAAAGTTTCGGCGCGGGGCCGTACGCTGAAAGGAGCAACCCAACGCTTGACACGGGCATTGGTCGAGTTCCGGATTCGGGGCGTTAAGACCAATATCGGCTTCCTGCTGAACGTCATCAGCAACCCGGTTTTCCAGCGGGGCGAAGCGCGGGTGTCGTTTATTGAAACTCATCCCGAACTGTTCGATTTCCGCAAGCCGCAGGACCGCTCGACACGGGTACTCAACTACCTCGCTGATGTAATCGTAAATGGGAACCCGGAGGTTAAAAAGAAAGATGATAGCAAGGTGTTCAGAACGCCCATTGTGCCGTCGTTCGATGTTTACGGCCAGTATCCGTCGGGCAATCGTGACCGGCTCAAGGAACTGGGACGGGAAAACTTCACCAAGTGGGTAACCGACCAGAAGAGCATACTTTATACGGATACAACGTTTCGGGATGGACACCAGTCGCTGCTGGCAACGCGCGTCCGGACGCAGGATTTACAGAAAGTAGCCGAAGGATTCGCCAAAAATCACCCGGAGCTTTTCTCGATGGAAGTCTGGGGTGGTGCAACCTTCGATGTGGCCATGCGATTCCTGTACGAAAGTCCCTGGAAACGGCTGGAAGCGCTGCGCGAAGCCATGCCGAACATGCTGCTGCAAATGCTGTTTCGAGGTTCCAACGCAGTAGGTTACTCCGCTTATCCGGACAACCTGATTGAGAAATTCGTTGAGAAGTCGTGGGAAACGGGCATCGATGTGTTCCGGATTTTTGACTCGCTCAACTGGATTGAAGCCATGAAGGTGAGTATGCGGGCCGTGCGCGAGCGGACGGATGCCCTTTGCGAAGCGGCTATCTGCTACACGGGGGATATGCTGGACCCGAATCAGAAAAAATACACGCTCCAGTATTACCTGGATATGGCTCGTCAGTTAGAAGACGAAGGCGCCCATCTGCTGGCGATCAAAGATATGGCCGGTCTGCTAAAGCCACTGTCGGCCGAAGTACTGGTTCGGGAGTTGAAGCAGGCAGTGAACATTCCCGTTCACTTACACACGCACGACACACCGGGCATACAGGCCGCGACCTATTTAAAAGCCATCGACGCCGGTGTCGATATTATCGACTGTGCCCTTGGGGCCTTGTCGGGTCTGACATCGCAGCCGAATTTCAACTCGGTTGTTGCCATGATGCAGGGGCACGAACGCGAGTGCAAAGTCAACCTGTCGTCACTGAATGCCTATTCGAACTACTGGGAAGATGTTCGGGAATACTACTACCCATTTGAGTCGGGTATGAAGGCGGGCAGTGCCGAAGTCTATGAGAACGAGATTCCGGGTGGACAGTATTCGAACCTGAAACCACAGTCCATTGCCACGGGGTTGGGCGATAAGTTCGAAACCCTAAAAAAGAATTACTCGGTTGCCAACCAGCTCTTTGGCGATATTGTGAAAGTAACGCCTTCCTCAAAAGTAGTGGGCGATATGGCTATTTTCATGACAGCCAATAACCTCACCGCCAATGACGTATTGACGCGTGGTGAGTCGCTGTCCTTTCCTGAGTCGGTAAAAGATCTCATGAAAGGCATCTTGGGGCAACCCGTTGGTGGGTTTCCGGAGGATATCCAACAGGTCGTGTTAAAAGGTGAACAACCCATTACCGGTCGCCCGAATGAGCATCTGAAGCCCATTGACTTCGACGCTGATTTCAAAGCGTTTCAGGAGAAATACCCGCAATGCGACGGCTTCGTCGATTACCTGTCGTACCAGATGTACCCCAAAGTGTATGATGATTATTACAAGGCCAATGTGCAGTATGGCAATGTCAGCATCATTCCGACGCCCGCTTTTTTCTACGGTCTGAAAGAAAACGAAGAGATTCTGATCAACATCGAAGAGGGCAAAAATATCCTTGTTCGGTTGCTGTTCAAATCGGAGCCGGACGAGTTTGGGATGCGAACGATTACGTTTGAACTGAACGGCCAGAGTCGGCAGGTACAGGTTCGGGACCGGGCCTCGAAGGTGGAAAAAGCCATGAACGCCAAGGTGAGCAAAGCCGGCGATGTGGGGGCGCCTTTGCAGGGTCGGCTAACACGGATACTGGTTAAAGAAGGAGATGTTGTGAAGAAAAACCAGCCGCTCTTCGTCATTGAAGCCATGAAAATGGAAAGCATCGTGGCCGCTTCCAAAGAAGGGAAAGTAGCAAAAGTTGTACTGAAGGAAGCAACGACCGTTGAGCAGGACGACTGCGTGATCGAGCTGGCCTAACGGTTAATAACAAAAAAAGGGATCGATGTTCCAGACATCGATCCCTTTTTTTGTTACTCCCTATGAACGTCTTTAAAGCGTAACATATCACCCAATCGTAATTCCTTTTCTTCATCGAACCCACAGGTCGAGCGAAATTCCCTGGGATTTCGGTAGGTGCCGAACAGCATATCCCACCACACAATGTCGCCGTAGTTGTGCGTGTGTTTTTCATACTCGTGATGAATTCTATGCATTTCGGGGCGCTGAAAAATGTAGCCAACCCATTGGGGCGTTTTGACATTTGTGTGGTAGAAAAATTCGCCTAGCGCCGTACACAGTGTATAAATTGCCCCGGCTTCGGCATTTAGCCCCAGCAATGTGTACACCAGCAAGCTGCCAATGATGGAGTTGACCGTCATTTCGAGAGGGTGTTTGTAGAACGAGGTAATCACTTCCAGGCGTTGCGGACTGTGATGAATCTGGTGAAAATGAGTCCACAGAAAATCAACCTCATGCCGCCACCGATGCCACCAGTAAAAGATAAACGTAGCGATCACATAGGCAATAATGCCACCCGCTACATTTCCTACCTGTACCGAAAGGTGGAAAACAGAATAGGCTGACAGCCATTTTTCCCAGGTGAATCCCGCCACCACTACAATAATCAGTTGCACCAGGTTGATGGCCAGCACGCGAATTGTCCAGGTAGGTACGGCGGGAAGTTTCCAGCCGGGAGTCAGTCGCTCCAGCACAAAGCAAAAGATAAATACGCCAAAAATGATCGGTAACATAGCTGTAAGGGGTTGGTGAATTAATACCCCAAAGCAACCGCTCCAATGTCGCCGAAACATTGACGGATATCAATTTCGCTGTCCCCGCAAGCGACTGAGCGTTTCGGGGGAGATGCCCAGGTGCGAGGCTATGTGTTTGAGTGGTACCCGGCGGAAAATAGCCGGGAAGTCGGTTAACAATTGCTGATAGCGTTCGGGGGCGGTTTGCATGCGAAGGTTTTGGGTACGTAGTTCGCTCAGCACATAATATTTCTCGGTGAGCAATCGACCAATGGCATTGAACTCAGGGAAGTCGCGGTAGAGTTGTTGTAGCTGGGCATAGGTAATGGACCACACAACGCTATCTTCCAGCAACTCGATGTATTCCTGAGCGGGCTGGCGGCTATAAAAACTGACGATAGAAATAATAAAATCATTTTCCCGCATAAACCAGGCCGTTGCCTCGCGTCCGTCGCCCTGACCACCCGATTTCAAGTAATAGCCCCGTACGACGCCTTGCTCAATAAAATAGATTCGGTTAGCGATCTGGCCCGGCTGCAACAGCCAGTGTTTACGGGGTAAGGCTTCCCGTTGGAGGATTTTTTGCAGGGTAGCTTTTACATCCGGTGAGATTGGCCAAAACGCGTCAATAAGCGCTATAAGTTGTTCCATGAGTGTCGAATCGTTGTCGTAACATTGTATTAATCATACTTTTATCGCAACTTACTTTCCTACTTAAACCGCCTTTTTATCATAGAAAATCAGCCGCCATTGCCACCTGTATCACCTGCTCCTGTACCCTTGAGTGAGTCAGATGCCCGTATGTGGGCTATGCTTGCGCACCTGAGTGCCATACCCGGTTCCTTTGTGTTAATTGGCAGCGTGATTGCTCCGCTGGTTATTTGGCAGATTCAAAAAGAGCGGTCGGCTTTTGTGGATTATCATGGCAAAGAAGCCGTTAATTTTCAAATCACGATGGCCATTGCTGCGGCAATATCGTTTCTGCTCATGATTCTTGTCGTTGGGGTATTCCTGCTCTTCATTGTCGGTGTGGTGTGGCTCGTTTTTACTATTATTGCGGCAGTAAAAGCTAATAACGGCGAGTATTACCGATATCCATTAACGTTCCGATTTATAGGATAAACCAACTCCCGTTCTGGCGAATATCCGCTATTGATAACTAGTTTTTGTATGACTCCTCCCCAACAAAATCCTGAAGGTGCTATCGATGTTGAATTGAGCGAAGAGATCGCTGAAGGTGTTTATGCCAATCTGGCGATGATTGCTCACTCGAACAGTGAGTTTATTCTTGATTTTATTCGTCTGATGCCCGGCGTTCCTAAAGCCAAAGTAAAAGCCCGGATCATCCTGACACCCGAACATGCCAAGCGCCTGCTGGAAGCCCTGCGCGAGAATATAAGCCGTTTTGAAGAAGCCTATGGCGGTATCAATGAGCCAAATGAGTTCCGGTTTCCAGGTAGTGGCTTTAGTGGTCCGGTAGGGCAGGCGTAGGTATTTAGGTTTCAAGTTTTCAGTTTGCGGTACACGGTTGGCTAATGCAAAGATTATGCGCGTTAGCCAACCGTGTACCGCAAACTGAAAACTTGAAAACCCTTTGGCATTCAAACAGTTTTCCGTATCTTTGCACCTCAAAATTCGGGAAGACTGTTTTTTCGTAAACAAAACTAAGAATGCCTACTATACAACAACTCGTGCGTAAGGGCCGCGAAAAGCTGATCGACAAGTCAAAGTCGCCAGCTTTGGACTCTTGCCCACAACGTCGGGGCGTGTGTACGCGTGTGTACACAACGACGCCGAAGAAGCCAAACTCGGCGCTTCGGAAAGTTGCCCGGGTTCGTTTGACGAACCAAAAAGAAGTTAACGCCTACATTCCAGGTGAAGGTCACAACCTGCAGGAACACTCCATCGTACTGATTCGTGGTGGTCGTGTAAAAGATCTGCCAGGTGTACGTTATCACATCGTTCGCGGTGCTCTGGATACGGCTGGCGTAAGCGGTCGTCTGCAAAGCCGGTCGAAATATGGTGCTAAACGGCCAAAACCAGGTCAGGCGCCCGTTAAAGGTGGCAAAGGTGCACCACCAGCAAAAAAGAAAAAGTAAGAATGATGTAGGAAGTAGGATGTATTCGTAATGACATACCTCCTATAGCTGACATCATACACCAGGAACTGACTGGATGTTGGAAAGACTGCATCCAGAGTAAGATCAAAAATCTGAAGAAATTATGAGAAAGGCGAAACCGCCCAAGCGTTACGTATTACCCGACCCGAAGTATAAAGAGGTCCTCGTAACCAAATTTGTAAACAACCTGATGTACGAAGGCAAGAAAAGCCTGGCGTATTCCATCTTCTACGACGCCCTCGATGTGGTTGCCAAACGCACCAGCGAGAGTGGCTTAGATACCTGGAAAAAGGCATTGAACAACGTCATGCCATCAGTTGAAGTAAAAAGCCGTCGTGTCGGTGGAGCTACCTTCCAGGTGCCAACTGAAGTACGGGCAGACCGAAAAGTCGCGGTAGGCATGAAATGGCTTATTAAGTATGCTCGTTCACGTGGTGAGAAAACAATGGTAGACCGGTTAGCCGCCGAAATCGTCGCAGCCGCTAAAGGTGAAGGCGCAGCGGTTAAAAAGAAGGATGATACGCACCGTATGGCCGAAGCCAACAAAGCGTTCTCGCACTTCCGGTTCTAAACCAAATACAACTATACTGGCCAAAATCCCGATGGCCATTAACTTTGCAAAAGCTATCCAACATTGGGTAGCTTTTGTTGTTTCTGTGCTATATGGCAACTCTAGAAAATGATTCTCTGCGCGTTTCGATCCGGCCCAAAGGAGCCGAATTGACCTCTATTTTTCATAAGCCGAGCGGTATTGAACACCTCTGGCAGGCCGATCCAACGGTCTGGGCCTGGCACGCGCCCAACCTGTTTCCGGTCGTGGGCGGTTGCCTGAACAACCAACTGCTGATTGACGGGAAGACGTACCCGATAGAGCGCCATGGATTTGCCCGGCAGTCTGTTTTTGAGATTACCGAATCAACAAAAACGCATGCTATTTTCTCCTTACGGGCCAGCGATACGACGCGTGAGCATTTTCCCTACGAGTTTGACTTTCAAGTTATTTATGAACTGGATGGCCCCGCGTTGACCGTTACTTACCGGCTTGCGAACGAAGACGAGCAACCCATTTATTTCTCAGTTGGCGCTCATCCGGCTTTTGCAGTGCCCTTTACGTCGGGTGAAGCCTATGAGGATTATTTTATTGAGTTTGAGCGGGAAGAGCCTCTGGAAACGCACATGCTCTCGTCAGCGGGATATTTTACCGGCGAAACAAAGTTAGTTCCTACCGTGGGTAACCAGCTTCCACTGACAAAGCATCTATTCGACGAGGATGCGTTGGTTTTTAAAAATCTGGCATCCCGGCGCGTTGCTATTCGGAGTGATAAGCACAAGCATGCTGTTGTAGTATCTTTTCCCGAGTTTCCTTATTTGGGCTTGTGGGCCAAACCCGGGGCATCATTTGTTTGCATTGAGCCCTGGCTGGGTTGTGCCGACAGTGAAGGTGAACCTAAGCCAATTCAACAGAAGGAAGCTATTCAGGTGGTTGACGTAGACAAGGTATTTGAAGCCGCTTTCACAATCGAAGTGAAATAGGCTTGTGGTTTACGGTTTGTAGTTGGCTGATGTGGTAAACTACGAACCGTAAACCACAAACTACTGTGTCTCGTCCAAAGGCGTAAAATCCTTAAATGTACGTTTGAGAGCTTTATCAGTAGCTTCTTTCTTGCTTTGCCAGTTGGCATCCAATTCTAATGCAACCAGACCACTAAGGCTCATTGAATTGCGGAAGTCGTCCAGTTTTCGGATGAACTCGCCATTCCGGCGGGTCGATTTTAAGGCAAACTCGCGAGCAAATACGTCGCCTTTGTTCTGCAGCTCACTTCGCTTTCCCAACACGTAATTATAACGGTCGAGCAAGTCTTTCATTGATTTGCCAATAACTTCGGTGGCTTCCAGTGTGCCCATGGTTAACACTGCCGTACCGCCCACGGCTGAGATAAGTCGTCCGTTGTTTTGGGCCTGTGGGCTGGTGCTTGACCCTGTCACGGCTGGCGTTACACCCGTCACGGCGCCCAATGAGGCATTGGCTACCGAACGGTTGCGTTTGCCGCCTTTGGCTCGCTTGTAATCATGCTTAAGCTGTTCTTCTTTGTCGCCTAATTGCTCAATTAGTCCCCAGGCCTGTACCAGTACCTGCCGGTATTGATTGTAGTAGTAACGGTCCTTTTCGGCTTCGTTTATGGTGTTTAATACGGTAAATGTGATCCGCCGTTCCTCGCGATTCTGGGCTTTGTCGAGTACGTAAAAAGTTATTTGTGTATTCAGCGAATCGTAGGGATCCCGAACAAAGTCATAGCCTGGTTGCCAGATGAATTCGTACTGGTTATCTGTATTTTTGACTAACGCTGATTTCGGAATCTGCTGGTTATCAGACAGAAAACCAAATGTGGAGACATCATCTTCGCCGTTCGGATCGGAGAGGTAAAACTTAAGGTTTACCGTGGCATTCTCCTTTAGTTTGTAGTGTGTATCTTTCGGAATAACCGCAATGTCGGGCGGCAGGTCCATTTGCGTGACTTCTACCTTTAACCTGCCCTTCGTGCGGGTTTTGGCGGGTTGGTCTTCTACCCAAAATTCAATGTACTGGGGCGCTTGTTTTAGCCGGTTGAACTGATTGAGCGACAGCGTCCAGGTTAGCTCTCCCTGCGACGATAGCTTACTCCCTTCGGGCATCTGGTCCGCAATTGGGATAAACGCCAGAGGGTCACCGTCGTCATCGCGCACCGTCTGGGAATCCATCTTGTAAATATTCTGAGTCCGGTAGCTCACGTAAAATGGGCGCAGTTCACCGATAACGGGCGGGCGGTTTACGTGGACAATTTTGAACTCAGCGTTTTGCGTCGCTACCTGACCTCGATTATTGCGTACTTCAAAGCTAACAGGGTAACTTTTCGTCGTTTGGATGCGGTCGGCCAGATCGAAACCGGGTGTCCAGCTAAAATGACCCAGGGAATCAAGTTGCATGCCATCCTGCTTGTCATTTCCGAAAGCAAACCTCAGCGTGTCATTGGGAGAACCTGTAGCCTTCAGATCAAACCGAACTGTACTGCCTTCTGGCACAACGTTCCAATTGGTCTGTGTAGGTAGGAATAATTGGAGTGACTTGGAATCCTGCGCATGGAGGCTACCTATGGTACTGATAAGGAGCAACCACGCCAATATACCGGCAGTTCGGTTCATAGCGACGTTCAAAGGTGGTCTGTTTTGGAAAACGTAAAAATAAGCCTAAGATTTCGTCTCGGCCGGATTATAAACCAGTTTTGAGATTTTTCTTAGTTAATTTCAATAGGCAGCCAATTATAATTATATTTTTCCGGGATAAAAAGAATAATGATCAACTTAGGCTAACGGCTCAGGCTATTGTAAACCCACAAAAAAGGCGGTCTCTTTTCGAAAAGAGACCGCCTTTTTTGTGGGTTTACAATGCCTTAATTTTTCTTCGGTGTAGCGGCCGAGCCGGTTGCAGGAGTAGCCGGCTTGTTGGCTGGCGTGCTACCACCCGTAGCCGCTGGTTTTGCTGCAGCGGCTGCTTTCGCAGGGTCGATGCCCATTTTTTTCAGAACCAGTTCCGTAATGTTGTTCTCTTCAGGAGCAACCAGCAAAATGGGAATGGTATTGGCACCAGCGTCCAGGTTGAACACATATTGATAGCCATTATCTTTCGCAACGGCATCAATTGCTTTCTGAATTTTCTGCACAACCGGATTTACCAGTTGCTGATACTTCGTTTGCAGTGATTGTTCAGCGGTACGGCCGAACTCCTGAATACGAGCCTGAAGGCCCTGTAATTCCGTTTCCCGATCTTTCTTGATAACATCTGACATCTGGGCTGCTCCCTTCTCGTAAGCGCCGTATTTGTCTTCCAGCTCTTTCTGCATCCGCTTCAGTTCATTTTCTGATTGCGTACGCTGAATGGTTAACTGGTTTTGAATATCTTTTGCTTCGGGTGTTTGCGACAGAACGTAATCAATGTTCGTATAGCCTAACTTCAATGGACCAGCTGCAGCGGTCGTAGCTGGTGTTGTCGTTTGGGCTTGTGCCTGTGCGCTTAAGCCACCCAACAGTAGGGCCGCTGCAAACGCCATGACGAGGTTTTTCTTCATCTCGAATTAGTTGTTTGTATTACTTAGGTTTTGTGATTGTTTTATTGATTGGATTCGTATTTGTTGCCGTTGGTTTACTATCTAAACCTAATTCTTCCATTACATAATCCGAATAATCGTGCCTGGGGTTGGTATAGAGCATAACAAAGTCAGACGCTTTATCGAACATGAAGTCTAACTTTTTCTGAACACATACTTTCTCAACGGCTCTATTAATTAACTCCATCGGGACTTTCATCAGTTCCTTCTTTTTCTCAAAAAGCAGTCCCTGATACCCAAACACTTTGTTATTGTACTCTCTTGCTTCCCGCTCTTTGTCACTAATAGCCCGTTGCCGATCGCGTTTCATGTCTTCGGTCAGCAAGATTTCCTCCGCTTGATACGCTTTCTGAAGCTTATCTATTTCAACATATTTGTCCTGAATATCTTTTGACCACTTATCGGCAAATTTGTCAATTTCGCTAAGGGCTTTCTGGTACTCGGGCATTTTGCCAAAAATAAACTCACTGTCCACGTACCCAAATTTCTGTGCCTGCGCGGGTGTCGTCAGCCAAACAGCGCACAAAAGTACGAAAAATAGGGGTTTTTTCATTGGTTGCGCGTCAATATTTACGGGAAGTAATTGATTTCCAAGGCTGATGGTAGTAAACCGATAAAGCCTTGACGACCTTATCGGTTTATTTTACATCTGTATTAAAAACGTTTAATACGCCCGAATCTTATCTGAACTGCTGCCCAATCGTGAAGTGGAACTGACCTGATGCTTTTTCCTTAACGCCCGGAATCTTATCGAATCCATACCCATAGTCAATACCGATCAAGCCGAAGGCAGGCATAAAGATCCGTGCGCCAAAGCCTGCTGACCGTTTCAGGTCAAATGGGTTGTACTGTTTATAGCTACCCCAGTTGTTACCGGCTTCGAGGAAGGTCAGCACGAAAATAGTTGCCGAAGGATTCAACGATACCGGATAACGAAGTTCAGCCACAAACTTATTGTAAACCACACCGCCCTGGCTACGGGAGTTGGCATCAACCGCACGGTCATAATCGGCGGTGTATACACTCCGGTCATCGTACCCGCGAAGACCGATAATGTCCTGAGCCAGTGCAAACTGACCTTGCCCTGCCAGACCCGATCCACCCAATACAAATCGCTCAAATGGCCCGATCGATGTGCGGCTGTTATAGCTACCCAGGAAGCCTAAGTGAGCCCGCGTGTTCAGCACTAACTTACCGAAAATTGTCTGGAACCAACTGGCATCGAACATCCATTTGTGGTATTCAACAAACTTGTATTTGTCTTTCGGAGCCTCCGTTGCGGTCGTCGTGCGCCAAGCCGAATAGGGGGGCGTAAACGACCCACTCAGCGTGAAGGACGACCCGGCACGTGGGAATTGCGGGTTATCGATGCTGTTGCGCGACAAGGTCGTATTGAACGTAATGTTGTTCGAAATACCATCTTTGTAGCCGATATAGAACAAATCGAGGTTGTTCAGGTCATACCGCTGAAACGAGATCGAATTGCTTAAGCTAAAGTAATCGTCGGGAACTTTCAACTGCCGCCCTAACCCAATCGTAATGGCCGTATTGGTGTAAGAGCCCGTTGGTTTACGACCCTGTAAACTCTGATAGATACTGGCCGGGTTCAAGGGGTCATAGAACGTTTTGTAGACCGTATGGCTGGCACTAACTGACAACGCGTTGGGTTTGCGGCCACCTAACCAGGGTTCGGTGAACGACAACGAATACACCTGGTATTGCGAACCGTTTGCCTGAAAACGCAACTGTACTTTCTGGCCGTCTCCAGCCGGTAATGGACGCCACGCTTTCAGGTTAGGAATATTCCGGGCCGAGAAGTTGTTGAACGTCAAACCGAGCGTACCGACAAACCCTACGTAACCGCCCCAGCCACCTGATAATTCGATCTGGTCAGAAGGCTTTTCTTCTACTGTATACTCAATATCAACGGTACCATCGCTTTGCGGAACGGGGTTGATGCCAATCTTTTCCGGATCGAAGTAGCCGAGTGTCGATAGTTCGCGCTGCGTACGAATCAGGTTTGTTTTGGAGAACTTTTGCCCCGGCAACGTTCGAATGGTCCGCATAACCACATGGTCGCTGGTTTTAGTATTTCCATTCAGAATGACTTTGTTGATCGTTGCCTGCTTGCCTTCAAAAATACGGATTTCGAGGTCGATCGAATCGCCTTCAATGGCTCGCTCAATGGGCTGGGCGTTGTAGTACAGGTAACCCAGGTCCATGTATTGCGAACTCAAATCCTGGCCGGGATTACCATTCAGGCGTTTGTCGAGATCATCCGGATTATAAACATCTCCTTTAGTGATGCCCAATACCGAACGAAGCTGGTCGGAGGTATACAGGTAGTTGCCCGAGAAATCAATTTTCCGATAGAAATATTGATGCCCTTCGTTCAACTTCATGTTGATAGTGATAGCGTTACTGCCGTTGTTAACGATTGTATCATCTTCAATCGTCGCGTCGCGATAGCCAAGTTTGTTGTAATACTCAACTAGCTTTTGTTTGTCTTCTTCGTATTTCTTGGGGACGAATTTCGATGGCGTGAACACCCGGCCGAAGCGCTGTTGCTTCGTGCTTTTCATCTTCATCCGCACCGTCGACTCGTCTACCTCGTTCAGTCCTTCGAAGTTTATTTTGGCGATCTTTACCTTTTGGCCTTTGTCGACCAATACGCGCATAGTGGCGTTGTTGCGTGTGCTATCGGGAATGGTCGTGATTTTAACTTTCGTGTTCAGATAGCCTTTGTCAACAAAGTATTTCCGGGTAGCCATCTGGGTGTTTTTGGTAATCGTGTTGGTCACGATTTTACCCAGATTCAGTTTCACTTTGTCCTTCAGGTTGTCCTGCTCACCTTTTTTGATACCCATAAAGCTAACCCGATAAAGCCGGGGGCGCTCCTGTACCCTGAACATCAGCGATACTTTATTGTCTGTTACATTGGTGGCGAACATTTCCACGTTGTCTAACAGACCCGATTCCATTAGTTTACGAACCGCTGAGCCAACGGCTTCGCCCGGAATCCGGATTTTATCACCCATTTTCAGACCAGCTAACGAAACCAGTGAGTTTGGGTCCAGGTAACGGGTGCCTGTTACGGTCAGGCCAGCAATTTCATACTCTTTTGGGCTGGCATAATTAAGCAAATCGTTCGTTTCTGTAGGAGGAGCGATAGCGCCACGGCCAGCGCCAACGCGTACCTGTGCCCGAACGTGCGCAGGCAACAGACCTATGAGCAGGCAAACGGCTCCTACTAGTACTTTTATACGGTGTTCCAAGTTGTGTAATGCCTATTATGTTGTTGATTACGAGGAGTCAATTTATGATCGAAGGGTTGTAGCTAGTACAGCCTATTTCTTCTGGCTCATAGGACCTCCGTTCGCTGTCTTATTTAACTAATTGTTCACTGGTTTTACCAAATCGACGTTCGCGTTGTTGATAACTTAAAATAGCTTTGTATAAATGATCTTTACGGAAATCGGGCCAGAGTACATCAGGCATATATAGTTCAGAATAAGCGAGTTGCCAGAGCATAAAGTTACTGATACGCATTTCGCCACTGGTTCGGATCATGAGCTCGGGATCAGGGATGCCGCCCGTGCTGAGATGTTGTGCGAAGACCGTCTCGTCAATTTGATCCGGCGTTAGCTTACCGTCGCGCACATCAGCCGCCAGTTGCCGGGCTGCTTCCAGAATTTCCCAGCGACCGCTGTAACTCAGGGCCAGAATCAGCGTCAATCCCGTATTCTGGCTTGTTTCGCGGATTGCTTCAGCCAGCTCACGCTGGCAATCGGCGGGCAGGCTACCGATATGACCAATGGTGGCCAACTTCACGTTGTTATCCATCAGTGTTTTGATCTCCCCCCGAATGGTATGAACCAGGAGCGTCATCAAGGCATCGACTTCAAACTTCGGGCGATTCCAGTTTTCGGTCGAAAACGCGTAGAGTGTCAGGTATTTGATACCCAATTCGGCGCATCCTTCCGTTGTTTCGCGTACGGCCTTGATCGCGTTGCGGTGGCCAAATACCCTGGCAGCGCCCTGTCGTTTCGCCCAGCGTCCGTTTCCGTCCATGATAACGGCTATATGCTGGGGCAGATTGCTCGGGTCAATGTGTTCCTTCATCCCAATGGGGGAGTTTTAACATAAGTTAACAAGACCGCGAAGATACGGAATTTTAGTCAGTTAATAAGTTAGTTGAACAACTCGCAAGTCGATAAGTAGTCTGTCATAAGCCGGTAGTTCGTCCGTAACAGACGCAGTCACCCCGTATTTTTTACTGACGGAAGACTTACTCACTTCCCATTTATCAACTTACCCTGGACCGCTGTATCTTTGCGACTGAAGACTAATAAGCTGAGGGCTGGCGTTTTTAGGTACAGACCCTCGTTAACCCCGTCTGTTGTGATGAACTCCATTTTTTTGATAGGCACTCGCCAGATTTCTGTAATCGTTTTGCTGTTTATAGCGTTGTTGAGTTGCAAAAATGGTGACGATACCGTTGCTACCCCCAAAACCATCACGGATCGTATTATAGAAGATGATCAATTCACCCTGCTGCGGGCTGCCATGGTCTATGCTGAAGTTGGCGATGTCCTTAAAGGCGGCAATTTGACCCTGTTCGCGCCCAATAATGCGGCTTTCCAAGCATCGGGCTTGGCAACACCAGGTGCGATTACGGCTTACTCAAAGGAGCAAATGAGAGCCATTTTGCTGTATCATGTGTTGGGTGGCCCGGTCTCAGCATCCACGATACCATCGGGCCAGAGCCCGATTGCAACGGTAGGTAAATCCATTGCTTTTCTCAATAAAACGTCGGATGGGAAGATTTTCATCAACAATGCCCAACTCATTCAGGCCGATATTGCGGTGGCAAATGGCTACATTCACAGCATAGATCGGGTACTGATCCCGTCATCGGGTAATCTGTTGACGACCATTCAAAACAATCCGGATCTGACATTCCTGACGGCGGCCATTCAACGGGTTGGAACCAGTAATTCGACGCTGTTGACGACGCTGGGCAATGAGTCGACGTCCAATATCGTTACGGTGTTTGCGCCCAATGATGCCGCCTTTAAGTCGGCAGGCTATAAAGATCTGGCTGCCGTTAGTTCGGCTAACGTGCAAACACTAACCAACATGCTGCTTTATCACGTGGTGTCGGGCGCTTTATTTGCTAATCAGCTCCAGACAGGTAACCTGAATACGTTGCTCAACGGCAACCGATTGACTGTTACGGCTACTGCTAATCAAATCACAATTAAGGGCAACAAAAACTCGACAGCAGCGATCATTAAACAGGGTGACCAGCCCACAACCAATGGGGTCATTCATGTTATTGATCAGCTATTGTTACCCTGATTAACAAAAATTAACGGGTTTACAACGTCTTGCCACGTTTTGGGGTCATTGAGCGTAGTATTTACTAATTCTTAGTTACTCTTTTTTCATGCGTATCATTCAATTTGTCATTTTCGGCGCCCTTTTGATCGGTGGACTGGCCTCCTGCCAGCAACAAAATATTGACGCGAGTACCAATGCGGCTGCTACGTACACGGCTAATATGGCCGATATTAGCAGTTACACGCTTAGTCAGGGCCTTTCAGGTACGACGTCCGCATCGGGGCTCTTTTTCAAATCGACGAGTCCTGGTTCAACAACGGTAATACCTGCCTATGGGCAGGAGATCGAGTTTACTTATACATTGTATGTGCTGAAAGGTCCTAGCAATGTAAGTGGTTCGACAACAGTAACAGCTCAAAAGGTGGATTCGGCCTATGCCACAACCTCTACGTTCTTCCCATTTTTTGCTGGTTCACTTAAGCCTGGCCTGGAAGAAGGCATTCTAAAGATGCATGAGGGTGAGTCTGCCACTCTAATTATGCCCTCGATTTTAGCGTTTGGGAGTACTCAGGATGGTAGTATTCTCGCCAACTCACCCGTTCGTTTCGATGTAACACTGAAGCGCGCGCGGACGGAGGCTCAGCAAATTGACGATTATATTGCCGCCAACAAGCTGGTTGTTACCGAAACAACAGATTCAGGTGTGCGCATTATCAAAACAAAAGCAAATCCCTCCGGTGCTACGCCTTCTGCCAACCAGACAATAACGCTGAATTATGCCGGGAAACTCCTACGAGCTACAACCGGCTTTACGGGCGGTACGGGAACCGATACCAAAACGGTTGGGACAACTAAATTTGTACCTGGTTTTGAGGAAGGATTAAAGAGTCTGAAAGTAGGTGAAAAGGCAACCGTCATCTTTCCATCGTCGCTGGGATATGGGGCTACCGGTGCTGCCCAGAATGGAGTCTACGTTATTCCCCCTTACTCACCCCTTAGCTTCGATCTGGAGGTCGTTTCGGTAAAATAAGGCTGGGGGCCGTCTGCTCTCCAACTATTAATTAATAACTCACTAACTATGCACTGCTATTGGTCGTGCAACTTGACTTTTATCTATTTTCATGCGTAAACATACATTATCTATTCTCAGTCTTTTGGTAATCGGTGGGTTGTCAGCCTGCCAGCAAAACGATATTACATCTTCCGACGACTCGATTCTGCAATCGAATCAAGCCGATATTCAATCCTACGCAACCAGCAAAGGTCTGACCGGATCAATGACAAATACCGGCGTTTACGTAGCTTTGACCAAAACGGGTACATCTACTGTAACACCAGCAAACGGTCAGGAGGTGGAGTTTAACTACTCGATCTATGCCTTGACGCGCAACAGCAGCAATGTGGTTGTTGAGAGTTTTGTTGATTCGACGTATATGACTAAGTCGAGTTATGCTTACCTGGTCGCCACAAATCCGGGGCTGACAGAAGGGCTACTTCGCATGCATGAGAACGACCAGGCTGCCGTGCTGTTGCCCTCTGCTTATGCCTTTGGAACAACCGGAAGCAGCGACGGCAAAGTACCGCCCAATGCGCCTGTTCGCCTGAATGTAACACTCAAAAAAATCCGTACCGAAGATGAGCAGATTAACGAGTACATGACGGCCAATAAACTGACGCCGACGGAGGTAACGTTGAGCGGACTTCGGTTTATAAAAACGGTATCAAATCCGTCGGGCATTGCGCCAACGGCTACCCAAACGTTGAAGGTTCGTTATCGAGGAACATTATTACGGTCTCAGTCGGCTTTCGACAGCACAGGGACGGGTACGTTTGGCTTTACACTGGGTCAGGCCGTACCCGGTTTTGATGAGGGATTAGCTAAGCTGAAAGTTGGCGAAAAGGCCATCATCATTCTGCCATCCAAAATCGGCTACGGCAGTGCGGGCCGATCCATCATTCCGCCCTATGCACCCATGCGTTTCGATATAGAGTTAGTCTCGGCTCAGTAAGGTAAACAGCTTTATCAACAAGAAGGGGTTTAGTCTGTACAGACTGAACCCCTTCTTGTTGATAAGAACTTAAGAAATGTCTGCTGCTCTTCTATAATTCAGCTTCTATCTGAAACGAAGATTTAGATCTTTTCCGCAATACGCAGCTTTGCACTTCGGGCGCGGGGATTTCGGGCTATTTCTTCGGGCGTGGCTTCGATGGGTTTACGCGTCACCGATTGCAAAGGCTTCAAATCATTGCCAAATAAATCCTTCTCGACGTCCCCCTGAAATTTCCCTTTATTGATGAAATTTTTCACCAGTCGATCTTCCAGCGAATGATAGGACATAACGACCAGCCTGCCGCCCGGTTTGAGAATTTCGGGCACTTGCTCCAGAAATTCTTCCAGCGCTTGCAACTCTTCGTTTACTTCAATCCGTAATGCCTGGAACACCTGCGCGAAAAACTTATTTTCCTTGCCGCGTGGTGCATAGCGTTGAAGAGCGGCTTTCAGGTCATTGACCGTGTTGATCGGCCGGTTTGAGCGGGCAGATACAAGCGCGCTGGCTGCTGTTCGGGCATTTGTGATTTCGCCGTACATGCCTAAAATCCGGTGCAGCTCCGCTTCCGAATACTCATTGACCACCTGACGGGCAGTCCGGTCGGCCTGTTGGTTCATCCGCATGTCGAGGTCCGCATCAAAACGCGTCGAAAACCCCCGCTCCGGCGTGTCGATCTGGTGTGACGAAATACCTAAATCGGCCAGGATGCCGTCTACCTGTTCGGCTTTATAGAGCCGCAAGTAGCGTTTGATATTGCGGAAGTTGGAGGCTACAAACGTAAGTCTGGGGTCACCGATGGCCTGGGCATTCGCGCGGGCGTCGGCGTCCTGATCGAAGCCAAAGAGTCGACCGCCTTCCAGTTGATTGAGGATTTCACGGCTGTGACCACCTCCGCCAAACGTTATGTCGACGTAGGTGCCGCCGGGTTGCAAATTCAGCCCATCTATACAGGCCTGCAATAAAACTGGTTCGTGGTAATTACTCATTCAGAAACTAACCGTATTTATTGGTCGTTATTTTGGACGTTGATGCTCAGCTAGTAAACGGTATATGTCCGCATTTGAACGTATACTTGCTTATCAACTACAACCTGCATCCTGAATTTATTGAAAACTATGAAACATCTTCTTCCTCTGGTAGCTAGTACCCTGCTGTTGCTACCTGCTGCCTGCTCCGGTCAATCGGCCCCGGCAACCGTAAAACCTGGTATATACCGGGCTGTTCTGAAAACCAAAGGTGGCGAATTACCGTTCGGACTGGACATTCAGCCAACCGCGGGTGACGCCCGGACCTATGCCGTTTTTGCCATCAATGGGAATGAACGCCTGCTTATGGACCCCGCCACCGTACAGGGTGATTCGATTCGAATACCAATGGCCTTGTTTGAATCGGAATTAGTGGCAAAGATAGACGGTAATCTGTTGCGGGGCGAATGGCGCCGACGCCGAACGGCACAACAGGTGCAAACCTTACCCTTCGAAGCCCAGCATGGCGTAACGTACCGCTTCAAAACAGAAGGAAAGCCGGCCGTTAAAGCTGACTTAACGGGTAAATGGGCGACTGATTTTGGCAGTAAAACGGGCAGGGTGGATACGGTCAATGCCGTTGGTGTGTTTGCCCAAAAGGGGAATAAATTAAGTGGCACCTTCCTCACACCAACTGGCGATTACCGCTATCTCGACGGAAATGTCATTGGCGACAGCTTGTTGCTCTCCTGTTTTGATGGATCGCACCTTTATCTCTTCAAGGCCCGTTATGATGCAGTTGCAAAAACACTGACGGGTGGCCAATGGGCGGGCGTATCGGGCTACGAGTCGTGGGTAGCTCACGTTGACCCAAACGCCGACCTGCCCGATCCGGCCAAACTGACGTACCTGAAGCCAGGTGCTAAAACACTCAACTTCTCGTTTCCAGAACCCGGCGGTAAAACGGTGTCAAGTACCGATCCGAGGTTCAAAAATAAAGTGACCATCGTGCAGATTATGGGTTCGTGGTGCCCCAATTGCATGGATGAAACCAACTTCATAAGCCCCTGGTATAAGCGTAACAAGCAACGGGGTGTCGAAATCGTCGGGCTTTCATTTGAGCGCTCGCCTGACATGGCCGAATCGGGTCCGAAAATTGAACGCATGAAGCAGCGGTTCAAGATCGACTATCCCATAGTCTTGGCGGGTACGAACGATAAGGCGCAGGCTTCCAAAGCATTGCCGGACCTGAATGCCGTTGTGGCTTTCCCAACGACTATTTTTATCGATAAAAAAGGACAGGTACGACATATCCATACGGGCTTTTCAGGGCCAGGCACGGGCAAATACTACGACCAATATGTAGAAGAATTCAATCGGCTGGTGGATAAATTGCTGGCGGAGTAAGCTGAACCGGAATTTATATGATTTTGCTGGTTCAATAGTATTTGTCATAAAAATCAAGGTAATCTCATAAACCCCGCAGGGACGCCTGTGCGGTTTTGACTTATTAGTATGCATGCATACTGTTTCCAAAAAAAATAGTAGATTTACATCCAGAAGGGGACAGGACGACGCCAATCATGAAAAAAGAGAAAACGGTTGACTTTCATATAAAATGGGGCTGGCATGCCATTTCGCGCATGTATAACGCCAATGCCTCTCGCTTCGGGATCACCATGGCGATTGGCTACGTATTGCTGAATATTGACCTGGATGAGGGGACGCCTGCTACTAAAATTGGTCCGCTGCTGGGAATGGAGCCCCGGTCGTTGGTCAGAATGCTGAAAAGCCTGGAGGAACGTGGCCTGATTCGGCGAGAAGTCGATGGAAATGACAAACGATTCGTTCGGATCTATCTTACCGAAGAAGGAAAAGCAAAACGGGAGATGGCCCGCGATGGAGTTATTCTGTTCAATAACATGATTCGGGAGAAAATTCCCCTCGACAAACTGGTTATCTTTTTCGAGGTAATGAAAGAAATCAACAAGCTGGTTGAAGAAGAAAATATCAAGATCAAAGCTGGCGAGCCGGAAGAGTTGCCTTTGGATTGATCGTGTGTGATCCTACTTAAAACTAAACCGATAAAACGCGAATAAAACGAATGAGCGGAGATTCTGTCTTGATCCGTTTTGTTCGCATTCCTGACCGAGTAAAATAAAACGCATGGAAGCTACCTTAGAGAAACCCAGGACCCAAACCAAGAATCGTACGATCCGGCGCGTAGCCGTCTTAGGGTCAGGTATTATGGGCTCACGCATTGCTGCTCATTTCGCCAACATTGGCGCTGATGTTTTATTGTTGGACATCGTTCCCAAAGAACCGAATCCTGCTGAACAGGCTAAGGGCCTGACGACTGATAGCCCGGCGGTGCGGAACCGGATCGTTACTGATGCGTTCCAGACTATGTTGAAGGCCAGCCCAGCCTCCTTGTATAGCCCTAAGTTCGCCGAGCGCGTGAAGCTGGGTAATTTTGATGATAACCTGAAAGAAATTGCTGCCTACGACTGGGTCATTGAGGTCGTTGTTGAACGGTTAGACATTAAGCGGTCGGTTTATGAGCGCGTCGAGCAATTCCGTAAACCCGGAACGCTCATTACGTCGAACACATCCGGTATTCCGATGCACCTGTTGGCTGAAGGACGAAGCGAGGATTTTCGCCGTAATTTCTGTGGTACGCACTTCTTTAATCCTCCTCGTTATTTACGTTTACTCGAAATCATTCCCGGTCCTGATACGGATCCGGCTGTTATTGATTTTTTGATGAACTACGGGGATTTATACCTCGGTAAAACAACCGTGTTGTGTAAAGACACCCCTGGTTTCATTGCGAACCGGCTCGGAATTCAGTCGTTGATTCAAACGATTCGGGTGGCCGAGGAACTGGGGCTGACCGTTGAGGAGGTGGATAAGTTGACTGGTCCGGTGGTGGGGCGGCCTAAGTCGGGCACGTTTCGGTTATCGGATGTTGTAGGACTTGACACGACCGTCAATGTGGCGGGTAATCTTGTCAATATGGAGCACGACGAGTCGCGGGCGAGTTTTGCATTGCCGACGTCCGTGCAGAAGCTGATGGAAAATAAATGGCTTGGTGACAAAACCGGTCAGGGCTATTATAAGAAAACGAAGGACGCCACAGGACAGACGCAAATTCTGGCCCTCGATCTGAAAACGTTCGAGTACAAGCCGTCGCAGAAGGGAATTCGCTTTGCAACGCTCGAAGGAACAAAAGCAATCGACAACCTCAAAAAGCGTTTCCCGGTGTTGGTTGCCGGAAAAGACAAAGCCGGTGAGTTTTACCGCAAAACCTTCGCGGACGGCTTCGCTTACGCTACCCACCGCATCCCTGAAATCTCGGACGAACTCTACCGAATCGATGCAGCTATAACGGCTGGCTTCGGCTGGCAGTTGGGTTTATTTGAAACCTGGGATGCCATCGGGCTGAAAGCTGGTCTGGACATGATCGAAGCGCAGGGCAAGAAACCCGCTCAATGGGTCTATGATATGCTCGGCGCGGGCTTCGATTCCTTTTATAAAGTGGACGGCGGCAAGCGTAAATACTACGATATTCCAACCAAAAGCTACAAAGCCATTCCAGGCGTGGAGCAATTCACAATTCTGGAAAATTTAAGTAACAATGTGGTCTGGAAAAATGCGGATGCCTCGATCTATGATCTTGGCGATGGCATTCTGAACGTTGAATTCCGGAGCAAAATGAACACCTTCGGGCAGGGTGTATCCGAAGCCTTGCTAAAAGGGGTAACGCTGGCTGAAAAAGATTTTCGTGGCCTGGTCGTGGGCAACGATTCTACCGAAGCCTTCTCTGCCGGAGCGAACCTGGCTACCCTCTTCATGTTTGCCGTTGAGCAGGAATTCGACGAGGTAAACCTGATGATTGCCCAGTTTCAGAAACTCATTGCCCGGCTGCGTTACTCATCCGTGCCGGTCATTGTTGCGCCCCATACGCTCACGCTGGGGGGCGGTTGCGAAGCCGTACTGCACGCCGACCGCGTGGTGGCCCATGCCGAAAGCTATATTGGCCTTGTAGAAGTTGGCGTCGGTCTGATTCCGGCTGGTGGTGGTACTAAGGAAATGGCCGCTCGCGCGTCAGATCTTTACCAAACCGGCGATCCTGAGTTAAACATCCTGCAAAACGTGTTCATGAATATTGCCACCGCCAAGGTGTCAACGTCGGCCCAGGAAGCCCGGGAGATGAACTACCTCCGCTCAACGGACCAGATTGTGCTCAACCGCAGCCGGTTACTGGCCGAAGCTAAGCAGGCTGCTATTGAGCTGGCCGATAATGGATACACCCAGCCAAAGCCACGTACGGACATTAAAGTACAGGGCAAAACGGGTATTGCCTTGTTCAAAGCGGGTTTAACCGCCATGCGAATGGGTCGGTACATTTCAGAGCATGATATGAAAATTGCCGATAAACTAGCTTATGTTATTTGTGGAGGTGACTTGAGTGCACCGCAGGTCGTTTCAGAGCAATACTTACTTGATTTGGAACGGGAAGCCTTCCTCTCACTTACCGGTGAGAAGAAAACGCTGGAGCGAATTCAGAGTTTGTTAACGGGTGGTAAAACACTGCGCAATTAAGTAGCCCAATAATAATCAGTATATCTAAATAAAGAGTCGCCAAGTTTGTAGGGAAAATACGTTCCTACAAGCTTGGCGACTCTTTTGGTTTATAAAAAGACGTAGAAATTTAAATTATGAACAGAGACGTATCATTTGTGTCACTATATGTAGGTAAAATCTCTAAACAGTAACCAAAAATGAAATAATGAATGACTCTTTTTCATGATACGAATACAGGTGATGTACGAAAGCGTATCTGGATTGATCGACTCTGACGCGGGTTAATTGACTAAAAATGGACGAACAGGAGCGCGTTGTCTTTGTATAAAAATGAGTCATAAATTAGAAATAGTAAATATATAGTTAATTACTGTTGTTTAATTGTACTTTTCGGTAACAATGTCAAAATTTTACTCGATTATAGGCAAAACTAATTGTATTAATTTAAGATTTATCGGTAAAATAAGTTGCGGCATATCAATTTCTATGCCACTTAATATATTTACGTTAATTAAATGAAACCGAATATATAAGCTCTTGCTTAACTTGTAAACAGAAATTTACCTAGCCTGTAAATAACTAACCCATAAACTATAATGATCAATCAACCATTAAGTGACGAAGAGATGATTCGTCAGTATCTAACCAGTAAGCCTTCGCATTGCTTCGAGGCTCTTTATAATCGTTATGTGAACAAAGTCTATAGACGTTGTTTGTCAATGACAAAAGATCCATTGAAGGCCGAGGACTTTACTCACGACATTTTTCTGAAGGTTTTTCATAAGCTGGATGCCTTTCAGGAACGGTCAAGTTTTTCTACCTGGCTGTATTCCATCGCTTTTAATTACTGCTCCGATCAGATTCGGTTGGCCAGACGACTTCAGGTGACTGGTATGGACGATGATTTCAAGCACGATGTTGCCGAAACGAAAGAAGAACAGGTACACGAAGAAACGCTCTTCCTGGTTAACCGGGCTATGGAGTCGCTTTCTGTGAGTGAACAGGATCTACTGAAACTTAAATATGAAGATGGTATGAGTATTGCCGCTATCAGTGATCTATGTAATTTAAAAGAAAGTACCGTTAAAATGCGGTTGAAACGAAGCCGTGATAAGATTTATCATTTATATGAAAAGATGTATACTGTTTAGCTTACTAAATACTTTATTGTTAAATCAAATTCGCCAACAACTCAGGTCGTTGGCGAATTTGATTTTAAGGCATATCAACCATTAGCTTGTCAGCATAGATTATCGGGTAAACCGCATAAACTGATCCAGAGAGGCTGGATTACGGACGGTATCTTTACTCGTGGCCAAAGAGGCATCCATACCCGACAGGATTTTCTTGACCGGGGTTTCAAGTTTCTTGCCACTAATGGTATAGGGAACATCAGTGATGGCATAGATTGCATCGGGTACGTGGCGCGGGCTGAACTGATTTCGTAACGATTGCTTTATATGGGCAATCAAGTTGTCTGTTAAGGAAAAACCGTCGCGCAGAACCACAAACAAAGGCATAAAATATTGGCCGCCCGGTTGCTCCAAACCCACAATCAAACTATCGGCTATTTCGGGCAGGCTTTCGACGGCGCTATAAATCTCGCTGGTGCCAATGCGAACACCATCCCGGTTAAGGGTGGCGTCGGAGCGACCATAAATAATAACGCCATTACGCTCTGTGATGCGGATATAATCACCATGTCGCCAGATGCCAGGATAGACATCGAAATAACTTTTTCGATACTGTTCATTTTGGCGATCATTCCAGAAGTAAATAGGCATGGAAGGCATTGGCTCCAGAATGACCATTTCGCCTAACTCGCCCCGAACAGGTCGGGCATTCTCATCGAAAGCCTCTACTTTACAACCCAACAGCCGCGACTGAATCTCACCCTCATAGACGGGTAATAATGGGTTGCCGCCCACAAAACCGCTGCATACGTCGGTACCGCCACTCAGCGAGATTAACCAAACGGTTGGCTTTACCGATTCATAAATCCAGCGATAGCCTTCGGGCGGCAGGGGTGAGCCGGTTGAGCCGATGGTTCGTAAATAGCTTAAATTTACGGTATCGACGGGCCGTAATCCCGCTCGTAAACAAGCCAGATAATAAGCCGCCCCACTGCCGAAATGATTAATTCGGGCCGTATCGGCCAGTTTCCAAAGTACGTTTAGGTTAGGGTAACCCGGCGCACCGTCGTAGAGCACCAAGGTAGAGCCCACAAGCATGGAGCCAATGGCGTAATTCCACATCATCCAGCCTGTGGTGGAATACCAGAAATAGCGATCGCCCATTCGGACATCCTGATGAAGGCCCAGGGCTTTCAGATGTTCGAGCAAACAGCCGCCAACGCTATGGGTAATGGCTTTCGGCTTGCCGGTGGTCCCTGATGAATAAAGAACCCAGATTGGGTGGTCGAACGGGACCGGCTCAAACGTCAGGCCATCGGGTGCTGGGGTTTCCAGGGCGTCTTGCCAATTTGTTGTACCGGCTAGCTCACTTTCCTGATCCAGATAAGGTACCCAAATCACGTGTTGAAGTGTTGGCAATTGGGCACGAAGTTCCCGAATGGATTCTGTCCTGTCAATCGCTTTGCCGTTATAACTATAGCCGTCAGCCGCAATCAGCAGTTTAGGCTCGATCTGCTGAAACCTGTCAATGACACCCGACGTACCAAAATCGGGCGAACAGCTCGACCAGACCGCTCCAATGGCATTTGTTGCCAGAAAGGCGATAACAGCCTGGGGGCCATTCGGCAGTACGGCCACAACGCGGTCACCAACGCCTACACGCTGCTGGCGTAAAAAAGCAGTCATGCCCGCCACCTGCCGCTCCAGCGTTTCCCAGGATAGGCTCGCTACAGCCGGTTGGCGCTCTGAGGAAAAAAGAATGGCTGGACGATTGGGGCTCCGATGACGAAAAATATGCTCGGCATAATTGAGCGTTGCTTCCGAAAACCAGCTCACGCCAATCATATCTTCCCGGTTTGGTCTGAAAATAACCTGGTGATAGGGCGTGTGACTTTGTACATCGAAAAACTGCCAGATGCTTTCCCAGAAATCTTCCAGATCCGTTACCGACCAATCCCATAAATCATCGTAATCCCGAAAATACAGGCCTTTTTTTACAAAAAGCCAATCCATATAGCGTTTTAAAAGCGACTGTCCAATAGCGTTTCTGTTGGGTGTGTAGAGTGGCGTTAACGTTGGTCGGGCCATAAACGTAGGTTTCGATAGAATGAGGGATGTCAGGAGGCTGTTTGATACCATTGAAAACTATCTGTACCAATAGCTCGGTATTGACTAACGACTAAGGCCTTCTGCGGATTGTTTTTAGGATAAAAAGCGTTTCAGCAAAGTGGCCATAGTCGGGTTGGTTGTAAAAGCCCTACCTTTGTAGCCCATTTTGTATTTTCTAGTAACAGCTATGCTGACAATCAGTCGGATTTATCAAAATAAAATCTGATTTACTGTATTATTCCATGAGTCAAGATTCAGAACAGAACGATCGGGGAGGCAGACCAAGCCGTGATGGTGATCCGCAACGGCGGGACGGTCGTTCATTCGGGCGTCGGGATGACGCCCGCACCAGTGGTCCAACGGGATCACGCACCAATTCGAACAGGAGTGATGATCGCCCCCGGTTCAGCCGGGATAACGACCGCCCGAAATTTAGTCGTCCCGCTGATGGCGACCGGCCCCGATTTAATCGGGATGATCGCAGCAGTGGATCACGCGGTACGGATTCTCGTGACTCCGGATCGCCGAGCCGGCCGTTTCGGCCAGCCGCATCACGAGATAACACCCGTAATGACGGACCACGTTTTGAGCGTGGTCAGAATGACCGCCCAAAATTCAATCGGCCTGCTGAAGGTGACCGCCCTCGGTTTAGTCGGGATAATGACCGCCCTAAGTTTAATCGGCCCACCGACGGTGATCGTACGGGAGGTGGTAGCCGGGACAACGACCGCCCAAAATTCAACCGGCCTGCTGAGGGCGATCGGCCTCGGTTTAACCGGGATGACCGGACCTATCGGCCTGCCGGTGCCGGACCCCGTAGCGATAAACCAGCCGGTGCACCACGCGTCAACCGGGAAGATCGTCCGGACCAGCGTAACCGGGATACGGATTTTCCGCGTTCTTCAAATGACCGGGGCCGGAGTAATGATCGCTTTGGCAGCGACCGTCCAAAGCGGGAGGGCCGCCCGGATGGCGATCGCCCACGCATAAACCGTGCTGACTCGTCTCGCTCAAATGACCGTAGAAGCGATAACCGGAGTACGGGCTCATCCCGTTTTTCGCGCGATGGCGGGTCAGACAAACCGGGTTTCAAGCGGGTGGGTGGTTTCAGCCGCGAAGCCGATGAACGCAACCGATTTGGCAGCAACGATCAGAGCCGCGACAATCGCCGTAGCGACGGACCGCGTAGCGACGGACCTCTCCAGGCCGGACCGCGTAACGATCAGGATAGCGAAAGCCGGTTTACGGGTAAGCAACGAAAAGAGTCGGGTGATCGGCGAACGGGTAATTATACGAAAGCACCGGATTATAATCTGGAGCAGACACGCGCTGCCGACACCTTTAAGCGGGATCGGTCGGACGACAAACGGCAGTCTGGTCATAATGACGGACCAAATACGACTCGTTTGAACCGGTACATTGCCAATTCGGGCGTTTGCTCGCGTCGGGAAGCCGATGAACTGATCGCCCGAGGTGATATTTCGGTAAATGGCAAAGTCGTGACCGAAATGGGTTATAAAGTAAAAGAAGGTGATACGGTCAAGTATGGCACGAAGGTGCTGAATCCTGAACGGTTCGTGTATGTGCTGCTGAATAAACCCAAAGATTACATTACGACGACCGAAGATCCCGAAGAACGCAAAACCGTTATGGAGTTAGTGGCCGATGCGGGCAACTTTCGGATGTATCCGGTAGGGCGTCTGGACCGTAATACAACGGGTTTATTACTGGTAACAAATGATGGTGAACTGGCCGATAAGCTGACGCATCCATCGAATAATATCCGCAAGATCTACCAGGTCGAATTGGATAAGCCCATCACGGAGGAACATCTGAATGCCATTAAACAGGGCATTGAACTGGAAGATGGCCCGATCAAGCCCGACGCGGTAAGTATCGTTACGCCCGACGCTTATGTTGTTGGTATTGAAATTCACTCGGGTCGCAACCGTATTGTACGTCGGATATTTGAAAGTCTTGGTTATGAAGTAACCAAACTGGACCGTACGACGTATGCCGGTTTGACCAAAAAAGAGTTGCCACGGGGCAAATGGCGCTTCCTCGATCCAAAAGAGGTTGTAAAGCTGAAATATCTTAATTCTTAGATTTTAACGTGCGAAATCGGACCGCCGAAGCGGAGTGAATGAGTGAAAGAGCGATAAAGTACTGCATCAGTAATTCGCTCTTTCACTCTTTATTTTATGAACCATCTCTTCCCGTATATCGAACGGACATTGCTGCATCCTGGTGTGACCATCGGAGAGCAGTATAACGCGCTCGATGAGGTCATACAATTAGGCATGGCAGGCGTGACGGTTGCGCCTTTCTGGGTCAAGAAGTTCCGGCGCGAATTAGGCGAGACTCACCCCGCCATCTTGTCAACCGTCGTTGGGTTTCCGTTTGGCTATCAGCGTACGGAAGCCAAGCAAACCGAAATCGAGTGGGCACTACGCGATGGGGCTAGTGAAATTGAAGTAGTTCTGAATACATCAGCGTTGTTCTCGCCCACGTCCGTTTGGCTAAAGATTGAACTGGCCAAGCTGGTAGCACTGGTTCATGCGCAGGAAAAGTTTTTTACAGTTATCCTGGAAACAACGCTGCTCGATCAGGAGCAGATTCAGAAGACCGTTAAACTCGCTGCCGATGCCGGAGCTGATTTTATTAAAAATGCTACCGGGGCGCTGAATACTGAGTTTTCGCTTGATGCCGCTCAGGATTTCCGCAGGCTCGTTCCGACATCCGTCGGTGTAAAGATTGTTGCGGACAACGCTACGGAGCCTCAACTGGAAACCCTGATTTCAATGGGTGTGGAGCGGCTATCAATAGGACGCCTTCTCTTGTAGATAAATAAGTACCTTTTGGGTTAAGAAAGTCATTTCCATATATTTCGGACGATTTATTCATCGTCTCGTTATGAAGTACTGGCTTGCTCTATCCTTATTTCTCCAGGTCTCATTAGCTACTGCTCAAACGACCGTTTACCAGCCATTTGAAGCCGATAGCGCTGCCGAACCTCGTGGCGGCAGTCCCTTTTTTAACACATTCCTTCAAACGAATTTACATAAACCCACTGCGGCCGAAGCAAAAGGGGAAGGTGGACGCGTGATTGTGAGCGGCATTGTCGAAATCGACGGTAGCGTAAGCGATGTAAAGCTTAGTAAGACCTTTCGGCCCGATTGTGATCGCGAAGCTTTACGGGTGTTCAGGTTGTTCAATGCGTGGAAGCCAGCCATTAAAGGTGGTAAACCTGTGCGGCAACAGGTTGTTATGCCGATTACGTTCAAGCCTAATCCACCTTTCATTTACGAAAATGGCGTCCGGATTGCCTATTTCGACGCCGATAGAAAACCACTATCCGACAGCAGCCGGGCGCAGTATAAACAAGTTTTGCCAATTGATTCAATGGGTATTCCTACCGGTGATGCTGTCGTGTACAAAGCCAGCAAAAGCGCCTGGAAAGAAGACTTCCGTCTACCACTGATTCGTAAAGAGAATGGCTTGCGCGGAAAGTCAGGAAGGCCGGGTTACCTGATTGGCTATCAGGATGCTATCATACAGTGGGAGGGCCAGCTGATTAGCGTAGATGATCGGGGAGTGCTCCTCAGGAAGGCTTACTTTCAGGATGGGAAACGGGCTGACACGGAGTTGATCTATCACCCAAATGGCCTTGTCGCCGATAAAATCGACGAATTTGAGGCAAGTACCGCTACCACATCCTGGTATCAGAATGGACAGATAAAGCAAGTTCGAACGGTTCCTAAAGCGAAGCCTCAGCAGGCCAGTAGCCCGGAACAGGTAAATGCCTATTGGGATAGTACGGGCCATCAGCAAATCGTAGCCGGTACGGGCCTCGTGAAGTCTCGTACACGGGTAACGGCAACGGCCGATACAACCCAGTCTGTAATGTTCCTTGAAGAAGGTGCTTATCAAAATGGCTATAAACAGGGCGTTTGGCGGGGCCAATATGAGGATGGTTCTTATGGCTACGAGGAACAATATGAAAAGGGGGTTTGCCAGACTGGTAAGGCCTGGACCGTAGGCGGAGCCGCAACCCAGTATACCGTTGTGCAGCAACAGCCAGAGTTTATTGGCGGTATGCAGGCATTAGGACAGTTTCTGAGTCAGAATTTACAATATCCGCAAGATGCCATTCGGGCCCGGGCTCAGGGCAAAGTATTTATCTCGTTTGTAATCAATACCGATGGCTCCGTTCAGGAGGTCAAGGTGTTGAAAGGAGTGGGGTACGGTGCCGATGAAGAGGCCATGCGTGTTGTCAAGAAGACCAGTGGGCACTGGAAGCCCGGCGTTCAGCGGGGGCAAAAGGTGAGGGTGAAATACAATCTGCCGATCAATTTTAATATATCCTAAAGGGAAGCTGCTTATCGACTATGCGAAACCATTTACTTGTTTTCTTCCTGTTTTTTTGTTCACCCATTTTTGCTCAGCAAACCGTTTACAAAGGGTTTGAAGCCGATAGTGCTGCCGAACCTGTTGGTGGTATTGCGTTTTTGAACACCTTTATTCAGGCGAATCTGCGTAAACCTATAGCCGCTGAAGCGCTGGGTATTGGTGGACGTATCATTTTGAGTGGTGTCGTCGAAACAGACGGACATATTACGGAGGTAAAGCTGATGAACACGCTTCGGCCCGATTGCGACCGGGAAGCCCTGCGGGTGTTTAAACTGTTCAATAGCTGGAAACCGGCGTATAAAGACGGGAAACCTGTTCTTCAGGAGGTAAATATGCCCGTATTTTTTAAGCCTAACGCGCCGTTTGTTTATGAACACGGACTGAAAATTACTTACCTTGACGCTGACATGAATTTGCTTCCTGATAGTAGCAAGCAAGTTAAATTTAAGCAAGTAGCTCCCATAGATACGAATGGATTACCTACTGGTGATCTTGTTCTTTATAAGTTGGTAACTAACACATGGGCAGAGTATGCACGTGACTCGCTCGTTCGTAAACAAAGTGAACAAACTGATTTTCGGGAACGGCCTGCGTATCTAATTGGCCATCAGTTAGCGTTGCAGAAATTGAGCGGCTATTTATATACTGTAGATGCCAACGGGGTAATAAGGGCACAAAATTCTTACAAAGAAGGAAAAGTATCTGGCTCACAACTCGTCTATCACGCCAATGGGGCACTTGCCGAAAAAGTAGACTACAGTGAGAATAAGAAGACAATCATAGCGTGGTACCCTAATGGGCAAATTCAGCAAGTTCATGAATTAATCATGGGTTCGGCTGTTGAACCGGCTCTCTCGGATAGGGTTACGGCCGTATGGGATAGCACAGGCAGGCAGTTTGTTAAAGATGGAAATGGCCGAACGACATATTATAAGACGGTGAAATCCTATACAGATAAAAACCAGGAGACGTCACTTAGTGAGCAGGGAGTTTACAAGGATTATTACAAACAAGGTATCTGGACGGGTCGCTATAGTGATGGATCTTATTTTTATGAAGAGCGCTACGATAAAGGTGTTTTACTGGATGGAAGATCACGTTTGGCCGGTCATGACACTGTAAACTATGAACTAGAAGATCGGCTTCCCGTATTTTCCGGGGGGATGCAGGGGTTAAAACAGTTTTTAAATCAGAATTTACGTTACCCTATCGGTGCACAGGAGGCCCGGGTGGCAGGCCAGGTAGTGGTTAGCTTCGTGGTTTGTACAGATGGTACACTATGCGATTACGAAATAGTGAAAGGTGTTCGGTCTGATATAGATCGGGAAGCTTTACGAGTTGTCAAAAAAATGAGCGGTACCTGGATACCGGGCGTGCAACAGGGTAAGAAAGTTAGGGTAAAGTACAACCTGCCTATTAATTTTAATTTGTAATAAGGTTATCCAAAGCGTATACCGCAGAAACCCGCGTTTTTCGGTAAATTTGCCGGATAACCCCTCAGTACATGTCGCTTAAGCAAGTTCCTCTTCATCATATTCACCAACAGTTAGGCGCGAAGATTGTGCCGTTTGCGGGTTTTGAGATGCCCGTTCGCTATTCCTCCGATCTCGATGAGCACAACACCGTTCGCAATGGCGTTGGTGTGTTCGATGTCTCGCACATGGGCGAATTCATCCTCAAAGGAGAGGGAGCCCTGGGTCTGATTCAGCGTGTTTCGGCCAACGATGCCAGCATTCTATTTGATGGCAAAGTGCAGTATAGCTACCTGCCCAACGGCCGGGGCGGCATTGTCGATGACCTGCTGGTGTATCGGATCAGTGAATTGGAGTATATGCTCGTCGTGAATGCATCCAACATTGAAAAGGACTGGAACTGGATCAGTCAATACGCGCCTGACTTTGATCAGGAAGGCGCACCGCTCAGTATGGTAAACGTATCGGACGAAATGTGCCTGTTTGCGGTCCAGGGTCCGCTGGCGGCCAAAGCCCTTCAATCGCTCACCAATGTTGATCTGGACTCGATGGAATATTACACCTTCGAGAAAACGGATTTTGCTGGTTACGCCAACGTCATTGTATCGGCAACGGGCTACACCGGGGCGGGTGGGTTCGAAATTTACGTGTCCAACCACCAGGCCGAAGGTGTCTGGAATGCCATTATGCAGGCTGGAGCGCCGTTCGGTATCAAGCCAATTGGCCTGGGTGCCCGCGATACCCTCCGTCTGGAAATGGGCTATAACCTGTACGGTAACGACATTACCGACGAAACATCGCCCATCGAAGCGGGCCTGGGCTGGGTTACCAAGTTCACCCACGACTTCATCGATGCCGATCTTCTGAAAGAACAAAAGCAGCAGGGGGTTCCCCGTAAACTCGTCGGTTTTGAATTGCTGGAGCGGGGCGTTCCCCGCGGTCACTACGAACTGGCGGACGCTACGGGTGCGATTATTGGCGAGGTTACGTCAGGTACGCAGTCGCCCACCCTGGGCAAAGGTGTTGGACTGGGTTATGTTCAGACCGCCTTTAGTAAGCCAGGTTCGGAGATTTTTGTAAAAGTTCGTGATCGCCTGCTAAAAGCACAGGTCATTAAACCTCCTTTCGTGAAAAAATGACCTGATTTCGTTTACGTAGTGGTGTCGGGTTCTCGAACCCGACACCACTACGTAAACGAAATCAGGCAACTGTCTATGAAACAAATTGATGTTTGCTTAACGCCTGATTTACTGCACCTGCACAACGTTGAAAATACAATTGTTGTTGTGGCTGACGTGTTCCGGGCTACGTCGTGTATGGTGACTGCTTTTGCCTATGGCGTAAAGAGTATTATTCCTGTTGCTACCATTGAAGAATGCCAGCTCTACCAGGAACGCGGATACTTAGCCGCTGCCGAACGAAATGCCCGAAAGGTAGACGGCTTTGAGCTGGACAATTCACCGTTCACCTACATGGACGAACGAATTCGGGGGGCTAATGTAGCCATGACAACCACCAATGGTACCCTGGCTATTACCAAGTCACGCTCGGCGGTGAAGGTACTTGTTGGCTCGTTCCTGAATTTGGATGCGGTTGTTCAATTCCTGAAAACGGAACGCTATGACGTCATGGTGCTATGTGCTGGCTGGAAAGGACGCGTCAACATGGAAGATACGCTCTTTGCTGGTGCTCTGGTCGAACGGCTGAAAGATAGCTATGCCATGGCCGAGGATAGCGCTATTATGGCATGGCGGCTCTATTGCCAGGGAAAAGATAACCTGCCAAGTTACCTGTCCAGTTCGTCGCACATTCAGCGGCTTCAACGGCTGGGTATCCAGAAAGACATAACGTACTGCCTGCAACATGATCTGTACGACGTTGTTCCGGTACTAAGGGGCAATGCGCTGGTTAGTATGCAGATGTAGTATAAACGAAATGGGAGGCTCAGCAGCCTCCCATTTCGTTTATACTACATCTATTTTGTGCCGCTCGCCCTTGGCGAAACGGGTGCTGGAGTGTAGGTCAGGCAGTTGCCTGTTCTGACTCCAGATACGTCAATACACCCTGCATGGTCGTTAATTTCCCGTAGTCCTCATCAGGAATGCGAATGCCAAATTCCTTTTCAAGTTGCATAATCAAGTCAACCGAATCGAGACTGTCAAGACCCAGATCGCGTGAGAAATGAGTTTGGTCAGTTATCGCAGACTCTTGTACACCAAATTCTTTCAGAATTTCTATCACTCGCTTTTTCATGATGCGTTGTTCGTTTAATCAACCAGTGTCTTTTGTATAGAATCCTTCCTGTTGGCAGTTTAGTATGTAGGCTAGTGCATTTTTAACATACTTTAATGTGAAGGTGGGCTCGTTCAGACTCACTGCAGCTAAACGAAAGGCCTGTTTAAAACAGGCTTTCTCCCAGCAATCGTTTTAGCTCCAACTGGTTGAGCATTAGTTGATACTGGAAGTTTAACCGGCCGAGTTCAGCTTCCTCTACGCCCGTTTCGGCGCTCTGTAATTCAACATTTGTGATAACGCCGTTTCGTAGGCGGGCGTTGGCAATCTGGAGGGCCTTCCGGGCTTGCTCTACCTGGGTTTCCAGGTTAGCCAGCCGCGTTTGATTGCTTCGGATGTCGGCATTGACTTGGGCGATGCTCTGACGTAACTGAGCACTGGTATTCTCAACGGCATAACGGCTGGCATTAAGCGTCAACTGAGCAGCCTGATTTTGTAATCGGTAGCGCTTGCCCGCATAAAGCGGAGCAATAAAATTAATGCCCGCTGCGGTGTTGGCCCGGAGTTTTTCGACCTGGAGCGGATACCCGTTTTTATAACCGGCGTTACCACTGAACGTGATACTCGGCTGACCAGCCCGACTGTTGACCAGGACCTCCGTTTCGGCAGCCCGAACCTGATCCTGTGCCAGCAAAACAGCTTTGTTACCTGCAACGGCTGTCTGAAACTGGCCATTCAGGTCAAACAGGGAAACCGTTCCTGACTGAACGCCAAGCTGGAATTGCTCCACAGCCCGGCTCGTTTCGGGTTGTGGATTTCCGGTTAGGTAAGTCAGGACAGCTAACTGCCGCTCCAACTGATTTTGAATCTCAATTCTACGGTTCTGTGCGGCTTTCACCCGTACGGCTTCAGTCAATACGTCATATTGAAGAGCGTCGCCATTCTGCAACCGTGTCGATAAAAGCCTCACGTTGGCCGTTGCCGTTCGGATAACCGAGTCCTGAACGATCAGGCCGCGTTGTAAAAAGCCAACGCCGTAGTAAGCGGCTGCCACCTGATAGGCGAGTGATTGCTGCGTTAATTCGAAATTTCGACGCAGGATCTGTACATTGTCCGTGGCTTGCCGAATAGCCGCGTCCGTGCGGCCGAAGTCATAAATCGTTTGCCCAACCGACAGGTTTGCGTTCACGTTATTATTGGGAGCCAGCTTGGCGACCACATCCTGCCCATTAATTGGAATGGCAAATTGTGGTACGGGCGTTACGTACGTGTAGTTCCCGTTCAGGTTCACATTGGGGCGCATCGCTGTTCGGGCAATGTCAACCCGCACTTCGCCCGCCTGAATCTGTTGTTGCTGTTGTTTCAGCGTGGGATAATTTGTATTGGCTTGCTGAACCAGTGCACGCAAATCGTCGGGTATGGGCACCGGCTGGTTCTGCGCCTGAGCAACTCCCAGCGTTAGGAGCAAGGGTATGGTAAGAAGTCCTGGTTTCATAGTAAATGTAGTTTAAGGTTTTCAGCCGGTGGTGTTGGGTATACGGATTGATAAGACCAAACCACAAACTGAAACCAGAATCAGTGGGCTGCATCAGCAACAGCTTTGGCGGTTGCGGCATCCATCTTTTTGTTTTTAAGTAAGAATAGAAGTGGGAACGTGACCACGAAAAACAACCCTGCCAACTTGAACGTGTCCAGGTAAGACACCATAAGCGCCTGCCGTGAAATGATCAGATCCATATTTTTATAGGCGCCCGTTGCCGCATCAAATGCGTTAACGCCTTTGGCTATCAGGCTCTGTGTCATCGCGTTGAGCCGCTCCGTGGTAAGCATGTCTCCTGGTTGCAGGTTCGATACCAGATCGCCCCGGTGCACGGCTGTTCGTTGGGTAACGTAGGTATTCGTGATGGCTACGCCGAAGGCGCCACCCACCTGCCGCATCATGTTGACGATGGCGATACCGGTTGGCAACTGGCGCGGTTCCAGCGTGGAAACCGATTGGTTGATAAGCGGTACGTTCACAAAGGCAAGCCCAATGCCCCGAATGATCAGCGCGGTAATAAAGTCGCCGTTCGAGGCATCCATGTTGTAGGTCGACATGATGAAGCAAAAGCTCGCAAACGCAATATAGCCGCCAATAACGACGATCTTTGGCGACACGCCTTTGGCCAGTAAGCGACCCGCCAGGGCAAACATGGGCAACGTGACCAGGCCACCCGGAATCAGAAGTTTACCCGTTTGAGTAGCCGTCAGGCCAACAATACGCTGGGCAAACAATGGATACAGCAGTACGGACGTGAACAAGCCATACCCAATAACGACCATTAGAATAGAGCCGAGGGCCAGGTTGCGGTTCTTCAATGTGCGGAGGTCCACCACGGGGTCCTTCGTTCCCCGGAACTCCCACCAGATAAAGGCCGGGATCGTAATGACAGCCGCAACCGTCAGCCACATAATTACGTCGCTATCGAACCAGTCGTCGGCCTCGCCCCGTTCCAGCACGTACTGTAAACTCCCGATACCAACGGCCAGCAGGAGAATGCCCATCTGGTCAATGGGTATGCTTTTGCGGTCGATATTCAATTCATCTTCTTTCTTGTCGATGAACGCTGAACTCAGCAGAACGGCAACAATACCAATCGGCACGTTGATGTAGAACATCCAGCTCCAGTGGTAATTGTCGATAATGTAGCCGCCGAGGGTTGGGCCAAGCGTTGGGCCGAGCACAATACCCATCCCGAATAAGGCCGAAGCAACGGGACGCTGTGCGGGGGGGAACGCATCGAACATCAGCCCCTGCGACGTGGATAGAAGAGCTCCGCCACCAATGCCCTGTAAAAACCGGAAAGCAACCAGTGTCCATAAACTATCCGCAAAGCCACAGCCATAAGATGCAACGGTGAACAGAATGATGGAGCCGATGTAGTAGTTTTTACGACCAAAATACCGTTGTAAAAAGCCCGTCATCGGAATAACGATAACGTTGGCAATGGCATAGGCCGTTACTACCCACGATACATCCTCAATCGTGACGCCGAGGTTCCCGGCAATGTCGGTCAGGCCGACGTTCACAATGGAGGTGTCGATCAATTCAATGATAGCCGCCGAGATAGCCGTGATGACCACGATCCACCGGCGAAATCCTGTTGGTTGAGACATAATCGGGCTCGTTCCTGGGATGTTTCTTAATTGGCTACCCGTACTTCAGCGTCAACGCTCAAACCTGCCCGCAGTTGGTTCTTGTATTTTTCCGGATTCAGGATTTCAATTTTTACCGGTACACGCTGGGTGATTTTAACGAAGTTCCCCGATGCATTATCGGCGGGTAACAGCGCAAACCGAGCGCCCGTCGCATCAGAAAGGGAAGATACGCGCCCTTTGATGTCAAGGTCAGGATAAGCATCGAGTTTAATATCGACCGGCTGACCAAGCTGCATTTTCTCCAGTTGGGTTTCTTTGAAGTTGGCCACAACCCAGAATGTTGAATCAGCCACAATGGTGAACAGATTCTGGCCGGGTTGTACGTATTGACCCACAACAACGTTTTTACGGCCAATCTTACCGGCCACTGGCGCTACCAGGCGTGCATAGCCTACCCGCAGTTTGGCGTTGTCGATGGCAGCCTGTTTCACTTTCAAGACTGCCTGGATTTTCTGAATATTCGCTTCAGCTCTGGCAATACCGGCCCTTGCAACACCCTCTGACGTTTTGGCCAGATTAATCTGCTCCACGTTAGCGTTATATTGTCCAGACTGCACCTCCACATTATTTTGGGTATCTTCCAATTGTTTTTTAGTGAGCGACTGTTCTTTATACAGGTTTTGATCACGCTGTAAATCCTGCTGGGCTTTATTGCGCCGGACGGCCTGTACCTGCGCGTTTGACTGAGCAACGCGGGCGTTCTGGGTTACGTTACGAACCGTAGCCTGCGCTGTTTGCAAATCGGCCCGTGCTGTTGCCAAATCAGCCAGTGATTGTTGATAATCGGCTTCGGCCTGAGCCAGTGCGACATCATATTCTTCTGGATCGATCGTTATCAGAGGCTGGCCTTTCTTGACCATCGCGTAGTCATCAACATTGACCGACTGCACGTAACCGGCTACACGGGCCAATACAGGAGCCGAGTTGCCTTCAATCTGAGCATTGTCGGTGGTTTCGTAATGCTGGCTGTGTACATAGGCTTTGTAGCCAAAGTAGCCGCCGACCAATACGACGAGAGCAATAATGATACGAGGTAAATACGTTTTTATACCGCTTTTCTCTTCTGAGGTTGCCATTTCTGTTGTTAGAGTTGCCATAAAATCAGTAATGTTTTAGTCATAGCCTGCTTTGAAGTAAAGAACTGAAGGAGTGGTCAATCGCTCCGGTGCCCCGACTGCTTAATTATTGTTGAGCAAAAGTAAACCAAGTTGACTACAAGGTCAAGCAAGTTGACTATATTTGTACAATCTTTTGCCAGAAATTGTTTCAGTGTTTTTTAAATTGCCAGTATGTTCGTGGAAACAGATAAAGATTTCTTTGATTTTGACCAATATCGTACAGTCCGAGAACGGTCTATCGGGCGTATTTTTTGGCGTATAAAGCGTTATACGAGCAGCTTCATCGAGCCGCGTCTTCATGCGTTGGGGTACACTGATTTTAAAATGAGTTACCTGATGTTTCTTTCGAATATTGAAGAGAGCGGCATTACCAATAATGAGTTAGCGAAGCGGGCTTGTGTAACCAAGCAGATGATGAGCAAAATTGTCGGGTTGCTCGAAACCGAGGGCTATATCTATACAAAGAAGAATCCGAATGACTCACGGTCCAGTATTATTTTTCTCAATGAGCGGGGTAAATCCCTGTTTGTAAGCCTCAAGGCGTGCATGCAGGAGGCCCGCGAAAAGTTTGACCTGATTGTAGGCCATGAGCGAATGGAGCAGGTTGTCGACACGATGGTCGAACTGGTCAATAAATTGGAAAGTGAAGAACAATAAAGAGAGCTGTAGGGTATAAGATGTATATAGGATGTAGGTCGCATAAACACCCCCCATATCGTACGTCCTATAGCCTACTTCATGAATCCCTCTTTCTATGTTTACGTCCATAAATCCATATACGCAGAAAACGCTTAAGACTTATCGGGCCGATAGCGTCAGCACAATCGAGCGAAAACTTAAACAGGCCGACTGGGCATTTGCCGACTGGTCGGCTTTGTCCATTCGGGAGCGTGCTCATTACCTGCGGAAAGTTGGTCAGTATTTAGCCAGTAACAACCAGCGTTACGGCGAGTTAATAACGGCCGAAATGGGCAAGACGCTGAAAGAAGCGGTTGGTGAAGTGGATAAGTGCGCAGCAGCCTGCACGTTCTACGCCGATCAGGCCGAAGCATTTCTGGCTGACCAACAAATCGATTCCGATGCGCAGACCAGCTTTACGACTTACCAGCCATTAGGGCCGGTGTTGGCCATCATGCCCTGGAATTTTCCATTCTGGCAGGTCATGCGCTTCGCTATTCCGGGCCTGATTGCCGGAAACGTTGGTTTGCTGAAGCACGCGCCCAATGTGTTCGGCTGTTCTTTAGCCATCGACGAAGCCTTTCGGGCGTGTGGCTTACCCGTTGGTGTCTTTCAATCGCTTCTGGTCGATGTACCGGCTGTTGACGGGTTGTTGAGCGATAAACGGGTAAAAGCGGTGACGCTCACCGGCAGCGGACGGGCGGGATCGTCGGTGGCCAGCATCGCTGGTCGGGAAATTAAGAAATCGGTTTTGGAACTGGGCGGCTCCGATGCCTTGATCGTGCTGGCCGACGCCGATCTCGATAAAGCTGCGGAGGTGGCCGTCAAATCCCGCATGCAGAACGCCGGGCAAAGCTGCATTGCAGCCAAGCGGTTTATCGTCGAAAAGGCCGTTAAAAAGCCATTTACGGAACGACTCCTGCACCAGATTAGCCAGATCAAACAGGGTGACCCAATGGACGATGCTACCACAATGGGTCCGATGGCGCGGCTGGATCTGGCCGATGCTATTGAACGGCAATATCAGGCGACGCTGGCAAAAGGAGCCAAACGGCTGACGGGCGGTGAGCGGGATCAGTGCAACGTGCAGCCCATGCTGCTGGACAAGGTAAAGCCCGGTATGGCTGCGTTTGATGAAGAAACCTTCGGCCCGCTGGCGGTACTTATTGACGCTAAAGATGAAGCGGATGCGGTTCGGCTGGCAAACCAGTCTGATTTTGGCCTGGGCTCCGCCATCTGGACGCAGGATTTAGATCAGGCTGACCGGCTGGCCCGCCGGATTCAGGCTGGCTCGGTTTTCGTCAATGGGCTGATGCGCTCCGATGCCCGCGTGCCTTTTGGCGGTATTAAACAGTCTGGCTTTGGCCGCGAATTGTCGGAGGCAGGCATTAAAGAGTTCGTAAATATAAAAACGATCTGGGTCGAGAAGTCCTGACACTAAGCGTCGCCGGTTTTACTTTGTTTTTCTCTTCGGGCATTCAGATAACCCTTGACAACCGTGAAGGTGGTAATGGCCAGGAAGAACAGAATAATGTATTGAACGTAATCAACGATCCAGGGAAACCGCTCACCGAAAAAGAAGCCTCCACCAACCAGCGTTAATACCCAAATACCCCCGCCGATGATGTTGTAGAGCATGAAGAAACGAGCGGGCATGTGAATCAGGCCAGCCAGAAGCGGGGCGAAGGTTCTGACGATGGGCAGGAATCGGGAAATAATTAAGGCGCTATTTCCATATTTAATAAAGGCTTCCCGTGTGTTTTCAATGTATTTCTGTTTGAAAAACAGGGAATCTGGCCGATTCTTGATCTTCCCGCCAAAATAATAGCCCGTCAGGTAGCCGATCAGCGATCCAATTACGGCAGCCCCGAAAATACAGCTCAGCAGGAGCCATAAGGGAACATTGAGCAATTTAATGCCGGCAAATACACCCGATAAAAACAGGAGGTAGTCGCCCGGTAGAAAAAAGCCGAAGAAAAAGCCATTTTCGACGAAGACAATGGCCGTAATCAGCACCAACCCACCCGTTCGAATAATTTCTTCGGAGTTGAGCAACGTTTGGAAGAAAGTAATTATCTGATCCATAAGTAAAGGGTGAAAGAGAGAATGAGTGGTCAACCGGAGCGGTGAATGAGTGAACAAGTTGGCTGGTTGCACCACTCTTTCGCTCTTTCACCGCTCCGGCGGACCGCTTTTTCGCTCTTTAAATATACTCCGCCAACTCCAGCCAGCGGTCTGATTTCTGAGCAATGGTTTGGTCAATTAACTCAATTTCCCGCGCCCAGGCCGTTAATTGCTCATGTGGGCCTCCTGAATTCAGAAGGTTCACAAGATTGCTTTTGTGTTCTTCCAGCGAATCGATTTCTTTCTCAATGGTTTCATACTCCTTCATTTCTTTAAATGACAGTTTCCGTTTAGCACCATTGGCGCTGGACGCTGCGGAAGAGGCTACCGGTGTCGAAGGCTTGGTTTCTGCTGGAGCCGTTTTGTTGGCACGCGTAGCCTTAGGCTGTGCATCCCGCCAATCGCGATAATCGGTATAGTTACCGGGATAGTCGCGGACTTTTCCCTCGCCTTCCATCACGAAGACGTGCTCAACCAGCCGGTCCATGAAATACCGATCGTGGGTTACAATGAGCACACAGCCGGGAAAGTTAAGCAAAAAGTCTTCCAGCACATTCAACGTCATGATATCCAGATCGTTGGTCGGCTCATCCAGAATCAGGAAGTTCGGGTTCTGCACCAAAACCAGCAGCAGTTGTAACCGTCTTTTTTCACCTCCGCTCAGCTTGGCGACAAAATCATACTGCTTGGAACGGTCGAACAGAAACCGGCTAAGAAGCTGCGTCGCGGTGATGGTATCGCCATTGGCTAGCTTCATTACTTCGGCTACATCCTGCACCACGTCGATTACCCGTTGGTTTTCGGGCAGATCCAGTTCCGTTTGGGTATAGTAGCCAAATTTAACGGTGCCGCCTGTCGTAATTTTCCCCGAATCGGGCCGTAGCTGGCCGGTCAGCATATTCATCAGCGTGGTTTTACCCATGCCATTTTTGCCAATCAATCCTACGCGGTCGGGGCGTTTGAAGGTATAATTGAAATGGTCGAGCAGGACTTTATCGCCAAAACGTTTGCTCAGGTTTTCGACTTCCAGGATTTTACTGCCCAGTCGCGCCATGCGCAGGTTCAGATCCAGTTCGCCGTCGTTCCGTTTGCCGCTGGTTTTTTCTTTCAGATCCTCAAAGGCATCGATGCGGTACTGGGCTTTGGTGCCCCGTGCTTTGGGTTGCCGACGCATCCATTCCAGCTCGCGCCGGAAGGTGTTGCGGTCTTTCGACAGCTCCGAAGCTGCTGCCATTTCTCGCTCTTCTTTCTTCTCTAGAAAATACGCGTAGTTGCCTTTATAGGTATAAAGCTGTCCATTGTCCATCTCGGCTATCTGGTTGCATACCCGATCCAGAAAATACCGGTCGTGGGAGACCATCAGCAGCGTGCCGTTGTTTGTATTCAGGTAACTTTCGAGGTATTCGATGGCCTCCAAATCGAGGTGGTTGGTGGGCTCATCCAGAATCAATAAATCCGGATTCTGGATGAGCACCCGCGCCAGAGCAACCCGTTTGCGCTGGCCACCCGACAAGGAACCGGCAATCTGGTTGACATCCTGAATGCCCAATTCGCCCAGAATCTGGCGAATCTGGGCTTCATAATCCCAGGCTTCGAGCTTTTCCATGTTCGACATGGCTTCTTCCAAGGCGTCATGGTCTTCGTTAGCCAACGCCTGTTCGTACGATCGTACGGCATCGAGTTGAGCGCTTTCACCCGCCAGCACCACCTCCATGATCGTGAGGGCATCATTGAGGTCTGGCTGCTGATCAAGATAGCCAATGCTAATGTCTTTGCGGTGGCTAACAAGTCCGGCGTCGGGTGGCATGGCCCCGGCCAGAATGGACAACAGGGTGGTTTTGCCTGAACCGTTGGCACCAACGATGGCTACTTTATCGCCCCGGTTTATACCGAACGTAAGGTTTTTGAACAGAGTACGGTCGCCGTAGGACTTCGCTAAATTTTCGGCTGATAGATAATTCATTCGTTAATCGGGTAGCGGGCGGAGTCGAAAAGGCTGCTTCAGGAAGATCAGTCCAGTCGACTTAACGGATAGGTTAGCCCGGCCACATTTTGATTTATTTCTACAAAGGTACAACAAAGGAAATCGTTCGTACTTTTACCTGTTAATCAATACAACTTCCTTTTCCTGAATAACCAACAATGCGTCTGAAATATCTCTTTTCAACCATCGCTTTTCTGAGTGGGGTTGTGGCTAGTACAAGCGCTCAAACCACGAGTTCAATCAAATCCTATACGCAGGCCGTACCAGGCAGTAATCAGACCTATGCGATGGTCGCTATTCCGGGCGGATCTTATCTTATGGGTAGCCCCGCCACGGAGAAAGGGCGTAATGCCGATGAAGGACCCCAGCACAAAGTACAGATCGAGCCCTTTTATATGGGTCAATATGAGGTGACCTGGGATTTGTATGACCTGTTTGCCTTCACCAACATGGAGAAGGAAATGGCCGCCAAGTATACCGAATCAGACGCCAACTTAACGAAGACAGATGCTACCACACGGCCAAGTCCGCCTTATGTAGACATGTCGTTCGGGATGGGCCGGGCGGGTTATCCGGCTATTAACATGACCCAATATGCAGCCATTAAATTCTGCGCCTGGCTCTATGCCAAAACAGGGGTGTTCTATCGGTTGCCAACGGAAGCCGAGTGGGAATATGCCTGCCGGGCCAATACGACAACGCCGTATTCATTCGGGGCCGACGTGAAAAAATTGAGCGAGTATGCCGTGTTTACGGGTAACAGCGACGGGGCCTATAAAAAGGTTGGGACAAAGAAACCCAATCCGTTCGGTCTGTACGATATGCATGGCAATGTAATGGAATGGACCAAGGATCAATACATTGAAGACTATTATCAACAGGTGGCCAGTGGGAAAGCAAAAGAAGCTTATGCACCAACCACTGCGCTTTACCCCAACTCAGTACGCGGGGGCTCCTGGGATGACGAGGCAACTGTACTGCGGTCGGCTGCCCGGACGCCTTCGGCCCCGGCCTGGAAAGTGCTTGACCCACAGAGCCCCAAGTCAGACTGGTGGTTAACGTCCGCTTCCTTTGTTGGCTTCCGGCTCGTCCGGCCCGCCAAAACGCCCAGCGAAGAAGAAATCAAGGCCTATTACGGTATCAAACCGATTAAAGACTATTGATTGATGTAGGCGGTATGTGGATCGAGTGATCAGGTTATACGCCGACCGCACGGCCCATAGACAAAATGACAGTATACTACGCCATATAGGCTAAAGCTCACATCATGATGTACCTTCTTCTGGGCGCTAATCTCGGCGACCGTGTGCAAACTCTTCGGCGAGCGGCCAGCCTGATTGCGAAACGCCTTGGAACAGTGGGCCAACAATCATCTTTATATGAAACAGCGCCCTGGGGTGTCGTGGATCAACCGACGTATCTGAATCAGGTGCTGGCTATTCATACTATGCTGCGACCAGAAGATGTACTTGTACAAACGCAGATCATTGAGCAGGAGCTGGGGCGCGTCCGTTTCGAAAAGTGGGGCGCACGTGTTATCGATATCGACATGCTCTATTATGACCATCTCGTTTTGCAAAGCGATACGCTGACCATTCCGCATCCGTTCCTCCATCAGCGACGGTTTACACTTGTTCCCTTAGCGGAGATCGCACCGGATTTTGTGCACCCTGTTTTATTAAAGACAAATGCTGAATTACTGGCGGAGTGCGCGGATGAAGGAGAAGTGGCAACAGTTTGATAGTAGACGTCTGTGCTTAGCTCAACAAGACGCCTGCTGGTATGCCTAATTCTTTATGAAAGAATTTCGCCATTTCGAGCGTAAGCGGTTTACGTCGGTTTAAAACTGCCGATACGTAACTTTTACTCCCTAGTTTCCCGACAAAATCTTTATTTCTAAAGCCCTTTTCCTCCATTTTCAGGCGGATAGCATCAATAGGGTCTGGGGCTGGAATCGAATAGTGCTCATCTTCATAGGCCCTAATGAGTAGCAGAGCTATCTGTAAGGTTTCGCCTTGAGAACTATTGGGTGGTGTTTTGAGATCGAATTGCTCATCAACCCAGTTCATCAGTTCATCGTACTCCTGCTCTGTTTTAATGGGTTTGAGCTTCATGGTTTCTGAAATTGCACAGTTGTCACATCAATTTTATCATATTCAGCATGCGTGCCAAACCATTTGATTTGAATGGTCTTGTACTCGAAGGCAATACGGACCACTAAACAGTATTTATTTAAAAACAACCTGATCATCACCAACAATACTTACTGAGCCGTAAACAGCCTTTAGATCGTTGAAACTCGCAAAGTCTCGCTCAAGCCACTCGGCATACCATTGCTTTAATGCATTAGCGGCTGAAGGATATTGGCTGCAATAGGCTAGTAAAGTACGCCTAGCTATGATATTAACCATTGTATTGAACTAGAAATCCATCAGCAGCCCCTTTGCATCTGGTATGTTCAGTGAAGAACTGTTTTTTTATAAAAAGTTTACTATAAGTGGACAAAACTACAGAGTTACATTTTGTGATTTATTTGAATCGACGTCTTACTCATATCCGCTGTAACTAACCTTTTTTAATTTCCCAAAATCCGCACCCTTCCGCTGAAAACCTACTACCTTTGCGGTCAGTTTGTTATCATTTTCCTAAAACATCACCGATTATGTCTGCCACGCTTGACACCGTGAGTTTGTTAGCCGACCGCATCAATGCGCTGGAGGAGTCGTCCACGCTGGCGATGACCAAAAAAGCTCGTGAATTGGCCGCTCTGGGCCACAAAGTAATCAGCCTGAGCGTTGGAGAGCCCGATTTTAAAACACCCGCGCATATTTGTGAAGCGGCCAAAAAAGCCATCGATGATGGGTTTCATGGCTATTCGCCCGTTGCTGGTTATCCTGATCTGCGCAAAGCCATTGCCGATAAGTTCAAGCGCGATAATAATATTGACTGGAAACCCGAAAATATTGTTGTGTCGACGGGTGCCAAACACTCACTGGCCAATGTCATTCAGGTGTTGGTAAATCCCGGCGATGAGGTGATCATTTTCTCGCCTTACTGGGTTAGTTACTCCGAAATGGTGAAGCTGGCCGAAGGGAAAGCCGTTGTCATTGACGGGAGCTTTGACAATAACTTTAAGGTAACGCCCGAGCAATTTGAAGCCGCCATTACGGACCGGACCAAAATTGTCATGTATGCATCGCCAAATAACCCAACGGGATCGATCTATTCAGAGGCTGAACTTCGTGCGATTGCCGAGGTTGTTGCACGGCACGAAAATGTTCATGTGCTGGCTGATGAAATCTACGAATATATAAACTTCACGCCCGAGGGCCACTTCAGTATGGGCTCGATTCCTGAAGTTGCGGAGCGAGTTATTACGGTAAATGGTGTGGCAAAAGGATATGCCATGACCGGCTGGCGTATTGGGTATATAGGTGCGGCAAAATGGATTGCCGATGGTGTCGAGAAGCTACAGGGCCAGGTCACTTCGGGTACGAACTCGATTGCGCAGAAAGCTACCGTTGCTGCTTTGAACGGACCTATGGAGCCATCTCAAGAAATGGCGAAAGCCTACCACCGTCGGCGCGATCTGGTTGTGAAGTTGCTCAAAGAGGTTCCGCACTTCCGCACTAATGTGCCGGAGGGGGCTTTCTACGCTTTTCCTGATATCAGCTATTACTATGGCAAATCGGATGGGACAACAACCATCAACAACTCCGATGACTTTGCTTCCTGGCTACTCAACACCGCTTACGTAGCAACTGTTGCCGGTTCTGGTTTTGGCGCTCCTGATTGCTTACGTATTTCAACGGCAGCAGCTGATGAATCACTTGTTGAAGCTGTGCAACGTATTAAAGACGCTGTAGCGACACTGAAATAGCGTTAGAATAGAGTCACTTTTAAGGGTTCGGCTCTCACATCCAGATTGATGTGGGAGCCGAACCCTTTTTATTTTTAAACACGCTGACCGGTCGTTGCGTCAACGAGTACCTAGTTTGCTTGGGGAAAAGCTACTCTCCTCATAAACAGAGATATACTAGCGGTCTTGTCAATGATAACCACCTATCTGCCGCTTTTCTACGAATGCCACATGTCTGAAAAGCATTGCGGAACTCGTTAAAAGCACTGTTCCATTTCTTTAGCAAATGCCTACAATCTCAAAACAATCCTATATGAGTCAATCTAAAGTAATTTCATATAAATAAAGAATATTGTTTGGTATAAAGGCTAAATGGAAGTTATTTATTAACTTTATAACATAGCTGTCTAAATAAATTTAAAAACCAGGTCTTTTTTAAATTTCTGGCACAGTAGTTGATATCTGTTTAACAGATTGAGAGTGACAACAACTTTACCTAACTTAATCGTAAAGTTGTATATTCACTGACAAACTTTTTGAGACTAACCTTGTTTTTGTACTAAGTCAAGGTTAATTTTGAATATGAATAGAATGGATTTTTAAGGCCGACTAATGGAAGTACTCTTTTTTATTTTGCCGTAAACTTAATCTATAATTATCCCCTAAGCTGATGAGAAATTTTCGAGTGTATATGATCTTTCAGTGGGTATTTTTCCTGCCCATCATACTTCCGTTATGTATCGTATTCGGAGCTTTAAGGGGAATTGTTCAAATGATTGATCGTGTTATGGAGCAAATTGTTTTGGATATTTCACCGTCGGAATCAAGTACAACACAGACTGTAACCGAACACTGAGCTACGTTTGGTGTCTACTAAATAGAGGGCCGCATTTTCTGATCTCGAGAAAATGCGGCCCTTACTGTTGTGGCACCCCTGGAATTGAACTTACTCAAATGTAATATCCAGGTTTTTATCATTGTATACTTCATCATCCAGGGCCAGAAATTCTTCCCAGAACGGATCATTTGGTAAACCCGCTTTGCAAATCAGTGGCCGGTCTGGTGCGCCTGGCTGTTTAATCGGATGAATGAAATACAGCCGGCGGGCGTGTAGGTAGATTTTCTTGTCGGCAACGGCCCGGTCGTATCCATATTTAATATCGCCCCGAATCGGGCAACCCATATGGGCCAGCTGAGACCTGATCTGGTGCGGTCGCCCCGTAATCGGGTTTACCTCCAGCAAATAATGCTCGTTGATCTTGCCCAGTACCCGATAGGAAAGTTCAGCCTTCTGCGACTTGGGTACTTCAAAATCGTGGACGGTTACCTGGTTCTTTTGCTCATCTTTCGTAATCCAGCCAACCAGCTTGTCGGCATCCTTGGGGGGCTTCCGCCGAACAATGGCCCAATAGGTTTTCTGCACCTGCCGTTTCCGGAAGATTTCGTTCATGCGTTCCAGGGCTTTGGAGGTACGGGCAAAAACAACCAGACCACTCACCGGACGGTCGAGCCGATGAACCAATCCCAGAAATACCTCGCCTGGTTTATTATATTTTTCCTTTACGTAGTCTTTCAATAAATCCAGCAGCGTAACGTCGCCGGTGCGGTCACCCTGTACCAAAACACCTGGCTCTTTATTAACGATGAGCAGGTGATTGTCTTCGTAAATGACCTGAAATGGTTTATGCTTCATATCTCTGTTAACTCAATATGCCTCTTTCTCGTTCGGGAAGTCATTGGTTTTCACATCGTCGACATAATGGGCAATAGCCTCTGTCATAACCTTATGCAAGTCGGCGTACCGGCGCAGGAAACGGGGTTTGAATTCATTCGTAATACCCAGCAGATCATGAATAACCAGAATCTGGCCATCCGCATCCGGCCCGGCACCAATCCCTATGGTTGGAATAATCAGGCTGCGGGACACTTGTTTTGTCAGGGCAGCGGGTATTTTTTCGAGCACGACACCAAAACAGCCAATATCCTGAAGCATGTGCGCATCGTCGATCAGCTTCTGGGCTTCGGCATCTTCTTTAGCTCGTACGGCATACGTGCCAAATTTATAAATGGATTGTGGCGTTAGGCCAAGGTGCCCCATAACGGGTACGCCCGCGCTTAAAATACGAACAATAGACTCTTTAATCTCCAGGCCGCCCTCCATCTTCACGGCGTGTGCGCCCGATTCCTTCATAATCCGAATGGCCGACCGCAATGCTTCTGTCGAGTTGCCCTGATACGAGCCAAAGGGCAGATCGACGACAACCAGTGCCCGCTTAACGCCCCGTACAACCGAACTGGCGTGGTAGATCATCTGATCGAGCGTAATAGGAAGAGTTGTTTCGTGCCCGGCCATCACGTTCGAAGCCGAGTCGCCCACCAAAATCAGTTCAACGCCAGCCGCATCAACAACCTGCGCCATGGCATGGTCGTAGGCGGTTAAGGCCGAAATTTTCTCACCTTTATTTTTTAATTCCTGAATGGTATGCGTTGTAACTCGCTTGATATCGGGATTATGTACAGACATGACTCAAGTTTGTGGTTTGTCGTTAATGGTTGTACTCAATCAACCACGAATCAAAACTACAAACTCTGCACTACAAACTATGAATTACCTTGGTGTCAGCCACGATTCGGGATTAAGTTTGGTGAATTCCTTCCAGATCTGGAACTGGATTTCGGATACCCCATTTTTATCGGTGGCTACTGTACCAATCGACTCGCGGGCTTTCACCCGTTGCCCAATCCGAACGGATACGCTACGGAGTTTGGCATAAACCGTGAAGTAATCGCCGTGTTGAATCGCCACGACGTTGTTCATGCCCGGCATGCTGGTTACGTCCTGGACAATGCCGTCGTATACGGACCGCACGCCCTCACCTGCGTTCGTTTGAATATCAACGCCCTGATTTTCGACGTAAATGCCCCTGAGTACGGGGTGGGGTTTACGGCCAAAGTGATCCGAAATAAACCCTTTTGTAACGGGCCAGGGCAACCGCGCGCGAGCCCCCGTAAAGGACGATGCCAGGGCCGTCTCTTCGTCGTTCAGGTTGTTGTTCCGTCGTTCGTCGGGCTTTTTGGCGGCTGGCTCAGGCTCAGCCGAGCGTTCTACTTTGGCTACATCGGCGGGGGCTGGTTTTTCGCCCGCTTTCTCGGCTGCCGCAATGGCGGCTTCGGCGCGTTTTCGTTCGGCCGCTTTTCGCTCAGCCTCCAGCCGGGCAATGCGTTCGCGGTCGGCGCGTTCGCGGGCTTCGCGTTCTGCACGTTCCTTTGCTTCGCGCAGAATCAGTCGTTTGATCAATGACTCAAGCTGGGCCACAGATCGGCGGCTTTCATCCAGTTCGGTTTTAAGCTCCGACTCTTTCTGACTTAATTCTTTGACAACCTGGTTCTTGACGACTTTCAGGGTTTCGAGGCTTTTTGTTTCATTCACTTTGGCCCCAATGGTGTTTTTCTGCTCCTGCCGTTTGCGAAGGGTGGCCTGTTGTTTGCCCTGCAACATGGTTTTGACATTGTTCATTTGTCGAACCTGACTTAAGCGGGCGTCGGAGTACTGGCGCAGATACCGATACCGGGCTACGAGTTGGTTAAAGTTATCGGCAGCGAACAAAAAACCCAGTGGATTTACCTGTTGTCGTCGTTTGTCGGCGGCATAAATCATGGAGCCATACTCGGCCCGCAGTTTGTTGAGGTCTTTAGTCAGGGTGGTACTCGCCTGGCGAAGTTCAGCAATTTCAGACTCGGTCAGTTGCAGGTCTTTATTCAAGAGGCCAATCTGCTTCGACTGCGTTTGAATCTGTTGATCCAGTGCTTTCAACTGCCCCAGGCCCGCTTGTTTCTCCGACGCTGTTTGTTTTAGAATAGTCCGAATCTGGTTCATTTTTTCCAGATTCTGCTTTTTTTCTTTTTCCAGTACTTGCCGGTTGTGTACTGTCTGCTGCGCCTGTAGCGGATTTGTCAGGCATAAACAACCGATGACAAGCAGGCTAATGACCGACCAGTGAACAACGTTGGAAAAGGGACGAAACGTGACGTACATAAGAAATAAAACCAACGACTAAGCTTAGGGTCGGCGAGTATAAGAAGCGGGTATTGAAAATGGGAAGCCCGGATTTTTGTCGACCAGTTCAACTTTATTATGCTTGATACGCAGCAGGGTTTGGTAAAATTGACCATCAGTTTTCGACTTATAATCGACCGTTACCAGACTGGTGTAGGGAAACAGAAAATTGTTCAATGAGGTAAAGTTATCATAATCAAGGCGCAGCGTATTTTTTGTTGGCTGCTCCGTAACCATCAGCTTTTTAAGCTTTCTATCCTGCTCACCGATATAATTTTCGACCAGCACTTTTCCCTCACTCTGCCGAAGGAGCAGGTAATCCCGCTCGTTTTTAATTTTTTGGGCCGGGCGTTTGGGTAAAGGTAGGTTCCCGACAATCAGGGCTTGCAGTAGTTCGAAATTCATGTCGAAATTGAACTGTTTGCTCAGCGTCGGAAAGTCGTAAACAGAGTATTCCCGGTGAATCTTGTCAACAATCGTAATGGAATCACGGGTAATCAACCCTCGAACGGCTTCGATGCCCAGTTTCGAAACAGATAGCCAGATGAGGCTGTCTTTCCGAACCCGGATGTTCACATTCGCATTGTCGATATCCTGTTGCTGACCTTTGAAGGAGATCTTCGATTTGGCCGTTAGATAGCGAAAATCAATTTCGGCAACATTGGTTCGGGCTTCTTCGATTCCGGGCCTGACGGGATCCGTTTTAGGTGCAGTCGGGCGTGTATTGGCGGAAGAATCAGCCGATAACGGTTGAGCCGGGTTGCTGGCAAGGGTTGAGTCGATAGGAGCAGGCACTGACGAAACCGGCATTGAATGAGTGCTGTGCGACATGTGATGCCGTCGACAACCTTCCGATTGTAGAAATATGCCTAACAGGAACGCAACTAAGAGGTGTTTATTCATTTAGGTGATTTCAATATACGGTTTCTGGCTCACGGAGTCGGCACAAGTAAATACGCTGACTCCGTAAAACCAGAAACCGTATACTGGTTTACATTTTGCCAGAGGCTATTTTCTTCTCTAAATCGGTACTGGCCCCGCCTTTAAGTTTTGCCTGTTTCCACTGCTCAAGCGCTTTATCGCGCTCCCCCAGTTGATAAAGCACATCGCCATAATGTTCAATGATCGTTCCGCTCACATTGGCCGGATCGGCCAGGGCTTTTTCCAGATACTGTTTTGCTTTGGCGTAGTCTTTCGAGACGTAAAGTACCCAGGCGTAGGTATCCAGATAGGTAGCGTTCGTTGGGTTCCGCTCAACGAGTTTTTGCGCCAGTTGCACCGCTCTGGGCAAATTCTCTTTTCGTAAGGATAGAAAATAACTGTAGTTATTCAGGACGTGATCGTTCAGCGGGTCTACTTTCAGAACGGCTTCGTAGGCTTCGTCCGACTTCGCGTGATCACCTAAGCCATTGTAAGCGTCGCCCAGTTGGGCATAAATGCCTTTTTTTAGTTCGTTATTTGAACTGGCCGCTAGTAGCTTCTGACTTTCTTCGAGGGCATCGACGGCTTGCTGGTATTTGCGCTTGTATAAATTGGCCGATCCATTGGAGTACCAGAAATAGCCTTGTGTGGGGAATACTTCCAGGGCTTTCTCGGAATGAACCAGTAAACTATCCACCTGATTTAATTCGCCGTCCAGTTGCAACAACGCTTCCCAAACCTCATAGATGGACCCATCCAGGCGAGCCGCTTTGGCGTATGCATCGCGGGCTTCGGCCTTTTTCCCCTGCTGCACCAGTAGATTAGCCAGCATCACCTGTGTTTTTGGGTCGTTGGGGGAGGTTTTAGCCAGTTTCTGCGCCATGCCAAGCGCATCCTGCTGCGCTGCCGGGTTTGATCCCGTCATACCCATGTAGCTCGACAAAATACGGGCTTTCAGACCCGCTTCCAGGTTCGGGTTAGCCAGCACCTGATTCAACTCTTTGCTGACGCGGTCCATATCGCCTTTCTTGCGATAAATATCTGCCAGCAACACATGGGCCTGCGGTAAGTCAGTGCTTAGTTTGAGCGCCCGGTCAATCCAGCCGATTGCCTGATCGGTTCGGTCGTTGGCAATCAATAATTCAGCTCCTTCGAGCAGATAGTCCGGGTCCGATGGTTCCGACGCGACTAGCTTTTCAGCTTCTTCAACGGCTTTGTCTATTTTATTTTGTTTAAGATAGATGCGTTGTTTCTGCCGGGTAATTTCTTCATTCAACCCTAATTCACGCTCCACTTTATTATAGGTTTCCAGCGCTTTGTCGGGCTTATCGTTGAACAGATAAATGGCCGCCAGTTCAACCCCGTATTCAGCGTTTTCGGGCCCTTTTTTCAGGAGTGCTTCATAGAGTTCTTCAGCCTCGCCATAGCGTTTTTGTTTAACGTACAGTTCCGCCAGCAGCAGCGAGTAAAATTTATTTTCTATGTCCAGCGAGTGGGCTTTTGTGGCATAGGGAATGGCCTCCGCCGTTTTGCCACTTTTCAGATAAGCACTGGCGGTTGAATACTGAGCGGCTGCGTTATTGGGGTCTTTTTGTAATACTTTGGCAAACTGCGCAATGGCTTTGGTCGGCTCGTCGGTCATCAAATACCGGACGCCTTCCGTGAACTGCGTTTCTTCCTCCATCCGCACAGTCGTTGTTGAGGCTGAGCCTGGTTTTGCCAGGGCGGTATCGGCTTTTTCGCGTTTGCGCTGTGCAAGAACTGGCTCGGCCGACAGCCCAAGCAGTAGCCCCAAACTACCCGCTAAGCCTAGAAACAGATGACGGGTCCGGTATGGTATAGATAATGGAGTCATGTTGGTCTGCGTGTCGTGATGCATACGTACGAAAAACGCGGCTCAACCCGGTCTATTGCGGCTTTGATTTAAATAAACCGCTAAGACAAAGGTAGTTTAAAATGATGGAATGTCAGTAAATGACCAAACCCGCCTGAACAACTAACCTTTTTATCGGGAAACCGTCTGGTAAATGAACGCAAAAAGTTTGCCTTAATCGTAACCGTGAACGACGGATTCGCCAATAAAACGGTTTAAGGCCTGCCATCGCTTCTTTCTTTATCGCTGGTTTGTGAACAAGTAGCGTTTCTTGAGTGTATACTACACCAATTGGCCACGTCAGTGCCGGTTGATACTTATCAAAACTTAATAGAATGGAAACCTTGTATACGGCCACCGTTAGTAATGTTGGCGGGCGCGAAGGCGACGTTAAGTCGCTCGATGGTATTTTAGAATTAGACGTTAAACGTCCGGTAGAAATGCACGGCCAGGGTGGGGCTCCCAATCCCGAGATGTTATTTGCGGCTGCTTACAGCGCCTGCTACAACGGAGCGCTCATGGCAGTTGCCGAACGGCGGAAGGTTATTCTGCCCGAACATTCCGTAGAGGTCAGTATTTCCCTCAACAAAGACGGAAACAACATGTTTCTGTCGGGAAAAATTACGGTCAAAGCGCCCCATATGGATCATGACCAACTTCAGCAGTTGGCGGAATCTGCCCATGCCGTGTGTCCGTATTCCAAAGCTGTGAAAGGAAATATGGATATGAAGATCGAGGTACTGGTATAAGAGTTAAGTAATAGGAGCGAGGAGTTAGATGTGAGAAGCTGCTGACGCACACTGTGCCGCCGGATGTCTTCTCACGTCTAACTCCTCGCTCCTATTACTAACTTACGGCGTCATAAATCTGAACGCGTTCCCACAGGTGCGAACATTTGTCAACGAAGGCCAAATGGCCCGGGTGGACCTGATAAGCATCGTGAGCGGCTCTGTCAGCAAAGACGAGCGTTAGAGAGAAGTCATAGCTGTGGTCGATGACAGGCCGACGGGTGTCGGCGGGCGTGCCAACGTAAGCGGTCGTGATGTCGGTGATCGACTTGAGGCCTTCCAGGCCAGCGCGCAGGGCCTGGTGGTCGTCCTGGCTTTCGGGATGACGGAGCCAGAAAAAAACGGTATGTACAAACATAAGAGTTGGGGCAGGCTAAGGTATTGGCTGCCCGTAAAAATAAGCATAGTTTTTGGTACACGTTACGGCAAACGTGCATGAAAAGTCGTCCGAAAACAGCAATTGTTGCCCTCCCGGATTATCTGCAGGAGCGGTTACTATTTTTTTAACATCATATCTTCTTTCTGGCAAACATTTCGCTACCTTCAAAACGTTATGGCAGTATAAGAGACACCACTTACGAGACGAACGAATGGAGGGAGATAGCAACGCTACGAATAAACCTGGCGGTCATGAAGTTGATGGGCGCGGAAACCGGATTCAGAACGATAAAACGACGGTTCGGATACCCATGTTGCTGGGCATCACCCTGGCGGGTGGAATGCTTATCGGGGCAACATTTTTTGGGGGAACAAAAAGCATGAATAACATCGGGAAAGGCTACGCCAAATACCGGGAAATTTTGCAGCTAATCGAGAATAACTACGTTGATTCGGTCAATACCGATGAACTGGTAGATTTTTCGATTACAAAAATGCTCGAAAAGCTTGATCCGCACACGGCCTACATGAATCCTCAGGATGCCATTGCGGCCCGCTCGCAGCTCGAAGGTGGTTTTGATGGCATTGGCGTCGAGTTCAATATTTACAAGGACACGGTTTATGTGGTAACGCCCCTGGCCGGTGGCCCATCGGAGTCGGCGGGAATCCAGAGTGGCGATAAAATCATTAAAGTGGATGATAAAGCGCTGGCAACGGGTGGTAAAATTGAAAACAGTGCTGTCTTTAAAGCGCTTCGCGGCAAACGGGGAACCGATGTAAAATTAACCATTCTTCGGAAGGGCGATAAGCAGGCCAAAGAGTTTACGGTAACTCGTGACCGGATTCCAACCTATTCGGTCGATGCCGCCTACATGATCGACGCCAAGACCGGTTATATCAAAATCAACCGGTTCTCCGAAACAACGTACGACGAGTTTAAAACGGCACTGGCGTCTCTGAAAGCCAAGGGGATGACCCAACTGATGATGGACCTGCGCAACAATCCGGGCGGCTACATGGATCGGGCTACAAACATTGCCGATGAGTTCATTTCGGGCAATAAACTGCTGGTTTATACCGATGGGAAAGACAATCGCTACGACCGCAAAACGATGGCTCATATTGCGGGTCAGTTTGAGGAAGGTCCGTTGGTGGTGCTGATCGATGAAGGCAGTGCGTCGGCATCGGAGATTGTTTCGGGTGCATTGCAGGACCACGACCGGGCGCTGATTGCGGGTCGTCGTTCATTCGGGAAGGGGCTGGTACAAATGCCGGTACAACTGTCTGACGGGTCTGAACTACGGCTGACGATCTCGCGCTATTATACACCCAGCGGCCGGAGTATCCAGAAGCCCTACGTGCCTGGTCACGAGGGCGACTACGAGAAAGATCTCGAACTACGGTCGAAACGAGGTGAATATTACATCGCCGATTCGATCAAGAATGACCCTAAACTCAAATTCAAAACCGACGGTGGACGAGTTGTGTATGGCGGGGGCGGCATCACACCCGACTACTTTATTCCGCGGGATTCGACCTGGCAAACGGCTTATTTAGTACAACTTTATGGCAAAAACATCATTCGTGAGTTCGCCATGGAATATGCCAACGACAACCGGAAGAAGCTGGAAAAAGTCCCCTTTGAGGAGTTTGATCGCACCGTTACGATCAATGACGAGCAGATGAACCGCTTAGTAAAAGACGCAACGGCTGAGGGAATTAAGTTTAACGAGAAAGAATATAACCGCTCGAAAAACTACCTGAAAAATCAGATCAAGGCGTTGGTGGCGCGATCCATTTACCAGAAAAATAATAAAGGCGGCCAGAACAACGAGTTTTTCCGGGTTATCAGCCAGACAGATGATACGTACCAGAAAGCACTCAAGCTTTTTGACCGGGCCAATAAGCTGGAACATGGAGCAATGACGTATAATCAGAAGTGAGGGTAGGGTACGGTTTGTAGTTTATGGTTTGTAGTTCGTGCTCATTCACGAACTACAAACCATAAACTACAAACCGTATATCACTTTTTGCTGAACTGATAAACGATTCCCAGGAACGACTGGAGATTTCCTGTCTTGAAATCCTTGCGGGAGTAGGGGGCTAACTCGAAAGCAACACGTAAGTTGGGGATCATGATAAGCGGCTTGATTCGAACGCCTACATGGAGCGAATACCCTTCCAGCACATCACGATCATCGATTCCGTTCAGCGCGTTAAAGCGCACGCCCAACCCTGTGTAATAATTTACCTGAGCCTTTCGGGCCACATTGATCATTGGGCAGATGGTGGTGCTCAAGGAGCCGAATACGGTATTGGTTTGGACCCGGGCATCGGCCCAGAAGGCCCGATCGGCATTGGTACTAACCGTAACCAGGTTATTGAACGGGTAGTAGGCTACCGATGCCTGACCAAAGGCCGACAGGGTGATCGCCAGCAGTAAAGCGGTTAATGCGTGTTTCATGGCCGCAAAACAACGACTTTATCGGTATAAAAAAATGGTATACAGCGTAAACCGACTGTTTGGTTAGCCTCGATACGCACCCACCAGTTAGCCAGGCTTCTCTTTTGAATAGACAAAGGGTAGCGTTGATCGTGCTTTTCTTTGTACCTTTGTCGTTCCTTTCCTGATAATTACTTACTGAAAATGTCTTGGTTCGTCCGAAAAGATAAGGGTATTCAAACCCCAACCGAAATGAAGCGGGAAGCTCCCGATGGGTTGTGGTATCAATGTCCGAACTGCAAAAAAGTAATGAATACGCGGGAGCACAAACTCAACGCCTATACCTGTGTTCATTGCAATTACCACGAAAAAATAGGCTCCGAAGCCTACTTCTCCATCCTGTTCGATGACAATGAGTTTACCGAGCTCGATGCCAATATGCAATCGGCTGATCCGCTTAAATTTGTCGATACCAAAGCTTACCCAGACCGCGTAAAGGCAACCATGGCCAAAACGGGGTTGAAAGATGCCGTACGAACAGCCTATGGTCCAATGAATGGCCTGACTGTAACGGTGGCCGTTATGGATTTTAACTTCATTGGGGGCTCAATGGGGTCTGTTGTAGGCGAGAAGATTGCCCGCGCTATCGATCATGCCATTGCCAGCAAGACACCCTTTCTAATGGTATCGAAGTCGGGTGGTGCGCGCATGATGGAAGCTGGTTTCTCGCTGATGCAGATGGCGAAAACATCGGCAAAACTGGCTTTGCTGGAAAAAGTCAAATTGCCTTATGTATCGCTATTGACCGACCCGACAACGGGTGGTGTTACAGCCTCTTATGCCATGCTCGGCGATTTTAACATCGCCGAACCCGAAGCACTGATTGGCTTTGCTGGTCCGCGTGTTATTCGTGAAACGATAGGTAAAGATCTGCCCAAAGGCTTCCAGAGTGCAGAATTTGTCCTCGATCATGGTTTCCTGGATTTCATCGTCGATCGGAAAGACCTGAAAGACAAATTGGTGAGCCTGTTTAAGATGCTATTGTAGAGACGCATATTTGCGTCTCACATGCGTCAGCAAATATTTGCGTCTCATATGCGTCCGCAAAAACCATCCGGATATGAGACGCAAGTATGCCGCACCGGCGGACCGGTCTCTACACATACATAAATGCGCCTTGTCTCCCATCCCGTTTTGTGCAATTACTACCTGACGTATCGCTGCAATGCGAGCTGTAGTTTTTGCGATATATGGGAGCGGCCCTCACCCTACGTGACGCTTGAGAATGCCCGCCAGAACCTGCGGGACCTCAAAAAGCTGGGTGTGCGGGTAGTTGATTTTACAGGGGGCGAACCGTTGTTGCATCGCCAATTGCCCGAATTGCTTCAGGAAGCCAAGCGTCTTGGACTGATTACGACCGTTACCACCAATGGGCTTCTCTACCCCAAACAGGCCGAACGGCTGCGCGGCCTGGTCGATATGCTGCACTTCTCGCTCGATTCGCCCATTGCCGAAGAGCACGATGCCTCACGGGGCGTAAAATGTTTCGATAAGGTGATGGAGTCCATTGCCATTGCTCGTAATCTTGGCGAACGGCCCGATATTCTGTTTACGGTTTTTGAACACAATGTGGACAAAATCAAACAGATGCACGAGACCATTTGTCTACCCAACGACCTCGTACTTATCCTTAACCCCGTATTCGAATATAACTCCGTTGAAACGGGCGATCGCTTTTCGGAGAGTGCTCTGGCGCAAATGTCGTGGTGGGGAAAGCAGAAAAACGTGTACCTGAACGATGCGTTTATCCAGCTTCGGCGCGATGGTGGCAACCACATTGAAGACCCCATTTGCCGCGCGGCCAGCACAACAATTGTTCTTTCTCCCGAAAATAAACTCGTTTTGCCCTGCTATCATTTAGGGTTGAAAGACTTTTCTGTTGATGATAATCTGTATGCCCTTTATAACTCCGCAGAAGTACAGAAGCTGGTGGCGCTGGAGGGGCGTTTGCCCGCCTGCGAGGGTTGTGCCATCAATTGCTACATGCAGCCTTCTTTTGCCGTCGAAGTGAACAAATATTTCTGGCGGGCACTTCCCAGCACGCTCAAGTATAACTGGGTCAAAGGTACCTGGAAGCAGTTGCTATAGAGCCCCAAGCTATCGCTTTACTACCTTTCGCACCAGAGTCCGTCCGCCAACTACAGCCTGAATTAAATAAACGCCCGGTGCCAGGCTACTCAGGCTGATAACTTGTTCGTGCTGGCGAGTCAGTCGGGGAAAGCTTAATTCGTGAAGTTTACGACCGTTGGCATCACTTAATTGGACCGTGGCGGTTGTCGGGTTGCTGGTTTGAATAACCACCTGCAACCGGTCATCTACCGGATTGGGAAAGGTGATGAGATGGAAATTCACGTCTTCGCGCCCCTCAACGGCCGTCACCAAGCCTGTAAAAGCGCCTTCAAAGGCGGGTTCATAGGGTGGAATTGTGCCGGGTGTGCCGGGTAGATCGTCAACGATCAACGGGATTTCCTGAACGGTTTGGCTGATAAGATTGCCACCACGGTATTCGTCTAGGGTTATCGCCACGCTATAATAGCCTACTTCTGTAGGGGCGTCCCAAACCAATTCTCCCGTACGACTATTGATTTTGAAGGTGCCTTTTTTGGTCAAATCATTCGGAAATTGATACGACGTAAGCGGTCGATAACTGCATTGATCCTGGCTCGTATTCGTTAGTGGCTTAGCGAGGCCATATACTAAACTATCCCCATCGGCATCCGTGGCGGTCAATAATAGTGTGGCCTTCCGATTTGCCTCAATATGAAAGCCATTTTGAGGAAAGCCGGGCGTTGGCGTTTGATTGGCCGTAGGTGAAGTAATGGAAAATGTAGTTCGGAGGGTGAATAACTGGCCATCAGCATTGGTAATATTCTTAACACCTGTTCGGTTCGACTGGGAAACCGCCAACTGATAAATGCCCGGCCCGCTATAGGTATGGATTGCACTGTAGCTATTGATACTCGTACTTTTATCGTTTATCAACAACCGACTTGCCCGATAAGCTATACCGATGCTACCATCGCCAAAGCAAACCGAAATCGACGTGGCCTGATCGGCAGCCGGTTTTCCACGAATTTCGTCCATGTAAAGAACGGCTGTTATCTGATAGCTACCTGCCGAGCCAGCAACAGGTTTTGCCTGGATGTAGCCGCCGAGTAGATGCGTAGCCTGAGAAATCTGTATACTCAACAGAATCAGGCAGAGGGTTAGAGCCGTTTTCATGACGAATTGGAAAGGTTGGGAGAATAGACTTATCCAGATAACTTTAAATGGATACATAACCATATAAGCAGGGCCAGACATTTCGTAAGCGGTATTTTTGTACTTTTCAGCCATGCTCTATTCTCCTGATCAAACGGCTCAACTACCGGTCGAAGGGTTTCGCTACCTGCTCACGTCGCTCAATGAGCATGTGCTGACCATTACGCTGAACCGACCCGAAAAAAAGAACGCGCTTCATCCGCCAATGCTGGCTGAATTCGCGTTCGCGTTGGCCTACGCGCAGTATACGGCCGATGTCTGGCTGGTGGTGCTGGCTGCTGCGGGCGACACATTCTGTGCCGGGATGGATCTGAAAAGCCTGTCGGCAGGCAGTAATGAACCCATTTCGGTTCCTGAACCAGCGGGGCCGGTTCGTTTGGGCGAGCTTATGGCCGGTTTGCATAAACCTTCTATTGCCCGTGTGCAGGGGCCGGTTTATGCCGGTGGGTTTTTGCTGGTAGCTGCAAGCACATACGTGGTGGCCACTGCGTCGGCTACGTTTAGTTTACCCGAAGTGAAGCGAGGATTGTTTCCCTTTCAGGTGATGGCCGTCCTGCTCAATATAATGCCTGCTCGTACTGCCCTTGACCTATGCCTACGAGCTAAGACGATCCAGGCGCCGGAAGCACTGGCGCTCGGTCTGGTAACAGACATTGCGCCCGCCGATGCGCTCACCGATGCGGTGACCCGGCTAACCGACGAGTTAAAACAATTTTCGCCGACAGCCATGCAATTTGGACTGCGGGCTTATCAACAACTAAAAGACCTGCCATCCAGTGAACAGCAGGCCTTTTTGTATGATCAATTTACGCAGCTCCAGCAAACGCCGGATGCACAAGAAGGCATGGCTGCTTTTCTGGAAAAACGCCAGCCGAGGTGGAGCGCCAGTTAAGTACCAAACAGCCTCTGGCTGTTTGGTACACTACCTTTACGACTTTGGTAAATCCGGGCAGTTGTCTTTCCGGCGTGTGTCGATAATGGATTGGATTTTCCAGTTGCCGTTTACTTTTACAAGGGTAAAGGCATTCACACCACAATGGCTTTTTTGGTCCTTCAAATAAAAGACGTAGGGCGTCCAGGCCGTAGCCAGCTCGGCATCGATTTTAATATCCATGCCAGATAGGCGCTCATCGAGCGTAAACGCTGGATACTTCACGACAGAAGCCGCAAATTTCCCCATATCGTCAGTGCGTACCGACACATCTCCATCCTTATTCTTGGCGATAGTCTGTAACGAGCCACCGGGCAGAAACGTATTTTTAATCTGCGTCGAGTCACCTTTACGCATGCCATCGAACATGAGCTTGATGGTTGTGCGCACGGCAGCTTCGTCAGTAGACGTTTGTGCAAAAGCCGAAAGACTGGCCAGTAAAAGGAGTAGCGTTTTCATTGGAAGGATGAAACGCAGATTGTTATGGTTTTTAAGATTTGCGCTGATAAAAGCATACCTAATCTTAAAAATCATAACAATCTGCGTTCCATTACGGGTTAAATATACTGGTTGACAATCATTTCGTACAATTCCTGCTTGCCGCTTAGTTGTTTCGGCTCGCCATTAGTCATGGCATACTGGCGAAGATCCTCAAGGGTCAACTCGCCTTTTTCGAAGCGTGCGCCCTCGCCCGAATCGTAGCTGGCGTAACGCTCAGCCCGCAATTTTTTGTACTGCGATTTGGCCAGAATCGCTTCGGCGGCAATGGCCGCCCGGGCAAAGGTGTCCATACCACCGATGTGGGCAATGAAAATATCGTCCAGATCCGTTGAGTTCCGGCGCGTTTTGGCGTCGAAGTTAACCCCGCCTGATTTCAGACCACCCGCTTCCAGAATGACCAGCATGGCTTCGGTCAGTTCATACACATCCACCGGGAACTGGTCGGTATCCCAGCCGTTCTGGTAGTCGCCCCGGTTGGCGTCGATACTGCCCAGCATGTTGTTATCAGCGGCAACCTGCAACTCGTGCGCAAAGGTATGATTGGCCAATGTCGCGTGGTTGGTTTCGATATTCAGCTCAAAATCGTCCTGCAGGCCAAACCGGTTCAGGAAGCCAACGACGGTAGCCGCGTCGAAATCATACTGGTGTTTGGTTGGCTCCATCGGTTTAGGTTCAATGTAAAATGATCCTTTGAACCCTTGTTTACGGGCATAATCGCGGCTGATTTGCAGGAATTTACCCAAATGTTCCTGTTCGCGTTTCATGTTGGTATTCAGCAGCGACATATACCCTTCACGGCCTCCCCAGAAGGTATAGCCCGCTCCGCCCAACTCAATCGTCGCATCGATGGCATTTTTCACCTGCCAGCCGCCATGGGCCAGTACGTGGAAGTCAGGGTTCGTCGATGCACCATTCATGTAGCGCTCGTGCGAGAATAAATTGGCCGTTCCCCAGAGTAGTTTTACGCCACTGGCTGCCTGTTTCTGCTTGGCATAGTCGACAATAGCACGGAAGTTTTTCTCGAATTCGGCATTCGAGTTGCCTTCTGGAGCTACGTCGACATCGTGGAAACAGTAGAATTCCATGCCGATTTTTGTGATGAACTCGAACGCTGCGTCCATTTTATCGTGAGCCGCTGCCAGCCGATCGGGGTTTGCATCCCAGGGGAAATGCTTAACGCCGGGACCAAAAGGATCAGCGCCGGTGCCGCAGAAGGTATGCCAGTAAGCCGTTGCAAACCGGAAAATATCCTTCATAGGTTTGCCCAAAATGAGCCGATTGGCATCGTAAAACTTGAACGCCATCGGATTGTCGGACTCGCGGCCTTCGTAAGCGATGGGCTTCTCTATGGATGGGAAATACGTTTTCTCGCCGAGTGTTAATTTAATTTCAGACATGAAAATGGAAATTAAGGTAATAAGTAGAAAAGGAAACCAACGGTAATTTCTCCTTATTCAGGTAGCAAAGCCTTTTGTTCATACGGGTTACTTACTTCACTTCTACGGATTGACCGGCGCTGGCAACGGCTTTGCCTTTTTCAAAAGACAGATCGATACGGCCGAGATTGATTCCCGCAAAACCAACCTGGTTAATCCAGACAGGTTGGCCATTGAGGTTGTTGACCGCAACCGGTGCATCCAGGAACGTATGGGTGTGCCCGCCAATTATGAGGTCGATGTGCTGCGTTTTGGTCGCCAGTACAGTATCGGAAACCGTCGGCTCATTGGTGTATTTGAACCCCAGGTGCGACAGGCAGATCACGTAATCGCATTTCTTGTCGTTGCGAAGTTTGGCGGCCGTGTCGTTGCCAATTTCGATAGGATCGAGGTATTTCGTTTCCCTATAAGCATCTCGGGGAATCAGGCCTTCGGGCTTGATTCCAAGGCCAAATACCCCAATCCGGACGCCATCTTTCTCGAAAACTTTATACGGTGTTGTACGGACATCCATCACCGTATTTTTAAAGTCGTAGTTGGCAATCAGCATGGGAAAATTTGCCTTCCCAAATTGCGTAACCATGTTATCGATGCCCCCGTCAAAATCGTGGTTCCCGATGGTGCCCGCATCGTAGCCAAGCCGGTTCATGGCCAGAATTTCGGGCTCCCCTTTGTACACATTGAAATAGGGCGTTCCCTGAAAAATATCGCCTGCATCGAACAGCAGTACATGGCGGGGATGGCCATCCACTTGTTCCTGTCGGATTTTCTGAATCAGTGTGGCCCGACGGGCAACACCGCCTTTGCCCGCATTCCGGCTTCCATCCATTGGGAACGGGTCCAGCCTGCTGTGTACGTCGTTGGTGTGTAGAATGGTCAGCGTTGTGGATCGACTGCTGTTGGCTGGTCGGGCTATTAGGTCAGGCGCAACGGAGCCAACTACCGCGGCAGTGCCTAACAATTTCAGGAACTGGCGTCTATTCGATGCTAATGCGTCCATCAGAAACGGGATTAATGAGTTGTCCGGTTTTGCCCTGTTCCCGAAAATAGTCGATCAGGGCATCCCGCATGAGGTAATTGATATTTTCACTTTTGAGGGGATTCTTTAGAAAGCCAGCGTCATCGCCCCCGTTAGCCACATAGTCGCTCATGACAACGGTATATGTCTCATCGGGCTGGAGGGTTCGCCCATTCGTAAACGTAACAGACTGCACCTGTTCATTATGGATCTTAGCCCGCAGGCCACCCACCACCAGTTTATTTCCTTTGGCAAAATGATTCAGCATTTGCCGGAGCATATCGCCTTTAACCGTCAATACGATCAGCTGATTATCGAACGGCATCACCTCGAAAATAGAGCCGGTTGTAATGTTACCTTCGGGTAAATTACTGCGAATGCCACCGTAGTTGAGATGTGAACAATCAATGGGTTTACCATACCGCTGGCTAGCCTGTTTGAGCAGCGCATCGGTTAATAAATCGTTGAGTGGTGCTTCGGGCTGACCTTTCTCGATACGTCCGCTCGATCGGGCCAGTACCTCGTTCATGGTCTTTTCGAGACCCTGCCGGTAGGGTTGCAGGAACATGGCAACGCTACTGTCGGCCGAAGCGGTTACCGAATCGACACCAATCCGGTTGGCCGTTCGATTGGTCAGGTGATAGCTTGGGTTACAGGCTGACAGGGCGGCCAGGGCCAGTATCAGGATGTGTTTCTTCATATGGGTAGCAAGTTCGGAAACTCTGGGCAATGATGTGTTAACAAATCATTAGAAACCGATGCATAGCGGGCAGAGGGTACATTCACAGAGCCGCTGCTTCAGTTCAGGTTCGTGCCTTGTAGAGGAATCAGGGTGTGCTCGGATTTATAAGTCACCTTACGAACGCGGCTAAAGCCGCCGAGACTAACTTGCAGATTGATCAGCCCACCCGAAAACGTATCGTTAGACAGCAGTGGACTGTAGGAAACTTTGGTGCGTACAAACCAGAAACTGTCTTCCGAATGATCGGCTTTGGGGGTATTATTGCCCAATTTTATATCCAGGATAAGGCCAGCCGTGGGCGCATGATTGAGCAAGGATAACCCTTTGTAGCGCTCGTCGTTCTGGTCGCGCGGGGACAGATCAAGCAGCCGATAGCCAATGTAAGGAATCAGCCGACGATGAGTAGAATTGGCCAGGATATGGCCTAAGCCTACTTCAAATAAACTTGAGGTAACCTTCATGTCTTCGGCCCAGGTTTGATTGCCGTGCGAAAAGCCAGATCGAAGGGTGCCGTTATACAAGGTCGGATGCAGCAGAAGTACAGTTCGCCGGAATGTAATGTCCAAACCAACGACAACGCCAGCTCCCGGATTAATGGTTTTCGTTACGGGGCCGGTTGGCAAAAAGCCGCCCACGCCCAGAAACATACCAAAGCCAACTTTGGAGGAGAGAAAAGTCGTTACCAGATCGGGTGTATCATATAGGCGCTGTGCTACTTTTAGCTGCCACTGTTTCAGGATTGGTAAATCGTCGCCACCACCCGTTTCAGCCCTGAATTGGTTGACTTCGGCACCCAGTTCGGCATTGGTCAGGTACTCGATCTGAGTGGCCTGTTGTTTAAAATGACGATCGGCCCGAAGAGCAATCAATTTCGCCTTCATCAGCCGGGTATGTACTTCGACAAGGTCGAACAAAACCTGATTATAGGCTAGTGTCCGCTCATTGCGAGCCGTCTCCGATACCCACGACAGATTGCGGAACATGAGGCAGAAGGCATCAATGGCGGGTTGGCTCCATACCGAGGTGGGCCGAACTTCGTAACCAATCTGGTAATGGAAATCGGAACCACCGAGCCCGGGCTGGGTTGGCGAATGGAAATCAGTGAGTTGCAGCCGCCGGGTTGCGCTCCAGTGCAGCGTGTCGATTGTTGCCTGCGCCGAACCGAGCAGGGGCGACAATAACAGCACGAGGAGCAGACGGTTCATGTCGAGTAGTGTTTCCTGGGGTCAATACTAGTAAATTTAATGCAAAAAAGCGCGACCCCGTTTTCGGAGTCGCGCTTGGTTATCTAAACTTTGATTTTTATGATTTAGTTAATTAGCTTGATTTTTCCTGACTGAAATAACGAAATCATGTTAATCAGCTAAATCATAAAAGTCCAGATTCAGATTAGTACCGATACATTTCTGATTTGAACGGACCCTGAACCGATACACCGATGTAATCAGCCTGTTCCTGTGCCAGTGGTTCAAGTTTTGCGCCTACGTGAGCCAGGTGAAGCGCAGCTACTTTCTCATCAAGAATTTTAGGCAGCACATATACTTTGTTCTCGTATTTATCGGCGTTAGCCCACAATTCCAGTTGGGCCAGCGTTTGGTTCGAGAACGAACACGACATCACAAAGGAAGGATGCCCCATGGCACAGCCAAGGTTTACCAGACGGCCTTCGGCCAGAATGATAATTTCCTTCCCATTGATCTCGTACATATCCACCTGTGGTTTGATCTGGCTCTTTGTCTGACCGTATTTTTCGTTCAGCCACGCCATGTCGATTTCGTTATCGAAGTGGCCAATGTTGCAGACAATGGCTTTGTCGCGCATGGCTTCGAAGTGACGGTCTTTGATGATACCGACATTACCCGTTGCCGTTACGAAAATTTGCGCCCGATGAACGGCTTCGTCCATGGGAAGAACTTCAAAGCCATCCATTGCCGCCTGGAGCGCGCAAATGGGGTCAATTTCGGTTACCAGCACGCGGCAACCGGCACCCCGAAGCGATTCGGCCGACCCTTTACCTACGTCACCGTAGCCAGCAACAACGGCCACTTTACCCGCCAGCATCAAGTCGGTAGCCCGTCGGATGGCATCGACCAGCGATTCGCGGCAACCGTATTTGTTATCGAATTTAGACTTCGTTACCGAGTCATTCACGTTGATTGCAGGCAAGTGCAGCGTGCCGTTCTTCATGCGCTCATACAAGCGGTGAACACCGGTGGTTGTTTCTTCCGACAGGCCTTTGATGCCCTGAATCAGCTCTGGGTAATCGTCGAAAACCATGTTCGTCAAGTCACCACCATCATCAAGAATCATATTCAACGGCTGACGATCTTCACCGAAAAACAGCGTTTGCTCAATACACCAGTTGAACTCTTCTTCATTCATGCCTTTCCAGGCATAAACGGGAATACCCGCAGCCGCAATAGCCGCAGCCGCATGGTCCTGTGTCGAAAAAATATTGCAGGACGACCACGTAACGTCAGCGCCCAACTCAACCAGCGTTTCAATGAGAACCGCTGTTTGGATGGTCATGTGCAGACAGCCAGCAACGCGCGCGCCTTGCAACGGCTTCGATGGACCGTACTCGGCACGAAGGGCCATAAGACCTGGCATTTCGGCTTCGGCCAGTTTAATTTCCTTGCGGCCCCACTCGGCCAGCGCGATGTCCTTAACTTTATAGGGGACGTAGGTTGATGTTTGCATAGTTGATTTGAAAGACGGTTATGCGTCTGTCTATACGATTGCCTCAATCAAGGGGACGATTTCTTAGGAAAGTGCAAAAATAAGCAGAGACGGGCAGAATCCCTATTTGAAACAAAAGACTTTAGTGAATGGACGTAGTTTAGCAGCAGGAATAGCAGAGTCAGATGGATTTACCAGTTGGCCCGGCGCAGTTTATCCGGTTGAAGTACACGAATACCGGAACTGCTCACGTCAATCAGCCCATCTTGCTTAAACTCGCCGAGTGTGCGGATCAGCGATTCGGTCGCCGTTCCCACCACCGCTGCCAGGTCATCCCGCGATAGCTGAATAGAGCCGCCCGCTAATTGCTCATGTAACCGTAGCAATGCATCCGCAATACGACGGCGCAACGACCCATAGGCCATACCCAGCAACTGTTTTTCGGTTTCATCGACGCGACCGGCCAGTAACCTTACGAACTGACGGCTTACGTCGGGTTGCGCCATCAGAAGCTGTTGAAAGTCGGCCTGTGGAATGTAAATTAATTCGGAATCATCCAGCGTAACGGCTGAGTCGGTATAGGGTGTATTGTCGAATAAGGCCAAGTAGCCGAAAAACTCACCCGATCCGTACAGACCCGTTACCAATTCTTTGCCGTCAGAATTGGTGCGTGTTGTTTTGACACGTCCGCTTTTAAGGAAATACAGTCGCGTTGGCTCATCTCCTTCGGTGTAGATAAACTGTTTTTTGGGGACACGATGCGCCTTTCGGTCAACCGATAGCGCCTGTAGGCCGCCCGCAGATTGAGCACTGTCTAAAAATTGGTTCAGTTCATTGGGCTGTATTCGACTGGCCGGATCGGCCGATATTGGCCCGACATTCCGGAAGCGGTTCAGCCGACCCTCCACAGCACTCAGCAATTCGGTATCGTCGAAGGGCTTCGTCAGGTAATCGTCAGCGCCGAGTTCCATACCTTTGCGGAAGTCTACCCGTTCGGATTTGGCTGTCAGAAAGATAAACGGAATGCCGTTCAGGCCAGGATTGCTATTAACGATGTGCAGAACGCCATAACCATCCAGAACCGGCATCATGATATCGCAAATGATCAGGTCGGGGCGGCTGGCTAAAGCTTGCTCGACTCCCAGTTTGCCATTTTCGGCGGTCAGGACCCGGTAACCGGCCAGTTCCAGTATCTCTGCCGTGTTCTCGCGAATGTCGGCGTTGTCTTCAATGAGCAGAATTGTTTTCATAAGGTAATGTCAGCGTAACGGTGGTGCCTTGGCCCAACTGGCTGGTCAGGTCGATAGTGCCGCCCAGCAGTTCAAGGTATTTGGCAACGATGTGGAGGCCAAGACCTGTACCGGCAAAATTGGTAACATTCTTGGCCCGGAAAAACCGTTCGAACAGGTGTTTCTGGTCGTCGGGCGATATGCCGACCCCTTCATCGCGGATGGTTATTTTCAAGGCGCTGGTCAGGCAGTCGGCCTGAAGCCAGACAGATTGATTTTCGCCTGAATACTTGATGGCGTTGGATAATAGATTCACCAGAATCTTACGCAATAACGAAGGGTCAGACGGTACCGTCTTTGCGCCGTTGAACACGGTTTGAATGACCTGCCCCGCTTTCAACATGCCCTGTAAATCGGCTATCACTTCACCGACCAGGGTTGGTACGTGTACAGATGACCAGTTGGCCTCCACACGCCCTTCTTCGAGCCGACCAACCGACAGAAACTCTTCCAGGATGTCATTCAGGTGGTTAACGGAAGATTTGATGCGCAGGATATGGCGCAGCCGCTTATCTTGCTGATCACCACCAGGGTATTTCTCAATGAGCGAGGCCGAGGTAAGTACGGCACTTAGGGGCGTTCTGAACTCATGCGAAGCCATCGAGACGAAGCGGGATTTAAGCTCGCCCAATTCGCGTTCGGCGGCCAATGCTTTGGCCAGTTCATCTTTCGATTGCTCAAGCTGATGGAGGGTTGCCATGAGTGCATGCGTGCGGTCGGCGACCTTCTGCTCCAGCTGTGCGTTGAGCTGCTCGATTCGGTCTTTGTGCTCCAGCAGCATCCGCTCGGCTTCTTTTTTGAACGTAATGTCGATGATGTAGGCAACTGCGAACAGCGCTCCTTTCTGATTATAATAACTTAGGCTTATTTCGGCCGGAAACACTGACCCATCGCTTCGTTTGGCGTACAGATCGCGGCCATGACCCATTGCCCGTACCTGCGGATTGGCGTTAAACGAAGCCCTGAGCCGCTCGTGTCGATTGACCACCGAGTCTGGAACGAGCGCTTCAATGCGTAATTCGGTCATGTCCGTGTTGTAACCAAACAGCGTACGGGCGGAGCGGTTAGCGGAAATAATATGTCCCTGATCATCCGAAACGAGGATGGCTAATGTGGCATGGGAAAAAACGGCCTCGAATGAGTCGTTGGACATACGATAGGAATTTCAACGGGCGAAATTAACACGAATTGGCATCGGAACAAGTGATAAAAATCAGTTTGTCACGTGATGCAGATCACAGTTTAGCGGTACTGACTGGCGCAACTTTACAGCGGTAAACTAATTTGTTGTCATGATGTCCCCTTCTTCGTTGCTGACGCCGGTTCAACTACCCGTGCTGCTGGTTTTTACACCCGCGACTTTGACCCAGCGGGCCGAGGTAGACCAAATGATAGAAAAAGCCCGGTCGGTACTTGACCCGGCCGTACGGATTATGCGTATCACGGAAACTACTCACCCTGAGGTGGTCAGTAGCTTTGAGTTTGCGACACAGCCGTCATTTGTGCTGCTCCAGCGCGGACTGGAGTTGTGGCGACATACGGGTAGCATCGATGGCCCGGACCTCCTTCAGCAGTTAAGTGCCCGGCTTGGTCAATCCATTTTCAGAAACTTTACCGATTAAACCTTATGAATTACACCCCTTTTTGGCAATCGGATGCACTCACCTTACCTGCCTGTCGGGCGGGATACCAAGGTCAGCAACAGACTATTGATCGGCAAGCCGAAGAAATAGACCAGCTTCAGACGCTGCTGCTCGACGTCCTGAATCGCTACAACTACCGGAGTCTGCGCCACTCGGCTGTAGAATACTACCGTAAGTTGAACAACCTACGCACGCGTCTTAACTGGCTGCATCGTGACTTCGTCTGTGAGGGCGCGAACTGCGGAGTCGTCTCGGGGACTAAAGCCTGTTACGATGCCCATTTTGGGCTGTCAGTTAATCTGGAGCGTCACATCACAACTGTAACGGATGAGTTTGAACGAATCAAAGCCGACTGTGTCCAATTCCTGTCGGGTATGGTGACGTTGAATCTTCTTTAATGCCTTCATTTCCAGAAAGGCGTCAGGCTCTCAAACCTGACGCCTTTTAGTTTATCCGTACGCTCAACAGGAATGGCCACCGAAGGTTGGCTGGATCAAGTCATGATAAGCTTGATCCAGCACTGAATCGTTAGGCTAGTTGGAACCGTTTTCCTGGTATCTGAGTCACCTCACACGCCTACATGTAGTTTAAATCGTTATTGGCCTTTAGGCGTATAACCCCCATACTGTTCAGCAGGCGTATAATAGGGTAGGTTGGATCGAATTCATGCCAGCGGAAGCCACCAAAATTGGCCCGGCCACCAAACTTATGATGGTTGTTATGATACGACTCACCCATCATCAGAAAATCAAATGGGAGTAGGTTCTTAGCTGTGTCATCTACGGGAAAATTTACGTAGCCATATCGGTGTGCATACCAATTAATGATGGCTCCGTGGATTGGTCCCATCAGGTAATGCACTGGCAACAACGCAAACCACCAGGCCGATGGGGCGTAGAAATAATAGATGAGCGTATACGCTGTTCCCCACGCCAGACGCACCGGCCAGCGGTCGCCGAGCCACTCCATGAACGCCCAGTTTGGTACGCCCTTCTTGAATTTGGGGGCAATGTGGTCGCGATTATTGAGAATGTCATTATAGAATATCCGCGTTTTCCACATCATATCGAGCAATCCCTTTGCGTAGGAGGGTGAGTGCGGGTCGTCTTCCGTATCGGCATGGGCGTGGTGCAGGCGATGCATGATGCCGTAAGCACGTGGACTCAGAAACGACGATCCTTGCCCAATGAATGTCAGGATATAGAAGAATTTTTCCCAGCGGGGGCTCATAACAAACATTTGGTGAGCCGCGTAACGATGTAGAAAAAAGGTCTGCGTAAAAATGGAGAGATACCAGTGGCAGGCAAAAAATGTAAGAATAATCAGCATGGAAGAAGCGGAAAGCTGTAGCACAAAGTTGAGTCGTGTCCATCGCCGATACTATGACAAGTGTCAGGCCGACGTATGAAGTCGATCAGGTGTGAATCGATAATTTCGTGTTTTTTGTCGGAGTTGGGTGAGCCATCCTGTTGATCAACCAACGGTAACATTAAGAAGCCGATAGTATAAAGCCCTCAATCCACTGGATTGAGGGCTTTATACTATCGGCAATTTGCCCCTATACTTATAGCACATCGATCAATATGATCAGCAGGTGAATCACCACGCTGATTGCAAATGTTGGTAGTATGTATTTAACGGACATGGCCGATAGCACCGGGACCAGTACGAGCATGAAGCTCAGCATACCAACCAGAAACTGCCAGTCGCCCCCACCGAAGTAAAACATCACCAGTAACAGGGCAGGTGCCAGAATACAGCCCTGAATAGCAACGGCAGTGGCCGCCCAGCCAATGCGGTTAAACTCGGCTTTGTTGGCGAAGTTCTGGTAAGTTGTGAGCCAATTCGACGATGGGTTCGTCGTATATACGGACGATTGAGTGAGCGTTGCCATGAGGATTGTTCGTTTTAAATGATATGGCAAAATAACCACCTGTATCCCGGCGCTTGCATGACGTTGGTCAGCCCTTTCGCTGATTATTATCGGGTCACGATCGACCTGTTGCGGATAGATTGCATAAAGTTTTCTGAAGACTACCAGGGATCTTTCTGTGTGTTTCGTTTACGAATTGCTTCTTCAGTTCTTGGGATAAAGTTTTCTCTTACATTTAATTCGGCTTCGGCTTGAACGTCGTCAATAAACGGTCGTAAAGTTTTGTTGTAATCCGTAAACGCTAAGCTGAAATTCCCGTTGTGTTTTTCCAGCGCATCGGCTAGCGCTGCCGCCCCTTCCATCGCTAAAGAACCTCCCATTCCGGCAGCGGGCGAAGCGCAATAGGCTGCATCACCTACCAGGGCTACTCTGCCTTTTGTCCACGACGGCATTTTTATCTGACAGAATTTATCGAAGTAAAAATTTTCTGATTTTTCTATTTCTTCCAGTAATTCGGTAGTTCTCCATCCTTGTCCCGAAAATTGTTTCAGAATGATATTCCTTTGCTGCTCAATATCACGGTAGTCGTAGGGGATTTGTTTTTCAGAAAGAAAGCAAAAAATAATGTCAGTTTTGTTCTTGTACGCATTAAGCATATATGCTTTGCTCGGCACATTATAAAATTGCATTGTGTTCTGTTTTATCAATAATTTATTTACGATGGAGATGGAAAAGTAGGCGCCAAGAAAATAGCTATAGTCGATGTTCTGATCGAACCAGATTTTCCGTACGCCCGAATGTGTGCCATCACATCCAAATACCAGATCAAATGCACGTTGCGTACCATTTTTAAAGGTAACATGCATGCTGTCTTTTGTTTCGTCTAAGGCTGTAATACTGTTATTGAAAATAAATTCAACATCATTTTTTATACTGTTAAATAAAATGCCAACTAATTTGTCCCGTTCAATTTCTATTTCATCACCCGGCGATTGAACGCCTTCGTCTTTCAGTAGAATCGAGCCTTCTGTATCATCATCGGCATTTTTAAATTCTATTAATTCCAGGCTCAATCTGTCTGGTTTTAACTGGTCGAAAATGCCCATGCGCTTAATCAGGTCTATGGTATTTCCACGCAAATCAACGGCAGTGCCGCCCTTTCGGAGCTCGCTTGCCATTTCGACAACCGTTACCTTGTACCCCAGCTTATTCATCCAGTAAGCGGTTGAGAGCCCGGCTATACTTGCTCCTGAGACGAGCACTTTTCTTAATGAGTCCATGTATACACGAGTTTATTTAACCGTGCAAAGGAACAGCACCTAGCAAAGATGAAAAATGGCAATACAGGGTAGGTATTGGACTAATCGAGGTTTTTATTTCGAAAACCTAGAGCCGTCATGCCTGTAACTTTGGTGAAAAGCCGCGAAAAATAAGGGTAATCGTCGTAGCCTAATTCGGTCGCAATTTCTTTTACCGATTTGTCAGAATGAAAAAGTAATCGTTTCGCTTCTAAAATTACACGTTGCTGGATGTGATGTGAAACGGAATAGCCTGTTGTATTTTTGACGCATTCGTTTAAGTAAGGTGTCGATATGTTTAGCTTTTGGGCATACTCTGCCGGGCGTTTAGTAGAAGCATAATCACATTCTACTAGTTTTCTGAAGGCTTTTGTAATGATTTCGGCTCGTAAAATTTTGTCTGTTGAGGCAGGTTGTTCTAAATACTGTGAAGCAACTAAGGCAACCAATGTGTTGCAACTATCTTTTAGGAATGAATGATATAGCTTGTCGTTTTTTCGATCAAAAATTTTTAGACAAAGCGATACTGCTTCAGAAATAAGAGAAAATGTTTCTTTCGTCAATACCAACGGTTTTACGGGTGTACTATCCTCCAACAGTTTCAGATAGTCAGGGTTCAGGTTTTCAGTATCGATTGACCAGCTACTGACAGTTACATTGTTGAAGGCTATTATCCGATGCACTTGATTCGGGTGCATGTAGACAACAGACGGAGGGTTAATTGTATATTTTTTAAAATCGATTTCAATATGAACTGTTCCCCTTTCAAGTAAAAAGAATGAATGACCATCATCCCGATGTGATTGTTTCGCTTCATCGATGGGTAAATCGTCAAACGAAATTTTTTCGATAGAAATCCCTATGCCGAATTCATTCGCCATAGTATTTACCGGAATGGAGGAGTTTTTTTTGCGCATCGTTTTCACTGGGCGAAGACAGGTTTTGCGACCGTGTCGTATGTTGAACCGAATGTCCTCATAAACTATAAAATCGACGGTTATTCGGGCAGCAGCTATGTTATCCCGTCTGTCGGCTTACACGTCGCGCAAATGCCGCTGGGGTTGTGCCGCTGTAGCGTTTGAATTCCTTGCTTAGATGGGCTTGATCGGTATAGCCCAGTTCATGCGCTAAGCCAGCCAGATTGGTATCCGGATAAAGCTGTAAGTGATTTCGTACCTGCTCAAAGCGTATCAGACCGGACACGTCTTTAACCGTATAGCCAGCAGATTTCCTGAACTTCCTTTCCAGGGTACGAACCGTCGCATGAGCTGCTGCCGCGACCTGACTTACCGGCATGGTGCCGTTGGCTTCTCTCATGGCAACGCCTGCTTTGACCAGCGTATGGTCAGTGGCAGTCCTGAGCCGTGCATCCAGGAAATACTGTTTTGCCTGCGCTACCGCTTCGTCTATCTTACCCGCTTGAATCCACTTAGCCAGTGTAGCCTGAAGCTGGGCGATCGGATGCTCAACGATCGGCACGCCATCTTTACCGGATGGTAGTCCGAGTAAATCGAACACGGTCCAGGGAAAGCACCGGATACCAATGATTTCCAGTCGGTTCTTGGTATAAAAAACCACCGGCTGATTGAGCAATCCCAGCATAAACGGTGATGGCAATGGCTGCAAGCTTCCATTCGTAGAAAGGCTGCAGGAGCTACCAAAATGAAAAATTATTTCGGCGTAACTATCGGGGAGGACCTCAAAACTCGATTCTCGTTCTCCGACGTCTCTACTGTTATACCAAAAGCATTTTATGGTATCCTGTAGCGCTGAAGGGGGTTCAAACTCTTGGTGCTGCATGTTGAAAGATCGCCAGTTGGGGGGTATTAGCTACACGTATGGAGGAAAGTAACGAAGTCGTACGTCGGCGATGTTCCGAAATCCATTGATTTATTTGTGGACATACTGCTCTGCGTTAAATTCTCCCAATTGCGGCTGGTACATGGAGTCGACAACCCATTAGTCAGGCGGCTATCAATGTTTAAGTCTTCGCAAAACAAACTCTTCCAGGGTATTGATAGCCGCATTATTGGCTATGTGTTTAATCAGCGATATATGCGTATCGGCTAGTTTGGGGAGCAAAGAAGCATCGATGGCCTGCAAATCGTCAGGGATCATTGTTTGGGGCATCACCGAAATGCCCATGCCCGCCCTGACAGCCGCAACAGCGCCGGCATAGCTGGGACTGGAAAAGACAAGCCGCCAGGACCGACTCGCTTTCTCGAGTGATTTAACTGCAGAAGCACGATAGACGCAGGGCTGCGGAGCCAGAACCAGCGGAACGGGCTTTCCTGAATCAATCAGGCTTACATCCCCGACCCATTTGAGGGGCTCCGACCACACATCCAGGCCGTTCGGGAAGTCTTCGGGCCGATTCATTTTCACCAGAACCAGATCAAACTCATTCTTCTTAAAACGATCGAATAGATTCAGGGTCAGATCGCATTCGATGTTGAGCAGTATTCTTGGATGAATACGGGAAAAATCAGCCAGTACTTCGGATAGGTAGACACTGGCGAAATTTTCCGGAAGGCCAAACCGTACTTCCCCTTCGAGTTCGGGCTCTTTAAAGCGGTCCAGTGCTTCCCGATGAAGCGCAAAAATTCGACGTGCATACCCCAGGAAAATTTCTCCTTCGGGCGTTAGCGTAAATGCTTTTCCTCGCACCAGCAGCAACTTTCCTAACAAGCTCTCCAGCTTGGTCATCTGCTGACTAATGGCTGATTGGGTGCGGCCTACTCGTTCGGCAGCCTTCGTAAAGCTACCCGTTTCGGCAACGGCAATGAAACATTGCAAGGCGATGGTATCGATGTTCATAAGAATTTCTAATATAAGGTATTAGAATTTCGAGTTTTTCTAATATTAGGATAGCTAATACATTTGAGCGCTGAAACAAATATAACTTATAAACAGGATTACGAATGATTCTTTCATTACTCAGTGCACTTGTTCATTTCGATCGATTGTCCATAACCATGATGCTATTGGTGGACTTCGTCGGTTTATGCGTTGGCAGCTTTGCTTCCCGGTATCTGAAAGGAGATGGCCAATATCGACCGTTTTTTATTCGGCTGGCGGTACTGATTGGCTCGGTCATGATTATGGTCAGTGCGGATCATCTGCTCCTCCTGTTAGTGGCCTGGTGTGTAAGTAATGGGCTGCTGGTTCAGTTAATGATTTACAAAACGGGCTGGAAAGCCGCTAAAGCCGCCGGGCTTCTGGCAACAAAAAATTTCATCGGGGGGAGCGTATGTGTAGCCAGCGCTTTCGGCCTAGTGTATGTAACAACTGGAGAAACCAGTATCCAAACCCTGATTCACCAGCATCCGCTTTCTCCCATTATGCTGCCGGCGTTGGGCTTGCTGCTGATCGGAGCAATGACCCAGTCGGCCATATGGCCCTTCCACCGTTGGTTGATTAGTTCACTTAATTCGCCAACGCCGGTTTCGGCCATCATGCATGCTGGCCTAATTAACGGAGGAGGGTTTTTACTCGCCCGGTTCGCGCCACTCTATCTGCAAAGTCCATTTCTGCTGACAGTACTAGTCGTTACTGGGTTCTGTACGGCGTTGCTGGGTACCTTATGGAAGCTCCTGCAACCGGATGTAAAACGGATGCTGGCCTGTTCGACAATGAGCCAGATGGGTTTTATGTTCGTGCAGTGCGGATTAGGCCTGTTCCCGGCAGCGGTGGCGCATCTGGTCTGGCATGGCCTGTTCAAAGCCTATCTGTTCCTGTCCAGCGGGAGCGCTGCCAAGGAAAAACGCGTAGATCAGGGCTATCCACCCACACCCGTTGCCTTTATCTGTGCCCTTATCTGCGGGTTAGCCGGCAGTTTCAGCTTCGCCGTTTCCAGTGGTAAAGTCTGGATAACAGACGATACGACACTCGTGTTGATCGTCGTAGCTTTTCTAACCGCCAGTCAGTTTGCCCTGCCAATGCTCCAGCCCAAACCCTTACGAACGCTACCACTGGCATTGATCGGCACCGCCCTTTTTGGGGCAGCTTATGGATGTAGTGTGCAACTGATCACGTGGTTTATGGCACCGATGGCGTTGATGCAGCCACAGCCCCTAAATGGCTTTCACGTTGCGGGCCTGCTGGCGCTCACGATGGCCTGGCTATCCAGACTATTCCTGCGAACACCTGAGACAGCAGCCTCCTCTTCAGACTGGATGCGGAAAGGATACGTGACGGCGCTCAATGCAAGTCAACCCCATCCGGATACCATAACGACACACCGCAACCACTATCAGTATCAATAAACCCACCTCATCCATCATGGAAACAACCGTCGTGATCAGCCCAGACGTCCAAACCTTACAGCCAGCCGAAAACCTGGATACTACCTCAGTATCCGATCTGGTTGCGCAAAGTTTCAAAACAATAGCGCCATTCTGGCCACTAAAGAACCTGATTGCTGTTAATCCCCTCCAGGGATTGGAAGATTTACCTTTTGAGGAAGCCCTGCCCCTGGGCAGCGCCTATTTTCAGCAGGCCTCCTTACCAGTGCCCATAGAGGCTGTCAATCGTCAAACCATCAAATGGTTGCAGGCTTATTTTGACGATGGGCAGGCGACTCTGTCCATGCCGCTGCGCCGGGAAGGATTATATGCCGCCTGGCGACAGCTTGCCATCCATGATACGTGCTTACACGCTAATGATAAGCAAAAACAGGCATGGTTGGCCACTTTGCCCGAAAACCCAGCGCAGGCCATACTGGAGTGCCTGCTTCATCTTGGCATTGCCCCCGCCGAACACCAGCAATTTCTAACCCTCCTGCTCACGACCTTGCCGGGCTGGGCATCCTACATCCGGTACCGCACAGACTGGGCGGGACTCGATACCAACCATCCCCATCCGGTAACCCAGGTCGAGTATCTGGCCGTTCGGCTCATCATCACCCAGTTGTTATGGCCGGATGCGAAAACGTTATTGACCTGGCATCAGCAGGTTCTGGAACAGGCTTCGTCAAAAACTAACGTGCTAGCGAAAATTCAACAGGCTGAAAATACGTATCGCCTGCCGCTGCTTCAACAACTAGCGGCCCAGCCCCTGGAAGGGCCACGCACACCCGACGCACAGCTTGTTTTCTGTATCGATGTCCGGTCGGAGCCCTTTCGTCGGACACTGGAAGCGACGGGAGATTATCAGACACTGGGGTTTGCTGGCTTCTTTGGCATCCCGGTTCAGATCACCGATACCGTAACGGGCGAATCGCATGCCTCCTGTCCGGTGCTCCTCTCGCCCAAACATACGGTCTACGAATCGCCTTGCTGTAGCCCGGCTGAACGGGAGGATGATCGCAAGGGTTATGTTCGTTTGACCAAGCTCAGGCAACTCTATCAATCCCTGAAATATACCTTCACGACGCCCTTTGCGCTGGTTGAGAGTCTGGGGTTGGCCAGTGGTGCCTGGATGGGATTACGCAGTCTGGCACCCGGCTTTGCCTCCCAGCTTAAGCGCAGCGTTACCCAGTCGATCCGAAAACCGATGGCGGTAGAATCATCGCTGGCAACGCTTCCACTGGCGGACCAATGTGCGTATGCCGAAGGAGCGTTGCGGTTAATGGGACTAACCCACCATGTTGCTCCGCTGGTCGTCTTTTGCGGACACGGCAGCACGACCCAGAACAATGCCTATGCAACGGCGCTCGACTGTGGCGCCTGTGGCGGACGGCACGGCGCCCCGAACGCCCGTATTCTGGCGGGACTTCTCAACACGGCTGAGGTCAGAACGTATCTGGGTCAGAAAGGAATTTCGATACCTGATACCACCCGGTTTATGGCGGCCGAGCACAATACGACCACAGATGAAGTGACCCTTTATGGCAATGACGCATCCGAAGCGTGCCAAAAGTTAACACAGGATCTGGCAAAAGCGCGACAGGCCAACAGCATCGAGCGGCTGAAGCAGATGCAAAAAAACGCTGACCGTAACGGTGGAGCCCGGCAAACCTGGCTGCGGTCGCAGGACTGGGCCCAAGTTCGTCCAGAATGGGGGCTGGCTCGTAATGCGGCCTTTGTTGTCGGTCCGCGTGACCTGACGGCGGCTCTCAACCTGGAAGGGCGCTCCTTCCTCCACTCTTACGATTATATACAGGACCCAACGGGCTCATCACTCACCACGATTCTCACGGCGCCCATGGTAGTCGCCGAGTGGATTAATACACAATATCTGTTCTCTACGCTGGACAATGTAGCGTTTGGCGGTGGCAGCAAAATAACGCAGAATATCACCGGTAAAATCGGCATTATGCAAGGGAATTCAAGTGACCTGATGACCGGCCTGCCTTTGCAATCCGTCTACGCCAGCGACCAGCTTGCCTATCATCAGCCCCAACGATTGATGACCGTAGTATATGCTCCCCGCCCGCTGCTGGATGCCATTATTCAGGCTCAGCCCGTTCTGCAAAAACTGTTTGGGAACGGATGGGTACAATTAGCCTGCATCGAACCAGAGGATCGTCAAACCTATCTATTGACCCGTGACCTACTATGGCAGCAAGCGAAGTGAAACGCCCGTCAGCGTATGCAGGAAGCTGTATTCTTCTCACCACCAAACAGGCTAAGTCTATTGCCATAGCCCCTCCATTCTGGGAGGAGCTGGGTGCGAGTGTCCTGGAGTATGTGATAGATACGGATCAGTTTGGGACATGTACGGGTGAGGTAGACCGGTCTGGCAGTGACCTCGACTGTGCCCGACGCAAATGCGAATCGGCCTTTCACCGCCTGGGGAACAAGGTTGACTTTGCCCTGGCCAGTGAGGGTAGCTTTGGCCCGCACCCACTTCGGCCATACCTGCCGTGTGATCGTGAGGTACTTTATTTTATTGACCGAAGAAAAGGCTTCCATTTGCATCTTTCGTATCAAAGTGAAAAGACGAATTATGGCATGGGTAGCGTGGATTCCTGGGAAGCATTGCAGTTATTCGCCAGGGCTTCCCTGTTTCCCTCGCATGCGCTGATCATACGGCCCAACGACCGGCATACAAAGGCACCCATCTTTAAGGGTATTGAATCACTAGCGGCTCTGGAGGAGGCTTATAAGGAGGCAAAGCGGTATTCGGCGCAGGGTAAAGTTTGGGTAGAAACGGACATGCGGGCCTCCTACAATCCGACGCGCATGCAACTGATTGGCGAACTGGCAACGTTGCTGGCCAAGCGTCTTTCCTGCATATGCCCCTCTTGTCAAACACCTGGCTGGGGAAACGTTAGTCTTGAAAAAGGGTTGCCGTGTCGTGAATGCGGCAACGAAACCCACCTGATAAAAACAAAAATCGATGGCTGTGTAAAATGCAATTACAAGCAGTTTAGAGGTCGTTCGGATGGTCTGACGCAGGCTGACCCAGGGCAGTGTAATGTTTGTAATCCCTGCTGAAAGGGTTTAGAATTTGTCGGTATATCAGCGTTGCCCGAATGGTTTTTCTGACGAATGGATTTTTTTTGCACAAGCTCTTTATCCTGAAAGGCGGGTCAGTGGTTTTTGGTAGGGATGTTTGCTAATCGCCTGTTTAATAACACAATAAGTCTTGATTTGCTGATTTTTTATGCCCAAATTGCCTGAAAACTTCTGATACAATGGAGCCGCGGGAGCCATTTCAACCTAAACAGGATAAAGGGAAATTATCGGGTGGAGTGAGTTCAATGCCTGCACGCACTCAGCTAACGACAAAGTTTGGCGCTCCCATACTGGATTACAGTGTTATGAAGGCCCAAAAAGAGGGAAGGTTCAGAACGGGCCGGGCAAAGTTTGGCGTTGTCAAAAGTTTACAGGACTGGATAAAAATGTTTAACCAGGCCCTGCAAAAAGGCCATAAAAACGACGCACTAAAAGCGCTCAATGGGCTGAAGGAAACGCTTATCAAAGATAGCAAGTCAAAATTAAAACCCCCCAAAAAGGGAACCTTGAGTAGTAATGCCCCGGAGGAGGCCCAGGGATTTTATAAACGTTGGATTGAAGCAACCGAAGCCCACATTACCCATATTACTACCGAAACAAACTGGCTTGCCGATTTACGCAGTGACTACCTGAACATCGACGACTTGTCGGGTACATTTACCCGAGACGTATTCCTGGAACGGATCAAGGTTTTAGAGATGCGAAATGTACCTGTATCCTGTTTAGCGTGTCTATGGGATTATGCCAGCCCACGGCTGCAAAAGCGGATAATTAAGGTATTGAGCTTCAGCGAAGAGCTAAAATCGGTTGATGGAATTGATTATTTCCTGGAAGCCATCACTTCCGGAGGCCTTGGCAGTAAGCTCGCGGAAGACCTCATGCACTGGACGAATGGAATTGAGCATTATGACGTTGAGTCCTACAAGATATCCTTTGACGACTGGCTGAAAGAAAAAGACAAGCTGGAGTTAACGGTCCCTTATTTCAACAAAGAGCAGCGGGAAGCGTACCGATTAACGATCCGCGACGGTAAATTCTATAAAGCCAATGGTGAGCCCATTACAGGTAATAATATTTATGTTCTAAGTAGCGATGATGTATTTTATGGAGGAGCTGACGGTGTAAAAGGCCTTCATCACACGTCCTTTATGGCCGGTAAGCCCGTCAAATGTGCCGGTCATATAATTACCGATTCTGTGGGTAATTTGTTGGAAATCAACACGACCAGTGGCCATTACGCACCCAGTACTGCAAACCTGATGCGCGCCAAAGTGGTGCTTAAAAAGGTAATGAATGTAGAAAATGTAAAATTCGATAATAAATTTGGTTGAGGTTGCTTCTTAGCCACTGTATGCACCCAGACCCACCCTATAGTTCCTGGCTACTTTGGTATTCATGCAGATCAGGGATGGATACCAGTGAAGGAGCCGATAAGTCGCTCAGATACCACTGATCTGGATCGAGTTCCGCTGCGTTCAGCAAGGGAAAAGCCTCTTTAAGTTGCTGGTCGGCATACGTTTTAGCCGCTGCCGACAAACGTCCGTCCGCAAAAGCCCTGTCAATTACCGACTGAGTGCTTAGTCTGCATGTAGTTACCAGAGCGGCTAAACCATTATGCCGTATGGTAAGGTCAGTCTGGTTAAGCAAATCGACGATGGCATCCCCATCGTCTGGTCGGGACAACGTAAATAAAGCGGTTGATGCCTGAACCGCCAGTACACTGGGGCTAGCTTGTATAATTTTCAGAAGTCGATTGATAATGACTTTGTGGTCATTTTCTGGAAGTTCGGTGTCATACCGTTGCAAACCAACAAGGGCCGCCAGCACGTAATAACTATCAATTAATTGATGGAGTCCTTTTCGCAGGGTGTCCCAGCGAACGTCGGCCGGTATCAGGTAAGGATGCATCAATAGATTCGCGATGGCCTGTTCGTCATTCCACTGCTCAATGAGCGTCGTAATGACAGCCTTTTCCTGCGTTGTGGAGTTTCGGAGTTGCCTGGCCAACAGCGACGCATCGTCCAGCGTAGTGGCACGAAGAAACTGCTCTAGGGTTGTTGTCATAAGTTTTCCGGAGGTCCAGGTTCGTTCCTTAAAGATACAAAACGGCAACACCTTTGTCAAAATGGTCGTGAATCGAGGCTTCCAGTTGCTGGGTACGCAGCGGCACTAGTTGAACCGATAAGCGACGAAACCAGGCTTCACTTTCTCAATCTCCGGACGAATCTTGGTCAATCAACTGGGTTTTTCGGATCAACATCCGGCCAAAACCTGGCACCGGTCACCAGAAATAGGTCAGGCTCAATCGGGCGAAGAAAGGCGTACCGGGTGTAAAGTGAATTTCTTCGACTGGGGCCGCTTCGCCTTTTAGTCGACTCTCGGTGGCAAACTGCGTTTCTTTCCAACGGGTATTCAGCAGGTTCTGAATCGATAACCCAATTGTGTAGGCTTGTTTGGCATAATTGACCTGCATGTCGGTAATAAAATAACCGGTTGCGACAATCGTATTGTCCTCATTCGCAGGCCGATCTGCCATATACCGGTAGCGGAGGGAGCCGCTCAACCCATAATGCGTTTGTAACGAAAGGCCACCCGTCGACGTAAATGTTGGTGCCAGCGGCAGGTAATTCTGCCCCTCTGCCACATCCAATGACCGGGGATTTGCCGTATTCAGATCAACATCCGCGTATATGCTTTTCGTCAGCTGGTAGCGTACCGATAGGTCAAGTCCCTGTCGGCGTGACCGCCCACTGGGCTCGACCACGCCCTCGTCGCCCACATACACAAACTCCTGCCGCATCCATAAATACCAGGCTGCCGCATTGATCAGCAGTCTCGGGAAAGGTTTTAGTATGACGCCCAGATCGGAACCATAAGCTCCCGGCAGAATCTCGCGTCCGTTCTGTGCGGTAACCACGCGGGCATCATTGGAATGAAAGCCTTTGCCGGTATTCAGGTAAATCTGAACCCTTGGATTAACCGTGTAATAGACATTCAGTTTAGGCGATACAATAGCCTGCGTAGCTCGTTTTGTGCGATCGGCCGGGGCCGCGCTCAACAACGCCAGCAAATCGTCATACTGGCTGCGGAAGTAATCGACCCGCACGCCAGCATTCATTGTGAAACGGCTCGTTAAGTGGACCAGTTCATCGGCATAGAGCGCTGCGTTGATTTCATTAACATTGCCCAACTGAATGGGATTCAGGGTTTCAATCCGATTTTTAGTGTGGGACAACTCTGTTCCGTGGGTTATATCCTGGCGATATTGAGCACCCAGCGTTGTTGTCCCGTTGGTTTTGCCAATACTAGTCCGGGTCGAGTAACTGCCATTGTACCCGAACAGGTTTCGGTGCTCTTTCTGACGAATCTGGTCGCCATTCACGGTGTCTTTGAGAAAGAAAGTAAAGTTGGAATAGAGCTCAAAAGTATAATGGCTATAGAAAAGCTGATTCTTGATAACGTGGTTGCGGGGAGTCACCGTAACGAGCTGGGCATTAAAATTAGTCCGGCTTGTTTCACCACCTTCGGTTGGGTCGATGGAGCCAAACCAGTCCGTCAGTCCTGAAGCAACCGCCCGATCCGGAATCTGCCCTGAATGGTTCCATTGGCTCCAGAAGGTAGAGCCTGTCAGGGTCAGATTCGTATTCGTGCCCAAATGGCCATGGTATTTGCCAAGTACATTGAGCCGCTTGAAGTACTGGGGATTATCGAAGTACGAATTCGTGGCTGAATATTCTGAGGCCAGATACGCTGATTGGCTTTTCTTTCGCCCTGCTTGCCCCAATAAATCGATCCCGGCAACGGCGCGGTAAGAAGCATACTGACCAACTTCCAATTTCGCGAAACTTTTATCCAGTGCAGTACGGGTTCGAAAATCAACCCAACCCGCTGTTGCCAGGTTTCCTTTGTCGGTCGTATAAGGGCCTTTCTTGAAGTCCACTCCTTCAACCAGTTCAGGAATGACGAAGTGTAAATCGGCATAGCCTTGCCCATGCGCATGGGAGATCATATTGACCGGCATACCATCGACCGTCAGGCGAATATCGGTACCGTGATCCAGGTCAAATCCACGTAGAAATATCTGTTCGGCCTTACCCCCTCCGGCATGCTGGCCGATGAACAGGCCGGGTACAGAACGGAGAATCTCCTGCGAGTTGGTGATGGGGCGCAGTTTTATGTCCAGACTGCTGATGAGTTGCTGATCGTGTGCACGGGTTGCCGACACCTGTACCTGACTCAGTTCAATCGGTGCACTGATCAGCGTGACGGTAATAAACGTAGTCTGGTCATTTCCGACGGTTGCGGTGACCAGCTGGTTTTGAAAGCCTACATGAGAGAACTCCAGTTTATAAGGAGCTGCTACCAAGTTCGTAAAGCGAAATTGTCCCAACTCATCGGTGAGTACCAGTTTACCGACGCCCGTCAACTGGACGGACACATGGCGCAACGGCAAATGGGTCGATTGATCATAGACAATACCGGCGATGTTGCCTAGATGAGCAAACGCAGCATGGACGGTTATTAATCCTAATGCCAGCGTAGCAAGTAATTTTTTTAGTGTCATGTACTACAAATGCCTCCGCCAACCAGAAACGAGCGGTAGTGCCACAAGAGACACACCAATCACTACCTGTTTACCGTGAATTTTGAACCAGGCCACCCTTTCAGGAACGAGATGAGTTACAAAAGTAGGATAACCTCGGTTCTGGATGGAATAAATGTGGTTGATGAGTCAATTTTTGGCGTAAATGAACAGGGTATCATCGGCTGCGTTTGACGGACACTGATTTCAGCACATACCGGCTAAGGACAACCAGTGGGATGGTCAGGCAAAACCAGGAAAGACCATCCCAGACATCATCGCCGATCAGAGCAGCCAACAGCCCGATTACGCTGATGAATCCTATGGCGATGGGTAAGGTCCAGACGTGCCAGTAATCATAGTTCCCCTTCCCGGTACGCGCTCGTCTGCGGATAAAACGTCTGTGTTTCAAAGTTTTCTATCGGCTAAAGGATGGCTGGGCAGTTGATTTCTGGCGGGATAGCTGGGCCTGGGTGGCTTTGTTGCGGGCAAACCATAAATAGAGGCCGCTACCTAAGACGATGATGGTAATTACGTCGAACAGCGCCCAGATGATTTTCAGGGGTAAGCCACCATAATCGCCGAAGTGCAACGGTTGCGAAATGAAAACAGCATTGACATACCAGGGCATGCTTCGCATATCGGTCAATTTGCCCGTTTTGGCATCGATCAGAGCTGGTTTCGCCAGCCGTGATGTCAATGGCGTGGTGCCTTTCATAAAAACAGCATAATGGTGCTGGCTGGAGTACAACGTACCCGGATAAGCCACGAACGACGGTTCCATGCCGGGGGCTGCTTCCCGGGCTATTTTCATGGCCTGATCCAGTGGCGCCAGGGTGCCCCGCAACGGAGCCGCCCCTTTGTAAGGAGCTACCATCTCGGCCAGTTGCCCCTGTTGCCATACTCCCTGTACCACTTCGGCCAGCGTGTTGAGCACGCCCGTAAAACCTACCACTGTGGCCCAAACGACCGTTACTACCCCAAGCAAATTGTGCAAATCGAGCCATTTCAACCGGGTCGATCGTTCGGTGCGGATCATGCCAAAGTTGAAGCGACGCATAATGGGACTGTAGAGCATCAGGCCTGACCCAATCGCCACGACAAACAGCAAGCCCATCAGGCCAAGAAATAATTTGCCGCCAATTCCCATGAACATGTCGATGTGCAGTTGCAGCATCACGTACATGAAGCCTTCCTGTAGCTTGGGTTCTTCCAGCACGCGGGCGGTGCGGTTGTCGTAAATAACCAGCTTGTAATTATCCGCCGGAGCCGTCATGGAATCAGACAGGGTGAACGTCGTCGTGTTCGGCTCATGTTCGTCCCAGTAAACGAAGCGAATCACTTTTGTTGGAAACTGCTCGCGAGCCGTCTGGGCGAGCCGTTCCAGCGGTACCGTTGGCGTTCCGGCTGGCAGGGAAGGTGCCAGCGGAGGCTTGCCTTCGAGGGCTTCTATCTCTTCGTGAAAGATAAGCGGTAAGCCCGTCAGACAGAGCATTAACAGAAAAGCTGTACAAATCAGACTCGTCCATTTGTGAATCTGAAACCAGGTTTTAACTTGGCTGGTGGTGCTCATGAGACCACTGGATTAGGTGACTTGAACTAAACAAGAAAACAGCCTGGCTCCGGCAGTTGCCGGAGCCAGGCCGATCAATATTCATTAAAACTTGTAGGCAACACTACCGGCGAAGCTTCTCAGTTTCTGGGCGTTCATGGTGGTGTAGCCAATCCAGTAATGCTGGTTGGTCAGGTTATCTACTTTCGCCGATATCCGGAACTTCCGCCGGTCGTAGAAGGCCGACGCGTTGAGAACTGTGTAAGCCGGTAAAATGAATTCACCCTGGCTAATACTATTCTGAATTTTGTTGTCGCTGGCGTAATTACCACCAATGCCAAAGCCCAGTCCACGGAGCCCGTATGAGTTGAAACGGTAGCTAAGCCATAAATTGGCCAACACGGGTGAGGAGGCCGTCGTAGGTCGGCGACCGTTCACATCGGCATCGGCCTTCGTCAGTTTTGAATCATTGTAGGAGAACCCGGCCACCACGTTGAAGCCCGTAAACGGATTCGCCACCACGTCGATTTCAACCCCCCGGCTTAACTGTGTGCCGTCCTGTGTCTGGGCAAATTTGGCTGCTGCCTGCGGGTTCGGGTCGGTACGCAGCAGGTTCTGCACCTGAATGTCATAGTAGCTGACCGTTGTGGTGAGCCGTCCGCCAAAGGCGTTTAGTTTCACCCCGGCTTCAAACTGGTTGGCCTGTTCCAGCTTGGCAAACTGCTGGGTCAGGCTGTCGGAATCCGTCACGTCGTAGGCATTATAAATCCCCTGGTTATTGAAGCTGTTCTGGTAATTGGCAAACAGCGATACCTTGTCTTTAAGGGGCTGATAAACAAGCCCGAACTTTGGCGAAAAAGCCGTCTGGGTATAGCCCGCCACGGGCGAACCGACAACGCCACCCTTGTTGTGAAAGTCATCGACCCGCAAAGCCGCCAGTACGCTTAACTGATCGGTTAGGTTCAGGACATCGGAAACGAAGGCGCTGTAGGTGTCCCGAATACCAGAGGAGGGATAGGTGAAATCCGGCGCTTTCGTAGCATATAGGGCAGTCAGAGCGGCCCCGGTGAATTTGCTGTAATCATAATCCCTGGCAACCGGGACCGTATCATAGACACTGCCGAAGAACAGTTGATTCGAGTTCACGTGCAGGTAATCCAGGCCAACGACAATCCGGTTACGCAGGCTGCCCAGCCGGAAATCGCCATTGAAAAGTTGTTGCACTTCAAACACATCATTGGTGCTGTTGCGCGTCGACTGATCGGCCCGAACGAGGTTGTTGTTGCCGAGTCCCCGATCCGATGGCAGGAAGTAAAAATAAGGTCCGAACCCATTAGAGTAGCTGTGGCTGGTGCTGATGTTTGTCGACGATGTAAAGGCGGGGGAGATCCGATAATTCACCTGACCAAACAGGTTCGTACTGCGCGACTGCTGGCTCAGGCCGTTGCCCATATACGAGTTCCGGTAGTCGACATTCAATTGGTCGGCGCGGGTGGCACCAAGCGTGTAGCCCGGCACATAGAAAAAGAAGAGTTGTTTGCCAACGTTCTCATTCCGGTAAATTTCGGCATCGAGCTGAATGGACAAACGCTCGGTAGGCTTGAACAGTAAACTGGGAGCCAGTGCAACCCGGCGGCTGAAGCCCTGCGTCTGAAATGTGCCTTCGTGATGGAACGCCGTATTGACGCGCAGCATCAGATTCCGGCTTTTGTTGAGTGGCGTATTGACATCAAGGCTGGCCCGCTGGAAATCGTAACTGCCTGCCGACAGGGTAACTTCGCCACCAAACGTTTCGTAGGGCTTCTTGGTAACCCGGTTGATCAGACCGCCATAGGAGGTCAGGGCGCTCCCAAACAGGGTAGCTGATGGCCCTTTTATCGTTTCCAGCTTTTCCAGGTTCACGGCGTCGATATCGCTGGTAACGTTACCTGCCAGGCCATTTCGCAGTTGGCTTTGCACAATGAAACCACGGGTATTGTAGTAACTTCCGCCATCGCCCGACCGGCCGGTGGCCTCCCACATTTTCTGAACACCCGGCGCATTCCGCATGGCGTCATCGACCGAAAAAACGAGTTGCTCGGTCAGTAATTCCTTTCCGATGGTGTTGTATACCTGCGGATTTTCCAGGTTCTTCAACGGCATCTTCGATACGTAATCACTCGATGAGCGGGAAAACCGGTTCGTACGACTGCCATTGACCGTTACTTCCGTCAACTGAGAGGCACTTTCTGATAAGGTAAAGTCAATGATAGCGGCTTCATTACCAGATACAGTAACGGACTGTTCTACTGTTTTCAGACCGATGGCAGATACCTGAAGCTGGTAGGTGCCCGCTTTTACGTGGTTGATCGAGAAGTCACCTTTTGCATTTGTCAAGGCACCCTGTCCTTTTCCTTTCAGGCTTACCGTTACGGCTTCGACTGGATTTCCGTCAGAGGTTTTTATATGGCCCCGGATCGTTCCTCCTGTCTGGGCCTGAGTAGTAAGAGCACTTAGTGAAAACGCAAGTACGTAGAGTAATTTAATGGCATTCATTTGCGGGTATTATATAGATTCATTCTAAAGAAGTGCAAATGAACGACAGATTTCGCTGAGATAAAATTTATTTTTAATAAATCTAAATAAAGGGAACTTCAGTAGGATTCAGAGAAGATACGTTTGGATACCAGCCATAATTCTCCAGCCCCGACTCTGTCATAGGTACTGGAGAAGTAGATGGACTCCGTGAGGGGTAAGCCAGTACAGGCGATTGACTACGAGAGCTCCTGTCCGAAAAAGATTGGTTGATTCCTTAAAATTTAAGCGCAATCAAGGCAGGTGCAAAGGCGGCCAGGGTAGTAAAGGACGCTACCTGCTGATAAGGTCTGTATTCTGAATGGCGAGTCGCTTTCTGGGCTAGAATATTGGTGGCTACGAACCCTGTCAGGTGAATAATGGACAGATATTGATGCAGCCTGAGACCACCGGAAGTTGCCTTGTGGCCGGTTCGTAATTTCGGGGGAGCTGTCAGCGAAAGAAGGGCCGTTGTGCCGTAGGCAATGTTTGTCATGGTCAGCGTCGTTTGCTGTGCAGTAAGCAAGCGGTTGTATTCTCCACCGGTGGCCCTGGATAGTTTGGCGTTCAGGATGCTCTGCATAACAAATCCCGCCAGGGTCGCATAACCGGTAATCTGATGAGCCACCAGCATAAAGCCACGTATTTTTTGTTCTTTCTGTCGCCCTTCGGGCGTCAGGGGAGCGGCTTTAATGACCCGAAGAAGCCCATTTGGTCCCCAGAAAATGCGCTGTGTAAAAAGCATCTTTTCGGGTAGAATCGGCTGAACAGCTAGCTCGTTCGCTGATGCCTCTAGCCGTAGGTTATCAGCCGTGGTATCCACCAAAGCAGCTGATGGCTGACGCACATAGGACGTGTCCTGAGCCTGATTTTGTAAAGCTGAACACAGCAGAAAGCCGATAAGGGTTGTTCGCAGAAGGGTAGAATAGCCTGGCATACCAAATGGATTTAATGGTTAGTGACGGGTTTCGAGGACTCGTTCTATGAGCCCTTACGGCCATGCGCCCCGTCCGGTTGCGTTCTTGCTAAGGATTTTCTTGACTTTATAAAATACTTTGCCTATCTATGTAAGAACTTACGTAAGTTCTTACATAATATGGATTTTATGGCCGAAATGGCCGAGTTGGCACTTGCCAGCCGACTCAGGCGATTAAGTGATATTTACTGGCAGGCGGTAACGGCAACTTACCGACAGTCGGGAGTGGATTTTGATGTGCGCTGGGCTACCATTTTTGTGCTCATTGCCCAACAGGGACCCGTTGCCGTTATGGAAATTGCCGAACGCCTGGGCATTACGCACCCGGCCGTGGTTCAGGTGATCAATGAGCTTGAAAAGCACGGGCTCATCGTGTCGGCAAAGTCTGAGCTGGACGGGCGCAAGCGTTTGTTGACATTGAGTGAATCCGGCAAGGCCATGCTGCCGAAGCTTCAGCCACTTTGGGACGCGTTCATTGCGGTTAACAAAAGCATGCTGGGCCAGCAAATGCACAACCTGTTGCTGTCGCTTGAGGACATGGAAGGACAACTAGCCGAACGAAGTTTTTTCGACCGAATACAGGACCAGTTAAATCAACAGCGTACTTCTTGATCTATTATGAACGACATGTCCATTATTCCCTACAGTGCCACTTATCAATCGGATTTCAAACGACTGAATATTGAGTGGATTTCCCGTTTTTTCGTTGTCGAACCGCACGATCTGGAACAGCTGGATCACCCGGAGGTCCATATTCTGCCAAATAATGGACAGATATTTTTAGCCAGCCTAGGTGATGCGATCGTAGGCTGCGTGGCGATGATCAATATGAGTGATCCAATCCGGGAAGATTCGGAATTTGAACTGGCCAAGATGGCCGTTTCGCCGACGGTTCAGGGCAAAGGAATTGGTAAAAAGTTGTGTATAGCCGCCATTGAGTACGCCCGGCAGTTAGGGGTTAAAACTATCTGGCTGGAATCCAATCGCATACTGACGCCGGCCCTGACCATGTATGCCAGCGTGGGTTTTCGTGAAGTGCCCAGTGTGCCAACGCCCTACTCACGCGCTGACATTCGGATGGAAATGACGTTGTGATGCGTACCAGGTGAGTGAACGCGTGATAGGCTAATACCAGTCACGGGTTCACTCATCTCTTACTTTTTCGCCGTTTCTTTCGGCCATACGTACTGAAAGGTGTTGTTGATCGGAGCGCCGAAATAATTGACCTTCAGGTAGTCCAGCCGCTTCTTATGAATTTCCAGCCGCTGTTTGAAGTCGTCGATGTTCCGGCTTGCCTGCGGGGTCCAGCCCGTTTCGGCAAGGGCAATAAGGCGTGGGTAAGCCATGTACTCGACCGAGTGCGTTGTTGGCAGGTATTCTGACCAAACGTTGCCTTGTATACCCAGAATGTGTTTCGATTGGTCGGCAGTCAGACTATCGGATACGGATGGGTTAAAACTATAGACTTTTTCGAGGGGGAGCAAGCCGCCAATGGTTACGGGTTGCGTTTTGGGGTCGGCCTGATAATAGTCGAGGTAACAATAGGTGGTGGGACTCATCACGACATCATGATTTTGCCGGGCTGCGGCAATGCCGCCACTAATGCCCCGCCAGCTCATCACCGTGGCGTTGGGCGACAGGCCGCCTTCCAGAATTTCGTCCCAGCCAATGATCCGGCGGCCTTTCGACGTAACGAATTTGTCGATACGCTGAATAAAATAGCTTTGTAATTCGTGCTCGTCTTTCAATCCTTTTTCTTTCATCAGTGCCTGACAGAAACGACTCTGTTTCCACTGTGTTTTGGGGCATTCATCACCACCAATGTGAATGTATTGACTCGGAAATAAGCCCATCACTTCAGTCAGGACATTTTCCAGAAACGTAAAGGTCTCTTCGCGCGGAAATAGCACATCGTCATGAACGCCCCAGTTGTAGGACACATCCAGAATTTTATCAGGATTGCTTCCCAGCTCGGGATAAGCAGCCAGCACGGCTACAGAATGGCCGGGCATTTCGATTTCAGGTATAACTGTAATGTAGCGTTCCTGCGCGTACTTGACCACATCCCGAATCTCATCCTGCGTATAAAAACCACCATAAGGTTTGTTATCATAGGCGTGATCCCGATAGTGACCGGCCATCGTCTTCTTGCGAACGGAGCTGATTTCGGTCAGCTTGGGGTATTTCTTGATTTCAATCCGCCAGCCCTGATCTTCGGTCAGGTGCCAGTGAAAGGTATTCATTTTATGCAACGCCAGCAGGTCGATGTACTTCTTGATGAATGGCACCGGATAAAAATACCGGCCAACGTCGAGCATCGATCCGCGATAGCCATATCGGGGCTGATCGGTGATGGTGCAGGCGGGCACCGTCCAGGCGACACCGCTTACTTTCGTTGGACTGAATACGGCCGCGGGCATCAATTGCAGGAGCGATTGCATACCATAAAAAAAGCCCTGCGGCTGTTCAGCCGTGATGACGATCTGTTTGGGCGATACCACCAGCGTATAACCCTCGGTGCTTAGTTTCTTTCCTTTTGCCTCCACGAAGGCAATGCCCTTCGATGCGTTTCCCGTGGTAATTACCGGACTTGATCCGGTAGCCTTCGCTAGCTGATCGGCCAGTAGCTGCGCAATCCGGCGTACGTCCGGATTCGCCGATTGCACAGAAATGGTTGGTGTAGCCGGTAACGCGTAGCTGCCCTTACCCACTTCCAGTTGGGTTGGCTTGGGCAAAATGGCGTAAGTAGCCGTCTGTGCCACGATGGACTGAACCGAAACCAGCAGGGCGACGGCACTGAGAAGAACTTTTTTCATGGAAGGAATTCGTTTCGTAAACCTACAGGGTATAAAGCTGCTGATTCCGTGCGATTTACTTTAAATAAGGCCTTAGTACAGTTGTCCAGCGCTCATACCCGGCGGGCAGCATGTGCAGGCTGTCGGGTTTAAACAAAGCGGGCACCGGCTGTCCATTTTGCCCAAGCATACTGGGGCGAATATCCACAAACTGCGTGTTTTTCTGTTTGCCCAAATACTGCCTGATGAGCTGGTTAGCTATGTCATTTTCCGGAAAATACTGCCGACGGGAAGGGCTGGGCTTGATCGAAATAAACGTGAACGTAGCCTTCGGCAGCTTTTTTCGAACGTGCTCGAATAAGGTCACAAACCGATCGAAGGTTTGTTTACCGGTTTGTTTGCCCGTCGCAATGTCGTTCTCGCCAGCATACAGCACCACCTGTTTGGGATGATACGGAATAATAATCCGGTCGGCATAGCGGATAACGTCGTTTAATTGGGAGCCGCCAAAGCCTCGTTGCAGGATTTGTTTGCCAGGGAAATAGGTGGCCAGATTTTCCCACAACCGGATGGATGAACTGCCCGTAAAAACAATAGCGTTCTGGGGTGGGGGCGAGGTCATATCGGCTTGCTCAAAAGCCCGGATTTCCGCTTCAAACGGGTGATTCGTTGCTACGGGTTGTGCTTGCCCCAGTGCCCAGGTACTAACAAAAAACAGGCCTATACACCAACTGATTTTCATGCGATTGACTACGGCAAGATGAACGTTTTTAAAGGAAAGGCACAACCGATTCTAAACTCATGCCCCGCGATCCTTTGACCAGGATATGCGTATCCGTCATTGGGTTGTCCATCAGCCAGTTATGGAGTGAAAATTTGTCGGGAAAATAGTACGCTTTCGGCAGGTAACCCAGTGCATAGTGCATGTCTTTTCCCGCCAGAATGACCAGATCGAATTTGCTTTCGGCAATGAGTTTTCCTAAAGCGGCATGTTCGGCTTCACTTTCCGGACCGAGCTCATACATATCGCCCAGAATCACCACTTTCCGTTTGGCGGGCGTCGCAGCAAACTGCTGAATAGCCGCTGCCATCGAACTCGGATTGGCATTGTAAGCATCCAGCAATACCGTGTTTGTGCCCTTCGTGATGTGCTGCGACCGATTATTCGTTGGATTATAGTCGGCGATGGACCGGTTGGCCTCGTCGGGCGAGACGCCGAAATAATCGCCAATGGCCAGAGCCGCCAGCATATTTTCGAAGTTGTAGCGACCTGGTAGGTGGGTGGTTATCTCATGCCCCGCGCTATCCCGATAAACGACCACCGGCGATTCGCTGAGTAAGGTAATCGGTTCCTGATCCGTATCAACGGCTGGGTAAAAGATGGCTTCGGCGAATGTCGTCTCAGAGCGAATGGCTTTCAATCGCTCCCGGTACATGGCTGTCAGGGTTTTGTCGCGGGAGTTAATAAAGACTGTTTTCGCGTTTTGGGCCAGGTAATCATACAGTTCTCCTTTGCCTTTTCGGACGCCTTCTACGCCACCAAACCCCTCAAGGTGCGCCTTGCCCACGTTGGTGATCAGGCCGTGCGTAGGCTGGGCAATGGAGCAGAGTAACTCGATCTCTTTCTGGTGATTAGCGCCCATTTCAACGATGGCCAGTTCGTGCTGTTCGTTGAGCGCCAGGAGCGTAAGGGGTACGCCGATGTGGTTGTTGAGATTACCGACCGTAGCATATACCTGATAATTCTTCGACAGGACGGCGGCTATTAGTTCTTTCGTCGTTGTTTTTCCATTCGAGCCGGTTAAGGCAATGACCGGAAAGGTAAACGTTTGGCGGTGATGACGGGCCAGATCCTGAAGGGCCATCAGCCCGTCGGCTACCAGCAGGCAACCCGGAACACGGCTGGCCACGTCAGGATCGTCGACAACGGCATAACGAGCGCCCGCAGCCAGGGCCTGTTCGGCAAATTTATTCCCGTCGAAGGTATCGCCTTTGAGCGCAACAAACAGGCAATCGGGTGTTATACGGCGGGTATCGGTCGACACGCCCGTGCATTCCTGAAATTTATGATAGAGTTGTTCGGTGGAGACCATCATATTCGGGTCGGTTTCAACGTTTTCTAAACGCAACGGATGTGATGAGAGCGAGCGTTCAATTCGCGTTCGGCTTACTACTCGGCCAAGAGATACCCAAAAATAGATGAAAAAGCTGTTTACGCTTTGTTTTTTAGTAATTCCCCTCATGACGTTCGCGCAGTCGGGCGGAAAGATCTCGTTTCGGTATGAGCAAAGCCCAACGGTGAGTATGAATGGGCGGGCCTTGCTCAATCCCTGGGCGGGTGGGCTCAACACCACGCAGTACTCAACCATCCGATTGAACAACGATTCGCGCGATGATCTGGCCGTATTCGACCGGACAACCAATAAAGTCAGCACGTTTATCGCCGTTGATAATCCCATTGGCAGTGGCATTGCCTGGCAGTATGCGCCGGAATACGAAATTGCTTTTCCACCCGTCATGTATAGCTGGATGTTGCTGGTCGATTATGACCTCGACGGCCGGAAAGACATATTTACCAACAGCGAAAAGGGCGTAGCCGTCTACCATAATGAATCACAGGGTGGAGTCGTATCGTTCAAGGTGGCGGTCGATCCGCTCAAAACGATTGGCTTTAGCGGTTTTCAGACGCTTTATGTTACCTCCGTCGATTTACCGGCCATCACCGATTACGACGATGATGGCGACATCGATATTATTACGTTCGATGCCGACGGAAACATTATTGCCTACCAGCAGAACATGAGCGTAGAGAAAACCGGCAAAAAGGGGGGGCTGGACTTTATGCGGACCGGCGACCAGTGCTGGGGCCATTTTCATAAAGAATATTGCAACGATTTTACGTTTGGTATTCAGTGTGCGGACATTTCGGGTTCGGGCCGGGTTGCTGCCAATCCAGGCGGGGCCGATCCAGGCGGGGCCAATCCAGGCCGGGCCAATCCAGGCAGGGCAAGGCCCATGCATACAGGCAATACGCTCACCGTTGTCGATACCGATGGCGATGGCAACAAAGACCTGCTGTTCGGGTTTGTGAGTTGCGAGAACATTGCCCGCTTGAACAATGCCGGTCCCAACAGCGACAAAGCTAATTTTGTCGGCTACGATAGTTTGTTTCCGGCGACTAACCCGATTCTATTTCCCGCCTTTCCGGCAACGTATTGGGAAGATGTCGACGGCGATGGGCAGAAAGATTTACTGGCCTCGCCCAACGTGAATTTTAATGACGGTCACGCCTTCGATTTTCGGGCATCGGGCTGGTTTTATAAAAATACGGGTACCACCCAGAAACCAGCGTTTCAGCTTATTCAAAAAGATTTTCTGCAAAACGACATGCTCGATCTGGGCGAACGGGCCGCTCCCGCGCTGGCCGATCTGGATGGCGATGGTGATATGGATATGCTGGTAGGTTACGGTGGAGTAGGGCTGGGCTCCAGCTACCGCGCCGGTATCTGGCATTTTGAGAATAAAGGCACTACGCAAAACCCGGCTTTTGCGCTCGTGACAACCGACTACCTGGGCATGCAATCGCTGGGGTTGACCAACACGGTGCCATCTTTCGCTGATGTGGATAATAACGGAAGCCTGGATCTGGTGCTTACCGGCGCTTCGGCAACGGATGTTGAGATACGGGTGCTCATTAATTCGGCGGCCAAAGGGGCTGCCGCTCAGTACAATCTGGCCGGAGCTATCCGCTGGCCTAAGCCCGATCTGATGGGCTTCCTCGACCTGCTGACCGTAACCGATGTCGATAAAGATGGTAAACCTGACCTGCTGATTGGCCGCTATAACTTCGGGACTATTTTGTACTACCGAAACACCGGAACGGCGGCCAAGCCGGTATTTCAATTGCAGAACCAGACTTTTGGCGGATTCACTACCGACGATTTTGTCTACGCAAAAGCCCGTTCGCTGGTTGTTGCCGATCTCAACGGCGATCAAAAAAATGAACTGATTGCCGCAGCCGACAATGGTACGGTTCGCGTATATCAGTTTCCCGACCGCCCCGACCAGTCGTTTACGCTGATTGACTCGCTGGCGTCGGTGGGGCTGCCCGGCAAAGGGCTGATTGCCGCCGTTGCCGATCTCGATGGCGATCAGCTTCCCGATCTGATGCTGGGCAGCACGGCCGGTGGCTTGCGTTACCTCAAAAATACCTCGCAGAAAGTGGTCGTAACGGGCGTCATCGAAGACGAGCCGGTCAGTCCCTGGGTATTCCCGAACCCAACGGACCGCTACCTGACGGTTCGTCCGCACTTCGATGGCCGCATCGAACTGGTGTCGTTATCGGGCCAATCCATGTTACCCATACAGGCCGTCAAGACGGGTGTTGAAACGATTCTTGATCTGGGGAATCTGGCCGACGGCACGTATCTGTTACGGCTCATGACAGACAACCGCCCTATTCAGGTTCAGAAAGTAGTTGTCTGGAAATAACACCGGAATTTCTGAAAACTCTTTTTATTTCCGGTAGTTAGAGAGGAACAACTGGTGACCGGAAACTGGCAGGCAGTTAAGCCAGTCATTCACCACCAGCAACGCAATCACTATGGAAAATACGAGTAGCTCCGGTCAGCAACAGGTTGACCAAAGTACAGGCGGGCCATTGGAAGGCATGTCGCCCCAAAATACGAATATGCCCGAAAATGATGCGGAGCAGGATGCCGTCGTATATGCCGGGCTGGGCGTCAACAACGAACCTGATATCATGAATCAGGGAGACGACGAGGCCACAGACACGTTGCTGTATACCGATACGGCTACGGCACGTCATGCTACCGATGAGCTCTCCAACGATGCAGAACTTGACGAGTTTGTGGATGATGCCAGCGACGATTTGTCGGACGACGAACTGGATGCTGAAATCACAGAGCTGGCCGAGGAAGAAGACGAAGGCAATGAGCGTTATTGATCAATAAGTATAGCTATACCCAAAAAGTCCCGCTCGGTCGAGCGGGACTTTTTGTTTTGAAAAACGACAAACATAGTTGCATCGGGTAGGCGCTCTCCACTTGAGATTACCTGAATTACCCGTCAATTAAATATAATGGCGAAGTAAACCGTAGAGAATACGTTGGTTTCCCTTTATAGAGTATTCAGGCATAAAACGACCGCTGGCGTCAGGCAGTCAAGTCGTTGTGTACGAATGACAAGGACTATCTCTTAACTTTTTTATGAACTGCCGAAGCCACCACTGCCGAAAATTGCCTGACGGCTTCCGGCTATTTTAACCCGTACCTATTTATGCAGACGAGACGCACATTTTTGAAAACATCGGGTTGTTTGGCGGCCGGTGCGCTGTTAGCTCCCAATCTGGCAAAAGCCGCGAAGGTGAAGAATGTCGGTATTCAGCTATACACCGTTCGGAAAGAGATGCTGGGCGATGCCGCTGGTACCTTGAAAAAACTGGCTAAAATCGGCTATAAAGAGCTGGAGTCGGCCCGCAGTGACAAAGGGAATTTTTATGGTCTGCAACCCAAAGAAATCAAAAAGATTGCCAATGATCTGGGAATGACCGTTCGCAGTGGGCATGTGCACATCGACAAGGATTGGCAACGTTCCATCGATATGGCCGCCGAAGCGGGCCAAACCTATCTGGTATGCTCATCACTGCCATCGGAGGGCCAGACCGTCGCCAATTACCAGCGTTGTGCCGATGCCTTCTCGAAAGCGGCCGAAGCCTGTAAAAAAGCCAATCTGGTGTTTGGGTACCACAACCACGAGTATGAGTTCGACAAAGTAGACGGGAAGGTGCTGTACGATATTTTGCTGGATCGTACAGACCCAAATCTCGTTAAAATGGAGATGGACTTAGGCTGGGTCATCGTAACCGGCAACGATCCGCTGGCTTATTTTAAGAAATATCCGGGTCGTTTTCCGTTATGGCATCTCAAAGACATGGACAAAGCAAAAAAAGAAAGCACGGAGTTTGGCAAGGGGCAGATCAATGTGAAACAGATGTTGCAGAACATGGATAAGTCGGGGGTGAAATACTTCTTTGTCGAGCAGGAAGAATATCCAAAAACGGCCCTTGAGAGCGCCAAATATGATTACGATTACCTGGCCCGGCTCGACTATTAATGGCTGTTTAACACAACTCGCTATGCTGAACCCTACATCGTTAGTTTACCGATTCGTCGTAGTCCTGCTGCTAGGTGGATTTCCTATTGCCGTTTCGGCGCAGGGAAGCCCGGTCGAGATATCCCTTTGGCCGAAAGGGGCACCTGGCTTCGAGGACCGACGCACGGAACCCGAACAGGCCAAAGATTACTGGGTGCGCCATATCAATAACCCATCTATAACCGTCTATTTGCCACCCAAAGAGAAAGCGACGGGAGCGGCCGTTGTTATTTGCCCCGGTGGCGGACATCGTGAGCTTGTTTTCAACGCCGAAGGCCGTCAGCCAGCCGAGTACCTCAATAGCATCGGGGTAGCCGCTTTTGTGCTCAAATATCGGCTGGCTCGGGAAGAGAATTCGCCTTATTCGCTCGATAAACACCCGCGTGAAGATGCTTACCGGGCCATGCGACTCGTACGGAGCAGAGCAAAGGAGTTTGGCATTGACCCCAATCGGCTGGGTATGCTCGGTTTTTCGGCGGGTGGCGAAGTGGTCGAAATGGTGGCGTATGCGCCCGGCAAAGGCGCTGCTGATGCACCCGATCCCATAGACCAGCTCAATGGAAAGCCCGATTTCCAGATACTGATTTACCCGGGTCCGCTCGGTGTTCCCGAAACCGTACCCGCCGACGCACCACCCGCCTTTATGCTGGCCGCCAACGACGATATGTGCTGTTCGGGACCTGTTGTCACTTTACTTCAGAAGTATCGGGCGGCCAAGGTACCGGTGGAAGCCCATATCTATACGCAGGGGAAACACGGTTTCAATATGGGCGATCGGTCTAAATTAAAGTCGATCAACACCTGGCCGCAGCGGATGGCCGATTGGCTGGCCGACAACAATTTTTTAAAACCAGCCACCACCAGCTCAACTGAGAACGCGACTAAATGAAGGTAGATTGTTCGTTCAAAACCGCGCCCAGTATTACGAACAGGTAAAAACTAGGGATCTTCTTGGAATAAATGGGTAGCCTGTTTAACTTGATGAACTCATTTTAAGTCAGTTAGCGATGAACTGGTGGATCGTGTTTCAGGTAGGTCGTTGGTTAACCAGCCTAACTGGCTTATCGGAAGCTTATTTGCTAAGCGATGAAGCATTTTTCGCGCAACCGATTAGTCAGCAGACGATGGTGCTGACTAAGCCTGATAGCGCTCTTCTGGATGTCGCTTTGTTTCAGGCTACCAATGAAGCCCGCCGTGTAGCGGGCTTGCCCATTCTCCAGTTCGATTGGGCCTTGTACCGGGCTGCCCGAAGCCATGCCGAATCAATGATCCAGTATGACTATACGAGTCATGAAGACCTCTATAAGCTATCTGACCTGACGCTGCTGAAACGGGTTCAGAAACAGACAAACCGCTTCAGCAGGATAGCCGAAAACATCGGTAAATACCAGACCATCGATACACCCGAGTGGTTTGGCGTGCGGTTCAATGCCCGGCGTCAACAATACGACTACCTGGATTCGGAGAATAAGCAATTGTATGGACCTTATACCTACGCGGCTTATGCCCGGTATGCGGTGATGCAGTGGCTTAATTCGCCCCATCATCGGGCCAATCTCCTGAATCCTTTATATACCCACGTAGGTTGTGCTGTGCGTTTATCGGCTAATCCGTTTAAGCAGCGTCGCCCGCCGTTCGGCCAGTTGGTCCAAAACTTCGGTACACTGTATACCACCACTCAGGTTGGTCGGTAGCAAACGGCTGATGGCGAACGATAGATGCCTCCCCAAAACCGGTGATCACTGGTGAGGGTATCATGCTTCTTTTGTCTGGCACTGTAACTCATCGTTAGCCGCAGGCCTTTCGCCCATCCGTTTTTCTCTCTGTTTTTGCTTCATGATTTCAGGTTTGCCAGTACCCACGCGGGTTGGCGAGACATCTATTCCCAAAAGTATCAGCGATTGACTCATTTGTGACAGGGCTTCCTCTGCTGTGTGCCGACCTTTGACCTATCAAAACAGATCATTAATCACAAAAACACATAGATCATGAAAGCGCTCATTAATCCCCTCGTCATTGCCTTTTCCTTAACCATCGCTACGTTCCAGGCTTCATTTGCTGATGCCAATCCTGGGGGACGCCCTGCTACAGTAGCCAGCTACAAAACGGGAATGTATACTACCGCAGCAGGAAAGCTTCAAGTCGCTGTCGACAAAGAAGCGACGGGTGCGGTCGATATTCAACTGGTGAATGCAGATGGTAAAGTACTGTTTGCTCAGCGGGTCGCCAAAAAAGAAACGGTGGCTCGTCTTCGCCTGACATTGACTGATTTGCCCGACGGAGTGTATCAGGTGCGGGTCAGTAACGGCGTTGACGTAACGACTCACTCGGTGACCTTATCAACTAACCAGCCCAGTTTTCCCAACCGTCTGGTGGCTATCAACTAAAATAAATTTCCTCCTGAACCCGCAAAGGGCTGCCATTCGAGTGAATGGCAGCCCTTTTTTATAAGAACTTGATTGCTCGCCAGAACCGCCAGATAAATGCTCGTTCTTCGAGCGAAACACCATGGTGGGCCTTCGCCACCCGAAGCAGGAGGTGAATGAACCGTTTTTTCGTTTGCTGGCTGAGTTCGTCCCGTTTATGAGTCATCCGGCGAAGGCCAAAGGCGAAGGCCTCTTCAACGCTTTCGCCTACATGATCGCGCAGGAAAACAGCCCCAATTGTCAGGCTGCCATAGGGATAAGCTGCCAGCAATTGGCGGACTGCTTTTGCTTCCTGCGGCTGCAATTGGCCGTCTGATTTTGACAGGGCGTAAACAATACTGCCCAGCCCCACGGCTACATCGGGTGAATACATACTTTATGAAAAGAATAAGGGCCAGTCTTCGGTTAAATACGCACGGTGCCTGAGCTCGATTCGCCATCGGCTGTCGAGACGCAGGCACCGTGCGTGAATAGTTAAATCAAAAGAGGTAGCTATCCAGTCGTTAAACTCTTGTCTGTACACTTACTGCCCCGTTTGAGGAGGGTTCTGTTGGCCAGGTGTCGAATTGCCGGACTTGGCCAGTTCGGTAGCGGTGGAGTTCGGCACGCTCACGCGCTGAATTTTATAATTCCGGAGGGTTACATCCGTTTCCGGCGTGTGCGGCATCACCACGCCACCCACAGGCGCGGCACCCGGTACCGGGTGTTTGTAGTTGGCCAGCGGACCCATGGTTAACCCTGGTGCCTGGACTGAAGCGCCTGACTTGTTTTCCCATTGGCGAGCCGTGGCTGCTTTATTGGCGTGTTTGTAATTATGAGTCGAATACGTGTGGTCGTTCCGTACTTTCCGATCATCCTGGGCCGAGGCTGTTACGAGCGAAAGGCCGCTGAGGGCTGCAATTAATACGATCCGTTTCATGGTTTGTGTGTTTATTTAGTCAGATCCAGACCGCCGTGAGATCAATGAATCTCATCTGCTGGTTGACTTTACAAAGGTCGCTCACCGGTGTTAGGCTCGTGTTAGAGCCACATTAGAACGGCATTAGAAATGCAGGTAGTCTGGTCGAGAACCAGAACTTGTTCGGGGAGCAATACTGATTCCAGCTACCTGGAACAACTCTTGGCAAGGTGGTAATCAACACCGGATAGCATGCACGAGCAAACGCATGTTGAAGGGTATAAAAACAACGATGCAGACTACTTATAGCCTGCATCGTTTACGAGTTAGTATGCGTTCAAAAAACACGTCACCTGGTTTTGGCCTGCGACAGGCTAACGGTAAAGCAGGTTCCATCGCCGGGAGTTGAGTGAATCGTCATTGATCCGTTCAGGGTATCGACCAGGTGTTTGACCAGCGGTAAGCCAAATCCATAACCCGATTCCCCGGCGGTGCCCTGGCTGGATTGGCCCTGGCCGTTGAGAATGTGGTTGACTTTTTCCTCACTCATACCCACGCCTGTGTCCTGAACCGTAAGGCGGAGCATATTGTGTGTGCCCTCCATGGTCAGCTTGGTGTTGACCTCAACGCGGCCTTCCTGCGGAGTGAATTTGATGGCATTTGAAATCAAATTGCCAACAATCTGAAGTACCTTATTGCGGGAAAAAGGCATCAGTTCCGTAGAGGTATCTGTCGTGACAGACAGCTGAACCCCTTTTACCATTGCCTGAGGGGTGTACAGCTTTTCTAAGGTCTCCTTCAATTTTACCTGGTTGAATACCTCTTCTGCCGACTCATTTTTGTTTTTCCACTTATCGTCCTGAACGAGTATTTCATCGGCCAGTTCGAGCAGCGATTTACTGCTCATTTGAATTAGCTCGATAAATTCCAGCATCTCTTTAAGCTTGATCGTATCCCCGCTGCTGGTAACTAGTTGAGCCATGGTAATAATGCCGCCTAACGGCCCCCGAATGTCATGCGCTACCCGTTTGCGTGATTCATTCAGTTCAGACGCGTGCCGTTTCAGGTAGTGAATTTCCCGGACGGTGTTCAGTCGGCTAACGATTTCAGCGGCTATAATTCGTAAGAGTTCAATTTTCTCGGGAGAAATCTCTTTAGGGGTCGTATCGAGTACACAAAGCGCGCCCAGTGAGTTGCCCTTACTCGACTTGAGAGGTATGCCAAAGTAATACCGCAGTCGAGGATCTTCGGCTACGTACCACTGTTTGGCAAATCGATCATCGTTTTGTAAGTCCTTGACCTCAAAGCTATCCTCCTCCAGGATGGTGTATTGACAGACGGATTCTTCCCGGGGCATGAACTGTAAATCCAGCCCGTGATTAGTAATTGTCCACTGTGTGTAGGAATCAATAAGATTAATTAAAGAAATGTCGGTCCCCGTAACTTTAGCTGCGAGGGTAGTCAGATCCTTAAACTTGTCCTGCAGGGATGTATAATCCAGATCAAAGTCGGCTAGGTCAACAAGACGTTGAAATTCATTCTCGGCAATTGGGTAGCCCGGTTTCATATACTTCAGAATAGTCCAGTTCGTTTGTTTGTGTTCTGGTAAGCCGGTAAGATCGTCCGTCATACTTGACTGTCCTCGACGCCATGGATTTACCCAGAAGCTCTATACCTATCCTTTAGCTTACCAATTATAGGTTCGGCAATTTACTGATTATTGATTTACGGTAAGTTCTTATTGTCATATATTTGATATTTGGTAAATAAAGTATCTTATAAGTTAAAAATTTATCCTAATATGTAAGGGTAATCAGCTTCGCATGACAAGGGACTGGCTGTAGTTAGAAGCGTTTAGGGAGTGCCTGTGGGCTTATGCGCCTACTGAGTTTACCGGAAAAACGAAAACTGGTTATGCATAGCTACTGGTTTACCAACTGTGTTTTAACCGCAGCCTGGTCGGCCAGATCTTCACTGGCTGTTTCCAGAATTATATCACCCGGCTTCAGGTCGCCAAAAACCTGCGTCTGTCCGGCCGCATCGTCGCCTTTTTGCACCGTTGTCCGAACGGCTTTGCCATTCACAATTTTCTGGACAAACGTCCGATCGATCGTACTAACAACCGCCGATTTCGGTACATATAGACTTCCTTCGCCCGATGAATTGACGGGCAACCGCACCGAGGCAAACATACCGGGTTTCAGCTTGCTGCTTTTGTTCGAGAAATCGATCTCAACCATTTCTGACCGGGTTTCAGGCCGGACGTTGTTGGAGATACGGTTGATACGTCCCGTAAAGGTCTGATGTTGAAAACTACGTACGGAAAACTGAACCGGAGCCCCCCGACGAATGTCACCCAGGTAAGCTTCCGGAACGGCGATCCGCAGCCGCAACCGGTCGAGCTGTTTGATCTTCAGGATAGGAACGCCATTTTGTCCGCCTGGTCCCACGAATGCCCCCGGCGAAAGCCGACGGTCGGTAATAACACCGTTAAAGGGCGCGGTAATTTTCAGGTAACTCACGAGTTGCTGCACGGAACTATAATGAGCATTGGCTGCCACAACAGCCAGACTATCGGAAATCGCTTTAGTCCGGGCGGTTTCCAGATCGACAGGAGAGATAGCACCCGCAGTTCGGCTGGTACGTAACACCCGCAGAAAAATACCTTTGCTGGCTCCATAAACGGCTTCGGCCGCTTTTACTTTCGAATAAGCTTCCGTCAGGTTGGCCGTTAGTTCGGGCGCTTCCAATTCGGCCAGAACCTGCCCTTTGCGCACCTGATCACCAATATCGGCATGCAGGGCTTTCACGTAGCTGCTGACGCGGGGGTATAGATCTGTTTCATAATAGCTCTCCAGCTCACCGGGCAGATTCAATTCTGAAGTGGGGCGGGAAGCGGTAACCCGAATGGCTTCGTACCGGATTTCTTCATCAACCGGCGTTTCGGCTATCTTATTTTTTTCCGCCGACGAGTTTCCACACTGGCTGAGTAGAAAAGTCATACTCACCAGAAGGGTTAGGCGCAGGCTTGATCGGAGAACAGCGTATAGATCCATAGTGTTGGTCGGCTGATTAGAAGGTAAGTGTGCTTTCGGCAAGAGCTGGGTGCTGGCCATCGTAGGCCGTACTGGTTGGATCATCCGGATCGAGGGAGGGCGAATCGAACGTTGTTTTTCGTTGCACCGAGGCAAAAACGACGGGCAGAATCAACAACGCAGCCACGGTCGAGAAGAGTAATCCACCAATCACCGCCCGGCCCAATGGCGCGGTTTGTTCGCCGGATTCACCAAGGCCGCTGGCCATCGGCATCATCCCGGCAATCATGGCTAATGCCGTCATGAGAATTGGGCGCAGACGTGCCGCCCCCGCTACCCGTGCCGCTGCCCTGGCGTCGCGGTAGCGAAGCCGCAACGATTCTGCATTCGTTACCAACAGCAGCGCATTGGCTACCGATACACCCACCGACATAATAATGCCCATATACGATTGCAGATTTAACGTCTGCCCCGTAATGAGCAACAAGGTTAGTGAGCCCGCCAGTACCGCCGGAATGCTCACCAGTACCACACTGGCCACTTTGAACGATTGGTAATTGGCGGCCAGTAGCAGGAAGATGACCACAATGGCTAGTCCTAATCCGAACTGTAAGCTACTGAGCGTTTCCTGAAGCAGTTGAGCCAGGCCACGCAGTTCAACCACGGAGCCTTTGGGTGGATCGCCAGCCGCAGTAATGGCTGCCTGTACATCGCGGGTGGCCGTACCTAAATCCCGGTTGTTAATGTTGGCCGAGACAGTTATGATTCGCCGGGGGCCGATCCGGTCATACTGACCCGGTGCGGTGGTTGGCGTGATGTTCGCTACGTCGCCCAGGGTTGGACGAAGCTGTCCTTTCACCAACGGAATCGCCTGAATGTCTGCTACCGACTTCATCTGATCCTGCTCCAACTGAATCTGTACCTGATAGGCAAAGCCTTTCGACTGATCGAGCCATAGGTTTTTGGCGGTAAATCGACTCGATGAGGTAGCGGCCACCAGCGATTTGGAAATTTCGTCGATACTTAGTCCCAACTGAGCCGCTCGCTCCCGGTCTATTTTAACCGACACCGTTGGGTAGCTCAGCGGCTGATTGATTCGCAGGTCACGCAGATATGGAATGGTGCGCAGGTGCGTCAACAATCGATTGGCGTAGTGCTGGCCTTCGGTGAGGTCTTTTCCTCCAACCAGAATTTCGATGGGCGTTTGCGCTCCCTGGCTCATGATCTTGTCGGTCAAGTCGATGGGCTCGAACGACAGGCGGACGTTAGGCATTTTTTGGCGAACCCGCTGACGAATCTGCTCTTTGAGTGCATCGAGCGACTCGACTTTGTATTCTTCGGAAAGGTTGATTTGCAGAACGGCTTCGTGGGGCCCGGCATTAAATACATACAGCGCGCTGGTGCCGTAACTGGACGGTGTCATGCCGACAAAGGCCGACGAAATCGATACGTTATGCTCACCAACAAGGTCGTTAATCTGTTTGATCACCCGTTTGGTCAGTTCCTCGGTGCGTTCGATCCGTAATCCCTGCGGCCCAACAATACGTACTTGAAACTGGTGTGCATGATTCTGGCGCGGCATCATATCCTGGCCAATCTGCGTGAACCCAACGCCAATCAACAGCGCACACACCAGCGCATAAATCCCAATGACCAGCGCCCGCCGGGCCAGTAAACCGTCGAGGAGCCGTAGGTAACCGAGTTTAAAGCGCTCGAAACCCGTCACTTTTTCGGTATGCGTTTCTTTATACAACTCCTGCTGCCCTTGGGGCTGATTATCCAGATCGGGCAAAAGAGCTAGCTCATGGGGTTGAGCATGTGCGTGGCTTTTCAGCCACCAGTTGGCTACGACCGGCACAAACGTCTGCGACAGTATATACGAGGCTATGATCGAAAAGCCAACCGACAGCGATAGCGGCAGGAACATCCCGCGCGGTACGCCATTCATGAGGAAGGCTGGAGCAAAAACCGCCAGAATACAGAGTGTAATCAGAAGGAGCGGGAACGACATTTCCTGGCAGGCATCCAGAATGGCGCGGGCTTTGGGCTTAGCTTTCGTGCTCCCGCCCATTTCCAGGTGCTGGTGAATGTTTTCAATCACTACCGTTGCCTGATCGACCAGAATCCCGATAGCCAGCGCTAATCCCGACAGCGTCATGATGTTGATGGTCTGCCCCGTCAGGTTCAGCAGTAAAATGGCGCTTAGGATCGAAACCGGAATAGTCAGAATCACAATCAGCGAACTGCGCCAGTCACCCAGGAAGAGCAGCACCATCAGACCCGTCAAAATTGCTCCCAAACCACCTTCCACAGCCAGGCTATGCACCGCCTGCGTGACGTAAACCGACTGGTCAAATTCATAGGTGAGCTGCACATCGTCCGGCAGCAGCGCCTTCATTTCGGGGAGTTTGGCCTTCAGCGCATTCACCACGCTCATGGTCGAGGCATCGGCACTTTTGGTTACCGGTATATAAACCGACCGTTTACCATTGACCAGCGCATACCCTACCGTAATGTCGGTGGCGTCTTCGACCGTTGCCACATCGTGTAAAAACACAGTGGGACCCACGCCTTTGCGCAGCGGAATGTTCAAAAATTCGCTTACCTTGTCGAGTACTGTATTGCTGGGCGTCATGACGGTGTAGTCGCCCATACGTACACTGCCGGCGGGCGAAATCTGGTTGTTTTTTACCACCGCCTGCACAATTTCGTCGGGCGTCAGCTCGTAGCTGCGCATCCGTTCTGGATCGACTTTGACGACCACCGTACGTTCGTTACCACCGAACGGAGGGGGAGCTGATGCGCCCGGAATTTGGGAAAACAGGGGACGGATCCGAGTTGAGGCCAGGTCCTGCATTTCACCCAGCGAGGCCCGACGGCTCCTGAACACCAGCTGACCCACGGGTAAGCTCGACGCATCGAACCGGACAACAGTGGGCGGCACGGTGCCCGGTGGCAGGTAGTTCATGACCCGACTGACCTGGTTAGCCACTTCGCCCGATACCTGCGCCATATTGACATCTTCGTAAAAGCTACATTTGACCAGGCAAAGCCCCTGAATGTTCTTCACTTCCACATTCTTGATACCCGATACATACAGCAGCTGGTTCTGGTAGCGGGTGGCAATGAATCCTTCCATCTGGGCGGGGGTCATACCGCCGTAGGGCTGGGCAATGTAAATCGTGGGCAGGTTGAGCCGCGGAAAAATATCGACCGGAATCTGAAGCAGCGCCAGCACCGCAAACAGAACAACTCCTGCCAGCGCGACGATGACGGTAATGGGTTTGGCCAGGGCAGCTTTGATCATGGCAGTTAGCGGGGAAGTTGTTGAAGAAATGAGTCTAAATCACCGAACGTAGCCGCTCGTAACAGGAGTGCCCGCCACACGCTATTGGTGACCAGTGCCTGATCAATCTCCGCTCGGTTGAGCAGCGCGCTCGTTTGGGTTAACGCCTGAATATTGTCCAGCCCCGATTCATACCGGGCCTGAGATTGACGAAAGGCCTGTCTGGCCGCATCCAGCTGAAGTGGAGCCTGCCGGGCGCGTGCCTGAGCCAGTTGCAGCTGCAACACTGCATTTTGCCCGGCGGCCTGGATGCCCAGCGCTTGCTGATCGTAGACTTGCTGGCTGGCATTGATCCGTTCCCGCTGGGCCGATACCGCATATTTGGTACGCCATAAATCCGTGGGGTGCCAGAGGGCCGTTACGCCCACGATGTAGTTAAAGGAGCGCAGAGGCAGGCCAGCGCCCAGCGACGGATCGATGCGAAACGAACCATCGGGCTGGGCCTGTTCACTGATGCCGGAACCGCGTCCCTGAAGCGAACCAAGCACTGAAATCGACGGTAGTGCAGCAGCTTTCAATAAAGTTTCACCCGCTCGTCCCAGGTCAATATTCTTTTGAAATACGCGAAGTTGCGGATGAAGCGACGGATTGCTGCCGGGGGCCAGGGGCAACTGGGGGAGTTGATTATAAAAAGCCATGGAGTCCAACGACACCGTCGGATTGGGTTGGCCAATCAATTCGGTAAGGCGAAGCACTTGCTGCTGAGCCAGTTGCTGGCTTTCCAGCACTTGCAACTGGGCGCGGGCCACTTCGGTATTGGCAACGGCGCTGTCGATACCGGGTCTAAGGCCACCTTCGGTGCTGGCCCGGATGATCCGCTGGAGCTCCTGCGCCCGCTGAAGATTGGCGGTTTGCAGCGCAACGGATTTTTGAGCGTTTAAGGCCAGCAAATACGCATCGCACACCCGAACCTGATGGGTAAACGACTCGCCTTCGTAGTCGGCCTGGGCCTGCTCAACGGCCAACCGCGCCTGTACACGTCGGGCCTGTCGGCGTCCGAATGCAATGGCTTCCCAGTCAATGACCATCGAAGCCCCACTGGTCCAGGTGGCATTGGTATTAAATCCATCGGTCCGTACGCCGGAAATAGGGAGGAGCAATCCACCATTAGACACGTAGGCGCCCCGCACCTGATTGGACGTTGCATTTAGCGCCTGTGCCTGAACGCCCGCCTGTGGCAGCAGCGCAAACGTTAAGGCCTGAGCTTCAGCTTCGGTAGCTCGAATCGTGGCCAGTTTACCCCGTAGGCTGGGGTAATTCGTTCGGGCCAGTTCAAGCGCTTTGGGCAAGGTCAGCTGGGTTGCCTGAGTCGACAATGAAGAACCCGATTGCGCCCAACTTTGACTGAGCCAGAAACTGGCCAGGATTACGGGTGTCCAGAAATTTAGGGTTCTTTTGCTACGCATGAGCCTCTTTGAGTGAATGAGGCAAAGCTAGGGGGCAGATATTAGAGCCAGATTAGAGCCAAATTAGTTAGTATTAGAATGGGTAAAATTAAGGTCGGTATAATGGCAAATTAACTTCCGTAATTGTACCCTTGCCTGGCCGGGGGCGTAACAGGAGCTTACCCTGATGCAACGTGATAATGCGATGGGCGAGGGTTAACCCAATACCGAAGCCATCAATTGATTGTACATTAGAACCTCGTACCAACGGCACCAGAATCCGTTCTTCTTCGCCTGGCGCAAGGCCAATGCCCTGGTCTTCGATGCGGATACGAGCCCGCTCTTCGGTATCCATTTCCAGACATAGCGTAACAGGCTGGCCACTAGAATATTTAGCGGCATTGTCCAATAGATTCAGTAGGGCTGTTTTCAATAAATACGAATTACCCCAGATTGTAATGGGCGTTGGTTGTTCGAGAACACCATCGCTTAGTTGTACGGACAGGGACTGCCCATGGCGCTGTTGACCGAGCGTGTCGGCGGCATCGAGGACAATCTCGACCAGTTCAAGGGGCTGGCGTTCCAGTTGAGCATCGACGCCATCAATGCGGGCCAGTTGTAACAAGCCATTAGACAGGGCCGTCAGCTTATCCAGTTCCGTAATGGCCTGGATCATACCTCGTTTGAGGCTATCCGCGTCCGCATCATATAGCATGGACGTTTCCAGCCAGCCTTTGATCGTGGTCAGGGGCGTTCGCAGTTCATGCGAAGCCTGAGCAATAAACGCGCGTTGATTCTCGACTAATCGTTCCTGTCGGGTCAGCAGGTCGTTGAATGCCTGTGCCAATACGCCCACTTCATCCTGGGGATTTTCAGTCCGCAGTCGAAAGGGGGTAGACGTCGCTGTAGGCGTGTTTATCTGATCGATCAGGTCATTCAATGGCTTAAGGGCCTGCCGGGAAAAAAAGTAACCCAGCAAAATAACCAGACTAATGGCCGCTACATTTCCAGCGATAAACAGGTCGCGCAAATCTCTCTGTCGCTGATATCCGTCCTGGTCATAGGCTGTGGCGATGGCCACATATTCCTGCCCATCGGCGGAGGGCGAAACCCCCGGATAGGTCAGTGCTACGCCATCTTTACGGTACGTATGGCCGGGGCTTTCGTACTGAAACCGTACCAGACGTTCCCGCCGAACGCGTTGGCGAAAAGCGGGAGGAGCTACGAAGTCGTTTGTCGGCTGGCTGGCATAAATCAGGCTATCGGTAGGCGAGTAAACAAATTCGACTTGTTCGGGCATCGAGCTTATGACGCTACCTGCGACGGCTCCTCTGAGCGTGAGCAACTGCTCCGTTACGCGCGCCTTTCGTTCCAGGCGATCTTCGATAGAACGTTGTCGGAAGCTGGCATAGGTACTGTATATATACGCTGAAAAAACCAGCAGGATTATGGCCACCAGCGACGAAAACCACAGAATGAGTTTATGTTTGATCTGCATACCTAGCCTCGTAAGACATACCCCATTCCTACAACTGTGTGTAATAATTTAGGGCTAAAGTCTCTGTCTATTTTCTTGCGTAGATAATTAATATAGACGTCGATGACATTGGTGTTCGTATCGAAGTGCAGATCCCAGACTTTCTCCGCAATATCGACCCGGCTGACGGTTCGGCCCTGGTTGATCATCAGGTATTCCAGTAAAGCGTATTCGCGGGCGGTAAGATCAATCGGCTGCCCGGCCCGACTTACGGAGTGAGCCACCGTATCCAGTACCAGATCCGCCACCCGGATTGTCGGAGCTAATCCGGAAAATGCCGTAGTCCGGCGGACCAGTGCTTTTATCCGTAGAACCAGTTCCCGGAAGACAAACGGCTTGGCCAGGTAATCATCGGCTCCGGCGCCAAATCCGCTTTCTTTGTCGGACAGGCTATCCATAGCTGTTAGGATCAGGACAGCCTGCTGGGGCGATTGCTGCTTGATATATCGGCACAGCTCAAATCCATTGATGAAGGGCAAATTAACATCCAGAATAATAATGTCGTACCGATTGTAATCAGCCAGGTGTTTCCCCACCAGTCCGTCATAGGCAACATCAATTTCATACCCTTCACTCTCGATGCCTTTGCGGATGAACGATGCCAGACTTACTTCATCTTCAACGAGCAATACTTTCATAATTGGTTAAAGTAGTGATTTCCAATCGGTATATTCTATTCACCCTGCTTTTTATTGCCAGTAAGCTCAATAACGCTTTCGAAAGATTTGCCTGAGTTTTCGCAGCCAATGCGGCCAGCCGATCGTGATCTGATTAGGTCTTTCTGGTATGGCGCTGATTTCTTTCCCTAGTTTAAGCCGGATAGCCGCCGATTTACTGATGGTCAGAAGTTGGGAGCTATACAGACTACGATGCCCCGACAACAGAAAACTAATCACGCAGGCAACCGCAGCGTAGGGAGCGACTGTAGCGCCAAATAGCTCAATCGCTAAGATACTACAGCCAATGGGTGCATTGGCAGCGCCCGCCAACAGGCTTACAAATCCAATAGCCGCAAATGTCGAGCGGTCTGCTCCGACAACTTCCGCGTAGAAGCTACCAGCGGTGGCACCAATGAATAAAATAGGGGTAATGACGCTACCACTCCGGCTAATGCTGAGGGTAATGATGGTAAAAAGGGCTTTTAGCAAAAACGTATAGGAAACAACAGGATAGCCTTTTATGCAGTTTTCCATCAGGTCGAGGCCGAGTCCCAGGTAAGCGCGCGAAAATAAAAGGGTCAACCCCACCAATACCAGGCCGCCCAGCAGGCCTTTCCAGGGACGCCAAATGGGAATAGCGTTTGTAAAAGCTGTACTGGCCTGAATGGCTCGAATGATCCCATAGGCACATAGGCCAAAGAAGATGCCACCGCCCAGCAACTGAAGAAAAAAGCCCTGTCCGAACGACGGAACAAATTGAAGTGGATAATAAAAAAAAGTAACTCCCAGCGCTGAAGAAACCTGATAAGCCGTGATGGACGCCACGAAAGCGGGCAGCAATACATCGTAGAGAATAACGCCTACGGCCAGCAATTCAATGCCGAACAAGGCACCTGCAATGGGAGCGCCGAACACACAGGCAAAACCGGCGCAGAAGCCGCACAAGACCATTTTTCGCCGGTCCAGATCGTCAACCCGAAACAGATTGGCACAGAGGCTACCAAGACCGGCCCCGATTTGAGCACAGGGACTCTCTTTACCGGCCGAACCACCCGTCGCCAGAATCAGGATAACATTGACCACTTTTGTCGGCACGAAGCTCCCTTCAATTTTTCCGTAATTTCGGTTAATAGCAGCAATGAGAGCATCGGTGCCAACGTGCTGCTTCAGAACGAATTGACTAAGCAGGTTAGCCAAAAAAAAACTGATTGGAAGCAAATAAAAAACATGCTCATAGTGATCACTCTGCTCGATCACGTAATGAATAAATAGAATAAATCCGGATGCGGCCAAACCCGTCAGGCTGCCGATTAGTATGGAAAGAGTAATCCACTTAAGGACGCTAAAAAACAGAACCAGTTCTTCATGGATACGCATGCTCTCTTAACCCGCCAACGGCTTTATCTGTTAAAATCTATACTGCAGAGCACCCAAAGGACAGTAAATAAGTTGCCTGCTATACTAGGGTTTCCAAACGGTGAATAGCCTATACCTCCAGTGTTGAATAAAGGTGACAAGCAGGCGATAGCGGAAAAAGCTATTGTCTCCAAGCCGGAACGTAATCCAGCGATGTTGCGGATGAATCCCGTATAGAAAACAGATAGCCACTTAGTTTTAATTGGGGCTATCGTTTACTTTCGTTCATAAAATAAAAATCCAGGCCTGGCAGTCGCCTATGTTAGATCAGTATAAACAGCAACATCCCTATTTACTGGCGCTGGATTCCATCATTTTTGGTTTCGACGGTGAAAGCTTAAAGGTCTTATTGGTTAAACGTGGCGTAGAGGAGAAAACCTGGTCGCTTATGGGGGGGTGGTTGCAACCGGATGAAGGCCTCGAGCAAGCCGCAGCCCGCATCCTGTTCGAACTCACCGGGCTAACCAACGTATACCTTGAGCAATTATTTGCCTTTGGCGATCCACACCGTGATCCGATTGTTCGCACTATATCTGTCGCTTACTTCTCGCTGGTTAAAGTGGCGGATTACGAATCGAAGATTTCGGAGACATTTCAGGCTCACTGGTTTTCCATCTACGACCTGCCCCCTTTACTGTTCGATCATGGTGACATGGTTGAGCTGGCTATAAGGCGGTTACGCTACAAAGCGGCACAGCATCCCATCGGCTTTGAATTATTGCCCAACAAATTCACGATTCCCCAACTGAAGAAGCTGTACGACGCTATCTATAATACAGACTTCGATAAGCGCAACTTCAGCCGGAAAATTCTCTCGACGAATCTGCTGATCAAGCTGGATGAGAAACAGAAAGGTTTTTCAAAACGGGGTGCCTATTACTACCAGGTAGATATGGCTAAGTATCAACAAAATAGCGACTCCTTCTTGAATTTTATTCCTTCCTGATCGGGTTTGTGGCCTGAACTTCCGGTAGCGCTGATTCTGGGTTTCTGGCGGATCCCAAGACACGGTTATTTTATGGAAATTTTTGTGTGTCGATTTGACATTTAAAATATTAGTGTCAATTTTACACTAATAAATCAACCACCAGTATCAGCTGCTTTTGAGCCGTGAATTTCTCCGGGTACCAATCTGCTGAATGCTTGTTTTGATTTCGTCAGTCCAACGCATAACTATATAAACCACTTACCAAATCATGTCGACGATCTTAGTAGGCGATCAGGAGTATTTCAAAGGCATTGGTGCTATTGGCTATGAAGGCCCTAAATCCAAAAATCCGTTAGCCTTCAAATGGTACAATCCCGACTTAATTGTCGGCGAGAAAACCCTGCGTGAGCAGTTGCGCTTTGCCATCAGTTATTGGCATACCTTCTGCGGAACCGGTGGCGATCCCTTCGGACCCGGTACCCGCGTTTTTGCCTGGGATCAGGATAACGATGCCAATGTGCGGGCGCGGATGAAAATGGATGCAGCCTTTGAATTCTTTACCAAAATTGGGGCACCTTACTACTGTTTTCATGATATTGATCTGGTCGATGAAGGGTCGTCGGCGAGTGAGTACGAAAGCCGGTTGCAGAAGATCGTCGACTATGGCAAGCAGAAACAGCAGGCGAGTGGGGTGAAGTTGCTGTGGGGTACGGCTAACGTATTCTCGAACCCGCGCTACATGAACGGCGCATCGACCAACCCGGATTTTTCCGTGCTGGCTTATGCCGGTACCCAGGTTAAAAACGCCATTGACGCAACCATTGCGTTAGGTGGCGAAAATTACGTGTTCTGGGGTGGGCGGGAAGGCTATATGTCGCTGCTGAACACCAACATGAAGCGGGAGGTCGAACACCTGGCCAAGTTCCTGACCATTGCCCGCGATTATGCCCGTAAACAGGGTTTCAAGGGAACGTTCTTCATTGAGCCCAAACCAATGGAACCTACGAAACATCAGTACGATTACGATGCGGCTACGGTCATTGGTTTCTTGCGTCAATATGGTCTGGATAAGGACTTTCAATTGAATATCGAAGTCAACCACGCAACGCTGGCGGGCCATACATTCGATCATGAATTGCAGGTGGCTGCTGATGCGGGTATGCTGGGCAGTATTGACGCCAACCGGGGCGACAACCAGAATGGCTGGGATACCGACCAGTTCCCGATTAACCTGTACGAACTGGTTGAAGCCGCGCTGGTGATTCATCAGGCAGGAGGTATTAAGCCCGGTGGCATCAACTTCGACGCGAAAGTGCGCCGGAACTCAACCGATCTGGAGGATTTGTTCGTCGCTCACATCAGCGGTATGGATGCCTTTGCCCGTTCATTCATCGTGGCCGATGCCATTTTGCGGGATTCCGACTACCTTAAATTCCGCCAGGAACGGTATGCCACCTTCGATAACGGCCAGGGGAAAGCGTTTGAAAACGGTACTCTGACACTGGAAGATCTACGAAGCTACACGCTCGAAAATGGCGAGCCAAAACAGCGCAGTGGCAAACAGGAATGGCTCGAAAGCATCATCAATCAGTACATCTAATCAGGTTCGTCCAATCTCACCGCATGAATTTTTTAAACGATCAAAAGAATAACAACCCGTTTATTGCCGCATGAAACCTACTGACTTAGAAAAAGTAGCCTCCCAGGTGCGCCGGGACATTGTGCGCATGGTACATGGTGTGGCCTCGGGGCATCCGGGCGGCTCCCTGGGTTGTACGGATCTGCTGGTCAGTCTGTATTTTGACGCAATGGATCTGAAAACAGATGAACAGAATTCGGTCGTGTTTGACATGAGCGGCTCGGGCGAAGACATGTTCTTTTTGTCTAACGGGCATATTTCGCCGGTGCTCTATTCCGTTCTGGCACGTCGGGGCTACTTCCCCGTTTCGGAGCTTGCTACGTTCCGCAAACTGGATTCCCGCTTACAGGGGCACCCGGCCACTGCCGAACACCTGCCGGGTATCCGCATCGCATCGGGGTCACTGGGGCAGGGACTTTCGGCAGCTGCTGGAGCCGCTTATGGCAAAAAAATACGCAAAGATCCGCACCTGGTTTATTGCCTGATGGGCGATGGCGAACAGCAGGAAGGACAAATTTGGGAAGCGGCCGCGTTTATTCCGCACCGACAACTCGATAACCTGATCGCGTTTGTCGATTTCAATGGGCAGCAGATCGACGGGCCAACGGATGTCGTATTGAACAATCGGGATCTGGGTAAAAAATACGAAGCCTTTGGCTGGACGGTGCTGCACATGGATGGAAACGACCTGGCCGATGTGGCCGCAACGCTCAAAAAAGCGAAACAGGCTTCGGGCAAAGGTTCGCCGATTTGCATCATTATGAAAACCGAAATGGGCCAGGGCGTCGATTTTATGATGCACACCCATAAATGGCACGGAACAGCGCCCAACAATGAACAGTTGACGGCCGCGCTGGCTCAACTGGACGAATCTCTCGGCGACTATTAACCCCTATGCCCCATGAAAACCTACACATTTACCGAAAAGAAAGACACCCGTTCTGGTTTTGGCGCGGGCATGGCCGAACTGGGCCGCCAAAATCCCGATGTTGTGGCCTTATGTGCTGATTTGGTCGCTTCCCTCAAGCTCGATACGTTCATCAAAGAAAACCCGGAGCGATTTATTCAGTGCGGTATTGCCGAGGCCAACATGATTGGCGTGGCGGCTGGCCTGACGCTGAGCGGCCTGATTCCCTACGCAACGACGTTTGCTAATTTTGGCTCCAGCCGGGTATACGACCAGATTCGGCAGGCCGTAGCTTACTCGAACAAGAATGTTAAAATCTGCGTTTCGCACGCTGGCCTGACACTGGGCGAAGACGGTGCTACCCACCAGGTGCTGGAAGATATCGGCATGATGAAATCGCTGCCTGGTATGACCGTTATCAATCCCTGCGATTTTAACCAGACCAAAGCCGCTACCATCGCCATTGCCGACTATGAAGGGCCGGTTTATCTGCGGTTTGGTCGGCCGGTGGTTCCCAACTTTACGCCCGCCGATCAACCGTTTGAGATTGGGAAAGCCATTATGTTGAATGAGGGAGCCGACGTATCGATTTTCGCTACGGGCCATCTGGTCTGGCAGGCATTGGAAGCGGGTAAGTTACTGGCCGAGCAAGGGATCGATGCGGAAATCATCAATATCCACACAATTAAGCCATTGGATAAAGAAGCAATTTTGAAATCGGTTTACAAAACGGGTTGCGCCGTAACAGCCGAAGAGCACCAGATGAATGGTGGACTGGGTGACAGTGTAGCCCAGGTTTTGTCCTTGAATCATCCGGCTCCGCTGGAAATGGTAGCCGTAAACGATTCGTTCGGAGAAAGTGGTACACCGGACCAGCTCATGGAAAAATATGGTTTAACGGCAGCTTCTATTGTGGCTAAAGCAGTAGCGGTTATTCAACGGAAAAAGTAAGATAAATTGATCGTTTCCTACGGTTGGTTTGATGGCCAATAAGTACAGTTAGCTGATAATGAATATATTATATTTTACTATAGGGTAGTAGTTGAGAAGGCTCCACTGGATTCCAGTGGAGCTGTTCTTAACTATAGAGCGTTGCCAGTATTGGCTCGCAGTCGTTCGCAAAAAAGCGTACAGACTTGCCGGATCGCCGGTTGAAAATCCGATTATTGTACAATTTGGTGTATATTTATATGTTTTCTTATTTTACCTGAGTAAATACCCTTAAGCTTCATGATTCCTGAAGACCACGTGTTATGGCAATTATACCGTGAGGGCGATAAACAGGCATTTGGTCTGTTAGCTGAACGCTATTATCGAATGCTAAGACACTACGGCCTGAAGTTCATGGTTGGTGAAGTTGTCGTCGAAGACTGTATTCAGGAGTTGTTTTTACAACTCTGGCAAAATCGCTTACAGATCAATGAAACAGAGTCGGTTAAGCATTATTTGCTGAAAGCGCTCAGGTATCATATTCTTCAGTATTTGCGAAGCCAGAAACGGCTGAGCCAGGAAGAAATAGACTGGGATAGATCGATAGGAGAAGAAACTGACTCCGAAACACTGCTGATTCAACAGGAGTCCCTCACGTTACTGACCAATACCATACAGGCTCAATTAGCATCTTTACCCGCCCGCGAGCGGGAAGCTCTTTATCTACGCTTTTACGAAAGCTTATCCATACCTGAGATTGCCGAAGTAATGAATGTGAATCGGCAGTCGGTTTCCAATTTCCTACAAAAAGCGCTCAGTAAGCTTCGTAATCAATGGCTTGCCCATACGGTTTTGACTATTTGCATTTTTTTTCAAAAAAATTTGCTTTAAGAAGGGTATCACTCGTACGATTCTCCATACTATCAAGGAAAATCGCTGAAAAGTACCAATGGGCCTTCCTTTCGAGAATTTTTCTACAATTGATGATTTTTTAGAAAACGACGCTTTTCGGACGTGGGTGCGGGAACGGCGGCCAGACGATCAGGTATACTGGCAACAATGGTTGGCCCAATATCCTGAGAAAAGGCATCTCTATGAGCAAGCCGTTGCTACCTTACTGGTCGTGCAGGGAAAACAGGCGGAGTTCTCCGAGCAACATAGTAAAGAAAATACAAAAAAAATTCTGGATCAGCTTGCTCCATCGGTTACGGTAGTAAAGCCTTTCGTTGGCTGGCACTGGGGGCGTTGGGTGGCTGCAGCATCGGTCATTAGTGTACTTGTCTGGTGGCAAATGGATAACTCCATTTTCAGGAAGATAGGGCTAGTTGACGGGAAAGGGGAGCAGACTATACAGAATGCCGACTGGAAAATTGTTAAAAATATAACGGGTCAGCCATTGGTCGTGTTGCTGCCGGATAATTCCTCCGTATTGCTATCATCAGGAAGCCAATTGCGGTTTCATAAACAAAACACCCATACGCTTCGGGAAGTGTATCTGCAGGGAGAAGGTTTTTTTGAGGTAAGTAAAAATCCGGCTAAACCCTTTCTCGTTTACACGGCCAATCTGACCACTAAGGTGCTGGGTACTAGTTTTCAGGTGCGTTCCTTCGACAAGGAAACGGCTGCTTATGTGAAAGTAAAAACGGGTAACGTCTCGGTTACTACCGTTGATTCACCCGGCGAAACGGTATTACTGACAAAAAACGAACAGCTCAGTCTTGAAACCAAGACGGACAAGGTTAGTAAACGTACCGTCACTCCATCAAGAGAGGATTCGTCGCTTATTGTCAATCAGCCCTTTAAGTTCGAATTCACGCCCGTATCAGACGTATTTACGCAACTGGAATCCAGTTATCATATGCCTATTCGCTATGATCGCCAATTGCTTGACAAGTGCACCTTTACGGGTCAACTCAACGATGTTCCTTTTCTTGAGAAAATCCGGCTTATCTGCCTGACCACGGAGTCTACTTTCGAAGTGGTTGACAATCAGGTCATTATTCAAAGCCACGGGTGTAATTAATTGTCTCCTAACTTTTACCAAAACAGCTGTCTATGCACTAAAAACTATCCCTTTTTTTAACAGAAAAGCGATAGTGCTACCAACACTATCGCTCGAATGTCTACAAATGTGTCACACATACACATTGTCTCTTTTTGGAGAGACGAGACATCATTTTTGTCATTTTTTCCTAAAACCAACAAAAACGCATAAATGTATGCAATACCCTTCCATCAATCGCAATGTTTGGATCAGGATTATGAGAATTTCAAGCCTGCAACTCTTACTTGCCCTAACGTTAACCAATATCGGCTTTGCCCTCGATAGCAAGGCGCAGGAACTGCTGAGTCGACGAGTCAGTATCTCCGCTCAGAATGAGGATGTTGAAGTGACGATCAGCCGAATTGAAAAACAAGCGAACGTTCAGTTTTTATTCAGCCGGGAAATCATTCAATCGCAGCGGAAGGTGAATTACCGGGCTAAGAATGAACCGCTCTCGAAGGTGCTGAGTCATATCCTGACGCCACTTAACTTGAGCTATGAGGTTGTCGGCCAGCAAATTGTCATTAAAAGAGAACCATCTCCATCGCAACCGCTTCAGGACAAAACAGCTGACGATAGTAAAGTTGACCAACCGCAGGATGTGCAGATTTCGGGCCGGGTTACGGACGAAAAAGGCGAAGGGCTGCCCGGGGTGAACATCCAGATAAAATCCACTATGCGGGGGACAACAACCGATGAGCGGGGTAATTACAAACTCGTGGTTCAGGATGCAGGAGCCGTGTTGGTGTTCTCGCTCGTTGGGTTTACGCCACAGGAGGTTGCAGTTGGCTCGAGAGCTACCCTCAACATTACGATGGTCGCGGATGACAAGACGCTTGATGAGGTAGTGGTAGTAGGGTACGGAACGCAACGCAAACGGGACGTAACCGGCTCGGTGGTTTCCGTCAATGAAGCGACGTTAAAGGAGGTGCCAGCGCCCAACCTGGTGAACCAGTTGAAAGGCCGGGCTGCCGGGGTGTCAATCATCAGTAATGGGTCGACACCGGGTTCTCAGGGGCAGATCCGGATTAGAGGAAACCGAACCCTGACCACGAGCTCTGGCTCAAGTGATGGCCTCGATGGCCCCTTGGTAGTTGTCGATGGAATACCCTATGGAGGTCTCAATGATATAAACCCGGATGATATTGTCAATCTTGAAATTCTGAAAGATGCTTCCGCCACGGCCATCTACGGATCGCGAGGATCGGGGGGCGTTATTCTGATAACCACCAAACGGGGTAAAATTGGCAAGCCCGTTTTCAGCTATGACGGCTATCATGGGATAACTACGATCATGGGCAAATTCAACGTCATGAACGGACCGGAATATGCCCAGTTTAAAGACGATGCAGCTAAATACAACCGTACCAGCCCGGGTACGACGGCCTATCCGTTAACCCAGAAAGAAAAAGATGCCCTGGCGGCCGGGGTCTCTACCGACTGGCAGGATTTATTGTATAAGCCTGGATTCATGACCAACCATCAGTTGGGCATGACCGGTGGGAGTGAAAATACCCAGTATTCGCTGGGCCTGGGTTATTTCAATGAGACGGGTATTATTCCCAGTCAGGATTTTACCCGGGTCAACATCCGGGCAACAATCGACCAGCGGGTCGGGAAACACGTTAAGGTAGGCGTAAATACGCTGAATACACTCACGTACCAAAATACACCGGGTGGGGGTGGTATTCCCGGCGGGCTGGTGCGGCTGACTCCTCTGGCTTCTCCGTATAATGCAGACGGTACGGTAAACCTGTTTCCGGCGGAAGGCTCCATCGATGCGGCTACGATCAGTCCACTGACGATCCTTACCAAAAAGGATTCGTATTTAGGCCGTACCCGCTCGTTGCGCACCTTCAATAGTTTATATGCTGAGGTGAATATCCTGCCGGGCCTGCGCTACCGGTTCAACGCCGGGTTGAATTACAGCCAGTCGAGTTACAATGGCTATGGTGGCCCACTCACCTATTTTAACAATGCCACGGTGCAGTCGTCGTCCAGTGCCGAGATCAGTAATACGGAGTATTGGGATGTGAATCTCCAGCACTTGTTGTACTACGATAAAACCGTTGGAAAGCATAAACTAGGTTTTACCGCGCTTTATGAATACACGAAAAACCACTCGCTGGGCAGCCGCTTTACGGTAACGGGCGTTCCGGCCGATTACATTAAAACATCCAATTTTTCGCTGGCTTCCGGAACACCCGTTGCTCCTACGGACTTTGGCAACTCGTTTTCGGAAACAGGTCTGCTGTCCTACATGGGGCGGGTTAATTACAGCTACAATGACCGCTATCTGCTAACGCTGACCCTACGGCGGGATGGCTCCTCTACCTTGTCGCCCGGTAACCAGTACTTTAATTACCCCGCTATTGGAGCGGGCTGGAACATCATGGAGGAAAGTTTTATGAAAGGCTCTCCGGTTGTTTCGAACCTGAAAGTACGAGGCAGTTGGGGTTTATCCGGCAATAGAAACGTAGGAGCATATGCCACACTGGGAGCCTTATCGGCGGGGTATTACAACTTCGGTACGGGTACGGCCGGGCAGCAGCTGGCCTATACCGTTACCAGTTTGCCCGCCACAGGGCTGGGCTGGCAATCCACCGCTCAGGTAGATATCGGAATTGACTTCGGCTTCCTGAATAACCGGATATCGGGTTCGGTCGATTATTATCACCAGAAGACGAAGGATATTCTGCTGTCGGTGCCCCTGCCGCCCAGCAACGGTGCCGGATCTACCTTGAAAAACCTGGGCAGAACGGAAGGGAAAGGCCTGGAAACCGCGCTGACGTTTGAGATTTTCAGGAATCCGAAAGGATTTAACTGGAGCGCCGATCTTACGTATTTCTTCAATCGGGAACAGATTACCCAGCTCACCACACCCGCCGAACAATCCAATATAGGCGCAGGCTGGTTTGTTGGCCAACCGCTTTCGGTCATTTATGACTACAAAAAGATCGGTATCTGGCAGACATCGGATAAGGAGAACGGGACGCTGGCTAAGCAAACCTCACCAACACAGTTTCCGGGTCAGATCCGGGTGGAAGATCTCAATGGAGATGGAAAAATCGATCCCGCTGACCGGCAGATTCTCGGCAATTTCCAACCCAAGTGGGAAGGTGGGCTGACCAACCGGTTTCGGTTTAAAAACTTCGATCTGTCCATTGTCACCTTTGCCCGCATGGGTATGAAAGTGATCGTACCGTATCTAACCGGTAATTCGACGGGTTCGGGCGGTTTTGCTTTCTTCAACCAGGGCCGGGTCAACCAGGTAAAAGTTGATTACTGGACCGAAACGAACCCAACCAATGCCTTCCCGGCGCCCGATGCGGGTAGTGCCGTCGCCAATTATGGCTCGACCCTGGGCTATTACGATGGATCGTTCATCAAAGTCAGGAGCATCAACCTGGGTTATACCTTTTCCAACGAGTTAATCAAAAAAATCGGTTTGAACTCTGCCCGGGTTTATTTCAACGCGACCAATCCGTTCATCCTGTATTCGCCACTGGTTCGCGACCACCTTGCCGTCGATCCGGAAGGGAATGGGTACGCCAGTGGTCAGTCGACGCTGAATCCACAGGGGGCCTCGGAACGTGGAACGCCGGAGCGTCAGATCGCCGTAAACCTGAACAACCCGCCCGTACGTCAATTCACGCTTGGGGTAAATCTTAAATTCTAACCGCTGATAGAATCATGAAATCATTAAAAGTCTGGACCCTAGTTGGCCTTACAGCGTTAGCCAGCACTGGCTGCGAAAAAATATTACAGGAGAATCCACAGTCACAGATCGTCCCCTCTTACTTCAATAGTCCATCTGGCGTATTGGGCGGTATTGCGGGTGTATACAACGATATCCGGGGGCAATGGGGCACCGAAGGCTTCACCGTCGAAATGCAGGCGGGCACCGATGAATTTTTACAGGGTGCCAGTAGCGGAGGAGTACCGCCCTATACCTATAACAACCTGAACGGTAGCAACTTCGGGGCTGCCTGGGGCACGGCTTTTCAGGACATCAACACGCTGAATGGCGTACTCAAATACGGACAAACGATTGATCTGCCGGAGGCTACCCGAAAACAATATCTGGCCCAGGCCAAGTTTCTTCGTGGGTTCTGGTATTTTTATCTGGTGCAGACCTGGGGCGATGTGCCGCTGAGTACCGAGTTTATTACGGTGCCCTCACAGGCCGCATCACGCCAACCCGTAGCGCAGGTTTATGAGCTGATCATTAAGGATTTAACCGAAGCCGCTGCTGATTTACCCAACCAGCCAACCGCTCCATTTTTAGGAAAAGCTGCCACCAAACCCGTGGCTCAGTTACTGCTGGCTAAGGCCTATCTGACCCGGGGCTGGCTCAACAACACAGCCGCTGATTTTACACAGGCCGCTAGCCTGTGTGCCGACATCATTGCCAATAAGTCAACGTATGGCCTCGATTTATGGCAGGATTATGGCGATGCGTTTGTTCCCGCCAACGACTACGGCAAAGAAACCATGTTTGTCAGCGATCACGTGCTCGATGCAAAATACGGTTATTATAGAGTAGGCGCTGCGGAAGGTGGTGGATTTGCCAATAACCTGTCTCCGTGGTTTACGAACTGGAATTACCCCAACAATAGCGGTATCAACTCCTATAAAAGTGCTGCGGGTACTTATGTCAACAATGGTACCTCCCTGATGATCCGGGATTCGCAATACGGTCGTCCCTATACACGCATGCGCCCAAACAGCTACAAATGGCCATCGGGGGCCAATGCCGGTAAGAATTACTTTCTGGATCAGGCTTTCACGAACCGGACTGTCGATTCCCGCTTTATAAATTCATTCTACACGGTTTATATCGCCAACACGGCTGTGACCAATACGCCTACGGCTGCCAACAACAAACGCGGCATTGGCTATACAACAGTGGTGGGGGCAGACACCGCCGTTTGGTTGCCTGACTTTGAAGTAGAAGGTGCCCCACAGTTTATCGGGACAAGACCCTTTAAAGGGCTTGTTGTCCCGCCCAGCTTGTGGGATAATGGAATTTTTCCGGCCCTTAAGAAATTCATGGATCCCAGCCGGGGAGCTAACTTCAATGACCCATCCACCAGGCCCTGTGTGCTATACCGTTTTTCGGATGTGTACCTGACAGGTGCCGAAGCTTACCTGAAAGCCGGTGATCCGACAAAAGCGGCTACGCTGCTCAATGTGGTTCGGCAGCGGTCGGCTTACCGCAAAACGAACACGGCTGCCCAGAACGCAGCCGCTGCAACGGCCATGACTATTTCGGCGGCCGACGTAACCGTAGACTTCATTCTGGATGAGCGAACCCGCGAATTATTTGGAGAATGGCAACGCTGGCATGACCTGGTTCGTACCCGTTCGCTGGTTCGTCGCGTGAAAGCCTGGAATCCGGAAGCGGCTCCTTACATACAGGATTTTCATATGCTGAGACCCATTCCACAAACGCAGATCGACCGGGTTGTCGATGGTCCGAAGTTTCCTCAGAATCCGGGTTATTAAACGTCAGTATTCTGAATTGACAGTAAACGTACGGGGAGGAAAGCTTTTCTCCCCGTACGTTTACTGTCAATAATGTAGGCGTTTTTTCAACTAGTCAGGTACCCTATGAGACCATACCTTTTCCTTATTCTTATAAGCTTATCGACGGCTGGCTTTTCGCAAAAAAAGCCAGCCTTAAAACTTTGGTATACCACCCCCGCCGGTAAAACCTGGGAAAATGCCTTGCCGGTTGGAAACGGACGGCTGGGGGCTATGGTGTATGGCAATGTGGAGACGGAAACGATCCAGCTGAATGAGCACACCCTCTGGTCGGGGAGTCCGAACCGGAATGATAACCCGGCGGCACTGGCGTCGTTGCCCGAAATCCGGAAGTTGATCTTCGACAATAAGCAGAAGGAAGCCGAGGCACTGGCCAACAAAACCATCATCACCAAAAAGTCGAACGGGCAAATGTTTCAGCCCATGGGCAGTTTTCACCTGACCTTCAACGGACACGATAAGTACACCCAGTATTACCGGGAACTAGACATCGAGCGGGCCGTTGCCAAAACAACTTATACCGTTGATGGTGTAACCTACACCCGTGAAGTCCTGACGTCGTTTCCCGATCGGGTCTTGGTGATGCACCTGACCGCCAGCAAACCGGGCCAGCTGTCGTTTTCCGCTTTCTATTCCACCCAGCACACGAATCCAGTCATTAAAACATCTACGCCCAATGAACTGACCATTGCCGGTACCACCTCGGACCAGGACGGCGTTAAAGGCATGGTGAAATTTAAAGGCATAGCCCGCATCAAAACCGAGGGCGGTCGTATCACGGCCAACGACACCGCGCTGATGGTGAAAGGGGCCAATGCCGCGACGATCTACATCTCGATTGCTACCAATTTTACTAACTACAAAGACATCAGCGGAGATGAAAACGCACGGGCGGCCATGTACCTCAACAAGGCCTATCCGAAATCATACGCTACGCTACTGGCCCCGCACGTTGCCGCTTATCAGAAATACTTCAACCGGGTTACATTCGACTTAGGGTCGAGCGGGTCGCGTTCGACCGCGACAGAAGCGGCTAGCCTGCCCACCGACGAACGGCTAAAGAATTTCCGTACGGCCAACGACCCGCAGATGGTCACGCTGTACTATCAATATGGTCGCTATCTGCTGATCTCATCGTCGCAGCCCAACGGGCAGGCGGCCAATCTGCAGGGGATCTGGAACAACAAAATGCGGCCACCCTGGGACAGCAAGTATACCATCAACATCAACGCCCAGATGAATTACTGGCCCGCCGAAAAAGCCAATCTGGCCGAGCTGCATGAGCCATTTTTGCAGATGGTGAAGGATATGTCGGAGACGGGGCAGGAAACGGCGCGGGTCATGTACGGTGCACGCGGCTGGATGGCCCACCACAACACCGATATCTGGCGGGCAACGGGTGCCATCGACGGCGCTTTCTGGGGTATGTGGATTGCGGGTGGCGGCTGGACCAGTCAACACCTTTGGGAGCATTATCTGTACAGTGGCGACAAAGCCTATCTGGCAACCGTCTACCCAATTCTGAAAGGGGCCGCTACGTTCTACGTCGATTTTTTAGTGGAGCATCCGAAATACCACTGGCTGGTGGTGAATCCCGGCAGTTCGCCGGAAAACGCGCCGAAAGCCCATGGCGGCTCGTCGCTGGATGCGGGTACGACGATGGACAACCAGATTGCGTTTGACGTGTTCAGCAGCACGATCCGGGCCGCACAGATCCTGAAGAAAGATGCCGCCTTTGTCGATACGCTCAGGCAAATGCGCAGCAAATTGCCCCCTATGCATGTGGGCCAATACGGTCAGTTGCAGGAATGGCTGGACGATGTCGATGACCCCAATGACCATCACCGGCACGTATCGCATTTGTACGGTCTGTTCCCGGCGGTTCAGATTTCGCCCTACCGCACACCCGACTTATTCAATGCCGCCCGCACATCGCTCATCCATCGGGGCGATGTCTCGACGGGCTGGAGTATGGGCTGGAAAGTCAACTGGTGGGCCCGGTTGCAGGATGGTAATCACGCCTACACGCTCATTCAAAACCAGTTGTCGCCCCTGGGCACCAATCCGGAAGGTGGTGGTACGTACAACAATTTGTTCGACGCACACCCTCCGTTTCAGATCGACGGGAATTTCGGTTGTACGTCGGGCATCACGGAAATGCTGATGCAAAGCGCCGATGGAGCCATTCACCTATTACCCGCCCTCCCCGATGTCTGGCCAACCGGTCGCATTAGCGGCTTGCGGGCCATCGGTGGGTTTGACGTGGTCAGTATCGACTGGAAAAATGGGAAGCTGGCCAAGGTCGTGATAAAATCCAATCTGGGCGGGAACCTGCGTGTGCGGACACCGACGGCGCTGGTTATGAGTGCTGGTGCCGGATTGAAAACGGCATCGGGTCCGAACCCAAACCCCTTTTACCAGATCGAACCGACAGCGACGCCTATTATCGCCGAAAAAGCAACCAGGACAGCGCCCGTTCTGAAGGAAACGTTGCTTTATGATCTGCCGACGCAAGCTGGCAAGGTGTACTCGCTGGTGGCACAGTAATATTTTCTGTCATCCCGACGAAAGAGGGATGACAAAACAGGATGATAAAAGCTAAATAAGTGAAAATAAGACAAATACGCATGAAGAATCGCCTTTCCTGGGCTCTTTTGGCAATAATCAGCCTGATTCTAATCCAGAAGAGTTTCGCGCAGACTACGCTGGTCAACCCGATTATGACCGGCTTTTACCCTGATCCGAGCATCGTTCGCGTCGGAGCCGACTACTATCTTGTCAACTCGACGTTCTCGTACTTTCCCGGTATTCCGGTCCTGCACAGCAACGATTTGAAGAACTGGAAACAGATCGGCAACGTCATCGACCGGCCGTCGCAGATGGATTTCATGGGCGAGCGCCTGACCCGCGGCCTTTTTGCGCCAGCCATTCACTACTACAAAGGCACGTTCTACGTCACCTGTACCGACATCGACCACGACGGTAATTTCATCGCAACGGCTAAAAATCCGGCGGGTCCGTGGAGCGATCCGGTCAAAATTCCACAGGTAAAGGGCATCGATCCGTCATTGTATTTCGATGAAGCGACGGACAAGGCATATATCATCTACAACAGCGACGCGCCCGACCGGAAGCCCCTGTATTCGGGCCATCGGACGATTCGTATCTATGAGCTTGATTACAAGAATCTGAAAGTAATCGGCGACGAAAAACAACTGGTGAACGGGGGCGTCGACCTGTCCAAAAAGCCCGTCTGGATCGAGGCTCCGCACATCATGAAAGTGAAGGACTGGTACTACCTGTATGCCGCCGAAGGCGGTACATCCGTTAACCACACCGAAGTAGTTTTTCGATCTAAATCTGTATGGGGACCCTTCGTTCCGTACGAAAACAACCCAATTCTGACCCAGCGGGGATTGCCCGCCGACCGCAAAGACCCGATTACGTCGGCCGGTCACGCGCAATTTATCGAAGGGCCCGACGGCAACTGGTATGCCATTTTTCTGGCCGTACGGCCATATGAAGGTGACTACTACAATACGGGCCGCGAGACCTTCATTGCACCCGTCACCTGGAAAGATGAGTGGCCAATTGTGGATCCTGCCAACAAGGTCATTCAATATGCCTACGCGGGTAACTGGAAGGAAATGAAGCAGAAAGACGCCCTGCCGCAATCGGGCAATTTTGCCTACACGCTCCGCTTCGACAAGGCGCTCGATCCGTCGTTTCTGTTCATGCGCACCATCGATAAAAACTCGTTTTCGCTGTCGAAAAAAGCCGGATTGACCCTGAAACTGAAACCGGAAACGGTCATGGATCTCGGTAATCCCTCGTTTATCGGAAAACGGCAACAGCACTTGTACAGCACAGCTGAAACCGAACTGAGTTTCGCGCCAAAATCGGAAAAAGAAAAGGCGGGGCTGGTGATTTTTCAGGATGAACGCCACTTCTATTACCTGTGTAAATCAACGGCGCAGGGAAAAGACGTATTGCAACTCTTCAAAAGCAACCCGAAAGACAAAGCGATGGAGTTGCTGACAGAGGTACCACTGACGCCAAAAACCGGTAAAGTAGGTCTGCGAATTGCGTCTATGGGTGATACCTACAGTTTTTCGTTTTCGGAAGATGCCAAAAACTGGAAATTGCTGAAAGACAGCGTCGATGCTAAATTCCTGAGTACCAAAGAAGCTGGTGGCTTTATCGGCTGCCTCTACGGCCTGTATGCTACCTCATCAGGTGAACCTAGTACCAATTCGGCGTCTTTTCACTATTTGACTTACAAGGGCGACGACCCTATGTATAAGAAATAAATAGAACCGTCAGGATTATGTATGATACGCTACTTGACGTGTGGTCAGTTTCTTAAAACTGACCACACAGCGACCCAGCACACTCGACGGTTAAAACACAACCTTATCCCTTGAAAACAAACGTAGTTTATATCGCATTTTTCGTTCTGCTAAGCCTCCCGTCGCTGGCGCAGATGCAGCCGTTTGCCTTGCAGGACGTGAAACTGACGGACGGACCGTTTAAGAATGCGCAGGATATTGATCTCAACTATATCCTGGCACTCAACCCCGATAAACTGCTGGCTCCGTACCTGATCGATGCTGGGCTGCCGGTAAAAGCACCGCGTTATGGCAACTGGGAAAGCTCGGGGCTGGACGGACATATTGGCGGCCATTACCTGTCGGCGTTAGCGATGATGTATGCCTCGACTGGGAATGCCGAAACCAAAAAACGGCTCGATTACATGGTCGGCCAACTGGCGCAATGCCAGGCCAAAAATGGTAATGGCTATGTGGGCGGCATTCCGCAGGGTAAAGTGTTCTGGGAACGGATTCATAAAGGGGATATCGATGGCAGCAGTTTCGGGCTGAACAATACCTGGGTGCCCTTATACAACATTCATAAGCTGTTTGCGGGCTTGCGCGACGCCTACGAGTATGCCGGAAACAAGCAGGCGAAACAGGTGTTGATCGGGCTGGGCGACTGGTTTGTCGAACTCATCAAACCACTCTCCGACGAGCAGATTCAGCAGGTGTTGCGCACCGAACATGGTGGCATCAACGAAACCTTCGCCGATCTGTACATCCTGACAAAGGACAAGAAATACCTCGAAACGGCGCAGCGGATTTCACATCGGGCTATTCTGGAGCCGTTGTTAGCAAAACAGGATAAGTTAACGGGTCTTCATGCTAATACGCAGATTCCGAAGGTGATTGGTTTCGAGAAAATAGCCACGCTGACGGGGAAAGCTGACTGGTCGGAAGCAGCTCAGTATTTCTGGCAGAATGTGTCGCAAACCCGCAGTGTGGCGTTTGGTGGCAACAGTGTGCGGGAGCACTTCAACCCCACGACCGATTTCAGTCAGGTGCTACGGTCGAATCAGGGGCCGGAGACGTGTAACTCGTTCAATATGCTGCGCCTGAGCAAAGCGTTGTTTCTGGATAAGAACGACGTAAGCTATCTGGACTTTTACGAACGGACCCTGTACAACCACATCCTGTCGAGCCAGCATCCCGAAAAAGGCGGATTTGTGTATTTCACGCCTATTCGGCCGAACCATTACCGGGTGTATTCGCAGCCCGAAACCAGCATGTGGTGTTGCGTGGGCTCGGGCCTCGAGAACCACACGAAATATGGCGAGTTAATTTACAGCCATTCCGCCGATGAGCTGTTTGTCAACCTGTTTGTTCCCTCAACACTGAACTGGACCGCCAAAGCCGTCCAACTGACTCAGCGTACTGGTTTTCCCTACAAGAACCAGTCGGAGCTAGTTGTAAAGACTACAAAACCACAGGTATTTTCCGTAAACATCCGCTATCCAAAATGGGCTGAAAACCTGGAAATTCTGGTCAACGGCAACGCGCAACCCATTACCGGCAAGCCAGCTAGTTATGTCGCCATCCATCGCAAATGGAAGTCGGGCGATACGGTAATCGTCCGCTTCACCACCTCGACGCGGCTGGAGTACTTACCCGACGGCTCGAACTGGGCGGCTTTTGTCAACGGCCCCATTGTGCTGGCTGCTAAAACATCGACGGACGATCTGAAAGGGCTTTTCGCCGATGATAGCCGGATGGGCCACGAAACCAAAGGCAAGCTGTTCCCAATCGATGAAGCCTATGCGCTGGTTGGCGAACCGGCCACGTACCTGAATCGACTAAAACCGGCGGACAACTTACACTTCAGACTGGATTCGCTGACTCTACAGCCGTTTTACGAAGTACATGATGCCCGCTATCAGATGTATTTTCAGACCTTATCCAACGCGGCCTTCGATGAGCAGAAAGCCCGGTTGAAACAACAGGAAACCGAAGCGTTGGCCCTTGATGCCAACACGGTCGATAAGGTGAATTGTGGCGAACAGCAACCCGAAGTAGACCACGCGTTCAAAGGTGAAAAAACCGAATCGGGTTATGATGATGAGCGTTTCTGGCGACGTACTCGTTCGTACATCATTTACCAGTTGCAGAATAAAAATCGGGTGGGTAAATACATCGACATCCGCGCTTTAGAGAATATAATACCGGATACTGTCGATTTCCTGATCAACGAAAAGCCGGCCGAAATTCTTTCTAAAGGGGAAAAAACGATCCGACTGAAAGCAAATGACAACGACGTGATTACGTTGAAAATTATAGCTCAGTCTGGAAAAAACACACCTCGCTTTCACCAAATCAGACTTGTGACCCAGTAACGACTGTTTTTCAACATGAACAAACGAATGATGACTGCCTATAAATGTGTCATAATAACACTATTTGTCTTCTTGAGTAGTTTACGTGCCAGTGCACAATCCAATTTCACCAGTAAAACGATTGGCATCGGTGTCGTGGTCGCCGACCTCGACCGCTCACTTGATTTTTACGTAAATGGCATCGGCATGGTTAAGACGGGCAACTTTACCATCAATGAAGACTTTGGCAAACGCTCCGGACTGACCAATGGTGTAGCAACGAACGTAGCCATTCTGAAACTCGAAAACAGCCCCGAAGCCACCGACTGGAAGCTGATGAGCTTTGGCAAAAAAGCATCCCATCCGAAGCCAACCTACATTCAGGACGATACAGGCATGCAGTACATCACCATCAACGTAAAGGCGTTGCAACCCATCATCGACCGGCTGACGAAACTGAACGTGCCGTTTCTGGGCAGCACCCCAACGCCCCTGAATGCAAAAGCACACTTTGTTTTTGTACAGGATCCCGATGGGAATTTTATTGAGCTGATCGGACCACTCCAGTAGTCACAAAAAACGGCCCTACTGTTTACCTCCATGAAAAACAAGCTATTTCGATACGGCCTGCTGGGGAGTCTGCTGTTCTGGTATGTCGCGGCTGTTGCTCAAACCGCTCAGAACCCGGTCATTTTTGCCGACGTGCCGGATATGGCCATGATTCGGGTGGGCGGCACCTATTACATGAGCAGCACCACCATGCACCTGAGTCCGGGGCTACCCATCATGAAATCGAACGATCTGATTAACTGGCACTTGGTTGGCTATGCCTACGATACGCTGGCGAACGTGGATGCCCTGAATCTGACCAACGGTAAAAGCACCTACGGCCGTGGGTCATGGGCCAGCAGCCTGCGCTACCATAACGGCACCTACTACGCGACCACCTTTGCCCAGACCACCGGCAAGACATATATCTTTACCACGAAGAACATCGAGAAAGGGCCCTGGAAAGAAATCTCGTTCAAACCGTCTTACCATGACCACAGCCTGTTTTTCGATGATGACGGCCGGGTGTATCTGATTTACGGCGCAGGAAAACTCCGGCTGGTCGAATTGACGGCCGATGCGTCGGGGGTGAAGCCGGGCACTACCGAACAGGTGCTGATCGAGAACGCCAGCGCGCCATCCGGTACGGGCGGTGGTCTCCCGGCCGAAGGGTCGCAATTGGTCAAGGTAAAGGGGAAGTATTATCTCTTCAACATCACCTGGCCGAAAGGCGGTATGCGAACGGTGGTCATTCACCGGGCGGATAAACTAACCGGTCCCTGGGAAGGTAAAATTGGCTTACAGGATTTAGGCGTGGCACAGGGCGGTCTGATCGATACGCCCGACGGCCGGTGGTTCGCCTATCTGTTCCGCGATTTTGGCGGAGTAGGCCGGATTCCTTATCTGGTGCCGGTCAGTTGGGAAGATGGCTGGCCCGTGCTCGGCGTTAAGGGCAAGGTGCCCGGAACGCTCAATCTTCCGGCCAGCAAAGGCCTGATTCCCGGCATCGTGAACACCGACGAATTTACCCGCAAAAAAGGCGATCCTGCCCTGCCGCTGGTGTGGCAATGGAATCACAATCCCGACAACAGTCTCTGGTCGGTGACGGAGCGGAAAGGCTTTCTGCGTCTGAAAACCGGACGTACCGATACGTCGTTCGTAATGGCCCGAAACACCCTGACCCAGCGCACCATCGGTCCCGAGTGTTCGGGCTCGACGGCACTGGACGTAGCGAACCTGAAAGACGGTGACTTTGCGGGGCTAAGTCTTTTGCAAAAGAATTACGGACTGGTCGGTGTAAAAATGGAGAACGGAGCCCGGTCCCTTGTCATGGTTAGTGCCGGTTCAGGAAAACCGGTTGAGATACAGCGCGTTCCGTTGAACCAGAAAACGGTCTACCTGAAAGCTGCCTGTGATTTTCGGGATCGTACCGACACCGCTCATTTCTTCTACAGCCTCGACGGAAAAGCATGGACACCCATCGGCGAACCACTAAAAATGCCGTACACAATCCCGCATTTTATGGGCTACCGGTTCGGGCTGTTCAATTATGCTACCCAAAATGTGGGCGGTTCTGCCGATTTTGACTATTTCCGTATTGATAAGTCGCTGAAAAACAGATAGAAATACAGCGTAAGTACTGGGAGAATCCTAAACCAACCGAAATCATGAAAACAACGTCTATTCGCTTTCTGACAATTGGCCTTGTGTTACTGAGTCTAAACGCATTTTCTCAGGACAAAAACTTTTACATTTTCCTCTGTTTCGGACAGTCCAACATGGAGGGGAATGCCAAAATTGAGCCGCAGGATACGGTTAATGTGAACAGCCGCTTTCAGCTGATGGAGGCTGTAGACTGTCCGGATCTCAATCGAAAAAAAGGAAACTGGTACACCGCCGTTCCGCCTTTATGCCGCTGTAAAACCGGTCTTACGCCTGCCGATTATTTTGGCCGGGAACTGGTGGCTAACCTTCCCGAAAAGGTCCGGGTAGGCGTCATCAACGTAGCCGTGGGTGGTTGTAAAATCGAGCTGTTCGATAAAGACCATTATGAGTCGTATACCACCAATGTGCCCGGCTGGATGAAAAATTTTATTAGCCAATACGATGGCAATCCATATGGGCGACTCGTCGAGATGGCGAAACTGGCGCAGAAAGACGGGGTCATCAAGGGCATTCTGCTGCATCAGGGCGAGTCGAATACCAACGATACGCTGTGGACCAAAAAGGTTAAAGTGGTTTACGATAACCTGATGCACGACCTGGATCTGAAACCTAAAAAAGTGCCGTTGCTGGCGGGCGAAACGGTCAATGCCGATCAGGGTGGCGTGTGTGCGAGCATGAACAAGATCATTGCCACGCTTCCCCAAACGATCAGAAACGCGCACGTGATTTCCTCGGCGGGCTGTACCGACGCAGCTGACAACCTGCACTTCAATGCGGCTGGTTATCGGGAATTAGGCAAACGGTATGCGACTCAGATGCTGTCGCTGCTCGGCTATAAACCGACCGCAACGGAGTAAAGCGATTCCAGAGAAAGATATTTAGTTAACCCTTTTTATATCTAGGCCCTTACCCCCGGCCCCCTGAAGGGGGTGCAATTCAATGCCAGCATGCACCCCTTAAGGGGGCTGGGGACAAGGGCCAAAGCTCCGACAAGATGAAGCGTTTTAGCTTGTTAATATCATCCGATAGTGCCCGGCGTAAAGCCGGAAGAACAAAAGCCGGGGCATGGTTAATCAGCCTGTTATGGCTTGCTCCATACGTCATGCAAGCGCAGGAAATCATACCCTTGTACTCGGCTTCGGTTCCCAATTCAAAAACGTCGGATGTACAGGAGTCGGGGGTAGAATCGGGTGTGTTGAAGGGGATAACCAAACCCACCTTAGCCTATTTCAAACCTGCACCCGACAAGGCGTCCGGCGCGGCAGTCATTATTATTCCCGGTGGCGGCTACGGCGTGGTCGTGTACCAGGGTGAAGGTATTGCTATCGCCAAAGCAATGGCCGAAAAAGGAGTCGCTGCGTTTGCGTTGAAATACCGCCTGCCCAGCGATGCGATCATGCCCGACAAAAGAATCGGACCGTTGCAGGACGCTCAGCAAGCCATTAAACTGGTTCGCGAAAATGCCCAAAAATGGGGTATCGACGTCAATAAGGTGGGTATCATGGGTTTCTCGGCGGGTGGTCATCTGGCCTCGACAGCGGCCACGCACTTCGAGAAAGCGTATGTCGATAATGCGGGCAATACTAACCTTCGGCCCGATTTTCAGATTCTGATTTATCCGGTCATCAGCATGCAGGACAGCCTGACACACGGCGGTTCGAAAGATAACCTGTTGGGCAAAAATCCGGCGCGGCAGGACGTTGACCTCTTCTCGAATGAACTACAGGTACGGGCCAACACGCCCCCAACGTACCTGACCCACGCAGCTGATGATAAACTAGTCGATGTAGACAACAGCATCATATTTTTCGAGAAGCTCCGGCATCAGAACGTGCCCGTTGAAATGCACATCTATCCCAAAGGCGACCACGGCTTTATTTTCCGACACCCCGGCTGGATGGAACCCTTATTTGCCTGGATGAAACTGAACAACTGGCTCATTAATTAAGCCCGACTATGCCTATCTCCTTATTTGTCCGACTGTCGCTTTGTTTGCTGACGGGGCTTGCCGGATTTGCACAATCAGCGCCACCTAAACCCGTTGGACCCCTGCCCAGCGAAAACCAGTTGCGCTGGCAAAAGATGGAATACTATGCGTTCATCCATTTTTCGATCAACACGTATACCGATATGGCCTGGGGGCTGGGCAATGAGGACCCGAAGCTGTTTAATCCCGCAAATCTGGACTGTCGGCAGTGGGCGCGTATTTGTAAAGAGGCCGGGATGAAAGGCATCATTTTTACCGCTAAACACCATAGTGGGTTTTGCCTCTGGCCTTCCAAATACACCGACTACTCTGTGAAAAATATCCCCTGGTGCAACGGAAAAGCCGATATCGTGCGGGAAATGGCCGATGCCTGCAAAGAATATGGCCTGAAATTCGGTGTATACCTCTCACCCTGGGACCGCAACCATGCTGACTACGGCAAGCCTGAATACATCACCTATTTTCGCAACCAGTTACAGGAGCTGTTGACCAACTACGGTGACATTTTTGAAGTCTGGTTCGACGGAGCAAACGGCGGGTCGGGGTACTATGGCGGGGCAAACGAAACGCGTAAAATTGATTCAAAAACGTATTACGACTGGCCGGATACCTACAAACTCGTGCGCAAACTCCAGCCCAAAATCGTCATCTGGAATGACGGGGGCGACCGGGCCGATCTGCGCTGGGTAGGTACCGAAGCCGGGTATGTGGGTGAAACCAACTGGAGTTTGTTAAATGCGACCGGCGATGTATCGGAGAAAATGCTGCGCTACGGCGTCGAAAATGGCAATGCCTGGGTACCCGGCGAAGTAAACACCTCCATTCGGCCCGAGTGGTTTTACCATGAACGAGAAGACCGCAAGGTGAAAACACTGCCCCAACTGATGGATACGTATTACAATTCCATCGGTCGAAACGCGACACTGCTGCTCAATTTTCCGATCATGCCTAATGGCCTGATTAACGAGTTAGACGAAAAAGCGGTGCAAGCCTTCGCCAAAGCCCGAAAAGAGGCCTTTGCCGTGAATCTGGCCGAAAATGCGAAAGCAACGGCCTCGCAGGTACGCGGGAACCGTTCGGCTTACGACGCGGGCAAAGCCATTGATACCGATCAGGAAAGCTACTGGGGAACCGATGATAACATCAGGCAGGCATCTCTGACGCTACAGTTTACGAAACCCACGGCGTTCAATCGGTTTCTGGTGCAGGAGCCGATCCGTTTGGGGCAACGGGTTAAGGCATTTACCGTCGAAGCACTGGTCGGTGGTAACTGGAAAGAGATTGCTAAAGAGACAACCATTGGCTATAAACGCATTCTCCGGTTTCCGACCGTCGAAGCTACGCAACTGCGCCTGACGATTCTGGATGCCAAAGGCAGCCCGTTGATTTCAAATCTGGCCGTTTATAAAGCCCCGCTGATTCTAACACCACCCATTGTCACCCGCGATCAGGCTGGGGCTATTCACATCAAACCCGGTGATACTGAATCGGAAGTGTACTATACCCTCGACGGAAGTTCACCAACCGCAACCTCGTCCCGATACTCAGCTCCCGTGCAAACCAGCAACGGTAAAGTTGACGTAAAGGCCATGGCCTACAATCCGTTCACGAAGCAAAGTAGCGTGGTCAGTGAAGATAAGTTTGATATCGCCCGCAGCACCTGGAAAATCGTGAGTACGGATGCAAACTCGGCTTATCAGGCATTGGATGGAAACCCCAATACGTCCTGGCATCAGAACAAAACCCAGCAGATGCCCGCCGATCTGGTAATCGATCTGGGCAGGGAAGAAAAGCTGGTCGGGTTCCGGTATTTACCTGCCCAGAACTGGTGGGAAGAAGCCAGTATCATTACCCAGTATCAATTTGAGGTGTCGGCTGATCATGTGACCTGGAAACGGGTGAGCGAGGGAGAATTTTCAAACATTAAAAACAGCCCGGTCTGGCAAACCAAATCGTTCGAGCCGGTGCGCGCCCGATACATCAAACTGCGTGCTCTGAAAAATACACAGGAGGGTTCAGCATCGGGCTATGCGGAAGTAGATGTCATGACACAATGAATGCATTTTATCCCCAACCCCCTGAAGAGGGCTTACGTTGAGAATAGTTAAGCAAAACCCCCTTGGGGCTGGGGATAAAATACCAAACGCAGGAAAACTCGCTTTACGTAGTATTGAATCTAAACCTTAATCGATTATGAACAAACAACTAATCGGTCGATTGTGGCTCGTCTGGACCATAATTTGCCTGTACGGCGGGGCAATGGCCCAGCCGCCACGCGGCCCGCTGGTCGTGTCGCCCCAGGTGAATGCAGACAAGTCGGTCACGTTTCGCTACCTGGCGCCTTCGGCTAAATCGCTGGAAATGAGCGCCCAGTTTGAAAAAGCACCCGTTGCCATGACCAAAGATGCGCAGGGTATCTGGAGCGTTACCGTCGGCCCTGTCAAACCGGATATTTACCCGTACAGTTTTCGGGTGGATGGTGTCACGGTGATGGACCCGGCCAACGTCGCGTTCTTTCCCAATGAACGGTTCAAAGCCAGCCTGGTCGACATTCCCGGTGATACGCTCCTGATCCATGCCATGCGCGACGTCCCGCACGGTTCGATCAACTATGAATATTACCCGTCGATGGAAGGGACAACAGGCTCTCTGGTCGTGTATACGCCACCCGGTTACGACCAGTTGCCAGCCAAAAAATACCCCGTTTATTACCTCATCAGCGGCACGACCGATACCGAAGAGACCTTTTTTAAAGTTGGCAAAACCAACCTGATTCTGGACAATCTGCTGGCAAAAGGGAAAGTGAAGCCAATGATTATTGTCATGCCCTATGGCAACATCGCGGCTCGCGTAGCTGAACAAAAAGGCGGGGTAAAGCCCGCCGACCCAACCGTTCGGGATGGGGCCGACGCGGTGAAACGGGCCAACGATTTCGCGACCGATCTGGTCAGTAATGTCATTCCGTATGTCGAGAAGAATTACCGGGCCATTGCCAATCGGGAGAACCGGGCCATTGGTGGATTTTCGCGTGGGGGCGGGCAAACGTTGCGGACGGCATTCAGCAACATGGACAAGTTTGCGTATGTCTGCGCCTACAGCTCCTACCTGTCGCCCCAGGAGATGGATGGTAATTTCAGCCAGATCGTGGCTAAACCCGATCAAACCAACAAGCAGCTAAAACTGCTGTGGGTGAGTGTGGGCAGCGATGATTTTCTGTACAAAGGCACGGTGGAATTTATGGATTACCTCAAGGCGAAAAAGGTGAATTATAAAAGCCTGATTACCGACGGGGGCCATACCTGGATGAACGTGAAAACATACGTTGCCGCTACCACGCCACTGCTCTTCCAACCATAAAACTCACGCCCATGAAACGCATTCTATCGATTCTTCTGACTGTTCTTGTTTCGGGTGTTTCGGTTCTAGCCCAGCAACGCCCACCCGCTATCAGCTCGCCCGATGTTCACCCGGATCACAGCATTACGTTCCGGTATTTCTCCCGAAACGCGAAAAAGGTGACGGTTTCCGGCGAGTTTCTCAAAGCACCGGTCGCCATGACCAAAGACACGTCGGGCATCTGGAGCGTGACGGTGCCGCCGGTGAAACCTGATATTTATCCCTATAGCTTTATGGTCGACAGCGTGTCACTGGCCGATCCGAGCAATACATACATTTTCGCCAACGAGCGGTTCAAACGCAGCATCGTCGACGTACCCGGCGATCAGCCGCTGGTGCATTCGCTCCAGAACGTACCCCACGGCAAGATCAGCTACCGCTACTACAAATCGGGTACATTGGGCACTACGCGGCAGTTGCTGGTCTATACACCACCGGGTTTCAACGCCAGTGGAAAAACAAAATACCCGGTGCTGTACCTCATTCACGGTGGCTCCGATACCGAAGAAACCTGGACCAAAGTGGGCCGCGCCAACCTGATTGCCGACAACCTGATTGCGCAGGGAAAAGCCAAACCCATGCTGATCGTGATGCCTTATGGCAACGTTCGCCCGGCGCCGATGGCTGATTTTACCAAGGATATGGTCAATGACATTGTGCCGTTCGTGGAGGCCAATTATCCGGTCATAAAAGAAAGCAAAGGTCGGGCGGTGGCTGGCTTTTCGGTGGGTGGCGGACAGACGCTCAACATTGGCCTGACCAACCCCGATAAGTTCGCTTATGTGTGCTCGTATGCACCCTACACCGCCACCGACGAGTTTAAAGCAAACTTTTCCAACTGGTCGCCAAATGCGGATCAGATGAATAAGCAGCTGAAATTATTCACTGTCAGCGTGGGTACGGACGATTTCCTGTACGAGCCGGTGAAGCAGAACATCACTATGTTCAACGAGAAGAAAATCAACGTCAAGCCGCTTATCGTGCCGGGTGGTCATACCTGGATGAACTGCAAACTGTATCTGGCGGATACGCTGCCGCAGCTTTTTAAATAAAACGATAAGGCCTCACCCCCAACCCCTAAAGGGGGCTTTTTCTACGCACGAGCAAAGCCCCTTCAGGGGGTTAGGGGTAAGGTAATCCTTTCAAATTTTCCTAACATAAACCATTAACCAAATGATTACTAAAAGTTTAGCTGCATTCGTGGTAGCCACGTTGATCAGCGTAAGCAGTTATTCGCAAACGGCATCGGGCATTGCGGAAGATTTCAAACCCTCCTCGCTGAATCAGCCGGGGCAGGAGTATCCGCAGGTAAACTCGCAGGGTTACGCCCGTTTTCGGATACTGGCCCCCAAAGCGGATAGTGTCCGGGTAAGCTTGGGTCTGGGTGGCCGGGGAGGCACGATCCTCACCAAAGGGGCCGACGGATTCTGGACCGGCACGACGGAAGGGCCGATGGACGAGGGTTTTCATTACTATAACGTAAAGATCGACGGTGGGAAATTTAACGATCCAGGTGCCCTGAATTACTACGGGTCTATCCGGTGGGAAAGCGGCATTGAAATTCCGGCCCACGATCAGGACTTCTACGCCCTGAAAGACGTCCCGCACGGCAACGTACAGCAGGTGTTGTTTCCCTCGAAAAGCACCGGTACACCCCGTCGGGCATTTGTGTACACGCCACCGGGTTACGAGAAATCGACGTCTAAAAAATACCCGGTGCTCTACCTGCAACACGGCTGGGGAGAAGACGAAACGGCCTGGAGCAATCAGGGACACGCCAATCTGATTATGGACAACCTGATCGCCGAAGGCAAAATCAAGCCGTTCATCATCGTGATGACCTACGGCATGACCAATGAAGTGAAATTTGGTAAAATAAGAGAGTTTAAGATTGACCCATTCCAGACGGTCCTGACCAACGAGTTGATTCCCTACGTGGACACCAATTTCCGCACGCTGGCCAACCGGGACAATCGGGCTATGGCGGGCCTCTCGATGGGTGGTATGGAAACCAAAATGATCACCCTCAATAAGCCGGACGTTTTTGGGTACTACGGCCTGCTCAGCGGTGGCGTTTATGCGCCGGAAGACCTCACCGGCAAAGCCAAACCGAAGCTTGTGTTCATTAGTTGCGGCAGCAAAGAACGGCCAGATGGGGTGAATAAGTCGGCCACCGACCTGAAAGCCGCCGGGTATAATGCGGTTTCGTACGTGTCGGACAAGACGGGGCATGAATTCCAGACCTGGCGTCGCAGTCTGCACGAGATGGCCCCATTGCTGTTTACCAAATAGCCTGGACAATCAACCCTATGAGGTCTTCAAGACCTTATAGGGTTCCCTAAAACAGACTCACCTCAAGTACGATACTCGACCTATTTTTATGGTACAATTAATTGGAGTGAAAGGAAAGCGTAAGGTCAGTTTATGGCTAATACTGGTCGTGCTTTGTAGCGGACAGGGAGTCGTCTTTGGGCAGAATAAAAAGACACGTCCGCCCGCTTACCGGAACCTGTTTCGGGAAGCAGGCTATAAACAGGCCGACATCGACGCCAAAGTGGCGAAAGCGTATCACGACGTTTTCGAAGGTCCGAACAAAGTTTATTTTGAAGTCGGCGATACGATGGCGTATGTGTCGGACGTGAAAAACAAAGATGCCCGGACGGAGGGCCTTTCCTACGGCATGATGGTGGCCGTTCAGCTCGGCAAAAAAGACGTATTCGACCGGATCTGGCGGTGGTCTAAAAAGTATCTGCAGCACCAGAGCGGACCCCGGGAAGCCTATTTTGCCTGGAGTATCAATCCGCAAACGATGAAGAAAAACTCGGAAGGGTCGGCGTCCGATGGCGAGTTGTATTACATCACCAGTCTGTTGTTTGCGGCCAATAAATGGGGTAATAATACGGGCATTAATTATTATGGAGAAGCCCGGCGGATTCTGGATGCGATGTGGAAAAAAGACGGTACCGGCAACATTTATAACCTCATCAACACAGACGCCAAGCAAATTTCGTTCGTGCCCGAAGGCAGCAATTACACGTGGACCGATCCGTCATATCACCTGCCTGCCTTTTACGATGCGTGGGTCATGTATGCCAAAGACGGCCACGAAGCGTTTTACAAGGAATGCGTCGATACGTCGCGGGTGTTTCTGCACCGCGCCTGTCATCCCGTAACGGGTCTTAACGCCGACTACACCGAGTTCAGCGGCAAACCGCACGACACCCGCTGGTCGCCCTCGGCCTTTCGCTACGATTCGTGGCGCGTGCCAATGAACATTGCGATGGATTATACATGGTCGGGTAAAGACAAAGCCTGGCAGGAAGACTACGCCAAACGGTTTCAGGGTTTCCTGCGGTCAAAAGGGATGGACACCTACGAGGACCAGTTTAACCTGGATGGCTCACGGCCCGAGTTTATTCTTCAGGCGGGGCCGGTAAAAAAGCTCCGACACTCGATTGGCCTGGTATCGACAGCCGCTACGCTCTCGCTCATCAATAAAGAGCCGAACAGTCTCGACTTTGTACACGCTTTATGGAAAGCCAAACTGGAACCGTTTGACGATGGCTATTTCGACCCCTATTATGATGGTCTCCTGTACATATTCAGTCTCATGCACCTGAGCGGGAAATACCAGATGATAACGCCCCAGGCAAAATAACTCACCAAAAACCATGAAAACGATTTTACACAATACAACTGCATTTCTGGTCCTAGCCATTGGGCTGCTGCTGGGGTCATCAACCCTCGCGCAGACTATTCTCAACGAAGCGCCCAAAGGTTTCGACCAGCTACGGACGGGTATCGCCACCGGAAGACTCGACTCGATAACCTATCCGTCGAAAACCGTTGGTACTACCCGGAAAGCCTTAATTTATACCCCTCCGGGCTATTCGAAGAAGAAAAAGTATCCTGTCCTCTATCTGCTGCACGGCATTGGGGGCGATGAAAAAGAATGGCTCAAAGGAGGTTCTCCCCAGGTAATTCTGGACAATCTGTACGCCGAAAACAAGCTGGAACCGATGATCGTGGTGATGCCCAACGGCCGCGCCATGAAAGACGACCGGGCGGTGGGCAACGTGTTTGAGAAAGACAAGGTCGAAGCGTTTGCTACGTTCGAAGAAGACTTGCTGACCGACCTCATTCCGTTTATCGAGAAAAAGTACCCGACGCTGACCGACCGCGAACACCGTGCCATTGCGGGGTTGTCGATGGGGGGTGGTCAGTCGCTGAATTTCGGACTGGGAAATCTGGATAAATTCGCCTGGGTGGGTGGGTTTTCGTCGGCCCCAAATACCAAACGGCCCGAAGAACTGGTCCCTAACCCGGCCGAAGCCAAACAGAAGCTGAAGATGCTCTGGATTTCCTGCGGGGACGCCGACGGGCTGATCACTTTCAGCAAACGTACGCATGACTACCTCTACCAGAACAATGTGCCGCATATCTATTACGTAGAGCCGGGCGGCCATGATTTCAAGGTCTGGAAAAATGGGCTGTACATGTTCTCGCAGTTTCTGTTCAAGCCGGTCGATGTCTCGTCGTTGTCGAAATATACGGTCCTGGGTACGCCAGCAGCAACCAACATCCGGAACGCCAAATACCCCCAGATTTTACCGGACAACCGCGTGGTGTTTCGGGTGAAAGCGCCCGATGCGCAGAAGGTACAGGTGGATTTGGGGAAGAAGTACGACATGGTGAAAGACACCAGCGGTTTCTGGACGGCCACCACCGATTCCATCAGTCGCGGGTTTCATTATTATTCGGTTCTGATCGATGGCGTTGCCGTGGTTGACCCGGCCAGCGAAACGTTCTATGGTATGGGCCGTATGGCCAGCGGTATTGAAATTCCTGACAAAGATGAGGCCTTCTACGCCCTAAAAGACGTTCCCCACGGCGATATCCGCATCAAACGTTACCTCTCGAAAGCCACCAACAGCTGGCGCGAAATGTACGTCTACACCCCGCCGGGCTACGATAAATCGACCGAGAAATACCCGGTGCTGTATTTGCTGCACGGCGGTGGCGAAGATCAGCGCGGCTGGGCTACGCAGGGTAAAACGGATATGATTCTGGACAACCTGATTGCCGACAAAAAAGCTAAACCGATGTTGATCGTGATGCTCGACGGCAACATGGGCGGGGCTGGTGGACTGGCGGGTTTCAACGAAAATGTATTGAAGTCTTTTGAGAACGAACTAAAATTGGGCGCTATTCCCTTCGTGGAAAGCAACTTCCGGGTCGAAACCGATGCCAAAAGCCGGGCGCTCGCGGGCCTGTCGATGGGTGGGTTGCAGACGTTATATGCGGGTATCAAAAACAACAACATGTTCTCGTCGCTGGGCGTGTTCAGCTCGGGCTGGTTCGCTAATAACCCTAAGCTGTCTGATCCCCAGTATGACTTTATGAAAACCAATGCGGCTGCTATCAATGCCAACCTGAAACCGCTCTGGATTTCGATGGGCGGCAAGGAAGACATTGCTTACCAGAACTGCCAGGTCATGATGAAGAAGTTCGATGAGATGGGGATCAAATACCAGTACAGCGAATACGCGGGTGGGCATTCATGGCCGGTCTGGCGGCACGATCTGATGATGTTCAGCCAGGTGCTGTTCAAGTAAAAAGCTGGTATTCCGATTGGCATTTTGCGCTATATGTGTTTTGTCATTCCGACGCCAGGAGGAATCTTGAGTCAAATCAACCCTACGATTCCTCCTGGCGTCGGAATGACAAAATTCGCAAGACTTACTTGGCGAAAAGGAAAACAGCAATCCATTAACAATGCACTCAACTCAAAAATCACACAGCTTATGCTCCTGAAAAAATATATGCTTGCTACTAGTGCAACTGCCCTCGTACTGGCAAATCTGTCGCTGCTGCCGAATGCTGCGTTGGCGCAACCTATTCCGTCGTTAAAGGACACCTTCAAAAAAGATTTTGGTATTGGGACGGCGCTGAACAACGCGCAGATTGAGGAACGTGACCCCCAAATGACGGCTTTCATTGTTCGCCAGTTCAACAGGGCTACGCCGGAAAACATCATGAAGTCGGCGCTGATCCATCCCGGCTGGGATACGTATAATTTCGAGATGGCGGATAAGCTGGTTGCCTTTGGAAAAAAGAACAACATCCAGATCAACGGTCATACACTGATCTGGCACAGCCAGTTACCGTCGTTCATTCGGGGCATTCACAGTGCCGATTCCATCCGGACATTTTTTACCAACCACATCAAAACGGTAGCCGGACGCTACGACGGAAAGGTGCTTTCGTGGGATGTCGTCAACGAAGCTCTCAATGAAGATGGAACGATGCGGAAATCCGTTTTCCTCCAGTATCTGGGCGATGATTTCGTTACGGAAGCCTTCCGGCTGGCGCAACAGGCCGCGCCCAAAACTGAATTGTATTACAACGATTATAACAATGAACAACCCAACAAGCGGGCAGGATGTATTCAACTCATAAAAAAGATAAAAGCCGCCGGAGTACGTATCGATGGTGTGGGTATTCAGGGGCACTGGCACGTAGGAAAAATACCCCTGAATGACATTGAAGAAAGTATCCTTCAGTATGCCGCTTTGGGAGTAAAGGTCATGTTCACCGAACTGGATATTGAAGTGCTCCCCCGCAACTTTCAGGGGGCTGATGTCGGTCAGCGGATGACTGCTAACGCCCAGTCGAATCCCTACCCTGACGCCTTACCCGACAGTGTGCAGCAACAGTTAGCGGCCGACTACGAAGCGCTGTTCAAGCTGTTTCTGAAACACAAAGACAAAGTGACCCGCGTAACGTTCTGGGGCGTCAACGATGCCCAGAGCTGGCTCAACAATTGGCCCATTCGCGGCCGGACCAGCTACCCGCTGCTATTTGACCGGAACAACCAGCCCAAGCCTGCTTTCGAAAAGGTCATTGCCTTAAAGAAATAGAGTTTTAGAGAGACCAGTTTGTAAAAATGACCTTCTGTTACATCGCTTTCCAAATTGTACTAACTCAAAATTAAGATGTTGTCTTTTTCTTTTATGAAACGTTTATACACAAGTCTTACGCTCGCTACGCTGATCGGTTGTTCCCTGACCGCTGTTGCACAAACCAGTGGTGGGAAAACGCCGATTTCCCAGCCGCTGGTATCGCACATATACACGGCTGATCCATCAGCCCACGTCTTCAATGGTAAAATTTACATCTACCCCTCGCACGACATCGATGCCAAAGATGTCAAAGAGGACGACGAAGGGGGCCATTTCGCCATGCGTGATTACCACGTATTATCGATGGATAAGATTGGTGGCCCAGTCAAGGATAACGGAGTCGCGCTCGACCTCAGCGATATTCCCTGGGCGGGTCGTCAACTGTGGGCACCTGATGCTACAGCCAAGAATGGTACGTATTATCTCTATTTTCCGGTCAAAGACAAACAGGATATTTTCCGGATCGGTGTAGCGACCAGCAAGAGCCCGACTGGCCCGTTTAAAGCCGAACCGGAACCAATCAAAGGCAGCTATAGCATCGACCCCACGGTGTTTCAGGATAGTGATGGCAAGGCATATCTCTACTTTGGGGGTATCTGGGGAGGGCAATTACAACGTTGGAGTGCTAATCAGTACGACCCGAAAGGTGCGTTGAAACAGAAAGATGAGGTGGCTTATCTGCCTCGCATTGCGCGGTTAAGCGCTGATATGAAAAGTTTTGCCGAGCCGGTGCGGGAGGTGCAGATTTTGAATGAGGATGGGAAACCATTTCTGGAAAAAGAGAACGACAAGCGGTTTTTTGAAGCGGCCTGGCTGCACAAATACAACGGCAAGTATTACTTCTCCTATTCGACGGGTGATACCCATAACCTGTGCTACGCCATCGGCAACAATCCGTACGGGCCTTTTACGTACAAGGGTGTGGTGCTGAAACCTGTTCTTGGCTGGACAAATCACCATTCCATCGTGCAGGTGGGTCCCAAATGGTATCTGTTCTATCACGATGTGCAACTCTCCGGAAAAACCCATTTACGAAACGTAAAAGTAACCGAACTGACCTACAACTCAGACGGTACGATCAAACCGATCGACGCCTACAAATAAGTAGTCTCAGGCATATGTAGACCGAGTTTCTGCCCCCAGATTGCACGAGTAGCTGCGTTCGTTACGCTTGGAAGAGTATTGGGAAATTACTTCTCCATCGTATTGGCCATCTTAATTGAAGGAATGACGAAATTCTAATGGAGAGGAACTGGTCTTATTTTTAAATAACTTACTGAACGACTGAGGGTGTTCGAACCCCAATCCATAGGCAATCTCACTAATCGATAAGGTAGTTGTCGAGAGCATTTCCTTGGCTTTTTCAATGAGCTTCTCGTGCATATGCTGCTGGGCGTTTTGCCCGGTCAGGGTTTTCAGTAAACTGCTTAGGTAAGTAGGGGAGAGATTGAGTTGCTCGGCCATATACCCAACCGTTGGTAGACCGGTTTTCAAAAGTTCAGTGCTGCTAAAATAAGCCTCAAGTACGGTCTCAAATCGGCTTAGCACGTTGTGGTTAGTAATCTTACGTGTCACAAACTGCCGTTGGTAGAACCGGTCGGCATAGTTCAGCAACACGTCAAGCTGGGCGATGATAATATTTTGGCTGAATTTATCGATGGGAGCCTGGTATTCCTGCTGAATCTGCTGAATAAGGCCGACGATCACTGACTGCTCTTTTTCCGACAAAAACAGGGCTTCCCGAATGGAGTAGTCAAAATAGTCGTACTGCCGAATTCGTTTGGCCATGGGTGTATGCCACAAAAAATCAGGGTGAATCATCAACAACCAGCCCGTATGGTCATGGGACTCATCAGCCGTAACGGTGAGCACCTGGCCGGGAGCCAGGAAAACCATCACCCCTTCGTCGAAATCATATTCCTGCTGGCCATATTTTATACGGCCGTTGAAATTTCGTTTTAGCGCAATTGAATAGAAATTATTGACAATGCTCTTCGGCCTGTCGAGCCCCTTTGGCCTGATATCGTCGAACCTGACTACACTAATGAGCGGGTGGGCTGGCTTGGGAAGGCCAGCCAGTCGATGATAGGCGGCTATCGTGTCGATGCGGTGAAGCAGTTCGGTTGGCATAATTAAATGGCTTTATGGCCTGGCTTTACCATGAATAAAGCCAGGCGATGCGTGTTACAGAGTATACAACGAGGCTAACCCTTCTTTGAGTGCTGTCGGCTTTCGACCAAGCAGGTTTTCCAAATCAGGGCTTATGATGTCTTCCTGACCATTGGCAATATCGGTTATAAATCCGGTGATTCGCCGGGCCACGACATCCGGCAAACCACGTTCAGTTAATTGCCTTTCAAACGTGGCTGGTTCGGCTGGTGTGTAAGCGACTGACTTGCCGGAAAGGGTAGTCAGGGCAGCGGCTACGTCATAAAACGAATACGACTCACTACCCGTTAAGTAGTATGTTAGGTTGCCGGCATTGGTAGAAGCCATCGCATTCGCCATCGCTTCGCCCAGTTCGCTTCGTAGGGCCAGGGCCACCCTGCCCTGACTGGCAGGTACGTAGATACCGCGCTCAAAAACGGCATCACCGCCCACAAACTGCGGAATAGCATCCATATATAGACTATTCTTAAACAGCGTATAGGGCAGTCCGCTGGCTTTGATATACTCTTCGGTTTGAAAGTGGCCTTTCATTAACTGGTTGACCAGCGTTGCAGGGTTTTTCAGCGCCCGGCTCGTATAGGCGATCCGTTTAATATTCGCTTTTCTGGCCGCATCGATGACATTCTGGTGTTGGCTCACTCGTTTTTCCTCATCCGTACCCGCAATTAACAGAACGCTGCGGATCCCCTGCATAGCGCTGTCGAGAGTATCGCTGTCATCGTAGGTGCCGATACGTACAGCCACACCCTGTTTAATGAGATTGACGGCTTTGGTTTCGTCGCGCACGAAGGCCGCAATCTGACTGGCCGGTACTTTTTGCAGTAGCTGGCGAATGACGGCGGTACCTAGCTGGCCAGTGGCTCCGGTTACTAAGATCATGGTCTTATTATGTTTTGGTTAAGACAAAGGTCCGCTATGGCCAATTCACAGACGTAGCCAGATCTGTGGTTGTTGTAGCCGAATTAAAGGTTCCCTTCACCGAACGAATCTTGACTGGCGATTATGTTCAGAAAATACTATTTAGAACGTGAAGTATATAAATGCCTGACAACGTATAACTAAGTTACCTTTTAAAACAATACAACGGCCTAGGAAAGTTGTATTTTAAAATTCCTTGAAAGTATATCTAAATACTTATCTTTATAAACCGGAATACAGAACTTTCTTATAAAAATGGGTAGGAATTGAAAAATTCTACCTTTGTAGTTAACTGAGCTACAAAGTGTATAATTTGCTCTTAGCCGAGAGGATGTTGTATTGATTTATCCTCTTGTTCTTATTAAATCCGTTCGGCATCATGTTTCGTTATCCAGGGTTAATTAGTTGGTAGTAAAGGATTTGACTAGTTTGGGGGTGTTTTCTGGCCTTTTACCGCCATCAGTCGGCTGACTGTTTGTTGAGTCGATGTACCATCATTGCAGCATTTCTAAAGGTAATAGTGTGAAAGCGGCTATACAGTAAATCATTGGGTATCTGTCGCTATTGGTATCTGTCTTTATTACATGTAGCAACGCATTAGAAATACTTCGGAGTGAGTACTTGGACTTACGCTTGTGGGCAAGGATCTCTTCAACAACTTGCCAAGCAGAAATAATCAGATCTGTGAGTTATATCCTAAGTCAGATTACTTCACCTTATAGTTTGGTTCTCTCTTTTTGAGCTTTATATCATCTTTAAAGGGTTCTACCGAAAAAGTAAACTAAATTTGCTAGTTCTTATGCCTGTGATAAACTAAATTTTTCACTTAATTAGGATACACATATAGATAAATCATTAGCATGTAGTAGAAAATATAGTATAGTAATACCACGTACTACAGTTATATCTAAAAATTCATATCTACTGACATAAATATTAGTAGTTTGAACCCGTTGTTTTTGCACAGATGCATCAATACAATCCATTAATAAGTGTAATTATTGCTGTTTATAATGGTGCTCTATATATTGAGGGCGCAATAAAAAGTGTAATCAGCCAGAGTTACAAAAATTTTGAGTTAATTATTATTGATGGTGGATCGAAAGATGGTACAACTGACGTAATTAAGCGTTATAAAAATTACATTAAGTATACGGTAAGCGAACGGGATAAAGGTATTTATGAGGCCTGGAATAAAGGCCTGAAAATGGCATCAGGCGATTGGGTTACTTTTATCGGATCCGACGATGTACTTTATCCAGATGCAATCGAATCATACGTAAATTACATTAGTTTACAACCTGATAAAGAGAGTTTGGATTTTGTTTCATCTAAAATTGAATTTACTGATGAAAAACTGAATGTCATACAAATATTGGGAGAAGCTTGGACGTGGCCACTTTTCAAAGAAAGGATGATTACCTGGCATGTGGGTACATTTCACGCAAAGAAACTATTTTTGACTTATGGATTATTTGACGATACATACAAAATTTCAGGAGATTATGAGTTACTACTACGTCCGATGAGTTTGTTGAAGACAGCTTATTTACCTAAAATTACCGTTCGCATGCGTGACGGTGGTATAAGTTCAGTATTATCCTATAAGTGTGTTGATGAGATTCACAAAGCTAAACGTAAGCATAGAATTATTTCGCCTTTGGCCAGTCCTTTCATTAAAGTATATACTATCTTGAAATATTTGACGAAAAAAGGCTTATTTCGGACACTTGGAAAAAAGAAAAGTATGTCATTATTAACTTACTATCATTCTATTGTAAGATGAACAGGTTTTTATGTTCAGCCTTGGTATATAGGTTGAAAGCAATTTAACTTATACGCTCTTTATGCCGATCAATTGTTTCACTGTGAATAGTAAAAATGATAATAATGATAAAAATAAAATAATATTTAAATAGAAGCTATTAAAAGTATAGCTAATACAATGGATGAAAAGTGTAACGATCATTGGCAAGTAAACCCCCTTTAATAGCTTATGACTGGTGATATTCAATTTTTTCATACATCTAAAATTTAAAAGCAAAGTTAAACTGTATCCTATATTACCTATACAACCAGCTACTACACCAAATTTTACGGACAAAATATAAATAGCGCATAGGGCGAGCCCCCCTGAAGTGAGGACTATAGTTGTTACAAACCGTTCGCTTCCCAAAGCCAGTAAAGAAAAATAGCCAACTGCATTAAAAGAATAAATAGAGTATGTTATAGCGATTACAAGCAAACATTTTCTAATTAAATCTGGGCCCAAGGTACTTGCTTTAAATATAAAATTAACTAACTCTGGAGAGAAAAAAGCTAGCCCGCTTAGACAAATGAGGATTATACTAGCGTTAATAGCAAAGGCCTTTATGATTATTTCCTCTATAAGTATATTGTTGCTAATTTTTTGAGAAAATTCACTTAACACAGGTAATAAAGGTTGAATTGGCATGGAAGAGACTATATTTATCTGATTAGCGATAGATGTACTGGCAGAATATATACCTGCCCATTCTAAGCCAAATAGCCTAAGAATAATTAAACGGTCAAACTGTGAAAATAGCGTAGTCCCAAAAGCCGCGACTAACATTCTGGATCCATACTTGACAAAGTGAGTAAATGAGTTGCTAGTTGATTTAGTGAAGAATGAGTGAGATAAATACCCTAGATGTAAACAGTATATGAAATATAAAAAAAACATTATTACCGCTGTGACGAGTTGTAATAGCTGAATTAATAATAAATCTTTCGAAGTAAAGGATACGTAAAGTATTAATAACGTGCTCGCTACCGTATGCAAGGTAGAGAATATATTGGTAATACCGTATGCTTTATTGGCTTGAAGAAGGCCGATGAAAAATTGACTAAAAAGACGGACACTTATTATAAATGACCCTATCTGTACAATACTTATAAGTAGAGATTTTTCTGATACATTTAAATTATTAAAAAAAAACGTTAACCAATCAATACTAAAATAAACTAAAGTAGTAGTCAATAAAGAAACTATTATAACGTATATGGCAGGTACAGAAAGGTTATTAACTTTAAATAAAGTATGCTTTTTCGTAATTGATGATATATCTTTTGAATGATAAACAGTAATGGAAGCCGCTAACGCCCATTCAGAAAATAATGCAATATTTATAATTGCGTTGCTAGTAGCATAAAGGCCATAATTCTCTGTACCTAAATTCCTTATCAATAAGGGAATACTAATTAAACCTAACCCTAACCTAATTATACCGCCTATGGTATTATATGTACTATTTTTCCACATAGTATTTTTGTGAAACGACCCTATCTATATGGCCTATAATTTAAACGCGCCAGCTTCGATATGGCCGGTAAAAAGCACCTTATGCCTTATATATTTAAACAGTTAAAATCTCTGTAAAATATAGCAGTACAAGAATCATGGTGAACAATGGGACACATTCCCCAAAAATAAATACTTCTATAGCCTAAGCTGTGTAAGTAATCTACTGATTCTTGTGATTCTACATAATCGACATTGTCAACTATTATTACACCTGTTTCTTTTACAGAATTAACGGAATTGACGATAGAATTAGCCCTAAAAATTCCATCAATTAATATTATATCGTATAACTTATTGGTATTCTTTATCTCCGAAGAATAAGAAGATTCATCAGCCAAAGACATATAAGTAATTGCTGAGTAATCTCCTTTTACATCAACCTCTCTTAAGGTAAGTTCTACATTCGCTGGCTTGTTTTTTGAAATTTTATTATACCATTCTCTATCATGTTCGACAGAGTATACTTTATCTACATGCTTGGCGAACCATATAGTTGAACTACCGCTACCATATTCGAACATTAAGAATGTTTCTTTTAATCTTGGTTCGATGAAATTTATAAATGGATAGGTAAGCCAGGGTAAGTCTTCCCCATCTTTTCCAACAGACTTGGCTTCTTTGTTACTTCTAATCCAGCCTTGGTCAATTAAATAGCTGTTTTTATAAGTAAATAGTTTAATCAAATTAGCTATTTTTAAACTGGTTGCCACAGATGCTAGAAGGGTTTTGCCAATGCTTTTTGGCGCTTGCTGAGGAACGTGTTGTTTAATCATATATTATCTTTACTCGTAATAATCTCTCAAATGCACACTTGAGAACAGAAAATAGTATGGTCTCTTTGCTTTTTATTTTTCAAATGTACTTATAAACTCAAAAGAATCGGCTAAACAATAGTAGCAGAGAATTACTTTGTTTCACTTGAGTCCGAAGACGTGGTAATTTTTGGCGTAATTAAACAAAACAAAAACCTTTTTCAAGGATAGAAAAGTAGGCTTAAAAGTGCCTTAAACCAAAACCTTTCACAAATTGCTTTACCCGATTCATCAAAAGGTTCTTCCCCTCATGTATATATTGGTTGACAACTGGTACACCAATGGCGAGAATATCAATGTCGGCTTAGTCACCAAAAAGCACCGGTAGGCACTGTCAAAACAAATCCGGAAGTCTCCTCCAAACATGACCATGCTAATGGAAGCTTTGTACCGATTAGTACGGGTACTCTTTACATTTAATGGTCTCGGTTTGTGCATTTGTCAACTTAGAGCGACTGAAACTTGCTGAATACAGCAATCAGTCTTCTTTTCATAGCCAACTTCACTTTAAAGCTATTTAGAATGCCTTGGTGAAAATCAAACTTATCCAACAGAAGAATAGGCTGGCAAACATACTGCTTGTGCAGCTCTAGACAGTATTTTATGAAAAATATCCTGACAAGTTACCGTTTAGTAAATAAAGAGGCTTTATGATCTGTTTAATTTATCATTAAATTAAATATGTATATATAGTAAGGGCTAGATTAATCATATAAATTTGGGTTTAGGTATTTGTGTTATTTGTTGATTATGAATGGGTTAATAATTTTATAGTTCTTTATTTATATTTTTTAATGAATAATTATATTATTATTAATAGCTTATTGGTTACATTAAATTGCTGTTATATATTAAATGGTAGTTGTTTAATGTAACTGGCTTTTTAACTTTGCCCAGCAATATAGAATACAATTATATATTGGCAAATTGCAAAGATCATACCTGCTATCGTTGAGTTTGTTTATAGCAGAAGCCACTATTCACACATCGATATGAAAATATATTCTCTTCACTCCTTTGTCGGCAATCGACATCGTCATTCTATAAATGGCAGTTTGCCTGTTTCCTTACTGATAGTAACCCGGGCCTACGGGAAATTGCTCTACCAATTAACTTCCTGAAAATCAAATAAGTGGTGTTGCCGCCATTGTTGATGACATCGTCAGCATACCAGTCTTCTGTGGCAGAGTTTAAACCTATCTGTGTAAGGTATTCGCCTTTATACAGTGTAGTCAGCATGGAATGTATGGTTGATTAAAGCAAGTTCATTTAACCCTCATTATGAATTCAATGAAAACATTCTTTTTTCTTGGTACCGCTATGCTGGCCACTGCTACTGCTTCTGCTCAAAATACAACTGTCGTCAATCAGCAAGGAAGTAATCATGAAGTCACAGTTGTTCAGGAGGGTATTGGCAATGTATCTATCGTCAATCAGTCAAATCAAGCTTCGAACCGGGCGGTAATCTCACAATCTGGTTCGGGTAATTCGGCTACGATCAACCAAGGCAGTCAAATAGGGGGTGGCTCAGGTCAATCAGTAAGTATTTCTCAATCAGGCGCTTCTGAAACAGTTGTTAATCAAACTGACGGCAGTAATTCGATCAGCGTACACCAGCGGTCAATGCCTTCAGTTTTACCCGTAGACGAACCAGCCAAAAAAAGCAAAAGACGCGATTCTACCACAGGCCGCAAACGAAAGTAAAGCCAGCTGCTTGTTTTTTTACAGGTTTACCACATCGGTCAGGCTATGTATAGGCTACCCATAATGCCTTTATCAATCTTACAATACCTTTCTTTCTGTTTATTTTAAACCTTTTTTTTATGAAAAAAATTATTCTCACTGGCACAGCCTTATTGGCTTTTGTAGCAGCAAGTTATGCCCAGAACACAGCCACACTCAATCAAAATGGTAACAACCAAACGGCAGTGCAACAGCAGAATGGCGATTTACAAAACTCGATCATTAGCCAGTTGCAGGGAGCTGGCAACAACAATGGCAATTTCGGACAGACCAGTCAAACTGGTACTGCGCTTAATACTGCCACACTGAATCAGAATGATGGTTCCAAGGGTAACCGGTCATATATTACCCAGGGAGCGGGTAGTGGTAATACCGCTACCACAAATCAAAATGGTGGTGCGTTAGGTAATAGTGGTGGTGGTAATACACAAGCTACAGTGGGAGCCTCAGGTGGTGAAGGTAACTTTACGGGTATTTTACAGCAAGGCACTGGTAATGATGGTGTCATTAACCAAAATAACCTCAGTAAAAGTAACAATGCCGAAATTTGGCAGAACGGTAATACCAATAATACCACCACGATTAGCCAGTCGAACAACTCCAAAAATAACCAGGCCAATGTCTACCAAGGCTTTACGGCTGATGGGGTATATGGCCCTGTTTCTTCAAACAATCAGGCTACTATTCTCCAAAACGGGGATAATACTCAAGGCGGAGCCAGCCTTCGTAATCAGGCTAACGTAAGTCAGACCGGCGATGACCAGACATCTAGTGTTCAACAAAACGCAAATGCTGGTTCCAACAGCAGCGATAACGAAACTACGATTGGTCAGACAGGCACAAAGCAAAATGCGGCTGTTCAACAAAACGCTGGCGCAACTGGCAGTAGTAAGGGCAACACGGCTACGGTCACTCAGTCGGAAATCGACAACGTGACTACAGTTTACCAAAATAACGACAGTCAGGATAATACCGCTACGGTTAGCCAGTCTGGTTCAATAGCTTCTCATGCCAATGAGGCTACTGTTAGCCAATCAAATACTTCAAAAGGCAATGGGGCTACCGTTACACAAACTGGCCGTGACCACACAACTACCATCGACCAAAATAACAATAGTAAGGATAACACCGCTACGGTTACCCAGTCTGGTTCGATCAACAATAATGGACAGGATGCTACGGTTAGCCAGTCAGATAATTCGAAGAATAACAACGCTACTGTTACACAGAGTGGCCGTAGTCAGTTGGCTACCGTTACTCAGGATGGATTTGGTGGTAACGCTAGTAACAACAACACGACAACCGTTGGGCAGACAGGAAGAACCCAGGAAGCTACAGTAAATCAAAATGCCGGGTCAGCTGGTAATAGTAAGGACAACATCGCAGCGGTTACCCAATCAGGGTATAATAATGACGCGACGGTTGACCAAAATAACGATAGCCAGATGAACACCGCTACCGTTAATCAGACCGGATCAGCGAGCGTGGCTAATAACAATGATGCGACAGTTAGTCAGTCAAATAATTCTAAAAATAACGGTGCGACGGTTACACAGAATGGCTTCCGTCATCAGGCATCTGTTACTCAAAATGGGTCTGGTAGTAACGCCAGTAATGGTAACACCGCTGGAGTCACACAAGCCGGACTACGTCATGAGGCTATTGTTCAGCAGAACGCTGGTGGAGATGGGGCAAGCGAAGGGAATCAGGTGGCAATCAGCCAGACAGGCACAAGCCTGGTCGGTTTGGTAAGCTCAGATCACGAGGCTTATACCCAGCAGAATAATAATAGCCATGACAACCAAATAAATATTGCTCAGATTGGCACGAACCAGACGGCTACTGTCCGCCAGAATGGGAGCGGGAACGGAGCCAGCCGGGATAATAAGGCTACAGTAGGTCAATCGGGTCTTACGCAAACGGCCACTGTCAATCAAAATGCCGGTTCGAATGGAGCCAGTAAGGAAAATGAGGCCATGGTTACTCAGTCGGGTAGCGCAAACCTGGCAACCGTTAATCAGAATGATAAGTCGATTCACAACGGAGCAACCATAAACCAAACCGGTACAACGAGTGCTGCAACCATCACTCAAACGGGCGGTATCGGTTCCACCGAGGACAATAAGGCCACCATTACGCAGTCTGGTCTTTTGAATGGCGCGTCTATCCTACAAACCGACGGTTCGAAAAGTGCTGAAGCTGTGATCACGCAGGTGGGCGGTAGCTTGAACGGAGCATTCATCGATCAATTTAAAGGTACAGGAAATGATGCTACCATCATTCAAAATGCAGGTATTGCCAATCTGGCTCACATCCGGCAAGGTGCTGATAACGTTTTATTGGGCTCCAGTGATAACACCGCTATAATAACTCAGACTGGCAACGGGAACGTAGCTCAGCTAGATCAGTTGGGTGGTGATGGGAACAATGCTGATATTACACAGACCGGTAATGGACACATCCTGCGCGCTGCCAGTGGAATACCAGGTACGTTTGCACTTCAGCAGGGATCGGGCAATAGTCTGTTGGTGCAGCAGACAGGCAATGCAAACATTGTCAATACGAGCCAAGTCGGAACGGGTAACTCAGCTACGTTTACACAGAACTAAGCTTTTGTTCGTGCCGAAGAATACCACTATGTCAAAAACTGATCCCCTTTTGGGGATCAGTTTTTTTGCAAAAATTTAGGTTGATAACTAAGGTATATACTATGTAGAAATTAAATAGATATATACTATCGGACAGTTAATTGATATTGCCTTTTGTTAATCGAATGTAACTTTTATGAACAGTACTCAATATATTTGGTACACCTAAATCAAGATTACTATGAATGCCTTTTTTACCCTACTGTTATCGACTGTTTGTTTTGTGACACAAGCGCAGACAGCCGATACGGGTCTAGATGCCTATTGGAATATAAACCTTACCAAGGAACAGAAACTCAATACAGTGCTACTTGAAAGCCAAACGGCAATTTCAAATCCAGCCGCTGCTTTAAACACGATTACTCTTCAGCAAAACGGCATAGCCAACCAAGCCATTTTGCAGACTAGCGGTAGTCAAAATCTTTTGGAAGTAAGCCAATTCAACAACGGCAACATGACAAATGCCACCTTGTCGGGCCTGAATAATAGCCTCATAATTGGCCAAACGGGTGGTGGTAACATGGCCAACATAGATTTAAGTGGTACTAATAACCGCTTTTTGGTAACTCAGGATGGTGGTGATAGAGTGAACATGCTTGGTTTGCAAAAAGAGAATACCCGGCTTGAGCTAACTCAGGGTAGCGGTAATAATTCCTTTACGCTGGATAATACTACCTTATTCAAAGACCCTCTTAGCCAGGGAATTCCAAATCTGCGTATTGAGCAGAGCGGAGGAGCCAATGTGACTATTCAGCAAGGGAAAGTAATTGGGAATTAATTATATGAATAGGCTGAGGTGGTTAACGCTTGTTTTAAGTTTTGTTAGTTATGCCCAAGATCCTGACCTTGAAGGCAAACTAGAAGAGGAGTCAATGAATGAGGCCGTGGTGGCCGAAGAGGGAACTCAGACATTACTACTGGACAATACTCGCTCCAAAATTGGTCGCGACTTCTACGAAGCCTTTTTCCGACATTATGCGGAGTTACCGAAAGCCGTTGCTCCCCTGGCTCCGGCGGATACGGTTACGAAAATAACACCAAATCTCGAGCTGGATCTGAATGCATTTATCGTCACGATTGACGAGCTACCGGCTTTTGGGATTGGAACCACTATTATTTCCGTGACGCTAAATGATCAGCTTATCTGGCAAAATTACGTACAGACCCGTCAGGAAATCATTGAGGCATATGCCTTCAATGCCGCTGAAATAATTAATCAGTACGTTGTGAATTACCAGGAGGTTCAGCGCTCTCTCGAGAGTGAAGACCAGAAAGGTAGTGGCATATTCTGACACAATAATGGCTTACTATTTGATTTTTCTTTACCTATTTTCAGCATGAAACAGTTTATACTCGCCGTTCTTTTTTTAGTTATAGCATCTACCTACTCATCCGCACAAGCGTTTGTGTATCATCCTAACAACCCCAATTTTGGCGGTAATACATTCAACTATGCCTGGATGCTAAGTCAGGCTCAGGCCCAAGATCGGAACGTTGATCCATCCGTAAAGAAAAACTCGTCAACAACCACTACCAGCACACTTGACGCTTATTCGCAGAGCCTGCAAAATCAATTACTTAGCCGCATTACGAGTAACCTGGTGAGTAATCAGTTTGGCGAAGGGACCCTACAGCCCGGCACCTATAAATTTGGGGACTATCAAGTCGAAATTCGTAATGGAACAGATGGAGTCGTAGTTCGAATCGTAGATGGTAAAGGGGGCGAAACCTCTATTACCGTTCCTTATTTCTGATTAGTATCATCATCCCCATTCATGTTTAACGGCAGATTCTGCGGTGTCTATTTCTTCTTTACCATAAAATGAAAGTTTGTTTAGAAAAAGCCATACGGCTGTTCATTTTGGGCGGTCTGGTAGGTGCGGTGTCTGGTTGCACCGCCTTTTTTTACCAGCCTACAAAAGCCCGCCGTGCCCGGCTAGGCGAAGAAACGCCAACTACGGCCGATCTACGTCAGTTGCCTCCTGCCAAGGAAAAAGTAGTTGCGGCTGTTTATAAATTTCGGGATTTGACAGGCCAGTATAAGCAAACCGAAACCGGCACAGGTTTTTCGACTGCTGTTACGCAGGGAACAACCAACATCTTGCTCAAAGCCTTGGAAGAAAGTGGCTGGTTTGTGCCCATCGAGCGGGAAAACGTCAGTAATCTGCTCAACGAACGAAAGATTGTGCGCTCCAGCGTAGCTCAGTTTAAGGAAGGCGAAAACCTCCCTCCACTTCTGTTTGCCGGTATTATCCTTGAAGGAGGGGTTGTGTCTTATGATGCGAATATTATTACCGGTGGTGGGGGGCTTCAGTATTTCGGGGCAGGTGGGGCTACCCAATACCGTCAGGATCGCGTAACCGTCTATCTACGAGCGGTATCGACAAAATCAGGTAAGATTTTAAAAACGATTTATACATCCAAAACCATTCTATCGCAAACCGTCAATGCCAGTCTATTTCGGTATGTTACCTTCAAGCGGCTGCTCGAAACGGAAACCGGCCTGACCACGACAGAGCCTGGTCAGTTAGCCGTTACAGAAGCTATTGAAAAAGCCGTTCATGGGCTCATTGTCGAGGGGGTTCGTGATGGTCTGTGGGTGGCAGCAGATAAGTCGGCTGCCGCTATGAAAACCACGCTTGAGGCCTACGAGAAAGAAAAAACGGTGATGAGCGAGACCGATGTATTTGGCATACGACCAGAGATAGCTCCACCCTTTCTCAGTCTGCACACCTATGCCGGTGTTATGCGGTATTACGGTGATTATGCTCGGCATACGCTCAAAGGCAGTTACGGCGCATCGCTGGATTTCCACATTACCCCAACCTTTGGTATTCAGGTAAACGGAGCTACCGGTGTTTTAGCTAGTGAAGGTGCTTTCTCCAGTAATATTACCTCACTGGAGGGGAACCTGATTTTCCGGCCAACGCCCTACCAGCGCTGGACACCCCTGTTGTTTGCTGGTGCAGGCATGGTCTCGCAAAGTGGTTCATCTCCATTTAAGTTGCAGGGTGCTAGTTATTTACAGGCCCAGGGTGGCGTTGGTATACAATTCTCCGCCAGCAAAGCGATTGGCTTTCGGTCTACGCTGTCCTACAATCAACCTTTTACGGATGCTTTAGACAGTAAAGTAGCGGGTGCCAGAAATGACTACTATTTGCGGGGCACCCTCGGTTTAGTTATACACATTGGGCGGTTTCCTCAATCTAAATCCAGGCCTGTCACATCCTCCCAGACTACTCCTAAAAAATAACGACACCTCGACTTACTACCACTACTAACTGATCTTTCTATTACGAATGAAATCTCTTTTTTATCTAACAATAGTTCTCGCCGGGCTACTAGGACTGTGGAGTTGTAACGAGGATACGTATGTTGATCCTATTCAACTGACAACTGTTCGGGGACGTGTACTGTATAGTAGCAATCAGCAGCCCGCCCGAAACGCATCTGTGAAATTATCGCCGACCAGCCGTATCATTACCACCGACTCAGCCGGAAATTTCCGTTTCGACAGTGTTGTGGCGGGTAAATACACGCTTCAGGTATCAAAAGCCAATTATGGAACCGAAGTAGCTACTGTCGAAACCTCGGCTGACACATCGCCCCTAATAACAATTCTGCTGACAGACGATAAAACACAGAACCGCCCTCCATCTTCACCAACGTTGGTGTCGCCTGCTACGAATAGCACAACACAATCAACCACGTTAACCTTGAAATGGAGCGCGACTGACCCGAATCGTGATAGTCTTACCTACGATGTGTTACTATTCCGGGCCGGAAGTACCACACCCACAGCATCCTATACGGGCCTCACAGCAGATAGTGTACGGGTAAATCTGGATTACAATACCACTTATTTATGGCAGGTCATTGTTAAAGATGGAATCAACACCGTTAACGGGCCCGTATGGTCATTCATGACTGGCTCATTCCTGGATTATAGCTACCTGTTTGTCCAGCGTCTAAATGGACAATATCAGATTTTTGGCTCAAATGCTACGGGGGGGATGGCTCAACTGACTCGTAATGGCAGTAACTGGCGGCCTGTAGCTAGCCCAAATCGCCAACAAATCGCCTTTATTTCCAATGTAAATACCGATCTACAGTTGTACGTCATGAATACGGACGGCAGCAATATACGTCAGGTTACAACTGTTCCCATTGCCGGTCTGTATTCAACTGATTTATCATTCAGTTGGTCGCCCGACGGCACCCAGTTGCTGTATCCAAGCAACGATCGGTTATATACCATTCGCACCGATGGCACAGGGTTGCGCATCGTAGCTCAGGCACCTAGTGGGCGTATTTTTTCAGGCTGTGACTGGACACCACAAGGCAACCGAATTGCCGCCCGGACAACGGGGACCAGTGTATATGATAATGAGATAACGACTTTCCAGGCGGATGGATCGGGAATTAAATCGGTCTTTGTTCGTAAAGATAATCGCGTGGGTAACCCTGCCTTCTCGGTCAATGGTCGTCAGTTGGTTTTCTCGGCCGATTCTAGTGGCTTTATGAATGAACAGGGCCGCCAACTAGATGCCCGAATTTACCTACTTGATTTGACAACGAACGGAATAACGAATCTATCCGCCTTCCAGAACACATCAAATCAAACCCAGAACGGGACTGGCAAACCAGCCGGTACGAACGATTTGGACCCCCGCTTCTCACCCAATGGTTCACAGATACTATTTACCAATAGCGACAACACAGGCACTGGGATTCGTTTTGTTTACTCATTAGAACTGAACGGAAGTGGGCAGAATAATTCAAGTCGTAAGCTATTGTTTACATCGGCTGAAATGCCTTATTGGCGCCAATAAATGGGGGCTTATTATCCGGTTGCCTAAAACTGAGGGATGGTCATTGGTCCTGAATAATGGCTTTTCTAGATCGCTGAAAGATGCCCACACAAATTGGTTGGGTACAATAGCCGGGTTGCCATTAGATGGGGCTAGCAAGATTCTGAGATTTGCTTGCTAGCCCTAACCCCTTAACCCTAGTCAATTTCTCAACACGCTCTTCTCGATAAAAAGTAGAGGACGAAAAAAAATCACGCCCGTTCCTGCTGGAGCAATAGAAATCAGCTCAGCCCCATCTGCCCAAAGTGAGCAGATGGGGCTGAGCTAAACTATATACGTAAAAGTTGCATATACAACTCAATTCGTAGGGTCGATACTTAAATAAGTTAGTCACAGGGTTTCTACGGTGATGTTGAGCAATATACCAGCGCAATGGCTGGTCTGAATATACACAAAAGAAAATTTGTTCATTTAAAAGCTTTGCGGAATTTTAATCAGCTTATACCTTTGCACGCTTATCTCTTTCAGCAATTTTACAACTACTACTCAAACATGAAGAAAATATTACAGGTCTGCCTGATGCTGACTTTGCTATGCTGCTCGTCGCTTGTTAGGGCGCAACAGGCCGAAGTAAGCGGAATTGTTTCCACGGATGGCGATGGGACTGCCCTGCCTGGCGTAAACGTATCCGTGAAGGGCACCACAACCGGAACCTTGACTGACGCCGACGGGCGTTATAGTCTTCGGATCAATTCAGCGAATGCTGTCTTAGTCTTCAGCTACATTGGGTATGAAAACCAGGAGGTTGCCGTTGGCAGTCGCCAGAGTATCAATGTGGCCCTGAAGCAGGACAACAAAGTGTTGAATGAAGTGGTGGTGACCGCGCTGGGTATCAGTCGCGAAAAGAAAGCACTTGGCTATGCCGCACAAAGCGTAAACTCAGAACAGCTTGTCCAGAATCACCAGACCAACTTAGTCAATGCCTTGCAGGGAAAAGTAGCCGGGGTAACCATCTCCAGTACAGGCGGAGCTCCGGGCCAGGGAGCCCGGATTCTGATTCGGGGCATAAACTCGATCGATGTAAGCCGTGATAACCAGCCGCTTTTCGTGATCGATGGGATTCTGCTCGATAATAGTACGATTACGGGAACAACCAATTCAGGCGCGGATGGCCGGGGCATGACAAACCGAGCCGCCGATATCAACCCGGACGATGTTGAAACCATTAATATTCTGAAAGGTGGGGCAGCTACGGCGCTGTATGGTCTGCGTGGGGCCAATGGTGTGGTGGTTATTACAACCAAGTCGGGGAAAGCGGGTGCCCTGCGCGGCAATTACAGCGGTACGTACGGCTTTGAAAATGTCAACAAATACCCGGAGGTACAGGATAAATACACCATTGGCTGGCAGGGGCAATATGATCCCCATAGTTTCTGGCCTTCGTTTGGCCCTACCGTAGCCGACGCGATCAAGATTGACCCAACGCACCCGGCAAAACTGTACAATCAGTTCAAGGACGCGTATAATACCGGAAAACAGTTCCAGAATAACCTGTCTTTCTCTGGCGGTACGGACAAGATCAACTTCCTGTCATCGATTTCCCATTTGACGCAGGATGGTATCATTCCGTTTACGAACTACGAAAAGTTATCCGTTCGGTTAAATACGAACGTCAAATTAAGTGACAAGTTCAGCACGGGCGTCAACCTGAATTACATCAACTCCGGGGGCGACCGCTACAACGCCGGGCGTTACAGCGAACTCCTGAGCTACTGGTCACCGCGCTACGATGTCCGTGATTATCTGAAACCCGATGGCACCATGAATACGTATTCCGGGGATAATGCGAACCCGATCTATACGGCCATGACCAATAAATACCGGGACAATGTAAACCGCCTGATCGGTGGGGTAAACTTCGTTTATACACCCTTGAGCTGGCTGACGCTGAATTACCGGGCTGGTCTGGATACCTATTCCGATGATCGGCTTGGCACGGGCCCCGGCCCAACAGGCCTGGCGGGCGAGTACATATCAGAAGACAATGGATTGGGTTTCATCAACCAGTATCATACGAACTTCCGGGCGATTACCTCGACGTTTGCAGCCAGCGCGACGCATAAATTTGGTCAGAATTTTAATACCACATTGCGCCTTGGACACGATTTATATGACCGGAAAATCCGCGGGTTTGGCGCGGAAGGTACCGAACTGACGGTATACAACTATTTCGATCTGCGGAATGCCAAAACGGTGGTACCTACTCAAAATGCCGAAGATTACCGCCTGATGGGGATATTCGGTGAATTGACGATGGATTATCGGGATTACCTCTACCTGACGCTGACCGGGCGAAATGACATTACCTCGTCGCTTCAGGCACCGAATAACTCCTTCTTCTACCCATCCGTAAGCCTTGGGTATTTGTTTTCGCAGCAGTTCAAGTTACCCCAGTTCATCAGCCTAGGCAAATTGAGAGCCTCTTATGCCAAAATCGGGAAAGATGCCGCCCCCTACTCGACAGCAACGGGCTATGCGTCCTATCAGAGTTTACCGTCCGGGCTGACCGGGTTCACAAGAGGAGCCTTGCTCGGCAATCCGGGACTGCGGCCCGAATTTACCGATACGTTTGAAGGGGGGCTGGAAATGAGCTTTTTCAACAACCGCCTGGGCCTCGACCTGACCTACTACAACTCAACCAGTAAGGATCAGATCATTCAGGTGAATGTGTCGTCGGGTACGGGTTATGAAAAAGCAGCCATCAACTCGGGTCAGATGCGCAACCAGGGTATCGAACTGATTCTGCGGGGCACGCCCGTCCGGGCAGGCAAGCTGAGCTGGGACGTGAACCTCAACTTCTCGGCCAACCGGAATAAAATCCTCAGCATTCGGGAAGGACTGACCGAAATAAGTTACGCCACGGAGTACGGCTATGCCAACTCGACGGTGACGATGAAACTGGTGCCGGGTCTGGCCTACGGAAATCTGTATGGCCGGAGCTACCAGCGGTACTACGCCAATGCCGGCGAAGACAATTCGACGACGGTTGACAAGAGTCGCCCGATCGTGATCGGTGCCAATGGGTTCCCGGTTATCGACACCAAACAACGCCTACTGGGCAATACGCAGCCAAAATGGATTGGTGGTCTGACGAATACAGTCCGCTATGGCAACTTTACCCTGACGGCGCTGGTGGACGCCCGCGTGGGTCAGGATCGGTATAACCAGATGGGTAACTTCTTTTCGGCCTTTGGCATTGCCAAATACACCGAGGATCGCAACGACACCAAAGTATTTGACGGCGTGCTGGCCGACGGGAGTAAGAATGCGAAAGCAGTTTGGCTTGGTCAGGGTAAAGGGCCGGACGGTGTAGACTACGGCAACGGGTTCTACCGGAACGTGCACCGGGGCGTATCCGAAAACTTTATCGAAGATGCCTCCTGGGTTCGTATCCGTTCGGTCGGCTTGTCTTACAACCTGCCAACGTCGGTGCTCAAAAAATCATTTGTGAAAAGCGCACGCGTGGGCGTAACGGGTAATAACCTGGCGTTGTGGACCAAATATACGGGCTACGATCCGGAAGCAACCACCACCAACAGCGGCAGCAATATAGACGGTTTCGCCGGCTTTACTTACCCAGCTGTTCGAAGCTTCTTGTTTACGCTGAACGTTGGTTTTTAATTCATTTCTTTTCTGATCTCCATGAAATCATACCCAAAACAATATATACGACTAATTCTGACGGCGTTCGTGATGAGCCTGATGAGCAGTTGCAAGGATTACTTCGATCTCAACAGCAATCCAAACCTGATATCGAACCCGCCGTTAGCGTCGTCTCTGTCGACCACGACCCAGAAAACTGGTCTGAATTCGCAGCGGGTAGCGAACATTACGTCTTACTTCGTGCAGTATCTGGCTAGCCCAGGTACGGCCAGCCCGACCGACACCTACCAGAGCACGGATTATACGGGCACCTGGGATTATGTTTATTTTGGCATGGCCGATTTGTATGACATGAAACGAAATGCTCAGGAACAGGGCGCATCGGAGTATGTGGGTGTGGCCGATGTCATGTTGGCCTACCACCTGACGCTCATTGCGGATATGTTTGGCGATGCGCCGTTTTCTGATGCGTTTACCGGTACTACCCTCACGCCAAAATACGACACAGGGCAAACGTTGTACTCTACGGCCCTCAGCTTACTCAATGAGGCCATTACGGAACTTGCCAAAACGGATTCGAAGCTTAAATTAAGCGCGGCCAATGACCTGATTCATAAGGGCAGTACGGATGCCTGGATAAAAACAGCCTATATGCTGAAAGCCCGCATGCTGACGAAAGTGTCCAAACAGGCTACCTACAAAGCGGCCGATGTGCTGGATGCCGTCTCGAAGTCATACACGTCGAATGCCGATGACGCTCAGATGGCCTCGTTTCAGCTACGTAACCCCTGGGCGCAGATCGCTCGCGACAATGCCAATCTGTTGCTCGATGGGTGGCTGTCAGCGCAGTTGATCAATCAGCTGAATGGCACGACGTATGGTGTTTTTGATCCGCGAATCGAGAAGATTACCGACAAAACTGTCAACAACGATTATAAAGGAACCGTAAATGGCCAGGGTAATGTAGGCGCAGCCAACACCATTAAAGATGAGAACTACATTTCGCTCAATTCGCCCCTTACCGGCGATGCATCGCCCCTGCTGATTGCGACCTATGCGGAGTTGAAGTTTATCGAAGCGGAAGCCGCCTTCAGAGCAGGCGATAAAGCTCGCGCGTATGCCGCTTATTTAGCCGGTATTCAGGCGAATATGAATAAATACGGGGTAGCCGCTGCTGCCCGTGATGCCTATCTGGCCAATCCGGTGGTTGCTGTAGGAGCAACGGCGCTAACCATTGATCTCATCTTTAAAGAAAAGTACGTCGCCACGTTCCTCAATCCGGAAGCCTGGAATGACGCCCGCCGGTATGATTACCAGTACAAAGGGTTTAAGTTACCGGCGAACGCGGCCCTGCCTGCGTTTATTCGGCGGGCCGCCTATCCCAGTGGGGAGATATCCAAAAATGGAATCAACGTGCCGGCTGAAGTTACGTTATCAGAACCACTCTGGTGGGATAAAAAATAAGTCGGATTAGAATCGGGTTGCTATGAACAGGTGCCACTGGACGAACCAGTGGCACCTGTTTTTTTATGTAGAACCTACGTCCAGATTGTAAGCTACAGACAGGCTGGGAACTGCCTGCCCACGTCGGAAGGTCAATTTATAGGAACACCGGCCGCGAAAATTACGGCTTCGAAGAAGCAGGTGACGTCGGTTGATGGGGTAAACCTGTTTTAAGGCTTGCCGCTGCTTCAATAGGTCGATCTGACTCCAGAATGCTGGCTCCGTCGTTGATGATCGCCTGGTAAGCAGCCGCCCGCTCTTCCGGGTTCGGCAGCTTATCGTATGAAGAAGCCGCCGAAATCATGCACATGATGCCACGGGCGTTCAGTAATCGGTAAAGTTCCTGGTTTTCTGGTTTAACCGTCGGGCCTATGTAGGCAATCATATTGGCCGCTGGAATACCCGCTTTTTCGTAGGCTTCCAGTTCCTGTTTGCTTTTAATAAATACCGAGAACATTCGGTCCTTATTTTCTTTGTAATAGTACTGAGCCTGTTCGGGAGCATGAACGGTCAGCATGATAAAGGCATCGGCTTTGTGCTTGCGGATTAGGGCCGCCGTCATGGCAAAGGGGACATCTTTTCGATCCAGGTTCAGGACGGTTTTTCCCCGTGCCCACTCGATGGCCTCGGCCAGAGATGGAATCCGGTGTTGCGTAACCATCCCCTGTGCGTCTTTCAGGCGGAGTTTTTTCACTTCTTCCCAGGTGTAATCCGATAGCTTGCCGGTACCCGTGGTCATTCGGTCTAACGTTGCGTCGTGCAGAAGAACGATAACGCTGTCTTTCGTCAGGCGGGGGTCGGTCTCAAAAAAAGCGGGGGTATATGTCAGCGTATTTTCAAAAGCAGCCAGCGTGTTTTCGGGAAACCCGTTGGCCATACCGCCCCGGTGCCCACTAATGATCGGCATTTTTTTGTTCGACCAGTGAAAAAAGGAGTGGAGATCCTGAACCGTTTTAATGGGTAAGGTATGCAAGGTCTGCGCGCTGGCGGCATGGGCAATACCAAGCCCTAATCCCAGGATCAACATACATGTCAGTCGGCTCGACGCAAGTAATCGACTCCATTGGTGAGCAGTTACCTGATGGCTGGTTTGGCGGTTCATTCGTATGAGTATAGTAGGTAAGGCGCTGACCGGCCGAACGGGCACGGCCGGTGCTAACTGTCAGGCGAAGATAGTTAATAGCCTGTATTCTGGGTTAGTAGCGAGTTCAGACCAACTTCGGCAGCTGGAATGGGGAAGAGCAGTCTAAATGGAGTAACAACACGACCATCTGTTGGCAGGTAGTTGGCCTGCGCTTTGATTTTTGCTCCGAACGCATTCAGCGTTGCCACGGCTGTGCCGCTGCGTACCAGATCGTACCACCGCTTATTTTCAAAGGCCAGTTCTACCCGTCGTTCGTGCAAAATCACCTGACGCATTGTGGCCTGATCGGCGGCCTGCGCATTGGGTAACCCAGCCCGATTACGCACGGCATTCAGGGCAACTAACGGCGACTTCCCCTGTTCATTCTGGGCTTCGGCGAGCAGCAGCAGGGCCTCTGCATAGCGATACACCGGAACGTTATCCGCCGAACCGGTGAGCGCCGTCAACGGGGCGTGTAAATACTTTTTTATGTACGGAACGGCTACCCGGCCCGTAGGTGGGGTAGTGTAGCCTACCACACTTTTGACCGCCGAGAAGGTAAATAAATTACTGGCGTTGTAGGTGCCCTCGGTTATTCCGATGGACGCATCCAGCCGTTTGTCTGCCGGTTCGTAGGCGCTGATCAGATCGGGCGTGGGCGTGTTAACCCCACCCGCGCCACTACTATTGATGGCTGCACCCGTTAACAAAGCGGTATTGGTGCTGCGGGGTAGAAAATTGAACGTTAGCGTATTCGGCGTAGTGCCCGTTGTGGTGCCATCCAGGTACTGCACCTCAAAGAGCGATTCTTTGTTGTTTTTGTTCGCTGGCAGAAACGCACTGGCATAGTCGGCGTTGAGGCCGTAGCCCATAGCAGGCAGGGTCGTAAGCAACGTTTCGGCTTCGGCCCAACGCTGCAAGGTTACGAATACATCGGCCAGCAGCACCGTGGCTGAACCCTTGGTGGCCTCACCAGTTTGCGGAAACTTGGCTGGTAGGTTCAATTCCTGGATGGCATCGGTCGCATCCGCAATAATTTGCTGGTATACCTGCTCCACCGTAGCGCGGGGCAGAAAGGCTCCGTTGGCATCCTTGACTTCATTGACAAACAGGGGGACTCCCCCATAGAGCCGAACCAGCCTGAAATAGGCAAAGGCCCGCAGGAACTTACACTGTCCATCGTAGCTGTTGGTGGAAGCGGTCGCGAGTCCGGTAGCCCCCTTCAACCGGCCAATGACAATGTTGGCCCGCGAGACAATCTGATAGAGATATTGCCATTCAGCCGCCGTATACGAATTGGTGGCTCCATCTTTAAAATCCGAAATGTTTTCCCGAAACACAAAGGCCGTTCCCCGATTGGCCAGTGCCGACTGATAAAAGGTGTTGTCCGAGCGCATCTCGGATACATAAAAATCATTGTTCATCAGATCGAGCAGGGGTGCATAGGTGGCCGTTACAGCCTGTCTGAACTGGGCGTCCGTCTGAAAATAGGTGTTATCCGTGTAGGCCGCTTTGGGGGCTAAATCCAGGAAATTTTGCTGGCAGGCAGAAACTGTCAGGCTGATTAGTAAGGCGTATAATCTATTTGCTTTCATGTTGAGCGGAGAAGAAGACATTACTTGAAGGTAGCCGAAAGGCCGACCGAAAAGGTTCGGGGAATGGGATAGGCATTCTCATCGACCTTCAGGCCCAGGGTCGCATCCTGACCGGCGAAGTTGATCTCGGGATTCATGCCGCTGTACCCCGTTAAAACAACTGCCTGCTGGACGGAAGCATATACCCGCAAGCCCTTCAGCGCGAACCGGTCGCTGAGGCCTACTGTATAGCCCAGGGATATGTTCTTGATGGTAAAGTAGGAGGCATTTTCCAGCCACTGCGAATTGACACTCCGGCCCAGGCCGGTGGTGTTGGTTTTCGTACGCGGGTAAACTCCCGAACCCGGATTATCCACCGAGCGCCACCGGTCGGCGGCAGCCGCCAGCGGTACCCGCGATCCATCCAGATTGGTCTGATACGCCCACTTGGCCGCATTTAGCAGTTGGCCACCCACGGAAAAGGCCGTACTGATGCTTAAATCGAATTTTTTATACGTCAGATTATTGCTGAATCCGCCCGTAAACGTAGGCGTAGGATTCCCGATGAACGTTCGGTCGTTGACGTCGTCAATGACCCCGTCGCCATTGATGTCCTTCACTTTGATGGTGCCAATGTCCGATAGACCATTCGGCGCGGTGGCCGTAGCCTGGTACTTAGCGGATTGGTCCAGGTCGGCTGCGTCTTTATAGAGACCCTGAAAAACGAACCCGTAAAACTCGCCCAGGTGATGGCCTACCTGATTACGAAAATAGTCGGAGGTCACGGTATTGTTCCGCCGAATGTAGCCGGGGTCCACCAGCGTTTTGATCAGGTTGCGATCGAACGACAGGTTAAAGCTGCTGTTCCAGCGGAAGTTCGGCCGGCTGATATTAACGGTATTGAGGCTTATTTCATGCCCCCAGAAAGCGAGCGCTCCCACATTGTCTAAAATAGTGGTGAAGCCCGACGACGTGGGGAGCGGCCGACTTTGGATGAGGCCGTCCGTATTCTTATAGTAGTAATCATACGTCAGATTGAGCCGGTTGTTGAGCAGTGTCAGGTCAAATCCCAGGTCGAACTGGCGACTCCGTTCCCAGCGCAGGTTCGGATTGCCCAGATTGCCGATGGTTGTGCCCTGCGTAATAACGTTGTTAAAATCGTAATAGTAGTTGGATGTGGTCGATTGGGCGACGTAGTTTCCAAAAAAATTGTTGCCCGTAACCCCGTAGCTAGCCCGCAGTTTCAGCAGATTTATGCCGCTGACGCGCTTCATGAACGATTCATCGCTAAGAATCCAGCCTGCCGATACGGACGGGAAATCACCATACTGGCGGTTGGTGCCGAACCGCGACGAACCGTCCCGCCGAAAGGCTCCCTGTAGCAAGTAGCGCCCTTTGTAATTGTAGTTTAGCCGCACCAGCGTCGACAGGAGGGAGTAGGCCGTGTAGGTGCTGCTACCCGTCACGCTGGTAGCCGCCGACAGATACGTGATGTCATCGCTGGGAAAGCCCAGCCCCGTAAGCGAATTGCTTTCCTGAGTAAACTTTTGGCCTGAATAACCCGCCAGCAGGTTGAGGTGATGGTCGGTTTTAAAATCATGCGTATACTCCAGATACCCCTCGACCGTATACGAACCGTTATCAATAGCGCTGCTTGTACCCGTTGGGTTGTTGACCGTTGAACTAACAAGGCCCGACTGGTAGTAGTGGCGTATTTCGTTGCCTTTGTCGACGCCCGCATTGACTTTGACCTGCAACCCTTTCAGCAGGTCGTAGGTCAAAAAGGCATTTCCCAGAATGCGGGTCGTTTTATAATCGTCATTCGTCAGGTTGAACTGAGCCAGCGGATTGATGTACGCAACCATCCCCGGCGAATACGTATCGCGGTTGTAGCTGCCATCGGGATTGTAGGGCGATTTAAGCGGGCTGGCTTCAAAAATACGCTCGAACAGACCGCCTACGCCATCTGTCGCCAGCCGATTGTTGTGGTCGATGCGGTAGCTGGGTGCCAGGCCAAAGCCCAGCTTGAGCCGTCCCCCCGAGAGGGTCAGGTCTTTATTCAACCGACCGCTAAACAACCGGGTGCCCGTATTGATCAGCACGCCCTGCTGCTCCTGGTACCCAAAAAGAGCCGTAGAAGACGATTTCTCGGTAGCCGACTGTACGGTTAGATCATAGTTCTGGATTGGGGCCGTTCGGGTCAACAGCGCGTACCAGTTGGTTCCTTCGCCATATTGCGCCGGATTTTCGTACTCGGCAGGGGTTACGGCAGCTGGATTCTCGTACCGTCGAATGTCCTGGTACCGCTCATTCATAAACGTAGCGTACTGTTGAGCATTCATGACCTTGGGAACCCGTTTGCCCGCTATTTTCTGCACCCCGTAATTGGCATTGAACTCAATTTTGGTATCGCCCGCTTTCGCATGTCTGGTCGTGATGAGTACGACCCCGTTAGCCGCCCGTGAGCCATAGAGCGCGGTAGCTGAAGCATCTTTCAGCACACTGTAGCTTTCGATTTCGTTCGGGTTGATGTTGTTTATACTGCCGGTGATGGGCAGGCCATCCACCACAAACAGGGGCTGATTGTCGGAGTAAAAAGAAGCCGCTCCACGAATCCGGAAATCGACGCCCCGGCCGGGCTGCCCGCTGCTTTGCTGAACCGATACACCGGCAATCTTTCCCTGGAGTTGCTGAGCAAACTGTTGAACCGGCATGTCCTGAAGCAACGAAGCGTCCAGGGTTGCTACCGAACCGGTAATTTCCCGACGGCGTTGACGCCCGTAGCTCACGGTAACTTCCTGCAACGGATTGCCCTCACCCGCGCCCAGTTGTATATCGACCACCCGCTCTGTTCCGGCACTCACGCTTACGGATTTGACTTCTTTTCGGGCGTAGCCCACAAAGGTAACGGCCAGGGTATAGGTGCCAGGGGCAACGCTTAATCGGTACTGCCCATTGGCGTCCGCAACGGCTCCCGTTTGAGTGCCCACCAGGAGCACCGTCGCGCCCGGCAGCGGGCCCGTATTGTCGGATATTAACCCTCGGATAACGCCCGTGGCTGGCTGGGCCTGTGTTTGATGAAATACACCCAGCAGGATACAGCCAAGAAATAGGCCTGTTCTACGAAGTGAAAAAGAGAAAAGTCTGCGCATAAACGTACGAAAAGAGCCGTCAACGAAGTGACCGAATGCCGTTGAGTTTAAATCGACAAACTTCGGCACGCAATATTTCGTCAGTATGAAGCAGATGTTACTTTAGTATGAATATATGAAATTGTGTTTGATCCTTTGAATAGACCAGCTTCTCTGAAAACCGGTTGTTCCGGCGTATAGTACATGCCGTTCGGGCTGCTTAATAATGAGTTAATAGTGCATGACTACTTTTGCCCTTATCACAATTGTCCTATAGATATGCGCTACTTTTTAGTTCACTATGTAATAACTTCCCTGCTGGGCGGGGCTATGCTCGTAACGGCAACCCAAAGCCCTGGCCAGCCTGTGGCGACCGCAGAAACCGTACTCAACGCCCCCGGACCGCCCAGTGTCGTTAAGTCCGGCGATTTTTCGCTGGCCATTATTCCTGACACGCAATACTATCTGGCGCAGGCCCAGTTGGGAGGCACCTTCGATATGTTCAAGGCGCAGATCGAGTGGATCCAGAAAAATCAGGTAAAGGAAAACATTGCCTACGTGGCACACATGGGCGACATCACCGAACACGGCGATAACCCGGTGACGGCCCGTTCTGAGTGGTATCTGGCTAAAACGGCGCTGTATGGCCTGGAAAATCCGGTAAGCATTCCGTATGGTCTGGCTATCGGCAATCATGATCAGTTTCCGTCCCAGCATGCCGTTACGGGGACAACCAATTTCTACAACCAGTACTTCGGTGTTAAGCATTTTGAGGGGCGACCCTATTACGGCGGACATTACGGAACTAATAATGACAGCCATTACGACCTGTTTTCGGCGGGTGGGCTGGCGTTTATCGTGCTCTACCTGGAGTTTGATGCTTACAACGAGGACCGTACCAATTTGTACGACTGGGCAAATACGATATTAAAACAATATGCAACGCGTAAAGCAATTGTGGTGAGCCATTCACTGATCCATTTCAATCCAGTAAAAGGAACCAATACGCCCCAGGCCCCCTTCAACGCCGAAGGAAAAGCCGTTTACGAGAGCTTAAAAGCTAACCCCAATGTGTTTATGATGCTTTGTGGCCATGTGGGCGATAATGGCGAGGGATATCGTACGGACGTGTATAACGGACACACGGTCAAAACGTTCCTGAACGATTACCAAAGCCGTCCAAACGGGGGGAGCGGTCTAATGCGCCTGTACACGTTTTCTGTCAAAAAGAATGAGTTGAGCGTGAAAACGTTTTCGCCTTATTTGAACAAAGAAGAAACGGACGCAGACAGTCGGTTTACAGTACCCTTATTCGATTGACTTCGGTTCATGTCAGCTTCCGGAGTTTTTTCACTGCGTGCTCCCGCCAAACTACGGGCAAACCTCATCTAATCTCAATATAAACAGGTGGTCAGGGGTATCTTGACCACCTGTTGTGTTGAATGAGCGCCTGGCGGGTATATTCACCAAAGGGTATCAGGTCTTATTTTTCATTCGTTATACATCGGTTTGGCCAACACCCGATGCCGAATGGCGTGAAAACGTTCCTTACTTACCGACTATCGTTTAATATCTGTCAATGGCTATCTGTAGCCTGTGTATTTTATCTTACATTGTATCCGCTATGGCAGGCGTCGACTAATCTATTTCCTGAAGTTATGCAGTACGTTCTCTATTGGCTGGTTATTATCATAAAACTTTTAGGCTACCTGGCTTTACCGGTAGCCGCCATAGCAGGTATTCGGGCCCTACTTAAGTACCTGCGCAGAAAGGCTTAGTCAGCCGTACTGCCTAGCATCAGAAAGACTGAGAACGTCTTTTCCAGAAGGTTGAAATAATTTGTTTTCCCACCCATCCCACTGGTAGTATGAACCACAATGGACCTGTCATTCTCATTGAAGATGATGCCGATGATAAATTTTTATTTGAGCAAGTCTTTAAAAAATTAAATTATCAAAATGAAGTCAAGTACTTCCCCGACGGGCAGGAAGCCCTTGACTATTTATTGTCGACCACGGAGCTACCTTTTCTTATCCTTTCTGATATCAATATGCCCAGGCTGAACGGTATCGAACTTAGAGAGAAATTGCATCGGGATGCTGCCTTACAACTCAAGTGCATACCTTATTTATTTTTCTCAACGGCCGCCAGTCAAGAGATGGTGATCAATGCCTACAGCCTATCAGTTCAGGGTTTTTTTGTCAAACAAAACTCGCTGCAGGAACTGGAGAAAAGTATCTATTTTATTATGGAATACTGGAAACGATGCGCAGCGCCCAACAATTTTTAGATCGATAACCTGCCTGCGGATGACAACGGCTGGAAACGACTCGTAGATCAGGTATCTTTAAGTGGGGGATGAGTGGTGGGGAAATCGAATAATGTAGGACACTTACGAGTCGATAACCACTTGCAGCCGAGTGCCATAGCCAGGAGTCGACTGCACTTCGAGTAAACCACCCATGGCTTCGGCCCGCTTCTGCATACTGGTCTGGCCGGTGCGGGTACTGGCTTCATCCCGGACAAATCCCCGGCCATTGTCTGCGATAACCACCCGCAGTTGATTGCCTTTCTGTTCAAACCGAACGGTAGCCTCCGTAGCCTGAGCGTACTTGATCAGATTATTAATGGCCTCTTTGCCAATTAGATATAAGTTACGGCGAACCTCCATCGAGATGGGAATATCTACTAAGGCCAGATCGTTCTGAAACGAGAAATTAATTTTTTTAGAATCCATCATGGGTTGGGCATACTCCTGCAACCGCTGAGCGATTCGGTGCAGGGAATCGTTACCGGGATTGATGGTCCAGATGATCTCATCCATTACTTCCAGAATCTGGCGGGCATCGGTATAAATCTTTTGCACCATCTTCTGAGCCGTTTCGGGTTGGTTCTGACTCAGTAGAACAGTGGTATGGCCACTCAGCATAGAAATACTGCTGAGCGTACTGCCCACCTCGTCATGCAGGTCGTGGGCAATCTGCTTGCGTAACCTCTGGGCTTCTTCAAGTCGGCGAACCCGGGCGCGATTTAATAGCCAGGCGCTCGCGCAAACACATAACAGAATCACCAGCACAGAGCCAGCCATCAATACATTCGTTCGGAAGCGGATGCTTTCCCGCTCCTGCTGGTTGAGTTTGGCCTGCTGTTGAAGAAGTTTGATTTGGCTTTCTTTCTTTTCCGTTTCATATCTGGTCATCATTCGTTGTACTTCGACCGAGGTACGAATCGCCGTGATGGAATCCATTCGCTGGTTTCGTTCCAGTTGAAAGACGTAGGCTTGTTGAAAATCTTTCATGCTCCCATACAAATCGGCCAGGCCCTGGGTATAGATGGCTATTTTGTTTTTGTCGTCCAACTCATTGGCCAGGGAAAGTGCTTTTTTCATGTTCCACTGCGCCTGTTTATAGTCCTTGAGGTCTTCATATACTTGCCCCAGGTTGAAGTAATCGGTGGACATGGCTTCCTTATTCCCCTGCTTACTGGAAATGGCCAAGGCCTCCTCTATGGCGCGTCTGGCTTGCTGAGTCCGTTTTACCTTTCGTAAGATCAGACCCGTATTGACTAAAATATCAGATTGCAATAACGCTGATTCTGACTCTTTGGCGTGCCTGAGGGCTGTCTGGTAGTAGGCTAATGCGTTTGATTCCTGTTCCAGATCGGCATAGCATCGACCAATGTTCTGTTCGGCAATAGCCATGCCGTAAGAAGACTTTACATGCTGGTTCAGGGCCAATGCCTGTTGAAAATACCCAATGGCTTGGCGGGTTCGCCGGATGTTTTTCAATGCCAGGCCAATGCCCATGTAAGTGGATTCATTCCGGGGCTGTATGGTAAACTGTTCCTGTAATCGTAGCGAACGTAACAGAATGTCGAGTGCTTTATCGTATTGATTCAGTTTGCTGTAAGCCGTTCCCAGGTTCGTCATCGCGTTCGCCATCAGGCGGGGAGGAAGCTTATTCGCTTCCGCGATCGTCAGTGCCTTCCGGAGGTATTCCAGCGTCTGCTGTGGCCTATTCGACAGGTAATAATTGGCGCCTAAGAACGTACTTGCCTGATAAATACCCCGGCCAAAATGTAGCTTGATCGCTAGCTTTTCAGCCTCGCGTAACAGCGAATCGGCTCGGTTGTAATTGGCCTTCGTGCGGGTAGTCAGATTCCCCAATAGTAACAGGGCATTGACATACGATGTATCGGCAGGCGTATGCGTTTGCGTATAGATTTCCAGTGAATCGAGCGATTTGGGGATTTGTGCGGTTGCAGGATCGCTACTTACGAGGGTCAGGCAGAACGTGATCAGCGGTAAACAGTAAATACGTTTCATCAATTTTGGATGCAGCTTTAGTTCGTAGTTTATCTGGTAAAATCAATTGCCAGCCCGAGTAGGATATCCTGGTCTCAATCAGAACCTTAATGTGGTTTGAACTGGTCTGTTACGATGAAAATGAAGCCTAAAAAACCTTTTTTACTGTACTACCTAAAGTAGTTGACAAATATTAAAAAATGATCGGTCAATTATAGACGGATTTCTTTTAAATGGTCGATGAATAGTAGGGCCGACTTTAACGTATCTATATCGGTGGAAGTCATTTATATTAACCTAGTTATTAATTATGTGTCAGTTTTAAACCACTTTTTTATGTCTACAAACGGGTACTGTATAGCTGTTTTTTCTGCAATAGCCTATTGGTTTACGGCTTGTAAACAGGAAACTACTTCAGCGCCTTGCCAGGCCATTAAGTTGATTACACCCCAAAGCCAATGTTACGATTCCAGCCGGGGACTAACGCTGGTGGCTTCGGGGCAAAGCAATTCGCAAGGCCAGTTTATTTGGTATATCTTTCCGCAAAGCGATACAACCGTTGCCAACCGAAATATTGCCCAGTCAAGAGCGAAAGTAATTGCAGGCGGAGAACGAATTGTGGTGCCAGACTCGCTTTTAAAAAACTCCCCTCTGTTTGTTGTTAAAAGCGTTATGAACTGTGAAGGCAGAGAACTTCATTCCATCTATTACAGCCTTGTTAAGCGGCAGTCGGCAAACTTATCCTGTCCAATTTGGCAAGTGCAAACCCAATAACAAGTCATCCAACTCACCAGGTAGGATAATCCTAAATTCCTACTCATTCTTCAGTACTTCCGCCGGATTACGCTTCGCGGCCTGCATCGTCTGCGATCCGATCATCAGGCATGCGATCAGTAATACCACCAGCAAGCCAACAAATAGCTCGACGATTTGTACCGGGGTATGATACGGGAAATTCGTGAGCACAACGTTTTCGAAGAAAAGATACGTGATGGGCAAAGCGATGAGTGCCGATAACGATAGCTGTGCGAAAAAACTGCGACTCAATAAGTAAATGAGGCTGGCGGAACTGGCGCCCATCACCTTACGGATGCTGATCTCCTTCAGCCGTGTTTCGGTCGTGAAGGCCACCATGCCGAATAAGCCCATCGATGCGATCGAAATGGCCAGGAATGAAAGGAAGCCAATGATTTTGATTAGAGAAGAAAATTCGCTGTAGGCCTCTTCGATGGCTTCGTCATAAAATTCAGCTTGGAAGGGATGAACACGATCCATTTTCTTCCAGACAGACCCGATCCTGGCCCTGGTTGCCAGCATGTTGGGGCTTTGTAGTTTGGCATTGATAATTGCCCTGTCTTCGGGCGTCCAGAACATGAAGGCTACCGGCCCGATGAGGTTGTCGACCTTGCCATAGTGAAAGTCCTTCATGACGCCAACAATGGTCATCTTGCGTCCATATCCCTGGGGATTACTGAAGGTGATCTCCTTCCCGATTGCTTTCTGGGGATCGTTGGTACTGATGTTAAATCGTTTTAAGACCTGCTGGTTTACGATCACTTCGCTGACCGCTTTGGCTGTAGTGGGCCGCGCCCTGAAATTCCCTCCGGCAACGAGCTTGTATCCATGCAGAGGCAAGTAGTTTTCGTCGACGTGGTTGGTCATGACCAGAGCAGAGTCGCGCGAATCGTTGTATGTCATATAGCCGCCCCAGGCGTTCCCAACGCTGGTGATTATTAACGACCGCGATAATGCAGTCACCTCAGGCATCTCACTTAGCTCCTTTAGAAACGCATCGGGTTTATTTCCCTGCATATTGATGTTCAGGATGTTTTCGGTGTTGAAGCCCAGATCGAATGCCAGTATGTTTTTATACTGAACATAGCCGACGGCGGTCGTTGTAATAAAGACCAGGGTAAGCGTGTATTGAATGACCACTAGGGCGCGTCTGAGTGTTCCATACTTGAGGTATGCCGGAGCGGACACATTCCTGAGTGCACTCATCGCGCTGACTTTCGAAAAGAACAGGGCAGGCATCAAGCCGGCAATAACACCGACGGTGACCGAAAAGATAATAAACGCAATGACCCTCGACGGACTGAGTTCGAGCTTCACCATGCGTTGCATCTCCGGAGCCAGGTTGATCAACTGCGGCCGCAATACCAGAAACATGAGGTAGGAGAGGACCAGGGCGGCCAGAGAAATCATGATCGATTCCATTAAGAACTGCTGCCATACCTGGCTCTTGCCGGCACCGATCGCTTTTCGAATCCCTACTTCCTTAAAACGGCGCATGGCTCGTGCTATCGACAGATTGGTATAGTTGAAACATGCAGACAAGATCACAATAAGGGCCAAGCCGCCGAGTAACCAAAGTACAACCGGAGGCATGTGAGGCCCTATCGAGCCTGGCCCTCCCTCGGAGCGACGGAGGTTCTCTCCGACAACGATCTTAGTTAAAGGAAGAAGTTCGAGTTGGATAGTCGTGTTTTCTTCGGCGCGGTTTTCTTCGCTGGCAATGGCGTCCAACTGCGACTGAATTGATGGTAGGTCGGCAGTTTCCGGCAACAGCAGATACACAAAGTTCGACGACATGCTTGTCCATTTTTGGAAACTGTCGTTATTCTTGTTGAGCTGCTCGGCCGTCGACAGCGATACCAGCGCTTCGAAGTTGATGTGCGAAAAGAAGGGAACGTCCTTCATGACACCGGTCACCTGGTAGTTTAATGTATCGAATTTGATCGCTTTGCCGAGTGGAGATTTGCTTCCGAACAGCTTTCGGGCCGCCGTTTCTGTCAACACGATCGAGTACGGATCTTTCAGGGCGGTTTCGGGATTGCCTTCCAGCATCGGAAATGTGAATACCCTGAAAAATGCCGGATCTGCCCAGAAGCCCTTGATGGGAAGAGTAGCGGAGCCAACCTGTGCGTCCTGCGAAAAGTCGTTGTGTAGAATAGCCACTTCTGCACCGGCGTATCGGCCATTGCCGGTCACTTTCTGTCGGATAAGCTTTCCTGCCTTTATGGATGTAGTGGCAAACTTGCCATTTTGTTCATGATTTGCCGTCAGTACGCTGGTAATGCGATAGATCCGGTCCCCATTCTTGTGGAACTTATCGTACGAATGCAGGTCGAGCACGAAGGCGATTAGCAATAACCCTACGGACATGCTGATGGCAAGGCCAACAATATTGATGAACGAGAACAGCTTATTGCGCATCAAGTTGCGTGCTGATGTTTTGATGTAGCTTCCGATCATGATCCAGTTTATAAAAGGTTAATACACCTTGGTCTTCGTATGGTATATAGTTATGATGAACCCGAAGCGTAAAAAATCTCCGCGAAGCGGTTTATCCAGATCAATTCTTTGGCAAAAATGTAAGCTGAAATGCGCATCGGTGACCGAAATAAAAAGCTCGGCTTTAATCGCCCAAATCCAGTGCCAGTAACTGTAGCCACTTAACCCAGAGCCTACAGGCCGTTGTTACCTTTTCAGGCTGGCTTGGTTGTCCAAAAACGGACACTTTCAGTCTGAAAACGGACAGCTAGTTGCTAGTTACTTTCCTGTGGAATAATGACTATTCAATGACGAACGACACCTGTGAGAAAGAGACGGGATCTTTGTTTATCGTAATATTGCAATGAATAAAAAATCGACTATCTTTGGCCCATGGGACTGACCAAAACCGAAATATTTACAGAAGAGCAAAATCGCATTGCCGATTTGGCCAAGGCATTTGCTCACCCCGCACGAGTGGCCATCTTGCAACTGTTGATCGCCCGGAAAGCCTGTGTTTGCGGTGACCTGGTCGACGAGTTGGATTTAGCGCAGGCGACCGTTTCCCAGCATTTGAAAGAGTTGAAACGTATTGGCATCATTCAGGGCGAAATCAACCCGCCCCGCGTGTGCTATTGCATCAATCCGCCCGTATGGGAGGAAGCCCAACGCACGTTTGGAGCCTTGTTTGACACGTTCGTACCCGTAACCTGCTGCTAGTCGTCATCAAGACGCTAAAGCAGCAGGTATTTTTTGGGCTGAATCAATCGCAATATTACATTATACCAATAAGAAAAATAGATGGAAACCGCCGAGCAAATCAAAGAAGCCGTGCGTCAGAAATACGGCGCAATTGCTGAACAACAAGATGCCAATGGCTGCTGTGCACCATCCAGTCCGGGGCCATCCAGCCTGGGACTCACATCCTGCTGTGGACAAGTCAGTCCGGGACCATCCGGTCTGGGGCCGTCCAGCCTGGAACCGGGAACAGTGCCCAGTGTGCCTATTGATATGACTGTGGGTTACGACGAGTTGAAGGGCTACGTTGCCGAAGCCGATTTGGGTTTGGGTTGCGGCCTACCGACGCAATTCGCCCAGATCAAGCCCGGGGATACAGTGGTGGATCTCGGATCCGGCGCAGGTAACGACTGTTTTGTGGCCCGTGCCGAAACCGGCGAAACCGGTCGCGTGATCGGTCTGGACATGACGCCTGCCATGATCGACCGGGCCCGTGTTAACGCCAAAGTATTGGGTTTCAGGAATGTGGAGTTCGTGTATGGAGACATTGAAGACATGCCGCTGCCCGAAAATCTGGCCGATGTGGTGGTCAGTAATTGCGTCATGAACCTGGTGCCGAATAAGCAAAAGGCCTTTTCCGAAACCTACCGCATTCTTAAGCCTGGTGGCCATTTTAGTATTTCCGATATCGTTTTGAGGGGTAAATTGCCGGATAGTCTGCAACAGAATGCCGAACTCTATGTAGGCTGCGTCTCGGGCGCCATTCAAAAGAACGACTATTTGCAGCTTGTGCAGGCGAGCGGCTTTACCAATATTGTTGTTCAAAAGGAACGTGAAATAGCCCTGCCGGATGCTGTTTTACAGAAATACCTTTCTGCCGATGACATCGCTGAGTACCGTCAGCAGGAGAAGGGCAGTCCAGCCCGGGGCATTTATAGCGTTACGGTGTTTGCCCAAAAGCCTGCCATTGGCAACGTAACCCGCCCCGCCCTGGTCGAAGTTGCTGGCACAACAGCCGAGGCTTCCTGCTGCAGACCCGATTGCTGCAACTAAATCCCAACTACAAAACAGCCATGAAAAAGATTTTAGTCCTTTGCACTGGCAATTCTGCCCGATCTCAAATTGCCCAGGCCTACCTGCAACATTTTGCCGATAGGTCAGACCACGGTGACCGCGTTGAGGTTTTGAGCGCAGGTGTCGAACCCAAAGGGGTCAACCCAATTGCCATTCAGGTGATGGCCGAAGATGGTATCGATATATCGCATCACACGTCCAACCATGCGGATGAATATCTGCATATTCCATTCGATTACGTCATTACCGTCTGTGACAATGCCCGTGAGCAATGTCCCATTTTTCCTTCGGCGGGGAAGACGATTCACCACAGTTTTCCCGAGCCAAGCCATATGGCGGGGAAAGATAAGTTGACCGCATTTCGTGAGGTGCGGGAGTTGATCAAGGCCTATAGCCGGGATTTTATTGCTACGCACATGGCTGCCAGTCAGTCGGTTTCAACTCGATAGCCCCATGATCGTACAACTCGAAAACGCCCGCCCAGCCGATCGGGATGCAATCATAGCCTTGCTGCAACAGGGCCAGTTACTGACCGATGATCTGCCAGCGGATCTAACTGACTTTGTGATCGCAAAAGAAGCGGGCAACGCCATAGGGGTCGCTGGTTTGGAACGGTTTGACCGCGTTGGGCTTCTGCGCTCGGTGGTTGTTGCTCCGCACTATCGAGGCCAGCAGGTTGCAGCCAACCTAGTCAATCAATTGCTGGACAACGCCAACGCGCTGGATGACGTGTACTTGATCACTACCACGGCCCACGGTTATTTCCAGCGACACGGATTTCAGGTGGTCGATCGGCAGCATGTGCCCATGTCCATCCAGCAAACGCGACAGTTCAGTGATCTGTGTCCGTCTACGGCCCTTGTCATGAAACGCACGTTAACCCAGAATCAACTATGAATTCGCCCCGTCTGTCGTTCCTCGACCGTTTTCTAACGCTGTGGATCTTCCTGGCCATGCTGATTGGCGTGGGTATCGGGTATTTCATCCCCCAGTCGCAGGGTTTCATCAATCAGTTTAATTCCGGCTCCACAAATATACCCCTGGCGATTGGCCTGGTGCTGATGATGTATCCGCCCCTGGCGAAGGTGCGTTACAGCGAGCTACCGAAGGTGTTTGCCAACACCAGAATCCTGGGTCTTTCTCTTGTTCAGAACTGGATCGTCGGCCCGCTGCTGATGTTCGGCCTGGCGGTCGTCTTTCTGCCCGATAAACCCGAATACATGACGGGTCTGATTATGATCGGCATTGCCCGCTGCATTGCCATGGTGATCGTCTGGAATGATCTGGCTAAAGGGGACCGGCTGTATGCAGCTGGCCTGGTGGCTTTCAACAGCCTTTTTCAAGTGCTGTTCTATTCGGTCTATGCCTACGTGTTTATCACGGTGCTGCCGCCCTTGTTCGGGCTGAAAGGCTACACGGTCAACATTACCATTGGCGAAGTGGCTCAGAGCGTTTTCATCTATCTGGGTGTACCGTTTCTGCTGGGGCTTTTCTCGCGCATCATTCTCACGAGGCTCTTTAGCCGCCAGTGGTACGAGGAACGGTTTCTACCTGCTATCAGCCCCATAACGCTCATCGCGCTGCTGTTCACCATCGTCGTCATGTTCAGCCTCAAAGGGCAGTTGATCGTGTCTATTCCACTCGATGTAGTACGCATCGCCATTCCGCTGACGATCTATTTTGCGATCATGTTTTTTTCGGCCTTTTATCTCTCGAAACGGGCCGGAGCCGATTACGCTAAATCCACATCGCTGGCCTTCACCGCAGCGGGCAATAATTTCGAGTTGGGGATTGCGGTGGCCATCGCTGTTTTCGGTATTAATTCCGGGGCTGCCTTTGCCGCTGTGGTTGGCCCGCTGATTGAAGTGCCGGTGCTGATCCTAATGGTCAACTTTGCTCTGAAACAAGAGAAAAAGTTTGCCCCTTACTACACAAAAGCCGTTCAAAAACACGCCTGAAAATTGCCCTGTTTTCCGACATTCACGCCAACTTGCCGCCCTCGATGCGGTGTTGGCGGATATCGACTTAGTCAGAAAAGAGCACCAGCCTGAGTTAGTTCTATACCCGGTTCTCCTTCCAGTGCCTTAATCGGTTGGCCAGAGCAGGTTGGATCACTTATACTAACGGCCTGAACATTATTTGTTCGACTCGCGTCCGCTCAGCACGTTGGCCAGTACCTGCCGAGCGGTATCGGCCTGCTGTTTGCCGACGCTGGTTTCAATCAGTGAAATCAGTTCCTTGAGTTGCCCTTCGCTGAGGCCTACCTGCAGGCCGGCTCCCATATGAAACTGCAGCTGAGATTCAACACCGACCATACTGGCAAGACACGAAATGGTTACCAGTTCCCGTTGGCGATAGGTTAGTACGTCGCGGCTGAATATGTCGGCAAATAGATGTTCTTTCAGAAAGGTGTCGATTACCGGAGCAAAGGCACTTGCACCACTCTGGGTCGTATTGTCTGGTTTGCCCATCAGAACTTCCAGCGTTTTCCTGCCAACGGCGTACTTATCGGCCGTTTGGTCAATTGGCGTAGCCTCTTTACCAACCAGGTCAATCTTGCCCGCAGCCTTTCGCTGGTCAACAACGGCCATCAACGCATTGAGGCCGTTCAAACTACGGGGAAAGCCGCAATAGGCATATAGTTGAACGAGTACTTCCTTTAGTTCATTGATCGTCAGGCCCGCGTCAAGTCCGGCGTTTAGTGCCTGCCTGAGTTTCGGCATATCACCTGTGGTCGTCAGCGCCGAAATGGGTACGATAGTCCGCTGTTTGGCATCTAATGGGTCCGAGGATTTGGTTTGCGCGTTCATTGGGCACGTTTTGCTAAAGAATAAACTGAACAGAATGAATGTCTGAAGGTGTAAAATTGACATAATTCAACAGATTGACTGAAAAGCCCCGACTACTTATTTCTAATTGTATTCCGCATTCGTAACAGGCTATAACCAGTTGATGATGCGTTTTCGATATTCGCAATACTATAGACGTGGGTGATTTTACGGCCAGGGCTGGCTCCGGGCCACTGAACCACATTTGGCGGACACTTGACCACGTCGCCTTTCCGAATCACTTGCTTTGATTCTCATTTTATCGGGTAATAACCCACCCCATCGGGAACACTGAAGAAATCTTTCTGTATCGTTTTGCATCAGGCATTGAGGCTGAGCTTATCAATTAGTTTGTCGAGGGTAATGGGGTACTCTCGAACCCGGATACCCGTGGCGTTATAGATAGCGTTAGCGACCGCTGCTGCGACACCTACCAGCCCCAGCTCACCAATCCCTTTGGCTTTCATGGGCGACATGGTGGGGTCGAGATCTTCGAGCAGAATGACCTCCAGATGCGGAATATCGGCGTGTACGGGCACTTCGTAACCGGCCAGGTCATGGTTGACAAAGAAACCAACCTGTTTGTCGACCACGAGTTCTTCCATCATAGCCGCGCCCACGCCCATCGTCATGGCCCCGATGACCTGGCTGCGGGCGGCTTTGGGATTTAGGATACGTCCGGCATGACAAACCGCCAGCATTCGCCTGACCTGGATCTCACCGGTATAGCGGTTCACACCCACCTCCACAAAATGAGCGCCGAAAGTGTCCTGCGCGTATTCTTTGGAAAGGGTGCCGTACGTCATCTCATCCTGGACGACGAGTTCGGCACCTTTGGCGGCCTCGCCCAATGGGTAGCTGCGGTTGCCCGCGCGCACCTGTCCACCTACGAACTCGGCCTCCCCAATACTGACTCCCAACGAACTGGCTGCGGCTTCGCGCAGTTTAACGCAGGCAGCATAGACGCCCGACGTAGCCGAAGCTGCTCCCCACTGCCCACCCGATCCGGGTGATTCGGGAAACGTCGAATCGCCTAGTTTGACGACGACCTTGTCCAGGCTAATGCCCATCATCTCGGCCGCTGTTTGCGCAATAATGGTATAACTGCCTGTTCCGATATCGGTCATATCGGTTTCGACCGTCACGATACCCTCCCGGTTCAGCCGCACACGGGCCGCCGACTTCATAACGGGTGCCCCCCGAATGGCCGACGCCACGCCCATCCCGATCAGCCATTGCCCCTCCCGGACGGTGCCGGGTTTGCTCGGCCGCTTAGTCCAGCCAAACTGCTCAGCCCCGGTTTTTAGGCACTCGACCAGTTTACGGGACGAAAATTTGCGACCTGGTTTTTCGGGGTCCTCCTGCGTGTCGTTTTTGATGCGGAAGATCACCGGATCCATCTTCAGCTTCTCGGCCATTTCATCCATGGCAATTTCCAGGGCCATCATGCCCGTAGCTTCCCCCGGTGCGCGCATGGCACTTCCTTCGGCCAGATCGAGAACGGCTAACCGGAGTTGGGTAAACCGATTAGCTCCCGCGTACAGTAGCCGGGTCGATGCGGTGGCCGTTTCGGATATTCCGCCCGGCAAATTACCCGACCAGCTTTCGTGCCCGATGGCCGTGATGGTTCCGTCCGGGGTGGCTCCGATCCGGATGCGTTGGATGGTCGCCGGGCGGTGGGTCGTGTTATTCATAATCAGCGGCCGGGGCAGGGCTACTTTTACGGGTCGGCCCGCGGCCCGTGCCGCCAGTGAAGCCGCGATGATATCGGACAAGACGGTACCTTTACCGCCGAAGCCGCCACCAATAAAGGTTGATATCAATCGGACATCTTCTTTCGGGATACCCAGTACCGTGGCTATATCACGAACGCCCCAGTTGATTTGTTGAATGGATGCCCAGCACGTCAGCTTATCCCCATCCCACTTAGCAATGGTCGCGTGAGGCTCCATCATGGCATGGGTCTGATCGGGGGTGGTGTAGGTTTCGTCCAGCCTGACCGGGGCCGATGCAAACGCACCGTCGAAATCACCGACGTTCGTTGTTGGGGGTGGACTGAACTGCCCCTGCTTGATAAGGGGTGCCGAGTCTTTGGCGGCTGCCAGATCAAAGGCTCCTCTGGCTTTGGTATAGCTTATTTTCAGAAGCGACGCTGCTGCACGGGCCTGCTCAAACGTCTCAGCCACCACCACGGCGACAGCCTGGTGATAATGGTCGATGTCTGGTCCGGCCAGCAGCCGGTCGACGTAGAACTGACCCGGCTTGAGCGGTCCGGCGTTGGCGGCCGTTACGATTGCCAGTACACCGGGCGCGGCCTTAGCCTTCGTCTGGTCGATTGCCTTGATGCGTCCTTTGGCAATGGCCGCGCCCACTACGTACCCATAAGCGGGATTCGTCACGGCGTCGTTGTGCTCGTAGGCGTATTTAGCCATTCCTGTTGTTTTCAGGGGGCCTTCGATGCGGTCGGTTGGTTTGCCAATGACCTTAAGCTGGTCGATTGGGTTGGTTCCGGCAGGCGTTTCAAATTTCATGTCAGTGGTTGGCTTCGTTTAAAACGGCTGCCAGGGTTCGTTCGACCAAGGCTACCTTATATTCGTTCTCTTTCGTGGGTCGGGCTCCCTTCAACAATTGGGTGGTAAAGGCCTTCGCCCCGGATGGCAGCAGTGGTTCTGCCGACTCAATCCGCCAGGGGCGGGGGGCTATCCCTCCAACAGACACCCGGCTTGTGCCATCTTTCTTAAGAATAGCCCCCACCGAGACCAGGGCAAAAGCGTAGGAACTGCGGTCGCGTACTTTGTGGTAGATCTGCACCCCTCCTACCGGGGGCGGCAGGACGACACTGGTAATCAACTCGTTTTTCTCCAGCGTCGTTTCCAGGTGCGGAGTTTGACCCGGCAGGCGGTAAAACTGATCCAGCGAAAGGGTGCGTTTGGCACCGTTGGCTTTTACCGTTTCTACGCTCGCATCGAGGGCCCGCATCGCCACGGCCATGTCGCCCGGATAGGTGGCGATACACGAGGTACTGGTACCGATGATGCCCAGTTGCCGACTAAAGCCAGCAATGGCCGCACACCCGCTGCCGGGCACGCGCTTGTTGCAAAGCTGGTTGGTATCGTAAAAATAAGGACAACGGGTTCGCTGCAACAGATTACCGGCGGTGGTGGCTTTGTTACGCAACTGCCCCGATGCACCCGCCAGCAGGGCTCTGGCCAGCAGCCCATAATCCCGGCGGACGATGGGGTGAGCTGCCAGATCCGTATTGCTCACCAGTGCCCCAATGCGCAGGCCTCCAGCCGGGGTTGATTCGATGGTATTGAGGCCAATTTTACCAATATCGATAATATGCTGTGGCGCTTCAATTTCCAGCTTCATTAAATCGAGCAGGTTAGTGCCCCCAGCCAGGAATTTGGCCCCCGGCGTTCGGGCCGCAGCAGCAGCAGCTTCGACGGGCGTTTGAACGCGTTCGTAGGTGAATGTTTTCATGGGGCCTTATTTAATTATCCTGGCTATGAGTTGATAATGATTCTCTATGACTAAGGGCTTATGCATTTTTTTTGGCTACCTCAGTCATCGCTTCGGCGATGTTGGAATAGGCACCGCAGCGGCAGATGTTGCCACTCATCCGTTCGCGCAGTTCCCTGTTGGTGGCCTGTGGTTTTTCCAGCAGACTGGCGCTGACGTGGCTGGGGATGCCCGCTTTTATTTCGTTCAACACCGCTACGGCCGAGCAGATCTGTCCCGGGGTGCAGTAGCCGCACTGGTAGCCGTCGTGCTTGATGAAGGCTGCCTGCATGGGGTGGAGCTTGTCGGGTGTTCCCAGTCCCTCAATGGTGGTGATGGTATCGCCCTGATGCTGCAGGGCTAGCGATAGGCAGGAATTGATCCGCTGATTATTGACGAGTACCGTGCACGCGCCACACTGGCCGTGGTCACAGCCTTTTTTGGTGCCCGTAAAGTGCAGGTGTTCCCGGAGGGTATCAAGCAGGGTCGTTCGCGTGTCCATTTCCAGGTTATGGGGCTGCCCATTGACGGTGAATGATACCTTCGCCAGCGACAGGGGAACAGAATGCGGAGCTGCCTGTGTGCCCGTCACGTTCGCCAGGGTAAAAGCGGCAATTGCAGCGGTTGTTCCAGCAATCATTTCACGCCGGCTAATCGTCGACTCGTTTGACTCTTCCATAGTGGTGCCGTTTTACGGGATTAATCGGTATTCGTTCGTGTCAATAAGTCAGCGCATTGGAACGCTTACCTCAAGGGCATAGGGGCTTGGTATGACCAGACCCAGATGTATACCCAGATTGATGTATAAGACGGATGTGGTTATACAGCTTTGCTGTTTTTCGAGCGTATAACCTCTACAAATTTCGGCTGTTAAACAGTAGCTTATTATACGAAAAGCCCTGCTCTTTTTATGAAAATCAGAGATTTATGCACAATAAGAAAAGATAGTCGGGCAATGGTCAGGACAATCGCATCCTTATTCGTCATCCGTGTTCCTGGCTCGAGTTACTGGTGGATTTGCGCAAAACGAATGGTCGCTCAAGGAGGTGTTGGCCTGGCTTTTTTGGCCTACAATTGATTTGATTGACTTAACGCCCTACCATTTTCTGCATTTGTTCGGGATACCGGGCGCCCTGAATGTCAATCGCTGAAACAGCCTCAGTGATTTCGTTGAGGTCATCTGTACTGAGTATAATGGCCACTGCTCCATTATTTTCGGCTAGTCGATTCAGTTTTGTGGTACCCGGAATCGGGGCAATCCAAGGCTTTTGTGCCAATAACCAGGCCAGGGCTATCTGGGCCGACGTCGCCTTTTTCTCGTGAGCAAGCCTGCCAAGTAAATTAACCAATCCCAGGTTCGCTCTCCGATTTTCTTCGGAAAAACGAGGAACAATGTTGCGAAAATCAGTCTTATCAAACGCCGTGTTTTCGTCAATTTTACCGGTAAGAAACCCTTTTCCTAACGGGCTGAAAGGAACAAAACCAATCCCTAATTCGTCGAGAGTTGGCAGAATCTGGCTCTCCGGTTCCCGCCACCAAAGCGAGTATTCACTTTGCAGGGCCGTTACGGGCTGAACGGCATGGGCCTGTCGAATGGTGCCCGCACCCGCTTCGGAAAGGCCAAAGTGCTTTACTTTCCCTTCCCGAATTAACGCGCTAACCGTTCCGGCAACCTCCTCAATAGGAACATTAGGGTCTACCCGGTGTTGATAAAACAAGTCAATTGCGTCGGTTCGAAGACGCTTGAGGGCTGCTTCGGCAACGGCTCGGATGTTTTCGGGGCGACTATCCGTCCCTAAGGCGGGTTGGCCTTCTTTGAAGCCAAACTTGGTAGCAATCACCACCTCATTCCGAAACGGCTCCAGGGCCTCGCCCAGCAGTTCTTCGTTGGCACCCAGCCCATAGGCTTCGGCTGTGTCGAAGAAGGTGACACCCTGTTCGAAAGCCGTCCTAATTAATTTAATAGCCTGTTGCTTGTCAGTAGCGGGGCCATATCCAAAACTCAGTCCCATACAACCCAAACCGAGGGCTGAAACTTCCAGGCCACTCTGACCTAACATTCGTTTTTGCATCGTTTTTACCGTTTAGTGAGTTAAGTTTTGGACCTTTTGCCTCGCTTTCTTCATTTGACAAGACAAAGGTCCGGGTATTTTTTTGTCTGAACGGTATACAGATTACGGACATGACTACCAATATTACTGATTAATATATAGCCATTGAGGAAAGGGCCCATAAAGCAGTAATTTCGGCTAGAGATAATCAACCAGGACATGGATACACGGCGATTTGAGACAATAAACGATTATAACGTCCTCAACAACAATGAAACACGTCACCCGTTGGTAAGCGTGGTTGACTTGTCGAAGGCAGCTCCAAGGCAAGCCTCGAACCTGTATTTCGGTTTCTACACCATCATTTTAAAAGAGGTGAAATGTGGGGATCTGCGGTATGGTCGCCATACGTACGACTATCAGGAAGGGACGCTGGTATTTATTGCCCCCGGACAGGTGGTTAAAGTCAAAAACACGGGAGAGCCGTATCAGCCCAAAGGATATGCCGTTGCTTTTCATCCTGATTTGATCCATGGTACTTCCCTTGGACGGCATATTCAGGACTACTCCTTCTTCGGCTACCAATCGTACGAAGCGCTTCATTTATCCGAACGAGAAAGGAAAATCGTTTTGGATTGTTTTTCAAAAATTGACTATGAATTAGACAATGCCATCGATAGGCACAGTAAACGGCTGATCATCAATACTATTGAGTTATTCCTGAACTATTGCGTCCGTTTTTATGAGCGTCAATTCATTACCCGTGATACGGTGCATAGAGGCTTTCTGGAGCGATTCGAACAACTGTTAAATGCTTATTTCCAAACGGATAGACCACAAACAATTGGGTTGCCTTCGGTAGCGTATTGTGCGGGTGAATTAAACTTATCGGCTAACTATTTTGGGGATCTGATTAAAAAAGAAACGGGCCAGTCCGCTCAGGAATACATCCAGGCAAAGATGATTGAGGTGGCTAAAGAGAGAATTTTCGACCACACCAAGTCGGTTAGTCAAATTGCCTATGACCTAGGCTTTAAATATCCCCAGCATTTTATCCGTCTATTTAAACAACGGGTTGGGCAATCGCCCAATGAGTATCGGATGCTGAAATAAGGAATTCGTCTATGCCTAAAGTTGACGGGTAGCCTTTAAACCCCATATGTGCTTGTTCAGGCAAACACTAGGCAAAACCAACAAAAAAGCACTTAACATTTTTGTTAAGTGCTTTGTGATCAGGAGCCTCCTATAGGACTTGAACCTACGACCCCTTCATTACGAATGAAGTGCTCTACCAACTGAGCTAAGGAGGCTTTTTACTGCTCTGCAGCAGCTTTTGGGAATGCAAATATAATAGAGTGGAATTTAAGAACGCAAGTATCCGTTCTATTTTTGGTAAATTTGCATCCATGATTTCCATTACGAACCTATCGTACTACCTCGGTAGCCGGGCTTTATACGAAAATGCCTCGCTACATATTAAGCCAAACCAGAAAATCGGCCTGATCGGCCTCAATGGTACGGGCAAATCAACACTACTCCGTATTATCAATGGTGAATATCAACCCGACGGAGGGATCATCTCCAAAGCGGGTGATGTGTCCATAGGCTTCCTGAATCAGGATTTGCTGTCCTACCAGACCGACGATTCCATCCTCGCCGTAGCCATGCAGGCATTTGCGCGGCAAAATGAACTGCAAATCAAGATCGAGGAACTACTCCACAAAATGGAGACCGATTATACGGATGATCTGGTTGATAAATTAGGAAAGGCTCAGGAAGAATTCGATGCACTCGATGGCTATACGATCCAGTCCAGAGCCGAAGAAATTCTGGAAGGCCTTGGCTTCTCAACGGACGATTTGAGCAAACCACTCAAGTTGTTCTCCGGCGGGTGGCGGATGCGGGTAATGCTCGCCAAACTGCTGCTGGAAAAGCCATCCCTGCTGATGCTTGATGAACCGACCAACCACCTGGACTTACCGTCGATTCAGTGGGTTGAAAAATACGTTCAGAATTACGAAGGATCTGTTATTGTCGTTTCCCACGATCGGGAATTCGTTGATAACGTGGTGGATACCATTGTTGAAGTGTCGGGTGCCAAGCTGAATTATTATGCGGGTGACTACTCGTATTACATGGAGGAAAAAGCGCTGCGGAACGAGATTCAGAAAGGTGCCTTCGAAAACCAGCAGGCTAAAATCCGCCAAACGGAACGCTTCATTGAACGCTTTAAAGCAAAAGCTTCCAAGGCTAAACAAGCTCAGAGCCGCGTGAAACAGCTCGAACGGATGGAGCTTGTCGATGATGTGATCGACAGCAGTGCACGGGTCAATTTTAAATTCAATTTCTCCCAGCAACCCGGTCGGCACATTCTGCATTTAGATAATATTTCGAAGGCTTACGGAGAGAAACGAATTCTGACCAACTCCACGGCCCGGCTCGAACGGGGTGATAAAGTTGCCCTGATTGGTGCCAACGGGCGCGGTAAGTCGACGTTGTTGCGCATTATTTCGGGTTCCGAACCTATCAATGGCGAACGTGTTCTGGGGTATAACGTTTCGTTTAGCTTCTACGCCCAGCACCAACTTGAGTCACTACGGGTAGAGGATTCGATGCTGGAAGAGCTCAAGCAGGCTAACCCAACAAAGTCGGATGGTGAACTTCGGGGTGTACTCGGCTGCTTCCTGTTTTCAGGCGACGATGTGTTCAAAAAAATCAAAGTGCTGTCGGGGGGCGAAAAATCGCGGGTAGCGCTGGCGAAGGTATTGCTTTCTCAGGCGAACTTCCTGCTGTTGGACGAACCGACCAACCACTTGGACATGCAGTCGGTGAATATCCTAATTCAGGCTTTGCAACAGTATGAAGGCACGTATGTGGTGGTTTCCCACGACCGGTATTTTGTCTCGCAGATCGCCAACAAAATCTGGTATATAGAAGACGAGCAGATCAAAGAATATCCTGGCACGTATGATGAATACGAGTGGTGGCAGGAAGAGCGCAAAGCGCAGGGTATTGGCACAGGCAAACAACCCGTCGAAAACCCGAAAACGCAGCACGTGGCTAGTCCGGTACCCGCTACCAACGGACAGTCGTCGAACGGCAATGGGCAGAAGGCCACAAACGGCCGGGCTTCCGACGACGAACGTCGAGAATGGCAGAAAACTCATAAGAGTCTGACCCGTCAGGCTGAAGAGGCTGAGACGAAAATCGGACAGTTGGAAAGCCGAAAAAAGAAACTCGAAGTTGAATTGGCGGATCCAGCTACTTATGGCGACGATAAATTGATGCAGGCTAAAAACGATGAATACAGACACGTCATGGCCCAAATCAATCAGTTGCAGGATGAATGGGAAAATGCCCTGCTCGAAGCCGAAGAGTGGGAGAAGAAGTTAGCGTAAAAGAATGAGTTTGTGGTTTGTCGTTGGCTGACGCATAGCATTATTGATGCGTCAGCCAACGACAAACCACAAACTATAAACCATAATCTCATTCTTTGTCGTACAAATGAAATATAATTATATTTTATTTGTACGATTATGGCAGACTACAAAAAAGGGCGGGGCGCGCAATTTAATTCAGCCAATTCTTTCTCGACGCATCGATACGACCCAGATGAACTGGCTGCGTCGTATGACGATGACTTTCCGGAATCATCGTTAAAAACCCAGTTCTTCGAAGAAACACCCAAACAACTAATCAGTCGGTCCACGAGTCCTGATGTTGGGTTTTCTGCCTCTATCAACCCATATCAAGGATGCGAACATGGCTGTATTTACTGCTACGCCCGTCCTTCGCACGAATACTGGGGGTTCTCGGCCGGGCTGGACTTTGAGAGTAAAATAATGGTCAAAAAGAACGCGCCAGCTTTGCTCGAGAAGGAGTTTCAGGCACGCTCTTATAAGCCAGCCGTTCTTCACTTTTCGGGAAACACGGATTGCTATCAGCCCGCCGAACGAACCTATCAGCTAACCCGACAACTGCTCGCGCTGTGTCTGCGCTACCGAAATCCGGTATCAATTATCACCAAAAACGCGCTGATCCTCCGCGATCTGGACATCCTGAAGCCGCTGGCCGAACTCAATCTGGTTAGCGTCGCCATCTCAATCACGACGCTGAATGAATCCCTGCGGTTACTGATGGAACCCCGTACGGTTACGGCCATACAACGGTTGAGAACGATGGAAGCGCTACATGGGGCGGGTGTACCGGTTGGCGTTATGACGGCACCTATTATTCCCAGCCTGAACGATCAGGAGATTCCGAAACTGATCGAACAGGCCGCCGAAGCAGGCGCTTGCTGGGCGGCTTATACCGTAGTCCGGCTGAATGGGGCGCTTGGTCCTTTGTTCACCGACTGGCTTCGGCAGGCCTTCCCCGACCGCGCCGACCGAATCCTGAATCAGATTGCCGATTGCCATGGCGGGCAACTGAATGATTCCCGTTTCAAGACCCGCATGGCAGGTGAGGGGGCCTACGCCCGGCACATTGCGCAATTGCACCGGATCGCCTGCCAGAAATACCTGGCAAACCGCCAACCCCCCGAGTTAAGTACGGCGTTGTTCAGGCCCGCCGGGCAGTTGGGTTTGTTTGAGTAATCAGCCGTCTTAAACATCAATACTTAAGCTTTTAATTGCCTCATTTTCAAAGGTAAAACTATACTTGAGCGGTAACGGGCTTCCTGCGAAATTTCCAGATACCATAACGGTTAAAATACCTCCTTTCTCATTTGTTGAGAAGTCGATTGGTGCCAGGGTTACCCGGTACTTTTTATTGGTTTCTTCATTCCACAGCTGTATTTCAGCGGGTCCCTTATATACTTTACCTTCATCCTGTACAATCGCGTTGTTGGCAAATAAGGCAGCATAGCTATGGCTATCATATTTGTTTTGAGCTTCAACTAAAGCTGCAATGAGTTGTGGGAGCACTAGGGTAGTCGACATACGTGTTTCAGTTAAGGCTAGACTGTTGGTATTGTTCCACCATCAATTACATATTCTGTTCCTGATAAATAAGCCGCGCGGGGCGAAACTAGAAACGCAATCAATTCGGCGACTTCTTCGGGCTTTGCAGGTCTGCCCATCGGTATTCCGCCCAGGGAATCCATTAGCCCCTGTAAAGCTGCGTCAATGCTAATCCCTGAGCTTTCTGCCAGCCGTTCGATCATTCGTTCGGCAGCGTTTGTCTGGATAAAACCCGGTGATACTGTTAAGACCCGTACTCCCTTTGGGGAGACTTCGTTTGACAGGCTTTTGCTATAGTTGACCAACCCTGCTTTAGCTGCGGCATAAGGCAAGGTGGAGTCGTATAGGGGAAGTCTACCCTGAATGGATGCGATATGGATGATTACCCCGGCAGCCTTGTTGAGCATGTAGGGCAGCAAGCCCCGATCGAGTCTGACAGGTGCCAGCAGGTTCGTGTTAATGGTTTCTTCCCAGTGTTCGTCAGTTAGAACCTGAAAGCCGCCACCCGGTGTTTCCGAACCACCAGCATTGTTGATCAATATGTCAACACCGCCGAAACGGTCTGTCAGTTCGTCAATAACTTTTTGAGTACCCGCCGGCTTACTTAAATCCGCTGCGATAAAATGGACGTTATTATCTTGTACTTCAGGTTTGTTTCTGGCCGTTACGATTACCCGGGCTCCTGCTGTTGCTAATCGTTCGGCTATTGCTTTTCCCGTACCCTTGGTTCCACCTGTAACCAAGACTGTTTTGCCTGATAATTCATTGTCAATAGTCATAACTTCGTGATTGAGCAGGCAAAGGTCAATACGAATGACAGGCTCTACAAGTAGGGAAAATCGATTCAGATAGGGATAGATTTATCCCTATTAAACAGGTTCAAAACAGCAAATTAGTTGACGTATGCATGACCGTAAAATTCCCATTACACTAGATTGTGGCCTCGACCTGGTGGCAGAAGTTTTATACGGAAAATGGAAAATCAGACTGCTTTACTTTATCGCTGAAGGCGCGATAAGGCCAAGTGAATTACAGAAAAAGATTCCTGCCGCCACCCCCCGCGTGTTAACCATGCAGTTGAAGCAATTGGAAGAGCACGAACTTGTCGCGAAAACTATTTATCCGCAGATACCCTTGAAAGTGGAATACAACTTAACCGACTTTGGGCGGTCTTTACTGCCCATCATCACTATGTTGGGGCAGTGGGGTGATGACCACCAGGACCGCTTACGGGATCTCATAAAAAAACAACATACCCGCGAACAACCTACACAGGATCAAGAGGTTTAAGGCTAAGAGGGGTCTGCCAAGCTACATAAACGGCTTATTTCTCAACTGAAAAACCCTTTGGCGTTCGGCTCAGTTGGTCAGTCAGGGCCAACTGCTCGGTGTGGTCAAATGTCTGCGTAACGGTCTTTTGAATGCCCTTGCAGATCGTGTCGAGCGGGAGGTCATTATCATCGGTGCCAAACGGATTCTCAATCTCTTCGGCAATCACTTCCAGGCTGGCCAGCACATAAAAAACGAATACCACCAGCGGCACAACCAGAAAGTGAAGGTTCGACACGTAACCAAAGGGTAGCGTAAGGCAATAGATAAAGATGAACTTCTTGATGAACGAGCTATAGGAAAACGGAATAGGCGTATTTTTGATCCGTTCGCAGGCCCCACAAACGTCCATCAGGGATTGAATTTCCGGATTCAGCAACAGCAGGTGTTCAGGTAAAAGTATTCCCTGTCGTTGTAAATCATGCATCTTCCCGAAAAGCGACAGGGCAATCTGCTGAGGAACATGCTCAGTCAGGCGCAGGTTATGGACACCAAATAATGTACTTTCCGTAAACTCCTGTTCAATGGTATGCTGACGCAGGTGATTTTTCAGCGAATAAGCGAAATTGGGAATCATGGCCCGGAAAAACTGGCGGGCTTCGGTTTGCGAAGGTTCCAGAAGCTGGTCCATTTTGAGTGCCATATTCCGGCTGTTGTTTACCAGAGCGCCCCATAATTTCCGGCCTTCCCACCAGCGGTCATAAGCCGTGTTGGTACGGAACACCAGCAGCATTGAAATAACGAAGCTCAGCAGGGTGTGCATAAGCGAGAAATTCTTAAGATGAGCATTGTCGCTCAGTCCCATGAACTCAATAATGTAGACGACAGTAAACGAGTAAACGCCAACGGCTACCAAAACGGGTAGTAGCTTTCGAACGGTATCGGCCCGGTTGAAAGTGATGATAAACCGAAACCAGTCTTTTGGATTATAATTGACCATAAATGGATGCTATTGGTTGAGTAAACGACAGGCTTAGGCCATTTCGCTGGGGTTATCAACAGTTGGAGTCAACGAATGTTGATAAGAGTGTATAATCCCGACAGCGTCATGGCGTTCAGTTAGTAATAGGGTACAATAAAAACAGATTGATGCGTAATTCCTTCAGAATTTTTGCCGTTTTGTGCTGCCTGATGCTGGCGCTGCCTGTGTGGGCGCAGCCACTTCAACCGATTGATCACATCTATGACCCCAAGATTGAGACCGTACTGCTGTTTCCGCAAGTCAGTGCCAATCAACTGGACCCCGCGTTAACGCTTAATTCACCCGTTATTTCGCTCGATGAGGCCGTTTCTTTACAACTTGAGTTCGATGATCTGACGGCTAACTACCGCTCTTTTCGGGCGCGGCTGATGCATTGCAATGCTGATTGGCAGCGGTCAATCCTGAACGATATTGAGTTTACGTATGAATACAACGACAACCCGATAACCGATTACCAGATTTCGATCAATACCAAGATTCCGTATTACCATTACCGGTTTATCCTGCCACGGGTGAAGTTACCCGGTAATTATGTGCTGGTCGTCTATGATGAGCGGAATCGGAACAATATCCTGTTTACGCGTCGGTTCTGCACGTATCAGAACCGGGTAACGGTGGCGGCCGATGTCCGTTTTTCATCCAATCCGGCTCGTCAGTTCAGTGATCAGCAAATTGATATGACGCTGAACTATAAGGGGTATCAGGTTATTTCGCCCCAGGACGATTTTAAAGTCGTTATTCGCCAGAACTACCGCGACGATCGGGAAATTCGGGGCCTTCGACCAACCAACGTGCAGGCGTTCGAACAGGTACTGGACTACCGATTGATTGATTTAAGTAATACCATGCCGGGTGGTAATGAATTCCGGTTTTTCGATACGCGAACGATTCTTTCCCGCGCCAATTATATCGACCGCATCGACCGCCCCGCCGACCGCAACATTGCGTATGTGCAGGTCGATCAGCCGCGTAATCGCGGAGTTTATATTCAAAGTGATGATTTCAATGGCCAGTTCGTGATCGATCACCGGGAAACAGGCAACGGCGCGACCAATGCCGATTATATTGAAACGGTTTTTACGCTCAAAACACCTGAAGTTTCAGGGTTCGATGTGTACGTTAATGGGGCCTTTAATTTCTGGCAACTTACGGACCGAAACCGGATGGTGTATGACCCGTTACTGGGCGCTTACCGCGCTACGATGATGCTGAAACAAGGTGTCTACAATTACGACTATGTTGTTGCGACAACCGGGCCGCAACCAAAAGTGGATGAGAACTTCATTGAAGGAAGCTTCTCATCCACCGAAAATGAGTACGAAGTATTTGTCTACCATCGTCCGCCAGCCTCCCGCGCCGATCAACTGATTGCCTATCGTCGGGTAGGGGTAAACAAACGAAAGTAAGGCGTTGGTGCGGCATTCCGACATCCTGTCGGAATGCCGCACCAACGCCTTACGGTTAGGCGCTGTGGAGGAACTCCATAATATCGCCGTCCTGCACTACATATTCTTTGCCTTCGACGGCCAGCTTGCCCGCTTCCCGAACGCCCGCTTCGGTTTTAAACTGTGTGAAGTCAGGGAGTTTCATGACCTGCGCCCGAATGAATTTTTTCTCAAAATCGGAGTGAATCACGCCAGCTGCCTGGGGCGCTTTCCAGCCCCGGTGAATCGTCCAGGCGCGAACTTCTTTAACGCCCGCTGTGAAGTAGGTAATCAGGCCCAGCAGTTTATAGGAGGCTTTGATCAGTTTACTCAAGCCCGATTCGGTCAGGCCATATTCGCCCAGAAAGAGTTCACGTTCTTCAGGATCTTCCATTTCGGCAATCTGCGCTTCGATACCCGCGCTGATCACGATCACTTCAGCGCCTTCATCTTTGACGGCTTCCCGAAGAGCATCCGAGTACTTATTTCCGTTCGGCAGGGATCCTTCGTCTACATTGGCTACATAAATAACAGGTTTCACTGTCATCAACGAGATATCACCAATGGCAGCTTCGGCTTCTTCGGGCGATAGCTGAACCGTGCGGGCACTTTTACCTGCTTCGAGAGCCGTTTTGTAAAGTTTCAGGATTTCCAGTTCGGCTTTTGCCTTGGCATCGCCCACGCGAGCGGCTTTATCAATCCGCTGGATCTTTTTATCGACCGAATCCAGATCTTTCAATTGGAGCTCGGCGTCGATGATTTCTTTATCGGATACCGGATCGACTTTTCCTTCGACGTGAACGATATTATCATCTTCAAAACACCGGACAACGTGCACAATGGCATCGACTTCCCGGATGTTCGCCAGGAACTTGTTGCCCAATCCGGCACCCTGACTAGCGCCTTTTACCAACCCGGCAATGTCAACAAACTCAATGATAGTTGGCACGACGCGTTGGGGTTTTACGAGTCCTTCGAGTGCATCCAGGCGTTCATCGGGTACCGTCACGACGCCCACGTTAGGTTCTATTGTACAGAACGGGTAATTGGCAGCTTCGGCCTTCCCGCTCGAAATTGCATTAAATAGGGTTGATTTACCCACATTAGGCAAACCTACGATTCCACATTGAAGTCCCATAAATAATTGTGAATGATTAAATGACTAAATGAGAGAGTAGGTTCTATAAACGAACTAGTCAATCATTCGATCATTCAAAATTCAATCATTGATTTTTACAAAAATACAACCGTAATGGCGGACCGCAAAAAAGCCCTCGGCATTAATAGGCCGAAGGCTAAGGGCACGGTGAGTAAAGAGTCGGGTTTGTTGAGTAAAGGAATCGGGCAGTAAAGTCTAGTTCATTCGTAAGCGGTCAGGGAATCACTCGCGGTCATCCGGTGTAGATTTATTTTATTCCCACTTTAATTCGCTGGCGAAGTCGTCCTGTTCGTCCCGTTCGCGCTGAACGAACTGGGAGAAGTCAACTTCGGGCATAAGTTCGGTTTTGACATGGTCGACCGTTTCCTGCAGGGCTTCGACAAACTTATCGAAATCTTCTTTGTAGAGGAACATCTTATGCTTCTCGTAGACGAATCCTTCGCCCTGCGGGTGCCGGCGACTTTCGGTAATGGTCAAATAATAGTCGTTTGTACGGGTTGACTTAACGTCAAAAAAATACGTTCGTTTGCCCGCCCGAACCCGCTTTGAATAAATTTTTTCCCTGTCTTTTTCGTCCACAATTTAGTCGGTTTAGTCAGTTCACAGGCGCTAAAGTACGTTCAATCAGGATAGAACAAAAAAAATGTTCTCAAATATATTTTGGGGTTATTTGACCTCAAAAACGAGCGGGTTTGTGGAGACCATTCCACAGTTTTTTGGCTAAATGCTTGGTTATAAAGCCTGTGTAAACTATCTTTGTTTTACAGGAATTGCACTTTTTGGGGGCGGATGGTATGTAGAAAGCTTTTAGACATGCCCTACGCCTATTTTTTTCACGTAACCAAGAGCTGTATGAGTTTAATCATGTCCCTTATGTTGTTCTTTAGCAACATAAACCCGGCGGAGGCTCTCCCGAGCCTCATACAGAAAGGCAAAGCGTCTTTTTATTCCAAGAAGTTCAATGGTCGCAAGACCGCATATGGTGAGCGCGTTAGCTCAGAATCCCTTGAAGGTGCCCACCTTCACCTGCCCTTAAACACGTTGGTGGAGGTGACGAACCTCGATAACCAACGGTCCGTAATTGTACGAATCAATGATCGGGGCCCCTTTTCTAAAGGTCGTGTCATTGATCTTACCCTTGCCGCAGCGCATGCACTTGGCATGGTTTCTAAAGGAATCGCTAATGTATCGCTCCGGGTTGTTGGCAAAGGGCAGGCTATTGCCATGACGCCTTCTGCTTTTACAACACCCATTGCTTTTCAGCCTATGCTGGAACCCGTTATGTAAGTCGGTTTAGCCGCATTATCAGAACCGTTCGATATTTCCCTGTGCAATTCCTGCCTGAGATGTCGAACGGTTCATTTTTTGCGTTTTATATATTAGTTTGACGTTTGTAGTTTGAGGTTTGACGTTGGCTGTTGGCGCAGTCGACTATTCCTGGGGCAGCCAACGTCAAACCTCAAACTACAAACCCTTATATGAAACAGCCCCTTAATCTTGGCCAGGTACGTTCGTTTGGAAACGTCGAATTTTTGGCTCGTCAACTGGTCGAAGGATTTATTACTGGGCTTCATAAATCGCCCTTTCATGGCTTCTCGGTGGAGTTCGCCGAACACCGGCTCTACAACACGGGCGAAACCACGCGGCACATCGACTGGAAAGTGTTTGGGAAGACAGAAAAACTGTTTGTCAAACGTTATGAAGAAGAAACAAACCTGCGCTGTCATTTATTGATCGATACATCATCGTCGATGTATTATCCGGAAGCCAACTACGGCAAGATGACGTTCAGCGTTATGGCGTCGGCCTGTCTGGCTTATATGCTTCAACGCCAAAAAGATGCTGTCAGCCTGACAACGTTTGCCGATCAGATCGACCTGCAAACACAGGTAAAGTCAACGCCTTCGCACGTGCATAAGCTGTTCACGCAACTGGATCTGCTCATGCAGCAACCCAAACCACTACGCAAAACATCAGCCGCCGACGTGATTCACCAGGTGGCTGAAAAGATTAACAAACGGTCGCTGGTCGTTATTTTTAGCGATATGTTCGACAATAGCGAAAAGGCGGACGCGCTGTTTTCGGCCCTTCAGCACTTGCGTCATAATTTACATGAGGTGCTGCTGTTTCACGTAACGGACAAAAAAACGGAAGAAGATTTCGCGTTTGATGAACGTCCCTACGAATTTATCGACCTTGAAACGGGCGAGAAAGTGAAAGTCCAGCCAGGGCAGGTGCGTGAAACGTACCAGCAAGCCGTGAAGACCTATTTTCAGGAATTGAAAATGCGCTGTGGGCAGTATAAAATTGACTTCATCGAGGCCGATATCGCCCAAGGCTTCGACCAGATTTTACAGGCTTATCTGGTGAAACGGACCAAGATGAGGTAAGTAACGTGCGTTATGATTAATAAGCCCTAGAAGGGCGACATCTTTGTAGGGACATTGATTTGACAATCATTTTTTAGCCCCATCGGAGCACCATCTAAAAAGTCAGATGGCGCCCCGATGGGGCTAAAACTTTTAGGCACCTATATTGCTACAAAGATGTCGCCCTTCCGGGGCTGGCCTCCACGTTACTTTTTCACAGGTGCCTTGACCGAGGCAGTAACGGGCTTTTTAGACGCCTGCTGCCGTTTATGGAACAGCACAAAATCTTCAATTTGCTCGGCTGGCAGCTTGCGGGCAATGATTTTCTTGTCCTTATCGAGCACATATACGGTTGGCGTAGTCCAGACATCATACTGATGCCGATAGTCGGTGCGGAAAGAATAGTCGTAGCCGTTGATAGCATTGCCGAGTTTAAATTCTTTAATGAATTTTTTCCAGTCCTCCGGATTCTGATCGATGGCAATCGCTACGACTTCCACACCTTTGCCTTTGTAATCATCTGCAAATTTCTTGAGTTTGGGCGCACTCTCGCGGCAGTGCCCGCACGTTGGAGAATAAAAGAAGACAACCGTATAGTCCGCTTTGATGTTCTGAAAAGCAATTGGCCGACGCAAAGTATCGCTGATTACGGGCGCAACCAGGGTTTTGCCAATTAAGTTAGGCTTCATAGTGGCGACTCGTTCGCCAATACTCTTCAGGGTCGACGAATCGGAAACAGTCATCACGCCCGTCTTGTAGTACTTCTCAAACATGTGCACAAACAACCCGTCGGTACCCATCACCTTGGGTTGTTCATACTGACTGGTGATGTAGTAAATCGTGTAGTATTTGACCTCCTTGTTTTTACCCGCTATGGCTTTGTTGACTAAAAAGTCCGCTTCTTTAATGAGCGAGTCTGGAACCTGCACAGTTAGCTCTTTAATGTACCGCTCGATTTTGCGCTGCATAATGGGCGTTCTAACGAAGCGCTCATCGGCGAAGTCATAGTCGTCCCAAAAATGCTGTTTGAAATAGTTGAATACCCAGACTGAGTCGGGCCGGCCATTGGCGGCTTTAGGAGCGGGCGGTACATCGGGCTCGGCCGTTGCTTTGAGTAATTTAACGGCAAACGTACCCGGATTGTCCTGGAGAAATTTTGTTCGATGCTCGTTTGCCTGTTTTTGCAGGTCGCCCAACTGCTCGTTGACCATGGCAACTGAAGCCGCGTCATTACGTAGTTTTTTCTGGGTATTCAGCGCCTGCGCTTCCTCCGACAGCTTGCCAAGTTGCTGCTGATAGCCATAGAAGGCCTCGTTTTCCTTAGATCCCGTTATCTTCATGTTTTTGATGACGTCGGCGGTATCGGTTTCAAAGGTAAACTGCTGGTCGTCGGTCATCAGAAACTCTATGTATCCTTTCTTTGGCATCACCACAATGAAGAGGCCTTCAGGCAGGGCTTTTTTACCTTCAAAAACCATATTTCCTGCGCCATCTACCCGGGCTGTGTCTTTGGTAATGTACTGAGTTGAGCCAAAATAATGGGCTAATACGCAGGTTGTATCTTTCAGGCCCTTAATGCGACCCGTAATTTTAAAGCCTTCGCTGGTCGTTGACGAAGTGGATTGCGCCCGGGCTTGAGAAAGTAACGCTAACCCAAACAGGGTGGCTAAAAGAAGTTTTTTCATACAGGGTGGTACGTATCTTCGCAACAGTATAGGGTCAAATTTACGGTATTTTACTGGTACGGTTGTTATCTATCAAAACGCTTGCCATGTCCACTATAGTCTATGTTTTATTTCTTTTCTAAAACGATTACCTATCTGCTCACGCCCGCTGGATGGCTCATAACCACTCTATTACTGGCTTTTTTTGCAAAAAAAGTGCATTCCCGACGTCGACTGATTGGTGTCGCAATAAGTATCTTCTGGGTATTCGGCAATTCGTTTTTGATGAATGAACTGGCCTTGTGGTGGGAATATCCGATTCAGCCTACGCTGGCTGCCTCAACCGACTCTACGAACCGGATCGCCGTTGTTCTCACGGGTAGCTTGATAAACACGCTGAAAGAAGTCCCGGCATCCGTACCCACAAAGTACGGCACGTCTCGTTTTTTGCTGGGACGGGAAACCGATCGCGTGGGGCAAGCCCTGTTTCTGTATAAAACGGGAGCCGTACAAAAAATCCTGATTAGTGGTGGCAACGGAGATCTGCCCATCCAAGTCAAACAGGCGAGTGATGAAGGAGAAATGACCGCTCAGTTTCTGGTCGTAGCAGGTGTCAACCCAACCGATATTGTGCTGGAGCATCGGTCGAAGAATACGCACGAAAATGCACTTTTTACGGCTCAGTTGCTTCGAAAGCGTTTTAGAACGAACCAATGCGTATTGATAACCTCGGCCTGGCACATGCGTCGGGCGGTAGGTTGCTTTCAAAAAGAGGGTGTTCAGGTAACGCCCTTCGCCAGTAGTTTCATCAGCCGACAACGCTCATTCCTGCCTGGTGAATGGCTGCTTCCGCACGAATCTGCGTTCTTCGACTCGTATTACCTGGTTCGGGAACTGGTTGGCTATCTGACGTATAGGATAGCCGGATACATATAGCTTGTTAAACCGCGTCTTCTCTCTGTCAGACCTATAAGGTTTCAGAAACCTTATAGGTCTGACAGAGTGGATTAAACAGACAGGATCTTTACCATCCTCAGTAAATCTTCACTGATTGGCTTGGGTAGCCGAATGGTATCGCGGAACGGTGTGTAGACCAGTTCGTTGTTGATGATACCCGCCATTACGTTTTGTTCGCCATTCATTAGGCCTTCCAGCGCACCAAGCCCCAGACGGCTGGCCAGAATCCGGTCGTAAGCGGTTGGTATGCCGCCCCGCTGAATGTGACCCAGGGTTGTAACCCGCATGTCAATGTCGGACTGGATTTGCTGACGTATTTTTTCGGCGATCTCCGTGGCATTACCGGCTTCTTCACCTTCTGCAATGACCACAATCGAAGAGGATTTCTGACGACTCCAACCCGATTTCAGGGTTTCAATAACTTCTGAGATGGGCGTTAGCACTTCAGGCACCATGACCATTTCGGCACCACCAGCAATACCCGACTGAATGGCAATGTAACCAGAGTCCCGGCCCATTACCTCAATGAAGAAAATCCGGTCGTGCGAGTCGGCTGTATCCCGAATTTTATCGATGGCCTCAAGCGCTGTGTTAACGGCTGTATCGAAGCCAATGGTGTGGTCGGTTCCATACAGGTCGTTATCGATGGTGCCGGGTGCGCCAACAGTTGGAATACCATACTCATCGAAAAAGAGAGTGGCACCGGTAAACGTACCGTTGCCGCCAATGGCTACTAAGCCCTCAATATCAAATTTCTTAAGTTGATCGTATGCTTTGGCACGACCTTCGGGGGTCATGAATTCTTTGCTGCGGGCCGATTTCAGAATGGTACCTCCGCGTTGTACGATATTACTTACCGAATGCGAAGACATCTGAAAAATGTCGCCATTTATCATTCCGCTGTACCCCCGGCGGATACCGAAAACTTCCAGCCCGTGATAGACCGCCCCCCGAACCACAGCCCGGATACAGGCGTTCATACCCGGTGCATCCCCACCCGAGGTAAAAACAGCTACTCGTTTCATAGGTTAAATCAATTATTTAAGGAAATTTCACAAAAGGTTACGAGGGTATCGTTTTAAACCCCGCAAATTTATCCGCATTTATTAATCTATGGGCACTGAACCGGGAATTATCCCATTGTTTTCACACAAATTTCACAAAAAGGCTGAAACAAAGTGGTTTTAACTTTTCTATTTTGCCTTGTCTCTTTATCACATGCTACCAAATATTGTTTTTTCCTCGTCAACTTACTGCAAATTATGTATTGACTTTAAACCGCCCCGCCCGTAGAACAATCTGGATATGATTGAACAACGTAGTCAGCAGGCCAAAATGCCGAACGAGAACCTTAAATCGATCTGTGAGCGATCGGCGATGTTGCTGCACGGACAATCCACCAATTAGATACCTACACAAGACAAAAGGCACATATTCGATAGTTTGGGCCTTTTTCAGGCATCGGATTTCCCAGTCTAAATCGGCACTCAGATTAGTAAGCAAATAGTCGGGAGCAAGGGCCCGTTTGACAACAAAGGCTTGATGGCACACTTTCATACCGAGCGCCATATCGTGCCAGTCCAAATTTTTTGGCAAATCATGGGGGGTCACCTGACTGCGTAAGCCAACTGGAACGGTCCGGATAGTACCCTGTTCAGAAACGTCGCGCACAAAGAGCGCATCACTGTAATACACATCGGCATGGGTGGTATTGATGCGGGCCAGCAGCTTCGCTACGGTGTCAGCGTCGTAGATTTCGTCACCGGCGTTCATAAACCAGACATACTGCCCCGTGGCCTGGTGAAGTCCCTTATTCATGGCATCGTACAGCCCCTGGTCAGGTTCGGAAAACCAGCGCGCAATGTCTGTTTGATGTTGCTTGATAATACCTAACGTGCCATCCGTCGAGGCCCCATCAATCACAATATACTCAATATCCGTTGCCTGCTGGTCAACGATGCTTTGAATCGTGCGCTCCAGAAATCGCTCGGCATTGTACGTAATAGTAATGATGGAGATGGTTGGCGGCATAGATGAATGACTGACTAATAGATTGATAGATTGAGTGAATAATTGGCGCACCTATTCAATCATTTACTCAATTTATCAGTCAACATTTTGTGATACAAATCAATATGTTGCCGGGCTACGACATCTTCTGAAAAACGGGCTTCGGCTGACTGACGGGCGTTCTGACGTAATTCCTTCGGGTTAGGATGCGTTAAAATAAACGCCAGACCATCCGCGAGTTGCTGTACCGACCCAATATCAGCCAGATAACCATTTTGCTGATGGTCGATCATTTCCGGAATGCCCCCCGTACGAAAACCGACCACTGGCGTGCCACAGGCCAGGGCCTCAATGACCGTGTTAGGAAGGTTGTCTTCCAGAGAAGGCACAACCATCGCATCGGCTGCGTTGTAAGCAGCTACAATATCCTCTTCTGCCGTTAATAAACCAAGGTGTCGAACCGTGTAAGGTAACTCGTTGAACAGATAGGAGCGGCCCTTGCCAAATAAAATAATTTCGAGTGCCAGGTTGGGGTGTTGCTGGCTGAGTAACGTCAGGGCTTCGGCAAATTGCCTGAACCCTTTGCGGACATCTGTCACGTTCGCACTGCCAAACAAAAGTCGGGGCGACCGACCGGTTAAGGGTTCGTTTGTATTGGGCAGGTTGAGCTGCATGTTAGTCTCGGCCCAATCCATTGGCCGGAAAGCCATTTGATCGATGGCGTAGGGAATAACCGTAAACGGAAACTCCCGCAGTAACGCACTCCGCCTGGCTTCGTTGGCTAGCCAATGGCTGGGTGGAGTAAAATGCACCTCCGCGTCATGGAAAAGTGCCCGTTTTTTCTCGAAAACGTTGTTGGATAAATCATGTTCACCGGGCTTTTTCAAATAAGGGCAGTTCCGGCAATGGCTTAGGAAATGATCGCAGCCACGCGAGTAATGGCACCCACCCGTGAAAGCCCACTGGTCGTGTAATGTCCAGACAATGGGTTTCTGTAAGGCAAATAGTGACCGCAGGCCTTCGAGCGATAAAAAACCGAAGTTGATCCAGTGCAGATGCAGCACATCGGCCTGTTGAATGGCTGGATGAAAATTGAGGGTAGCGCCAAACCTGGCGGGCGAGAACTGAAACCGTACCGAAGGGTCGCGCTCGTGGGGCAGGAAGTACAATCGTTCGGCCACAAATCGCCCAAAGGCCGTTTGCTCAGCCAAAAAATTGTTCGCCAGGTAAAGCACTCCGGGCTCGGGTTTATGTTTCTCGAGTCGATTGGGTACGCCTACGAGCATCGTACTCTCAATGCTGTGATCGGTCCACACCTGTTTTTGCAAGGCTCGATGAAGCCGGTTGGCCGCCACGGCCGCCCCGCCAAATAAGTGGTAGTTGCTCAGGTGTGTAACTCTCACCGCCCCAGTAGTTTATCGAATTTTTTAACGACTTCGGGCCAGAAGCCCAACCCAACTACGCGTCCCCAAATCCGCCGACGGGAATAGGATTCCATTTCGGCGAAGATTGGGTCCGAAGAAAGACTTCTGGCTTTTTGGGTTAAAATCAGCGCAAAGCCATGTTGCCTCAACGTTGTGGCGAAAACCCAGCCCAGCAACAGGTTGCGTTGTGTGAGCGTCGTTTCGTCGGCAAATCGGTTCAGGTAGGTCATTTCGCCCCAAACGGCGCTGTTTTTCAACGAAAACAGAACGAACTTCTTCAGCAATGGCTGGCTGGTGAAGCTGTCTAACAACGCAGGAGTAATACGGGGTGAGCCTTTAGGAATCAGTTCGGCGAGCCAGTGACTGCCCGTTTCCTCCATGAATTGCAAAACCTGATAGAGCTTGTCTTCGCCATCATAAATCGAGGCAATGCCCGGCTCAAACTCGGCGGTGATAACCTGCTTTGCCCGCTCTGGCCCAAGATTGCGAAACAACCGAAGGTCGGTGCCCTGCGAGTCAGTTTTGAACCAGTCGACCTGTTTGATCTTTAGGCTATCGAGCGTAGACTTCAGGCTCCGCGTTTTTAACTGAACCACTTTGGTTGGTTCAAATTTAGGCGCAAAGGCGTATTCCTGAATCAGATCGGGCCGGGGACGAAGCAAGCTCGAACAATGGGGCGACTCGGTGAGGTAGAAGTCTGCCCGGCCCGTGTCTGCCGTTTCGCTATCGTCCTCCGCCGTTGGTCCGGTAACAATGTTGTTAAAGGTGTACAGCTTCCGAAAATGGCCAGACTCACTTTCTACATAGCCAAAATCACGGTCGTCGGCATCGAACGCAATGCACACGGCGTATTTGGCAAATGCTTTCCAGCGACCATGCAATTGCCCCGATGCACCGATGTCCACCAGCACAGGTGGCTCTGTCTGAAATTCAGGACGGGAAAGTATTTTGTCGATCATTTGGTTTGTGAGTAGTGGTTTGTGGTTTACGGTTTGTGGTTGGCCCATTCCGCGGCTCGTGTCCTCACAGGCCATGGAATGGGCCAACCACAAACCATACACCACAAACCACCAATCTATTTTCTGTACGCAAAGATATTCAATTGTAAATCCATGCTGTCGTTGCCTTTGTAGCGATGGTTGACCAGCGGAGCGTGTCGGTACTGACTGGTGTTGATGTAATACCGAAAACCACTGGCTTCGAGTACCTGAACGACCTCCGCCAGCGTTTGCGGATGGTCGAGGTAGGCATGAAATTCGACGAAAAGATTTTGAACGTGAGCCAGGGCGTCCCGGCAGTCGGTAAGCACTGCCGTTTCGGCCCCTTCTATATCCATTTTGAGCATATCGATTCGGGTTTCGCGCAATAGAACATCGCGCAATCGGACGGACGGAACGAGCTTGCGGTCAGTTTGAGAGAAAATCGACGCCGAGTCGGCCTGGTCACTGCCAAACCAAATGCCTTCGTCATTCGTCCAGACGGCTTTAGTGACGACATCGACACCCGAAATCTGATTTTTTCGCAGGTTATCCTGCAAAATGGCGCTGATTTGCTCATCGGCTTCGAAGGCTACGATTCGGGCATTGGGATAAGTCTGATGAAAATACACGACACTCGTGCCGATGTTAGTCCCACAATCGAAGATGACAGGTGCGGGACTGGTGCTGTAGAATCGGTAGAACTCATCCACGAATATCTCCCGGAATTGCCAGACAAACGACAGTGCATCCGGTACCCGAAACCGGTATTTTCCGAACGTAATATCCGTAGCCTGATTGCGCGGTTTACTGCCGTAGCGTAGGGCTAACACCAGCAATCGACGCCCTTCCGCTGAGCGCAGGAGCCGGGCTGTTTCTGTAAATAAAAAGCGAAAGACCCACATGGGAAGAAGGTTCGTGGTTTACGGTTCGTAGTTTACGGTTTGTAGCGGGAACTGTGAACCACAAACCATAAACTGAATACCTAATGTAAAAAACGTTTTTTCAGGCCATCTACCGTCTGGTTGATGTCCGATGACAATTTTAGGGCGAGGACCGATCCACCGAACAAGCCGCTAATCAATGCCGACCGCCAGCCGATGTCCAGAATGAAGCGCCATTTTGGGGCATTTGCGTCGGGATAAGGAAGCTGTACCACGATCCACCATACGGCGAGACCCAGTAAAATGACGACCAGATTTCGCCAGGTAAACGGCTGCATTTTAAAGGCAAACCCCACAAACAGCGTCCGGGCGAGGTTAAACAGCGTTGTTGCCAGCGCGGCTCCTATAGCGGCTCCATTAATGCCAAAACGGGGTATCAGGTATAAGTTAGCCGCAATGGTAATGAAAACGAGTGCCACAAAGAACAACGAGTCGTAGGTGTAATAGCGGGATGTGTTCAGAATAACACCATTTACGCCGGTTGCCATGTCGATCAGTTTGCCCAGCCCAAGCCATAAAATTACGTAATAACCAGTTTCATAACTGGCGGGTAAAAACCGGAACACACTGGGCAGGTTAGCGGCCACGCCGACAAAGACCAGACAGCCAGCAATCAATTGATTTAAACAGCTTTTTCGATAGATGCTGGCAATGTTTTCCAGATCATTCGTTTTCCAGGATTCGGCAATCAGCGTACCAGAAACTTTGTACAACGTTGTGGCGGGAATGGCAATAACCGTAGCAAAATAGGAGGCTGTGCCATAAATACCCGTATCGCCAAGGCCCTGTCTGCTGTTGATCATAAATTTATCAATCGTCCAGACAATCTGTGTTGAGAGAGCCGAGGTGAACGTCAATCCGGCATAACGCATCATGTTTCGGCGCAAATCCGCACCGAGGGACACAAACCTGCGGTTGAGAAACAAAGCCTCATCCCGGGCAACGCTAATAACCATAAGTATCAACGGAACGAAAAAGGCCACCAGCCAGACGCCCAGAAACTGCGGAAGCGTAACCCAGCCCAGCCAGTAGAGTACCCCCGCCAGAAGGATCAACATACGCTGCACAAACTGTTGCAGGAGGGTTCCTGTAACGGGGTCGTAGAGCAAACGGGCGTAATTGTCAAAAACGGTAAAATAGACGGTAAATAAGGTGAGTGGGATGAGCAGGTAATAATATTCGACAAACAGGGCCGAATCTTTCTGATACCACACAACGATCCAGGGGCGCGCCAGCCATAGGCCTAATACACATAAGCTGAAACCAACGAGCGTAGTCAGGCAGGCAATAAACAGATAGCCATTATGCTGTTTTTCGGCATCGCGAAAAAACGGAAAGTACCGTCCGCCCGCACCATTTATGCCCAGGTTCGATGCCTGGGATAGCACCTGTGCCAGAGAGATCAGCAGGGTCAACAACCCGACCACCTGGGTTCCTTCAAATAAATTCGGAAACCAGAGTCCCTGCGTAAAAAAGCCAACAGCCACACCCGCGTAAGTGTAAATTGAACTCTGAATGGTTTGCCGTTTTATGATACCCACGTGGTGAATGATGAATTATAAATGATGAATTATGAATGATGAACCTGAAGCACTAGTTATCATTCATCATTTATAATTCATCATTGATTTATTAAGTCCCACGTCAGCGCTGTGCCTGCGGAGATGTCGGTGGTGGCAGTTTTGCCAAGGATGTCGTCGTAGTAGCGGGTATGCAGGCCATTGGCCGGGCGTATGCTGCGGACGTTTTCGGGAGTGAATGGTTCACCCGCCTTTATCGGTTGCACGATGTACAATGATCGTTTGAACTGCAAGCTCTTGGCCTCTTTGGGCGTCAGCGTGTAGCTAACCTGTCCCATCGCCAGATGCGCCCGTTCGGTTTCGATGACGAGATTTTTCAGTTCGTCCGGCTCCAGGGAGAAGGCCGAGTCGACACCACCATCGGCCCGGCGCAGCGTCACGTGCTTTTCCAAAACGACGGCACCTAAAGCCACAGCTGCTATAGCCGCCCCAATTCCCATCGTGTGATCGGATAGGCCAACGGGCACGTCGAACAACTGCCGCATGTGCGGAATGGTCTGTAAGTTGGTCGTTTCGGGCGTGGCAGGGTAAGTACTCGTGCACTTGAGAAGGATCAAATCTTTACAGCCGTTTGCCCGCAGAATTTTGACCGATTCATCAAGGTCCGCAACGGACGCTACACCCGTACTCATAATGACGGGCTTACCCGTTTGCGCTACTTTTTTGAGCAGAATATGATCGGTATTCTCGAAAGACGCAATCTTGTATAGCGGCACATCGAGTGACTCCAGAAAATCAACGGCAGTCGTGTCGAAGGGCGAGCTGAAGGCAATCATGCCTCGCTTTTTAGCATGATCGAAAATGGGCTTGTGCCATTCCCAGGGCGTGTAGGCTTCGGCGTAGAGTTTGTACAGATTTTTGTCAGCCCAAAGCGACTTGGCATCCCGAATGTAAAACTCCTCCGTTGCCCCATTAAACGTGATGGTATCGGGGGTGTAGGTTTGTAGTTTGAGCGCGTGCGCCCCGGCATCGGCCACGGCGTCGACAATTTCCAGCGCTCGCTCGAGCGACTGATTATGGTTGCCCGACATCTCGGCAATAACAAACGGCCGATGCGCTGGGCTGATGGTATATTGGGCAACCTGGATCGGTTGGTTCGTACTCATTGACTGTTTACGTAAAGCAGACATGGCTTATCAGGGACTGATGTGGGCCCGCCTGGCGTGGTCCGGCCTATCGTGGCCCGGCCTGAAACGTCAAATTTACCGCTTTCACCCGACAATCTGAAACCAGCCCGTTCGAAGGCCCGTACCGATGCCTGATTTTCGGGTTTGATGTAGGCATGAATCGTAACGGCTCCCCACTCTTTCCGGCATACCCGGCATCCTTCTGTAATGAGTTGAAAGGCTAATCCTTTGCCCCGATGCCGGGCATCGACCGATAGGCCGATGATGATTTCATCGGGCATATCCGCAACGGGCGTTCGCTCAAAACGTACCTGACCAACCGGCTGCTTTGTTTCATCCGTGAAGACGAGCAATAAGGCATTCGGGTCGGCTAGTTTGCGCGAAAACCAGGACGTGTGCGTTTCCAGCGAAATAGGCGCAGAATGGAACGACTGCCGACGGGTATCGGGGTCGTTGGCCCAGTCGAAATAAAGCCGGGCATCAGCGGGTTGGGCAGTTCGATAGGTAAGCATAGTCGTAGCCAGAACGTCTTGACGTATCGAATTACGTATTTAATTGGCACAACGTACTAGTCTCAAACTAAAGTTTGAAAGAGCGCCCGGAATCGTTCGGGCGATCGACCGTCGAAAAACCGACGTTGATTCGCTAACGAGTCGGCCACAATGTCGGGCGAAAACTCAAAGGATTGAATGGCAAGTTTCAGCATCTGATCCAACGCAATAACCGGGGTCAAGCGTGTCAATAACGTCGGGAAGTTGACCGATAAGGCGAGCTTTTCTTCCGATAAAAACTGCGCCAGCCGCGCCTGGTTGTCGGCTGTCACGACGGTGATGAGGGGACGGTTGATGGCGCACACTTCGTAGGCTATTGTGCTGCAAGCCGTGATGGCCAAACGACAGACCGTTACTTCCTCGACCATTTGTTGAGCCGTCAGATTTTGCAGAATCGTCAGGTTGGGAAGCTGGTGTTGAAAAGCGTCGATAGCGGCCCGATTTGGATGAAATGGCCCCAGAACAAGATGAACGGGCAGTGTCGAATCAACCTGCCAAATAGCTTCCAGGACCGTTAGAGATATGTTTTGCGGATCGGCTCCACCCAGACTAACGAAGATGGGGCCGTCTGCTGGTGCGGACCCAAAACCGGCCGGATTCAAAAACGCAGGCCGAAGCAACGCATAGTGTGGTCCCAGGTAAAACTGCGTATCGGGAGCGGCATCATACTCAGCGGCCGTAACGCCACCAGTATGATTGATCAGCACATCAGCCACCTGATGCCCGGTTAGTAAGTCGTCAATAAAAACCAGCTTCTTCGCCCGGGAGCGCACCAACTGCTGAAACGCTTCATCGAACGAATAACCATCCAGCACTACCACATCATCTGGCTCAATCAGCGCAAAAAAAGCATTTTGCGGATCGGCTTCGGGTAGCGAAATCACGGATAAGCCAGCTTGCTCAATAATCGAGCAAACGTTAGCAGCCGGTTCGACAAGCGCAAACCGCATGGTGTAATGTCCTGTCAGCATATCGGCCAGCGCCAGACAACGCATAACATGGCCTAAGCCGATCTGCGCGTTTCCGTCTGCCCGGAAAAGAAGTTGATTCATTGACTGGTCAGCAATTTAAATTTTAACTCGGCTAGCTGCCAGTCTGTTTCAGAATCAATGTCCTGCGCCTGCATCTCGGAAATGACAAGGCCCCCCGAGTTAGTGGTGATCAAGCGCTGGTTTTTCTGAAATGACATTACCCGAAAAAAGTAAAACTGCCCAGCGTCGTGATACGCGGGTTCCAGATCCTGCGAGCGGGTGAGCGCGTACTCGGGTTGATACCATTGCACGCTGGCATCGCGCAGGAACACCGCCCGCTGAATGGGAAAACCAAACGGCTGGACCGGATAGACCGTATCGAACTTTTTTTCGGTAAGGGTTTCGAATGCCTGCCGCAACAGATCGGGCGTTACGAACGGAGCGGTAGGATAGAGGCAGCAGGCGTAATCGAAAAGCTGTCCCTGCCGGGCATATTGGGCTAAAACTTCATCAAGAACCTGAGCCGTAGTGGCATAATCATCGGCTGTTTCGAAGTTTCTGAGGAACGGAACCGATGCGCCATATTGCCGGGCGATATCGGCAATTTCGTCATCGTCAGTAGATACCATGACCTCATCGAACAGGCCCGACTGCAAGGCCGCGTCAATGCCGTAAACCAGAATAGGCTTGCCCAGAAACGGACGGATATTTTTGCGGGGAATGCGTTTGCTGCCGCCCCGCGCCGTGATGATGGCTACGTTACTCATGCGCCAATGAACTCCTTAACTGATTCAATGACATAGGCCTGTTCCTCATCGGTCAGGGTTGGGAACATGGGCAGGCTAAGGCATCGGGCGTAATACCGCTCGGCGTTCGGGAAGTCGCCGGGTTTCCAGCCGAATTGCCGGTAGTACGGCATCAGATGTACCGGAATGTAATGCACCTGCGCCATGATATTTCGAGTTCTCAGAAAGTCGTACAGCCCTTTCCGGTCATCGGCCTGAATCACATATAGGTGATACGCATGACCAACGCCAGCGGGCGGCACGATAACGTCTACAGCGGTTCCCACAAAGGCGTCGTCATACCGTCGGGCAATTTCCTGCCGACGGGCCAACATGGCGTCGACGCGGGTTAACTGGCTATTTCCCAAAGCCGCCTGCATGTCGGTCAGGCGGTAGTTATACCCCAGTTCCTGCAACTCCATGTACCAGCCACCGCGCTCGGGTTCTCCCAGGTAAGGCTCCGTAAACTCGGCTGGTTTGTTGGTAATGCCGTGGGTCCTGAGCCGGAGGAGGTGTTTGTATAAGGTTTCGTCGTTTGTCGTAATCATGCCCCCTTCACCAGCGGCAATGTGCTTAACCGGGTGAAAGCTAAAAATGGCAAGATCTGCCAAGGAGCCATCGCCACAGCGGTGCTCAATGCCATCTTTATCGGTAAATGACCCGCCCGGCGAATGGCAACTGTCTTCCAGCAACCACAGGCCATACTCGTCGGCCAATTCGCGGAAAGCGGCCATGTCGACGGGATAACCCGCGAAATCGACCGGAATAATACCCGAAAAATAGCCTTTGGGATGCTGTTCGAGCAACGTACGAACGGCCTGTATGTCGAGCAAAGCGGTTGCCGGATCAACATCGGCAAAGAATACCTCTCCGCCACAGTACCGGACACAGTTGGCCGAAGCCGAGAAGGTGATCGGGGTGGTAATCACCTGGGTGTCCGTCGTTACGCCCAGCGCTATGCAGCACAGGTGCAGGGCGGCCGTACCATTGGCTACGGCTACTGCATACTGACAGCCAATGTACTGGGCAAAGGCACTTTCAAACGCACCGATATGGGGCCCCTGGGTCAAAAAGGGACCGCGCAGCACGTCGGCAACAGCGGCAATATCCTCGTCCGTAATGTGCTGCCGACCGTAGGGAATGGGTTGATTCATAGGTTGCTTGCTGGGTTCAAGGCCTTTGCAAGGGCTCGTGAGAGTCAATAGCGTTGGACTTTTGTCCGGAACAATTAATTAAACCGAAAAGGCTGGATCCACGTGCTCCCGGATTTGCTCCCGCAGTTGATCTACGTCGAGCCACTCGGTATTGGTGCCGGAATTGTACTTGAAACCCATATCCACCTGACGACCATTGAACGCTTTCATGTAGTCGTCAATGCTCCAGGTTGGGGTTGACGGGGTAATAACGTAATATTTATCCGTCTCGACTGTATTGAGCGAGTCCGTTTCGGTGATCATTTCCTCGTGAAGTTTCTCGCCCGGACGAATGCCCACCAGTTTCTGTTCGCAGTCAGGGCCGATGGCTGTTGCGACATCGGTAATACGGTAGGAGGGAATTTTAGGAACGAAAATCTCGCCACCCCAGGCGTGTTCGAGCGCATGAAAGACCATTTCAACGCCTTCTTCGAGCGAAATATTGAAACGCGTCATGTCGGGGTGCGTAATGGGCAGGACGCCGTCCTTCCGTTTCTCGAGAAAGAAGGGAACAACCGATCCCCGCGACCCGATTACATTGCCATAACGAACGACCGAGAACCGCAGATCGCGGCTGCCTTTCATGTTATTGGCAGCGACAAACAACTTGTCGGAGCAAAGTTTGGTAGCGCCGTACAGGTTGATTGGCGCAGCGGCTTTGTCTGTCGACAGAGCCACTACGCGTTGGACGCCATTATCCAGTGCTGCGTTGATGACGTTTTCGGCCCCGAACACGTTGGTTTTGATACACTCCATCGGGTTGTATTCGGCTGCGGGGACCTGTTTCAGCGCGGCCGCGTGAACAATGATGTCGACGCCCTCACAGGCACGCTTGAGCCGCTCGCCATCCCGCACATCGCCAATAAAAAACCGAATGGATTTGTATTTCGATTGCGGGTAGTACTGCGACATTTCAAACTGCTTCAGTTCATCGCGGGAGTAGATCACCAGGCGTTTGAGATTCGGGTGACGCTGGTACATCATTTCCACGAACTTCTTGCCAAAAGAGCCGGTACCACCGGTGATTAAAATGGATTTATTGCTGAGGTCAAGCATGAGTTGATAATGAATAAGTCAAGTTGGACGGTTCGGCATGAATGCTAACACGAACCTAAAACGCGATCGGTCAGCTTTTTAGTGGCTAATCGGCTGGTTCACGGGCGTTCGCTCAAACGCATCGATATAGCTCTTAGCGCTGGCATTTATAAGTTGAACACCCCGATAGTCGGCATAGTTGCGTAGCACTTCGTAGCCCCGAAATACTTTGTGCAGGGATAAAAACTGCGACGCCATCGAAAACGTGCGCTGCCGCTGCGCATCGGAATAGACGGGCTGGTGCGTTAAATCTTTGGGTTTGTCGTAGAAGTGTATCTGCTTGATCAAGAGCTGGTTTTGATCATTTAATCTGATTTGTTCATGCCAGGATGTATCGGCCCCGAACAGGTAAATGGTATCGAACTTTCGGTTGATCATCAGCGTCAGGGCGGCAATGATAACCGTTTGCGCCTGGGGCATGCCCAAGCCCTTCGAATAGAGCCAGTAAGTTAACTTTTGAAAACCACGGACAACCGTATAATTAAAGTAGACGACCTTTATTTGTGGGTTGGTCTGCTCAATGACGTTCAGCAGATAAGAGCCTTTGGCAAAATGGGGTACGTACAGGAACATAGGCCAGGTAACCTGCTCCTGAAAAATGGACAGGGTTTTTCGAATGTCGTCGCGGTCGGTGGTCTGTTCGGTAAAAACGAAATAATTAGGATCCGATATAACGTAATCCTGTGGCCGAAGCCGGAAAAAAACCGCTGCGTGGGCAAAGTTGTTGACGCACACAATTTCGGTTTGCCGGATAAAGTCGAATTGATCCGCTAACGACTCGTTGAGCGACGGCCCGTTGCCCAGAACGGAGCAAATGGGGAATTGCCGATCCGGTAAACGAGTGGCATGCCGACCACGAATTGCCACTTTGAGCAAGGAGACCAGCGATGCGAACAAGTCGCTCAGAAATTGACTAATGCGATTAAAACCAGCTTCGACCATGCAAACAGCACCTACTTGCGTGCCTTTTTTCTACAAAACAACGAAAAAAACAGCAGATCAGGAGAGTGTGGCTGGAATGAACGGTTTGACGATTCGTGTATTTAGCCGGTCCGGCCAGGTGACAGCGGTGCCGAATCATTAACAAAATTCCGTTACTTCTTTCACAACGCCTTTTCGAACGTTGACTTGGGTGATTCCTGCGCTCCCAGATTGCGCTTGAACCGCATCAGACCCGGCTTAGGTTGTTTATTAGCATCCAGCGACACGCCTAAATCGAGTAGCCGTATTGTCTGTTTCTGGCAATAGCAAAAAAGCCCGTCGGTAAGCATAACCATCGGACTCGACGTCTGGTAATCGGGATGAGATGCCGGTAGGAAATTGTACAAAATGTCGTGCCGGACGCGTACGGTTATTGTTACCGCAGCCAGACGTGATCCATCCGTTACCGTAAAGGCCACAAACTGATCGGGAAACTGCTGGCATAACTCCGTCAGGCGACTACTGCTTACAGACATGGGATATCCTTTCTGTTGCCGGGTTTCCTGGATAAAATCAACCACTTCCGTTGCGTCTGACGATGGCCACCGGTCAAACCGAAAGCCCGTTCTTTGGCATCGTTGCAATCGTCGGCGCTCGGCGGCTACAAGCTGGCTGTCGAATGAATGGGTACCAATGGGTAAATAATAGGTAGGATGAACGGATTTTTGATCGAAATTGTGAGCGAAAAGCCCGTTCATCAGACGATTTGCCTGTTGTTGTGCATAACACTGTGGATAACTGGTGATTCGTAGCTTTTTTGCCCCTTCCTCACGCGCAGCCGCCGTTAGTTCGAAGAGGAATTCGTCCAGAACTGCATCGGGTAATGTTTCCGAAAATTCGATGGAGCCAAAAGGGGCAGCCGCGGGACTGCAGGCTTCACCGGCCCGGATAAAAAAAGCGCAACGGGCTTCGGTTTGCTGAGTTTCCTGGTTTAAGGCCGAGAGAAGAATAAATTTTTCGGCCGGTTGCTGCTGTAAATGGGCATGCTCATTAAAGAAAAACCCCGCTTCGTAAAACTGAGGAATAGCAGAGAGTGTTGGGTTTTGTTGACGGAGAAAGACGTAGTTGGCCATAGCGCACTGGAGTAATAAGTGTACAGACGGACCATGTAGACGAAAAGTAACGAGGGACATTTTGCATCGGCGTGACGCACCAATTATTCTGAAGTCGAAATACAGTATATACATACATTAATACAGGATAATCCGGCGGTCATGGTTCTCGTTGACTGGCCATATAGACTGGATATCCTATAGAAACAATATGAGGATGGCGCTTATGATGCGGAATGGCGGACGAAGGTCCTGGCCGGAATGGCTTTGGATTGGTTACCTGAGCTTGTTCGCCTTGTTGATTACTCCCGTACTAAAAGCGCAGCCTACTTCCTGCCCCCGCATCACCAACCCCGCCCTGACATCCTTAACGGTTTGTACCGAAAGCATTATTAACCAACTAGAGGTCAACACAACGGTTCTGCCCTCCGATACGATCGAGTTTGTGCGGTTTGATACGCATCAGGCAAACCCTTATGTTGAACAGGGGGGCGTGCCGTTGGGTGAAGTCATGCCCGGGCAAGGAAAGGCTACGTTACGAAACGTGATTTTTCCCGCCCACTTTGATCTGCCCGACCGGGTGTATTACGTGTATGCCCGCCTAAAAACGGCACCCGCTGATCCCAATTGTTCACCGTTTGCCTTAATCACCGTATTCATCAGAGCCAATCCAATGGCTGCGTTAGTGGTGAAGGAGGCCACCTGTTATGCCACAGAAACGCAACGTGATGGGCAAGTATCCCTAACCGGATACCAACCAACCGATACGTATGAAATGGCCGTAAATGGTCACTTTTCGGGTCGGGGGCGTACTATACCGGCTGATGGTGTACTCGTGAGTGGGATTAGCCGAACGGGAATTCCGAAAGCATACGGCGTTCGGATCTACAATTCGTTGGGTTGTTATGTCGATCGGTCCATGATCATGACAAATGCGATGTGCACCTGCCCCACTACCCATTGCATACCCATTGTGATTGTTAAAGTGAAAACGGGGCGGGGGAGCAAATAAATAGTTGTTTTTCACAGTAAACCCCGGCCTGATGAGTTCAGGCCGGGGTTTACCATTTTTGGTCGGGGCAAAATGATAGGTAAGCCGAGTTACTTCCGCTTCTTTACCTGCGCGTAGACCAACTGAATAATCCCGTCTTTTAGGCCCAGATCAGGAACGATAATCTTGTTGGCGCCCGCCCACTTCATAACGGAGATGTAAATGTCAGCGGCTGGCACGATCACATCGGCCCGGTCGGCATTCAGGCGAAGTTTGTTGATACGATCCTCCTGGCTAAATCCGGCAATGAAATCCCGAATGCGCTCGATCTCGGATCGGGTGGTTTCGGTTTCCGAAATTTTAGAGGCCAGATTGAACAGTTTACTAATGTTGCCGCCCGTGCCAACGGCTGTTACCTCCTGAAAAGAGTCGATATTATCTTCGACCCAATCTTCGATTTTGCGCCAGGCTCCTTTATGTTCCTTGCCCTCCAGCAGGCGAACTGACCCGATTTTAAAGGATTTGGAATTGATTTTTTCCCGGTTTACATACACGTTTAACTCTGTGCTGCCGCCACCAACGTCGATGTGTAAGTACTGCCGGTCGTCGAGGGCATGCACAACGACGTCATTAATCAACTCGGCTTCTTTGCGGCCGTCAATTATATGAATTTTGATGCCCGTTATGTCTTCAATTCGTTTGGCGACCTCCTGCCCGTTAGAGGATTCCCGCATGGCGGAGGTGGCACAGGCCATGTATCCTTCAACCTCGTGCAGCTCCATCAGAAGTTTGTAAGCCTGCATGAGTTTGGTTGTCCGGGCTTCGCTTTCGGGGGTCAGGGCCCCGTAATTAAATACGTCGTGGCCCAGCCGAAGCGGGAACCGTACATATTCGACGCGTTTAAAGCTAACAAGGTCATCGTTGTGCAATACCGTCGAGATTTGCAGACGGGCTGCGTTTGAGCCGATATCAATAGCTGCTAGTTTCAATATCTGTAGAGCTTTGTGAATAGGCCAAAGGTAATTTTTTTGCGTGTATGAGCGAAACGCTATCTTTATTTTCGACCGGTCAACACCTGTATCATGGCCTTTGATACGCCTATTTTTGGCGTAAGCAGTAGAGAGGCTGTGAGTAGATTCGAGTTGACAGGCGATTTATCCTATCCGTAAAGTATAGGGTACAGTACGAAGGATTGGACCGTTTTCTCGTTAATCGGGACCGTTTTCTCATTATTTTTGCGGCTGTAATCAAAGACTGACTTGTTGGTGTTAGGTTTAGTCAATAGACGACACAAAATAGCGTTAGCACATTCATAAGGCACCTGGAGTGCCCTCTAAACTACTAGTATAGGAGTCTCCGTTAGTAATTTGTTATGCTCTACGGTAAAGTATGGGTTAAAGGAGTTGCAATATCATTTCTTAGTTTCATTTTTAGCTGGTTAGCGCTGGAAGGAATATCCAGTCTCCTGCTGCACTGGAAACAAAGGCCGGCAGCCCAGTATGATACACCCTCCGACAAGGATGAGCCGTTAAAAAACTCACTCGTATTAGTGCGAAATGACGCCCTGGGCATTGTTCGGCCGGCTCCCGGTCCATATGAGGTAAGCTATCGCATAAAACAACCGGCCACGGGTAACAGGCATCTGTCTCCATTACAAAAGCAGGTCTCCATAACCTACCACATAGATAGCCTTTCCCGCCGAATTACCCCTTTCAACACCCAGCGGGCTGTGGGTAAGTACGCTTTATTTCTGGGTTGCTCGTTCACCTATGGCGAGTCGGTTTCTGATTCGAATACGATACCCTATTATTTTGGCCAGGCAACCGGTTTTCGACCCTATAATTATGGCGTATCGGGGTATTCACCTGCCCACATGATTGCGCTTCAGCAATCGGTGAACATGCGGAACCAGATCGCGGAAAAAGACGGAATCGCCATCTATACATACATCGAAGATCATCTTGCCCGGGTAGCACCCAGTACCAAATGGATCTATAATTCGAATGGCTACTGGCCCTACGTCAACCCGAAGACGGTAGCTGTGGAGGGAACTTATGGACAAAAACATCCCATCACCCTGCAGTTGATTAACGGGATGTATAAAAGCAACATCGTTAACCTCTTCAACATCAATTTTCCCCGCCGGTACAGCACGGAGCAGTATGAACAATTTGTTACGATTGTGAAAAAATCGGAGCAGCTGTATCGCAACCAGTTCGGTAATGATAATTTTTACGTGGTTATTTTCCCGGCCTATCCAATGGCTCCCGAACTGCGTCAACTTTTCCAGCAGGCTCAGTTAAAAGTAATTGATTATTCGACCTTACTTTCCTGGAAAACAACCTTCGACGGCATGCATCCGGATGGAGATGCGTATAAGCGCGTGGCTGAGAAGCTAGCCCATGACCTTCACCTCAAGTCTATTTAAGTGCTTACCTCCTTTCTACTTATGAACTGGACAGCAGGTCGTAATCGACCGCTTTCCTTCTTTTAAGTTAGTTTAATAGCCACTACGATAACTTTGCGAGTGGACCGGAAAGTAATTGGTACTGAGCCTAATGATTCGTATGCCAAAAAAAACCGTTACTTTTGGCCTTGTTTGACCAGTAACATAGTTCATGACCATATTAGGCATTTCTGCTTTTTACCACGATTCAGCAGCCGCAATAATTGAAGACGGACGTATCATTGCCGCTGCTCAGGAGGAGCGGTTCACCCGTAAAAAGCACGATCCTGGTTTCCCGGCTGAAGCCATCAAATACTGTCTCCAGTATAGTGGAGCAGACCTCAATAAGTTAGATGCTATTGTCTTTTACGACAAGCCATTGCTCAAGTTCGAGCGATTGCTGGAAACGTATTATGCGTTTGCTCCTCAGGGACTACGATCTTTTTTGATGTCGATCCCGGTCTGGCTTAAAGAGAAACTGTTCCTGAAGCGGCTCATCCGGCAGGAACTGGAGAAGTTGGGCTACGACCCATCCCGTAAGGTAAAACTGTTATTTCCTGAACACCATCTCTCGCATGGTGCCAGTGCCTTTTATCCGTCGCCCTACGAACGGGCGGCTATTCTGACAATCGACGGCGTTGGCGAATGGGCAACGGCCTCGATTGGTTTGGGAGAAGGGAAAAATATTTCCATTCTCAAGGAAATGCGGTTTCCGCATTCACTGGGTCTTTTGTATTCCGCTTTTACCTATTTTCTGGGCTTCCGCGTTAACTCCGGCGAATATAAGCTGATGGGCTTGGCGCCGTATGGCGATCCAAATTCACCCGATGTAGCCCGGTACATGGCTATTATTAAAGACAAACTGGCCGACCTTAAACCCGACGGTTCCGTTTGGCTGAATCAGGAGTACTTCGATTACGCCACGGGCCTGAAAATGGTCAACGAGGCCAAATGGGCCGAGTTATTTGGTTTTCCGAAGCGTCAGCCCGAAGATGAGCTATTGCCCCAACATTGTAACCTTGGTTTGGCCATTCAATATCTGACCGAAGAGGTTGTGCTGAACATGGCCAAGGAGGCCAAGCGCCTGACCAATGCCGATGCGCTGGTACTGGCCGGTGGGGTTGCGCTCAACTGTGTATCGAACGGAAAGCTGCAGGCATCGGGTCTGTTCAAGGATATTTTCATTCAGCCAGCCGCCGGTGATGCGGGTGGCGCCCTGGGTGCTGCGCTTGCTGCTTACCATATCTATTTTGGCAAGGAGCGGATCGTTACGACCGAACGCGATGCCATGCGGGGTTCCTATCTGGGGCCGACATTCTCCGATCTGGATGTGGAGTTGATGGCTAAAAAATACAAAGCTGTGGCTACACATTACACCAACTTCTCGGACTTAACCCAGGACGCGGCCAAATTACTGGCCGATGGAAATGTGCTGGGCTGGGTTCAGGGGCAGATGGAGTTTGGGCCACGGGCGTTGGGTGGGCGCAGTATTCTGGGCGACCCTCGCAATGCCGAGATGCAGAAGAAACTGAACCTCAAAATCAAATACCGCGAATCGTTCCGGCCGTTTGCCCCGTCGGTATTAGCCGAAGATTGTGCCGAGTATTTCGACTATGACGGCATCTCGCCGTATATGCTACTCGTTCATCCGGTCGCGCAGAAGCGCCGGACGCCGGTACCGGCCGATTATGCCAGCTTCCCGCTGCGTGAAAAGCTCTACTACCAGCGGTCTGATCTGCCCTCGATTACGCACATCGACTATTCGGCGCGTATTCAGACCGTTCATAAAGACACCAATCCCCGGTACTACGAACTGATCGACTCGTTCAAGAAACTAACGGGCTTCGGCGTCATCGTGAATACCAGCTTCAATGTGCGGGGCGAACCCATTGTCTGTACGCCCGACGACGCCTATCGTTGCTTCATGCGGACTGAAATGGATTACCTGGCCGTTGGTAACTACCTCTTCGACAAGCGCCAACAGCCCGAATGGCAGGAAAAAGATAACTGGAAAGAAGAATTTGTTTTAGACTAACGAACGATCTGTTTTAATGCAATCAAAACTTGTTTCCAGTGCCGTTCGCCTGCTTCTGCTGGGATTTTTAACCTTTTTTGTTTTCTACGGCGACCATTTCGGGGTTAGTTTCGACTATCCTCACAAAGGGTTATTTGATAACATATACGTTCGTCTGATTAAGTGCTGTCTGTTTCTGTTGCTCATTATCGAGCTGTTACGGGTGTACTACTACGGCGTTGTCAAAAACCCGAATCCACCTAAACTACTCGGTAACGTCGCCACTCTGTTTGTGCCCCTGATTGTGCTGATGTTCTTTGTCGAGATGGCGTTTATGTTTATCTCGCAAAGCCAGGAGGGTGGATTAACGCTGGCGTCGCATATCTGGTTTGAACGCTACTGGCCGCCCATGACGGGCGATTACCGCGACGCGCCCAAAACCGATACGCTGGGCAAAAAGAAAGTATTCATCGTTGGTGACTCCTTTAGCGCGGGTCATGGTCTGAAAACTGCTGAAGAGCGTTACGGTAATATCCTGGGCGAAAAATTAGGAACCAAACAATACGTGACCTACAACCTCGGTATATCTGGTTCGGATACGCGCGATGAATATGCCCGGCTGCTGAAGTTTGGTAAAACCCCCGATATTCTGGTTCTGCAGTACTTCCCAAATGACATTGAAAAAGTGGCGCTGGAGCATGGCCTGGTTCCGCAGGGATTCCGGCCTTATTCCGATCTGCCCCGCTTCATTCAGTCGCTGTTCATGCGGTCGTACCTGCTCAATTACCTGTACTGGCAGTTTCCGCACGGTAACTTTGCCCCCTTCGATGTATACGCCCGGACGGCCTATGGAACACCGGCAATCATCAACGATCACCTGAGCGATCTCACCAAATTCATTACCTATGCCAAAGAGCATAACTGCCGTTTCTACGTGGTTATGTTCCCGTTCTCACACAACATCGAGAAAACGGCTGAGTATGTTAAGCCGGTCGTGACTCTTTTTCAAAGCAACAACGTCCCGATGCTGGACGTGGGAAAACTAATGGTTGATATTGACCCGAAGGATCGGGTTGTGGGCCGAAATGATGGCCATGCCAGCTCGATCGTGAATCAGCGGGTAGGTGATGCGCTTTTCAAATTGGTGCAGTCGAATCCGGGAACGGGCCAGCTCGTATCTAGTATTAAGTAAGTTAACTCAAATAAATATATGGAATTCTTACAGGATATTTTCAAGTTCATGAAGCAGCGCAAAAAGTGGTGGCTGGCTCCAATGATCATTCTGTTGCTGCTCATTGGGGTTCTGATCGTCATTGGCGGTGGGTCGGCGGTAGCTCCGTTTATCTACACATTGTTCTAAACACATGGATATTACCGAAAAAGTAAAAGCCCAGCTCGTTATCGTAACTGGGCTGGTTGTACTGTATTTCATCACCAAGTCGCCCTGGTTTCTGTATGGAGCCGCGGCTGTAGGGGTGCTGAGTCTGGCCATTCCGGCCGTGGGCGACCTTATCGTAAAAGCGTGGTTCAAACTGGCAGAAGTGCTGGGAAACATCAACGGCAAAATCATTTTGTCGGTGCTGTTTTTTGTCTTCCTGTTTCCCATCGCCCTGCTGTATCGTATTTCGGCCAAGAATCCGCTGGCGATCAAGCGTACAAATGATGCGTCGTTCTATACCGAGCGAAACCATCTCTATACCAAAGAGGATATGGAAGATGCCTGGTAATTAGGATTAAATGCATGTTGATTTCGGGCGTCTCGATTGTCGGGGTGCCCGATTTTTTGTTTAATTTTGTGAAAGCTTATCCAGAAAGACGGAGGGAACGGACCCGATGATGTCTTGGCAACCAACCACCCCAAGGAAATGGTGCCAATTTCCTCCCGTTATATGGCGGGGTAGATAAGTTAGCCCTGCGCTATCTGTCTTACTGTATCTAAGCTGTTTTATTTATTGGACTTTTTTTAGTCTGCCAGTTGTTGGTACACTACGAATAACGCCTTCTATTACTGCCTTTGAAAACGATACACGAACTTCTTCACGAACGTATCCTTGTCCTCGATGGGGCCATGGGAACGATGATTCAACGGTATAACCTGACGGATGGTGACTATCGGGGCGAGCGATTCCAGGATTGGCCGCACGACCTGAAGGGAAACAACGACTTGCTGTCGTTGACCCGGCCCGATATTATTCAGACCATTCACAAACAGTATCTCGAGGCCGGTTCCGATATTATCGAGACCAATACCTTCAGTGCTACGTCCATTGCCATGGCCGATTACCACATGGAGGAGCTGGCCTATGAGCTCAACTACGAGTCGGCCCGGCTGGCCAAAGAAGTGGCGGTTGAGATTAGCCGTCAGCAGCCCGACAAACCACGGTTTGTGGCCGGGGCTATGGGGCCAACTAACCGGACGGCGTCACTGTCGCCCGATGTCAATAACCCGGCTTATCGTGCGGTTACGTTCGATGATCTGGTGAATGCGTATTATGAGCAGGTGAGTGGTTTGGTCGATGGCGGATCGGATCTGCTGCTCGTCGAAACCATCTTTGACACGCTCAACGCGAAGGCGGCTATGTTCGCCATCGACAAGTACTTTAACTTAAATCCTCAGAAGACGCCCCTGCCGATCATGATCTCGGGCACCATTACGGATGCCAGTGGTCGAACCTTATCGGGGCAGACAACGGAAGCGTTTTTGTATTCTGTTTCGCACTTGCCTTTGCTCAGCGTAGGGCTTAACTGTGCGCTGGGGGCGGCCCTGATGCGGCCGTATATACAAACACTGTCGAAGGAAGCGCCTTTCTTCACGTCGGCCTATCCGAATGCGGGCTTACCCAACGAATTTGGGGAGTACGACGAAACACCGGATATGATGGCGTTGCAGATGGAAGACTTCATCAAAAGCAGCTTTGTCAACATCGTTGGTGGTTGCTGCGGCTCAACGCCCGATCACATTCGGGCCATTGCCGATGTTGCGGCCAAGTATCCACCCCGGCAGCTACCGGAGCCCGAGCCTTATCAGAAATTGAGTGGTCTGGAACCGCTCAAGATTACGGAGCAAACCAACTTCCTGAACGTCGGTGAACGGACCAACGTAACCGGTTCCAAGAAGTTTGCCCGGCTCATTAAAGAAGGAAACTTCGACGAAGCCCTTAGCATTGCCCGCGGACAGGTAGAAGGAGGTGCCCAGGTGATCGACATCAACATGGATGAAGGCATGTTGGATTCGGTAGAAGCCATGACCACATTCCTGAACCTGATTGCCGCCGAACCGGATATCGCCCGTGTGCCCATCATGGTCGATTCGTCCAAATGGGAAGTCATTGAGGCTGGCTTGAAGTGCGTACAGGGGAAAGCCATCGTTAACTCCATTTCGCTCAAAGAAGGCGAAGAGGCCTTCATCGAACGGGCCCAGTTGGTGAAGCGCTACGGTGCTGCTGCCGTGGTGATGGCGTTCGACGAAAGTGGCCAGGCTGATTCCTACGAACGACGCATCCAGATTTGCGAACGCGCCTACCGGATCCTGGTCGACAAGGTTCATTTCGCTCCGCAGGACATTATTTTCGACCCCAATATTCTGACCGTTGCCACGGGCATCGAAGAGCATAATAACTACGCGGTCGATTTCATCAATGCCACCCGCTGGATCAAGCAAAATCTGCCGCTGGCCAAAGTAAGCGGTGGCGTATCCAATATTTCGTTCAGTTTCCGGGGCAACGATGTTGTTCGGGAGGCCATGCACTCGGCCTTTCTGTACCATGCCATCCGGGCGGGTATGGACATGGGGATCGTGAATGCCGGTCAACTGGAAGTATACGACAGCATTCCAAAAGAGTTGCTGGAGCGTTGTGAAGACGTACTGCTCAATCGTCGGGACGATGCTACCGAACGCCTGGTCGATTTTGCTGAAACGGTGAAAGCGAAAGGGAAAGCCATTGTTCAGGACGAAAGCTGGCGGCTCGAACCCGTTCGGGAACGGCTCAAGCACGCGCTCATCAAAGGCATCACGGATTATATCGATGAAGACGTGGAAGAAGTTCGGCTACAGGTCGAACGGCCATTGCACGTCATCGAAGGGCCGCTTATGGATGGCATGAGCGTTGTTGGTGATCTGTTTGGGGCGGGCAAAATGTTCCTGCCACAGGTCGTTAAATCAGCACGGGTGATGAAAAAGGCGGTGGCGTATTTGACCCCGTTCATCGAAGCAGAAAAGTCGGGAGAAGGCTCGTCTTCGGCCGGAAAAATCCTGCTGGCAACCGTTAAAGGCGATGTGCATGACATTGGTAAAAACATTGTTGGCGTGGTGCTGGGCTGTAATAACTACGAAATCATTGACCTTGGTGTGATGGTGCCCACCCAGAAAATTCTGGATGCGGCCCGCGAACACAATGTCGATATCATTGGACTGAGCGGCCTGATTACACCCTCGCTGGACGAAATGGTTGGCGTTGCCAAGGAAATGGAGCGGCAGGGCTTTACGCTGCCGTTGCTGATTGGTGGTGCCACGACGTCGCGCATTCACACCGCCGTTAAAATTGACCCGCATTATTCGGGACCCGTTGTCCACGTGTTAGATGCCAGCCGTAGCGTACCCGTTGCCGGAAAGCTCGTTAGCGAAACGGATGGCACGAAGGAAAAAATCTTTACCGAGATTAAGGCCGAATACGTCAAGCTTCGTGCAGACCATGCGAAGCGGCAAAAGGATAAAGCCAGTCTGACGATTTCAAAGGCGCGTGAGAACCGCACGAAAATTGACTGGACGACCTTTGAGCCAACCAAACCAACGTTCCTGGGCAACCGGTATTTTGAGGATTATGATATTGGCGAGCTGGCTAAATACATCGATTGGACGCCGTTTTTCCAGACCTGGCAGTTGCACGGAAAATACCCCGCTATTTTCGACGATGCCATCGTTGGCAACGAAGCGAAACAGTTGTTCGACGATGCTAACAAGCTTTTGCAGGAAATCATCGACAAGAAACTGTTGAAAGCAAAAGCGGTGGTTGGGTTCTATCCCGCCAACTCAGCCGACGACGACGTACTGTTACACGATTACGAAGAATACGTGCGTGACATTCCCTGCGAACGGCATGGATCTCACCAGCACATCGAGTATAAGATCAGTAAGGCGCAGTCGCAAGCGGCAGTCACTCCCGCTGGCGAGTTGATTTACGATACCAAGACGGTGCTTCATTTCCTGCGTCAGCAGAATCAAAAAGCACCGGGTTTACCAAACTTCTGTCTGTCAGACTTTATTGCTCCTCTGGAGAGCGGTCGAGAGGATTACATTGGTGGATTTGCCGTAACGGCGGGGATCGGTATTGAAGCTTTGCTCGATAAATACGAACGGGATCATGATGATTACAACAGCATCATGGTAAAAGCCATTGCCGACCGGCTGGCCGAAGCCTTTGCCGAACGGATGCATGAACGCGTTCGGAAAGAATTCTGGCCGTATGCAACCGACGAGAATCTGGCCAATGAGCAACTGATAAAAGAAGCATACCAGGGAATCCGGCCCGCTCCGGGCTACCCGGCTTGCCCCGATCATACGGAGAAGCAAACGCTATTCGATCTGCTGGATGCTAACAAGATCGATATTGAACTGACCGAAAGCTACGCGATGTATCCGGCTTCATCTGTGAGTGGCTTCTATTTCTCAAACCCTGAATCGAAGTATTTTGCCGTTGGGAAAATCAACAAAGATCAGGTACTGGACTATGCGCAGCGGAAAAATAGGCCTGTCGAAGAGATTGAAAAATGGCTCAGCCCAGTGCTGAGTTATGATGTGTAGATTTCTAATACTGAGGCAAATATAAACGCGAAAATGCCCGGCTGTCAGGCCGGGCATTTTCTATTCAGTTGGATAGAGCGCACTTTCTTATTAAGGCATTAGCACGGTATCGATGACGTGAATGACACCGTTCGACTGGTTTACATCAGCAATGGTAACCGTAGACGTACCGCCTTTAGCGTCCATCAATTCGATTTTCTTGCCTTTCTGCATGGCTGTTAGTGTACCACCTTGCACGGTGGTCAACGTTGCTTTGCCACCGCCATCAGCAATGGCTTTCATCAGATCGGCCGCACTCATTTTGCCTGAAACGACGTGGTAGGTCAATATTTTAGTCAGCGTTTCTTTGCTTTCTGGCTTTACCAGTGTTTCTACTGTTCCTTTAGGCAGTTTGTCAAACGCTTTGTTCGTTGGCGCAAACACCGTGAATGGACCAGGACCCGACAGGGTTTCAACCAGACCAGCCGCTTTGACAGCTGCCACAAGGGTAGTGTGATCTTTCGAATTTACAGCATTTTCAATGATGTTTTTCGATGGGTACATCGGAGCACCACCTACCATTACTGTCTTTTCCTGTGCAAAAGAAACCTGGCTAATTGCCGATAAAGCGACTATAGAAAATAATAATTTGAGCGTCTTCATGTTGTTATTCTTTTTTAAGAAGTTGAAATGTGTACTGAATGTTTTTACTCTGTTTGTCGACAACATGAAGACTTACGGCCGTACGGTATCAGTTGGATTTAACTTTATTGAAAATATTTTTAATCGCTTAATTTTCAGTAGAATATACTAAAGGGCTTGTCGTGTGAGATAACTAATCCTATGTGAAATTTACTGTAAATGATTAACGAAAATGTTTATTGCGATTAAGTAATTTTACATAATATAACAAATTTATAATGCTTAATCAATGCATTTATTACGTCAAAAAAAGGGGGTGTACAAGCCAGAAATTCCCGGCTTGTACACCCCCTTTTTTTTGACGTAATGCCTACGGCGATTACTTACTTGAGCTTCCGGATTGTAACGTTCCTAGCCAGCGCTCATAGGCATCCCGGTAGCCTTCCTGAGCGCGCATGTCAGGTTCGATGGTTTTCGTGACGTGTAGTCCGGCAAAGGCTTCCTGCGCATTTTTATAATGACCCAAGCCCAGTCCGGCGCCCCGAGCTGCCCCCTGTGCTCCGTCGGTATTATACAACTCGATGGTAGCGCCTGTCAGGTTGGCCAGGGTGTCGCGGAAGAGTGGACTGAGAAACATGTTAGCCTCGCCGGCACGGATCGTTTGCAAACCGACTCCCACACTTTCCATGATTTGAATGCCGTAGTATAAGGCAAAAACGATGCCTTCCTGAGCGGCCCGGATCATGTGTGGCAAGCCATGCCGGGTAAGATTCAGCCCCTGAAAGGAAGCCCCCAGGTCGGCGTTTTCGAGCATGCGCTCGGCACCATTGCCAAAGGGGAGGCATACGAGTCCGTCAGCACCCACCGGAGCTTCGTGCGCCAGGGTATTCATGTCGGGGTAGCTGATCGATCGTTGCAACATCTGATTCCGTAGCCAGCTGTTCAAAATTCCGGTGCCATTTACGCACAGCAGAACCCCGTAGCGCGGTGCTTCGGTAGTGTGGCTAACGTGCAGGAAGGTGTTGACCCGTGATTTTGGGTCGTAGCTAGCCTGATCACTAACGCCATACACGACACCCGATGTGCCCGCCGTAGCGGCAATCTGGCCGGGCTCCAATACGTTGAGCGAGAGCGCGTTATTTGGCTGATCGCCTGCCCGGTAGGTGACGGGCGTTCCGGCGGCAAGGCCCAGTTCGTTAGCCGCCGACTCCATCAATTCACCCTGGGGCGCAAACGTTGGTTTGATTGTGGGAATGAGCGAGGCATCGAAGCCAAAATAATCGAGCAGGAACTGGGCAGGCTGGTTGGCCTGGAAATCCCAGAATGCCCCTTCTGACAGGCCCGATGCCGTGGTAACGATATCGCCCGTCATGCGGGCCGCCAGATAGTCGCCGGGAAGCATAAACTTATCCACCTGGGCGTACACCTCCGGCTCATTGGCTTTTACCCAGGCGAGTTTGGCAGCCGTGAAATTACCCGGTGAATTGAGCAGGTGATGCAGCGTACGGTCGTGGCCAAGCGCATCGAATGCCTGGTTGCCATAGGGAACCGCCCGGCTATCGCACCAGATGATCGAGGGCCGTAAGACGTTAAAGTCTTTATCGACAACGACCAGGCCGTGCATTTGGTAGGATATGCCAATCGCCTTTACATCGGCGGGTTGCACACTCGCTTTCTGCATAACGGCTTTGCTGGCCAGGCAGGCATTTTTCCACCAGTTTTCCGGTTGTTGTTCGGCAAAACCGGCCTGGGGCGATTCGATAATCATTTCCGTTTCCGGAAAAAAGGCCGATGCAACGGCTTTGCCGCTATCGGCATCAACTAAACACGCTTTGACGGACGAACTGCCGAGGTCAAATCCAAGAAGATACATGTGGTTATCCGAGTTAGGAAATCTACCACGAAAGTACAACCAGAAGGCGATAATCAGTAAGTCAAGAAAAAATGTACCTTATCTTGCACATTATTCTGCTTCTATGAAACGGTTTCTGTTTACGGCCCTCTTTTTAGTAACGCTCTCGGCGAGCTATGCCCAATCAACCACCCCCGACTGGACAAATCAATACTGGACGGCCCGCTGGATTCTGCACCCGACGGCCCCGGCTCGTCAATATGGTATCTATCATTTCCGTAAGGCGGTTGAATTGCCGCAAAAGCCCGGTCGCTTTGTGGTGCACGTCTCGGCCGATAACCGCTATCGGCTGTTTGTAAATGGCAAATCGGTGGCTATAGGACCCGCTCGCAGCGATACCCAAAACTGGAATTACGAAACGATCGATCTGGCGCCTTACCTGCAGGCGGGCCGCAATGTGCTGGCCGCTCAGGTGTGGTATATGGGGGAGGGGGCGCCTTTCGCGCAGATGAGCTACCAGCTTGGGTTTCTGGTACAGGGAAACAGCGAGGCCGAAAAACTCGTCAATACCGATGCCAGTTGGAAAATCTTCCATAACCTGGCCTATTCGCCCGTTAAGAATGATATTCCGAAACTGAAAACCTACATCGTTGCGGGGGATGGCGACCGGGTCGATGCGGCTCAATATCCGTGGGGCTGGGAGCAGCCGAATTTTGACGATAAAGCCTGGGTAGCCGCCAAACCGCTGGGCTTCCCGACGAAACCCCGTGGCCTGGGAACCGACGGCAACTGGGGGCTGGTGCCGCGAGCTATTCCCATGATGGAAGAAAGTACCGTTCGGTTGGTGAGCGTTCGGCGCACTGAAAACGGGAAAATGGACGCTGCTTTTCTTCAGGGAAAATCGCCGGTTACGGTGCCGGCCAACACAAAGGCTGTGTTTCTGTTCGACCAGGGCCATCTGACCAATGCCTATCCCGAATTGACGGTGAGCCAGGGCAAAGGAGCTACCATAACGTTGGGCTATGCTGAGGCATTGGTGGATGCTAAGAACAAAAAAGGCAATCGGAACGACATAGAGGGACGAACATTGCTCGGGTTTGAGGATCAGTTCCTGCCCGACGGCAGCAGCAAACGAACGTTCCGGCCGCTCTGGTTTCGAACGTATCGTTATTTGCAGGTCACGGTCGAGACGAAGGGAGAACCGCTTGTTCTGGAGGATTTGGCTGGGCAGTTTACGGGCTATCCTTTCCAGCAAAAAGCACAGTTTGCTACCAGCACTTCCATGCCGGGCACGTCCATGCCGGGCACCTCCATGCCGGGCGACACAACGCTGAAAGCCATCTGGGAGGTGGGCTGGCGAACGGCCCGGCTGTGTGCGGGCGAAACCTATTACGACTGTCCGTACTACGAGCAACTGCAATACACCGGCGACACCCGGATTCAATCCCTGATTTCGCTTTATGTTACGGGCGATGACCGGCTGATGCGTAAGGCCATTCTCGATTATGACCATAGTCGATTTAATGACGGTCTGACACAGAGCCGCTACCCATCGGCCGATTTTCAGGTGATCCCGACCTTTTCACTGTTCTGGGTTTGCATGGTCCATGATTACTGGATGCATCGGCAGGACGATGCCTTCGTGAAGTCGATGTTGCCGGGCATCCTGAGCGTACTGAACTGGCACGAGCAACGGATTGCCAAAACGGGCCTGAACGGCCCGCTCGAATGGTGGAACTTTGTGGATTGGTCGGCCTGGAAGAATGCGAAAGACGAAATTGCGGGTGGCGTTCCGGCGGGTGCACGCAAGGGAGGCTCGAGTATTTTGTCGTTGCAGCAGGCCTACACGTATTTCCGGGCGGGTGATTTGCTGGCGCATTATGGCCAGAATCAGCTCGCCGAACACTACCGCGAGCTGGGTCGCCGGTTAAATAAAGCGGTTTATGCCCAGTGTTGGGATGCCGGGCGTGGGCTGTTCGCCGACACACCCGATAAAACGTCCTTCAGTCAGCATGCCAATATCCTGGCTGTTCTGACCGATGCTGTACCCGTTGCCCAGCAGGCCGGTTTGGTTCAGAAAACAATCGCGGATACGTCTCTGACCCAGGCTACCTTTTACTTCAAGTTCTATTTGTTCGAAGCTCTTAAAAAGACTGGACTCGGCGATCAGTTTATTGCCCAACTGAAGCCCTGGCGCGATATGCTGGCCATGGGACTGACCACATTTGCTGAAAACCCCGAGCCGACGCGCTCCGATTGCCATGCCTGGAGCGCATCCCCGCTCTATGAATTTATGTCGACTACTTGCGGCATTCGACCCGCTGAACCCGGATTCAAGTCGGTACGCATCGAGCCGTTTATGGGTGATCTGACAACGGTCGATGGAAAAATGCCGCATCCACTGGGCGACATAGCCGTGCAGTTTCAGAAAACGCCAACGGGCGGCCTGACGGGCACCGTTACCCTGCCCAACAGCCTGACCGGCACACTGCGTTGGAAAGGAAAATCATTGCCGCTCAAGGCGGGCAAACAGACGGTTAGCTTGTAAGGAAGCGGCTTTTGCCTGGACTTTACTTGGCTAGAAAAGACAAAATCACTTAGGATATGCCCAACACCCATAAGCGCTACCAACTGACTGTTGCGAATTTGCTGTTAAGTAGGCTTGTCGGCTCTGAAACTGTTTTATACGCGTGAGTTATTGCTCTGTCAGTCAGGAATTTACTAGCCAGTGGTAGGTGTTTGTCTAGTCTTGTTGCCCGGTTTTGGGCTGTAAAACCAGGTAAGGGGCCTCAATTCTGTGAGGCTACGTTCCAGCGGTTATAGCTGTTTCGCACCAACCACTTGTCCATTGTCGGTGCGTTGAACATACACAAGCACGGCTGTCTGATCGGCAGAAAGGCCCGTAGGTAAAGGAAGAGACAAACGGCCTGACGTTCCCGTTTGGTCAACGGTTTTAAATTGCCGGACAACGTTCGTATTCGTCAGGGTACGGCCACCATTTTCACCGTTTTTCACCGCCGTAACAGCTTCCTTCTGCACCAGGGCCACATTGACCCGGTAAGGCCCGGCAGCCGAGAGTTCGTACTGAACCGTCACCTGTCCGGCATTGCGGGCAACGCTGCCTTCAACACCGATAAATCCCGAAGCAGGCTGTTTTTGAATGCTCTGAATCGCTTGCTCAATTTTCGCTTTTTGCCCGCCAATCACATCCTGTTTCCCGTTGATAACCAGTTGGGGCGTATAGGTTTGACTGTTCAGAGCGCGGTCGTACTGGCGCTGGCGGTCGGTGAAGAGCTTATTGCTGAAAGGGTCCTGCCAGCCCAGGCGATTCCAGTAGTCGACATGGAACGATAGGCTATAAACCATCTGCCCGGTACTGGCGGCCTGGCGGGTTATTTCCTGCACGGCTCTGTCGGCAGGCGGGCAGCTGGAACAGCCCTGCGAGGTGAATAATTCCAGGACAACAACGGGCTGAGGAGCGGGTTTGATCGGGCTTTTGTCGGGTGCCCAAAAGGCCATCACGTAAGCTGTCAGGAGCAACAGTAAGTAGTTCATAAGGAGCTGGAAATGCCTGTTTATCTAAAGTCCTACGTAGTAATCATAGCCTCGTTCGGCCCAGAAGTCGCGGGGGCGTTCATCCGAAAAGAAAATCCGGCCAATGCGTTTGAGATTTTTGACGCCATACTTCACCGGGATAATCAGCCGGAGCGGGGCACCGTGCGGTGCGGTGATTGGCTCGCCGTTCAGTTCATAAGCCAGTAATGTTTGCGGGTGCATGGCGCTCTCTATATCAATGCCAACATAATACCCCTTGTCGGGCGTTTCCATCCCGATGTACTTGAACAGGTCATCGGTGTTATCCGGATTGGGCGCGTTGCCGCTTTTGGTGCCGAGTTTGTGAGCCACCAGAAAATCAGATAGCCGTGCTCCGCCCCAATGCTGTATCTGACTCCAGCCTTCAATGCACTTGAATTCGTAGGCCATTTCATGCTTTGGCAGTGCCTTGATGTCGTCGATAGTCAGCATAAGTGGCTGACTTTGCTCGGCCGGGGCGCCCCCTTTTCGGTCGATCTGTAATTTCCAGTCTTCGGCAACGGGCGTCTTGATGCCGTCGTAGCCATTGACCCGCGCTTTTTTTACCGCCTGGTTTACGGGATACGTACGGACCAAATGTGTATTGCTGAAATACGTTCGGGCCACCTGTTCATTGGCATCGAGTACCCGTCGAAACGGCTTTTTGGCACCCAGCAATTTAGGGCTATTAGTAATCCATTCGTAGATACCCACGGGCACGGCAGCGGCCAGCGCAAACCAGCCAAATGATTTCAGCATGCGCCGACGAACGGCCGATTCAGGCACGTCGCTTTCGGGTAATTTAGGTTCGTTTGACTGGCTCACGACAGAGAGGGTTTAGGCGTTAACAAGGGTTCCGATGGCCCGACGGGTTGTGTCCCATTCGGTTGGGGTGTGGGTAGGACGGGTGTTATGGGTGGTTCGGGCATTGCCTGTTTTTTGGCAGGAGCAACGGTTTCAACGACCTCAAAACCCGTTACCATGGACTGGAAATTACGCCAGCCTGCCCGGATTACCTGACCGATATGAACAAAGAAAAACAGCACATAGCCAACCGTAAGCACGAAGTGTTCCAGCCGGGCGGCTTCATATCCGCCCACCAAACGGGTCAGCCACGAAAACTGGGTGGGTTTGTAAATGGCAAAGCCGGTCAGTACCGATCCCACGCCCATGAGCATGATGGCAAAGTAGGCTATTTTCTGCGCGCCGTTGTACTTGATAAAAGGCGGTTGTGTTTTGCGAAGGCCCAAATCATACAAGGTTACCTGAATGGCTTCGCGGAAGGAGCGACGGTCGGGCACCAGATGACGCCATTCGCCCGAGGCAAACGTGTAGATGACGTAGGCCAGCCCGTTCAGCATAAACACCCACATGAATACCCAATGCCAGGCCATGCCCTCGGCCAGCCGACGCGGAACGTTCAGGAATTCATAAAAGCCATCCGGAAAAAAGGAAAGAAGCGTATAGCCACCGATGGTAATTTTATAGGGATCATACGCCCAGTAGATCAGCAGACCGCTCCAGATCATGACGAACAGAACCGGGAAGTTGATCCAGTGAAACCACCGGATAGCCAGCGGGTGTTTGTGAACGATGCGTTTCATACGGTAAGGTGAGTGAAGGAATGATTCGAGTACAATCAATAAAATTGACCGTCTATCAACTTTACAACAAAGTTCGGGCGCAAAAGATCAGCTAATTAACCGATTCAATGGCGGCTTTCAGCAAATTGCCCGGCATCCGCTCCTTAAAGTTGGGGTTAATGTATTCAAATTTTATAACTCCCTGTCGATTAAGCAAAAAAACGGCGGGTACTGGCAATAACTTCTCGACATTTTTTCCGCCACTCCCTTTTTCCAGTGTCGAGCCATAGGCAGCTGGTGCCTTGAAAGCCAGTCCGAATGCTTTGGCTGCGGTTACGTCGGAGTCGGAAAGAAGCGTATACGGAAGTTGATTTTTGTCGAGAGTACTCCTTAAATTTTCGGGACTATCCGTACTGACGGCAATGAGCTGATACCCTTTTTTGTTTAGGTCCGGTTCCAGTGTGCGCAGTTCCGCTAACTGTCGGCTGCAATAAGGGCACCAGCCTCCCCGGTAAAAGACCAAAACAGTCGGCTTTTTAGCGACCTCCGACAATAGGGAAATGGATTGATTGTCAACGGATTGAAGGCGAACATCCGGAATCGTTTCGCCAATCAGCAGCGGGCTGATGTCTTCTGGCTTTTGGGGAATAGAATCTCCTGTTGTAAAGGCAAGCAAAAGGACGGATAAGCCAATAAAAAGACTGTTTTTCATGATTCTTAAGAATGAATAGAATAGGCTGATAGTAAGGACTTCGGCTGAAATCAGGCCTCAATGCTTTCGAGAGCGGGGGCCGCAGGGAAGTCGACAGGAAGGTTAGTCATACTGTGCAGATAGTTTGACATGATCTTATCGCCAACCATCAGAATCAGATCAATGACGCTGCTCTGTGCATAGCCAGCCGCGATATACGAGTCAACCAGTTCGGTGGCAGGATGACCTTTGGTTTCGGTAATGGCTTGCGCTAGTTTAACCAGCGCATCGAGTTTAGGGTCAAAGTCAGCATGACCAGCGCGGAGTTGCAATATCTGCTTGTCTGTAAATCCGTTCATTTTGCCCAGAGCCGTGTGGGCAGCCAGGCAATAGACGCACTCGTTTACCTGCGACACCACCAGATTAATCGCTTCGCGTTCTTTCGCTTTGAACGCCCCTTTGGTCTGACTCTGCTGAAACGCTAAATAAGCGGCCAGGCCATTGTCAGATAAGCCAAACGTAGCATAGAGATTCGGGACGAAGCCGAGACCTTTTTGTAACGTATCGAATAGTTGTTGATTTTGAGCTGAAACCTGATCTCGTGTTGGTACTGTGAAACTTGCCATTTTCGTGTTGGTTTATTTTGTCGTTTTGACAATGCAAAGGTGCAGCGCCTAAACGCAGCCGAAAATGACCGTACTGCCCGACCTATTATCAATTCTTCCCGAGCGTCGATTATAGGGACAGGTTACTTTTTATCTGCTCCTTAAATTCAGATGGGGGTAGGTTGACCTGGTTCTTGAAAAAACGACTGAAATGGGGGACTTCTTCAAAGCCTAGTTCATAGGCAATTTCTTTCGTCGATTTGTCGGTATAGAGAAGTAACCGCTTGGCTTCCAGTATGATTCGTTCGTGAATAAGTTGCAGCGGACTTTTCTGATTATAGATCGCAAACAGATTAGACAACGTTTTGGGCGATTTATTAAGCAGCTCCGCGTAGTCACTAACGGCGTGAAGCTTCCGGTAATGAATTTCGACCAGCAGATTGAATCGCCGAACCAGGTCGAGGTCTTTCTCACTGAGGGTTGGATCAAGGTATTGCTCTTTTGCCAACCGGGTAAGTTTGATGATCAGCCGCTTCAGCAGCATGCGGAGCATTTCGCCCTGTATGTTATCATGGGTCGAAAATTCATCGTGGAATACCGTCAGCAAGGCATCGAACTTCGTTTGCTCGCCGGGGCTAAGCGCCAGGAAAAGGGGGTCTTTAGCGCCGTAAAACAGAAAACCAACACAGGATACTTCCTTATCGTGATCCACAATGCAATAAAAGGCCCGATCAAACTGCCAGGCAACAATGGTATCGGGGTGTTCAAAACTGACCGATTGGCTGACCATCAGGGGTAGCATAGTCTGCCGGGGAAACAGGTAATTGATGCCATCGATCAGGACGGCCTGGTCGTCGCCAACGTTCCAGGCAATGGTCAGCAGGCGGCTTTGTGGGTTCCGGAAGAAATGGCGTTCGAAGCCAGGTTCCTGACAGATCAGGTTCAGTATACCCGCCGTTTTTGGCTCCTGATACGTATGCAGCATACAAACGATAAGTAATTTCGGTCTGAACCTATATCCAGTTCCAAAAGTAACATGAATTAGGGCATAAGCCTACAGTCCCTGATTCGACCGTCGTTCCGGGTTGTCAGGGAATGCATTTATATTTGTCCGGTAACTTTATCCTGTCTGTATGCTGATCAAACCCCTTGATACCGGCCTTTTCAAACTCGATGGTGGCGCTATGTTTGGCGTGGTTCCCAAGTCGATCTGGCAAAAACAAAGTCCTGCCGATGAGCGAAATCTGTGCAACTGGGCCATGCGCTGCCTGCTTGTTGAGGAAGGCAACCGGCTTATGCTGGTCGATACCGGTTCGGGTGACAAGCAGGACGCTAAATTCTTCGCCTATTATGACCTGCCCAACGGGAAAACGCTCACAGGCGCGGTTGAACAGGCCGGTTACTCCATTAATGATGTTACCGACGTCTTGCTGACGCACCTGCACTTCGATCATGCGGGTGGAGCTGTGCGTTATGCGGATGCCAATCGCACAAAGCTCGAAGCGACTTTTCCGCAGGCAAATTACTGGAGCCACAGTGGCCAGTGGGACTGGGCTACGAACCCCAACCCCCGCGAACGGGCTACGTACCTGCGTGAAAACTTTATGCCCTTGCAGGCGAACGGCCAGCTTCGGTTTATTGATCAGGAAGACCTGGCCATACCGGGTGTTGAGTTGCTTTATGTAGATGGGCATACTGAAAAAATGACGTTGCCTGCGTTTCAGGTCACGGGTAGCCATGGGCAGTCACGTACGGTCGTTTTTTGCGCCGATCTTATCCCGTCGGTAGCGCATATACCCGTTCCTTACGTAATGGGGTACGACGTACGACCGCTCCTTACCCTCGATGAGAAAACGGAATTTCTGAATCGGGCCGTTGCCGACGATTGGATATTAGTGTTCGATCACGATCCAAACGTCGAAGCCGCTACCCTGGAGCGCACCGAAAAGGGCGTCAGAGTAAAGGATACCGGGCGGTTAGCGGAATTTTTGTAGTCGTAGCGTGGTGATGCGGCATCACCACGCTACGACTACAAAAACTAAAAAAGTATACAGGCCGTTATCTAACCAATAGTCTGAGATATATGAAAATAGGGTTAGTATTGTCAGGGGGAGGGGCTCGTGGAATTGCCCATCTGGGGGTCATAAAAGCCTTACAGGAAATGGGTATTCAATTCGATCAGCTTGCTGGCACCAGCGCTGGGTCCATTACAGGGGCTTTGCTGGCACAGGGCTATACCCCCGACGAAAGTCTGAAAATCATCGAATCGTCCTCATTCATGCGCCACCTGCGGCCCGCCTGGAACCGCATGGGTCTGTTGCGCCTGGATATGGTCGTCGACTTATACAGAAAGTACATTCCGCACGACTCATTTGAAGGGCTTAAAATTCCGTTACACGTAGTTGCGGTCGATTTAAACGCTGGTGAACAGGTGGTTTTTGAGACCGGAGAGCTTATTAGGCCCGTCCTGGCATCATGCTGTTTACCAGGCATTTTCGAGCCAATGCTCATTAACAAACGCCAGTTCGTTGACGGTGGTGTATTGAACAACCTGCCCGTTGATGTGATTGAAAACAAAGTTGATTTTCTAATCGGATCGCATTGCAACGTATTAGGTCCACGGAAACCGATCACTTCCATGCGGGGCGTTATTGAGCGTAGTCTGGTACTTGCCGTGCAGAGTAAGACAAGAGACCGTTTTGCCAAGTGCAACGTATTGATCGAGCCGCCCCAGCTTTCACAATATACAACAACGGACATCAGCAAAGCGCGCGAGTTATTTCGAATCGGTCATCAATATACCCGCTCGATGGCTCCTGACATTACTAAAGCCTTGGAGCGGGCAACGCTCGAACTATCATAGCGTATCGCCTGGTACGCTCATCAAACGATTTCCATACGATTCTCGTAATTTGCTTTCTCTGGTCGTAGCCTGGTTAACAGGCGAAGTGAGTTGCCTGTGGCTAGTCGCTTATATTACTTCCTAGGAATGCGCAGTAACCTAAGCACAAGACGGCTACCAGCGAAAATGAACCCTGCTCTCCCCAGTCAGGCATGTGTTTATCTATTAGGATGGGCAATTACTTAAGTAATTTTCTGTAATTCCGGCGTTTAGTCCGATAAGAACTAATTGATAATCCACAGACACATAGGGTAATAGTTAAATTTTACTATTTCTATCGCTGCACTAGCACATACAGAAAAGCCTCATTGTAAGTATAGTTACATTATGCTCTTTAGTAAGAGGTTGTCCCATATATAATAAAAATACTATTTAGTATAGTTCTGTAATGGTGGCTTAAGTTGTATTTAAGTGCGTATATTTTATATTTTTCTTCTAATTGATAAGTATATGTAAGAAATACTCAGTTTGTTTTTGTTCTGAAATTGGCGAAAAAATTATCATGCGGCCATGTGGCTAATGATGTAATTTTAATAAAATGAAAATAATATTCTGTAATTATAGATAAAGTCACTATAAAAACTTATATAGGTCTAAAGTATAGAAATTTTGTATTGCGTTTTTTTGCTCATAGTTTTGTTGACAGGGAAAAGTAATTCATCCTAACTAACAACACTTATGAGTAGAATTCTATTATTGAGTTTCCTTTTAGTTAACTCAGTATTGTCCACGGCGTGGGCGCAGGAAAGGAAAGTCGTCGGTAAGGTTATATCGGCCGAAGACGGATCAGCCCTACCAGGGGTGTCAGTTGTCGTAAAAGGAACAACGAAAGGCGCAAATACCGATGCCAGTGGGGTATACGTCATTTCAATACCCAGTACAAAAGGTATTTCGCTGGTATTTAGCTTTGTGGGCGTTGTTACCCAAGAAGTAAAAGTTGGTAATGAGTCGGAGATAAACGTCAGTCTGGTATCCGACTCCCGCCAGTTATCCGAAGTCGTCGTAACCGGCGTCGGGGTAGCCACCACCAAGGCTAAACTGGGTATCGCCGTCGAATCCGTTTCGGCGAAAGATTTACCTGCCGCTCCAACGGCTTCTATCGATCAGGCACTTGTTGGTAAAATTGCGGGTGCCCAGATTGTCAGCGCCAACGGTACGCCGGGTTCAAAAGCAAATATTCTGCTTCGGGGTATCAACACCATCAACCGGGGTACGGCGCCTATCGTCCTGATGGATGGGGTTCAGGTTGGTTCGACCGATCTTAACTCATTGGATCTGAACACGATTGACCGGGTAGAGGTTATTCAGGGCGCTGCTGCCGGTACACTCTATGGCGCCCAGGGGGCGAATGGTGTTATTCAGTTGTTTAGCAAACGCGGCAAGGATGGCCCAGCTCAGATTAGCTTTTCGAACAGCTACGCCAGTAACTCGTATATCAATCAGGGTGGGGTTGGGCAAGCCGACAAACATGCCTTTGTAACGGATGCCAGCAACAATGTTATCGGTGTGTCGGGCAAGCCGCTCACGTTCGATCAGGCAACCAGCACCTGGAGCGAAAACGTGCAGTATAACGCGCTGGATGTGAACAGCCAGGCTAATAAACCATACGATCAGAACCTGAAGTTTTACGATTACTACAGCATGTTTTTCAAGCCTTCCGAAACGATCAACAACTCGTTGAACATATCGGGCGGGAGTGGAAGGGCTGATTACAGCATTACGGCGTCAAACAGCTATCAGACCACAATTCTGAAAAACAACGGCGCCTATAATCGGAGTAACCTCGTCAGCAACATAGGCATGACGCTGGCCAAGAACCTGACTTTGCGCAGTGTTACGCAATTGGTTTACACCAAAAACACAATCAACACCTATGACCGGGCCGTCTGGTATGACATCAACAATACCCGCCCTTTCAATAACTACGATTATAAGGATCCGGATGGAAACTACGCTGCTTATTATGGTAGCGCTTCGGGCGTAAACGGCTATAATCCAAATTACCGCCTGCAGTACCGGAACCATTATGACAATAAGGTCGATGTTATTCAGAGCATAGAATTGGATTATAAGCCAATCAAGTACCTGGACTTCAACGCTAAATATGGCCTAAACTACACCCAGGAAGAAGAACGGTACAACTACGCGAACCAGACACTGAACCGCAACATCATTGCCAACGGGGCTGGTTATGCTACGTCCACAAATGCCAGTGATGCCAAAGGAGAGATTTCTACATACGAATACAAAACGGTATTCCAGAATTTCCTGGCCAGTGCGTTCATCAAAACTGATTTTCAGGAGGATTTTAAACTGAACATCCCCATCCGGACATCGACGCAGATCGCTTTTGATTACCGGAAAAACAATTACAAGGAATTTGACACGTATGGTCTCGGTATTCCTACCTACACGCCGTATACGGGTGCTCAGGCCAGTACGTACCGGATATCACTGGATAACAGCACGCCGTTTGTAACATACGGTTACTTGATCAATCAGCATATCGAATACGGTGAATTACTGGGTGTAACGGCTGGTTTCCGTTCAGATTACTCGTCTGCCTTCGGTGGTGGGTCGACGCCGTTCACGTTCCCCCACGCCGATGGATATATTCGTCCTTCGTCGCTTAAGTTCTGGCAGAACAGCGCTTTAGGAACATACGTACCCGAATTCAAACTACGGGCAGCTTATGGTGAAGCCGGTATTCAGCCAAAACCATTCGACCGCTACGTGACATTAGGTACCCGGACATTTGGTACTAACAACGTATTCTATAACACGACGACACAAAGTAACCCGGATCTGGGTGTAGAGGTCTCGAAAGAACTCGAAATTGGCACTGATTTTACGGTGAAAGGCGGTAACGGTGACTGGCTCAAACGGCTTAATTTCTCGTTTAGCTACTGGAACCGCTCGACCGATAACGCGATTTACAATGTGAACTCGGCTCCGTCGACCGGCATCGGTACGGTTAAAGATAATGCATTCTCACTATCCTCTAAAGGAACGCAGTTATCCATAAACGCAACGGTTTACCGCGGTACTAACTTTACCTGGAATCTTACGACCAATTTCGGGCATCAGAGCTCACAGATCGACGCCGTAAAAGGAAATCAGCAGATTGTTGTCACATCCAGCGCCGGTAGTACGAACTATGTGCTGAAAGCAGGTCAGAAAATTGGCCAATTGTTCGGTTACTTAGGCATTCACAGCCTGGACCAGATTCTCCCTGATGGCACCCCCGCTATTTCGGAAGCTAACAGACCTAACTACGAAGTCGCCAGCAATGGATACGTCGTTAACAAAACGACCAAACAGCCGCTCTTTAGCTCAGGTCAATACAGCTTTGGCGACCCGAACCCCAAGTTTGTTTCGTCGTTCATCAATGATATTTCATTCCGGGATATCGTGACGCTGAATTTCCAGTTCGATTGGACGCAGGGAAGCCATTTATACAACCAGACGAAAGAATGGATGTATCGCGATGGTATCCATAAGGATTACACGACACCAATCACGATCAATGGGCAGACCGGTGCCTGGACCGCTTTCTACCGGGGTATTTATCAGGCCGGTGCCAACAACGGCACAAAGGATTACTTCTACGAAGACGCTTCATTCGTTCGTTTGCGGAATATCGCCTTAGGTGTCGAGTTAACGAAACTCATCAAGTTACCCATGCGTCGTCTACAGGTTGTCTTTAGCGGCCGTAACCTGCTGACATTCACGAAGTATACTGGTTTCGATCCTGAAATTAGTTCGGGTCAGACAACGGGTAGCAATTTAGCCAGCGGTGGTGGCGAAAACTCGGCCTGGGACCGGGGCACAGATCACAACACGACGCCAAACAATCGCTCGTATCAGGTCTCGCTTAACTTCGGTTTCTAATTTATTTTCAGCACGAAAAACTCATGAAAACATCTATAAAAAATACGGTTTTATCGCTTGCCATGGTTAGCCTTCTGGGTGCCTGCAAGGAGCAACTGGATGTCAAAAATCCCAACCAGCCCACCCCCGCGAGTGCCTCTACCGAAACGGGGGTCATTGGTCTGGCTCAGGGTAGTGTGTACATCAACGGATTCAAAGACGGGATTAAATATTCTGATGGTGTTCCCGGTTATTTTTGGACAGGCGCTGTCGGGTTCCACGAAATGATGGGCGATGTGGTTGGCGAAGAGGCTGCCAACGTATATGGAAATCAGATTGGTATGCCCGATGTCGTCATTCTGGACGATGGCACGAAAGTGGTCAACCCCAGTTCGATCAATAGCCAAATTGCGCTGATCCGGACAATCAACACGAATGCCAATGCCGGAGCGAATCCGTTATTCTACGAATGGGGGTATATGTACAACCTGAATAACGCGATGAATAACGTAATTGACATTACTAAAGCAACGACCTTCTCGGGTGATGCTACTGGTTCGGCTGCTAAAAAGAACACGATTTTGGCCTGGGCTTACTGGTGGAAAGGGTATGCCTATTCCCGGATTGGCTCGATGTACTATGCGGGTTTAATCAACGACAAAACGGCGGCTACCAATGCCAACTATGTCACGAAAGAGAAAATCATTGAGGAAGCCAATAAAAACCTCGATCAGGCAGCTACGTTACTGACGGCGCTGGGCTCGGATGCCAACTACACCGCCACCATTACGGCATTGGTTCCGCAGTTTAACCAGGTTGGTAAAGGCGTTCCACCAACGACGGACATGTGGAAACGCAGCATCAATACGCTCAAAGCCCGCAATATTCTGGCGAACACGACAGCCGCTGCTATGACGGCCGCTCAGTGGGGGCAGATTCTGACGTTGACGAATGATGGCGTAAAATCGACAGACAACGTATTTACGGGGCGTTCGACGGATAACGCCGATTTTATCTCCAGTGTCAACGGCAGCATGGCCGCCAAATCGACGGGTGTACCGGGTACGGTTACGTATAAAATCAGCGAGCGCTTGATTCAGGACTTCCCGACGGGCGACAAACGGTTGACGAATAATTTCACGCAACTTGCAGCCCCAGCGCTGTTCAACTCTGACCGTGGTAACTCGTTCAACACACGCTGGCAGTTAGTGAGTGGTGGTAAAGGACAGGCCGGTGTCGTTGTCCTGAGCAACCTGACGGTTGGTGCCTACGAACTTTACCTGGCTAGTACGTACGAAGAAAACGAACTGATGAAGGCCGAGGCTAAAATCTACACGGGCGATATTGCTGGTGGCTTGGTGTCTATCGATGCGGTTCGTTCGTTCCAGGGCGCTGGTTTGGCACCGTTGAGCGGTCTATCGCTGGCCGAGGCTAAAGAAGCCCTTCGCAAGGAACGTCGGGTTGCTCTGGTCTTCCGCGGCTTATCCTTCTACGATGCCCGTCGCTGGGAAGTCATTACGAAAGGCCGTACGGGTGCTGTTGTGGTCGATAAAGCCGGTAAGGTGAACACGAATGCCACCATCCAGTATAACTTCCTCGATTATTGGGATGTGCCCGATAACGAGTTAGCCTATAATCCGGCTGCTACGGGTAGCGCACCCATAAAGAACCCGAAGTAATCTCGACGCATACTGTTTTACTATTACATAGCTAATGAAATACGGTTATAAAGGCTCTCTGCTACTGGCAGGGAGCCTTTTTGCTTTACTGAAACGAACTTAGTGGCTAAAATGTAACCGGTTCTGAATCGAACGGACGAAAATTGACGTATAGGCAGTAAAATCAGGTAGATCGACGCTCAGGATTGAGTAAAGAAAAGGATCCGTAGGCCACCTTCCTCCGTCCGTAGATTTATACGATAGAGGTGATTTTTGCGTTTGAAAAAATAGTAGCTTGCTACGTTTTCTAGTATATTGTTTTGTTTGTTTGCGTACCAGAACTTTAAATGACTTTACTTGGAGTATAACATATACATGAGGAAATTTTATCGTGGTATTATCTGGTCAGCATGGCTACTCATGCTGCCGGGCTATTTGCTCGCCCAAAGTCAGCGTATAACGGGTAGAGTGACTTCGGCGCAGGATGGACTGCCCATTCCCGGCGTCAATATTGTCGTAAAGGGAACAACCAATGGGGTCAGTACCGACGCTAATGGTAATTATAGCATCACCGCTCCTGGCCCTACGGCTGTCTTGTTGCTTTCTTCAATTGGACTGGTATCGCAGGAAGTAACCGTTGGTAACCGCACGGTGGTCAATGTGAAAATGCAGGAAGCCGTCAATGAGTTGACGCAGGTAGTCGTTACGGGCTACAACACAACCCAGCGTAAAGACATTACCGGTTCTATTGCGTCCATTTCGCCTGATAAATTTAAAGATATTCCCGTAGCCAGTTTCGATCAGGCCCTACAAGGGCAGGCGGCTGGCGTACAGGTAACCCAGTCATCGGGTACACCCGGTGGAGGGCTTACCGTTCGTATCCGGGGGAATACGTCGATATCGGCCTCTAACCGACCCTTGTTCATTGTCGATGGTGTTCCGGTGGAAGATGGGAATCTATCTGATCGTGATTTTGGCGGGCAAACGGACAATGCCTTTGCCCTGTTTAACCCCAACGATATTGAGTCTATACAGGTATTGAAAGATGCCTCGGCAAAAGCCATTTACGGATCAAGGGCGGCTAATGGTGTCGTGCTGGTGACGACTAAACGGGGAAAAGCGCAGAAAACGACCTTTACCGCTGATGTACAGCGGGGAATGACGGATGTGGTTCGTCGGCCCAATCTGTTGAATGCAACGGAATTGCTCGATCTACAGCGGGAGGCTGTTACCAATGCCGGACTGGATCCCGATAAATTAGGCTTAATTAAAGGGGTCACCGATGGGCAAAATACCGACTGGATAAATGCTGTGCTTCGGAAAGGGGTTTATCAGCAATATCAACTGTCGACCCAGGGTGGTAATGATCGCACTCAGTTTTACCTCAGCGGTAGCTATCGTAACGAGCAGGGTGTTCAACTGAACAACCAGTTTACCCGTTTTACGGGTCAGTTAAAGTTAGATCATAAGGCGACCGACAAGCTTTCATTCGGAACGAACCTGACGCTGTCCAGAGTGCTGAACAAGCGCGTAAAAGGTGATAATTTCCTGGATGGCGTTTATTCAGGAGCGATAAAAAGCCTGCCTTATTACTCCCCTTACAACGAACAGGGTCGGCTTTATGGCCCCGCTGATGCCGAGTACCCGGGCTTTCCAAATTTTAACCCGGTGGCTCAGGCCTTATTACCACGTTTCAATGCGTATACCGTTAAAATTCTTGGCGGCCTATACGCTGAATATGAAATTCTACAGAACCTGCGCTTCCGCTCGAAAGTCAGTATCGACTATAATAATGTAACAGAAGATCAGTTTGAACCGTCTACAACGGCCATTGGTGGTTTTCTGACCAGTGTAGGTGGACAGGGTTATGGTGTTTTTATCAATACAGCCGTATCGACTTTTGTCAATACAAACACATTGACCTATAATTTTCAACTGGCTGAAAAACATCAGTTCAACGCATTAGCGGGCTTTGAAGTCTTGCAGCGTACGCAGCGGAGTGGCAATGTTCAGGGAAGGTTGTTTCCCAGTGATGACTTTACTTACATAAATTCAGCCGGTATCGTTGATCAGGGCGGATCGACTGTGGTGAATAGTGGTTTGCTATCTTCTTTCGGCGAGGTCCGGTACAGCTATGATGAGAAATACCTGGCCACGATAACTGCTCGCTACGATGGCTCGTCACGTTTTGGTCAGAGTAAGCAGTTCGGTGTATTTCCATCTGCATCGTTCGCCTGGCGCCTGTCAAGCGAGAAATTTATGGAGCGTTTTCGGTTCCTGAGTGATTTGAAGCTGCGGGCTAGTTATGGCTTTACCGGTAACGAACGTATTGGTGATTTTCAGTTCCTGGGTACCTGGTCGTCAGTTACTTATAGTGGATCAACGGGTGTAGGGCCTCAAGCACTGGCCAATGCCAGCCTGCAATGGGAGCGTACCCGCGAATCGAACATCGGTCTGGACGCGTCTTTCTTTAGTGGACGACTCAATGTGATTCTCGACGCGTATGACAACCTGACGGATAAGCTGTTATTTGCTCAGCCTATCCCGCAAACCACAGGTTTCAGTACGGTGCAGGGCAATATCGGGAAAGTATCGAACAAAGGTCTAGAACTGACTATATCGACGGTCAATTTAAACCGGGCTGTTCGCTGGAGTACGGATCTGAACCTGTCGCACAATAGCAATAAAGTAGTGGAACTGGCCAGTTCAGAGCCGGTTTTTCGGGGATATACAGGAAATGGAGTTTCAAATACGAACGTTGTATTAGCAGGCCAGCCTCTGGGAACATTCTGGGGATTGAAGTTTTTAGGTGTTGATCCAGCCACGGGCGATGCCATTTACGACGATAAAAACGGCGATGGTCGCATTACCCCTGCTGATGGACAGGTTATCGGCAATGCCCAGGCTAAGTTATACGGTGGCCTAACGAACAAAGTCTCCTGGAAAGGGATTGATTTGAGCGCTCTGCTTCAATTTTCGTACGGAAACAGCATTCTGAATTTTTCAAATCAGACGCTGCTGAACTCCGGTGCCGATATCCAAAATAACCAGACCCGGCAGGCGTTGAAACGGTGGCGTAAAGAGGGAGATATCACGAGCGTTCCCCGCTACGTGTATCAGAATACATATAATAACTACACGAGTAGCCGGTTTATCGAAGATGGATCGTATCTGCGTTTGAAAAACGTATCGCTGGGGTATAATTTTCCGAAGGCCTGGATCAATAAATATAAGGTCAGCAATGCCCGACTGTATGTTTCAGCAACGAATATTCTGACCTGGACACGCTATTCAGGACCCGACCCGGAAGTAAGCACGCTGGATGGATCGACCACCGCTCAGGGTATTGACTTCTTTACGTTACCTCAGGTAAAAACTCTGGTTGTGGGAGCAACGCTCAATTTTTAATCTGCTACTTCGCTTACCGATGATTCGCTATATACGATATACATTATTGATTACGCTGATTGGCCTGGCTGCCTGTCAGGAAGTATTGGAGCCTAAACCGGTAACATTGCTGGTCGATGAGCTGGTACTCAACGAGCCAAACGACGTGCAGCCGGTTCGGATTGGTCTTTACAGTGCTTTCCGGAGTATGGCGGCTCCAAATATCATAGCCGGCGATTTTACCGCCGATTACATTCAGGCCAATGGTACATTCAACGATGAAATTGAACTGGCTACCAAGCGGATCACCGCTACGAATGGGGCCGTCGATGCGTTATGGAGCGGATTGTACCGGACTATCTACGTAGCTAACTTTATTCTGGAGCGGTTGCCTGCATTAACGACCGTGCCGGAAGCTACCCGCAAACAGGTACTTGCCGAAGCCCGGTTTATGCGCGGATGGGCCAACTTCATCGGTGTTTATACCTATGGAGACATCCCTAAAGTTATATCAACCGATCAGGCGGCTAACCGAACTATTCCACGAACGGCCAAAGCCGATATGCTGGCGTCTGTTCTGGCTGACTATCAGGCGGCTTTGGCTGATTTGCCAGCCGTAACTCTTCCAGCTACCAATGCAACGACGAATGCCGCTTACCTGAATAAAATAAATTGTCAGGCGGCCCTGTCCCGCTATTATTTATATCTGAAAAACTGGGCACAGGCCGAACAGTTGGCTACGGTTGTTATCAACTCAGGCGTGTATACCTTACAAACCAATTTTTCTGATATCGTTACAAAAGATTTTACCAGCGAATCAATCCTCGAAGTGGGTTATAATTTGACCGATGATCCGGGAACCAGCAATGACCCTGTTACCAATTCGCCTGGGTTGAACAACTTGCTGGTTGGCCGCCGTGAAGTCATTCCCTCCAATCAATTAGTAAGTTCACTACTCTCAGTCGAAGCCGGTACACGGAGTGCAACTATTAGTTTCAATGCGCAACAGCAACGGGGTAATGATAATGGTTGGACCGTGCGAAAATATGGGACAGCCTCTGAAGATAACAACAACATTGTGTTGATGCGGTTGGCCGAGATGTATTTGATTCGGGCTGAAGCGAGGGCACAACAGGGCAAACTAACGGGTACAACGGGGGCCATCGCCGACTTAAACGTGCTTCGTATCCGGGCAAAAGCACCAGCGGTAACAGCAGGGGCTCAGGCCGATGTGTTGCTGGCCGTTGAGCGAGAGCGAGTGTATGAACTGGCGTTTGAAGGGCAACGCTGGTATGATCTGGTGCGAACGGGGCGGGCGCAGGCTGTTATGTCGGCGTTTTCGCCAAGCTGGAATAGTCGCTATGAGCTTTGGCCTATACCCCAGCGGGAAATTCAACAAAATCCGGCCCTTCAACAGAATCCAGGTTATTAAGTAACAGAGCGTTCTACTAATTATGAGAAAACATAAACTATACGGGCTAATCGGAATGGTCGTGTTGCTTGGCATGGGAATAGTCGCCTGTGAAAAAAGCGACGTTGACCGTACGTTCGAAGGACCTTATTTTGTCCGCTTTACCGATACGACCGTCACCTATAAAGAGAGCTATAGTAAACCGATTGCTATTCAAGTTCATAATGTTGGTCCCATCCTGGACCAACCCATTACGGTCAATTACGTGGTAAGCGGCACCGCCCGCGAAGGGAAAGACTATACTATAGTTGGCACAAAAGGAACGGTGGTTATTCCCGCTAAGGCAAGTACGGGTAACATTATGGTGCAGTTAATTAACAACGCCAATAACATTCTGGAATCATCCTCGCTAACGTTTACCCTCACGGGTGTTCAGCCGAGCACCTTGCAGGTTGGATTTGGACAGAATAACGTTGTTGGGAAAACTCTGGCGTTGACTATCCAGGACGATTGTTTGTTAGGTGGCTCCTATACGGGTACACAGAAATATGGCGCACAGACAGCGACCGTTCCTAATATCGCCATTACCAGCACCGACTGTAAGAGCTACCTGGTGAGCAACTGGAATTTGGGTATTCCCTTTTTCTCGTTCGATGCCATTAAGCCAACCCTGACCTTTATCGATAATGGGGATAATTCACTTACCGTTCCGACGCAAAGCAATTCGGAATTAGGCTCAACGGATACCATTAAGGGAAGCGGTGCCTGGAATCCACGCAGCAAAGTAATTACCTTGAATCTTCAGTTCAAGATCGCACTCAGTGCCACAAAAGACACAACCCTGAATTACGTACAAACCTATACGCCCCAGTAAGGCATTTGACGAATTTCGACTATGCGACAGTTTATACGCTTATTATTCATTCCGGCTGTGATCGGATGGCTCCTGGGGGGCTGTTCGGAGAAGATAGAGCCCAAGCCCGCTACGTATTCGCAACTGCTAACCGGCACTGATAAGAAATCCTGGCGCATGGTTTCCCTTCAGATTATTGACAACGGTACGCCGTCGGGCGTCATACCCATTTCTCAAAGTGGCGTCAATCCCTGTATAACAGACGACATTTGTACGTTTTACGCCGATGCGGAACACAAATTTGAAGCGAGCGAGGGAGCATCCAAGTGTAGTGCCTCCGACCCGGATGTTTACGTAACCGATACATGGACGCTCGTTAATGCCAATGCGACGGTAGAATTTTATCTGCCGGTATTGAATGGGAAATATCCATGGACGATTAAAAACCTGACAGCCACAGTGCTCACGATTCAGTATTATTTCCCGGATATTGATGCTAGCTACCAGTTTACGTTTAACTCGACCACAACTAAATAGGCGTATGTTTCGATTATTACTCAGCCTACTACTGCTCATTCTGGTCACTGTTGGTGTTCGTGCTCAGACACCTCAGCAATGTAGTACCATGCAAATGGACAGCTTGCTTCGCGCCAAACACCCCGAAATGGGAACCCTCGCTGATTTCGAGCGGTCGTTGCAGCGCAAAATGATCGAGCTGAAAAAGCAGATGGCCAATGGCCGGACTGGCCTGGCTACGGTCATTACCATTCCGGTTATCGTTCACGTGGTGCACAATGGCGAGTCGGTTGGCGCGGGCCGAAACATCAGTCGGGCGCAGGTTCAGGCCCAGTTGGCCACGCTGAACGAAGATTACCGCCGGAAAGCAGGGACACGAGGGTTCAATGACAGTCCCGTTGGAGCCGATATTGAAATTGAGTTTTGTCCCGCCGTGGTCAATCCGCAGGGGCAGGCCATGGCTGAACCAGGCATTGACCGGTACAACGGCAACCAGGCCAACTGGAATCAGAATAATATCGAAGGCGTATTGAAACCCAGCACCTACTGGAACCCCGATAAATATTACAACATCTGGGTGGTTGACTTAAACGACGTTGTGGCGGGTGGCGGTCAACTGCTGGGCTACGCACAGTTTCCAAGCCAGTCGAACCTGGCCGGTATTCCCAGCGACAGCCCGGCCAGTACCGATGGCGTAGTGATCGATTATCGTTCCTTCGGTAATGTGGATAAAGGAAGCTTTCCAACCATGCGGGCTACGTATAACCTGGGCCGTACGTTAACGCACGAAACCGGCCACTGGCTGGGCCTGCGCCACATTTGGGGTGATGCCAATTGTGGTGACGATTTTGTGGCCGATACCCCACCGCAGGCATCGGCGAGTAGTGGCTGTCCGGTAGGTCGGGTAAGTTGCGGGGCCACGAACATGGTGCAGAACTACATGGATTACTCTAATGACGCCTGCATGAACATTTTCACCCTAAATCAGAAAGACCGCATCCGGGCGGTGATGGCGTTGAGTCCCCGTCGGCTTAGCCTGTTATCGTCCAACGTATGTGGTACGTTGGTGGCTACCCGCCCCGTGTCGAACTTCCGGGCCGATAACCAGCAGGTGTTGCTGGGCGGACAGATCAAATTTAACGATCTGTCGGATGGTTTCCCGACGAGCTGGTTGTGGACATTTGAAGGCGGCACACCCGCTACGTCAACCGAGCAGAACCCGACCGTTACCTACACCCAGCCGGGTAAGTTCAAGGTGACGCTGGTTACCACGAACGCCATTGGTCAGTCTGACCCCGTCGTTCGTACAGAATACATTGAAGTCCTGAATGCAGGTCTTTGCAATGAAATGACCAACTTCAACGGAACGCCAACCGTATTGCGGGAAGTGAACGGAACGGGCTATGTTGCCGGTCAGAATAGCCACCGGAGCCAGGCTGTTTCGGAGTTTTTTGCCAACAAGCTGGGGTATTCAAATCTGGCCGGAGCCTCCCTGAAATTCGGCGTAGCGAAAGCGGCCAAGGGAGCAACAACCGAGTCGGTGGTGACGGTGACGGTCTGGAACGGACGGGGCTTCCAGAATGGGCCGGGTGCTATTCTGACGCAGAAAGATGTTCCCTTACGAGTTATTCTGGCTGACGTGGCCGCTAATCGGCCAACGACAGTAACCTTTGACCGGAACGTACCGTTGAGCAGTTTACCCTTCCACATTGGTATCACTTTGCCCTATGCGTCGGGTGATACGGTAGCGCTGGTGACGACCAAAAATGGGGAGTCGCTTTCGGCAACATCCTGGCGCCAGAATCAAAAAGGCGACTGGCTGCGGTATGCCGATAGTCTGGGGCTAAACGTGGCGCATAACATCGCGGCTGTTGTGGGTCAGAAATCATTCGTTCAAATCGCGGCCTCCGCTATCTTCATCGATCCGGGACAAACCGTTACCCTGAATGCCCGTGGGGCCAGCATTTTCACCTGGTCGGGAGCGGGGCTGAATACGACCCTGGGACCACAGGTCATTGCCCAACCGACACAAACGACGTCGTATACGGTAGCGGGTTCGGGGCTGGATCTGTGCAGCACCACGGCCGTCGTGACCATCAACGTTCGGGCGGGAACCGTCACGGCGGCAACGCCCCTGGCTGAGCAGTCCTTACAAGTAACACCTAACCCGAGTGACGGGCAAATAATGGTGTTGTTCAACAGTCCGCAGCGGGGCACCTTAACGTTGGGTGTACGTAACGTGAACGGAGTTGAACTTACCCGGCAAACTCATCAGAAAACAGCCGACCTGTTCCAGCAACCTCTCGACTTGAAAACCGTCCCCGCAGGCGTGTATTTTGTGGAGGTCAGGGTAGGAGAACAGGTATTTAGGAGACGGATTGTGAAGCAGTAGAATGAAAAAGAGTAGGCGGATCGCCTACTCTTTTTCATTCTGCCTGTTTTTTTATTCACCAGCTTCTTCACTAATTAAGCGATTGACAGGCCAAATGCCCTCATTGGCCGGGCGTAGTTATTGATGTAGTTTTGTGTATCAGACAAAGGGGCTTAATCATAAGTGAAAATGGAAATGGACAATCTGATAAAGCAGGTAGCTTTTATTAAGGAAATTGATAAACTCAAGTATATACAGCGGAAGACCAGGTTGTTCAACAGTGACAGGCATGAAAATGACGCCGAACATAGTTGGCATCTTGCCATGATGACCCTTGTTTTAGCCGAGCATTCGGATGTTCCGGTCGATGTATTGAAAGTCCTTAAAATGGTCTTGATTCATGATATTGTGGAGATTGATGCTGGTGATACATTTATCTATGACACGCAGAAAAATCATACGAATACCAACGAAGAATTAGTGGCGGCAAAGCGAATTTTTGGCCTATTACCACAAAAGCAAGCGGATGAGTTTATTGCTATTTGGGCGGAGTTTGAGGAAGGGTTAACCAATGAAGCGAAATTTGCACGAGCCATGGACAGGTTTGAGCCACTGCTGCAAAATACGTCCAATGAGGGCGGTACCTGGGCAGAGTTTGATGTAAACTACCAAAAGGTGTATGACAAGAAAAAAGCAATCAAAAAGGGCTCAACCAAAATTTGGGATTATGCAGAAGGATTAATCAACCAAAGCGTTGATCGTGGAATACTGAAAAAATAATGAAAAGCGCTGAACAGGTAGTGAAGTAGTTAATAAAGTTCTAAAGGTAGATTTACACAGAAGAAGCGGTTGGCAGAGATTCATAGAGAATCTCTGCCAACCGCTTCTTCTGTGTAGTCTTATATGGGAATAATATATATTAATTCATTGTATGATATACTATAATTTTATATTAGTACATTATTTTGCTTATCAGGACAAAGATGCGATGTACTTTAAATTTACAATCTAGGATTTATGTAGTTATTCTTGATAATACAGAATATTGCTTTGTACTTTTGTCGTTTTATAAATTTAATCTATCAACAAATGAGAAATCTTTTACTACTTCTGTTGATTGCCTGGTGCAGTGTTCTGACAACCAACGTCAGCGCTCAGCAGGAGCGTCGAGTGACGGGGAAAGTCAGTTCGGCAGAAGATGGGTCCCCGTTGCCGGGCGTATCGGTCGTTGCAAAGGGAACCACCAAAGGCACGCAAACAGATGCCGACGGAAACTACTCGATTACGCTGCCAGCCAACATTGGCACACTGGTGTTCAGTTTCGTCGGGGTAACAACGCAGGAGGTAGCCATCGGTAATCGGTCTGCGGTCAATGTAACCATGGCTAATGACACGCGTGCCCTGGATGAGGTGATCGTGACTGGATATGGAGCCCAGTCGAAACGTAACCTGACCGGCAATATCGCCAAAGTAGGTTCCCGCGATATCGAAAATATTCCCGTGCCCAGCGTCGAGCAGGCGTTGCAGGGTAAAGTAGCCGGGGTTCAAATTACATCGCTGAATGGTAAAGTGGGCCAGGGGCTTCAAATCCGGGTGCGGGGCTCCTCGTCCCTGACGGCCAGCAGCCAGCCACTTTATGTCATTGACGGTATTCCGATGACGTCGGCCGACCAGTCGTCGACAACGGCACCAACCAACCCCATTGCCGACCTGAACCCCAACGATATCGAGTCGCTGGAAATTTTGAAAGATGCTTCGTCTGCCGCTATTTATGGCGCACGGGCTTCGAATGGCGTGGTGCTGATTACGACTAAGAAAGGTCGGGCTGCCAAAACAACCTTCGAAGCATCGGCCCAAATGGGTGCCAGTAATCCCACGCACCTGCGCCAGTGGCTCAATACCCAGCAGTACGTTGAGCTGTTGCAGGAAGCACGGGCCAACACGGACGCTACATCGGCGACTTCACTGGCTAACCGGTTTACGCGTTATTCCGCTGGTGATCCGACGGGTTGGCAGGGTGAAAATCCAAAATACAACACCGACTGGCAGAAAGAAGCATTTCAGAAAGCCCCTTCGCAGCAGTATGACCTGAGTGCGCGGGGGGGAGATGCAAAGACCCGTTTCTTCATTTCGGGCCAGTATTTCGATCAGAGCGGGATTATTATCAAGAACCGCTTTCGCCGGTTGAGCGGCCGGGTGAATCTGGACCACACAGCCACGGATAAGCTGACCCTGGGGGTGAACTTCAACCTGTCGCATTCGATCAACGACCGCGTATCGAATGATAACGCTTTCTCGACGCCGATGCAGATTGTGGCTTTACCGGCCATGACGCCCGTTATTGATCCGCGCACTAACCAACTAAGCGGTGATTATACACTGTATTATAACCCGCTCTTGAACCGCGACTACGCTGCCTTGCAGGCGCGTGTGTATCGGGTCATCGGCAATGTCTATGCGGATTACAAACTTCTGCCCGGTCTGTCGTTCCGTACGGAATTTGGAACCGACCTGCTGGGCCAGCAGGAAGATGAATATTACGGACGGGAAACCCAGCGAAATACGGGTGCCCCAAATGGCCTGGGGTCGAACAGTTTCCGACAGGTAGCCAACTACACGACCAATAACTATTTCTCGTTTGGCCGGACCTTTGCCGAGAAACATGACATAGACGCTACTCTCGGTATGTCGTTTCAGGAATCGCGACTGAATCTCAATTCCGTTACGGGGCAGCAGTTCCCGAGTAACGCCTACAAGCAGATTTTGGCCGCGGCCAAAATTACAGCGGGCGATGGTCAGCAAAGCCAGTTCAGTTTCCTGTCATACTTTGCGCGGGTGAATTACCGCTTCAACAATCGCTATTTAGTAGGGGCTTCGGGTCGTATTGACGGCTCCTCCCGATTCGGTATCAACAGCCGGTATGGTTTCTTTCCGGCAGTATCAGCAGGCTGGATTCTGACTGAAGAGCCCTTCCTGAAAAATGTTCGTGCATTGAGCCTGCTAAAGCTACGGGCCAGCTATGGCCTGACCGGAAATGCTGAAATCGGCAACTACAGTTCACTGGCGTTATACGCTGCCACGAACAATGTGAACACATCTGCCGGTTACGCGGGCGTACCGGGGCAGGCTCCTTCGCAGATTCCGAACCCGGATCTGACCTGGGAGAAAACATTGCAAACCGACATTGGTCTTGAATTCGGTTTCCTGAACAATCGCTTCTCAGGTGAAATCGATTACTACCAGAAAAACACGAGCGGCCTGTTGCTGAACGTAAACGTGCCGGGTTCGTCAGGCTTCCGGACGCAGTTGCGGAACGTAGGTAAGCTGGAAAACAAAGGCTTTGAGTTCGTCTTCAACTCCAACAACCTCACCGGTCCGTTCAAATGGACAACCTCCCTGAACATTGCTTACAACAAGAACGTCGTCACTGATTTGGGCGGTACGACCATTACGGGTAGTTTCCTGAACCGGGCGCAGGAAGGCCAGCCGCTGGGCGTATTTGTAGGACCTGAATACGCTGGTGTGGACGTGCAAAATGGGGATGCGCTGTATTACCGAAACTCGACCAAAGCTGATGGAACGCTGGATCGGTCGACCACAAATAGCTACAACGAGGCCACTTATGTGCCGCTGGGTAGCCCATCGCCCAAGTTTATTGGTGGTATCACCAATACGTTCAATTACATGGGTATCGACCTCAGCGTATTGTTCAATGGACAGTCTGGAAACTACATCTACAATGGGGGAGGTAAATTTCAGTCAGCCAATGGCGATTACTTTGATAATCAATCGATTGATCAGTTGAATCGCTGGAAAAAGCCGGGTGACATAACCAATGTTCCTCAGGCTCGTTTGTATGGCGGAAATGGCACCGGCGAATCGTCCCGGTACCTGCAAAAGGGGGATTACGTTCGCTTACGGACCATCACGCTGGGCTATACCTTGCCGAAAACGCTCCTGACCCGCCTTCATTTGAGCCGGATCCGGGTTTTTGCTACGGGGCAAAACCTGCTGACGTTTACGAAGTACACCGGCTGGGATCCGGAAGTTAACTCGGATGCCTATACGAGCAATCCCGTTAACCTTGGTGTTGATTTTTATTCCGCTCCACAACCACGCACCATCATCGGTGGGCTACAAATTGGCTTCTAAGCGATAACACAACTTATGAGAACGAAACAATCAATCATACTGGCGTCGGTCATGTCGGTTGGCTTATGGCTGGCCTCCTGCAATAGCCAACTGGATATCAAACCGGTAAACTCGGTGGCTACGGGCCAGGCGCTGTCGACGGCATCGGACCTGAACGCGCTGCTCGTAGGGGGCTATGATGGCCTGAGTGGTATTAATTTATATGGGGGCAGTTTGATCCGCGATGGTGAATTGCTGGCGACTGTACCCTCTACCGGCGATGTAAACTGGACGGGCACCTATGTAGGGCCTCAGCAGATATACACGAAAAATATACTGGTCAACAACGATCAGGCGGATGTTACCTGGACGAATGCTTACCGCACGATCAACATCTGCAACACGGTACTGGCTAACCTGAACCTGGCCGCTACGGCCGATCAGGCCCGGATTGAAGGTGAAGCGAAATTTATTCGTGGCTCATTGTATTTCGAACTGGTACGATTCTACGGAAGAGACTGGAGCGATGGCGATCCGAATGCCAATCTCGGCGTTCCCATTGTAACGACACCAACGGTCAATCTCGATGCCAACTCAAATGTGTCACGTAGCACCGTGGCGGCTGTGTATGCACAGGTGCTAAAGGATTTGACTGATGCCGAAGCCAAACTGCCAGCCACAAACAGCTTCTTCGCCACAAAAGGTGCGGCTGGGGCGCAACTGTCACGGGTGTATCTGCAAAAAGCCGATTACCCGAATGCGGCCAGTGCAGCCAATCGGGTCATTACCAGTGGGAAATATCAATTGGTCGATATTGAAAGTGTGTTTGATACGCGGGAATTCCAGAACGGGATTAATACCAACGAAACGATTTTTGCGATTCAAATTACGGATCAGGATGGGATAAACGACGTCAATACATTCTACGGCTCATCGTCTGAAGGTGGCCGGGGAGACATCGATATAAACGAAAGCTTCCTTCAGCAGTTTGATGCCACCGACCAGCGGGCAAAGTTGTTCTATGACGACGATGGCCTTTTCCGGACTGTCAAGTTTATCAACCAGTACGGCAACATTCAGGTGTTACGCCTGGCCGAAATGTACCTGACCCGCGCTGAAGCCAACTTTCGGGCCGGTACTACGGTAGGCGATACACCGCTCAACGACATCAATGTTATTCGCAACCGGGCCGGGGCCACACCCCTGACCGCAGCACAGTTAACGCTGGCGAACATCCTGAAAGAACGTCGGCTCGAACTGGCTTTCGAAGGGACGTACATTCATGACATCAAACGGACAAAAGGCAGTGTGGGTGCATTGCCTTACAACTCGCCCAAACTGATTTTCCCAATTCCGTTGCGGGAGATAACGACCAACCCTGCGCTGGTGCAGAACGCTGGTTATTAATTTTTAGTAGTTTTACTGTCGAAATGGCGTGCCACGGTGTTAAGCCAAGGCACGCCATTTGCTTTTGTAACGTGGTGATGCGGCATTACTAAAGAACTCATGATCAAGATACTATCTGTTTTTTTGCTGTTCCTGAATGGTGGCATTGCCTCACTACAACCACTATCGGCACAACCCGCACCAGCCTATACTACCTGGACGGTGGGCGATACCGCCGATGTTGTCCGCCAGCCGTTGGGTGGTGTCGTATTGGCGGGCGGCAGCACCGATGTCGATGCGGCTATGCGCTGGTTTCTCCACCAGTCGGGTGGAGGTGATGTACTTATCCTCCGGGCATCAGGTAAGGATGGCTACAATGAGTATCTCTACCAGAAATTAGGCGAAACAGTTAATTCAGTGGAAACAATTCTGCTGAACAATCGCGAATTAGCCAGCAATCCGGCCATTGTCAGGAAAGTGCACACGGCTGAGGCCATTTTTCTAGCCGGGGGCGATCAGGGTAATTATGTGAAGTTTTGGCAGGGAACGCCCGTCGCTGATGCGCTGAATGAGCGTATTCGCCAGGGTGCCGTTGTGGGTGGCACCAGTGCCGGTTGCGGTATTTTGGGGCAGGTCTATTTTTCAGCCATTGAGGGGACTGTCACGTCGGAAGAGGCTTTGACAAACCCGTATGACAAACGAGTCGATCTGCGTCGGGATGATTTCCTGAAACAACCCTTATTAGCGAACACAATTACCGATATGCATTACAGCGCCCGCGAACGACAAGGGCGTCATCTGGCCTTTCTGGCTCGCGCCCTGACCGATTGGGGGCTGCCCATGCGGGGCATTGGGGTCGATGAGAAAACGGCCATCTGCGTCATGCCAGATGGTGCCACGAGCGTTTTTGGACAAGGGAATGCCTATTTTCTGCAAACGATGGGTACGAAGCCCGAACGTTGCCAGGCAAATCAGCCTCTGACATGGAAGCAGGCTGGCAAGGCTGTGCAGGTGACAACCGTAGCCGGTTCGGCTACGGGTACAGTCGGGTTTAATTTGGTAACTTTCCAGCCGGAGGTTACCGGACAGAGTCAGTATTGGTCTGTTGAAAATGGGGTGAGGCATTAAACCGGGCCGTTATCGACCGGTTACGAAGCAATCTGTTAAACCCTAAACTACCCGGCATAGTCAAACGTTTATATAACGAACGCTTTGTTTTCAACGACTATGAACCGCCGATTGCTTACCTGTCTGTTTTTATTGCTGGTTGCTTCAGGCCTACGCGCGCAGGTACAGTTTACGACTGAAAATCCCCGCGTAGACGACGTTAATGATGCCGACGTGAGCATACAGCGCGTTGAATTAACGGCCCAATACACCATTGTTTACATGAAGTTTCAGGCCCGAAGAGAGGGCTATAATGGCCGGTCGTTACCATTCTCCATTCCAATGCCAAATGGGCGCAGGGGCGACCTGGAAACATCAAATAACATTGGATTTGAGCCAGCATCAAGGCTGTATGTAAATCAGGGCGAACGGTCTTATAAGTTTATCCGTGCTGAAAATATCCCGCTCGACCTTCGACGCCGGGTACAACCCGGTGAGCGCGTCGACTTTGTGGCGTATTTTGAACGAATAGATCCTGGCTACACAACCTTCGACTTGTTTGAATGCCGGGACAAACGGGACTTAGTTTGTTTCAATTTCTGGGGGGTACACATCATCAATCCACCCCGCAAAAATCAATATTCGCAGCGTACACCCCCCAAAGTGCCTGTACAGCCCAAACCGCAGCAACCCCGCTATACGCCCCGAACAAAACCCGGCGCGGGCGAACCTGCCAACCCAACGGAGCCCACAACACCCGCCCCGGTTCAGCCAAAGGAAATGCCTGCACCGGCGGCAGTAGCGATTAACGGCATCACCCGCGATGCGAAAACAAAACAACCCATTGGGGCTACCGTTACCTATCGGCTGTTATCAGGGGCTGAAGCATCGGGCAATGACCCGGCTGATTCCGTAGAGAGTGCTACTCCCGGTGGGAAATATAAAATAGCCATTGACCGGAGGGGCGTCTATGCTGTTACGGCGTCGGCAAAAGGGTATTTCAGCCAGAGTGATACGCTGGCAACGAACCGAGTCGATATCGTTCGTGATTTTGATCTGGTACCCATCGAAGCGGGGGCTAAAATCACGCTGAAGAACATTTATTTCAGTGCGTCGAAGTATAACCTGAAGCCGGAGTCATTTCCAGAACTGGACCGGCTGGTGACGGTTATGCAGACCAATCCAACGATGCAAATCCGGCTCGAAGGGCATACGGATACCGTGGGAGAATTTGACGCCAACGTCGAACTGTCGCGCAACCGGGTCAATGAGGTGAAGCGTTATCTGGTCGACAAGGGCATCAGCTCCGGCCGGATTGAAACCGTTGGGTATGGCCCATCCAGGCCAATCAACACTAATAAAACGCTGAAAGAGCGTCCTGAAAACCGGCGTGTGGAGATGGTAATTGTCAAGGTATGAAAACTTGTCAAACAGTTTACGGTTTGTAGTTTGAGGTTCGCACATACTACACAGGAACCGTAAACTGTTTGAATGAAACCTACCTTTGACCTCGACGTTGTTCTGGCCCGTATCGACGAAGCCATTCGCCCCTATCCAAAAGCGGCTATGTTCGATCTGTTCGAGCGGGGGTACAATACGTTATTTGAGCAATTGATTTCGTGCATTGTGTCGATCCGAACGCTGGATGAGACAACGATACCCGTATCACTACGCCTATTTGAACGGGCGCGAACACCCCAGCAGCTTCTCCAGCTCGACGTCGCCACGTTGACCCAGCTGTTGTACGGCACGACCTACCCCGATCAGAAAGCCTATACGATGCTGGGCATCGCTGAACGAATCGTGAATGAGTTTAGTGGGGAGCTTCCCGCCAATTACGAGACCCTGATCTCGCTAAAAGGGGTTGGTCCCAAGTGTGCTAACCTGGCGCTGGGTGTAGCAACAGGACAGGCCGCTATAAGTGTCGATGTGCATGTGCATCGGGTTGTCAATCGGTGGGGCTATGTGCAGACTAAACAGCCTGAACAAACGCTGAAGGTTCTGGAAACCCAGGTCCCCCGCGAACAATGGGTCAATATAAACCGCTTGCTGATGCCTTTCGGTAAGCACATCTGTACGGGTACATTACCGCATTGTTCAACCTGCCCGGTACTGGCCTGGTGCGAGCAGGTAGGCGTAGAGCGGCACCGTTAAACCCGTCGGCTAATTTGCGGTTAACGAATGCTTCAGATTTGCCAGGGTCTCCCGGCAGGATTTGTCAATTTGCCGATATAACTCGGTCTGATCGGCAGCGATCTGTTCGATCACGCTTTTATCTTTAACTGTACTGTCAGCCGCTTCAACCAGCTCGTCGATCGTTGAGGTGGCGGCCCGCACCGGTTGTGTACGGCCATTGTCGTCAATAATCAGATCGGTTATCGTGGCGCGGTACCGACCAAATTTGGTTTCAACGGTCAGTGTATAGCGTACGGATTGATTGCCAATCGAATAAAATGTTCGAACGAACAGGATGTTATGTTCCCGGTCATATTGTTGTTCAGCCTCGTTGCCTAACGGGTAATACTTGGTGGCCCATGTATGTACCTGTTCCATAAGCTGCCGGGCTGGTCGTTTACTATCCGGTACACGGACAAGTTCCTGGTATTGCACCAGACCTGCTTCATTCGTTGGCAGCCGAACCTGGGCCAATGAATTGATTGATGAGAATAAAGCGAGAATAAACAGGTATTTCATGGCAGATAAACGTCGGGTGGTCGTGTCTATTTAGTTACTTTTTCTTCCCGCTTCCAGACGATAAAGTCTGTTACGGGTGCTTCCTTAACCATTGGCCGGATGAGCTGAACGATCTGGCCCCGGTGGTAAGCTGCATGATGGCTAAGGTGGGTTAAAATGTCCAGCAGCGAGTCTTTATAAGGTACATCCTTTGAATTGACATACTCGACCGGCTCAAGCCATTCGGCCTCCCTGAGCGCTGATACATGGCTCACCAACTGCCGGTGCTGGCGTTCAGCGGTTTCGACCATCCAGCTAACCGGAATGTCTTCCCAAATGGCCACAAAGATCGACTCATGCATAATACGGCCATACCAGACATGTTGAGCCGATAAAATATGACCCATTAGCGCCAGCGCGCGTGCGGGTGGATTGTCGATCTTTTCGAGCGCGTCGATGATTCGTCGATTGGCCCAAAGCTCATAGTCCAGTAGTTGAATCAGGTGATTTTTCATCAGAGTCCACGTTTAGTTGCCTGATACAGTGCTTCAACAATATTGGTGCGGGTGTTTAAGTTGCCAAGTTTAGGGTTATTTCTGGTCGGATAAACGCGATTGCACAAAAATACATACGTCAGGTTATAGGCCGAATCTGGTTCAACCCAGACAAACGTACCGGTGTACCCCGAATGGCCATAACTGGCTTTGGTCGCCGACTTGGGCGCATTGCCGTTGTAAGTAAACGCTGGCTTGTCGAAGCCCAGTCCACGGCGGTTGCCCCGGTCCGGAAACTGGTAGCGGGTAAACTCGGCTATTGTTTTGGCCGAAATAAACTGCTGGCCGGCATAACTGCCTTTCTGGCGATACATCTCGTAGACTTTCATCAGGTCATTGGCATTGCCGAACAAACCTGCGTGGCCCGACAACCCATTGAGCATGGCCGCGCCTTCATCATGTACGCGCCCCCAAATCAGCGTCTTGCGGAATAAAGAGTCGTATTCGGTTGGAACGATCCGATCCAGCGAATAAAAACGGCGTGGTAAAAACGTGAGCGTTGTCGCGCCGAGCGGTTTGTAGAATGTCGTTTTCAGATAATCTTCAAAATCCACGCCCGTCAGGCGTTTCACAATCTGCGGATACAGGATGAACGATAGGTCAGAATAAACATATTCTTTCTTGGCATTCAGAGGAGAATCCCGGATCTGCTCAAAAATGATTTTCGGATAGCCTTTGAACTCATACAGACTGTCGGTTACCTCGATCGGATACCGCACTGAACGTTCATTTTTAAATGTTTTCGGTTTCCACGAGCCATCTGGATTTTTGGTGTCCATCCAGAACGGTATAAATGCCTTCAGTCCGGCCTGGTGCGTCAGTACGTCCCGCCAGTGCAGATCTGCTTTGTTCGACTTCTTGAAACTGGGCAGGTAGTCGGCCATTTTTCCGTCCAAGTTGAATTTCCCGTCGTCTACCAGGTGCATTAATGCGGGCGTTGAGGTACTTACTTTGGTAACGGATGCCATGTCATAGAGATCGTCCAACTGTACGGGCCTTGGCTCGGCACCGAGTGAGGCATCGTAGGTGTGCTTGCCATACGCTTTTTGGAAAATGACTTTGCCATTCCGGGCCATTTGCACCACGCAACCCGGAAACGCGCCCTGCGTCAGCGCTACGTTGACTAGTGAATCCACCTGCTGGGTCAGGAATCGGCTGTCGATACCCACTTCTTCGGGAATGGTATATTTAAGGCGCCCAATCGGCTGAATCGTCAGGCCATCGCCCAGCCGGAAACGCTGATTGACCGTAACAGGTAGCTTTCCTGATGCACCAATGGCCCCAAAAATCAACTGCGCCGATAGCTCTTCCGTATAGTTAGTTAGCTGGTAGGGCATAACGATGGCTCTGGCTTGTTCAATAGTACGGCCCGGCTGGGCGGTATCAGCCGGGAAGGTTAGTTTGTCGAGGGCATACACGTTGCCGAACACCGTCACAACGGCTTTTCCGGTAGCGACCAACTCACTCAGAATACCAGCCGTTTTAGGTTGCAAACCGTATTTGACGGCCGGGCGAATGTTATTGAGATGAACATCGACCAGAATCAAGTTATAGTTTTGTAAGGAATCCCGAATCTGGGCCAGCGTCGAATCGGGGGTGCGGGATGTCAGGTTAAAGTGATCGATTTTTGTATAATTGGCCGCCATTTGCTGGAAAGCTGTGAGCTTGTCGCTCTCAATGGCCACCGAGGCAATCCGGAGCGTGTCCAGACGTTGTAGCGGCAATATATTTCGGTCATTTTTGAGGACCGTCAGGCTTTTTTCGGTGAGCTTCCGATTTAGCAGTTCATCCTGCACAGGGTTAAGGTCATTGACCAGGTTATCAAGCACAATCGGCTTGTACTGATCCAGTCCAGCCCAGGCTTTAGCCTGTAATACTTTCAGGCACCGGGCGTCGATGGAAGCCTGGCTGATGCGTCCATCAGCAATGGCCTGTTTAACCTGCGCCAGCGCATTGGGCACATCCTCTGTAAACTCCAGTACGTCCATACCCGCTTCCAGACCGAGTTCATCGGCCTTGCCTGACGGGTAAAATTTCGTCACGCCTTTCATGTTCATGGCGTCGGAAAAAATCAGCCCTTTAAAGCCCAGTTCGTCTTTAAGCAGGTTGGTGACAATGGCGGGTGATAGTGTCGATGGGCGGTTGCGGGTCGTATCGAGGGAAGGAATGCTTAAATGGGCAATCATTACGCCGGTTGCCCCCGCTTTAATCAGTTCCCGGAACGGATACAATTCCAGCGAGTCGAGTTGCGCCCGGCTCTTGCTGATCAGCGGAAGGTCGTAATGAGAATCCGTGCCCGTATCGCCATGACCAGGAAAGTGTTTTAGACTGGTTAGCAACTGGTTATCCTGCATGCCGCGCATGTAGGCGAGGGCTTTGCGGGCCACGGCATATTTGTCTTCGCCAAAGGAGCGGAAATTAATGACGGGATTGTTGGGGTTATTATTAACATCGACCGATGGGGCGAAATTGACGTGCATACCCAACCGGCGTGCCTGTTTGGCCAAATTGGCCCCCATCTGATAAAGAAGCGAGTCAGAACCGGCACCCTGCATAGCCCCAAGCGTCATCTGGTAAGGGTAGCGAACGGTACTGTCCAGGCGCATGGCAATGCCCCATTCGGCATCCATAGCAATAAGCAGGGGCACGGGAGAGTTGCCCTGAAGGCGGTTCGTTAATGTGGCCTGCCGAACGGGCCCGCCCTGAAACATAACCACTCCGCCCAATTTATTGGTGCGTACCAGCGTGATCAGCGAGTCTTCGTAAGCGGGTTTGCGGTTGGAATAACCAGCTACCATAATCAACTGGCCGATCCGATCCTCGGGGGCCATATTCGTGAACACCGAGTCGGCCCAGCAGCTTTGCCGGGCATTGAGTTTAAGAAACGTTGATGGCGCTGTTTGCGCAAAGGTCGAAACGGACAGTAAAACGCTGAGAAAACCAAAAAAAGCAGACCGGCAGAAGGGCATGAGAAAGAGAATTGGGTCGTGATAGGCCAAAAATACAAAAAAGTGTCCTCGCTAACTCATTAAATAAGTCGAGCGAGGACACTTAGTAGAAAGCAGGAATCGACTATTTCCGGTACCGGCTGGGGTGTTCGGGACCAACGCCGAAGCCGTAGCCAAGGGTTAAGGTGATCGTCGAGTTGTTGACATTGCGGCTATCGTTGAGGGTAATATCGCTCAGACCGTAGCGGTAGCGGGCATCGATCAGGAACCGTTGCCGTTCAGCCAACCCCTTGAAGTTGAGCTGAAAACCAGCGATCAGACCTAGGTCCATCGACCGAAATTCGGCGCTGCTATTGAAATCTGGCTGGGCAACTCCCTGTGCTATGTAGTTTGTCCGTTTGGCATTCAGCTTGAAGCCAAATGAGGGGCCAAAGAACACGTTGGGCCGAAAATTGCCGCTCAGCGTCAGGAAATAGCGTAAAGCAATGGGGACCTCCAGATAGTTGATCCGTTGTTTAAATGAGTTGGCCTGACTATTGGCGGGGTCTGCATATTTACCCCCCATTTGTGAGTAAAGAACATCACCCGAGATACCGAAATGGTTCAGCGAGCTGTACATTAAAAAAGCACCGGCTGTTACGCCCGGGCGTAACGTATAGTCCTTGGCATCCATACCAAATGTGGACAAATTTAAGCCAATGCGTGGGCCTGCACTGAACCGTTGCTGACCAAAACTGCTTGATAAACAGGCAGTAACAAGGATAAACGAGAAGAGGATAAAACGTAGTGAATTTGCGCGAAACATAGAGAATCCAATAAAGTTGATATGTCCGGTTAACGTCTTACGTTTTATAAATGTTTTATTTATCGCTAAAGATTATCGGGAGTTTTACCGAAAGGGATAGGAATAGATTGACGAAGGAACTGTGAAAGGGCAAGGCGCTCCTACGTTTTCAGCAGCCCTAATGGCATACTATTGAGCGGCATAGCCATCACCGTCGGGGCTGGTTTCGGCATCGGCTTAAGGGGTTGTTTAGGGGCAAAGAAGATAAAATAAATGGCCATGGCGAGCATAAACAGAATAGCCGCCGTAGTGGTCGCAATCCAAAGTGGCCATAGCCGTTTCTGATTGGCCGAGGCATGAATACGTTCATGCAGGGCATCCCGCAGATCGGCCAGTTGTTCGGTAGTGGGGCGAGTGGCGGCATCGGCTGCCGTTTGCTGCATAGCCTCCAGCCCGGCCAGGGCATCGGCATAAAATGGATTTTCGAGTAGAAGCCGCTCTACACGATATCGGGCCGGGCCACTTAACTGACCGGCTTGATAGGCCTGTAAATCGGTAAAACTTAGTTGGTCGTTCATGGTAGTAGCGCAGATGGAAACCTGCTATCAACTAAAAAACGAGCTTTCGCCCGCGTTACTTACGCATACAAATTTTCAAATTTCGGCGCCCATTTTGCAAATAACTTTTTACCTGTTTTAAGTCGTAGCCCGTCAGTTCGGCAACTTCCGTATAGGTCTTGTGGTCCAGGTAAAAGAGCGTCAGGCAAGTTTGCTGTTCGTGGGGCAACGTTTTTAAGCAGGCTTCCATAGTTGTCAGGTCTTCCTCAAGTTCTGACTTATCGACATCATCTGTCGAGAGTTGCATAACGGGCTCATCGTCGAGGTCGGCTCCGGTGCCGGTTACCAAAGCGGCTTTAGGGTGGGCCTGCATCTTACGAAGCTGCATTAAACAGTAATTACGGGCCACACTATGGAGCCAGGGGCCAAACTGCTGTACGTCGTGTTTACGCAGGTCGGTTACCAACTGTTCAAACAGATTCATAACGGCATCTTTGGCCTCATCTTCATCGCGCAGGTAATTGAAGCAAACGGCATAGACAAGGTCCATGTGTTGCTCATAAAGTTCACCCAATATAGCCAGATCGCCGGTAGCGCGATAGGCGGCAATGTAGTCAGCCGGTTCCCTGCGGGATTGATCGGAATTGACCTTGGGCTTACGAAACAGTTTTAAAAACATACACGAACTGGCTGCTTACCCCATAACGATGCAGGAACAGCCTGAATTCCACATTTTTTGCCGACTGATTGCAAATTGACGCGAAACGGTAGACCAGTTAATCAGGTCATATAATCAATAACTCGCCAGGATCATAACCTATTGTCAGCCCAAGTCGTTACAATCTGGTACAACTTTATCAAACTTATGAAGCGGTTCTTGTTCAGCACGTTAGGCCTACTGTTCGGCATTAGTGCATTGGCACAGAGTAATCAGGCTCCAACGATGCAGCAATCGACCTCAACGACGGAAACTCGACAGGCTAATCCTGTCCGGCCCAAAATGAAGCCTGCCAATCGGCAGGAGCGCCTGAAAATGGAAGCGGGTGTGGATTCGACTTTGCCCAAAAATCGGAAACAAAAACGATTACGGCCCGATTCTCTCCGTCGGGGGGGCGCTACGAAGGTAGATAGTGTTCGCCGATAAGTTTTTGTGCGTAAATTTTTAGTGACCAAACTCAACCAACTGTTATGATCAAAGTATTGCTCGGTGTATTACTGATGGCGACTCCTGCTCTGGCTCAGACTACGCCCCAAACGGCTACGAAAACAAGTGCGCCGAAATCGGCCTCGGGTTCAGCTAATTCGGCCAAACCTATGTCAGCTTCAGCGGTCGCCCGGTCAAAAAAGCCCATTCCACCCCCTTCGTTGAAGGATAATCTGGAAAGTAAGGACAATGCGATTCCTTCGTACAAGAAAGAAAAAGATGCGGGTGTACAAAAGACCCGTAACCGCTATAAACCCCGCCGGACGGAGTCGGGCGCTCGTAAAGATACCCTGATTGATCGGCGCAGGAGCCAGTAGAAATGAGGGAAAACCATAATGGCCTGTAGTCGGAACGTATGATTGTTCCGACTACAGGCCATTTTATTTCTGTTTCTTTTCTTTTTCTGCCTTACGCTTTGCCCGCTTCTGTTTTCGTTCTGCTTTTCGCTCGGCCCGTTTCTCTTTCCGCTCGGCTTTCCGTTCAGCCCGTTTGGCTTTAAAATCGTCTTTAAAGCTTTTAACCGCATCCTGTAAGGTGATGTTGTTGTCGAATTCACCCTTGAACGCTTCGATGTATGCATTGCGCAGAACACCAAAAATAGTTGGCCAGGTGGCCGTTTTAACATCATCGATGGTCCCGTTGAGCGGAATACGCGTGGCTACCTGGTCGTGCTTTTGATTTTTAAGAATGGCCGTTCCCGCCTGTGCCACCAACTCCGTGAAAAACTTCCCGATCGATCGGCCTTCGTGTTCATTGAGCTTGAAAATCTGCATGCCCTTGGTGAGCGGCTTCAGGTAGCCGTTAAGCTTGCTGTTGAGCATGGCCATCTCGCTGTAAACGCTTACGGTTCCGCGCTCGAAATCAAGATTGGCATAGTGACGGGCGAGCGGGTTAAGTTTCACCAATTGCAGGTCGCTGAACCGGAGCTTGTAATCGAAGTCCGGCGTTTCTTTCAGCAGATTCATGTTGGCCGCGAAATTCATGGTGCCCCCATAACCCGGTACATCGCCCGTCGCTTCGACCGGCGACGGGAGTTTGTTATTCTTGTCTTCTACGTTCCGGATATTGCGGATTTCTCCCTGAAACTTCTTGATAGATAAATCGGCGCGAGGTTGCGTAACCAGACTGGTCAGATTGACTTCCCCGTTGACAACCGCGAATCGGTTGATATTGATGGGCAACAGTTTCTTCAGATACACTGTCCAGTCTACATCGGCGCCTGTCTGGTTGCTGGATTCACTTTCACTAAAAGCAAAATTAATTTTTGGCTCGTAGCATTCCACTTCGCTAACCAGTTTTCCCTTGAACAGTGATTTCCATTCGACGGATAAATCTGTTTTAGGGATGAAAACAAAGGGCTCTTTCAGCTTCCCATTGATTTTGCGAATGTTCAGGTTGTCGAGCTGATAAGCGCCCCGAATAAGCTGGATGTCGATATCATCAACGTGACCCGTGTAGCCTCCCATATCGGCCAGCGTTTTATTGACATACCGCAGCACGAAATAGGGCAATAGTAAGCGGGCGATGATCAGCAGTACGACAAGTGCAAGTACGATTTTTGTTGTTCGTTTCAAAACGTTGATTGACTTGGTATAACGTTTTGATAAACACGTAATCGTATAAATGGTTGGCTCTGGTACCGGACTTTGACTCAAAGCCGGGTACCAGAGCCAACCATGTTCTTGTGGTTTTGTGTCGTTAGGCGTTACCGGCCATTCGGCGAGAACCGGCGCCCATCAAGGGTTGTGTATTTAAAATCAGTGGACCCATTGAAGCGGGTATTATCGAAGTTGGTACCCCGGGGCAGGTGCGTATATTTAAAATCGGCGTTGCTGCTGAAGCGGGCCTGGCTGAAATCGACGCGTTCATCGAATTTAGTGTATTTGAAATCGGCATACCGCTCGAAAGCTACTTTCCGAAACGAAGACGACTCATCGAACTTGGTGTATTTAAAGTCGGCATACTCCCCGAAGGTCGAGCCGCTGAAATCGGCCTCATTCCGGAATTTGCTGTACTTGAACAAAGCGCCATCCTGGAAATCTGTATCGGTAAAAATCGCCCGCTGACTAAAATTCGAATACTTGAACGCGGCATCGTCCGTAAACTGACAGCCTTCGATGGTAACGGCTTCGGTAAAATCGGTATTATAGACTTTATTCGTCATGTTCAGGAGTTTGCGCCCTTCCTGTTGCTCTGTCCGATAGGCCAGGAATTTACCCTTGAACGTACAGTTCTTAAAGGTTAACGGAACATCAACTGTACTCAAGAACTCCTGCGATTCACCTTTCCAGTTACCCTCGCGGACTTCTTTTCGATTCGCCAGGCTGGTCAGGTCAAGATCGCCGGTGATGGTGGTATTTTGATAAGAGATGGATTCTTTGCGATTGATCCGGTCAATGATTTCTTTGGCATCAACGGTCTTTTGAGCCAGAACGGGGGCCACCGCAACGCAGGCAAGCAGCAAGGAGAGGAAAATCGTTTTCATGCGTTTGTATCGGTCTTGTGGTTGTTTTTTTACTAAAGATGCAAAGGCAGGACAAAACGTTGCGTGAGGCTAAAAACAACACTACCCAACCTAAAGCGATTTTAGATTGGGTAGTTTGGATGACGTAAATGTGATGTCAATTCTCCGGTATTCACAGACACTGAAAAGCGTGCTAATGACCCATTCTCGTATGACTTAATCTAACCACATCACTTTATCATACGCTACTTCATAATCGAGTTCTTCCAGGGCTATTAACCCCGCGAAGTGGCCAGTTTCGTCGGTCTGGACGGCATTCCATAAGCCCGATGCATCGCGCAGAAGTAGCCGATAGCCGTAAAGCGGATGAAGTGTATCGGCGTCAGTTCGATGATCCCAGCCCGTCTGAAGTTCGATAGCAAACGCAATGCGGTCCATTACCTCGCTCATCTGACCAGCCAGGCTATCGGCTCCATCCAATTCTTCAATCCATAACACCAGCCCATCGGTTCCCCAATCGAAATGGAGATCAGTAGGGGTGAGGGTGATGATCGATGCGTTCATAACGGTTCGTTGTTAGTAGTTTACGGTTTGTGGTTCACAGTTGGCTAACCACACCGATGAGCCAGCGAAAGCAACTGCCTCCGTGGCCCGAGTCCTCACAGACTACGGGGGCTGCCAACTGTAAACCACAAACTTCTTTTAAGCAATCATACTCCAGGCAGGCGCAGCCAGCGTTTCGGTGGTCTGCTCGTCGCGCCATTTGCGGAGCCAGAAGCGGTACTTCTTGCGGCCATAATCGATAAAGCCGGGAATGGACGTTGCATCGACGGCAAAGAGCCGATACGGGCTTTGTTTCATGACACCGATGAACACAAAGCGAAACTGCTTCGTGGTGCTCCACTCGCGTCCGTCGGCATGACGGAGGCTGTCTAGGTAAAAAGCGGCCTGCCGGTCGTAATCATACGTATAGCACGATTCCAGAAATTGCGCCTGGGTGCGGGCCGACGTTGTTTTTAGGTCGATTACCATCGCATTTCGGCGTTTGGGGCTGGTATAGACCATATCCAGTCGCGCCTTGCAGGCGATACCGGTTGTTGGTTCTGTCGAAAGCACAATGCGCTCTCGCTCCGACAGCCGCAGATACCGTCGGCAAAAGCCATCCTGCCGAATCGTCTGCATTAGCGTATGCAGTTGTTTGGTTTGAGCAGGCGCAAGGCCATCTGACCCTAAGGCCGGGTCCATCATGTCGGGCAGAAACTGCGATAGAACCGTACCGACCGTTTCGGGTTCGAGCAGGTGCTGGTGAAACGCCCGCCCAAACGCCTTGGTCTTTTCCGGAATGAACCGCGCCGAGGGTACCGACCAGTAGCCCAAATGTTCTTCTTTCAATCGGGTCAGATCGGAGTTTGACACGCGCGGTAATGCCCGGTAATCATCACCGGGCATTAGGAGCGGTTGGGGCAATGGGGTCAACAGTTGAGAAATCATAAGCAAGGAGAAACGGTAAATGAAACGATCACAAACTACCCGGCTGCCAGCAACGCTGGCTCTTCTACCGGGTTTATGAAGGGGTTGTAGTAGTTCATGGCCGTCTTGATGTTGGCAATGTCTGTTAGCGTTTCCTGGCGGAACACCTTAACCTCCTGCGCAAACTGTTTCAACTCTTTCGTCTTCTCCACGTCAGCCATCTTATAGGTGAAGTTGGCAATATAATACACCCCTTTTGGCTGAATTTTGTTATTCTCTTTCTTCTCGGCAACGGCTGTAATGACCACATCGGCCAGTGTCAGGTCGTCATAATAAAGGGGTTCGATCAACCGAAATATATTATCGACCGAGTAGCCGTGAAATAACACCGCCGATACGCAGTTCTTCTCGTCGACAAAGAAAATCTCCGCCCAGTTTTTGGTGCCCATATTCAGGATGTTGTCCGTGAAAATGCGCCAGGCAATTGGCTGAAACGTGAGGGTGCGCCCCAGTTTCTCACTTCCGTTGATATTGAACACACCTTCCTTGGCATCGAACCGATATTGACGGGGATGGCCCTCCAGATATTTGTATTTATTGACGACCTCGCCAGTCAACTCGTGAATCTTTTGGTACGGTTTAAGTTCATTACCGCTTTGAATTGTCTCGATTTGGCTTTTGTTTTGTGTGTTCATTAGTATTTGTTGTTTACTGTTCAAGCAGGGGGCCCATTTTGAGGTCCCTTTTGCCTTTTTAAGACCTTGTGTTTACTGATTTAAATTTACATAGTTTTGTGTAAAAAAACAACCCCGGTTTATAAGTATTCTTGAGGCTGTAGAAGGCTGTTTTCTGGTTTTTCAGGGATAATTTAGGCTGATTTGACTTCGCCCAACCCAGCCTGTTTAGAACGCCTTCTTTTCTGTGTATTCTTACATACAAATCTGTAAATTATGACGATCAATCTCCGCCTTCAGCAACTCATCGACTCGCTCGACATTAGTGTGCTCGAATTCGCCCGGCAACTGGGCGAACACCGGGGCGAGAAAGTTTATCATATTTTACACGGCCGACTGAAACCTCGGTACGATACACTCGAAAAAATTCTGGCGGCCTACCCACAAGTGAACGGCGACTGGTTGCTCCGGGGGGAAGGGCTGATGTTTAAAGCGCTCAATTCGCCTTCAGCTGCCATCACAACTGAAGAGCGGTTGCGGAATATGGAGTTTCTGCTGTTTCAGCTTACCGAGCGGGTGGCTCTACTGCAACAAACCAACGATCAGCTTCTGGCCGAGCTAAAGGGACAGAGAGAATAGACAAAAAAGGAAGAGGCTGGTGCTCAGGGAGCCGGCCTGCTGTTGTTTTGGCTTCGTTACTTCAGGTCCTTTCCAAACAACCGCTCTCCTTTCGGGTTATAGTCTGAAAAAACACGTAACGTTATGGCAACTACATCACCGTTCGACCCGGATAAACTAGATCCTGAATTTTATTCCCGTGACCCTAACCAGCATGGCGATTCCGATTACGGTCGCGAGTCGGAAGGCGTTGGAAATAATTCGTACCAGGATGCTACATCGGGTATGGATATGGAAACAGAAAATCTGAATATCACGAAGGATACCCGTGCGGAAAATGAAGGCACAGGCCGCGTGGGTGAACCAAAAGGCGAAAGTCTGGGCGGAACGCAGGAATGGGACGTCAATGCTGATGCCATTTCCGACCAGCCTAAAGGTCGTATGATGAGTGATGAGGCCGCTAAAAAGCTGGGTGAAGTGGCGGAGAATCCCTCCGACGATGCGCTGCTACACCGGGCTGATGCAACATACCTCGAAGAGGGAGACCGGCCTGGCGAGGGCTACGACCCCCATAACGTAGGCTATGACGGCAAGGAAAAAACAGACGTCTCGACAAACAACGAGAACTAAGTTTGCAGGATAGATAACGATCAAAAAAAGCGACCGGGTCATGACCCGGTCGCTTTTTTTAGCGTAAGACGGTACGGCTCATCTTTATCCTGCCGATTCTTTCGTAAACTTGTCGTTTAATTATTTAGCCAGCGGACACCTGATCCGCTACTGATTTGCTCATCGAAACCCGTGCCTATGCCCGGGCGGGACTACTCGGCAACCCGTCCGATGGATTTTTTGGTAAAACCATTGCCATTTCTGTGCGCAACTTTGGGGCGTCGGTAACGCTGTATCCCTCTCCCGAACTGCACATTGAGCCACAGCCGCAGGATACCAACGTATTCCGTAGCTTGTACCACCTGCGCGACTCGGTCAGCACGCTGGGCTATCATGGCGGTGTTCCGCTGTTGAAAGCGGCCATCAAGAAGTTTGCCGAATACTGCGAAGCCGAACACATCCGCCTTCCAAACCAAAATTTTTCGATTCGGTATAACACCTCTATTCCCCGGCAGGTTGGTCTTTCGGGCTCCAGTGCCATCATTGTCGCCACTTTTCGGGCACTCATGCAATTTTACGGCGTCGAGATTCCGCAGCCGATCTTACCCAATCTGGTACTGGCTACGGAAGCCGAAGAACTGGGCATAACGGCTGGTTTGCAGGACCGCGTAATTCAGTGTTATGAGGGGTGCGTCTACATGGATTTCGATCGGCATACCATGGAGCGTCAGGGCTATGGGCAGTACGAACCACTCGACTCGCGCTTGCTGCCTAAACTGTACATCGCTTATAATACAGATCTGGGTAAGCAGTCGGGACGGGTGCACAATGATGTTCGGGCGCGATGGCTCAAAGGGGAACCCGCTGTGGTTGACACCATGAGTGCCATTGCCGATGTGGCCCGTGAAGGCCGGGAGGCTATGCTTCGGCAGGATGGTAAAGCGCTCAATGAACTGGTGAATCGTAATTTCGATCTGCGGGCGCAGATTTACAACATCACCGATCGCAACCGAAGTTTGATCGAAACCGCCCGTGTCTGCGGAGCATCGGCTTCGTTCACGGGCTCGGGGGGCTCTATTATCGGTCTCTACCGCGATGATGCTATGCTGAACCGGCTTTTTGTTGAATTAAAGAAAATCAATGCCCGCGTTATCAAACCCTACGTAGTTTAACGACTGTAGAGACGCATACTTGCGTCTCCATGCACGTCAGCAACATCTGGGTGGAAAGCCATCCGGCTACAAAGACGCAAGTATGCGTCTCTACAAAAACATAAAAATGATAAAGAAAGCCGTTATCCCCGCTGCCGGTCTTGGAACCCGGTTTCTGCCCGCCACGAAGGCGCAGCCCAAAGAAATGTTGCCCATTATTGACCGCCCGACCATCCAGTACGTGGTGCAGGAAGCCGTTGACTCGGGTATCGAAGATATTCTGATTATTACGGGAAAAGGGAAGCGGGCGATCGAAGACCATTTTGATCGTAACTACGAACTCGAAACCCGGCTCGAAGAAAAAGAAGATCAGTTACTCCTGGACGAGATGCGTCGTTTGTCGGACATGGCGAATCTGCATTACGTTCGCCAGCGTGAACTCAACGGGCTTGGCGATGCCATTCGGTATGCTCGGCACCATGTTGGTAATGAGCCGTTTGCCGTACTACTGGGCGATACCATCATGGATTCGGTTATTCCGGTCACGCAACAGCTTATTGATACCTACGCTCAGTTTGGCGGTTCGGTCATTGCTGTTGAAGAGGTGCCTCACGACAAAGTAAACCGCTATGGAATTGTGGGCGGGAAGTCGTTGAGCGATCGGATATTTGAGTTGGATACCCTGGTCGAAAAACCATCCATCAGCGAAGCCCCATCGAACCTGGCTATTGCCGGACGCTATATTCTGACGCCCGAAATTTTTGCCATGCTGGAACAAACGCCGGTTGGTAAAAACAATGAGATTCAACTGACCGACGCGTTGCTGCTGCTGCTAAAACGCGAGAACCTGTATGCACACCGCATCGAAGGCAAACGCCACGACATTGGCAATAAATTGGATTTCCTGAAAACAACCGTCGAGTTCGCCCTGAAGCGACCCGAATTTGCGGATCCGTTCCGGGCGTTTCTGGAAGAAATCATTAAGAAGTAACTAAAAAAGGCCCCGCTCCGAGCGGGGCCTTTTTTAGTCTAAACGTAGTCACCTCATCCGCACACTCAGCGCAGCTTCATCGTCTTCTCCTTTGGTATAGCCATTGCCCGGCGTCGAGTCGGGGTCGGCCTCGGCGACGTCAAGAATCTGGGCTTTTAGACGGCCACTACCCGTGGGTTGCCATTGCAGTACAATAGTTGAAGACTGGCTCGACGCTAGCTGGTTTATGTATTTTTTATAGGTTTGATTATCAACCTGTATCCAGCCCGATTGGCTCGCCTGAAGGGCTACGCCGTTAGGCAGCACTACCTGGACAACGATTGAAGAAGCTGATGAACCGCCCCGGTTACTGACAGTCAGACTTGTGCTCACTGTCTCATTTGCTCCTGGGCTAAGCTTATCGACTTTCATGTCAAGACTTAGATCGGCCGTGTTAGGGTCAGTGACTGGTTGGCTGGACAATACCGCAGGTAGAGGAACCTGGGCAGGGTTGGCTGAAGTTGCCAATGAACCGTTAACTGTTGTGCGGAGATCAGCGGTGGCTTCGTCATCTTGTCCATCACCCGTGCCGGAATTAGGCTGGCTGTCGGGATCAGGCGTTTGACTACCCGTAATCTGGGCCGATGCCGCAAAGGTGCCGGGTAGAGTAGGACTAGCCAGGAACGTGACACTAACCTGATTATTGGCAGAAACGTTACCAAGACTCGCACTGACCACGCCATTGGTATTACTGATGCTTGGGCTGCTGGAGCTTACAAAGGAAAGCCCCGTAGGCAGTACACTGGCGAGCTTTACACCAAGGGCATCATTGGGTCCGGTATTGACGGCTGTCATCGTATAGCTGACAACATTACCCACATTAGGGCTACGGGTGCTAACGACCATCTGGAGAGAAACATCCGCACTACCCGTTCCAACCGACACGCTGGCCTGGCCAGACGTTGTTCCCGTGCCACAGGCGTTGATCACCGAGGCAAGTTGATACGTTGTCGTGCTGGTTGGAGACACCGTTAATAAATAAGGATTCTGGTAAATTGCTGTTACTGATTGGCCATTGGTAAGGGTGAACGACCAGGGGGCTAGTCCGGTGAATGTAACCGGTAAGTTAGCAGTAGTCCCACTACTGATTAGCGCATTGCCCGCGAGCAACGCGCTTGTTGGCTCCCCAATTTTAACCTCTATCGGATCTGATTCGACGGTGCAGCCTCCGAAGGATGAATAGGTAACGGTATAAAATCCGGATTGAGTAGCGTAAAATGAATTCTGAGCATTGATAGCGATAGGAATGCCGTTTCGTTTCCATGTCAGAGAAGAACCCGTATAAAAAGGAGCTTCCAGAAGCACGCTGCTATTAAGACAAGCGGTCCGGGTGTTTCCGGTTACTTGAATAATCGGTTTAGACAGTTTCCCGATCGCTACATACACTCCCTTTGATACGCCTTGACAGGAACCGCTCGTAACCCGGATTGTATAAGTACCTGTCTGCGTTACATTGTAGCCGGAGTTCGCGGCTCCTTGTATGGCTGTTCCATCCTTAAACCACTGGTATTGATAACTAGTCTGTGGGTAAGCTCCGCTTTGGTTTGAATATAAATATGCGGATGAACAGGTTTCTGCACCTGTTTGATAGGTTATTTTGGGCGTGACTGTATTCGAGAATGTGTAAGAGACTGGGGCTGATGTTGCGGAACAACTATCACTAAAAACGCGGACTGTGTAAGAGCCGGTCTGTGTAGCAGCATAAGAAGAACTGGTTTGACCGGGAATATCGACACCGTCTTTCTGCCATTGGTACTTTATGTTATAAGGCTGTGCACTTAGGATGACGCTTTCACCGATGCACACAGAAGTGTTCTTGTCTGTAGAGTTCGTCTGAATTACAGGAATAAGCTGATTTGCTGGGCGAATTACGATTGGATTACTAAATGTACTGCAACTTCCCTGCCTGATAGCTAACGTGTAGACGCCAGGTCCATTCGTAGAATAGCCTGAACTGGTCGCTCCTGAAATAGCTAATCCACTTTTATACCACTGATAGGTGTATAAGCCGGTAGGGTTATTCCCCTGACTAAATAAGTACACACTCCGGCCAGAGCTAGAAGCGCACAGTAGTGTATCGCCAGCACTACTCGGGGCAATACGTACGGCCAGGGATCGACCAAATTGAAAGTATGAGTTCGGTGATATAACTGAGGCACAGGCACCATCTGTGATACGAACAGCGTAGGTTCCGGTCTGATTGATAGCAAGCGAGTAACTCGACACGCCTGCTACAATACTACCGTCGCGTATCCACTGATAACTTCCCGTTTCACCAGCGTAATCAGCCTGAATTTTCAATGGGGTGTCATCACACTGCGGAGACGTGCCCGCAGGCGAGACGATGTCATTCGCAAAGATTGATGAGACAATATTTAGCTGATATGTATTTGATTGTAGGCTACAGCCTGCCTGTTTGATAATAACGCTATAAACCCCAGCCGTCTGTGCCGAATATGTGCTGGAGGTTGCCCCGGCGATGGGCGCACCATTGAGCAGCCATTGACTCGAATCTATAGAAGTAAGTAATGGATTGCCAGTCGTATTGATTCGCCTGAGCGTGACACTACCACCCGCACAGATAGACCCATCTTGATAGTTAACGCCAGCATCGGATCGACGGTCGCTGATACCAAAGCTTCCGGATAAATTACCAATTGCTAGTGCGCTACTTACCCCGCTCTCTGCGTCGGCGTTCGGAGCGATAAGCTTCACACGATAGTTGGTCCCATAAGGTACTGCACTAAAACCACTTGGTAGCGTTGCCAAGACGGGGCTGGTTACACCACTACCAATTTTCTTCTGATTAGTGAAACTTCCGTTGGCATCCGATAACCAAACCTCAACGGTTGATCCAGTTGCGAAAGCTGGTCCCGTAGTTGTAAACGATACGTTAAAGGAGCTCCCCGCACAAAGAGTCGCGTTAGAGACACTGGTCAGTGTAATAGTTGACGGGGTATAAGGTATCGCAAACGCATCCGACGTGAAGATACCTCGTCCATTGGTGGCGGCCGTCATGCGACCATCCGATGCCCGGTAGCGCAGTTGGTTTACCTGTGTAGTTCCCAAGCCTGTACTGGTAAGTGTCCAGCCAGGGTTTGGCGCTATGATGTCATCCGTAGACCAGATGCCTAGATCAGTGCCCAGCAAGACTTGTTTGCGGCTTTGGGGGTTGAATAGGGCCGTGCGTACGGGCACATCAGGCAACCCATAATTGGACTGGTCTTTACCCATCCAGGTGTTGCCCCCATCGTTTGTATACCAGACCGATTGAACACCGTAGTTTGACAGCGTTACCAAGAGTTCATTATCGGTCGCGCCCACATCAATACAGGATATGGTTGTGTTTGGAGGAAGAGCGCCATTGTCGATGGCTGTGACAGTAGGCGTAAGCTGATTAACATTAGTGATTTTGTAAAGTTTGCCCGAATAAGTACCCGCAAACAGAGCTGTTCGGTCTTTACTTAGTTTAAGATAAGATAACGAATTCGTTAGGCCCGATAGAGGTAATTGTGTAGCGGTAGTTGATGAACCGATACCCGTTAATTTACGAAGAAAATATTGACCAGTTGACGAGTTATAGTCTGCGGCATAGAGCGTGTTTGACTGGCTGTCGTAGTCCGCTGATCCACCATTACCATTTATGCTGGCGAGGTATTGTGTAGAAGCTCCGTCGTAATAATAAATAGTGCCTGCAGTAAGAAATAACTGAGACAAGGGCGTTTCTTCGTCAATAAAGCTAAGCCCCATAGGGTAGTTATATGTAAAAAATATGTCTCCTGTTGATAAGCCTGCTGTTGTTAATTTAAACGTACCATTCCGGCTCGTAGCCAGTATGTATGAACCACCACCAGCAGCCCTTAACGAAACAGAATTTATCTCACTGACGCGGTAACCGTTATTTTTATTTAGAACAGTCGGTTGAGCAGCAGTTACGTCGCTCCAGTTGGCCGACCAGAAAACACCCTGATCGTTGCAGAAAGCCGCTGACTGCGTGTTGCCCGGCTGAAACAGCAGGTAATGCTGATACGAATAATCATTAATGAGTGGTCTACTCCATGTATTGCCACTGTCGATCGAGCGAAACCAATTATACCCCCCAGCATACACAGTAGTAGGATCCGTTGGGTGAACCACCAGACTCAATGCATAGTACCCATTACCATTCGTGAAATGATTGCCCCCCGTAAAGGTTGGCACCCGTATATCCGTCCAGGTAGTGCCGCCGTCAGTGCTTTTCTTGAACCAGTTAATATCTTGTCCATAATCAGAGGCACTATACGCCACTGCTACACAATAGAGCACTTGTCCGGCTCCGCTGGTAGAAGGAGCCAGCGCTAATTCCGTTCGTCCCACAAGTGGAGCACCTGCCGGAGTAATAGTTACCCAGGTTATACCGTCGTCTGATTTATATAATCTATTGCCATAAAAAGCGGCATACATGACCCCATCAGAACCAATTTCCAGATCCGTTACCTGCTCAGCTATGGGGTTCATCGCGACGCCAGTTGTGCCTATACTCTGTGCCGGATCCAGTGCATAGCTCCAGCTATTACCACCATCCGTTGATTTGACAACTCCGTACTTTGACGCAACAAAAAGATGGCCTGAGCTATTAACGACTATCCGCTGTATATAAGAGAAGGCCACATTGACTGAAGGGTATAAACCGCCCGGAATAGTGCTGGTAAGCCGTGTCCAGTTCGTTCCTCCATTGGTCGTCTTCCAGATGCCCCCACCAGGTCGGCTATTGTACATGTCGCCAGTACCGGCGTACATTACCTGTGAATTGGATGGGTCGGCGGCAATAGCTGTTACAATGGTGCTTTCCCAGCTATCGCTAACGGGTGTCCAGGTAGCGTTGGCGTCGGTAATGTCAGTAGTATACCAGAGTCCACCGACTACACTGCCCGCCCATACTTTCGTATGCGTGGGATCATTAGGATCGAATAATAAGGTACGGGTACGTCCGCCAGAATTAGAAGGGCCTCGTTCCTGCCAGGTAATGTTGGGTATACCTGCTCTGGCCCCCTTACCTGACGATTTATTCGCGAGTTGCTGTCGGGCTTCCTGCAACCGCTCATAAGGCACTCGATTTATGGCCGGATCAATAAGTCGTTTTTGTTCTTCTTCGGCTATCCGGCCGATCGTATCCTGCCTGGCAGAGATTGGTGAAATTTGGGGAAAAGCCAGCGTAGTTTGCAATAAAAACAGCATGGCCGCTATCGGCCGACAATAAGTAAAAATTGACATGAAGACGAGTTACAGTGGAGATACTAAGAATGGCTGATAGTGTATCGGGTGTAACTCGTTTTCAAGCAATAATTGTGCCTTTGATTAAATGTTCACCTCATCCGCACACTCAGCGCAGCTTCATCGTCTTCGCCTTTGGTATACCCATTCCCCGGTGTCGAGTCGGGGTCGGTGGGGGAAGCGCTGAACACCTGAGAACGTACAGTTCCCAGACTTGGCACACGTGCATACAGGATCATGGTGGTAGAACTACCCGCTGGAATGGTGCCTACCGAGCCTGTCACAGTTTGTCCGTTAATCGTTAAACCTGTCGTTACAGTCAATTGCCAGCCTGTTGGGAGTAGTGTTTGTACGTTTACATTGGTGGCGTTCGCTCCCCCGAGATTACTAACGACCAGGCTCAGGCTAATCACCTGATTTGTACTGACAACTAAGTTGCTTGCGGCAATGGCTAAACTCAAATCGGCCTTATTTGCATCCGTAGGCGGTTGATTGGGGCGAGTAGGAGGCAGAGGAGCCTGGTTAGGGTTAGCCGATGCGACGACAGGACCACTGGCACCGGGTGTGCGCAAATCGACAGTGGCTACGTCATCCTGCCCGTCACCAGTTCCGGAATTGGGCTGGCTGTCGGGGTCTCGCTGGGCACTGGCCGTTATTTGGGCCGCTGTGGCAAAGGTCCCCTGCTGGCTGGGTTTAACCCGAAAAACAAATGGCTTACTGACCCCATTCGGTACGGTCCCTGCATTGATGGACACGGTGTTGGCTGATGCGCTCGTGGCCGTCGATGTGGCGTCGATAAAGTCCATTCCCGTGGGCAGTAAACTTTGGGCTCTTACATTCGAGGCATCGGCCGGGCCGCTATTTGTGATCACCAGCGTAATGGTAACGGGCTGGCTGGGCTTGGGAGTTCGGCTACTGACACTCATACTCATGGAGAGATCAGCTCCTCCGGGGCAAATGGATAACGATTGGCTGGGCGCGCTGGCCACATTGGGGTTACTCCCCACAACCCGAATGCGGTAGTTGGTTCCGGCCGGTAATGAAGGCGACAAGGTGGCCGTAATGGGGCTGGTTGTACTACTGCCAATGGTCGTTTCGTTGGCAAACGAACCGCTGGCGTCAGATAGCCGGACACTGAATACGTTGCCGCTGTTCATGACGCTATCCGTTACATCGACCGCCACATTGAACGAGCCACTAAGACAGGATGAGTTTAGCGAACTGGCAATGGTTAGAACGGGTGGAATGGCGCCAATGGGCTCCATGGTATAATAGAGGATCTGGCGGCCGTCGAGTAGTTCCATTTCGAACGATATGCCCTGACCCGTGTCTCCCTGCCGACGAACGGAAAACCGGTATCTCCCCGGAACTACACCCGATACACCAGCCTGCGGAGCTGGATAATTCTGGATGTAGTTGAAATCACTGAACGCATCGAAGTCCGGTGCCTGCGAACTGGGTGGAACAACAAGCCAGTTGGAATTAATAGTGGCATTACTGCCAAGACTCTCCAGTTTAACTTCTACAGGCGCTGTTGCCTGAATCAGCCCCCAAAACGTGGTGGCCCCTTTCTCATACCGGTAACCAAAACGACGGATGATGGAATCGGCCGTACCAACAACAATCGGTTGCCGGTATACAGGGAAGGCAATACTGGGGCTTGCATCCTGCTGTACGTTGAACGGTTCGCCTAGCGTACCCAGAACAACCGGACGGGTTGAGCGGGTTCGTAGCCGGTACTGCCCATTCGGTAGGGTGAAGGGTAAGGTCACCATAATGGGGTTATCGGTGCTTGGGTCCGATTCAAAAACCGTCGCCCCGTCGCTGACTCTGACGATTTGGGCAATGTACTTATTGTCCGACTCGTGCGGATCACTGCGTAGAGAGGCAGCCGCTATGATTTCACCCGGTCGGCGGGTAAGGGGTAATGTGTAGCCGCTGGTTATCTGCGCGGCCGAATCCGTTGGCATGAAAGGTACCGAATTCTGAAAGAAAGAAGCGGTCAGGCTGGCATCCCAGGCTTCGGTGAATCGGATGCGGCCATTCCCCTGAAAGTGAATATTGTCGGGACGATTATCCGTCCCAATGATATTGTCGGTAGCGGGTCCCGCAAATACATTGGCAACATTATTGATCAGCTGATTCTGGGCGTTGATCACCTGCGGATTTGTTTGCCCCAGTATATAACTTGCCCGTGAAATAACCCAGGCCAGCGGCTTCGAACCAACCTGCTGCCGACTTTTCTCGATTACGTATTTAATGTTGTCGAAATACGTTTGGGTAGACGAGTTAATATCACTCTCACCCTGATGCCATAGAACGGCGCGTGCTCCCGTTCGGGCAATGTAGTGGAGCAAAACAGCACCTAATCGGCGATAAACAGCCGGGTTTGGCGTTGTGCCGATGTTTCCCGCAGCCGACTGTCTCCATTCTGTACTACTGGTGCCGCCAAGAGCAGCGCCTATGAACAAGACCGGAACGTTGAGCCGTTGCACAAGTTTATCACCCAGCAGGCCATACATGTGGGGCGGCTGACTCGGGCCCATGTTGGAGCCATAATTAATATGGCTGAATTGAAGTGGCAAGAGTTGTTCGCTCAGGCTATCCTGTCTGAAATCAACACACATAACCCGATCTTCGGCAGCGACCAGCCCCCGCTCAATGCCACCAAATGCGTTTGATTGACCTGCAATGACAAATACTTCGCCAACGCCCACCCGGTTGACCTTGGTCTGAGAAAGAATCGTCGTGCCGGCTTTGGAACGGACGTCCAGCCGATACCAGCCCGCCGAAACGGTCACTTTTCCACGAAAAGCTTTCGAACCTGTCAGGAAGTTCAGGGGAGTCCAGGCCGTAACGGAGCCCTGACCAGAGGCTAAGGGGACGAAACGGGCTTCGACCGTTGTTGCCGTTGGTGAAGCCATGCCCGTTACTGTTACTATGGCTTCATTCGCTAAATTGCGCTGGAATACCATTCGGGGAACAGGACTTGTAATGCTGAGTTGAGCAAACAAAGGCACCGAAAAAAAATGGCACAACAGCCCCCATACCGCCACCCATCGGAGAAATACGGTCATGAATATTGATATTAATAGTTGAATAAAGCAATACCGCTATATGCAATTATTGTGCCCTATATTGTTACTATTAGGATTAAATTTCTTGAAATAGTTTTTTGTAAAGCTTATGTGGTAACAAGTAGTAAATCGAAATGTCGAATGCTATTTCGCAACTAGTTAATAATCAGTATTGTATATGAATTTTAATATAAAATATACTTGTAGGTTTTTTGTATATAAATATATACTTATTAGTGTCTATGGCCTCTTTTTTAATCTGCACTCTGTTTGGGCCTTATCCGGAGGCCCTCTAAAGGATAAACTCAGTAAAAATTCTGCTGGAGCTATACGCCTACAAGCTGACCCGCGTCCGAATATTGTCTTGATCGTATCCGACGATCATGGCCGTGAAGCGCTTGGTTGTTATGGAGATCTGGTTGGTAACCGGCCAACGGTTCGAACGCCCCATATCGACCAACTGGCAGCCGATGGTGTTCGCTTCGCCAATGCGTTCTGTACAACGGCCAGTTGCAGCCCCAGTCGATCTGTCCTGCTGACGGGTGTCCATAATCATGCCAACGGGATGTATGGGCTGGAGCATCAGGAGCATCATTTCAGTTCATTTGATACCGTCCGTTCGTTGCCCGTTTTGCTCGAACAGGCAGGCTATCGTACCGCCCGAATCGGGAAGTTACACGTGGCCCCCGAGCGGGTTTATCATTTTCAGCAGATACTGAAGGGTGGTGGAGTTAACGACCCGGCGTCTATTGGGCGCAGTCCGGTAGAAATGGCCCGGCTTTGTTACTCCTTTCTGGATACCAACTCCACACAGGTGGACAAACCAGATCGGCCATTTTTTCTTTATTTTGCCACCGATGATCCGCATCGGAGCAATACGGTAGCGGCTGATGGCTCTCCTATTTTTGATGGGTCGAAACCGAATCTGTTTGGGAATCGCCCTGGTGGATACCCGCAGGTCGGCGATCATTTTTACCAGCCGCGCGAGGTTCGGGTGCCTCCCTATCTGCCCGATACAAAAGCGTGCCGGGCCGAACTGGCGCAGTATTATGAGTCGATCAGCCGCCTTGATGCGGGCGTCGGTCGCCTGATCGACTACCTGAAAGACACGGGCCAGTATGACAACACACTGATCGTTTACCTGTCCGACAATGGCGCGCCGTTTCCGGGCGCAAAAACAACCTTATACGAACCGGGTATGCGGTTACCGTGCATTATAAAACTGCCCAAGCCGAAGAAGCGCGGATTTATACAGAATGCCCTGATTTCCTGGGTCGACATAACGCCTACGCTTCTCGACTTTGCCGGTGCCTGGACCGGTGGGCTGGGAAAACAGGGGCGGTCGTTCAAGGAAATTGTCGAGCAGGAGAACGTTTCGGGCTGGGATGAGGTCTATGCGTCTCATTCCCTGCACGAAATAACGATGTATTACCCCATGCGGGTAGTCCGCGAACGTCGCTATAAGCTGATTGTTAATTTGGCGCATCAGCTTCCATACCCGATGGCGCTCGATTTATACAACTCCTTTACGTGGCAGGACATCCTGCGGACGAAGCAGAAACTATTCGGAAAACGAACGGTGGCCGCTTATTTACAACGGCCACCGATTGAATTATACGATCTTCAGACAGACCCTGATGAGGTGAAGAATCTGGCGACAAATCCTCGCTATCAGCCTGTATTGATTCGACTACAGGCCAAACTGAAGCACTTCCAGCAACAGACCCGCGACCCATGGCTAGATAAAGGAACCCGTGAGTAATGGCGTGTTGCAATCAGCGATCCCTGAATGTATAGTAAGAAGTAAACAAGGTTAACCCTGTTTACACTCGACTCTTTATTTCGCTACGGTTGCGATTTTTAGTTCGTTTAGTTGGGCCTGCGAGATGGGCGAGGGCGAATCGATCATAACATCGCGACCCGAGTTGTTTTTTGGGAAAGCAATGAAATCGCGAATCGAGTCGGCACCGCCGAAGAGCGAACACAAACGGTCGAAACCGAAAGCAATTCCGCCGTGGGGTGGTGCACCAAACTCGAAGGCATCCATCAGGAACCCAAACTGGGCTTTCGCTTCTTCGTCGGAGAAGCCCAAAATGCTGAACATGCGCGCCTGCAAGTCGCGGTTGAAGATCCGGATCGAACCACCGCCTACTTCCGTTCCGTTGATGACCAGGTCATAGGCATTGGCCCGAACAGCGCCCAGATCAGTATCCAGCAAGGGAATGTCTTCGGGTTTGGGCGAGGTAAACGGGTGGTGCATGGCAAACCAGCGCTGCTCTTCTTCGCCGTATTCCAGCAAGGGGAAATCAAGCACCCATAACGTGCTGAATACGTTGGGATCACGGAGGCCCAGACGGCTTCCCATTTCCAGACGCAATTCACTCAGTTGTTTACGGGCTTTTGCACAATCGCCCGAAATGATCAGCATCAAGTCGCCGGGTTTGGCGCCAAAGTGAGCGGCCCAGCCTTTCAGATCCGCTTCGGAATAAAATTTGTCGACGGATGACTTTAATGTTCCATCTTCATTGTAACGAACATAAATCAGGCCTTTGGCCCCAATTTGCGGCCGTTTGATCCAGTCGGTCAGTTCGTCGAGTTGTTTACGGGTATAGTGAGCGCAGCCGGGTACGTTGATGCCGACGACTAATTCGGCCGAATCGAACACGCCAAATCCTTTTCCCGATGTCATATCGACCGTATCGAAGGTGCCTTTGAGCTCCACAAACTCCATCCCAAACCGAGTATCGGGTTTGTCGGAACCATAAAACTTCATGGCATCGGCATAGGTCATGCGGGGCACAGTGGCCATATCAATGCCTTTAACGGCTTTGAACAGGTGCCGGACCAGCCCTTCAAACATATTCAGGATATCTTCCTGCTCCACAAACGACATTTCGCAGTCGATCTGGGTAAACTCCGGCTGACGGTCGGCACGGAGATCTTCGTCACGAAAGCACTTGACAATCTGGTAATACCGGTCAAAACCCGATACCATCAGCAGTTGCTTAAACGTTTGGGGCGACTGGGGAAGGGCATAAAACTCGCCCGGATTCATCCGGCTGGGCACCACAAAATCCCGTGCCCCTTCCGGCGTCGATTTGATCAGGACCGGCGTTTCAACCTCAATGAAGTTCTGCCCATCCATGTATACCCGGGTTTGCTGGGCCATGCGGTGGCGCAATTCCAGGCTCCGGCGAACGGGATTCCGGCGTAAATCCAGGTATCGGTATTTCATCCGGAGGTCATCGCCCCCGTCGGTTTCATCTTCAATCAGGAAAGGCGGTAGCTTGGCGGGATTCAGTACCTCCAGCGACGTTACTTTCAATTCAATATCACCCGTTGGAATATTGGGGTTCTTCGATTTGCGTTCGATAACCGTCCCGGTCGCTTTCACGACAAATTCGCGGCCGAGCGAACGGGCCGTGGTGAATAATTCAGGCGCGGTTTGCCCGTCTTCGAGCAACAGTTGGGTGATGCCGTAGCGGTCGCGGAGGTCAATCCATAAAACACCGCCTTTGTCGCGGATTGTCTGAACCCAGCCGCAAAGGGTGGCTGTCGTGTTATCGTCGGTAAGGCGGAGTTCTCCGCAGGTGTGCGTCCGAAGCATGTTTGGTAATAAGCGAAAGAGTGAAAGAGCGAAAGAGCAAAGAGTCACGATGGTAACGATTCCATCTATTCACTCTTTTGTTCTTTCACTCTTTAAATTCTGCCGCAAAGGTACAGACTTCGACCGCACCGGGCAAGGCTATTTCCGGTAATCCAGGGCTGGTTTTCTGTCGCCGAGCAGAGCCTCGTATTTAAAATTGGCTCCGCGCTTCTGCAGCCACTCGGCACGGGCTTTCTCGATGAGGGCCGGAGACTTGTATAAATCCAGGGCAGTAAGGGCCAGGGTTTTGGCCGCTACGATCATGCCTTTCTGACCAATGCTCATGCCACTGGCCGCCGTCGACTGCCAGCTATGGGCCGATGAGCCCGGCACCCAGGTCGCCGTTTGTAGCCCAACCGTTGGGACCGTCCAGCTAACATCGCCAACGTCGGTAGAGCCGCCACTGGTCGCGCTTTCGGACGCATCGCGGAAATCTTTGACCAGCGCTGCGTTCGTTACGGGTACTTTCTGTTCGCCAAACGTCTCACTGATTTTTTCGGCAAAGGCCGTTTCTTCGGGTGTATAGGTGACACCACCCACCGTTTTCAGGTTCTGGTGCATCACTTCGGCCAGGGTTACGTTGGGAAGCAGATTAAACACGCCCCCGAGTACTTCCCATTCTACTTTGGTACCGGTTCCTTTTGCCGCTCCTTCGGCTGCGTTCTCAATTCGTTTCCAGACACTTTGCAGAATGTCCCGATCTTTATGCCGGGCGTAATAATAGACCTCGGCGAAAGCCGGAACCACGTTTGGCGCGTCGCCCCCTTTCGTAATCACGTAGTGAATGCGGGTATCCTGCGGGATGTGTTCGCGCATCATGTTCACCATGTAATCCATGGCCTCAACGCCATCCAGCGCCGACCGGCCCCGTTCGGGCGAAGCAGCCGCGTGGGCGGCAATCCCCCGAAAACGAAACTTGGCGTTTTTATTCGCCAGCGACGTGCCCGCATCGGCGGCATTCTGCGAGCCGGGATGCCAGTGTAAAACGACGTCGACATCGTTGAATAAGCCTTCACGCACCATGTATACTTTACCCGAGCCACCTTCTTCGGCGGGGCACCCATAAATTTTGATCGTTCCCGAATGGCCCGATGATTTGAGCCAATTTTTTACTTCTACGGCAGCCGCCATCGAAGCCGTCCCGAACAGGTTATGGCCGCAGCCATGTCCTCCGCGCTGGCCCTGTATGGGCGTGAAATCGGGTTTAGCCTCCGTTGCGAGTCCGGGCAGGGCGTCGTATTCACCCAGGATACCAATGACGGGTTTGCCCGAACCATAGGTCGCCACAAAAGCCGTTGGAATACCCGCTACACCCGTTTTTACCTCGAAACCTTCCTTTACTAGTTGTTCTTCGAGAAGTTTGGCGCTTTTTTCTTCCATATAACCCAGCTCAGCGAAGTCCCAGATTTGCTTCGAGATACCGGCAAATTCGGGCGACCGTTTGTCCAGATCGGCCAGGATCGCCTGCTTGTCTTTGTCGACTGTAGCGGTCGCTGCTTTTTTGGGCTTGGGTTGGGCAAAGGCCAGCATGGGCAGCAACAGGGCTACGGTAAGAAGTTGTGTTCTCATGAAGTTAGTTGTATTCGGACAATAGAGATTAATGATCCATAAAATTAGGATAAAAAGACCAGCGCGTCAATTTGATAAGGAGATTGTTAGTAGAGCCCAAATAAAAAATGGTTTCATGTTATATTGGCTCTGGAATAGGATATGCCACAGAGATGCAGAGAGGATAAAAAGATTCTTGGAGATTTAATGTTTTTTTTCTCTGTGCATCTCTGGGTTACGACCTTTTTATTTTGTCAGTAACGTTAGGGCTTCAGCTATTACTGACTGAGGTCCCTGGGCGTCTTCTTCCCGGATAATCCGATGGCGGCTGGTGTCGAGTGGCCCCCATTCGGCAGGGCTGGCGGAGGTGAACAGGACAACACTGGGTGTGTGACAGGCCGTTGCCAGATGGGCCACGCCCGTGTCATTGCTAACGAGCAGGGCCGAAAAATGCAGAACCGCGCCTAAGGTGCTGAGGTTGGTTTGCCCGGCCAGCGAGAGAGCCGGGTGCTTCATTCGTTCCTGGACTTCCTCATGAATGGGGTTCTCGGCGGCCGTTCCGGTCAGGATAATAGTATACCCTTTCTCGGCGAGGGCATCCCCGACTTCGGCAAAGCGATGAGCAGGCCAGCGCCTGCCCGAAATGCCGCCGGGGTGCAGACAAACGTAGTGGCCGGGCGTTACCTGTAAATTTGTAAGGAGGGCGAGCACCTGTTGTGTTGCCGCGTCACCGGGGTCAAATTCTAATTCGTCGCCTTGTGGTTTGATTCCTAAAAAAGCCATCAGTCCCACGTGGCGAAGCACTTCATGACTGGTGATGGGGTAGGGCTGAAACAGGCCGGTTTGGGCTGCCCAGGCTTCTGAGGGTACATCGGTTGGGTAATAGCCTGCTAACACCCTGGCATTGATGAGGCTTACCATGGCGTTGACCAGCGTTCCATTGCCCTGCATTTGCAGCACCACATCCCACTGACGGGCCTGCATCTGTTGTAAAAACTCTATCGTCCGAACGGGATCGACGGGTTGTTCGGGTAAACCAGGCCAGCCGGGGAACGTGATGAACTCATCAATGTAGTGTGGATAGCTGGCAACGAATTCCTGCGCCCAGGGTAAGCCAATCAGGGCAATTTGAGCTTCCGGGAAGGCCATTCGCAATGCCCTGAAAGCAGGTACGGCACATAAAAGATCACCGAGTTTGATGGCCCGGAAAATGGCTATTTTTTTAGGTGTATACCCTAGCGCGCTGGTCAGTTTATCCATGTTGGTGAGTCGGTGGCGTGTTGTTAATCAAAGGTTTTACAAGTACCAGACCCGATACGAAAAGGCACCATATAGCCGCCAGTATACTGACAGAAATGGGCTCAGCAGGCTGGTTAAAAAAGCCGGTTTTATAGTTGTCCAGCGGAGCCGCTGGTCGGCTAACCGTTCACTCATTAAGGCCAGCGTGAGCAACAGCCAAAGGTAAAAACAAATAATAGTCAGCGGCCTATTGTCCGTAGCCAGCGCCAGCAGCCCAATGAAAAAAGCCAGTACGGTGATGTAATACCGGACAACCAGCCATTTATAAGCCGGGATGCGCTCCCGGAACAACGCCGGATGCTTTTTGTAAAGAAGGGCATCGTAGCGGTTCTTCCGTTCGTCGCGGAGGGTAGCATACCAGAGGGCTGGCCGGAGTGGGTGCACAATAATCGCTTCGGGGCAGACCAGGATCGGGATGCGCGCCTGTAAAATCTTAAAGTGCAGATCACTGTCTTCGCGCCAGGCGATGTCAAACCGCTCATCGAAACCACCCACTTGCTCCAGCACCGCCCGTCGACAAAACAGGTTTGCCGTTACGAATTCGGCGGTTTCGAGCAGGGCCGTTGTTTTGTCGTGGTGCGTGGGCTGTTCGGGCATCGGCATGCGCACACGCCCGGTGATGACCTGCGCTCCCCGGCCAAATTGCGCCATTGCCGTACTGAGCCAGGCGGGTTGGGGTAGGCAGTCGTCGTCGGTAAAGGCGATGTAGGGCGTGCGAGCCGACCGCCACCCGGCGTTTCGGGCGGCTGCCGGTCCCCGACGCTGTGTCTGACCAAGATACCGGATCGAAAGGCCGGTTTGCCGGGCTACATCCTGGCTTGCCTGGGCCACCGCTGGTTCATTGCCATCGTCGACCACGAGCACCTCAAACTGATCGGTCGGCAGTTGCTGGTTGGCAAGGGCTTCCAGACAGGTTCGCAGCAGGGCGGGTCGCTGGTAGGTAGGAATGACCACGGTGACTACCGGTTTTTCCATCGTTTACTGGGCGTCAGCGGTGATGCTTTCCGGCTGGGTTAAGGTCGTGTATGTATTTTTTGCGCCATCGCTGTTTTTCTCCAGCATAAACGAGCCGATCACCAGCGCATCGAGGGGCGATGTCCAGAACGATTCGACCGCATCGCGGGGCGTACAAACAACGGGTTCGCCCCGGGTGTTGAAAGACGTGTTTACCAGAACCGGCACACCCGTTTGTTCGGCAAAGGCCTTGATCAGGTCATAATAGGGCTTGTTCTGCTGCTCATTCACCGTCTGGATTCGGGCGGTTCCGTCGGTATGCGTAACGGCCGGAATCGTACTGACCATGTTGGGTCGTACGTCGTTGACGAACAGCATAAAGGGCGACTGCCGGGCATTTAGGAAATAGGTGTCGGCGGCTTCTTCCAGCACGGCCGGGGCAACGGGCCGGAAATCTTCCCGGTCTTTCAGGTCGTTCAGTCGGGCCTGCATCTCGGCCGGGAACGGAGGGGCCAGGATAGACCGGGCACCCAGGGCGCGCGGTCCAAACTCCATGCCCTGCTGAAACCAGCCAATAATATGTCCCGATGCCAGGTAGGCGGCTACTTCCTGAGATACATCGGTCAGGCGCCGATAGGGGAGCTTCGACCAGCGCAGGAACGCTTCGATATCGTCGTCGCTGAACTGCGGACCCAGGTAGGCGTGGTGCATCTGGTAGCGACGTTCGTTGCGGTCACCGGTCTGGCGTTGCTGGGCGTCTATCCACATGGCGGCTCCTAAAGCCGTACCGGCGTCACCAGCGGCTGGCTGCACCCAGATGTTTTTAAACGGTCCTCTGTCGCGGAGTCGGGCATTCATGACGCAGTTGAGCGCCACGCCACCCGCCAGACAAACGGAATCGACCTGCGTTTTTTCGTGGAGCCACGTGAGCAACGTAAGGACGGTTTCTTCCAGAACGGCCTGTACCGAATGGGCCAGATCGAAGTGGCGCTGCTCTAGTGGGCCACCGCGCTGGCGGGCCGGGCCGAAGGTTTCATCCAGCTGAAGCGGAGCAATCGTGTACTGACCACCTTCCCCAACCTGAATAAGTTGCCGGAACTGATCGACATAAACGGGTTGACCATACGACGCTACGGCCATGACCTTATACTCATCCGACGAGTGCAGAAAGCCCAGATAGGTAGTTAGTTCTTCATAGAGCAGGCCTAGTGAATGCGGCAGTTTTACCTCATCCAGCAAGGTCATCTGATTGCCTTCACCCAGCCAGTAGCTCGTTGTGGCCACTTCGCCCCGGCCGTCGAGCACCAGAACGGCGGCCCGTTCGTAGGGGCTGGGCAGAAATGCACTGGCTGCGTGGGCGAGGTGGTGATTCACAAAGTGCCATTGGTAAGGCCCCTGGGCCGTAGCCCCCCTGAACCGGTCGGCCAGGTGCAGCGGAACGCCATCGACCAAATGGCCGGGCGCGTTGAGAATGGACGATAGAAAAAGGCCGTCATACGGATTTTGCCAGCCATTCAGGGAGGAAACGCCCGGCCGGAGCGGAATTTCCACGGTATTTTTGTCCTCATGATCACCGATGACCAGGCCTGGGTCGAAGGAGTACGCAATATGATCGACGTCAGTCAGATTGATACCGGCTGTTTTTAAGCAAAAGTCGATGGCGTTGTACGGAAGTTCGTAGGTAGAAAAAGGGATGGGGCGTTTGCCGTGTTTGATATGCGTAAAGCGCTCCTCTTCGGCGGCTGCCAGTACGATGCCGTCTTTGACAAGGGTGGCGGCCGGGTCGTGGAAAGCCGCGTTGATTCCTAAAGTGTACATACGTTGTGTGTGTTAAGCAATGGGTTGCCATTCGGCCATGAGTTCCGTTACGGCCTGAACGATAGCCTCCGGAGATGCTTCCGTTCCGGGAGACGCTGGAAACTGTTGTAAAAGGGTATTTTTTGAGCGTAAGCTGGCCGGTACATCGAAATACAAAACCCGGTTGGGCACCAGCCAGGGTGTGTGCTGAGGATTTGTTTTGGCATACAGCACCACCACGGGCGTTCCGACAGCAGCCGCAATATGCACCGGGCCCGTATTGTTGGCGACGAGCAGCGGAGCTTCGGCAATGACGCCCGCCAACTGGCCGATAGTGAGCTGGCCCGCCAGATCGAGTACCTGTCCGGTTAGCTGATGTTGAATCGCTTTGGTAAGTACCTGTTCGTCTTTTGTACCGGTCAATACGACCTGATAATCGAAATCCTGTATAAGCCGGGCTATGGCCTCGGCAAACGTCTCGGCCGGGTAGCGCCGTTTCGCTTCACTGACGCCCGGATGCAACACCAGCCAGGGGCGGTGCAAATCGAGTCCGGCGGCTGTCAGTTGCTGGTGAGCCTGTTGCCGGTCGATCATCGGCACCCGAAATGACAGGCGCTGGTCATCGGTGTAGCAACCGATTCGCTGTACCAGCTCCAGTTGCCGAATAACTTCATGGCGCGTCGCGACCAGCACTTCAGGATCGGGCACCCAGTCGGTCATGAGCTGGTACGGATTCTCGCGACAATACCCCAGCACCCGGGGAATGCCAGCCATATAGCATAGCATGGCCGCTGGCAATGGGCTCTGGCTTTGCACCGTGAAAATAATGGCTTCATCAAACGAGTGCTGACGCAACTGAGTCGCCAGTTCCGCAATCCGTTGCGGCTGGTTGTTTTTCCCCGCTACCCATGGCACATCGAACGAAATAACGTCATCCACATCGGGGATAAATTCGGCAACGGCTGCGCCCACGGGCGAGGTCAATAAGGTCAGGTGGCAGTTGGGCCAGGTCGTTTTGATCGCCCGAAAAGCCGGGCTTGTCATCAACACATCGCCCAAATTATCCAGCCTGATACAGACTATCCGCAGGCCATCTTTCCAGAAATCCATATCGTTACTGTTGGCGTTTTCGTCCGGGCCAAGCTCCGGCTTGGCCTTCATCACGTATTCACTTACTTATGACATTATAGCGGTCAGGTTAGGGCTATAAGCATAACACCGGCCAAGCCAGAGCTTGGCCCGGACAGTTTAGGGAAGGCTAGCCGGTTGTTTCCTTCAACATATACTCCGTGGCTTCGTCAAGCGTAGTGGCTGTGGCTGTTGGCTGTCGATGGCTATTCATCAACCACTCCGTTTCGTTGCCCCGGTCGATCAGTATTGTCCGGCAACCCGCCCGGTTGCCGGCCGCAACATCGTTCAGAATATCGCCCACCATCCACGACTGGCTCAGGTCTATCTGGTGGTCCAGTGCCGCCCGTATCAGCAGACCCGGTTCGGGCTTCCGGCAGGTGCACCGCTCCGCATAGGGGTGTACGGAACCGTTGGGGTCATGTGGGCAATAGTAGAAGCCATCGGGCTCCGCTCCGTATTGGCCCAGCAGTTGGGTGAGCCGTTCCCAAACTGCTGTCAGTTCCTTTTCGGTAAAGTGCCCCCGAGCTACGCCCGACTGATTGGAGATAACGATCAACTTGTAGCCAGCCGTTTTCAGCCGGAACAGGCTAGGGCCTGCATCCGGATAAAGGGTGATTCTGGCGGGGTCGACATTATACGGTATATCCGGAATCAGAGTGCCATCTTTATCCCAGAAAACAGCCTTGTTCACGGCATTCCCGGCATCTGAAGTGATGATGCCGGATGATCCGCTGTCCGCAGCCGGATACTTTTTCGGGTACGCCCATTGGTGATCAGGTCATACAGGTCGGCTGTTTGCTGCGCCACCCGCGCCCAGGTGTACCCTTCTTTTACGTGCTGGATGGCCTGTTGGCTGTAGCGCTGGCGAAGCGTTTTATTCGTGATCAACACCGCCAGTTTCTCGGCCAATGCCGATGAATCATTTGGCGGCACCAGGAAACCCGTTTTGTTGATCAGAACGGTGTGTTTAATTCCCCCAACGGCGGCCCCGATTACGGGTGTGCCGCAGGCCATAGCCTCCAGGGGTGTAATGCCAAACGGTTCATACCAGGGCGTGGTTACGAATACATCGGCCGCACTGTAATAATGTCGAAGTTCGTCCCGGTTGCGGCTTCCGGTGAAGGTAACCAGATGAGCAACGCCCAACTCAGTTGCCAATTGCTGGAGCCGCCCGATTTCGGGTGTGAGGGCCGGGTCTGGATTCCGGGAGTCACCGCCTACAACCAGAAGCCTTGCTGCGATACCGTGCCGTTGCAAAAGAAGCGATACCGCCCGGATGACATTGTCGATACCTTTGCGGGGAACCATCCGGCCCAATTGCAGCAGCAGGGGCTCTTCGACGTTGAGATTCAGGGTTTGGCGAGCCAGCTCCTGCCTGATCGGGAAGAAATCCTGCGGGTTGTACCCGTTCGGAATAATCGTAATTTTTTTGGCATCGGCTCCGTAAAGTTTTAGTAGATCATCGCTATCCTGCGGACAAAGCGCCACAATGCCATCGGCTTCCTGCATAATTCGCTGTTCAAGCCGCGTTCGTTCGATGGGGAAACCGTCGCTGCTGCCCTGGCATAACCGCCGAACCAGCCCCAGCGCATGAAACGTGATGACAAATGGAATCCGATATTCCCGTTTGAGCTGCATGGCGACCAGTCCCGACATGAAAAAGTGCGCGTGAATAACCGAATAGGTAAGCGCCTGCTTCTGAATAAAGCGGCTCATGTTCCGGGCAAACTCATCCATGTGCGGGAGCAGGTCTTCCTTGGGCAAACACTGCTGTGCCCCGGCCGTGATGTGGATGACGCGTACGCGGGGGTGCCAGTAGACAATTTCAGGCTCCGTTGGCGAACAGCACCGGGTAAATACATCGACGGCAAACCCCAGCCTGGCTAACTCTTTTGCCAGCTCGGCCACAGCAATGTTCTGTCCGCCCGCGTCGACGCCACCAATGGTTGCCAGTGGAGACGCGTGTTCGGAAATAAGCGCTAGCCTTTTGTTCATAGCCTATTCGCGGTTTTGTGTTGAGTAGAATTGTCCATAGTATAGGGCTTAACTACACCTCACAGGTCACAGTTAGTCTCCAGCCGTATGACGAAGCGTTTATGTTCAAATAGTGAGGTAGCGGACGCTGATCAAAAAAAGGCGGGTGAAACGGATTCCGCCAGAAACAGTTGGCTGGCCCGTGCGGTTAGGCACCTCGATATAAAGGGGCTAACCGGTTCCTGAACTGATTAATTTACCTTCAATGAGACGATTGAATATCCTGATCTGGCACATTCACGGGGCCTATTTGACGGCCATTACCCAGACTGAACACAACTGGTATCTGCCCACAAAACCCGGCGCGCCTGAAGGCTACAGCGGCCGGGGCAACGGCTCGACCATGCCCGACTATGTTCGGGAAGTACCGGCCGACGCCGTACGTAATCTCGATCTGGACCTGATTATTTGCCAGACTCCTCAGAATTACCTGACCGATCGATTCGAAATTCTGTCGCTGGCTCAGCGACAGCTGCCGACTATTTACCTCGAACACAATACGCCCGAGCCGCATCCCACCGACTCGCGGCATCCGGCCGCCGATGATCCGGCTGTGGTGCTGGTTCATGTAACCAACTACAATCGCCTGATGTGGGATAATGGCCAGACCCCCACGCGGGTAATCAACCATAGTGTGGCTATAGACCCCACTGTTCGTTATACCGGTCGGCATCAGCAGGGGATTGTGGTCGTCAACGAGTTGCAACGGCGGGGGCGCATGGCGGGCTTTGATCTGTACGAGCAGTTTCGGCAGCGGCTTCCCCTAACGGTGGTCGGCATGAAATCGGCCGAGATCGGGGGGATTGGTGAAATTCACTATTCCCGGCTGCACCAGATGGTGGCCGAGTACCGGTTTTTGTTCAGCCCGATGCGTTACAGCAGTTTGCCCCTGGCGGTTATTGAAGCGATGACGATCGGGATGCCCATTGTAGCCCTGGCCACCACCGAATTGCCCAGGGTTATTCTGAACGGCGTTCATGGCTTTGTCTCGACGGATCCCGACGAACTGATGGACGCCATGCAGCTTTTGCTAGACAGTCCCGCCGAAGCCCGGCGCATGGGCGACAATGCCCGTGAGCTGGCGTTGCGGGATTTCGGGCTAGCCCGGTTTGTGAAGGATTGGAATGCGGTTTTTGCTGAGTTAACCCAGACCGTAATGGGCTAGCCTTTAGGTTGTCTTCCTGAGACGGTGCGGCCATCCTAGTTGTGGCGATAGCCTGATTGGTTTGGCGTACGTAAGCGACGAATCGACCCTCTATCAGCCCACCGCTTTAGCGGTGGGCTTGCACAAATACCCATGTTTCAACCGGGGATAATGAAAAAAATATAGTGAGAATAAAAAGATCGGCGTTTATCTGGTACGAATCAATTAGGCTAACCAAGCTCAAAAAGTGAGGAAACGGGTTCCTGTCAGGTTATTACCGCGTTACCAGGCCGGGTTTTTGGAGGAACGTATCCTGCTGAAAAATGAACTGATGCAGCCTCTGGGCCCGTTCCCGGTTTTCAGTAGCCTTGTTGAAGAACCGTTCGGCCATTTGTTCATCACCACCCTGGGCCGACGCTTTACCCGATTCTTCGAGCAGTAGGATCGATTCCTCAATGGCCCGTACCGACTTCCATAGGTTATCTTCAATGGATTTGTCCACTTCGGCCAGCAACGACCCTGCCGTGTAGGTATGGCCCGTATGGCACCGGTAACGGATCAGTTTGCCTTCGTTAAACTGAACGAGCACACCGCTGCACTCCGGACAGGTAAGAGGTGATAGTTTACCAATATCGAATAGTCCCATCTCAAAGGCATTTTTTTGAGCCGCAATGCTAATTTCCGTTTGCAGTCTGGTGTCCTCTTCTTCAGAGAGTTCGGGGGTTTCCGGAGCGTACTCCGTCGTGACCTGGCAAAGCAGGTTTCCCAGTTCGGTTAGCGGAGCCACATAATCAGCATCAACGTATTCGAGCACACTAGCGGGCATGCTGGGAAACTTGGCGTCGTCGGGTGCCTGAACGATGCCAAGGCCCCCTAATCGCTTGATGGACCACATACCCGAGGTGCCATCGTCGAGCAGACCGGTTAACACAACGCCCACCACCCTCGACCCGAAGGTGTAGGCCGCCGAGCGGAATAGCGCATCGATGGACGGGCGGAATCGGTTTTCTTTCGGGCCTTTTTTCACCAGCACCCGGTCTTTCTCAACCAGCAGGTGGTGGTCGGGCGGGGCCAGATAGATGTAGCCTACCTGAATGGGGTCGCCATCCTTAGGGTGTATTGCTTTAAGCGGACCGGCATGGTTTAGAATTTCCGGCAGCAAACTGGTTGCATAAGGAGCTATATGTTGTACGATAAAAATGGGTGCCTTGAAGTCGGCTGGCAATGAAGTAACTAACTCTTTGAGGGCCAGCACACCTCCGGCCGATGAGCCGATGACAACTATATCCCGTTTTGCCATTTTTTTTGTGATTCAGTACCTACTAACTACTCGGTTCGTCCTTTTATTCCTGTGCGGCTATTCGTAAGTTTCGACTTCTGAAAGCCGGTATTGGTACTACTCTTCGACGCACCGATGCAGAAATAAAGTACTCAACAACGAAACCATCAATTGGTTTACCCATAAATTTAGACACACATGCCCACTACCCCTGTCTCTTCAACCCTGCAACCTGACAAGATACCACCCGTACCGGTCGTCGCTATCGGCGCATCGGCTGGCGGTATGGAGGCCTTTTCCGAACTGTTGGCAAACCTTTCGCCCACGACTGGACTGGCCTATGTATATATCCAGCACATGGCCGCAAGCCACGAAAGTCAACTGGCGGCCATTTTGGGTCGGGTAACCCAAATGCCGGTTATGGAAGTTGAACACCTGGCCCCGGTTGAAGCCAATAAGGTCTACATTATACCACCCAATAAAAATATGGAGATCGTCGACGGGGTGCTAACGCTGATGCCCCGTCGACGTAAACCTGTCTCGGAGTTGGAAACGGTGTCGGAAAGCCTACAGCATCTGCCCATCGACCAGTTTTTTGTGTCGCTGGCCGAGCGGCAAAAAGAGGGAGCCATTGGCGTGGTACTGTCGGGGATGGCACACGACGGTACGCTGGGTTTGCGGGCCATCAAGGTGGCCGGTGGAATCACTTTTGCCCAGGATAAAACGGCCAAGTACCAGAGTATGCCTCAATCGGCCATTGCCGAGGGCGTTGTCGATCTGGTGTTGTCACCTAAGAATATGGCTGCCGAACTGGAACGGCTGAGCCAGCAGCCAGCGATCTTTCAGCAAACGGCTCTGGCCGAAGCCCAGGCCGAGTTGGTAACAGATGTTGATGAAACGCCCGAAGAAGACCTGCGGGTTATCATTCAATTCCTGAGAAAAACCATCGGTGTCGATTTTAGCCAGTATAAAATGACCACCATCCGTCGGCGCATCATCCGGCGCATGGTGCTCTACAAACAGGAAACCCTGAAAGCTTACCTGCACTATTTACGGCTGCACCCGGCCGAAGCAGGGCTGTTATATAACGATTTGTTGATCAACGTGACCAGTTTTTTCAGGGATGAAGAAACGATGACCTTCCTGCAAACGGATATACTAACCAGGCTCATCAAGCATAAATCTGAGCGCAATCCGCTTCGTATATGGGTGCCGGGCTGTTCGACCGGGCAGGAAGCTTATTCAATAGCCATGCTGCTGCTGGAACTGGTCGCCGAAGACGCGGACACGGTGGGCATTCAGATTTTTGCGACCGATCTGAGCGAAATAGCTATTGGCCGGGCCCGGCAGGGTACGTATTCGCTGAGCGAAGTGGCCAACGTGTCGCCCAAGCGGCTGCAACGCTTTTTTACGAAAAATCAAACGACTTATCAGATCAGTAAAACCATCCGGGATCTTTGCGTTTTTGCTCCGCACAATATTTTCAAAGATCCGCCCTTTTCCCGAATCGATCTGGTTAGCTGCCGAAATCTGTTGATTTATGTAAATACTATTTTACAGCGAAAAGCCCTTATCACCTTTCATTACGCAATGAACCCCGATGGATATTTGTTGTTGGGAAAGTCCGAAACGGTTGGCTCTACTGTATCTTTGTTTACGCCCGTTGAAAAGAATTACAAACTATTCAGCCGTAAAAATGAGCGGTCAGATACGATAGCAGTTAGTGAGGCCATTATTGACCGCTCAAACGGGGGGGCAATGTCTCCAACAATGATTCCTAAAACTACCGACATTAGTAGCGGTAGACATCCGTCAGGTAAAAGTCGTCAAGCTGTGAATGATTTAGATAAACGGGTCGATCAGGTAATCCTGAACCACTTCATGCCGGCCAGCGTACTGGTCGATCAGGAGTTGGATATTTTACAGTTTCGCGGGGAAACCAGTTTGTTTCTGGAACATGCATCGGGCCGAGCTAGCCTGAACCTGATGAAAATGGCACGCCCCTCGCTGGCCTTTGAGATTCGCAACTTGATCCATAAGTCCCGGAAGTCGGGTCAGCCAATGCATAAGTCTGGCCTGTCGATCACGGTAAACGGGAAAAACCACCTCGTTTCCATCGACGTGCTGCCCCTGGGCGATGGAGCTGAAGCTGAAGAACGGTTGTTTCTGATTCTTTTTCAGGAGATTTTGCCGACTATACCCCCTGGGTTTGAGCTGACAGATGGCTTCCACAACCCTCTGGAGGAAGAACTGGCCATCGTTCGGGAGGAGATGCGGGCCATCATTGAAGAGCATGAAATAGCCAACGAGGAACTGCAATCGGCTAATGAAGAGATTGTGAGCAGCAATGAAGAGCTGCAAAGCATCAACGAAGAGCTGGAAACGAGTAAAGAAGAGATCGAATCCACCAACGAAGAGCTGCAAACGATCAATCAGGAGTTACAGCTCCGCAATGATCAGCTTACGGAAGCCTACATGTATGCCGAAGCCATCTTTTCGACCATCCGCGAAGCCACGCTCGTACTCGATAAGGATCTTCGGGTAAAGAGTGCCAACCAGGCGTTTTTTCAGAACTATGGCATGAGAGAGGAGACGACCGTGGGGCAGCTGATCTATGAAATTGGGAACCGGCAGTGGGATATTCCCCGTCTGCGCGATTTGCTGGACGAGGTCTTCCGGCAGGATAAGTTTATTCAGGGATTCGAAATGAAGAACGTGTTTCCTGATATTGGCGAAAAAGTAATGCGGGTACATGCCCGCCGGGTTATTCAGCAGCAACGGCAGGAAGCCATTCTGCTGGCTATCGAAGACATTACCGAGCAGCGGCAGGTGCAGCAGATGCTGGAAGAACGCCAGGTCTGGCTACATGACATCATCGATTCGGCCCCCACGCTGATCTGGGTAGCCGGGGCCGACAGCCAGTACACGTTTTTCAATAAAGCCTGGCTCAATTACACGGGCCGTACGATAAGTCAGGATACAGGACGGGGCTGGGTAAAAGACATTCACCCCGAAGACCGCGCAGAGTATATTGCCTTATACAAAACCAGTTTTATTGCCAAGGAGCCCTATCAGGCCGAGTATCGCCTGAAGCGAAGCGATGGTGAGTATCGCTGGATGATGGAAAATGCGCAGCCCACCTTTGGCCCCGACGGTACCTTTAGTGGCTTTATCGGAACCTGTGCCGAGGTACACGTTCAAAAAAGCCTGAATCAGGAATTGGATAGCCGGGTGCAGGAACGCACACACGAGTTGACCGTAGCCAATACCAAACTCGTACAGGCCAATGGTGAACTAAGCCAAACGGCCGAAAACCTACAGGCCGTCCTCGATACATCACCAGCCGCCATTGGCTTACTGAAGGCTATCCGGTCGGAGCAGGGCGAGGTGGTCGATTTTAAACTGGTGGTCTGGAATCAAAAATTCGCCCAGATTGTGCATGAGTCGATGAAATGGCTCTCGGGTAAACTGGCCAGTGAACTGGCTGATGGCTTATGGCAGGAAGAAACCCTGGATCAGCTTCGGCAGGTACATGCCAGCGGTAAAGCCGCCTATCGGGAGCAGCAGGAGATTGTGGGCGGTCAGGAGCGATGGGTGAGCATGTCCATCAACAGGCACGATGATGGCGTTATTCTGACGGGGCTGGATATTACTCAGTTAAAACAGGCCGAACAGCAGCAGGATCGCTGGCTTCAGGAACTGGAACGTTCGCAGCAGACCATGCTGGACCTGGAGCAGATGCGCCGGTATGTGCGGGAACGGGGCGAATTCCTGCGGACAACTTCGCACGACCTGCGGGGTAGCTTCGGGGTTATTCAGGGGGCGGCTTCCCTGCTGAACTTGATGGATACCAAAGAAGAACGGGAGCAAATGCTGAGTATGCTGAACCGAAACCTTGGTCAGGTAACCTCCCTGCTGACTCAACTGCTCGATTACTCGCGTCTGGAGTCGGGCCAGGAGCAGGTATTTAATCAGTTCTTCGATGCCTCTACGCTCCTGCGCGAACTTGGCCAGAGTATGAAACCCGTTGCCGCGGAGCGGCAACTGTTGATCCATGTTGAAGGACCGGATACATTGCCCGTAACGGGCGACCAAGTGAAGGTTCAGCGAATTGCGCAAAACCTGGTCCTGAACGCCCTGAAATACACCCGGGAAGGGAGCGTAACCATTACCTGGGGAGCAAGCAACGATGGCGGCTGGCAACTCAGCGTGCAGGATACGGGGCCGGGCATGCCCGAGTCAACGACCCGTCAGTTGCTCAACAAGACTGAAGCGACGCTGCCTAGCGGACAGGAGCCCTTTGTGTCACCGGCTTCGGGCGAGGGCATCGGTTTATCCATTGTCAAACAGCTCAGTACGATGCTGAAAGCACGGATTGAGGTAGAAAGCAAGGCTGGTGTAGGTACGGTGATACGGGTAGACTTCCCCTAGTCCTCGGGCAACTAGGATTGATAGGCATAAAGCCGCTGATTTCAGCCGTTTTATGCCTGTTGGTCGATCAGAAAATAAGCGTAAAAATATAAAAGCGAATGCAGCAAAATGGATTGCCTCAACGTATTGAAAGTTATAAATTGATCGCTCCGGGTTGCCTATGGTCGTAAACCGAATGATCTATATCGTCGATGACGGAGCAGACTACCGTTTTTTGCTTCAGCAAGTACTCGCCCGATTCTTGCCCGACCTCCGTGTGCACTTTTTTGAAAGTGGCGACGCGTTGCATCAGCATATCCTGACCGAAAGCTGTGGCCCGGCCGATGAAGTCCGGCCTGCGCTTATTATCATGGATCTGAACATGCCTGGTCTGACTGGTTTACAAACGCTGGTCCTGCTGAAGCAGCAACCAAGTTGGGAGCAAGTCCCTGTCGTTATAATGACGAGTGAGGGTTCACCGCAGGAAATCGAGCAGTGTTATCGTGCGGGCGCTAACTCATTTGTTCTTAAACCAACTGAGTTTATGGCCCTGAAAAATACGCTGACCGAGATTTGCCAGTACTGGACAATACTTAACCAGCGCCCCTATTCCTGAAGATTACAAAGCCGCATCGGGTAATGGTCGAGTCAAAACCTCGTTCAATGAGCCCATCTGCCCCATCGGTTCAACGGATCCATCTGCGCCTAGTGATGGATGAAAACTACAGAACACGGGCGGATTCCAGCAGACAGGAGGCCTCGTTATACGGTCGTGTTTTTTTGGTTATCCTAAGTAATTGAGCCCCTGACTAACCTAGGAAATGTATCTTTTTTTAGCTCATGACCACATCGCTCCTTGCTGTTGAAGAAGTGTTGCGTATATAGGTATAGGTTATAGATTCAGGTCTATGAATGGTCAGTAACGCTGTATGAACAGTACACGTAAGTAAGCAGCCCCATTTTTTTATGCCATAATCTGTTCGGGGCCTGCTTTGCTACAGTTAATTGCTTTCCTTATCTGCTTTGAGTAAGCTATTCTGGGCTGCATTGTCGTCTTTGGCTGGTAGCTGATTTTTTACTTTTTGTGCATGAAAATGAGGGATTTGAATACAAATAAGGCTCTATAAGTGGTGCTTACTTAGGTTTGTATATTTACTTAGTCATTGTAATGCGTAATTTCGGGGCAACTTATTGCATGGAATCGTTTATTGGTAACAGTAAAAAGATCATTCATGTAATAATCGGTTTTTGGTAAGCCTCGCCCTTCGATACTATCGAAAAAAATAATGAGATTTGATTGGCAGGAGTTAATGCAATCGGGCGGTATTATCGCCGATTTTCCTTGCCGTTTAGTGGCCTGAAGTAGCCTAAAGTGCTGTTAGCTAACTTTACTTTTTGTTCTATGATCGAGTTGCCGAATCTGATTTGCGTCAGTAACCGGCAAATGATCTATAGGTTGCCATAATCCCACCGTCTCTGAAACTAGTATGCTTAAGCTATCCGATCAAGAACTTATTACGCGTTACATTACCACCGGTAAGAAGGAGTACTTTGCTCAGATTTACATTCGCCACCGCCAACTGGTCTATCAAAAGTGCTTGTTCTATATGAGCAATACGGATGATGCAGAAGACTTCGTACAGGATATTTTCGTCCAATTGACCCGGAAGGTTTATAGTTATAAAGGCGAGTCGAAATTTACCACCTGGCTGCATTCCGTTACGGTAAACTACTGCATCGATCAATTGCGGAAACAGCAGCAGAACCAGACCATGTGGCGGAATTATCAATACGATCTGTCGCAGATGACCGACTGGGTGAGTTCGTCAGATGAGGCATACTTTCAGGCCTTCGAGCAGGTGCTTACCCAACTGCCTCCCTACCAGCGTGACCTGCTGCTGGCTAAATACAAAGAAAGGGCACCGATCAAGGACATTGCCTTCAGTCAGGATATAACCACGAGTGCGGTTAAGATGCGGATCAAACGAGCGCGTGAATATGCGCGGCTCCTGTACGACAAAATTCTGGCTGAGCAGGAATGCTGAGGTGTGTTTGAAGAAAGGAGTTTTGGTTCAGCCTGAGTAAGAAAGCTATTAACGGCAGCTTTTAGGCTGCAGCGTGGCCAATTGTGACCAGCATGACGAACTCATTTAATGGTTTAACCGTATGAAAAATCTGCCCATCATCGATCTGGCTGTCATTGTCGGCTACTTAGTCGCCATGGTGTTGGTGGGTGTTTATTTTTCCCGGAAAAACAAAAGTGCTGATCAGTTCACGAAAGCGTCCGGCCTGATTCCGGGCTGGGCAACGGGCTTATCCATCTACGCTACGTTTCTAAGCAGCAACACGTTTCTGGGCGTGCCCGGAAAAGCGTTTGGTGGCAACTGGAATGCGTTTGTTTTCAGCCTGTCGATGCCCCTGGCGGCTTATACAGCCGCTCGCTTTTTTATACCGTTTTACCGGCGTACCGGCGAAATATCGGCGTATACACATCTCGAACATCGGTTTGGTCCCTGGGCCAGAACCTACGCCGTTGTCTGCTTCTTACTGACTCAGCTGGCTCGGATGGGCTCTATTTTCCTGGGGATTGCGCTCAGTTTACAGGCGCTTACCGGCTATTCCATGCAACTGATCATGGTTATCATGGGCGTTTGCATCATTGTTTATACCGTTCTGGGTGGGATGGAAGCTGTCATCTGGACCGAAGTCGTGCAGGCGGTTATCAAAACCGCTGGTGCGTTGCTTATTCTTTACCTGATTGTCGAATCGGTGCCCGGCGGAACCGCTAAAATTGTCGAGATCGGGCAGGCTAATGACAAGTTCAGTCTTGGTACATTCTCGTTTACCTTCACAGAGTCTTCCTTCTGGGTCGTATTGCTGTATGGTTTTTTTATTAACCTGAACAACTTCGGAATGGACCAGAATTACATTCAGCGGTATCATACAACGGCTTCCACCAAAGAAGCGTCGAAATCACTCTGGCTTTGTGTGTGGCTCTATGTACCGGCGTCGCTGCTTTTCTTTATCATTGGCGCGTGTTTGTTCTCCTATTATCAGTTTCATCCCGAATACATCGAGGCCATTAAACAAAAAGTGGCGCTGGATCGGTTGCCCGCCAGTGCGTCGGCGGCTGACATTACCCGGCTGGTGTCTACGCTTCAGCCCGCCGATTATGGCGACAAAATCATGCCGCATTTTATGGTAACTAAAGTGCCACCGGGGCTGATGGGCCTGATCATTTCGGCTATTCTATCGGCCGCCATGAGCACCATTAGTTCAGGAATGAATGCATCGGCCACAGTATTTACCGAAGATATCTATAAACGCTACATAAACGCTCACCTGTCGGGCCGCAACTGGCTGAGGCTGCTGCATCTAACAACGGTGGTGTTCGGGCTGGCGGGCTTGGGAGCGGGGCTGGCCATGATTGGGGTAAAAAGTATTCTGGATGCCTGGTGGACATTATCCGGTATTTTTGCCGCTGGTATGCTCGGACTATTTTTGCTGGGATTGATCAGCCGCCAAACGAGCAATCCTGTAGCCTTGACGGCAACCACGATTGGCGTGCTGGTGATTCTCTGGATGACGTTTTCCGGCAACCTGCCCGACGAGTACAGTCACGTCCGTAATAGCCTGCACAGCAACATGATCATCGTTGTGGGGACATTGACTATTTTCCTGACGGGCGTACTATTGACAACATTTACCAACCGTAGCACCAGACATCGTTCTGAAGGCGCTGTTGTTTCGCACGATTAACATGAAAACATCCGAAAAAGGCTTCATTCCTGTTATGCTTACGCCATTTACGACAACTGGCGCTGTTGATTTCGAGGCACTTACCCGGCTTACGGAATTCTATTTGCAGGCTGGGGCGGCTGGTTTGTTTGCCAATTGCCTGTCGAGTGAAATGTTCGAGCTAAGCGAATCCGAACGGCTTCGGGTAATCGAACATGTAGTAAAGGTGGCCAATGGCCTGGTGCCCGTGGTCGCGACGGGAACGTTTGGCGGGCCTATTGATCAACAGGCCGATTTTGTGAAAAAAGTACATGATACGGGTACGCAGGCGGTAATTCTGATCACGGGTTTGCTGGCTAATGAAACCGACCCGGATTCGGTATTCAACGAACGTGTTTTTCAGTTGCTGGATCGCACGGGCACTATCCCGGTCGGTTTTTATGAATGCCCGGTTCCGTATAAACGCCTGATTTCGCCCCCGCAACTGCAGCTGTTTGTGGATACAGGGCGGGTGATTTACCACAAAGATACCTCGCTCGATCTGGGGCAGATCAAGGAAAAGCTTCGGTTGGCTGCAAGGCCCGGCTTTGGATTGTACGATGCCTACATGGTCCATGCTGTCGATTCGTTACGGGCGGGTTCGGCGGGACTTTCCTGCATTCAGGGTAATTACTTCCCCGAGTTGATCGTCTGGCTTTGTCGCCATTACGATGACGCCAGCCAGCAGGAAGCCGTTTCCCGTGTGCAACAGTTTATCATCGACCATATGGACGTGATGCACACCGTCTACCCAACCGTGTCAAAATACTTTTTGCAGTTACGGGGATTCGATATAACAACCGTTACCCGACGGGAGGTAGGCCTCTTTACCCCTGAACTGGCCCGGCAAATTGATGCGCTGTTTGGGGACTACACCCGTCTACAGTACGAACTGGCGCTGGCGGTTGCTCTTTAACGGTGCCCGTTCGCTCGTAAATGGTCTGGCAGACACGCTCCCGTTACGGGTGCAGGTGTCAGGAAACGGAACGGTTTCGTAGCTTGCCGCGATTTTCCTGAAGTTATGAAGCTCACCTGGACATTCTATCCCAAGGGGGACCCCAGCATTACGCTCACGGTTGTGTATGTGCCTCCGTTAGACCGGTTTCCGGCCGCCGGTTATCTTGAGGTGGATACCAATACCGCCTATGTGAGCTGGACTACTTTTCGCGTCTTTGATTCAACGGATCAATCGGCAAAGAAAGCGCTCTTTGGCTCCCTGATCCGGGTGGAGCGGTTCGATGTATCCATGCTTTTTTTGTCCTGAAACCCGTTCGGTTTGCTGCCCATTAACGTGCAGGTCGATGTAAAGGTTACCGTCTGGTTAAGAGCTGAACGGGCGGAGGTGCCGTTGGCGGAAGAAGCGTGATCTCGTACCAGTATTTTCTCAAAATGCTGATGTATTCCTTCCAGCCAGCTAGATCTTGAGGTTTCGTTGTATAGGCAACTGCCCCTAAAGAATAGGCTTGTTTAATGAACGATGGCAAAGTCGACACGGTGAACATGACAATAGGAACTTGCCCTCTGAACCGACTATGTAGATGAGGGAGTAAGCTTAAGCCGTCTACATCCTGACGCAAATCAATATCGAGTAAAATTAGCTGCGGTAGTTTGTTTTTTGGATTTTCCAGGTAATCGGTCACTTGTTGAGAGGAAAGCAGGCAAATAAAATTGGCTTCTGGAAACAGTTCATTTGCCAGGTGTTCGATCAAATCGAATGTTGCTTGATCATCATCAATGACTAAAACATCGAATCGGGAATCTTGTACCATTATCTTAAGGGCTAACGTTCAGTCTGTTATGTACTCGTTCTTATCGATTGTAAAGGGCAATAAAGGTAGAAAATGTATCTCAGTTATTTTTGTATGTCACAGCTGTATTACTATACGAGTACATACGGGATACAAATGAAACGTGTGGAAGCATTGATGCCATCAATGATCAACTCCATAAGAACGCAGCTTTTATGTGTATTCTTGCTGAACTGTGTCATTGACTACTAGCCATGTACTATGTATTCCTATATCTGCTCTTCCTGCCTTGGTGCGTTGGCGTTTCACCCAACGTGGACGGATTGGGCCATTATTTGATTGGTGTTACTTCGCCTGAATCGTTGGATAGATCTGTCTTTAAAGAAGAAGATCAGGTCTATGTCAAAGGAACGCTAACCCTAACCTGCCCGCACATTCGTGTGTTTAAAGCACCCACGGCGGAGGTGGCAGCCATCCGGGTCAGCAATCTCTCGCTGGCTTTCTATGATAACCAGTTGTTCGCCATTTCCTGCGACTATAGTCCTGCGCTAAAGAACGCCTTTGTTGCGAAGCATGGAAACGGCAACCTCCTGTCGAAAACCAACCTTTCGCTTTGCCTCAGCAGGCCGGATAAGCCCCTACAGATCATGGGCGAAAGCTGGAAGAGCGGAGACATTCGGGCAATGGCTATTCGGATGGAGGGCTACACGTCCGATTGTCGGCAGGAGGAGAGTACCTGGTTGCTGATTGCCAGCCAACGGGTTACCGCGCTATCATCCGAATGCGATCTGGGGAGCAGGCAGGATTTGTCTGATCGTCTGTTGAATGGCCAGCGCCATGAAGAGTAAACGGCTAACGATCAGTTAAAGGGACTCAAATAAGGCGAACCCACGTATCTACTCTTACCGTTGCGACCAGTAGAAAAAGGAGAAATCCAACCAATCGCCAATATCCAGTATGCGTATGTTTCTCTAAAAACGCTGGCTCTACAAGTGCCAGCGTTTAGTTTCTATCCACAACTCTGCACATCGATAGGTATACCGATGCGAGAGTGGGGAGTAAAATTATCGGTTCAACCTCTATTCTGTTAAGTTAAATTTCACTGATTTATATACTATTTTCGTATTTAGGACAAAAGGTAGTATTTATTGTTATTTAGATAGTTGATTTGGTGCTTAATAGTAGTCAACTTAGCATTTCTAGTCAAAATTTGATCTGGAAGGGCTGGTTGAAGACAGTAGCGCTCGTTTTCTTTTATTTTTCTCCAATTCTATTCAATATATAAATCAACATTGGGATAGACTTATATGCTAAGTAGGTGACCTTTAAGAGACAAATCAAGTTTTACAAAATTCTTGCTGGCTCTATGTGAACGGCTTAGCACTAGCCTAGATCTTGGTCTCATGGCCAGGAAGGCATTAATTGAAATACTTCAACCCGCAGCTAGATTAAGTTGGAGAGTACAAAAAGGCTATTTGAGCTGTGATGTTTGGTATAGACAAAAAATCCTGCAAGTAGTTACATAATAATGCCTGCCTTCTAGTCAGTTGGCAGGCATTGTCGTTTCTGCTATCACTCAAACATTGCTCAATATGCCACTTAAAGAATCTCTTGCCCATTTAGAAAGGGGTATCATCAAGCCCTACAAACTTCCCAAACTGTATGATTGTGGCGATAGCTTAACAAACAAAAGCGGCAAGCCCGCCCGTTGGTTCGTGTATTATTCCTACCTCGATCCCGAGACCAAGAAATTCAAGCGATTCAAAGAAGCTGGTAAGCTGAACCAACTAAAAACTAAGGTTGATCGCCATAAGTATGGAGCTCAGGTAATAAAGCACTTTACGGAGTTGCTTAAAAAGGGCTACAACCCATTTTTACCAATAGAAGAGCAGGTATTTGGCGAAATCACCACGCTAGCACAGGCAGTAAAAGTTTACATTGAGGTCAAGAAAAAGGGGCTGCGTGAAAAGACTATGCGGGGCTATTGCTCTACTTTGAACAACTTATTAAAATGGAGCAAAAGAAGAGGTCTGTCGAGCTTACCGCTGAAAGAAATTATATCTGCTGATCTGGAAGCATATTTCGACTTTGGACAGTCTGAGAAGAAGTGGAAGGCTACAACGCACAATTCTGCCCTCAAGACCATTCGAGCGTTTTTTGCTTACTGGAAAGACAGGGAGCTCATCCGCACTAATCCGGCCAAAAGCATCAAGAAACTCCGTGAAGAGGCCGGACGTCATACAGCTTATAATGACAAGATGGTTGCCGAGATTACCGAGCACCTGAAAGGGCAGAACACCCCAAAGGGTTTGCAGCTATACCAGTTTATTCAATGGCTGTACTACACCTGTATTCGACCTAATGAGCTGATAGCACTAACAATAGGAGACATTCAATGGAAGACCAATACTATCCTAGTACCAGGAAGCGTCTCGAAGACTGGCCGAACGGAGCCGGTTGATCTTTCACCGGGCTTGGCTGAGGTGATAAGCAACATGAACTTAACTAATCTACCTTCGGATTGGTACATTTTTGGCAACCAAGCTAAAGGTGTAGCAGGTGATTACTGCGACCCTAAGCCAGGTCTAAAGCCAGTAGGCCCCAATTTCTTTTCTAAATACTACCGACAAGTCCTTAATGAGTTAGGGGTGGGTGCTGAGTACACTATGTATGGGTGGGAGCATACGCGTAATGTTCACCTATGGATACAAACGAAAGATCTGATGAGGATCATGCGTCACAACCGGCATACCGACCCCAAAGTAACGATGCGCTACCTGCGGAGCCTAGGTCTGTTGGTAGATACCCGGCTTGATGATAAACGGAGGATATAATGGAGATATTAACGACAATCTTTTTTATCTCAATGGGCAGGACATTATAAGCCCGGTCTCAATGAGGCCGGGCTTCACTTATTAAGATTCAGATTTAGTTGATTTGTTTAGCCATGTAAGCTATCCAGCCGATAGTTAATCTGAGTCGATCAAAGACTGGATTAATCCCTTCTCTTGAATCCAGATTAAATTTCTTAAAAACTTTCTCTAAAATAATCTGGTCTCCACAATCCATGTCCGTCCTTATTGCCATAATTTTCAGTAAAAAACTCTCTTAACTCAGCCTCACGCGCCTGGAATTGATTTATATAAATCCCCGCCAACACATTCCCTGTGGCCCAGGTGCCATGTCCCTGATAATTGGTAGCGTGGGCTATCTCAATAAGCTCATAAGTCTGAATAAGTTCTTTAACCTCTTTTACGAAGGCTTCCGCTGCTGCTTTATAAATCTGTTTTTTTCCTTCTCCTAAAACTGGTACTGGGTTAGTTGTTTGTTTGGCTTCCATAAAATAGTAAGGTTGGTGTTCGTAGGGGTAACTTCAAAATACCGAAATCAATTCAGGGGCAGTTTCTAATTTACTACTTGGTTTAAGTTGCTGTAAACCTGATAAATAAATTAATCAACCATATCCATCTCTATATGCCGGTTTACTCTTGCGCATTGGTTTGAAGTCGGTTACCGCCAGCGTAACAAACGCTGAAGTAGAGTTAAATGAATCAGCTATTTACTCAACTCTTCACTAAAAAGCTCAGCCAAAAACGGTTCCAGACAGTTTGCGTGAAAAAGTTAATTTATCTTGCCGATTAATAAATTTATAAAACTTAGTACCCTCGTTTTGCATTAATAAAGACACGCTAAAACATATTAACATGCAAAACCCTTTCATAAGTGAAGCAGAGCGTAATACTCTTATTCAGTTTTCCCGACGCTTGCATACCGACCCAGACATAAAAGAAGTAGTAGACAAAAATGATGGAGGTACTACGACGAATGTCGATTTCCACGACGAAATACCGTTAAGAATTTATCAGAAACTACTGATTTACCTTGACAACGAGTACAGAGAAGAGGCTTATAAAATAGGGTCCAACAGAGGTCACTATACACTGCCTGATAGATTTGGCCTCATAACTCTCCTGAAATACGCTCACAATGATGGTCCTGAGGGAATCATGAAAAAGATAACTCAGTATTTAGTCGATCAATCGAAACTTAACGACAGGCCTGTTGGGTCATTAACGTTTGATGAATTGACAGAATACATACCTATGCTTTTAGAAAACCTAAAGAAAAATAATTTGATTTAATGCTAAAACGAAGAAGCCAAGCACGGCTGCTTGGCTTCTTCGTTTTATAAATGAACACTAACCGGGTGCTTGAGTGCTTGTACAGGCGGATAGGTTACGTTATTCTTTATCTTAGGATAGTTGAAATCCGGTTTCTTAAGCGGCAGCCATACTCATTTGGAGTATTCTGTGTACGTCGTCAACCGAAAGTGGACAGATGCGGGTGAAAAGAGATGAGACGGTTTTAACCGCTTTGTACTCGCTGAAAAATATGACTTTTCCGTCGTTTGAGCATCGATAACTGCTTAGTTTTTTG
>NZ_BAAHBQ010000003.1:0-943827 GCF_054776595.1 Spirosoma horti
TGGCACTGCCTATGCAGGCGGGATTGGGCGTAGCGGCCAGCCCGGCAATGGTGGGGTTGGTTGCACTCACCACCAGCGCATAGGTCGCACTGGTGCCCGAACAGCCGTTGGCATCGGTGGCCCGCACCGTGCTGGGGAAGCTTCCGCTCTGGGTGGGTGTGCCCGACACCACCCCCGTGGTAGCGTTCAGACTCAAGCCCTGTGGCAAGCTGCCGCTGACCAGACTGTAGCTGTACGGCCCGCTGCTGCCCGACGCGGTGAAACTTTGGCTGAAAGCACTGCTTAGCGTCGCGGTGGTGATGGCTGGCCTGCTCACCGCTACCGTCCCCGTCACACTCTGCACCGTGGTGGTGGTGGTGCTCACACAACCACTGGCGTTGGCGACCCGCACGGTGTAAGTACCCGATTCGCTCACCTCGGCGGTGCTCGACGAGCCCGGTGTACCGACCACGACTCCACCCCTGGTAAAGGTATAGGAGGTTCCGCCCGTAGCGGTCAACGCCACACTGGTATTGGTGCAGCTTAGGGGGCCGCTGTTGCTCAGGCTGGCTACAGGCAGCGGGCTCATCGTTAGTTCGGTGACTACTCGGCTCGACTGGCCATTATCACTGACAATCAAGGTGAAACTTTGCGTACCAGTTCCCGCAGCGGTTAGGCTTTGGCTAAAGGCACCCGTCGATCTGGTGCCCGTGATAGGCGTGTTGATGCCGTTGGTGAGCGTGAAGTTGTACGTACCTGTGACGTTGCTCACCGTGGCCGTAAACGTTGCCGGACTACCCACGCAGACGGTGGGCGTAACTGCAGCAAGGTCCCCGATGATGGGCGAGTTGTCCACAATGGTCAATACGTAAGCAGCCCCCGTATCCGAACAGCCGTTGGCATCAGTAGCCTGTACCGTGATGGTGAAGCTGCCACCCTGCGTGGGTGTACCCGACAAAACGCCTGCTGTTGATAAGCTCAGGCCGACAGGCAAAGTCCCGCTGGCCACATTGAAACGGCGGGGAGAGGTGCCACCGGACACGGTAAAGGTCTGATTGAAGAGCACGTTCACCGTTCCGTTTCGGGTGGCGGGATTGGAGACGGTAAGGACGGCCGTCGTGCTAGTGATCGTGGTGGTAGTGGTGCTCACGCAGCCGCTGGCGTTAGCTACCCGAACGGTGTAGGTACCCGCTACTGAGACGGTGCGGGTGTTGCCTGATCCAGCCAGTTCCTCACCATTGTTATTGGTAAAGGTGTAGGAGCTCCCCCCTGCAGCAGTCAACGTTATGCTAGTGTTGGTGCAGCTTAGGGGACCGCTGTTGCTCAGACTGGCTAGGGGCAGCGGGCTCACCGTTAGCTCGGTGACTGCCCGGCTCAACTGGCCGTTATCACTGACAAGCAAGGTGAAGCTCTGCGTGCCAGAACCTGAAGAGGTCACATTCTGACTAAAGTTAGTACCTGATCGGACACCCGTGACAGGTGTGCTGATCCCGTTGGTGAGAGTGTAGTTGTAAGTACCCGTGACGTTGCTCACCGTGGCCGTAAACGTTGCCGGGCTACCCACACAAACCGTAGGGGTAATCGCAGCAAAGTCCTCGATGATGGGCGAGTTGTCTACAATCGTCAAGGTATAGGTACTACTCGCCCCCGAACACCCATTAGCATCAGTGGCCCGCACCATGATAGGGAAATTACCGCTCTGGGTGGGTGTGCCACTCAACAGACCGGATGTATTGAGCGTTAGGCCTGTTGGCAACGTACCACTAGCCAGCGAGAAGCTGCGGGGTGCAACCCCACCTGAAGCGGTAAAGGTTTGAGAGAAGGCCATGTTCCTCACCCCGTTAGTCGTAGCGGGATTGCTGACCGAGATAGTCGCCGTGTTGCTGGCGACAGTAGTGGTAGTTGTACTAACGCAGCCACTGGCATTGGCCACCGAGACCGAATACGTGCCCGCGGTGCTCACCGATCGGGTGTTGCCTGAGCCGGCTAACACAGCCCCGCCGGAGCCCGTGAAGGTATAGGAGTTAGCCCCACTGGTGGCCGTCAGCGTGACGCTGCTCAAGGTGCAGCTCAAGGGACCGTTGTTGGTTAGCCCCACCGTAGGCAAGCTATTGACGGTCACACTTGTTGAAGCCTGGCTGCTTTGACCGTTGTCACTTACCGTTAACGTAAAACTCTGGCTACCCGAGCCCGCAGCGGTCAGATTTTGACTAAAACTAGTACTGGCAGACGCACCCGCGATGGACGTGCTGCTACCGTTGGTGAGCGTGTAGTTGTAGGTGCCCGTTACGTTGCCGATGGTGGCTGTAAAGGTGATGGAACTGCCTACGCAAATGGTGTTATCCAACGTCGTGAAGCTACTGATGGTGGGGGCAGCGGACGTATTGGTTAGATTGAAGGTTCGGTTTGGACTAGCCCCGGCCGCACTGGCCACCACAGCATAAGCACCTCCTACCGTAGCATTAGCCGTGACGGATGCTGAAGCCGTGTTGGTGCCAAGGCTGGCCGTTACAGATGCGGGGGTGATGCTGGCTCCCGTCCCTGGACCGGTAAACGTCACCACGCCACCGGCCACTGGCTCACTGTTGGTACTACTGACTGTAACCACGAGTGGATTAGCAAAGGCCGCATTGACCGTAGTACTTTGGTTATTGCCACTGGACACGGCCATTGAGAAGCCCCGCGACTCGAAGGAACCAATGTCGGTTACCCCAACCCGGCTGACACCACGCGCATCAACCGTGGGGGAACCGCTAGCTGTACCGGCATTGATGGCGGGGCTACCTGGCAGCAGGGCATGGGTTTGGGCAGTGCCCCCATAGTCAGCTAAGGGAGCCAGCAGGGGATTGACGCCCACGATGTTGTTATTGACCCCGTTGGTGAGACCGTCCGCCCCCCCGGAACCAATTAGATTGAAAGAGGAAGCCGCATCTACCGTACCAGAGATATTGGCTGTGTTCCCCGCTACAATACAATTTTTCAGGATTATGGCCGCTCCTCTATTTGCGTTAAAAATAGCCCCATCACCTCCTGTGTTAGCCGTAATCGTTGTATTAATTAATTTTTGTGTGCCACCACTAACAGAAGAGATTGCATTTCCCCGACCTGATCCCTGATTACTACTAAAGGTACAATTAATGATGGTAGCAACTGAATTTGATTCAAACGATTGAAACGCTATGGCTCCACCAGTAGGTGATGAATTACCAACAAATAAACAATTGGTGATGGTGATAGCCGAACCAGCAATATACATACCGCCACCAGTCAAGTCGGCTGAATTTTCTGAGAATACGGAATTGCTTACGACTAAAAGGCTCCCCAAATGAATTAAACCGCCACCGTAAAGATTGCTGGTTGTTAAGCTACCATTCCCGGCAAACGTGCAGTTATTAACTGTTAATTGATTCTGGTTCGCGATAGCTCCTCCACCAACCGGTCCTGTGGAGACAGCCCGGTTACTTCGAAAAACGCAGTTGGACACGGTCAGAATACCGCCGTTTAAAATCCCCCCGCCATCAGCCTGATCAGCATAGCCATCAGCAATAGTAAAGCCATCGAAACTGACCGTGTTGACATTAGGAATATTAAAAATGCGGTAGTTGCCGCCCGAGCTACGGCGCACGGTGAGGCTGTTGGCACCCGGTCCGACAAAGGATACGTTATCAACAATATCAGGCAGCACACTGGCCAGGTTAATCGTACCGCTTATGGCACTGGCGGTAATGGTAAAGGGTCCTGCCGAACCGGACGCAGCGACATTGAGCATAGCTTGCCGCAAGCTACCTGCGCCCGCATCGTTGGTCGTAGTAACCGTAAAGGTCGTCTGCGCCTGAGCTAACGTACCCGCAAGAACTAAGAGCGAAATAAATAGAACGTAAAAAGTTATCTTCATAAAATGATTTAGTGTTTATCTAATGACTAAGTAGGCAGATTATTGGTGTTTACCGGGAAGCAATCTTGAGAACCAAAACCCTGATTTCATAAAAGACAATTTTAAGGTCGCCGTAATAAGATGTTCGTGATCAATCCCGGCTCTGTTTCAGAGGCATGTTGTGGTTCTTGCTAATAGATTGTATTGACAGCTGATTGTAGGCAGTATTTGTCTGACGGTAACCGTCGTTCCACTGCCAATCAATTGCTTTTAATTTCGTCGGCAAGTACATCCTGTTTCAGTTCCAATGCTAACACTCTCGTTGCATCGTTTAACACTGTTGTTACATTTTACCTGAGAAGTAAAGTTTTCTCTATACAGACGTATGCTTTATAGAAATAAATTTTACACCATCATGCCATTTCTATCATTATTGGCAATAATTTGTTAGCCGTCGAGCGTAAAAAATTAACGTCAATCACTACGTGTATTATCCTTGACGATAAATTTCAGGAGGGTGTACCAGCAATGCGTGAAGTATTGCCAGTGTTAGGAGTTAATGAATACATCCAGTAATTAATAAGGCCGTTCCTAATTATAGGAACGGCCTTATCCTGAACTTACTTTAGGCTCATTTACTTAGTAAAGTCCCTGACGAATTTTATTCGTTAGGGCAAGTGTATGGCATTAATTTATTTCGAGAGCATCGACGGATAGTAGTTAATAGGTGGATTAAAAGAGGCCGTCCAATTATAAGCTCGTTTCTTTCGACGCCAATTTCATAGCTTCTGCATTAGCTCTCGATGGTGTTCTGTGTGCAAGCTGGTGAAATACAGCATTTCCTGAACAGTTAGCTTACCCAGCACCGGGTGAGGAATACAATATTCATCCAGTTCATTGGCTGACCAGTTGTCAGTAGCATCAATCAGTGATTGATAGATACTTCGGAATCGTTCTACGAGTTCAACCCTGCTCAGCTGCATGTCATCGGTACGTGGTAACATACTCTCAGGAGCTTTGACACCCGTTGCCAGTACCATTCGATAAGCCAATGCTATCTCCTGATATGACCTTGATGGCGTATCTGCCCTTCCCCACTGATCCAGCACCTCACGAGGGCCAGCCAATAGGCGTGCCACCGGTCGGGCCGACAGATATAAGTGCTGGATACCCTCGGCAACGGACCATTTTCCGCCAGGTTTCGCCCAGAACTGTTCGTCGGTCAGTCCATCTGTCCAGCCAATAAACGATTGGCTAGTTGTACCTAATTGACGTTGACTGTTCATTGGTTCTGCTTCCATCTTTTGTGTGATTTAGAGTCACGCCTATAACTAAGACTTTTTAGACACCGGATTGAAACCCGGCGCAAAGTAAACTATGCCATCTGTATATCTTCTACGAATGCTTAATAAGCTCAATAATCGCCCGTTTCTACGCTACCACATCAAGCCTTGCCAAGCCTAAAACCCGTGAAGAAAGCAATTGAAAAATAATAAATCAACCATCTCATAACCAAATAATTACACACCAAACCATTTCCTTCTACCGGGATTCATCTGGAGCGATTCTGTGTTATACATACAGGTAACAGACGTACGTTTCAACCTTACCGTCGTTGCTTTCCTACTCCGTTATGATGTCTGAACCAATTGAAAAGCCAGTAACTGAACCCCTCCTTAAATCAGCCCGTCTTTGGCTGCCGAAGCGCGTTGTTTTCACGGCTGATGCACTAAAAGAACCGTTTGGCCAGGCGATGTACGAGCGCATTGCCGCACTCGATCTGCCGATTGAAATTGCAAAGAACAACCGCATTACAGGCCTTCGTGGAGCCGATGAGCGAGAAACCTACCGCATTGCCAAAAACACCCTGGCGGTAGTGAACGCACCACCCAGTGCTTTCCGTTTGCAACCCATTCCACCCTCTGCCGACTGGCAAATGAACCTGGCAGAGGGCTGCCCGGCTCACTGTCAGTATTGTTATCTGGCGGGCAGTCTCTCCGGGCCTCCGGTTGTTCGTGCCTATGCTAACCTGCCGAAGATGTTGGCAGGCACCGCTGCTTATGAAGGCACTTATCCGCCTAACCGTACCTGGCAAAAACAAGCTGATGGGTCAGACATCGCTGCTCGTCCAACCACATTCGAGGTAAGTTGCTATACCGATGTGTTGGGCATCGAGCACTTGACGGGCAGTATGGCCGAGTGCATTCGCTATTATGGGACACGCTCAATGGGCGAACTTCGCTTTGTCACGAAATATGATCAGGTCGATAGCCTCCTCGACCTTCCCCATAACGGGCACACCCGCGCCCGTGTAAGCCTGAACACCGACGCCATAGCCCGTCGGCTCGAAGGGGGAACGGCCTCTATAGAAGCCCGGTTGCAGGCGATTCGTAAGCTGGCCTTACCCAAGGAACGGGGCGGTGGCGGCTACCCAGTCGGGCTGGTCATTGCCCCCATTATGGCCATTCCCAACTGGCGTGAACACTACACGACCCTACTTGACCGAATTTCTGAAGTACTTGATTTTGGCCCGTTGGACATGAACGTCGAATTTATCAGCCACCGCTTCACACCGGGCTCAAAAGATGTGCTGTTGCAGTGGTATCCAAATACCTCACTCGATCTGGACGAGACGACACGCGCCGAGAAGCGAAACAAATTCGGGGGCACTAAATATGTATATCGCCCGGAGGAAATGAAGGAAATGAAAGCGTTTTTCTATACCGAATGGACGAAGCGCTTTCCGAACGCACCGATACTTTACTGGACCTAATGGCTCGTTCAGGACAGCGCATTACCAAGATCCTACTTAAATTGAATTCGATCAGCATTTTGGTAATGCGCTGAAAATGGTAAATTTGGCTTCACGTATCAGCCATCAACGGACATCCGTAGTCGTACCTGACAACTATACAAACACCTTCATACTTATCGAACAAACGATGAAGAACTTACTGCTCACCACCCTGCTCGTTGCGGTATCCTTTGGCGCCTTTGCCCAAACCGATGTGAGTTACCACGGCAAAAAAATTACGCCAACAGGGGCCATCCCGGCTACCGAACTGACGACTAAAATGGCCGATAAAACAGAAATGCCTGCCAAAGTAGAAGGCACGGTTGAGTCGGTGTGCAAGGTAAAAGGCTGCTGGATGAAGGTCAAAACCGGCGATGGCCAGACGATGCGCGTGACGTTTAAAGATTATGGCTTCTTTGTGCCAAAAGATATTGTCGGTAAAACTGTTGTTGTCGAAGGTACTGCCGAAACCACTACAACGCCCGTTGCCGACCTGCGCCATTTTGCCGAGGACGCCGGGAAATCGAAAGAAGAAATTGCCAAGATTACAAAACCCGAAAAAGCACTCACCTTCGTTGCCGACGGTGTGATCGTGAAGCAATAAACAGGCTCGCTTCGGCGGGCCATTGGTAAAACTAACGAAGCCGTAACGAGGGCAACGCCCCTTAGTACGGCTTCTTTTGTAACACTACGGTAAACTCATACGTATGAATTTCTTTTTTAAGGCAGTCGCGGCTGCGTTCATTTTCCTGTTACCAGCTACAGGGCTTCTTTATGGGCAGCAGAATGCCGATGTGCGGACAGTTCGGTGGGGATTTACACCCAAACAGGTCAAAGAAGCCGAACCAACAAAGCCCACGTCTACTAAAAGAGAGAAGTTGATTTATGCCCGGGTGCCCTTGAACGACCGAATGGTGGGTCTTGAGTATGAGTTTAACGGCGATTCGCTGCTTTCTGCCTCCTACTATTACTACACGACAGCCTCGATCACAAAAGATGATGTTCTAGCAGCCTCCGCCGAATTTGACAAACAGATGACCGAGAAATACGGCCGCGGAAAAACCGCTTTACTGGGCGACACCAAGAATACCATCTGGCTCACACCCCGAACGCAAATTACCCTTTCGGTGGGGAACGTTGATCGGGGATGGTCCGTAGAACTTGTTTACCTCTGCCGCGTTTGTTCGGGTCAGCCAGCAAAGGATGGCAAAGGCAAACGCGACTAAACCTTATAGGTTTAGAATCAGCCAACTACAACTACTATCTGGCTAAGATTCAACAAAGACCCCTAATTCGGCAACATCGCTTTTTGAGTGGGTACCTGAACTTCTTTACGTTCGCCAATCTGCTGACGCCACATGGCATAATAGAGACCCTTTTGCGTCAATAGATCGGCATGAGCACCCTCCTCAGCCACATGACCGCGTTCGAGTACGAAAATCCGGTCGGCGTGCAAGATCGTACTCAGGCGGTGGGCAATCAGAATAGTTATGTGCTGCCGGGAGCCCGACAATTGGCGAACGGTCTTACCAATCTCTTCCTCGGTAAGTGAGTCCAGCGCAGACGTAGCCTCGTCAAACACCAGCAATGTTGGTTTACGTAACAACGCACGGGCAATGCTCAAGCGTTGTTTTTCACCGCCCGAAACTTTGACTCCGCCCTCGCCAATGACCGTATCGAGCCCCTGTGGCGCACGATTGAGCAACGTATCGGCAGCGGCCTGATGCAGGGCTGTCAGGCATTCCTCGTCGGTGGCATTGGGGGCCACAAACCGTAAATTTTCGCGAATAGTCCCCGCAAAAAGCTGCGTATCCTGTGTAACAAAGCCAATTTGTTCGCGCAGCTCGTCAAGATCAATCTCCGATCCGGGAATATCGTTGTACAATATTTTACCGGCCAACGGCGGATAAAGCCCTACCAGCAATTTCACCAAAGTTGTTTTCCCCGAGCCCGATGGGCCAACAAACGCAATGGTCTCGCCCAGTTTTGCCGTAAATGAAATACCATCCAGCGCTGGTACATTGGCCGTGAGGTGTTTGAACCGCACACCGTCAAACGCAAGGGTTTTAAGTTTATCGATGGGCTTCGGATGAGCTGGCTTCACGTCTCTTGGGGTATCGAGAATCTGCTGAAAATTCGCCAGCGACGCTTCCGTCTCCCGGTATACGTTGATAATGTTACCCAGTTCCTGCAAGGGTCCAAAAATGGCAAATGAATAGATGAAGAGCGAGAAAAACTCCCCGACGGTAATTCGGCCCTGCACCACCAGAAACAGCATAAGCAACATAATGGCATTGCGTAGCAGATTGACAAACGTTCCCTGTATAAACGACAGCGACCGTATATAACGGACTTTCTTTAACTCCAGTTTAAGAATTTTACCCGTTGTGGCATTCAGGCGTTCCGTTTCCTGCTGGGCCAGTCCCAGGCTTTTGACCAGCTCGATGTTGCGAAGGCTTTCCGTTGTTGAACCAGCCAGGGCTGTTGTTTCGGCTACAATATTCTTTTGGACAATTTTGATTTTCTTGCTCAGCAACGAACTCACAAAGCCCAACAGCGGAATCGTCAGGAAATAGGCCGGGGCAATGGGCCAGTATACGGTACTGGCATACCACATCACGAACACGATGCCGACTACAGACGTAAACAATACGTTGACAAACGACTGAATCAGTTTCTCTACATCGGCCCGTACTTTTTGAAGTTTGCCCAGAGTCTCCCCCGACCGCTGATCTTCAAATACCTGATACGGCAATTCCAGCGAATGCCGCAACCCATCGGTGTAGAGCCGGGCACCCAGCCGCTGCGTAATGACATTGACGTAATAATCCTGGAAATTTTTGGCAATACGACTCACCATCGCCACGCCCAATGCCTGCAGAATCAGCAGGCCAGCGCCATCGCTCAGGAATCCCCAGAAATTAACGTCGTGTATGCTTCCACCTGGCTTAACGACATACTGGTCAATAATTTTGCGAAAAATATACGGATCTAGTAACGAGAAAACCTGGTTGATCGCGGCCAGAAACAAGGCCAGAATCAGCAATCCCCAGTACTGGCGCAAGTATGAGTATAGTAATTGCATAGACGATTATCAGCGGTTGTATGGTATAGTAAATGTAGTAATTATGAGTAGGTTGTTCACCCCTTATGACAAGCCGGAACGCTGAACGACCGACAAAATAATCGCTCCCCAAAGGTGTGACACCATTCCACGGCCATCATTGTGCAGGGGCATTCGTTGAAGACAGACGTAATTTTGTGCCAGATAATTCCCGTACGTCAATACTGGCCAGATTTGGAAACACCCAAACTAAGGCTCTATCTTCACAGGAGAATTGCAAAAATGCGTTCTAAGCAATTCAGACCAACGTTTGATCATTCGGCTGGCTACATTCACTCTTAACGTTTTCAAAGGTTACCATGATTCTTCTTGTTGATGACAGGCCAGAGAATATCATTCCATTAAAGAAAATTCTCGAACTACATCGCTTCTCGGTCGACACCGCCGAATCAGGTGAAGAAGCATTGAAAAAAGTCCTAAAAACGGACTACTCCGTCATTATACTGGATGTACAGATGCCCGGTATGGATGGGTTTGAAGTAGCCAACGCCATTGCTGGATTTAGCAAAACAAAAGACACCTCCATCATTTTCCTGTCGGCGGTTAACACCGAAAAAAGATTCATAACCAAAGGCTACACCTCTGGTGGAGTTGACTACCTGACCAAACCCGTTGATCCGGACATTCTGGTTCTGAAAGTCAAAACGCTTGAAAAACTATACCAGCAGCAGCAGGAACTACGCGCCACTCAGGATTCCCTTCGGAAAGAAGTTGATGTTCGTAAAAAGGCGCAGGAGGCACTAACGGAGCAAATGCAGACCTTGCAGATTGTACTGTCTTCCCTACCCCAGATGGCTTTTACCATAGCTGCCAGTGGTAAAATTGAGTATGTCAATGAACACTGGTTTCAGTATGCAACCAGTTCATCAACGTTTCCGGAAGCTCACCCCGACGATGATGTGTGGGAAGACTGGAAACAGGCATTTGCCAATGGCACTGAGCTCACCCGTGAGGTGCGCCTGAAAGGCCTTGACACGGGCGACTTCCGCTACCATCTGCTGCGCATAGTTCCCATTAAACAACAGGGTGTTTTGAGCCGGTGGATTGGCACCTTTACGGACATTCATCCGCAAAAACTGGCGGCAGAGTTGCTGGAACAACAAGTAGAACTGCGCACGAATGAACTCGTGCTCAAAAACGCGGAACTCGAGCAAACCAACCACGAGTTACAGCAATTTACCTGGGTTGTATCGCACGATTTGAAAGAGCCTCTCCGAAAAATACAGTTGCTGAACGATACGATCAAAGAAAAATACCTCAAAGACAATGCCGACGCCGTTTCGTATCTTGATCGATCCATCCGATCGTCGGCGCGCATGTCTACACTTATCAATGACCTGCTTGCGTACTCCCAGCTCTCCGTACCGGAAGCGTTTCAGCCAACCAATCTTAATGCGCTGCTCGATGAACTGCTGCTGGATTTTGACGATGCCCTCCACCGAAAACGGGCCGTTCTAGACGTTGGCCAATTGCCCGTCATCGATACTATTCCAACGCGAATGCGCCAGATTTTTCAAAATCTGATCAGTAATGCCCTCAAATTCGCAAAGGAATCGGTACCACCCGTTATAACCATTCGGGCCGAACAAATTGAAACAAAAGCCATCGATGGCAAGCCCTGCCCTACGGGCGCATTTTGTCGAATTATCGTGCAGGACAATGGTATTGGATTCGACGAAAAGTTTCTGGGACGTATTTTCGTGATCTTCCAGCGACTGCATACCCAAACGCATTATGAGGGTACCGGTATTGGCCTCGCCATCGCAAAAAAGAACATCGACAAACACCACGGCCTTATTTCGGCCCAGAGCCGGATTAACGAAGGAGCCCGTTTTATCCTCGTTTTGCCGGTCAGTCAAACCAGTCAGGTATCTGTTATGTAAGTCGCTAATAACCTATTCCTCATGCCAAAAAAATTTTCAAATTCGGTTATCCGACAATTACAGACTGTCTTTTCGCTTTCGACGCTGCTGCTGCTGGTTAGCCTTTCGGCTTCTTACTACAGTATTCAACAGCTCATCCGTAACTCTGAACTGGTCAACCACACGAATCAGGTACTGATCGAGTCGGAAAACATTATCTCGTACGTTAAAGATGCCGAGACGGGGCAACGTGGCTATTTAGTTACCCTCGATCCGCTCTTTTTACAGCCTTATACCGGTAGCCGTGAGAAAGTGGAGGCCAGTCATCATCGCCTGATCGAACTAACCATCGATAACCCGGCGCAGCAAAAACACCTTGCCCAGATAAAGGCCTTGTATGAAGCTAAGTTCACCCAGATGCAGCGAGTCATCGATCTGGTCCGGCGGAACAACTCCTTCATGCATGACACGACAACTCGGCATCAGGAAATGGTTCGGGGCAAACAGATTATGGACGACCTTCGAATGATCGTTAATCAGACGAAAATGGAGGAAAATGCCCTGCTGCAGGCCCGCATCAAACAACAGGAGCTTTACATCACCTACACGCCTTTCCTGCTGGTCATCGCGGCCCTCATCTCCATCCTGATTACGGCCTTTACCTACCTTCGAATCAAAAAAGACCTCAACGACCGGCTGATGCAACAACAGTTGGCCGAAGAAAAATATATTGAAACTGCCGGGCGCATTGCGCTCATGGAAGACATTACCCAGGAAATTGCCGGGGGCGATTATTCGGTGCGCAGTCAGGATACAAAAGACGATGAGCTGGGCCGTATCTCGAAGGCGCTTAACCAGATGGCCAAATCCCTCCAGGAAACGTTCGGGGATTTAACGGATAGAAACTGGCTCCAGGCGGGTACGGTCAAACTAAGCGATGCCATTCGGGGAGAGAAAGACGTGACTAGCTTGGCCAATCGCCTGATCGATACGATTTCCGAGTACCTAAACGCTCCGGTAGGCACTCTGTACCTGCTCGATCACGACTCAGCCTTCAAATTAGCTGGTAGTTACGCAACCCATCAGGCACCCGTTCTGGTTCAGGCAGGCGAAGGACTAATCGGGCAGGTGATTGACCGGAAGAAAACAATTCTGGTACAGGATATTCCCGCCGAGTATAGCCAGATAACATCGTCGCTGGGCCACGTTCGGCCCATTGCTCTGATGATTGCTCCCCTCATCTATGGTGATGTATGCCTCGGCGTTATTGAACTGGGCCTCCTCCGAAAGCCAACCTCACTGGAAATGAACTTTCTGGAACAGAATCGGGAGATGATCGCTATTGGCCTTAATTCCGCTCTGGATTACCTTAAGCTACAAAACTTCCTGGAGGAGACGCAGGCACAGGCCGAAGAGTTACAGGCACAACATTCGGAAATGGAAAATCTGAATACTGAACTCGAAATGCAGGCCCAAAAGCTCCAGGCATCGGAAGAAGAATTGCGCGTTCAGCAGGAGGAATTACAACAAACCAACACCGAACTCGAAGAGCGTGGCCTTCTACTGGAAGAGAAAAACAGCGAAATTCAGAAGAAAGCCGATGAACTGGAGTTGACCACGCGGTATAAATCGGAGTTTCTGGCGAACATGTCCCATGAGCTTCGAACGCCCCTCAACTCCATTCTGCTCCTGAGCCGGTTGCTGGCCGAAAACCATGAAGCGACGCTGTCGGATGATCAGGTTGAATATGCCCGCGTCATTCAGTCGTCGGGGAACGGGCTGCTGGGGCTGATTGACGAAATCCTCGATCTGTCGAAGATTGAAGCCGGGCAAATGACGCTTGATTATCAGGATGTCGCAATCGCCGAAATTACGGATGAATTACAATCCCTGTTCGGAATTATGGCCAGAGAGAAAGGACTGGCCTTCAGCATCAACCAGGAAACTGATGTTCCTGCCGTTATTCATACGGACAAGATGAGGCTGGGCCAAGTGCTTAAAAACCTACTTTCCAACGCGCTTAAATTTACCGCCACGGGCAGTGTTTCGCTTACCATCAAACGGCAACGTCAGGACAACAAACTCTGCTTTGTTGTCAGCGATACCGGCATTGGCATTGCGCCCGAAAAACAGCCGCTTATTTTTGAAGCCTTCCAGCAAGCGGACGGCTCCACCAAACGAAAATATGGTGGAACAGGTCTGGGTCTGTCCATCAGCCGCGAACTGGCCAAATTGCTGGGGGGAGAAATTACGCTGTCCAGCCAGGTAGACGAGGGATCGACGTTTACGGTCACTATCCCGATTTTAAGCGCTCAGCTGGCACCTTCACCCGAAATCCCACGAATACAGCCCGTCGTTTCGGATACCGGCTTTCCTCGCCATACGGCACCGACAACGGCTTTTCAGCCCCGCTTAACGACTCCATCTCCGTCGACGCCTGCTGAACCAGCCGGTGAAAAGTACATCAGCACCACCATTCCGGATGCCATTCCGGACGATCGCAATTCGATTACGACGAATGACAAGACGATCCTTATTGTGGAAGACGACACGAATTTTGCGAAATCACTACTGGATTATACCCGTAAGAAAGGCTACAAAGGCATTGTGGCGGTTCAGGGTGACGAAGGGCTTAAACTGGCGGCCATTTATAAACCGCTGGGTATCCTGCTGGATATTCAACTTCCGGTGATGAGCGGCTGGCAGGTGATGGATGCGCTGAAAGCTAACCCACAAACCAGACCCATTCCGGTGCACATCATGTCGTCGCACAAAATGAAAAATGAGAGCTTGTTGAAAGGAGCCATTGACTTTGTGGATAAGCCGGTCGCGTTTGAACAGTTGCACGAAGTCTTTAAAAAAATAGAGCAGGTACTGAATCGAGATGCCAAGAAAGTCCTGATCATTGAAGACAATCCCAAGCACGCCAAGGCTCTTGCCTATTTCCTGGAAACGTTCAACATTACATCGGAGTTAAAGAGCAATATTTCGGAAGGTGTGGATGCGTTAAAGAGCAAGGAAGTGGACTGCGTGATTTTGGACATGGGCATTCCGAATTCGAACGCGTATGAAACACTCGAGGAGGCCAAGAAAAACCCAGAACTGGAATCCATTCCGATCATCATCTTTACGGGCAAAAGTCTGTCGATGTCGGAGGAGCTGAAAATCAAAAAATATGCTGATTCGATCATTGTCAAGACCGCTCACTCCTACCAGCGCATGATCGACGAAGTGTCGTTATTCCTGCACCTGGTTGAGGAAAACAAACTGTCGGCCGAAAAAACCGGTGTGTCGAAAAAACTGGGGGCGTTAAGCCAGGTGCTCAATCAGAAAACGGTGCTGGTTGCCGATGATGACGTACGCAATATCTTCTCGCTCTCGAAAGCCCTCGAACAGTATAACATGACGGTTGTGGCTGCCCTGGACGGGAAGGAAGCCTTGCAGAAACTGGAAGAAAACCCGGCCATCGACGTTGTGCTGCTCGATATGATGATGCCCCAAATGGACGGTTATGAAACAGCCCGTAAAATCAGGGAAAATTATCAATGGAAGAACCTGCCGGTCATTGCCGTAACGGCCAAAGCCATGACCGGCGACCGGGAAAAGTGCATTCAGGCCGGAGCCTCCGATTATATTACCAAACCCGTTGATATTGACCAGCTTATATCTCTCCTCCGGGTTTGGCTATATGACAGAAAATAAGCAGAGAAGGCTTCCCAGCTAGTTGCCCAACAACCAGTACCTCTTTATATACCAACAGTAAAACGCTTGACAAAATGGACAAAAAACGGGTATTAATCATTGACGATGATCCCAGAAATATTTTTGCGTTGAAGGCGACACTCCAGGCAAAATCGTTTCACTGTATAGCCTGCAATAGCGCTCAGGAAGCCATTGACCTGCTACAAACCAACGAAGTTGTTGATGCGATTCTTATTGACATGATGATGCCCGAAATGGACGGTTATGAAGCCATTCCACGCATCAAGAATTTGAATAACCGGGCCAGCACGCCCATTTTCGCCGTAACCGCCCAAGCCATGCTGGGCGATCGGGAGAAGTGTCTGCGGGCGGGAGCAACGGACTATATAGCAAAGCCAATCGACGTTGATCGGCTGGTGCTGCTGTTATCGAATAGTTAATGAACCACCATGATTGAAGAGAATGAAGTTGATCTTTTATTGAACGATCTGCTCGACATTTACGGGTACGACTTTACCCACTATTCAAGGGCGTCTCTGAAACGCCGGATCAATCGGATATGGACCCTGGACAAGTTTCCGAGCTTTGCGGAGTTACGCTACCGAATCCGGTCGGATGCCGATTATTTAAGGCGTTTTGTTGAAGAACTCACCGTGAACGTAACTGAAATGTTCCGGGACCCGCTTTTCTATAAAGCACTCCGAACAGAAGTTCTGCCTACCCTGACAGCCAAACCGTTTATTCGGATCTGGCATGCAGGCTGCTCGACGGGCGAAGAAGTATTTTCAATGGCGATCTTACTCCATGAAGCGAATCTGCTCCACAAATCGTTACTCTACGCCACTGACCTGAATCCGGAAGTTCTGGAAACCGCCCGAAAAGGCATTTTTGCGATGGCGCCCATGAAGCAGTATTCTGAAAGCTACATGCAGTCGGGCGGCATAAACGACTTTTCATCCTATTATACGGCCCAATACGGGTACGTCAAATTTCGCAGTGACCTTACCGAAAAAATGGTTTTTTCGACCCATAACCTGGTGTCCGATCGGTCGTTCAATGAATTTGATTTGATCATGTGCCGAAATGTGCTGATCTATTTTGATAAAGCCCTTCAGCAGCGGGTAATGAGCCTTTTCGATGAAAGTCTCGGGCCATTGGGCTACCTGGCGCTGGGGGCCAAAGAAACGTTGAAATTCTCAACCTTACAGCCAAGATTCAAGCAAGTAGAAAGCGAAAAGATATGGCGGAAAATAAGCTGACGAATCCCTGTGAAGCGGTCGTTATTGGGGGATCTACAGGGAGTATTGAAGTATTGCTCAGCCTGCTGCCCCAGTTACCAGCTTCCTTCTCTTTTGCACTCATCATTGTAGTGCATCGTAAAAATACGGCCGACTCTACCCTGGCCAACCTGCTCGCGCTCAAAACGAATAGTCCGCTCAGCGAAGTAGATGACAAAGAGGTGATCAGGCCAGGGAGCATCTATCTCGCCCCTGCCGATTACCATCTGTTAATCGAACAGAGCAAAATAGCGGCTCTCGACGATTCTGAAAAAATCAATTACAGCCGCCCCTCTATTGACGTCACATTCGAATCGGCCGCCGATGTATACGGGCCTGCTTTGGTCGGCATTTTATTATCGGGCGCTAATGCCGATGGGAGTGTGGGAATGGCAGCGATAAAAAAAGCAGGCGGTACACTGGTGGTTCAGCAACCCGAAACAGCCTTGGTCGGTTTCATGCCGCAACAGGCTATTTTAACGAATGAGGTCGATTACATTCTGGACGTGCCCGGCCTGGTTGCCTTTCTGAACTCATTGAACAGCTTTCAATAGGGTAGTACTTCCTCCGGTTCATCTAAGTGGCTAAGTATAACTACTCAACCAATATCCGTAGAATATAGGCAACTATTAACAGATTATCTTGTTTTTATTTTTTAAATAAAATATCTTTATTGTTTATACTAATGAACAATAGTAGATGATAAAATCATTAACGGGTCGAATATATCTGGGCACTGCCCTAACGTTTATAACTGTACCCGTAATCATTCTGCTTTACTTCAGTGCCTTCCGCCGTCATGATTCGCTGTTGGCTTATTCAGCACAAATCGAAAAAATCACGTCAAATCTGGCGAGCCTTGAAGTAGCGCTCCTTGAACTGAAAAGTACCCCTCAAAACGTTAGTACGCCCCCTTCTACCTCTACACTTACGCCCTCTCACTTGATCGTATCGACTGTAGAACGAAATCTAAGCGAACTAAGGGAATTATTGGCCTCGGAGCCTTCTCAGTTCAATCAATTTAACCAGGTTGAACGAGGTACGATCGCTTATCTGGCAGGCAATACTACCCAGCTAAAGCCGATTCGGGAGCAACTGAGCCAGATCAAGCAGCAGGCGCAGCATGACTTGCTGGAGAGACAGGCAAAAGAAGCGGATACCGATTACACCGAAGAGTGCGCTATGTGGGTAGCCGTCCTGATAGCTGTCGTGAATATTTTCATTTTAATTCTGGTCATTTTTGAAGAATTCCGAAAACGTCGACGGGCCGAACGAGAGTTAAAAGAAAACCTGACGAAGCTGCAAACCTATAATCAGGAAAGCGAAGAAAGAAACTGGCAACTCACTGGACTGTCGGCCATTAGCCACAGTTTACAGGATCAGGACAGTCCGCAGGATATAGCCAGAAATATCATTACTACGCTGGCCGATCACCTCGATTTACCGGCAGGAGCGGTTTACTTGTTCAATTCCACTGAACGCCGGTTGGAGCGCGTTGCCGCCATTGGCTTACCGGCTGATGTATCCTGCTCTTTTGGCTTGGATGAAGGACTAGTGGGTCAGGCCAGCCAGGGACAAAAAATCATGATAGTCAACCAGGTTCCAGCCGAATACTGGCAGCTAAAATCGGGTAGTGGCGAGGCACAACCGGGTCAGTTAGTGCTGGTTCCCTTATGGTATCGGAAGAATCGGGAGCTAATCGGCGTACTCGAACTAGCCTCCTTTCGAACACTGGAACCAACGGTCATAACCCTGCTCAAACGCTTGATGGAGCCATTAGCGGTAGCCATCAACTCAGCCCAAACGCACTTGCAGGTGCGGGCTCTCCTCGAACAGTTACAACGGCAGAGCGAACTGGTCGCCAATCAGCAGGAAGAACTTCGCCAGTCGAACGAGTCGCTTACGCGGCAGGCCGAAAGCTTACAGGAGTCGGAAGAGGAATTGAAAGTTCAGCAGGAAGAACTCCGGCAGATCAATGCGGAACTGGTCGAGAAAAATGAAACGGTTGAAATTGCACGGCAGTCCCTTTCCTTGAAAGCACGCGAACTGGAGGTGAGCAGCCAGTATAAATCAGCTTTTTTGGCCAATATGTCGCACGAGCTACGAACCCCATTAAACAGTGTGCTCATTCTGGCTAAACTACTGGCCGACAACAAACCTGATAATCTGACCTCGAAGCAAATCGAGTATGCCAACATCATCCATAAATCGGGTAATGACTTACTGGAACTGATCAATGACATTCTGGATTTGGCCAAAATCGAGGCAGGCCACATCGACGTACAGCGCGAACCGGTTTCCGTAAAGAGTATCGTCCGGGATCTGAGCCAGTTGTTTACGGTGATAGCCGAAGAGAAGAAAGTGCAATTTCTCACAACCATTCACGAATCGATACCGAGGGAAATAACGACCGACCGGCTTCGGCTGGAGCAGATCCTTAAAAACCTGTTATCCAACGCCTTCAAGTTCACGCCGACCGATGGCCGTGTTACATTAACCTTTTCCATGGCGTTCAATTCTTCGCTCACCCGACAGGAACTTCGGCGGGAAGAACCACTGCTGGCCATCTCGGTTTCGGATACGGGTATTGGCATTCCAGCCGATAAACAGCAACTCATTTTCGAAGCCTTTCAGCAGGTAGATGGGTCAACCAGTCGTAAATACGGCGGAACAGGCTTGGGGCTATCCATCAGCCGGGAACTGATCAAGCGCCTGGGTGGTGAAATTACCCTACAAAGTGAAGAAGGCGTTGGCAGTACCTTCACCATCTGGCTGCCGCCAGTTGGCATGGAGCCGGTTCCTACCGAATCCGTACAGGCCAAAGCAGACAAGGCTTACTGGACTGCTTCTGCCGCCCGCAGTCAACCAACGCCCGTAGTGCAACAGGATACCGTTTCCGACGACCGGGCTACCCTCAGCAAAGGCGACAAGGTGATGCTTATTATCGAAGATGATGTCCGGTTCGCCAGCATCGTCCGCGACTTCTCGCGGTCTAAAGGATACAAGGCGCTTGTTGCCTTGCAGGGTGACGAAGGTCTTACCTATGCTCGCCGTTATGAGCCATCGGCCATAATCCTCGACTTGCAACTGCCCGTACTCGATGGGATGAGCATACTCCGGATTTTGAAAGATGATGCCCAGTTGAAGCACATTCCTGTACATGTCATATCGGCCAGCGATGAGCCCAAGCAAGCGCTGCCGGGCGCGCTGGCCTACATTCAGAAACCGTTGAAAAAACAGGATCTGGACGATGCCTTCACCCGAATCAGCAACCGCATTGCCGAGCAACTGAAAAATGTGCTGGTTCTATCCGGCGACTACCTGCCCGACAATTCACTCACCAAGCTCATCAACGACCGGCACTTCGATATTACCTGTGACTACGCCGTGCTGGATGACAAAGCGCTGCAACGCGTACACGATAAGGCCTACGACTGTGTGATCGCCGACATTGGTAAAGACCTGGATCGGGGCATTTTGACATTACGCCAACTGCAGGATGCCATGCCAGCGAACCAGATTCCGGTTATTATTTACCTGGATAATGAACTCTCCAGTTTCGACGAATTGCAGTTGAAGAAGCTGTCGGATACCGTTGTGCACGACTCCGTTCAGGCTAAAGACCGGCTCATGGATCAACTGGAGCTTTTCCTGTATAAAGTACAGGAGCGAAATGTTATGGAGCCGTTGCCCACGCCAGTCGATCAGCCTGTGCCAAGCCACGTAAACTGGGAAGGCAAAACCGTACTGCTGGTAGACGATGACATGCGCAATGTATTCTCCATCAGCACCTTGCTGGAAGAGCAAAAATTAACGGTCATTACCGCCAGCGATGGGCAGGAAGCGCTCGATACGCTGGATGAGCATCCTCAGGTGGATCTTGTCCTGATGGATATCATGATGCCGATCATGGACGGCTATGAAGCAACCCGACGGATTCGTATGGATACCCGATTTACGGCGTTACCTATTATAGCACTCACGGCCAAAGCCATGCCCGGCGACCGGGAAAAATGCCTGGAAGCCGGAGCCTCCGACTACATTACCAAACCGCTAGACATCAACCAGCTAATGGACAAAATGCACGTCTGGCTACCTGCATGACTACGAAACATGATGTTGAACTAAGCACGACCGAGCTGGATGAGATCCTGACGCTGGTGCGGGTTATTTATGGATATGATTTTACCAATTATGCCAAGGCATCGCTCAAACGGCGAATTCTGCGTTGCATGAGTCTGGTTAATATCCAAACGGTTTTTGCGCTTCGGTTTCAGCTGGCCAACGACGCGGCCTTCTTCGCCTGGTTTTTACAGGCGATTATGGTGAACGTGACCGAAATGTTTCGGGATCCACCCTTTTATACCAATCTGCGGGAAAAAGTGTTACCCCTGTTAGCCTCGTACCCAATCATCAAAATCTGGCACGCAGGCTGCTCCACGGGTGAGGAAGTCTACTCGATGGCAATTCTGTTAAAAGAGGCTAATCTTCTGGAGCGCTGTCGAATTTACGCCACCGACCTCAATGCTGCCAATCTGGAAAAAGCCCGGCAGGGTCTCATCCCGGCCCAGTACATCGACGAGTATGCCCTGAACTATAAACAGGCCGGTGGCAAAACGGAGCTTTCAAGGTATTATACCCCAGCTGGCGATCAGGTCATTATGAACAAGAATTTGCGGGATTCGATTTTGTTTGCCCAGCACAATCTGGTAACCGACCGTGTCTTCAACGAGTTTCAATTGGTTTGCTGCCGTAATGTGCTGATCTACTTCAACAAAGACCTGCAGAACCACGTTATCCGGCTTTTTCATGACAGCCTAGCTTCCTTAGGCTATCTGGCTATTGGATCGAAAGAATCGCTCCTGTTTACTGACCTGCAAAGTCAGTTCGAACCCATCAGCGCCGAGAACAAGATTTTTCGACGTACCCGTTAGACCGCACCGGTCTCACAAGTCAACTATCCATCCGAACTACTATAAATCCTCGATATCCTCCTCAAGTTAATGAACACCTGTTATTCGTAAATTTCTGATTAGTAGTGTATGACGTTTCCTTCTACGAAGCAACCAATTCCCTTTACAATTCTTTTGGTCGATGACCGGCCCGAAAATCTTCTTGTTCTGGAAGAACTCCTGGACAATGATAATCGACAGTTTATTAAAGCAACATCGGGCAACGAAGCCCTGAAACATGCCCTGAAAAACGATCAGATCGGCCTCATCATGCTGGACGTGCAGATGCCCGATATGGATGGATTCGAAGTGGCCAAGTTTCTGAAAACCAATCAAAAAACCCGGGACATTTCCATCATTTTTGTCACAGCGATCAATAAGGATGAACAGTATGTACTAAAAGGCTTTGAAGAAGGGGCTGTTGATTATTTATCCAAGCCCTTGGACAGTAACATTACCAAGGCTAAAGTAAATGTATTCGAGCAGTTATGGCTCTATCAACAGGCGCTAAAGCGGTCAGCCGTCGAACTGGCGACCATCAACAAGCAACTTGAAAAGTTCGTTTACATGATCGCTCATGACCTTAAGTCGCCACTTACCGGTTTGATATCTCTGCTGTATATGGTCGAAGAGATGAACGAGAGTCAGCCAATCGGCCAACAGGAGCTGGCGCTCTACCTGGCTGACCTGAAAGATGCCGGATACCATCTGTCTTCGATGATCAGCACCATTCTGGAGTATTCCCGACAAAGTATTGATCAGCAGGCTTCCGAGGAAATAAACGTTTCTGAATTACTGACACAGACCATTCACCTGCTCTTTCCGCCAAAACACATACAGGTAAACATAATAGAGCCAATGCCGGTACTTTTTACCAAAAAAGTTAAACTGCAGCAAGTCTTTCAGAACCTGTTGAGTAATGCCATTAAGTACAACGACAAAGCCCGGGGCCAAATTGACATTGGCTGTAGCGAGAGTGGAGATTTTGTTGAATTCTATGTCCGCGACAATGGGCCTGGCATGACCAGCGAACAACAGGCGAAACTCTTCCGGCTTTTTCAGCCAAGCGGCCAGTCGCAACGTGAAAGCAGTACAGGAATTGGTCTCAATATCCTCAAAATGCTGGTGGAAGAGCAAGGCGGAACGCTTAAAGTAATTACGGCTCCGGAAGCCGGTTGTACGGTGCTGTTCAACTGGCGGAAACGATAGGCAAAACACACTGCCGTTTTCATAAACTACGATGCCTCTGAATAAGGTACATAGACCGCATTCAGAGGCATTCCCGTCTCTATGGGTTAAGCAATATCTAAGAATGGATTGTGGACCACGGCCCCTTTATTTGGCTTAATAACCTGTAAGTGAGTCAGCAAGACCCAGTCATGATCCGAGATATGTTGCCTCAGATAATTCTCCATGGTGCCATAGGTATCCTTAGCAAAATTAGGATGTAGCCCATAATACTGCCGAACACAGATAACGATTCGCTTAAGCCGATACAGCCTATTGATCTGTATGCCCAACTCGCCGGAACTGGTTCGGTCAAAACAGGCCGCGACAGCACATCGAAACAGGACCACCGCCATCATTCTATATAACTTCCAGACCATATTTTCTCTACAATGTTAAACTCAATCAATCCTTATTAAGGCAAGGTACTACCCAAAAAAGCCTGCCTATCTTACGAAAACCGATCAGACACCCAGCAATTAGTTACCAATAGCCAAATATAATAATTAATAGTATACCATTATACTTTTCCCACAACAAAGAACTATAAATGGTTGTACTAGGAATGACGTACCAATTTCAACAAAATACATGCCAGAATAGGAGACCGATTAAACATTAAATAAGTAACTAATCTTAAAAAATAACTAATTTTGATCTGCTCACAGGTAGACACAAATACCAGTTTTTGTAACTGCGATCAGCGGGAAAGTATCTTGTTTTATAAAAAAAGCCCTCTAATCAATAAAGGCTTATTTTATTTACCTATTTACTATTTAATAAACTACGAGTTAACTATATTTGAAAGCGTTCCTCATAATTATCTCATAAATTACATCCTGATGGAAAATCGATATCATATATTACATGTTGATGATGACGTCTATATAAGAAAGATCATCCAACATACTTTCAGCTCAGAATTTGACCTGAGCGCCTGCACCAATGGCATTGAAGCGATGGCCTGGCTGGAAAAGGGAAACGTACCGGATATTATTCTTACGGATTTACGGATGCCTCACCTGGACGGTCAGGAGTTGATCAACTTGATCAGAGCTAGCTCGGTATACCGTAATGTGCCCATTGTTGTGCTATCAAGTATGGAAGACAGTGCGTTAAAAATTAGCTGCATCGAACAGGGGGCAGATGATTTTATTGTCAAACCATTCAATCCACTGGAGGTGAAAGCCAAAATCAAGGCCCTTCTGCGCCGAACCGCCGAACGCCAGAACTTTCGCCCCAATTTCGACTCAACGCGCTTAAGCCCACTTCGATAGGATCTCTTTCATCTTCCTAAACTAGTATGTTTTCGGAATCCACAACTCAGGAAAGTGATTTCCGCGTCATGTATGTCGAAAATGATCCCAAAAGATCGTTTGACTTTCAACAGACCTTTTCAAAATTGGTCCATCTGACCGCTGTATCCAGCCGGACAGAAGCCATAAAACGGTTACAGGATGGGGAACCCGTCGATTTAGTCATCATCAATGATGCGCTTGGAGGACTCAAGTTTTTAAATACCGTCGATTCAAACCGAATCCAGTATGAGTTCTCGACAATGCTGCTCAGCGCCGATGCAGAAACAGATATAAATATTCAGGCAGAGGGTAGACCGACCATTGATGTTTTCCCGCTTGAATTCGATGAAGCAGCCCTCCGCAACCGGTTAACGTATCTGATCCGGCGAAAAAACTACAACGAGATCGGCCACGAACTGGAGAACGCTAAAAAGCAACGTATTCCGCTTGGCAAGCGCCTTTTCGATATTGTTCTGTCCTTTGGCCTCTTGTTGGCCGTATCGCCCATCCTGATCGTGGTGGCCATTTTGATTCGCCTTGATTCAAAAGGACCCATTTTCTACAAGTCCCGGCGAATTGGTATGGGCTACAAGCTGTTCGACATGTATAAATTCCGGACGATGCGCACCGGAGCCGATAAGTTGATTGCCGGGATGGCCTCACAGAACATGTATAAATCGGCCCAACCCGAACAGGCCCCCGACGAACTGTGTGAAACCTGCTTACTGGCCAACACAGGCTGTCAGCGTCCTCTGTTTCAAGACAATATGCAGGTCTGTGAGATTCAGGTTCAGCGCATGCGCCATTCGAAGGCCATGTTCATGAAATTCAAGGAAGATCCTCGGGTAACCCGGCTTGGCAAATTTTTGCGCAATACCAGCATCGACGAGCTTCCTCAGTTTTTCAACATTCTGAAAGGCGATATGTCGTTTGTCGGTAACCGGCCACTCCCACCCTACGAAGCCGAAAAGCTCACGACAAAAGCGTATGCCCGTCGTTTTGCCGCACCGGCCGGTTTAACAGGCCTGTGGCAGGTAACCAAACGAGGAAAAGCCGGAGTGTCTGATCAGGAGCGGATTCAACTCGATGCGCTGTATGCGAAAACGTATTCCTTCAAAACCGATTTAATTATTTTGATCAGAACAGTTAAGGCGGTATTCCAGAAAGAAAACGTATGACACTCGTCCCGTTTGTGCGGTGATCATTTTTCCTCAAAAGTTAACCTGTCTGCTATAGCGAAACGTTTCCTGTCCCTGCCTTCAATGAAGGCTTTGGTTTATCCATTTTAGAAGCAATAGCCCGCGAAAAAGCAGTATACGACGGCTCCCTATCATTCAATTGCAACTAATCATGCAGTTTTTTCTTCTCTTTTGTCTGGGTATTGTAGCCTACACTTACCTGGGCTATGGCATTCTGATTACGCTACTGGTTAAGATTCGCACCCTGATCAAGGGTCCCCGACTAGTCGCGAATGACGACGCCTATGAGCCGATGGTGACGCTGGTCATGGCGGCCTATAATGAAATGGGATGCCTGCCCGCCAAGCTCCAGAACTCCCGTGAGCTGGACTACCCGGCCGAAAAGCTTCGTCTCCTGTTTGTGACCGAAGGGTCAACTGATGGATCTACGGCCTATCTGGAATCGTTGCACCTGGGTGGCGACCGCCAGATTGCCGTGTTGGGTGGTGACGAACGAGCCGGGAAAGTAGCCGCCATGAACCGGGCCATAACGCACGTCAATACGCCAATTGTCATCTTTAGCGATGCCAACACACAACTTAATAGCCGGGCAATCCGCAACCTTGTACGCCATTTTCGGGATGAGTCAGTAGGTGCGGTGGCCGGCGAAAAACGTATCGAGGTGCTCGATAGTGAATCGGCTGCGGGTTCGGGCGAGGGTTTATACTGGAAATACGAGTCTTATCTGAAACGAAAAGACGCTCAGTTGCATACCGTTGTGGGCGCTGCAGGCGAGTTGTTTGCGGTACGAACCAACTTATACGAAACCGTCGAACCGGATACGCTGCTGGACGACTTTATCATCTCACTTCGCATCGCCGGGAGAGGGTACCGGGTTGAGTATGAACCGGATGCCTATGCGCTGGAGCGCCCTTCCTTTTCCATCGATGAGGAGAAGAAGCGTAAGATACGCATTGCCGCCGGTGGCTTTCAGTCGATTATGCGGCTGCTGTATCTACTGAACGTTGTTCGCTATGGCTGGCTCACGTTTCAGTACGTGTCGCATCGGGTATTACGCTGGGCAGTAACGCCCTTTTGTCTGCCTCTAATCTGGCTGGCTAACCTGGCGCTTATTCTGCCTGTTCCCCAAACGACGACGCCAACATACCTGTTCTGGCTGGTCTTTTTCATCGGGCAATGCTTTTTTTACGCAGCCGCTTACCTGGGCTACCGGTTAGAACATCGCCGAATCCGGGTCAAAGCCCTGTTTGTTCCTTTTTACTTCTCTTTCATGAATGTCTGCGCCATTTTAGGTTTTCTACGCTACTGGCGTGGTAACACATCGGGAATTTGGGAAAAAGCCCGTCGCGCTGATGAAGTGGCGTTAAAGGTTAGCTGACAAAAGCTGACAATACGAAGCTGAACGCTGACCAGGCGAGCTACAAAAAGAATGAGTTCACGAGCCGAAACGCGTCATCTGGCTCATTGGCACAGGTAGCACAATAAGTGCCGCGGCCATCAACCGGCCCTTCATAGCCCAAAGGAAACGTCTTTTTGTAGGTACCGTCTTCGCTAACCATGGATAAGGTTTCCTTCTTTCTGTCGCGTAGAATCAGGTATATCCTACTGGTGTTTCGGATTTTGACCATCAGGACTTTTTGATTACCTACGTTTTTGGTACCAAGTACATCCAGTTTATGCCCCTCTTCATTTTTCTGGTATGAATACGTTATGCCCCTATCCGATTTTGTGGTGTTGAACGTCAACTTCTCCCAATTTGGGGTAGCGTAATTACCAACCATAAAAAAAGCAGATGTTTTTTGTTGCCCGTAGCCAACCTCTGCCACCAACAGAAAAAACAGGATCCAGCGTATTTCTCTCATGTCACCATTTGTTTGCTCAATAAACTAATTTATGGGCAGGAATGATTTAACCATTTCCTAACGACTGTGATCAAGAGAGGTTTATCCGGGGCGCTATTCAAACGATACTCAAAGTGGCAGGTACACGCTGAAGGTAGTCCCCTGGCCGGGTTGGCTGCGAGCAGTAATGGCCCCGCCATGATTCACAACTACCTTTTCACAAATGGCCAGGCCAATGCCCGTGCCAGCGTATTTACTGGTACTGTGCAATCGCTGAAAAACCTGAAAGATGCGTTCGACATATTTCTCATCAAAGCCGATCCCGTTATCGCTCACATCAATGCGCTGGTAAGTTACCGCTGCTCGAACGGGCCGCACGGCAAGCGGCAAATCGGTAGCCGTTACACATTCTGTACGTACCTCAATAACCGGTTTTGCTCCCGAATGGCCAAACTTAAGGGCATTACTTACTAAATTTTGAAAGAGCTGCGCCAGTTGCGATGCATCGCCTTTTATGCTTGGCAGCGGATCTACATAAATATCGGCTCCAGTTTCCTGTATGGCTAACTCCAGGTCATGGAGCACATACGAAACAACATCGGTCAAGGATACCGTTTTTGTATTCTCCTGGCGGGTGGAAAGGCGGGAAAACGTAAGGAGATCTTTGATGAGTGTCGACATTCGACGGGCCGCGCTCTGCATCCGCTCGAGGTACATAACGCCCTCATCCAGTTGCGTTTCGTACTGATCTCTTAAAATATCACCAAACGACTGAATCTTTCGTAGCGGCTCCTGCAGATCGTGGGAGGCTATGTAAGCAAATTCGGCCAGATTTTCATTCGATTTTTTTAGCTGCAGATTGGCCTCTTTGAGTTCCTGTGTGCGTTCGGCAACCCGTTGTTCCAGCACATCGGCGCTCTGACGCAGCGCTTCCTGGGTTTGCTTCAGCTCTGTAACATCGAACACAATACCATTAAAGCGTAGAATCCGCCCCTCATCGTTCAGGATGGTTTTGCCTTTGGCCTGAACCCATCGGGGAGCCCCCCCCACTCTAAGCGTACGGAAGATGACGTTATGGTCGCCATCGCTCTGTGGACTCAGTATGTTGGCGTTGGCCTGAGCTACCCGCTCCCGGTCATCAGGATGCACCTGTGCCATCAATGTAGCCGCCGTAACAGGCGCATCTTCGGGCAATCCGAACAACCGCTTGCAGATCGTTGACCATTGGGCCTGTCCTGTTTCGATGTTATAATCCCAGGTTCCTACCTGAGCGGCCTGCAGAGCAAGCCGGAGCTGCTCATTTTCAAGAGCCATATCAGTGTTGGAAAGGGTCATTGTACCAGTCATCGCACCCATCTGATTTTCTTTTAGCTGGCTAAGATAAAATAAAATCGCTTAGCGCTGCTCGCTTCAATGGTACTGAGTCATCCATTTAGCGCCATTGAAACCAATCTGCCTGTTATTTAAACGCTGGTATTCCCGTTATCTCAGCGCCTAAAATCAGTAGCTGTATATCATGTGTTCCCTCGTAGGTACTTACCGATTCGAGATTCATCAGGTGGCGCATGATCGGATATTCGCCCGAAATACCCATAGCCCCAAGTATCTGGCGGGCTTCGCGGGCTACCCGCAGGGCCATCTCAACATTATTACGCTTAGCCATTGAAATCTGCGCCACTGTTGCTCTGTCTTCGTTTTTGAGTACCCCAAGCCGCCAGCATAGCAGTTGGCCCTGCGTAATGTCGGTTAGCATTTCGGCCAGTTTTTTCTGTACCAACTGAAAACTGGCAATGGGTTTGCCAAACTGAATGCGTTCGAGCGAATACCGCCGGGCTACTTCATAACACTCCATGGCGGCTCCCAGGGCACCCCAGCAAATGCCATACCGGGCCTGCTCCAGACACTTAAGGGCACTTTTCAGGCCAAGGGCTTCGGGAAGCAGGTTTTCCTTAGGAACCTGCACGTCCTGAAAAGTCAGTTCGCCGGTCGTACTGGCTCGTAACGACCACTTATTTTTTATTTCGGCCGTGCTGAATCCATCCATGCCCCGTTCTACGATGAGTCCGCGCACTTTACCCTGATCATTTCTGGCCCAGACAATGGCAATATCGGCAATGTCGGCATTGGTGATCCAGAGTTTTGATCCGTTCAGTAGAAAATAGTCGCTTCGTTCAATAAAATTACTTTCCATACCACCCGGATCGGAGCCGTGGTTCGCTTCGGTCAGCCCAAAACACCCAATCAGCTCACCCGTGGCCAGTCGAGGCAGGTATTTTTGCCGCTGAGCCTCCGACCCAAACGCCCAGATGGGATACATCACGAGCGAATTTTGCACCGACACACAAGAGCGCATACCGGAGTCGCCCCGCTCTATTTCCTGCGTCATCAAGCCGTAAGAAATTTGATCGAGCCCGCCACCACCATACTCGGTCGGAATGGTAGCGCCAAAGACACCAATCTGGCCAAACTTCGGTACGATATGCCGGGGAAATTCAGCTCGTTGTGCGTATTCTTCAGCGATGGGCGTGATCTCACGCTTGACAAAATTGCGCACTGCCGACCGAACCAGCTTATGTTCGGCGGTCAACAGATCATCGAGACAGTAGAAATCAGGTGACTCAAAGGAGTCGACCTTATTTCGGGACGGATTCAGGGAGGTAGATTGCATACTGGGTTAACTCGAAAAGACGGGGCTTGTTCCTAAAGTACCGATTTTTATCAGTCAATCAAAACCGTATAAATTTCTCGTTCGTGCCAATACATGATGACGTATAGCCTTACTGATCAGGCGATAAGCCTATACATTCGTCATAGCCGCTTGCTAAGTATAACCAACCTTTTCCTCAATTAAATGGCCGATAAGACGACTAGACCGGTATCTATACGCCACGCGGTAAGGCGGGTTTGTAAACGCGCCTGTATACCTACAGCCAATTCCAAACTGTTCTTGTCATGAGCCAAACCAAGCCCCCGTTCGTCCGCCCGGTTTACCTGCTGCTGCTGCTCTTCTCGATGCAGGGATGCTACCATTATCGCATTACCACATCAAAATTTGACCCATCGACCGGTTACCAGAAAAAAACGGCCCATTCGTTTTTCTGGGGTCTGGTCCAGAAAAATGTGGTTGCCACTGATTGCGACGCCCTTAATTTGAAAAGCCTCGACGAAGTTCGGATTACCAGCAACTTTGGCTATTCGGTCATTACCGTTGCCACCTTAGGCATCTGGAGCCCGGTTCAACTTGAGTGGAAGTGTCCCAAACCCTGCCCCCGCGAAGGCGAATTGTAGACTGACCGATCAATCCCCATATGCCATGATTATTCACCCTACTGGTCAGCAACAGTGGTCTCCACGTCATGAGACCTATACACAGCCCATTGAAAATTTATACAATCTAGCGAATGACGATACAGGAGACGTAGTTGCCGATTACAACACGACGACCAAAGGTATCCAAAACCTGATTGACGAAGCCATCCGAAAAAAGCGGCATCTTCGGGCGATCGGGGGTGAATGGTCGTTCACCAAAATTTCGGCGACCGATGGTATCCTGCTGAATACGAAGCTCCTAAATATGACGATTCGGATCACTCCGGCCAGCGTTCACAAGCAGTATCCAAAAACCGCCGATGACCTGTATTTCTGCCAATGTGGAGTATCGGTTCAGGAAATCAGCGAGCGGCTGCGCAAACGAAACCGATCGTTAATGACTTCGGGGGCTAGTAATGGGCAAACCATTGCGGGTGCGTTGTCTACGGGCACCCATGGGTCCGCTTTCGACATTGGCTCAATGTCGAACTTTGTAGTCGGGATACACCTCATTATTAGCCCGACCCGGCACGTCTGGCTTGAGAAAGCGTCGTATCCGGTCGCGTCGGCGTCATTTCTCAAAAAGCTGAATGCCGAATTGGTTCCGGACGACGAGTTGTTCAATGCGGCTCTGGTTAGCTTTGGCAGTTTCGGGTTTATTCACGGGGTTATGCTGGAAACCATTCCTCTCTTTTTGTACGAATGCTACCGGGAACGGATGCTTATTGACGATGCTCTGCTGGCCCTTATGCGTACGCTCGATTTTACCGGTTCGTCTTTGCCAAAGGGTGATGAGCGTCCCTATCATTTCCAGACCTTGTTCAACCTGCATGACTTGGACAAGGGTGCCTTTGTAACCACCATGTATAAGCGCCCTTATACGGATCAATACACGCCACCGGCCATAGCACTACCTGCCATTGGCCCCGGTGATGACGCGCCAACATTTATTGGCACAATTACCCAGGCTATCCCATCGCTTGTTCCGGCGCTGGTAACGGCCCTGACCAACTCACAATACAAGCCTTACAGCAACCTGATGGGTACCCACGGTGAAATTTTTTCCAATACCGATGTTCACGGCAAGGTACTCAGCACAGCTATCGGCGTTGATTTAACGGATGTGCTACGGGTAAAAGACATTCTTCTTTCGCTCCATGAAACCAACGGTCCTTTTACGGGTGTGGTAGCGTTTCGGTATGTGAAAGGGACAGAGGCTATTCTTGGCTTCACCAGGTTTCTGACTACCTGCGTCATTGAGCTGGATGGCGTTTTCTCGACAAATACCCTTGCGTTTTGTGAAGCGCTTTGGGACGCCCTGGAGGCTGAGTCCATCCCATTTTCATTCCACTGGGGCAAAATCCTGAACCTCACGAAAGATCGGCTGCGCAGGATGTATTCCGATAGCCATGTCGACCGGTGGATAGCCGCCCGTAATAAACTGATGCGCGACGAAGCTTGCATGGAGGTTTTCAGGAACGATGTGATGAGTGAATGGGGACTGGATACGGTCTTACCGTAAAGCCGTCTATTTTCGTCCCAACAGCCAGCTCGCTAATTCCTTCGCAGCACCAAAGTTTTCGAATTTGGCGGGTATCCGTCGTCCGTCTACGTACTCATTGTAGAGCCAGGGATCACCTACGGCAAAAACCCGTCCTTTCCCAACGGAAGCGACGCCCATGATCACATCGCCCCCATCGGTCACAACTGCTTTTGCGGGAGATTTGATGCTGAGCGGGGCTAGTTCCTTAATATAAACCGTCCGCGTTTTAGGGAAAATTCCGTTGTCGGCCGGTATCGTTATTTGTCCCTGATCCCATTGCGTTCCCTGGACCATGTTCCGATTTTCGGGCAGAAACTGCATTCCAAACCGAGCGGCCAGTTTATTGAAATGCACGTGCTCACAGTTTGACGTGTCATTGGCCATCAGCACCAGCGTACCACCAGCTGCTACCCAGCTGGCAATGGCGTTTATGTCCGTTTCATTTACATAATTTGGGTTGGCCGTTTCTTTCGGCGTATCAGGATCGACGATAATATACACGTCTACGCCTTTCAGCGAAGCCGTTGTGGGTGCTCCTGCTATCGTTGCGGTTTTAGCGCCCAGATTTCGGAAGATGTTTCCCCACCAGAAAAAGCCGGAATGCTGCCGGTCCTCCCAGGTGTAATGAAACGGTTCCTGTTCGCCATCAGCTCCCTTGCGAAACTCGTGATTGAAGTAATTATCTACGGCCACGGTTTTGCCTTGACCAGTTGTCCGTTCGTTGGCGATCTCCATCTCAACGCTGGCCATAATGAATGGGCCAACCCCTTTCAAATCATCCTGACGCAGCGGTTCACTCAGGTAGTAGGCGTAACTCCCATCACGATACGGGTTACCGCCCAGCCCTCCTACCAGCACCGTCTTCTCCAGATGAACCTGACCACTGGCATCCGTCGAGATAAAGTTCTTCAGCATGCCGTCGTAGCCTTTTCGGGCCGATGATACCATCGTAGCGGGCAGATATCCCATTCGAACGCCTTTCGCCAGCGCATAAACAAACATGCCCGTGCCAGACGCTTCCAGGTAATTACCCTTGTTACCAATCCGATCCGTTACCTGATACCAGCAACCCGATTTCGGGTCCTGGTACTTGACAATAGCGGGCAACGTCCGTTGGAGAATAGCGACCAATTCGCCCCGGCGCGGATAGGACTCCGGCACATAATCCAGCACATCGACCAGCGCCATAACATACCAACCCATCGCCCGGCTCCAGAAATTAGGCGATTTACCCGTTTGCTTATTGGCCCATTTCTGTTCCCGGCTTTCATCCCAGCCATGATAAAGTAGTCCCGTCTTTTCATCACGGGCGTGCTTTTCCATCCACACAAACTGGTTGACGATGTCGTCAAAATCACTGGCTTTCCCGTATAAACGGGTGTATTCGGCATAGAACGGCTCGGCCATGTACAGGCCATCGAGCCACATCTGATATGGATAGCGTTTCTTATGCCAGAAGCCCCCTTCTTTGGTTCGTGGCTGCTGAGCAAGCTGTTTCCGCAGCAAGTCGGCCGCCTTCCGGTATTTTTCCTTACCGGGCAATGTCTGCCGGGAAAGCATCAGCAGCGAGCGGCCAGGGGTGACATAATCGATGTTGTACTCATCCAGTTTATAGGTTCTGATATCGCCAGTATCGGTCACGTACCGATCCATATTTTTCTGGATGTACTGAAAATAACGGTCATCGGCGGTGCGGTACCAAACCTGCTCGACTGCCTGCAGAATGACACCCATTTCATACTCCCAATGGGCATCTTTACCTTCTTTTACATACGCAATAGAATCGGCGTTATTGGCCATGATCGTTGCCACCATACGTTGCGACCAGGGCATCCCGCGTTCGGATAGGGTCGTTGTTGACTGGGCTAGCAGGGTCTGACTGAACAGCAGCAACCACCCGAAGAGGCTAAACTTCATTGTCATTTTCTCTTGTTAACTACCCTATAATAGACCATCAGGCGTAAATTCTACCCTTCCGGCCCGAAGGTAACTCCTTAAACAACACTGAGTAGATACCCTTATCCTAACGAATCCCATTGAAATAGTCTGGAAAGAACCCAAATAGACGCATACCTGTTACTAAATTGCAGAAATCAATACAGTTTCAAAAACCACGTTGATTTCCGACTGGTTGACTCCGCTGGTTGGGTGCTATAACCCAATTTGCCGCCAGAACCGTTTCTTGTCCGATTAGTTGCCGACCAGCCGTAATGGCTCATTTTTGACGATGATTCACCAGATTTCACTCAACCTGCCTCCCGAGCTGGCTTTTGACGAACCTGCCTTTCGGGAACAGGCTTTAGATCATCTTTCGCTGCCCAATACCGCTGATATTGTGGTGCGTAAACGTCGGCAGTCGATCGATGCGCGCAATCGGCAAGTACGCGTTAAGGTTGATGCCGATGTCTTTGCGGGCGAAACTCCGCCCGCGCTTATCCAATACCAGAAACCGCAAACGGATGTCAGCCGGGCGCAGCAGGCTATCGTTGTAGGGGCCGGTCCTGCCGGACTTTTTGCCGCCCTTCGGCTCATCGAGTTAGGGATAAAACCCATTGTGCTGGAGCGGGGCAGCGATGTACGCGCCCGCCGACGCGACTTGGCGGCCATTAACAAAGACCATATCGTTAACCCCGAATCCAATTATTGCTTCGGTGAGGGCGGAGCCGGAACGTACTCCGATGGCAAACTCTACACCCGGTCGACCAAACGGGGCGATGTACGGCGTATTCTGGAAATTTTTGTGGCGCACGGTGCCACCGAACAGATTCTGGTCGATGCACACCCGCACATCGGCACCAATAAATTACCAAACGTCGTCACTGACCTTCGCGAAAGTATACTGAACGCGGGGGGCGAAATTCGGTTCGATACCAAAGTGACCGACTTGTTCCTCACCGAATCGGCGGTAGGGCCTACTTCCATAAAAGGCGTCGTTCTGGCCAATGGCGAATCGGTGGAAGGGATCGGCGTGATTCTGGCCACGGGGCATTCAGCACGTGATATTTTTTACCTGCTTCAGGCCCGTCAGGTTCGCATCGAAGCCAAGCCGTTTGCCATGGGCGTTCGCATTGAGCATCAGCAGCGTTTGATCGATCAGTTTCAATACCATAGACCCGAACGGGGTGATTATTTACCGGCGGCCTCTTACAGTTTAGTCGCGCAAACCCGATTTAAAGGGGTAGAACGGGGCGTTTTTTCGTTTTGTATGTGTCCGGGTGGTTTTATTGTGCCAGCCGCAACAGCACCGGGCGAGCTGGTCGTTAACGGCATGTCGCCCTCACGTCGGGATTCGCAATTTGCGAACTCGGGCCTGGTGGTTGCCATTGCCGACGAAGACCTTCTTCCCTATGCTGACGAAGGACCACTGGCGGGACTGGCGTTGCAGCAGGATCTGGAACGGTGGGCTTGCAAAATGGGTGATGGCCGACAGACGGCGCCCGCCCAACGCGTAGCTGATTTTGTGGACGGACGGGTATCAACCCAACTGCTCCCAACGTCCTACCAGCCGGGGCTGGTATCCGTGGATATGAGCGAGGTGCTTCCCGATCATATCGCGCAGCCACTTCGGCAGGGGTTACGTGATTTCGGCCGGAAAATGCGTGGCTACCTCAGTAATGATGGCCAGGTGATTGGCGTGGAAAGCCGGACATCGTCGCCGATTCGGATTCCCCGCCACCGCGAAACCTGTGAGCATGTTCAGGTAAATCGGTTGTTTCCCTGTGGCGAGGGAGCCGGTTATGCAGGCGGGATTGTTTCGGCGGCCATGGATGGTGAACGATGTGCCGAAGAATTAGTTAAGTTGTATAAATAGGTTTATGGTTTAAGGTTTTCGGTGGGCTGGCGCATAAATCGTACCGGTACTGCCTTACATTATAAACCATTACCCGGACACCAAAAATGATCGACACTTCATTCCATACTTTCGCCAACCACCTCCGGCAACGGCTAGAAAAGCCATTGCCGGGTGAGGTCGCCCATAAAAAGATGGCGTCGACAGCACGGTATCGGCTCGGGATCAAGCCGAATGAGCGAACACGCCGGAGTGCCGTGTTGATTTGTTTTTACCCCTATCAGAATTCCATTTATCTGCCCTTAATTCTAAGGCCCCAGTATGACGGCGTTCATGCGGGTCAGATGGCGTTTCCGGGTGGACGGATGGAGCGGATCGACGAAAACCTGACCCGCACGGCGTTGCGCGAAGCACAGGAAGAGGTTGGCATCCGCGTGTCGGATGTGAAGGTGCTGGGTCTATTGACAGAACTCTATATTCCACCCAGCAATTTTTATGTCCAGCCGGTTGTTGGGGTCCTGCCTTACCGGCCTGACTTTTACCCCGACCCACGTGAAGTAGAAGCGGTTGTAGAAGTAAGCCTGGACACCCTTTTAGACGAAACCATTGTTGGCGATAGTCAAATTGAGGTTCGGGGCGTACTGGTCGACGCGCCCTTTTACCAGATTCAGGGGTACCGGGTCTGGGGCGCGACAGCGATGATGATCAGCGAACTGCTGATGGTCATGGATTCCTGACAGCTACCGGCTATTCAGTGAAAGACAGGCCCATTCACAGAATATATTTTTTTTCGCTCACCGCAGGTAAGTACTTCCTGAAACGTATACATATAGCGTCCTTTTTACTTTCTTGTCTAGTTAATTCTAATATATAGCTCATAACCAGTATAAAAAATGGCCTTATAGTAAAATAAGTAACATAAGTTATGGCGCTCCGGTAAGCATTTTTACGGACAAAAGCGTAGATCTATCCGGCTAATTCGCCTAAATAATTCGTAGAAAAACCATTCAGAACCAGCTACGTGGCGATTGATATAGTCATTAACCTTGATAGCTTTGCAGTTAGAGAACAAATGCGATCATTCGGTCGTTAAAACCAAAGACCCCTTCTACAAAATATTCCTGTGAAAAGATGGATTGCTATCGGCCTCGTCGTTCTGGTACTCGGCGGGATAATTGTGTATAATAAGATTTTACATCCAGCTCCTGGTGCATCAGGTCCTGGTGGTGGAGGTAGTGGCGGTAAGGGTGCAGCAGACGGTAAAGGTGGGCCGGGTGGCGGCAAAGGCGGCCCCGGTGGTGGGGCGCCAGCCAGTGTGAATGGATTTGTGGTTATTTCACAACAACTTCGGGAGGATGTGGTATCCAGTGGTTCCCTGCTGGCATCCGAACAGGTCGATATTTATCCCGAAATTTCCGCTCGTATTATTCAGCTTAATATCCAGGAAGGCCAGCCGGTAAAAAAGGGAGACTTGTTGGTCAAACTGTTTGATACGGACCTCAAGGCACAACTTCAGAAGCTTCAGGCACAGGCCGACAACGCCCGGCGAACCGAAGAACGGAACAAACAATTGCTGGAACGGGGCGGTATCAGTCAACAGGAATACGACATTGTGACAACGAATCTCCGTTCATCACTGGCCGATATTGAACTGGTTAAAGCCAATCTGCAACGAACGGAAATCCGCGCGCCTTTTTCGGGCGTAATTGGTTTGCGCAACGTGAGTTCCGGTGCTGTTGTCTCGCAGAGTACACTAATTGCCCGTCTTCAGCAGATTTCGTCGCTCAAACTCGATTTCTCTATTCCTGAAAAATACGGCCCAACCGTACATACAGGCAGTAAGATTTCGTTTGTGGTCGATGGGAGTAATCAGCAAAGCCAGGGAATCGTGTACGCGATTGAACCAGGGGTCGATGAGCAAACGCGTAACCTCCGCATTCGGGCCCGGGTAAACAATGCGACGGCAGGCAACGGGCAACCCCTTTTCCGGCCGGGTACCTTTGCCCGCGTGACGCTAACGATTCAGAATGAGCAGAGTTTGGTTGTTCCTACCCAGGCTGTTATTCCACAAACCCGAACCAATCAGGTCATTGTGGTTAAAAATGGCAAAGCTATGTTTAAAGACGTAAAAACCGGACTTCGGACAGCCGGTACGATTCAGATTCTGTCAGGTCTGCAAAAAGGTGATACCGTTGCCACAACAGGCTTATTATTCCTTAAACAGGATGCCCCCGTTAAAATTGGCAAGGTTATAACCATACCAGGCACTGGTCCCAAAGTAGCGAGTAACTGAGTAATCGGTTTGTCGTTTACGGTTTGTGGTTGGCTGACGCATAGACTGCTTTCGCGATAGCCAATCACAAACCGTAAACGACAAACCGTGAGCCCTAAACTAAAAATCTCAAACTCAACAAAAGATGAGTCTACCCGAGCTTAGTCTGAACCGGCCCGTATTTGCCATGGTGATGTCCATCATCATTGTGCTTTTCGGAGTCATTGGTTTTACATTTCTGGGCGTTCGCGAATACCCAGCTATTGACCCACCGGTGATTTCGGTGCGGACGAACTATACTGGTGCCAACCCTGATATCATCGAATCGCAGATCACGGAGCCCATTGAGAAGTCGCTGAACAGTATTGAAGGCATTCGGACGATCTCGTCCAGTAGTGCCCTAGGTGCCAGCACGATCACAATCGAGTTTAATCTGGATGCCAATCTGGAACAGGCGGCCAACGACGTACGGGACAAAGTAGCGCAGGCCCAACGCCAGCTTCCGCAGGATATCGATGCGCCCCCGGTGGTAACAAAGGCCGATGCCAACTCGGAACCGATCATTTTCATGACCGTTCAGAGTACAACCCGCAACCCGACACAACTATCAGACTATGCCGAGAACGTGCTTCAGGAGCGGGTACAAACCATTCCCGGTGTTAGCCAGGCGAACATTTATGGGCTGAAACGGCAGGCGATGCGGATGTGGATCGATCCCATCAAACTATCGGCTTATCGGCTCACCTCGCAGGACATTCAGGCCGCTCTGAATGCCCAAAACGTTGAACTACCGAGTGGTAAGGTATATGGCAACAACACCGAGCTGACCGTTAAAGCCGTTGGCCGACTCACGACGGAGGACGACTTCAACAACCTAATTCTACGCCAGACGAGCAATCAGATTGTGCGGTTCAAAGACGTAGGGTATGCCACGCTGGGCGCGGAGAATGAAGAAACTATCTCGAAGCAAAACGGTGCCGTGGGCGTTATTCTAGTGCTTATTCCGCAGCCTGGTGCCAACTACGTCAGTATTGCGGATGAATTCTACAAACGCTTCGATCAGCTCAAAAAAGACCTGCCCGACGACATTATCGTCAGCATCGGGATTGACCGCAGTATCTTCATCCGGCGGGCCATCGAAGAAGTAGGCGAAACCCTGCTGATCTCGTTCGTGCTGGTCGTACTGGTCATTTACTTCTTCTTCCGCGACTGGCTCATTGCGTTCCGGCCCTTAATTGACATTCCGGTATCGCTGATCGGCGCGTTCTTCATCATGTACGTGGCCGACTTTAGTATCAACGTCTTAACACTGCTGGGAATCGTTCTGGCAACTGGCCTCGTAGTAGATGACGGTATTGTTGTCACGGAAAACATTTTCAAGAAAATCGAGCAGGGAATGGACACCAAAGAGGCTGCCCGGGAAGGCTCGAATGAGATCTTCTTTGCGGTACTGGCAACCTCCATTACGCTGGCCATTGTGTTTCTGCCAATTATTTTCCTGGAAGGCTTCGTCGGACGGCTGTTCCGTGAATTTGGTATTGTGGTGGCCGGGGCCGTTTTGATCTCAGCCTTTGTCTCCCTTACCCTGACGCCTGTGTTGAGTGTTAAGCTGACCAGCAAAAATCACGGCCGTTCCTGGTTTTACCGAAAAACCGAACCGTTCTTCGAATGGCTCGACGATTCATACCGCTCCTCGCTCGATACCTTTATGCGGAAACGGGGCTGGGCATTTGTCATGATTGGCGTTTGTTTGCTGTTGATTTTTGGGCTGGGTGCCCTACTCAAATCCGAGTTGGCTCCTCTCGAAGACCGTAGCCGTACGCGCGTTTCGATCACATCGCCGGAAGGGACCAGCTACGAAGCACAGGCTGCCACTACCGACCGGGTCATGCAATTGGTGCTTGATTCCATTCCTGAAACAAAACTGGCTTTTAGTGTCGTAGCACCTGGTTTTTCAGGCGCGGGTGCCGTTAACTCGTCGTTCGTAATGCTTAACATGACCGACCCCGGCGACCGGACACGATCGCAGCAGGATATTGTCGACTATCTGAACAAAAACTTGAAGAAGTTCACCGAAGCGCGGATGTTTGCTACCCAGGATCAAACGATTCAGGTTGGCCGGGGCGGTGGACTACCGGTTCAGTTCGTGATCCAGAACCTCAACTTTGAGAAGTTGCGCGAAAAACTGCCAACATTCCTCGATGAAGTACAGAAAGACCCAACGTTCCAGAACTCCGATGTCGATTTGAAATTCAATAAGCCTGAACTGAACATCAGCATTGACCGTGAAAAAGCGACGAATCTGGGGATTTCAGTACAGGATGTGGCCCAAACGCTGCAACTAGCCCTCAGTAACCGGCGACTGGCCTACTTCCTGATGAATGGGAAACAATATCAGGTTATCGGACAAGTGGACCGGGCCGATCGCGATGCGCCCGTTGACTTAGCCTCCTTCTATGTACGCTCCAGCCAGGGACAACTGATCCAGTTAGACAACCTGGTACGATTCCAGGAAGTGAGTAGCCCGCCCCAGGTGTACCACTATAACCGCTTCAAATCGGCTACCGTATCGGCCGGGTTAGCTCCAGGTAAAACAGTTGGCGATGGCGTAGAAGCCATGCGGGCCATTGCCGCCCGAACGCTCGACGAGAGTTTCCAGACTGCTCTTTCTGGCCCTTCCCGCGACTATGCGGAAAGTTCATCCAATACGCTCTTTGCGTTTGGCCTGGCGCTGATTCTGGTTTATCTGGTACTGGCAGCACAATTCGATTCATTCATCGATCCACTCATTATTATGATTACCGTGCCACTGGCTCTGGCCGGCGCCGTATTCTCGCTCTGGATGTTCAACCAGACCCTGAATATTTTCAGCCAGATCGGGATCATTATGCTGGTTGGTCTTGTTACGAAAAACGGGATTCTGATTGTGGAATTTGCCAATGAGCAACGTTTGACCGGCAAGAATAAATTTGAAGCCGCAGCCGAATCGGCGGCCCTTCGCCTGCGTCCAATTCTGATGACAACGCTTGTGGCCGCATTTGGTGCGTTGCCGCTGGCCCTTGCTTTAGGCTCAGCCTCTAAAAGCCGTATTCCACTCGGTATCGTTATTGTGGGTGGGCTGATGTTCTCGCTGGTGCTTACTCTCTACGTCGTTCCGGTGATCTACACCTACATGACTCGTCGGAAAGACGTTCAGCCAGAAACCGTTAAAACAGACGATAACGTCAAACCAGAAGAGTTGGAAATGCACGTTTAACAGGAGATACGCATTCGTTAAAAAAGGAGTGATCTGATGAAACAGATCACTCCTTTTTTGATGGCTTACTACGCAAAAAAAGACAGTATTAGATTAAAAAAAGGGATGTTTTTGCTTAGTACGTGAATGAGTCTGTCAAGAACGACGTATCGGCTCGTCTTTCAATACTAAACACGCATGAAACGCTACCTATCCGTCTGTCTGTTGTTACTGGCGCAACTCGCCTTTGCGCAAACACCCATTAATGTCGATAAGGAATTCGATTTTGCCGCTCAGCAATATACCCTCATGCTGAAGTCGCACCCCGATACGACCCGGTTTCCGCAATCGACCAAGCCCAACGGATCACCTGATGACCGCAAATCGGACTGGTGGTGCAGTGGCTTTTTTGGTGGTTCACTTTGGCATATCTACGAACGAACCAAAGCGCCGATCTGGAAAGAAGCCGCCAATAAGTGGACAATGGCGGTGGCTAAAGAACAATACAATACTGGTACGCACGACCTCGGTTTTATGCTCTATTGCCCCTTCGGGAATGGCTATCGACTTACCAAAAACGCGGCCTACCCGCCTATTTTATTAACAGGTGCCAAATCATTGTCGACACGTTTCAACCCGAAAGTTGGCGTCATCAAGTCCTGGAATAAATTTCAGAACTACGACTATCCGGTTATCATCGATAACATGATGAACCTGGAGTTTCTGTTCTGGGCAGCACGCACGTCGGGCAATAAGGAGTTTTATAATCTGTCGGTGACGCATGCCGACAACACAATGAAGAATCATTACCGACCCGACTACAGTAGCTACCATGTCGTGTGCTACAATCCAGATGGTACTGTAGCGGCAAAAAAAACGGCGCAGGGATACGCCGACAACTCGGCCTGGGCACGGGGGCAGGCCTGGGGTTTGTATGGTTACACGGTCATGTACCGGGAAACGAAAGACAAAAAGTACCTGGAGCATGCCCGGCACATAGCCGATTTTTACCTCAACCACCCCAATCTACCCACCGACAAAATTCCTTACTGGGATTTCAATGCGCCCGGCGTGGATGCGCCCAATAATCCGAATGAAGAACGGGATGCGTCGGCCGGGGCGATCACGGCTGCGGCCCTGCTGGAACTTTGCACCTACGGCGGACAATCAGCCAAAACCTACTATCAATCGGCGGTGAAAATGCTGGAGAGCTTGTCAAGCCCGGCCTACAAAGCCAACCTTGGCGAAAACAACAACTTCATCCTGAAGCATAGTGTAGGGCACAAGCCGCAGAAGAGCGAAGTGGATACACCCATTATTTACGCTGATTATTACTACCTCGAAGCCTTGTTGCGCTATGATGCGTTGCGAAAGAAACCAGCTTTCCGGTCGTAGAACGTATATAATGCTAAAACAGAATAGGTCTGTGGTGGCAGCTTTTACAGCTTGCTACCACAGACCTATTCTGTTTGTTATTCCCTCCGGAAAGCCTGAATGGTTACGATGGTTGGTGCTGACTGGTAAAAGTCGAACAGAGACCGACCTAAAAGCTCATGGCTTATTGCATTCAGGTGTTCCTTATCATTTGGCAGGAAATATTCTTCCCGAGGCAGAATGATTGAATCGGTGTCGAAAACACTGACCAGCCGTTTATCGGCCTCCCGGAGCAGCACCGCCCGACTTCGCTTACGAAACCAGTCTCTGATCGGTTCCAGATGCACAAAAGGTGTCAGTAATAGCACATTATGACGGTAGGGTCGTAGCTGGTTAAGCAACACAGAAATCGACGACGTTGCGCGATTAGGACAGACGAACGAAAGCAACGAACTTCCCAGTGTTTTCAATGACGTACTAATTTTCCGGGCGGCTAGTGGCCGGGAAAAGCCAGCTGCAGCCGGAAAAACAGGGATGGTAACCCCCGACGATTGCGCGGCTCGTAATGTGGCTGTCTGAATAAGTGTATAGTCAAGCTGAAGAATAATCAGGTCATACCGGTTCAGCGGTAGCTGAGCCAGCGTGGCGATCGTTTGTGCCATTGTTAAATGGGCGTAGGCTTCTACAGACACCGCTCGCCCGGCCTGGCTGATATTCCGAATAAAATGCCCGATATAACTAAGGTTCCCTTCCGACAGCCCATAGCCGTAGGTATGTTCGTCGCCAATCACCAAAACGTTCATTAGCTAACCAAAAATGGGATGAGTAAACCCATTTATTGCCTGTACGTACGGTTTTGCACAAGTGTTGCTCTCCGCGAAAAAAATAGTTAATAACTTGACTATTAGGTGCAACATTAGGGACTAAAAACGCGTACTAAGTCTGTAATCAGGAATATCTACGTAAAAATCCGACCGAACTTTGTTTTTTCGAAAATCATCTCCGTTCGCCGAAAATGACCTGATTAGCGTCATTAGGGCCTGCCGTGCCAGCGACCCGCGTGCACAGCGAACCCTGTTCAAGCAATTTTTTGGTTATGCAAAGAGCATTTGTCTGCGCTACACGTCGAGCATCGAAGAGGCAGAAGATGTACTAAACGAAGGATTCCTGAAAGCATTTCAACATTTAGATAGTTATGATGAAACGTTACCGTTCAAAGCCTGGCTACGCACAATTTTAGTCAATACGGCCATTAGCCACTATCGAAAGAACCATCGTTTTGAGCAGCATGCTTCCCTGGAATCAGGCGAGCAGGTCGCTTTCGACGATGATGTCGTCGATCAAATTGCGGCCGAGGAAATTCTCGCTCTGGTACAGCAATTGACCCCAACCTACCGTACTGTGTTTATGATGCACGTTGTGGACGGATACAGCCTCCACGAAATTGCGGGTCTTCTGAGCCATAACGAAGCAACCGTTCGCTCTAACTTTGCCCGCGCCCGGCAAAAACTACAAGTGCTCATCAAACAAGCTCATTACAGTAAAACAGCCTCTATTCCGTATCATGAAAACTGACCGATTTTCCGATATTATCCGGCGAAAACTGGAAAGTATTCGACCGGAATTTTCCGAGAAAGACTGGGCCAGAATGCAGTCATCGCTGCAAACTGGAATTCCACAGCCTGGCACGCCCCCGTCGGGCAATCCCTTTAGTGGTGGCTTATGGACAGCCAAATCCTGGCTGATGGCTGCGGCTACTGTCAGTGCCGTTGTGCTGGTGGGCTATGGTTTCTGGCAGCATAACGAAATCAATCGCCTGCGCCAGACAATAGGCCAGTTACGTAAGCAACCAACGCACCAAACGGCCGCCAGGCAACCGACACTCTCAGTGCCGACTACTGACACTATCGCGTCAGCACCATCGACTGAAAATCAGTCTCTGCCAGGCAAAGAAGCGCTGCTTACCTCAACCGGTTCTAAACCAGTTCGTCGAGGTGACCGGGACACGGTTTACATAACCCGTTATGTATCTGTGCCGTCTCGTTCGCATGTGGTTCCCCCGGAAGAACAATTGACTAATCGTTCAGAAAAACCTACGGATCAGCGATACGCAACAACGGAGCACCCATCAGGCTCAACGGCTCAACCCAATCAATCGGATAATTTAACCAATAACCCGAAAACAGACGCATATGGTGAACCCTCTACTCCTTCTATAGTTGGTAAAAACCCTGATATCTCAGCAGAAACAGTAACCAATTCCGAAGGGAAGCGCCCTAGAGAGCGTCGCCTGGCGGACCCCTATTATGCGAATCGGCAGACGAACGAACAAGGCGTTTCTAGAGACCGGCACTTGTCTCCGAAAAATCCGGCGACCAATTTGGGCAACATTCAGGACAACAGTATTGTCAGAACAAGCCCTGCTCCGACAGAGCCAACAACCATTCATCCAACCGAAGCGTCAATATCAGCCAATTATGAGTTAATTGACCTGCCATCTATATCGACGCCTACGATCAACTGGACCAGTCAGCTTGCCCAACGGGCAAAACGCATGCGTCCTGCACGCACAACGGTGGTCTCAGGCGCTGTTGTGCAGGCGCCGGAAAGTCAGCCCATTAAATACATGGCCGGTCGTTTCCGGGCCGGTGTAGGCGGGGAACTAGCGTCTAAAGTGCTGAGTGCTGGTGTCTTCACCGAAGTTTTATTAGGACCCAAGAAGAACTGGTCAGTAGGTATTGGCCTCAGCCAGGCTACCTACAATGGAACGTTCTTGGATGATCTGGATTTCGACCTGCATATGAAACGGGATTTCAGAAGAGAATTCGCCCGTAACATTGACCCCCGTCGTCAGATTCTGAATATTGATACACGCACAACCCGTATACAAATTCCGGTCAATGTAGGCTATCGAATTTCCCTTAACCGTAATCTGGTATTGTCACCGACCCTTGGTACATCGCTTAATTTGACAAATGTTGAAACTGGATCCTATTACTGCCAAATGTTGATTCCTCAACGGGGCTACTATGAGATACTTAAATTCAACACTTCTCAATCCGTTGACCTGATCACTCATGTTGCCTTTGGTGCTGGTTTGGAGTGGCAAAATCGGCATTGGGCCCTTCAAGGTAGCCCCGTTCTGACAGTACCTCTTCAGGCAGAGCAGGTGCCGATGAAACCTGGTCCTAACTGGCAAACGAATGTAACGCTTGGGCTACGGGCTCGGGTGCTTTATCAGTTCTAGAACGTCGAACATAAAAATAGGGAAGTGGTCAACGCACAAATGTTCTTCTGCGTTGACCACTTCCCTATTTTTATGTTCCGTTTTTACTTACGACTTGCTAGCCGCTATGCGCCAGATTCGTCCACCTGCATCATCGGCTACCAGCATCGATCCATCAGGAAGTACGGCAATACCTACGGGCCGACCATACGCGTCCTTGTCTTTTCCAGTCAGGAAACCCGTCAGAAAATCTTCTGGCTTTCCTGGTTTTCCGCCCTGAAAAGGCACAAAGACTACTTTATAACCGGAGAATTGGGAGCGGTTCCAGGAACCATGCTGTCCGACAAAAGCACCATTCCGGTACTTTTCGGGGAAGGCCGTTTTATCATAGAAGGCTAAGCCCAACGAGGCTGTATGCGCTCCCAGCGGAACATCAGGGACAACTGCTTTTTTGACCAGATCGGGCCTTTCTCCTTTCCGTCGCGGGTCTTCATTCTGGCCATAATACGAATAAGGCCACCCATAAAAAGCGCCTTCCTTAACACTTGTCAAGTAATCAGGTACCAAGTCATCACCAAGTTCATCCCGTTCGTTTACCGCCGTATAGAGCTTTTTTGTTGTTGGTTCCCAACCCATGCCCACTGGATTGCGCAAGCCACTAGCATAAATCCGCTCGCCGGTTCCGTCGGGGTTTATTTCCAGAATGTTTGCCCGACGAATTTCATTTTCGGGACCATGCTCGCCCACGTTACTCCCTGACCCAACCGAAACAAAGATTTTTTTGCCATCAGGTCCAGCCAGTAAATTCCGTGTCCAGTGGTTGTTATAGCCCCCCGCCGGTAAGTTAAGAATCTTCTTGCCAGCCGTACTAATCTTTGTCTGACCAGATTTGTAATCATACTGCATCAATCCGTCGGTATTGGCCGCGTAGAACTTATCACCCAGAACCAGCATACCAAAAGGCTGGTTCAAGCCTGTCAGAAAGGCCTCCCGAACATCGGGCTTCCCGTCTTTATTCGTATCACGCAATAGCGTGATACGGTTGGCACTGGCTTCGGTCCGTTCTGATTTACTTTTGCCGGTTACCGCATTAACGACGGCATTTTTGACACCTTTCCGTTCAGTATTTGCTTCGGCTACAAAAATATCACCGTCTGGAGCGACATAAATCCATCGTGGACTTTGCAGATCGCGGGCGTATTCAGTCACCGTAAAACCGGCTGGTGCCTGGGGTGTTTTACCAGCTGGCCAGTCAATGATGTTACTGAATTTCTGAGTTGATTTAGTGGCGTAGGGAGCGGGCAGACTAATGGTTGTATCGACCGTGGCCACCGTCTCACCCGTTTGGTCTGTGGCTTTTTTCTGGCTGCACGACCAGGCGCTGACTAACAATGTAGTCGCGGTAAAGAAAAGCGTTGATGGTTTCATTGTTGAGTTGATTGTATCTTAAGTCAACTCATTGTACAATCGTTTGGTTATGGATTGTCTTTCTTGGCGGTTAATTCGGTTCCCTGAATAGCCATGGTCAGGCTTGTTACCGCTTTGGTAGCCGCATCCCGAACAAAGGTGATGATTGACCCGTAGGAGCTTGTCGACTGATACGTATCGGCTTTTGCCTGTTTGACCAATTTATTCTTCCCATAAGTATCGGCCTCCCCAAACAGATCACCTTTTTCAGTCGTGATGGTATATTTTTGGATTGGGCTGCCGCTCGCAAAGGTGTACGAACCAGCATACGCTTTCACAGAATCAGCCGAAGCCGTTTGGGCATTTGCCCCGGTTGCCACCGTGAGCAGACTACCGATTAGCAGCAGGGTAAGAATTGATTTCATTTGTTTACAGGGGTTTAGGGTTTGCCTTACACAAGGCGCTCACAAGGTTAGCGAAAATTTCGCATACGGAATCGGGCCTTTGTAAAATACCTCGCTAACGGCTTCCATACCGAACCGGCGGTAAAAATCGGCGGCATCCAGCCGGGCGTCGCACCAGAGTACGGCGGCTCCCAGCCATCGGGCTTCGGCAATAACCTGATTCAGTAATAAGGTACCAACACCCTTCCGCTGGTAATCCGGGTGGGTTGCAAACTTCCGGAAGCGACTTTCCTGCCCAGTAATAAATAAAGAAATTACGGCAATCAACTCCTTATCGTCAAACGCCCCAAAATGGTAACCAGCATCGTCATCGTCGACCTTCACGTAGTCGAGGGGTTTATCGGGCCAGAGCACCGAATGGCGTAGCGGATACGTTTGTTCGGCCTCAATGGCTTGAATATGAATCATATTAAAACGGCAGCTTTCCTAAATCGACGTTTCCACCAGTTAGTATAATCCCGATTTTTTGTCTGGCAAATTGATCCTTGTGCTTCAATACGGCCGCCAGCGGCACCGCGCAGGAGGGTTCGATGATGATTTTCATCCGCTCCCAGATCAACCGCATGGCCGCAATAATTTCGGCATCAGATACGGTCAGAATATCCGTGACGTGCGTGCGAATAATGGCTAACGTTCGCTCACTGAGGCTTGTCATCAAACCATCGGCAATGGTGTTAATGTAAGGCGCTTTCTCCACACGGCCCGTCTGAAACGACAGAATGGCATCAGCCGCTCCCTCGGGCTCTCCGGCGATAACGCGTGTCGTGGGCGACAAATAATGCGTCGCCAGGGCGGTACCACTCAGGAGTCCTCCCCCACCAACCGGTGCCAGAATAACATCGAACGGCCGGTCCTGGGCGGCATCTTCAATAAGCTCTTTTGTGGCGGTGGCCTGCCCAGCAATCACCCGATCATCGTCAAAAGGATGGACCAGTACGGCTCCCGTCCGGCCCATCACCTCGCGAACGCCAGCCTCACGGGCGTCGAGCGTTGGTTCGCATTCGATGATTTCGGCACCGTATCCCAGCACAGCGTCTTTTTTCACCTGCGGAGCCGTGCGGGGCATCACGATATACGCGGGCATACCCACCTGCCGGGCAGCAAAAGCAACGGCCTGGGCGTGGTTTCCGGACGAGTGTGTTGTGATGGCTGACCCTTCTTTGTTTTGGGCCACCTGCAACACCGCATTCAGCCCACCTCTTGCTTTAAAAGCCCCGATCTTCTGAAAGTTTTCGCATTTAAAAAATAGCTCGGCACCCGTCTGGTCGTTGATTGTCTGATTGGTGAGCACGGCGGTACGATGAATGTACGGTCTGATGCGGTCGTGGGCTTCCTGGATGATATCGAATGTAATCATTGGTCAAGCGATAGAGATACGGGCAAATTACGGAAGAAAACAAGTCTGTCTCGCTAAACCATCGGTCAGTCGGCCAATCGAATGAGTAATTTATCATTGCTTTGTCTCTTTGTCAGATAAGCAGTCGTTTGCTTTCCCAAAACTCATGTTCTGTAAACCCGTTTCGTTATGACCACCGATCGTCGTTCTTTTTTGAAACAAGCTGCTGGCTCTCTGGCTGGTATGGCGCTCATGCCAACTGTTTTTGCCGAAGCGCCTATGAAAAAGATGTTCTTCGATATTTCGCTGGCTGAGTGGTCGCTGCACAAAGCGCTGTTCAGCAAGAAAATCACAAATTTAGATTTCCCCGGCATTGCCCGTAAAGAGTTCGATATCAGCATTGTTGAGTACGTTAACCAGTTCTTTAAGGATAAGGCGCAGGATAAAACCTACCTCAACGACCTGCTGGCCCGCTGCAAAGACAATGGCATTACGAACAACCTCATCATGATCGATGGGGAAGGAAACCTGGGGGCAACGGATGCCGCCGAACGGGCAAAAGCCGTTGAAAATCACCACAAATGGATTGAGTGCGCGAAGTATCTTGGCTGTAAAACCATTCGGGTTAATGCCGCCGGACAAGGTACAGCCGAAGAGGTGGCTAAATCGGCCGTTGATGGCCTGAGCAAACTTGGCGAATTTGCCAAGACGATGAACATCAACGTCATCGTTGAAAACCACGGTAGCTACTCGTCCAATGGACAATGGCTCTCGGGCGTGATGAAGCAGGTAGGCATGAAGAACGTGGGTACGCTCCCCGACTTTGGAAACTTCTGTATCAAACGTGGTGATAACCACACCTGCGCCGAAGAGTATGACCGCTATAAGGGAACCGCTGAACTGATGCCTTTTGCGAAAGGAGCATCGGCTAAATTCTACGACTTCGACGCGAATGGTAACTGTGTTGAAACCGACTACAACCGCACCATGAAAATTGTGAAGGATAGCGGCTTCAAAGGCATTATCGGGATCGAGTACGAAGGCAACCAATTGGAAGAATATGACGGTATCCGTAAGTCCAAAGCGCTACTGGAGCGGGTTGGGCCAACCGTTTAAAACGTAATATGGCGCGGCCGGGTGGCCGCTGCCACGGTTCGCCGTTGATATGGAAACCTACATGGCTGCCTTCGGTGTTGTCAGAACACAACAGGTAGCGGCATCGGTTTCTATGTCAATGGTGAATTGTCCGCGCTGTTTCCTCAAATTCATTGTTAAAAACGTATGTCAACCACGCAACAAGCCATCAACGTCAGTTTTATTGGCAATGAACCAACACCGGGCGACGGGAATCTATTCCGCGCGTTTGCCCCTGCCCGTCACGAGAATCTTGCGGATGAGTTCGCCAATGTTTCTGCCGAACAGGCTAATCTGGCCGTAGAAAAAGCGGCCGACGCTTTTCCGGTCTATGCGAAACTGACGCCCGCCCAGCGAGCTGACTTTTTAGACACGATTGCCAGCGAGCTGGAAGCTCTCGGCGACGAACTTGTTGAGCGGGCCGTTCTTGAAAGCGGTTTACCAACGGGCCGGATCTCGGGCGAGCGGGGCCGGACAACGGGGCAACTACGCATGTTTGCCAATCTCCTGCGCGAAGGTTCGTGGGTCGACGCCCGCATCAATCCGGCGCTCCCCGATCGCCAGCCCCTACCGCGTACGGATCTGCGCCGGATGCTGGTACCGCTTGGCCCGGTCGTGGTTTTTGGTGCCAGTAACTTTCCGCTTGCCTTCTCGGTGGCGGGTGGCGATACGGCTTCGGCCCTGGCAGCTGGCTGTCCGGTGGTCGTTAAAGCGCACCCATCCCATCCGGGCACCTCATCACTGGTTGGGCAGGCCATCGTGTCGGCCGCCGAAAAAACGGGAATGCCCGACGGTGTTTTTTCGCTCCTCCACGCTGATAATGAAGTCGCCCAGCAACTCGTTGCTCATCCAGCCATAAAAGCGGTGGGTTTCACAGGCTCCCGGGCGGGTGGACTGGCTCTGCTGCGTGTAGCTCAAGGTCGGCCAGAGCCCATTCCGGTCTATGCGGAAATGAGCGCGGTCAATCCGGTTGTTGTGCTTCCGGGAGCCATTAGTCAGGCAGAGGGTCCTCATTCAGCTACGGCCGTAGCTGCTGGTCTGGCGGCTTCGGTAACGCTTGGCGTGGGGCAGTTCTGCACCAACCCGGGACTCACGTTCCTGCTGGACTCGCCCAATACAGAGACGTTTCTGGAAACAGTTGCTACGAAAATCCGGGCATCGGCTCCGGCCACGATGCTGAACGCCGGTATCTGTCAGGCCTACCAAAAAGGTGTCCAACAGAATAGAGTCGTTCCGGGTGTTCATGTGCTGGCCGAAGCCGACACGGACGCTGATAGCAGTCAAACGCAGGGAAGACCCACTGTACTCAGTACAACGGCCCCTATTTTCCTGAGCAGTGAATTTTTAAGTGAAGAAGTCTTCGGCCCCTCATCGCTGATCGTCGTATGTGAAACAGAAGCCGAATTGGCCGACTGTCTGACCATGCTGGAAGGACAGCTTACCGCAACGATCTATGCCACGGCCGAGGAGTTAAAAGCCTCTTCCGTTGACTGGATCGCCCTGTTGCAGGCCAAAGCCGGACGCGTATTATTCAGCGGTTTCCCGACTGGCGTTGAGGTTAGTGAAGCCATGACGCACGGCGGCCCCTTTCCGGCCACATCCGATAGCCGCTCGACATCGGTGGGGACAGGTGCTATCTTGCGCTTTGTCAGGCCTGTAACGTATCAAAGCTTTCCCGATGAGCTGTTGCCGCCTGCTTTGCAGAACGCGAATCCACTTGGTATCTGGCGGAATGTTGATGGAGTGATGAAAAAGTAAAGGTACTTCCTAAGAAAAGTCAGGGGCAAGAAGATAGTACTATCTTCTTGCCCCTGACTTTTCTTAGGAAGTACAAAAATAGAATCTGAGTAACCTGGCTCTTTTCTACTTCAGGCTCCCCATGCCACCATCGATTCCGATAATCTGGCCGGTGATCCAGCTCGCCTGATCTGTGAGTAGATAGGCCGCCATACTGGCAATATCCTCAGGTGAACCGTATCGGTTTAACGGGTGGCGTTTATTGGCCGCTTCCCGCTTTGTGTCGTCACCGAGGAGAAAGCCTGCCATCGGCGTATCCGTCAATGATGGCGCGATGGCATTTACCCGAACATTGAAGGGAGCCAGTTCTGCCGCCAGCGATTTAGCCAACCCCTCAACCGCCGACTTCGCGACCGACACCGACGAGTGCATCCCCATTCCCAGCTTGGCGGCTACCGTACTGAACAGAACGACACTGGCCGATTTGGATTTCTTGATAGCTGCATAGCTTGCATGAATCGCACTCACAGCCCCTAAGACATTGATCTCAAAATCACGTCGATAATCATCCAGCGTGAGCCGTTGAAACGGCTTGAGATTGATACTACCGGGGCAATAGACCAGGCCGTGCAGGGTATCAGGCAGTTGAGTAAACGCATCTACGGCGGGCGTTTGCGTAACGTCCCAGGTCATGTGGGTAGATTGAATGCCTTCAGGTTGCGTGCGACCAGCGGTAAATAGCGTTGCACCCTGTGCCTGAAGTTGTTGTGCCAGCGCGTGACCAATGCCTGAACTGGCACCGATGATAAGAATCTGTTTACCCTGCATAAACGAGTTTGTGGTTTGCCGTTCGTAGTTGGCTAGTGTAAACGTGGTTTTCCATCAGCCAACTACGAACGACAAACCACAACTGAACAGGTATACTAGATGCTCACACTTGGTTGGGCAACATACCGGAGAAGCTCCTGTTTCGTTGCTTCTTCAGAGAACTTGCCGCCATACGATGCCGTAATCGTTGAACTATTAATGTCGTGCACACCCCGCGTGGAGACACAAAGGTGTTTGGCATCAATAATAACGGCCACATCTTCCGTTTCAAGAACGCGTTTCAGTTCTTCGGCGATCTGTATCGTCAGGCGCTCCTGCACCTGAGGCCGCTTACCGAAATACTCGACAACGCGATTCAATTTCGACAGACCGATTACTTTACCGCTGGAAATATAGGCCACGTGGGCCTTACCGATGATCGGCACAAAATGGTGCTCACAATACGTCTGAACGGTGATGTCTTTCTCGACAAGCATCTCGTTGTACCGAAACTTGTTATCGAACAGCGTAGGCTTGGGTTTATTGGCGGGGTTCAGGCCGCTAAAAATTTCATTTACGTACATTTTTGCGACCCGGCGGGGCGATCCCTTCAGACTATCGTCGGTCAGGTCAAGCCCTAGTATCCCCATAATTTCACGAAAATGTTCTTCAATAAGGTCAATCTTAAGATCGTCGTCAATAACAAAAGCATCGGGACGCATGGGCGTATCAATAGACGATGCGCCGTGCGCATCACCAATTTCGTCGACTAGTTCGTCGACTTCCCAGGCAGAAAGGCCCGTCGAATCAGCCTGATGACTGTCCAGCGCATGACCGTTCTGTTGACCACCAGTCGTAGGTTGACTAGTAGACGGGGTATTCGACGAAGTTCCGTTCAGTTTCATACAGTCTGATTTTAAGGTCTAAGCCCTCGCTTAGCTGATTGCGTAAAAGGTTGTAGATGACTATGGCAATGTTTTCGGCCGATGGATTAAGATCGGCAAACTCTTCAGTGTCAAGGTTCAGATTTTTATGATCGAAGCGATCAGTAACGTGTTCCTGAATAAGATTACCCAGAAGCTTCATGTCGATCACGTAGCCTGTTTCCGGGTCAATTGGGCCGGTTACCTGCACAATCAACTCGTAGTTATGTCCGTGATAGTTGGGATTATTGCATTTGCCATATACCCGCGTGTTTTTTTCGTCTGACCAGTTTGGGTTGTTCAGACGATGAGCAGCATTGAAATGTTCCTTGCGAAACACCGCCACTCGTGGGGCACTTGCCCGGGAATTAGTCATAGAAACAAATCGAAAATAGGGTTCGATCAACCTGTCGTTACAAAGGTTGTGTACAACACAGGCAGACAGCTGAGCGAGTAGCCAGATCGCTCATTCGTATGCAACGAATTAACTTATCAACAAGCGTCCTATTTATTTTGTTCAACGTTTATCAGTAAAACTTAAACAAAACCAGGCGCTTTCCAGCTCAATAACATCCGCTCATCCGCTATTGTTCCCACTTATCTACTCTGCCAGACAGTGCGGAACCAGATGGGAAGCGATGCGGTTGTGCCCCCATGAAACGCTTTCGTAAACCTATGTTATTCACTTTATTTATCGTTACCGGACTGATTGCCACCACCTTCCTATTTCTGCAGCAAAGTACCTTCGGAAGCAATCCGGCAAAAACTCGGCTGGCGCGAATTGAACGCTCCCCCAACTACCGAGCGGGCACTTTTCAAAATCTGGAAAAGACGGAGGTCATGGCCGAAAATACCTCTTATGTGGGCATGATGAGCGATTTTATCAATAAAGACAAAGACAACGTTCCGGCTAAACCACTACCATCGGTAAGAACAGATCTGAAGGCCTTACCCGATGATAAGCCAACGATCGTTTGGTTTGGGCATTCATCTTACCTGATCAAATCGCAGGGCGTCACTATTCTGGTCGACCCGGTTTTTAGTGGTTATGCATCGCCCGTTTCGTTTTTTGGCAAGGCTTATCCGGGTTCCAATGTGTATAGCGTTGAGGATATGCCAGCTATCGATCTGCTGATTTTGTCGCATGATCATTACGATCACCTCGATTATACGACGATCACGAAGCTTATTCCGAAAGTCAAGAAGTTCTATACAGCGCTGGGTGTCGGCGCTCACCTCGAACGCTGGGGTGTTCCTGCCGACCGAATTGTGGAATTCGACTGGTGGGAAAGTCATCATGTAGACACGAATCTGGACTTGACTGCCGTTCCAGCCCGTCACTTTTCGGGTCGTAGCCTTACCCGCGGAAAAACCCTGTGGACTGCTTTTGTGATGAAGATTCACGGTTATTCGCTGTATGTAGGGGGCGATTCGGGGTATGGCAAACATTTCAAAGAAATCGGCGATAAATACGGTCCATTCGATCTGGCCATTCTTGAATGCGGTCAGTATGGCAAAGACTGGCCCAATATTCATATGTTTCCGGAGGAGGTCGCTACCGCTGCTCAGGAACTAGGGGCGAAAACCGTTTTACCCGTACACTGGGCCAAGTTCTCCCTTGCCAATCATGGCTGGACCGATCCTATTGAGCGATTCACAAAACGAGCCACTGAACAGAAGCTGAACTTTACGACGCCCCTCATTGGCGAACCTGTTGTGGTTGGGGTATCCTACCCGACGTCGAGGTGGTGGCATTATTAAGGAGTGATAGCCTGAGGCTATGACTTCGTTCCGTCGACTTAATTTGCCTGGCTTAAAATTGAGCTGGCGTATGTTTTTTGCGGTGAAAGAGCGTTCTTTGGTACGTAAATCCCCACTCTACGTACCGCATTCGCTATGCAGACACCTACCCGGCGCCAGTTTATTCGCACAGCCGCGCTTACTGGCGCAGCTACATCGGTTGCAACGACTTCTGTTTTCCCCGCCATTTTGACGGGTGCCCGGCCAGCGGACCCGAAAGTCCGTCTGGCTTTTATCGGTGTTGGGTCACGTGGACGCAGCCACGTTGAGCAGGCCATCTACCGCACTGATGTCGACATTGTGGCTATTTGCGACCCGGCCCCCGAAGCCATCAGCCGGACAACCGCCATGATTGAAAAGGCGGGTCGGAAGGCCCCAGTGGCCTATAGCAAAGGGGATGAAGCCTTCAAGGACATGCTCAAACGCGACGATATTGACGGCGTCGTGATTGCCACACCCTGGGAATGGCACGTGCCGATGGCCGTAGCCACCATGAACGCGGGTAAATATGCCGCTGTAGAAGTATCGGCAACGGTAACGCTCAAGGAATCGTGGGATTTGGTGAATGCGTCGGAGAAATCGGGGTCGCCCTGCATGATTTTGGAAAATGTTTGTTACCGACGCGATGTACTGGCAGTCCTGAACATGATCCGGAAGGGTATGTTTGGCGAAATGACTTATGCGCACTGTGGCTACCAGCACGACTTGCGGAATATTAAATTCAACGATGGCAAATCGATTTCAGGGATCGGTGCCGAATTCGGCGAAAAAGGCTATTCGGAAGCGCATTGGCGCACCCAACACTCGGTAGACCGAAACGGGGATTTATACCCGACCCACGGACTTGGTCCGGTAGCGCACTGGCTCGACATCAACCGGGGAAATCGATTTACGCATCTCACGTCAACAGCGACCAAAAGCCGGGGGCTGCACAAGTATGTGGTCGACAAAGGTGGTCCGAATCATCCCAACGCAAAAGTTAATTTCAAACTTGGCGACATCGTCACGACGGTCATTCAATGCGCCAATGGCGAGAATATCGTGATCATCCACGATACCAACTCGCCCCGCCCCTACTCACTTGGCTTCAGAGCGCAAGGCACAAATGGCATCTGGATGGACGACAACGATATGATTTATCTGGAAGGTGTTTCCCCTAAACCGCACACCTGGGAACCCTTCGCGGCTTACCAGGAAAAATACGATCATCCGCTTTGGAAACGGCACGCACAAACGGCCGAGAGTGCTGGCCATGGCGGTATTGACTTCTTCGTTCTTCGGGCGTTCATCGAATCAGTGAAAGCAAAAGGCCCCGTGCCAATCGATGTCTATGATGCGGCCGTCTGGAGCGCCATCAGCCCCTTATCGGAGCAGAGTATTGCTGGCGGCAGCAAACCCATTGAAATTCCTGATTTTACAAGGGGCAAATGGAAAACGAACAAGCCAATCTTCGGCCTGAACGACAACTATTAATGACTAATCACCGCCATTTATTCGTTTTTGATTAAACACTGTACCTTTAGGCTTTCCGGTAGAAATGCACCTTCGATTTAGGGGAAAGCCTAAACATTATATGGGTACGTAGCCTAAAAACCAATTTCTATTTTTTACTTTGTAAAAAAATTTAAAATCCTGTACCTGCCTTTAATCTTCAAATCAGCTGATGACGCCTACCGCTCCGCCTAAAACCCAAAATTATACCGGCCCATTGCTCATTATTGGTGCCCTTTTCTTTGTTTTTGGCTTCGTTACGTGGGTCAACAGTGTCTTGATTGCTTTTTTCAAACAGGCATTCAACTTAAGCACCGTCGGTTCTAATCTGGTGGCGTTTGCTTTTTTCATCTCCTACACGCTGATGGCTATTCCGTCATCGGCCCTATTAAAGCGGACTGGCTTCAAAAATGGCATGTCGATGGGTTTGCTGGTCATGGCTGTCGGCACAGTTATTTTCGTACCAGCAGCCAAAGCGCTTTCTTATCCGCTTTTTCTGGTGGGCTTGTTTCTGATTGGCATCGGTCTGACCGTCTTACAAACAGCCTCAAATCCCTACGCAACGATTCTGGGACCTCGTGAGAGTGCTGCCCAGCGCATCAGTTTCCTGGGCGTAGCCAACAAATTAGCGGGCATTTGCAGCCAGTTTATTTTTGGTGGGCTGCTATTAACGGGTGCCAATGCTGTTTCTGGCACGGCCACGCTGGAAAAAGTAGTGACACCGTACATGATTTTAACGGGTGTACTCGTCGTGCTGGCTATTCTGATTCGGTTCTCGAACCTTCCGGAAGTGTCAGAAGAGCAGGATGACGAGCCTAGCGGCACAACCGTACGCACCAGCGTATGGCAGTTCCCAAACCTGATTCTGGGCGTTCTGGCTTTGTTTTGCTACGTAGGTGCCGAAGTTATAGCGGGCGATACGATCATCAACTACGGACGGGCAATCGGCTTTTCCAACGATGAGGCCAAATACTTCACGACATACACACTGTATGGACTGCTGGGCGGATATATTCTTGGCATTATAGCCATCCCGCGCTTTATATCGCAACAGATGGCGCTACGCGTCGGGTCAATTCTGGCGTTAATTCTGACAGCGGGCGCTATTCTGACTGACGGATTCGATTCTATTTTGTGTGTGGCCTTACTCGGATTTGCCATTTCGCCCATGTGGCCCGCCGTATGGCCCCTTGCCTTAAACCGGCTCGGGAAATTTACCAAGCTCGGGTCAGCGCTGCTCATTATGGGCATTTCGGGTGGCGCATTACTCCCGCTCCTCCATGGCTATTTAACCGATGCGGTCAGTCCGAAAATGGCCTACGCTCTGTTATTACCTCTGTTTGGCTACATTCTATATTACGCCGTTGCCGGCCACAAGAAGACGAACTGGTAATTGCTTTTTTATGATCGTTTCTACACCAGGTCGTATTTGCCTTTTTGGTGAACACCAGGATTATTTGGGATTACCCGTTATCGCAGCGGCCATTTCGCGCCGAATTCAGGTAGCCGCCCACCAATCGGACCAACGGGGCTTCCGACTTGATCTCCCCGACATTCGTAGCTCCGTGAACATTCCGTTCGATGGGGAGCCGTTGCCTTATCCGAAAACGAGGGATTATTTCCGCTCGGCGGTAAATGTGCTGTTGCGGGAGGGCTTCACCTTCAGCCGGGGCATCGAAGGGGATGTGCATGGCAACATACCCATCAATTCCGGCACCTCAAGTTCGTCGGCCCTGCTCATCACGTGGCTTGCTGTACTGACTCAGCTCGCCGATCAGCCCCGTACGCTTTCGGCAGAGCAGTTGGCCGAACTTGGCTATAGGGCTGAAGTGCTGGAATTTGGCGAACCCGGCGGCATGATGGATCACTACTCGACGGCCGTTGGCCATGTTATTTATCTGGAATCGCAACCGGCAATTCGACTACAGGCGCTTAACCCGCCGTTGGGTACGTTTGTGCTTGGCGATTCGCAGGAACCAAAAGATACCATCGGCATTCTGCAGCGGGTCAAGTTTGGCATGTTGTCGATTATCAGGAATCTGAAAACCATCAATCCGCAGTTTTCATTAGAAATGTCAGATAGCACTGACGCATCGGAGTTCAAGGATTTTCTAACCAAAGATGAGTACATTCTCCTGAAGGGGAACCTGGCGAATCGGGATATTCTGCGGGATGCTCTGAACCTGCTGCGGTCTTCATCTGATTCGGCAAATGCCTTTAATCATGCTCGTTTTGGCCAACTCTTAAACGACCATCAGGCCAACCTCCGGGATGCTCAACGCATTTCGACACCCAAAATTGACCGCATGCTCGATGCAGCCCTATCGGCAGGTGCTTTGGGGGGAAAGATCAACGGATCAGGCGGGGGCGGCTGTATGTTCGCCTATGCTCCCGAACAGCCCGAAGCTGTCGCCGAAGCCATTGAACGGGAAGGCGGAAGAGCCTACATTGTTCGGGTCGCCGAAGGAACGACCATCTCAACTCAATAGTAGATAAGGCATTCCAACCAGCCGAAAAACAGTTACCTACTGAACATTAGCGGCCCGCTGGGCAGGAAACCAGGATGTTAGAATTGTCACGGCAATGCTTAACAGGCCCGTCAGCACAATATCGCTGGTATCAAGACGTACGGGATAGGCATCGACAATCGAGCTGGCCATGCCCATACGAATGAAGCCGTAGCTTTCCTGCGCCAGACAAATAACTACTCCCAGAAACAAGCCAGCCAGAGCACCGGTAAGGGCAATGATTGCGCCTTCGGTCAGAAAAATTCGGCGTACCATCTGCCTGGTAGCACCCAGCGCATACAGAATTCGGATATCGGCTTTTTTCTCGATGACCAGCATCGATAAGGAAAAGAAAATATTGATTGACGCGACGAGAATAATGAATGAAAGGGTCAGCGCCACAAACAGCTTTTCTACCCGGATTGCCCGGTAAAGGTCAACATTTAAATCATCCCGACTTTGAACCACCAGGTCTTTCCCAACCACATTCTGCAAGGCCTGCCTGGCTTTTTCCTCATTGGTACCGGGGCGAAGCTGGATTTCCAGACTTGTCACTTCGTCAGGTTTATAGCCAAATAAGGCCCTTGCCACACGAATGGGGGCCAGCACAAAATTGTCGTATTTCGATTCGATAAAGAAAACACCGGCAACGGTCAGGTCCTGGCGGTTGAACGCATCGGGATTCAGCACACTAAACGTCTGCCCACTTTCGGGATAAAGAATCTCCAGGGGTGTTAATATATCGACGGGGGAAATGGTCAGGTCGTTGCGAACGCCATCAGCCACAATGGCATAATTGACTCCATCCCGCCGAAACATCAACTTACCTTCGAGCATGGCCGAGTCGAGCTGTTGCCGTTGAACGTAGTTATCATCCACCCCTTTTAACCGGATAACTGTCTGAGCATTGCCGTAACGAGCCAATGCATTGTCCTGCGCAATGGTTGTCAGTAAACTAACGCCCGGCGTTGCCCGAAGCTGCGCCAGCAACTTCGGCGAGGCTATGAACCGCTTCCCTTGCTTAGGCGCTACGGTCATATCGGATTCAAAGGTTTTGAAAATTTGCCGGTTCAGCTCTTCCATTCCGTTGAATACCGACAGCACCACCACCAGCGCCATTGTGCCAACGCCCACACCGAGCATCGACAAAATAGATAGCCAACTGATGAAGCTCCGTTTCTTGCGGGAGAAAAAATACCGACGGGCAATCCAGGCGGGGAGGTTCATTTTTAATGAGTGAAAGAGTGAATGAAAAAGTGAGTGAATGATTCCCTGCGATTTATTCAGGCATTCACTCATTCAATCAATCATTCATTGTCTTCGTCGTCCTCCGCCGGAGCGGGTGGAATGTCGATGCCGGAGAAAAGTTTGTCCATTTTGTCGGCATATTCGGCCGTATCGTCCAGAAAGAAGTTGAGTTCGGGCACAATACGAAGCTGGTGTCGAACGCGGTCGCCCAGGTGCTGCCGGATGACTTTTCCCTTCTCCTGAATCGTTTCCAGCAAAAGCTGCTTGTTTTTGGATGCCAAAAAGCTAAGATAAACCCGTGCCACACTTAAATCGGGCGATACCCGGACACTGGTTACGGTTATAAATGCGCCGTTGAACAAATGGGGCACTTCCCGCTGAAAGATCTCACTCAAATCTTTCTGTAACTGCCGGGATACTTTCTGCTGTCGTTTCGATTCCATACTATCGGTACTTGGTACTACCTGAACGGTCCATTCGGGCGAATGGTTTACATTCGTTCGGGCGTCTATTCTGCAAATATCCGCCCATTTTTCCGTTCTGCCGAAATTGACTGTAATTTTACCGGGAACAGTTGCCCATAAGTCGCTTCAATAGTCACTATCTGCCGCAAACTGTTCTGCGAAACTGATCACTGTTAACCGCTTCACGACCCTTTGCTACGTTTTTTTCAATCTTATTTCCCCTACCAGTACGTCAGTCTGATGGGCCTTCTGGTCCTTATTCGCCTGCCCTTACTGCTCCATCCCTTTCCGCTGCTGATCCCAGAACTGAACTGGATGATCGTTGGTGAGCAAATGAATCAGGGTTATTTGCTGTACCGGGATATTTGGGATAGCGTTAGCCCGTTGTCGGCGCTGGTTTATTGGGGAATACATAGCGTCTTTGGCCGGTCACCATTAATACTTCACGCAGCAGCAACGCTGGTATCGATATTTCAGATCGTTTATTTCAACTACCTGACCAATAATCGGGATGTGTACCCGGACCGGTCATTCTGGCCCGGGTTGATCTACATGCTGTTCATGCACCTCTCGTTCGACTGCCTGACACTCTCGCCGGTGTTGATGTCAACGAGCTTTCTCCTGCTGGCTTTCGGAACGCTCATCAAACAGATGGACCGCCGTGGGGCCACCGACGAAGTATTTGAAGTGGGCTTTTACATTGGTATTGCGGCTCTCTTTTACCTGCCTTCGGCCCTGTTCATTCTGTGGGCCATTCTGTCGCTGCTGTTTTACACGGGGGCCACATTCCGCCAATATTCGTTGTCGCTGTTTGGTTTCCTGTTTCCCTTTGCAGCTATCGTCCTGATCTATTACCTGTTGGATAGTCTGGACGATTTCAACCGTAACCTGTTGTCGTCAGTATTTCGGGTCCGGCAGTATTCACTGTCCGACTTCAAATCGCTCATAGCCTCGCTCTTTATTCCGCTGGGCCTGGGGATATTGGGTTTCCTGAGCCTGTTCAACCGGGCAGGGCGCTACGTTAACTTTCAGCAACGAATCCAGCAAATCATGTCGATCTGGTTTCTTATCGCCGTGTTGACCATCGCCCTGATGCCGTTCCTGGCGCCTATGGTCTTTTTGAGCTTCGTGCCGCCTATGGCTTATTTCGCCTATTACTACTTCGAGAATATCCGTAAAGCCTGGTTAGCGGAGATCATCTTTATCAGTGCTTTTTCGCTGATGCTTTTGTTGTTTTACCAGGGCGCACTGGGTCTTATTCCAGGGGCCGACCTCGGGCGTTTAAGTAGCTTGCAGGTGCGCCCCTCACCCCTGCCAAACAATATTACGAACCGACGTGTGCTGATCATTGGTGAAGACCTGAGCGCCTATCGCCAAAATCAACTGGCAACGCCTTATCTGAACTGGGATCTGGCCAAGTATGACCTCAAAAATCTGGACAATTACGAGTCGGTCATTAACGTGTTCGACCATTTCCGGCAGGATCCACCCGATTACATCATTGACCGGGAAAACGTAGTGGACAAACTGTTTCAACGCGCCCCGGCCCTGGCGCTCCGGTACGAAAAAACAGCCACCGCAGGTGTGTATAAACGAAAATGAATAAAAGTTTGTAGTTTGTGGTTTGTCGTTAAACTACAAACCACAAACTACAAACCGTAAACTTCATGGCTTCCTCCTTTACCAATAAGCGTACAAACCTCTATATTTTCCTGAGTGCGGTGTTCCTGACCAATGCGCTCGTTGCCGAAATTATTGGCGTTAAAATCTTCTCAGTCGAAACATTACTCGGCACAAAACCAGCCCAGATTCACTTGTTCAGTGATTTCATTCTCGATTTTAACCTCACGGCGGGCGCGGTGATCTGGCCCTTCGTCTTTATTACGTCCGACATTATCAACGAGTATTTTGGCAAGGCGGGTGTCCGGCGAATTTCTTTTCTGACAGCAGGCTTTGTTGGCTTTAGCTTCCTGATTATTTACGCCGTTACCAACCTCCCGCCCGCCCAATTCTGGCTCGATGTGAACGCAAAAGACACAGCAGGAAACCCCATCAATATCAATAATGCGTTTCAGATGATCTTCCGGCAGGGATTGGGTATTATCATCGGGTCACTTACCGCCTTTCTGATTGGGCAAATTCTGGATGTCTATGTGTTTCATTCCCTCCGAAAAATTACGGGCAACCGGCAAATATGGCTACGCGCTACCGGCTCAACGCTTGTCTCTCAGCTCGTTGATTCATTTGTTGTGCTGGGCATTGCCTTCTATGTTTTTGGTAACTGGTCGCTTTCGCAGGTACTGGCCGTCGGCATTATCAACTACATCTACAAAGCTACCTCAGCCGTTGTGCTGACGCCCCTGCTCTACGTGGCCCACTATTTCATTGACCGGTATTTAGGGAAAGAACATGCCGAAGAACTTGCCAATGAGTCGGCCATGAGTTCGTTCATGTAAAAAAATGGCTCATCTTCAATTAATTAACTGAAGATGAGCCATTTTCAAAGAAACACAATAAAGCATTCTTTTAGGGTGTTATCATACTTCAACCGGCTTTAGATCGAAGTATGTTTCGAAGATGGCGCTGCCAATTTCATTGGTCCGGGTCTGAAAATTATCGAGGTATTGGTGAAGGCCGGATTGAAAAATATCAGTGGTTTCGGTAAACTCAATCTCTGTCCGAAGTTTAGAGAGCGCCCGCTCGGCCGAATTACCAAATCCGTTAGCCATGTTGTTGCCCGAAATTTCGTAGAGCGATAGCTCAGCCTGCCGGATGCAATGCGCCACTGCCCGCGGAAACATTTTATCCAGAATCAGAAACTCGACAATACTCGATGGTGTCAGCGATCGGTACTGCTGCCGGTGCATGTTATAGGCACTAACCGATTTAAGTACCGCCGACCAGATCATGAGATCGATGGTAGAGCCTACGGCGTCGATTTGTGGCAACAGGGTAAAATATTTTACATCCAGGAAGCGGGAGGTTTTATCGGCTCGTTCCAGAAAGCGTCCCAGTCGACCAAAGTGCCAGGCTTCATTTCGCGTGATGGTCGCGTCGATAATACCATAAAAAAGCTGGACACTATTGCGGATTTCCGTAAAAAAATTCTGCGTTTGAATTTCTCCCCACTGCTGTTGTGGCGATGTGTCGCGCACCATCAGATAGAACTGATTCAGGTGTTCCCACATTTCCTTCGAAATGACTTCGCGGATAGTGCGGGCATTTTCGCGGGCATAACTCAAACACGTCACAATGGAGTTTGGATTCCGCTTATCGAAGGTCATAAATTGAATGACATTTTCGCGGGTAGGCTCCTTGTAATGTTTTGTAAACAGGTCATGATCAGCCGTTGCAATCAGTAACGGCTCCCACTGCTGATCGACATTGGGTGGCAAATCGAGGGCAAGGTTGAAGTTCACACTCATGAAGCGGGCATAGTTCTCGGCCCGCTCAATGTATCGATGCATCCAGTAAACAGAATTGGCAACGCGACTCAGCATAACGTATAAAATTGGGACAAAACGGTGGATGACCAACAAAAATAAGGTATTTCATTGGTTTGATAGCAAAATAGATGAACCTATAGATTTTCAGCCAAATAACTGGGGATGAATAAAAGAGTTTGGTATGACTAAATCTTGCCGATGTAGATGGGAATAAAATCCTTTTTATCTGATGAATGAGGTTAGAAAAACAGCTCAAGCCACTTCTGTGTGTAGAACACGTTGTTATTTCCTCTCTACAATATTATGACAGACAAACTGTATTCACTAGTTCTAATTAGCCTGCTTTTCTGTACGGCCACATTTGCAATGCCTAATCTGGAGTCATCAACGCCCGCCAAACCTGCGCCGGACAAATCAGCGCCAAGCTCTAAATATTATGAAGTACGTATTTACTACCCGACACCAGGAAAATACGCGGAGATTGTCGACCGTTTCCGCCAGTATACAACCAAGATTTTCGAAAAGCACGGCATGGAAAACATTGGCTACTGGACGCCTACCGATACATCCCGGAAAGAATTGATCTACATTCTGGCTTATCCAAGCAAGGAAGCCCGCGATGCCTCCTGGAAAGCCTTTGGCAGTGATCCCGAGTGGAAGGCCGTTGTGGCAAAGACCGAAGCAAACGGCAAGCTGGTTGACCATGTCGATCAGATTTTCATGACCGAAGCCGACATATCGCCCAAGCTGAAACTCAGCCAGAAATCACCCGAACGCACGTTTGAATTACGCACTTACACTGCAACACCTGGCAAATTACCCAATCTGCTGAACCGGTTCCGCGATCACACGATCAAACTATTTAGCAAACACGGGATGACTAATGTTGCGTACTGGGTTACGCAGGAAAAAGATCCTGCCACCCAGTCCAAACTGGTCTATATTCTGGCCCACCCCAGCGAAGCCGAAGGAAAAGCCCATTTCGAGGAGTTTCGGAAAGATCCAAAATGGATTGCAGCAAAAGATGCCTCGGAAAAGGAAGCGGGGGGCTCACTAACCACCAAAGTCGAATCGGTTTACATGAAACCAACGGATTATTCTCCGATTAAATAAATAGCCTAAACAACCCCTTCTGACAATCGGTTTCTGACGTAAACAAACAACGTTATGAAACCGATTGATCGTTTAGTGACTAGTCTGATTGGAAACTCCGCGCTGTCTCGTCAGGACTTTCTTCAACTTACGGGACGTAGTCTGGCGGTTGGTGCTCTGGGTACGGCGCTGGCGTCGTGCGAAAAAAAGCCCGAAGCGACGAACGCTGTCCAGTCGACAGCCAGTACACCGAGCGGACCCGTTCCTAAGCTACCCGCCACATCGCCCCCAGCCGACGTGCCTGCCGACTCAACCAAACCTATTGAGCTGGAACAAATCAAGGCTAAAACAGAACAGCAGGAAGGGCCTACCCCGACGCCCATGCCCGAGGATAAGCGAATCGGATACGCACTCGTTGGGCTGGGTCACTTAACGCTCAATCAGATTTTACCGGCCTTCGGGGCTTGTACAAAATCGAAAGTAGTGGCCTTAGTGAGTGGCAGTCCCGAAAAAATGCAGAAGGTGGCCACCCAGTATGGCATCAAAAAAGAGAGTTGTTACAGTTACGCAGACTATGACAAACTGCGCGATAACAAAGAAGTAGATGCCATCTATATTGTGCTACCCAACGGCATGCACGCCGAATACACCATTCGGGGCGCGCAGGCGGGTAAGCACATTCTCTGCGAAAAACCGATGGCCAACACGGTGCAGGAATGTCAGGCGATGATCGACGCTTGTAAAAAAGCGGATCGTAAACTGATGATCGCTTACCGAATTCAATATGAGCCCCACAACAAAATGGTGCGCGACATGGTCCAGAAAGAGCAGTTTGGTAAAGTAAAAAGCATCACGGCCAACAACGGCCAGAACTCGGATAACCCCAAGCACTGGCGGTTCAATAAAGCCCTGGCGGGTGGAGGAGCGCTGCCCGACGTTGGGTTATACTGCCTGAATACGATTCGGTTTGTGCTGGGCGAAGAACCTTCAGAAGTTGTAGCCCACATTCATAGCACGCCCAATGATCCCCGATTCAAAGAAGTAGAAGAGCAGGTAAACTGGCTCATGAAGTTTCCGAGTGGTGTGCAAGCCAGTTGTGCTACCAGTTATGGCCACCATGACGACAAGACGTATAAAGTGCTGGCTGACACAGGCTGGATTAAGATGGACCCTGCTTTTCCATACACGGGTTTGCAGTTGGAAACCAGCCAGGCGCAAGGGACCGAAAACCAGATTATCCAGCATAAAATTGCCGATAAGGATCATTTCGCCACCGAAATGGACCACTTCTCTGACTGTTTACTGAAGAACAAAGTGCCGTTTACACCGGGCGAAGAAGGCTTGCAGGATCAGAAAATCATCGAAGCCATTTATCAGTCGGCCCGTGAAGGCAAGCCTGTCAAACTGCCCGCGGTGAGCAAAAAGGATGCGTTCCGGGGTCCCGAGCCAACGGCCTGATCAGCGAAACCGGGATTTGATTAATTTTACTGAATTGCCCGATTCTACCTTCAGTATTTAAAGCTGGAATCACTTAAATCAGTAAAGTCAATCCAAATCCCGGTTTAGATAACCACAAACTCTACACGCCTGTTTTTCCGGCGGTTCTCTTCGTTGTTATTGGGGGCAATTGGGTCAATTGGCCCACGGCCAAGGGCTTTCAATCGGGTCTTCTGAACACCCTTGCCAATCAGGTAATCAATGATTGCCTGGCAGCGGTCACGCGAGAGCTTTACGTTCAAATCAAAATCGCCCTGATTATCCGTATGGCCCCGAATTTCAACTTGCATAGTCGGATTAGCCAGGAGCAGGGAAGAAAGCTGGTCTAGTTCCGTAAAAGACTCCGGGCGCAGCACAGGGCTACTCTGGTCGAAATAAATAGCGTTTAGCTGAATCGGCTTGCCTTTCTCAATCAGTCCAAAGGGCTGTTTGACGGCCACATTGGGTCCTGCTATCGTTGATTTTATGACTGGCATCGTTGGCCTTGCCTTATCAATGGGCGAACCTCGTGGACTCACATTACCAACGACTAAAACTTCCGGCAACGCCTGCGGCTTAACAGGCTCTGGTTTTGGACTGGCGGTCAGAATAAACCGGGCTTCATTTTGCGCACTATCGAGTTTTATCGGCTTAACAAAATCAGCATACCCTTTGGCGATACTACTGACCACATAAGTCCCCTTGCTCGGTAGTTCTATTTTAGACAAACCAGTGGTCGCATCGGGGGTAAGTGTGATGGATGTCATACCCGTGATTTTACTACTGATGGTAAAGCGGGCGTCAGGAATAATTTTGTTGGTGCTCCGGTCAACGGCCGACACCGTCAGGCCAATGGTCATCCGATCCAGTTGCGCATCGAACTCATACCGATTTCCCTGAGGAGACAGCGCAATGGCCATGGTGCGCTGGGCCGGCTTATACCCTGCGGCACTCACTTCAATAGACAAGTTATCCGGTTTTTCGAATACTCGCGTCAGTTGCCCATTCGATAAGACAACACGTTCGGTTCTATTGGTAGTTCGTGATGTTATAACAGCAACCGCCGAGGTTAGCGGTTGGGTAATATCGCCCGAAAAAGCCTTGATCGTCAGCACGCTGGGCTTGTTTTTACGAGCCGAGTCCGCTGGTACCGTCGGTGCCACAATCGGTTTGCGAACATTTCCTGACGCTTTAATACGCGAGTAATCAATAACCTGACTTCGAACCGTACCAGAGCCAACAAGCAGAAAATACACAACTAGGGTTAGTCGTACCCGTTGACTATATCGGATCATGAATAGACAATTCATCTATGGTCTTGATTGATACGATTTCTCCTTTTATCCCCGATACCGCGTCAACCGTCAACCCCAGGTTATCGGTTAATGAGAAGCCGTGGTCGATACGGGCGGATTGATCATGATATGTGCCCGATGAGTACCAGGGTCCATAATCCAGGGCATTCCGGGTGCTTCGGGCTTCAGCGGCAAACCCGTACTTTCGGCGGTAGCATACGGAATATAAACCACATACCGCAGGTAGCCATCCTTCACCTCGCCGGTAGCCATGTCATAATTTTCATCTTTTGCCGTATACGAAAACAACGTTGACGGATGCACAGGCATTGTCAGTTTCTTCGCTTTTACTTCCTGTTCGCGCATGGCCAGAATTTCAGCGGGCTTTTTGCCCGCCTGCTTTAACGCCCGTCCCCGTTCCATAAATGGGTCCAGATCGCGGTGGTAGCACGACACGCTTAGCCCTTTTTGAGCCGGATCATCGGCCAGACACACCAGCTCGTTTGTCCCCTTCCGCAAGACGATAAATTGATTTTTGTCTGAATAACCGTACACCGTAGCCCCATCGCGCTTATCAGCCGGGGCAGCTAACACAGCCGTTTTAATCTGTATCTCGGCAGAAGGGATTATGGGTGTCTGCGCCAAGGTTTTAATCACTATAGTTTGCAGAACAAAAAAGAGCATGGATGTTTTCATAGTCAATTAAAGGTTGAGGTTTTGTGAGATGGCGCGAGGCTCCAGCCTCGTGCCCATTATTCTCCGGCCTCTGGCCGGTTCATATAAAAATAGTCTGTCTTGACCGGCCAGAGGCCGGGTAATAGTCGGCACGAGGCTGGAGCCTCGCGCCATCAGCCTAATAAGGGCTAAGGGCTAACAACGTATCTGGATTAGCGCTGCTATAGATATAGTTCTGTGATTCATTAACCAAACCAGCTTTGACAGGGTTTTGATGAATGTACTCTATTTTCTGATCAATCCAATGATTCGATTCCAGGCCGATAGGATGATTGCCATGCTGCCAGACTTGAAATTCGGAGTTGTTTACCTTTTGTTTCGCAAAGTACCGAAATAAATACAACAGCCAGTCCCGGCGACTTTCTTCATTATGTTCCTGAACAAGCCGTAGCAATTGCTTGGCGGTATAACTCTTAAAATCGCGCATAATTGGGCCAACATCACCCGATTCGACATTACAAATCATGTGTATGTGACTGGGCATAATACAAAATGCGTAAACACGAAGGCCCTTTTTGGCAATGCACACGTTCAGGTTAAGAATAACCTCGTCACAATACTCTTTTCGGGTAAACAAATCGATCCAGCCAACAACAGTAAGCGTCACAAAGAACAAACCATCCTTGTAAAATTTGTACTTCTCCGACATAGTAAAGCTTATATTGAAGGTATGACCGATGGCGCGAGGCTCCAGCCTCGTGCCGACTATTAACCGGCCAGAGGCCGGTCAAGATAGCCTATTTTTATATAAACCGGCCAGAGGCCGGGTAATAGTCAGCACGAGGCTGGAGCCTCGCGCCATCGGTCAGTCGTCTATTGATATCCCCTCGCCTGTAAGCCAAATAGCTCGGCGTACCGGCCATCTTTCTCCAGAAGCTCATAATGGCTTCCGATTTCGAGCAGGGTCCCGTTTTCTAAGACCAGAATTCGGTCGGCCATTCGGACGGTGCTGAATCGGTGAGAGATGATCACCGACGATTTACCATCCGTCAGTGTGCCAAAGCGCTGGAAAACCTCATACTCGGCCCGGGCATCGAGCGCAGCCGTTGGCTCGTCGAGTATGATCAGCTGGGCATCACGCATATAAGCCCGGCCCAGCGCAACTTTTTGCCACTCGCCCCCCGACAGGTCAACCCCTTTGCCAAACGAACGGCCAAGTTGCTGGTCGTAACCACCGGCGAGTTTGGCAATGACCGTGTCAGCCAGACTTCGTTGCGCTGATGCTTCGATGCGCGGCTGGTTGGTTCGCTCGTCAATATCCCCAACGGCGATATTGACCCCCGCAGACATTTTAAAGCGTGTATAGTCCTGAAAAATGACCCCAATGTTACGCCGGAGCTCCATCAGGTCATACTCCCGAAGATCATACCCATCGAGCAATATCCGACCCTCAGCCGGATCGTAGAGTCGGGCCAGTAATTTAACAAGGGTTGTTTTCCCCGCGCCATTTTCGCCGACCAACGCTAATTTCTCACCCGCCTGAAGCGTAAATGAGAGATTCCGCAACGCCCAGCGCTCAGAGTTGGTGTATTTAAACCCAACGTTCTCAAACACAAACCCCTCCCGAATTGGGTTCGGAAACGCGCGTGTCGTTTTGGGCGAATGAATCAACGGCTTGATGGCGAAATAATCGAATAGATCCTGCAGGTAAATCGCTTCCTGAGTCAGGCTGCTGAATTGAAGCAGAATGCCTTCCAGCGAAGCGCGTACCTGTCGGAAAGATCCAGCCAGAAATGTCAGGTCACCCAAGGAAATCTGACCGCTGACGGCCCGCATCACAATCCAGACGTAAGCCCCATAATACCCCGCCGTACCGAGCGCCGTCAATAGCGTTCCCCACCCGGCCCGACTAATGGCGATTACCCTGTTCTTCAGATAGTATTCCCAGGACAACGACCGGAAACGGTCGATCAGGAAACCGGATAACCCAAAAATCTTGACCTCTTTAGCCGTCTCGTCACTGGCGCCAATGAAGCGCAGGTAGTCGAGCTCGCGCCGTTCGGGTGTCCAGGAACGGGACAACGAATAGCTGCGCTGGTTGAAATAATTGTCGCCAATAAACGACGGCGTTACGGCCAACAGAATCAGCAACAATAGCCAGGGGTTGTAAACCGCCAGACCAGCCGCCAGAAAACCCACCGAAATCAGTTCCTGAACCTGCCCGAATACACCAGACAGCAACACCGTTCGGCCGGTAGTCTGGCGTCGGGCACGCTCTAGTTTGTCATAGAAGGTAGCGTCCTCAAACTGCTCCAGGTCGAGTGTGGCAGCATGTTCCATTAGCCGAATGGAGGTCTGATTAGCGAACAGATCGCCCAGCAGCCCATCCATTAAGGCAACGGCCCTGGCCAGGGCCGTTGACAGAATAGCCAGCCCGAACTCAGCCCCAACGAGCCACCAAATGTAATTGGACTCGTCGGACGTATGCCGGGACAGGCCAACGACCTGATCAATAATGAGTTTGCCGACGTACAGCGTAGCCGCCGGAATGGCCGCCCGAATTAGGCGCAGTGCAGCATTGCCAAGAAATAAACCGGGCGAAACCTCCCAGACTAACTTAAAAAATGCAGGCAGGTTGCCCAGAGCGGCAAAGCGTTCGCGCCAGCTCACCTGATCCTTCGTATCAGTTGGGGCAGCGTGTGGAATTTCTTTTTTTGCCATATCTAAAAAGACAAGCCCAACACGGGATTAGTTCATCCGTAAGTTGGGCTTGTCTCCGGCTCTGCCTCGACCGAACGACTGGCAAAAAACGGGCTTTCAACAACAACTGAAAAGCCGTGCTCGTTCGCTAAAAAGCCACCGATTTAAGGCGTAGTCCCGTGTCTTCGGGTAAGCCAAAAACGAGATTTAAATTCTGTACAGCATGGCCCGCTGCGCCTTTCGTCAGGTTATCAATAACGCTCGTGATCAGCAACTGCCCGTCGTGGACTTCCAGATGAAGCAGGCATTTGTTCGTATTGACCACCTGCTTTATATCCACCGGGGCATCGCTGAGGTGCGTAAACGGGTGCACTTCGTAATAAGTGCGGTACAACGCTTTTGCGTCGTCCAGGGTTCCGGCAAACGGCGTATACACGTTGGCCATAATGCCGCGGGTGAAATCACCCCGGTAAGGCACAAAATTGATTGCGTGTGTAAAGTCGGGATCGAGCTGGTTTAAACTCTGCCGAATTTCGGCCAGGTGCTGGTGCGTGAAGGCTTTGTAAATGGACACGTTATTGTTCCGCCACGTAAAGCCCGTTGTTGGCACCAGTGCCTGACCCGCTCCCGTGCTGCCCGTGATGGCGCTTACCTGCACATCGGCCGTGAGCTTTCCGGCTTTAGCGAGGGGCAACAGAGCCAGTTGAATGCTGCTGGCAAAACAACCGGGATTAGCAATGCGCATCGCTTCCTGGATACGCTCCCGATTCAGTTCCGGAAGACCATACACGAAATCGTCCTGCTCGTCGCGGAAATCGGCGCTAAGATCAATCACGGCAATGTCGTCGGAGACCTCATGCTCGGCCATAAAGGTAGCCGAAGCGCCATGTCCCGAACACAGGAATATAGCGTCCAAACCTTCCTGAGCCAGTAACTCAGGAATATCCTGGCCCGAAAACGTCAGGTCGGTATCACCCAGCAAGTCCGTGTGCGTTGACCAGACGGGTTTTCCGGCCTGGCTTTTGCTGTGCGTAAACGCTACCTCAATAAACGGGTGATTGATCAGAATACGCAGCAATTCGCCACCCGTATACCCTGCTCCGCCAATAATACCTACCGAGATTTTATCTGTCATGCTTTCTTAACAACCGTCGTTTGTAGCCATTGCAGGGCCTGATTAGAAACCTCTTCGTTGAACTGGTCAACGTAGATACTCGTAAAACCAGGTCGGTCAATGGTCAAATCACGGCTGAATTGGTGATTATGAAATACTAGCTCTGGGTAGTTTGCCAGAGGAAAAAACTGTAGCCCGGTTCCATTTTTGAAAAAAGAAACGGTCGGGCAAAAGATGGAACACAAATGAGCGGGTAACGATTCCAGCGTGAACGCAATCGTCGTCAGCTCCGACAAAGCCGCGACCTCGGATAAAGACAGCAGATTCACCGCTTTATGAAGCCGATCGCGCTGATCGGGGTAGTCGTCGGCCAACTGATCCATTAACTGGGTCGTTTGCGGCAACTGACCACAACCCACCAGCAGACAATCGGTTTCGTCGAGTAACTTTCCAACCAGTTGTTGCCAAAAACTATGGGGCAAAAACCGGCTGGGTTCACCACTTTCCGGGAACAGCGCGAGCACCGGACGACCATCCAGAAAAGGTAACTTCTGCCGAACCGTTCGGCGGGCTGCTTCCGGAAATTTAAAGTACGGCTCGATGTCCGATAAACCGGCGTGTACCCCAATGGAGCGCAGCATAGCCAGCATGACGTCCAGGTGATGAAACTCGCCATCGGGCAAAAAGTACTCGTCATCCAGTAACCCCCCAAATCCCCGTGACCCGAAACCAATCGCTTTCTGCACCCGAATAGAGGGCAGCAGGAAATGCATCGGCGAATCCGAGAACCTGACATCGATCGACGCTGTGTATGTTTCTTCTTTTAAAGCCTCAATAGCCGCTTTTGTGGTACGAATATGATCACGCCATTTAGCAATCAGACTGATTGACCGGCGGTTTGTGTTGGCATGATTGAGGTGAATCAACCGGCGGATATACGGATTATTGGCCAGGATCGGATCACACCAATCCCCCGCTACCACGTCGATGACGCAGGCAGGATGGGCCCGTTTGACAAGCGGAAACAGGTAAGACAACGTCAGGGCATCGCCCAGATGCCCTGACGTCATGAATAAAAACCGAGGAGTATTGGCATCAACCTCAACGGGTATTCTCCGCCTATGGTAACCCCGCGCATAAGCATCTACGGCGACATCGAGTAGCTGCAATGGATACGAAACGCTGCGGGGCGCGCAATATTTTCTCGGCTTACCGATCACTGATTATTGATTTTCTCGTAGATCATCACCTGGTTAGAGGCAACTTTCGAGAAGCCCCGCACATCGTCTCCGGTCCAGGCGTTGTTCATTTCGCCATAAGAACCAAATTTCGACGACATTAGATCATGATCCGACTCAATACCGAGCACCTGGAAGCGATAAGGAGCTAACAACACATGCACTTTGCCCGAAACATGCGCCTGTGAATCGGCCAGAAAAGTTTCGATATTTCGCATGACGGGGTCCATAAACTGGCCTTCGTGCAACATAGTACCATACCAGTTAGCGAGCTGCTCTTTCCAGTACAGTTGCCACTTACCCAGCACATGTTTCTCCAGAGTATGGTGCGCTTTGATCAGAATCAATGGGGCCGGTGCCTCAAAGCCAACCCGGCCTTTGATACCAATGATCGTGTCGCCAACGTGAATATCGCGGCCAATGCCGAATGGACCAGCCAATTCGGTAATTTTCCGAATCGCATCAACCGAATTCGCGAATTTCTCACCGGCAACTTCCTTAATTTCTCCGTGCTGGAAGACGAGGGTGATGGTCTCCGGTTCCGTTTTGCTTACCTGCGTTGGCCAGGCCGATTCGGGCAGGAACTGATCCGATGTCAGGGTTTCTTTTCCGCCAACCGATGTGCCCCACAAGCCCTTGTTGATTGAATAAGCAGCTTTGTGCCACTCCTGATCAACTCCTTTTGCCTTCAGGTATTCAATTTCGGCTTCGCGCGACAGGCGCAGGTCACGGATGGGCGTAATGACTTCTGCATCGGGCGCAATAATCCGGAACGCCATATCGAAGCGCACCTGGTCATTGCCAGCCCCGGTACTACCGTGTGCAATGGCTGTCGCGCCAATTTCGCGGGCGTATTCGGCGGCAGCAATGGCCTGAAAAATCCGTTCGGCACTTACGGAGAGCGGATACGTATTGTTTTTCAGTACGTTACCAAATACCAGAAACTTCAGGCATTGCTGGTAATAGTCATCCGTTTTAGAGATCGTCACGTGGGATTTCACCCCCAGCGAGTAGGCCCGTTCCTCAATGGCTTTGAGTTCGTCATCCGAGAAGCCGCCCGTATCGACCAGCACCGAATACACATCCATGCCCCGGTCTTCGGACAAATATTTAACGCAGAAGGAGGTATCGAGACCTCCGCTAAAGGCAAGAACTACTTTTTGAGACATCAGAAGAAGAGACACCCGGCGCGTTTACGCCTGTTGTCAGAATGGTTTTTGCGGGGCAAATATCGGGCTTTCAGCGTTATGTTGCACGAATGAATTGAGGAGAGTTACAACAACACCAGCAAACTTCCCGGCAAAATCCGCACGTTGGCCACACCCGAAGCTAACGTCAGTGGTTCCCCGTCGGCGTGAATCAACAAAGGGCCATCTGCCTGCACGGTTGCTTTGGTGATGGATTGCCCGCGCCAATAGGCTGATTGGTTGAGTGTTTTATTGAACAGACGCCAGGTAAGCATACCGGCTGCCTGTATGGGAAAAGGACGAATTTCGCACTGCTCCAGCCGACCATCGGCGATGTTGGCGGTAGGCGCCATCCAGGCATTATTACCAAACTGCCCGGCATTGGCAAACGTGAGCGAAAATATTGTCCGCTCCTGATTATCGACGGTAAACGAATGGGCTTTGTATTGCCGGAACGCCTGAAACGCGGTTCGGATATAGGTTGGCAAGCCCCGCACCGGTTGTTGGGCGAAGGCATGGGCCACGTAGGCTTCGAAACCCAGTCCGGCTGTGCAGAAGAACGGATGCTCGTTAATTTCGCCACTGTCAATCACCACCGGTCGGCCGTTGAGTGCGCGTTCAATGGCTTTTATGGGGACCAGCGGAATGCCCAGATGCCGCGCTAACCCATTTCCGGAACCAATAGGAACGATGCCGAGCGCGGTTGCCGATCGGCGGAGCGCCTGAGCCGTTTCGTTGATCGTCCCATCGCCCCCAATGGACAGCACCCGATTGACACCCCGAGCAACGGCCTCTTTGGCCAGTTCGGTAGCATGACCGGGATGGGTTGTGAAGATAGCTTCGGGGGCAAAGCCGAGTGCCTCCGCCCGACGCATAAAGGCGTCCTGAAGCAGGGCTTTCTGGGCAACGGTCGTGGTGCCAGACAGCGGATTTATAATGGCCAGAACGGCCGAGCGATTAGCCACTCAGGAGAAAAAGATAAACATGATCAGAATAAACACGACGATAAACACATAGTACCAACCGTCGGAGAAGATATACGGTTTGTAATCGTCGTAGAATTTGCGGACTCTTTTCATCGGTTGTTACGGAAAATCTGCCGTAAAGATAATCAGTTTGCCGCTGGTATTGACGAATGCAACGAGCCTAAGCGTGGTTTGACGGCCCGACTTAATACCGGCCACCAACTTTTCGGCGGTTCAGGCTGGTGTTGCCATCGATAGCGGGCAAGCGATGGGGGCGATGGGTCATCCCTGTCGTATCCGTCAAGGCGGTCAAAAAAGCGACCAGGGCCTTTTGCTCCCCTTTTGTCAAATTGAGAGCTGCTTCGGGCAGGGTTTGTTCCTCGAGCGGAATACCGATTCCCCGGCCGCCACCCCGATTATAAAAATCAACGACCTGCTCCAGCGTTTGATAGACACCGTTATGCATGTACGGCGCGGTCAGGGCTACGTTTCGAACGCTGGGCGTTTTAAAGGCAAATCGATGCCGGTTTTTCTGGTACGTAGTATATTTTCCCGAGTCCTTATCTAGTCTGGCATGCTGTGTTTTCCGACGAAGCGGCACGCCAATAATTTCACTCTCCGTTTTTTCGTAATGGGGTGGCACAAACCCATTATAGACAGGAAAAAAATGGCAGGTAGCACAGCGGGCTTTGCCCAGAAATAAGTTGAAACCCAATTGTTCCTGATCCGTCAACGCTACCGGCTCTCCCCGCAAATAGCGATCAGGGCGGGCATTTAACCCCGTCAGGCTCCGGACATAACAGGCCAGCGCATTGCGCACATTCGGCGCGGTCAATCCGGTGAGGAAAGCCTCGGCGAAGGCTTTTTTATACGCCATACTGGTCCCAAGTTTCTGCACGACCTCTTCGGGCGACGTACGCATTTCATGCGCATTACTCAGCACATCATGGGCCTGATCTTCGAGGTAAAACGCACGGGAATCATAAAATTGAGCGTTTTGCAAACCCGCATTGATAAGCGTAGGCGCGTTCCGAAGACCTTGCTTGCGACCACTGAACGAACGGCTTTTACGTCGTCCATCGGTAAATGCCCGCTCGGGCTGGTGGCATGAGGCACACGTTCGGGCGTTATTGCCCGATAGTAAGGGTTCAAAGAAGAGAGTTTTGCCCAGCGCTACTTTCTGAGGGGTGCTGATAAACGCCCCAAAATTAATGAGATAGTCGGGCCGGAAGGCGCCCGAATCCGAGAGCGTTGCCACGGTTGGCGACAGAAAGCGGCTGGTGCCAGCGGCCGGAATGCCAAGCTCCTGCCGGGCCTGTTGCAGCGCCCGGCAAAGCGGATAAAGTTGTTGCCGGATAAAGCTAACCCGATCAAAATCAGTAAAGTCCGGTGCCGTTTCCAGGACTCGAATCGCGTCCGTCCATCGTCGCTCAAGTTGAGCAGCCCTAGGCGCGGACAGGCGTTTGGTATACGGCTTAAAAACATCCTGAAGTACGTGAAGGCTCAAAGCGGCTTCCGATAGCCCTGTTCGAGCTTCCGGGGCATCGTAGCCCGTAATTCCTGCGGTCAATAGTCGGAATAGTTGCTGCCGCATGGCATCTAACAGGTTGGTATCCGTTAACTGATCGACGGGAATACCCTGCTCCAGACGAGACACGTAGCCTAGCAATACGGTTAATTCGCGGGTCAAGTCTGCTTTTCGAGACGGGTCGTAGATCGGGAACAGAAATGGCTCGATCACTTGCAGCCCCGTGGGAAAGATGGGGGTTTGCCCTGGTTCGGTTCCTTCAACTTCTACGACCGGGGGGCCATTTACGTGGCTTGCCAGAAAGGGCTGATAATAATCCAGCAGCCATTCAAGGCGTTTATAGGCCAGCCGGCTTCGGATAAAAGCGGCCCTGAGCGAATCGGTGGGTGCGTCGGTAGCCACGTACCCGACTAATTGCTGTACCTGTTGCTGAAACGTTCGTTTATCGGCCAGAAACTGGCTGTAAACCGCTGGGCCAACCGGCACTTCATCCGTAGGCAGAAAAGCCAGACTACCTACCGCCAATAAAAACAAACGAAGTCTGCGATACATAATGTCCTCTATTCTGCCTTTGTGGCAACGGAATGCCGGTTAACTCATTTCGCCGAGACAACCCGCTGCCAGTTATCCAGCAACACAGCCGTTGCAATGCCCACATTGAGGGATTCGGCATCACCATACCGGGGAATCGTAACGCGTTTGGTCACGTACCGCTCTGTTTCGGGACGAATTCCATTGGATTCATTGCCCATGACCAGATAGCCTGCTACGCCGAAATCCAGTGTGTGAACGTCTTCGCCGTCCAGAAAAGCGCCATATACGGCACTGCTGGACTGTTGCAGAACGGACTCGATATTGCCATACCACCAGCTTACCCGCGTAAACGACCCTTTACTGGCCGAAATAACTTTTGAGTTGTATACATCGGCGGTGGTTTCGGAGCATAGCACTTTACGAACGCCATACCAATCGGCAATGCGGAGAATAGTGCCCAGGTTACCCGGATCACGAATATCATCCAAAATCAGAACAATCTCATTGGGTTCGGCCAATAGGGGGCGGTTCTCTTTCGTTTTGACCACAGCCAGGGCTGCATTATTACTTTCGAGGGTTCCGGCCCGCTGAAGGTCGGCCACTGACGCAATTTCGACGGGCGTTCGTTGGTGGTCTGTCAGGTGAGCGTTTTCTTTGTAGAATTCTTCAGTCGCTACCAGCAGTTCCGTCTGAAAATCGGACTGCAACACTTCCTGAACACTCTTGGCTCCTTCGACCAAAAACGCGCCATGCTGCTGCCGATATTTTTTCTGATGCAGCGACTGAATATATTTAAGTTGATTTTTAGAAAGCATGAGTAAGCTATATGATCTGGGATGTAAGGTGTATGATTGGTTGACGGGCTATGCATCATCTACCCTACTCGCTACATCGCGAATAAGCCTATGGCTACTGGTCGCGTCGTTGTCAGGCTGTTTGAGTTCAAAGCAGTTGAAAACGAACGGATACATCCTCACCGCCCAAACGGTGCGGGGGAATCGAGCCATATCCAGTGAAAACCTGCTGGGCCTGATTCCACAAAAGCCGAACCGCCGACTGCTTGGCTTACCCATTACCACCCAACTCTGGTTTTATCAGCTTGGTCAACGCAACTACAACCGGGAAGCCGCTATTCGCGACCTGCAGGCCAAAACTAACGAATTTGAACAGCAAAGCCAGCTTGTGGCCAGCCAACCCAATGAACTTAAGAAGTTGAACCGGCGCTATGGACGCCAGTTGAAGCACCTTCGGCAGAAGGCCGAAGAGGGAAACTGGGTCATGCGCAATCTGGGTGAGCCGCCCTCCTACTTCTCCGAAAAAGATGCCCAGGCCAACGTGGCGAAGATGCAGAAGTACCTCTCAGATAAAGGCTTTTTCAACGCCAAGACAAGTTATACCCTTGATACACTTCGCCGAATCCAGATTCGAGTCAATTACCAGGTTACTGAAAACGAAGGCTTTTATTTGCGAAACATCGTGTATGAAATTGCCGATCCGCGCGTCGATTCCATCGTTCGACAATCGTTCGATAAATCAAAACTCCAGGTAGGCGAGCGATTTGATTTTGACAATATGTCGGGCGAGCGGCTTCGTATTGAAACATTGTTACGCGATCAAGGCTATTACACCTTCTCCCGGCAATACATCCGGGCCACCGATGTCGATACCGTTCGCCGGGGCAACGACCGCCGTTTTCGTTTGGGCCTCGAACCGGGCGACTCGTCCCGGCGTAATGTCGATGTAACGCTGCAAATCATGAATCCGCCGGGCCAGTCAGCCCACCCAATTTATCACATTGGTCAGGTAGAGATGCAGATCAGTTCAGCAGAATCCCTTCCAGCAGTCGATAGATCTGCAGATTCTACGGGGGCGGTAAGCTTACCCGTTGTGCCTATTGTCCAGTTCGATACGGTCAATCGCAACGGCGTCCGGTATTTGCTCAGTGGCCGTAACTTATCCGTGCGCTTGCTGGATTCAAAGATCCTGCTCCGCCCCTATCAACTGTTTAACCAAAGTAATTATCGGGACACCCAACGGCAGCTCTTTCTGCTGAACCAGTTTAAATTTGTCAACATCAATTTTATTGATACGACTAAGCGCCAGTTAAAAACCCTCATAACAGCCACACCGTTAGACAAGTATGAAGCAACGGCCGAAGGGGGATTCACGGGTCTGCTCTATCAGGGCGCCGGGTATCCGGGTGGATTTGGCAGTTTGATATTCAGGGTTCGCAACATGTTTGGCGGCCTCGAAACGTTTGAAACCACGCTCCGGTATGGACTTGAAGCACAAACCGGCTTTGTCCCGAACCCTGACAACCCAAAACAGGCTGTCTATACGTCTCAGGAGTTAGGCATCAGTAGCTCCCTTACATTTCCTCAACTTCTGTTTCCAGGACGCCTTCGCTTTGCGTTTAATCGATTTGCCCCCCGAACGCAAATTAGTTTAAGCTTCAATAATACGTTCCGGCCCGACTTCAGGCGGTCGCTTCTACGGGCTACGATGGCTTACACTTGGCAAACGACACCGACCAAACAGTTTAGTTTTTTAATTGCTGACATAAACCTCATCAACGCGGGAAATGGTAGCGTATCTGTTATCAGTGAAGCGTTTAACCAGCAATTGAAGGACCTGACAGCGCAGGGTAGCACGGTTTATCTAAGCTTTCGGCGCTCATTAAGTTCGAGCTTTAGTTTTGCCTATACCTATAACACGAACGTTCCGGGGCAAAACCGACGCGCTAACTTTTTACGCACCGTTATCGAATCAGGTGGAACAACACTCAATTTCGTCTCGAACAAAACGATTTCTCGCTGGAGCGATACACTGACCGGTATCGGATTGCAGTTTTATAAGTTCTTGCGGGGCAACGTCGATTTCCGCCACTATATCCCCATTCGGAACCGTACAACCGTAGCGTTTCGCATCAACACGGGCGTAGCCTATGGGTATGGCCCCGACGGCGGTCCGGTTCCCTACGAAAAATTCTTTTTCGCCGGAGGAAGCAACAGCGTTCGGGCCTGGTTGCCCCGGCGTTTGGGCCCAGGTTCTGCGTTCCCTTACCAAACGGACCCCTCTATGCCCGCCATCAATAAGGACAATCAACAGTTTATCTATCTATTCGAGCAACCGGGCAATGTACTCCTCGAAGGATCGGCGGAATTGCGCGGACGACTGTTTCATCTGGGAGCAGACGTAAACGGAGCTATTTTTGTCGATGCGGGCAACGTCTGGACGCTACGGGATAATCCCTCCCGGCCGGGGTCTGTTTTTCGGTTCGATACGTTTTTCCCCCAGATTGCGGTTGGTACGGGGGTCGGCTTACGGTTTGATTTCTCCTTTTTTGTCGTTCGTTTCGATGGAGGTATCAAGGTTTGGGACCCCGCCCGGCGCTACATGAACGAAAAGAACGAATTAGTAGACAAGCGATTTATCCTCCCTGAGTTCTCTTTAGGTAAGTTGACAAGCGGCCCTAACCCATTGGTTATCAACTTTGGTATTGGCTATCCCTTCTGATTAGTACTGAATTGGTTTGTGTTGAGTGAGTAGTCTCTACTCCATGGTTCGCGTCTTTACGGACTACGGAATCCAATTACCCATCATGCACGTTTCGGCTTAAGGTATTTTAACGTCAAATACTGCCAAAATGACAGCATTATCGGGGCTTTCTTCGTAATTTTACGGTTCCGTAAGCAAACAATGATTCACGACCATTGATTATCAACGGATCATGATCATCGACTTTAGACTATTATGACGCTCATACCCGAACTGACTATACTTCAACCCGCCGATAAAGAGCAAATTGACCTTCCCCGTACATCGGAAGATGAATTGGCTGTAGGCAAAAAACGGCTGTATATCGAAAGCTACGGTTGCCAGATGAACTTTGCCGATAGCGAAGTCGTCGCGGCCGTCATGCGCAATGCAGGTTATGCGACGACCTCATCGGCCACCGATGCGGATGTCATTTTTCTGAATACCTGTGCCATCCGCGATAATGCGGAGCAAAAGGTTCGCCACCGGCTGAAGCACCTTATCGGCCTCAAACGCCTGAAGCCCGAACTCATGGTTGGGATACTCGGCTGCATGGCCGAACGCCTGAAAACCAAACTCCTCGAAGAAGAAAAAGTGGTGGACATCGTGGCCGGGCCCGACGCCTACCGCGACATTCCCAAGCTGGTCGAGGAAGCCGAATCGGGCCAGAAAGCCGTCAATGTTTTTCTTTCCCGTGAAGAAACCTACGCCGACATTGCGCCTATCCGCCTGAATTCCAATGGCGTAACGGCTTTTGTTTCGATTATGCGTGGTTGCGACAACATGTGCAGTTTCTGCGTCGTCCCCTTCACACGGGGCCGCGAACGGAGCCGCGATCCGCACAGCATTGTCCGCGAGGCCCAGGATCTTTTCGATCAGGGGTATCGGGAAGTGACGCTGCTGGGGCAGAATGTGGATAGTTATAGATGGGTATCCGAGGCACTAGGCGCAACTCCTGACTCCCCGCTCCTCGCTCCCAATACAATTACTTTCGCGCTCCTGCTCGAACGGGTAGCCCAAATTCATCCCGATCTTCGGATTCGCTTCTCGACCTCGCATCCAAAAGATATTACCGACGACGTGCTGCACACCATGGCTCGGTACGACAACATCTGCAACTACATCCATTTGCCCGCCCAAAGCGGCAATAGCCGGGTGCTGAAGTTAATGAACCGGACGTATGACCGGTCCTGGTATATAGGCAAGATCGACCGGATTCGCGAAATTTTGGGCGACGACTGTGGTATATCCACCGACATGATTTCGGGCTTCTGCACCGAAACGGAAGAAGAACATCAGGAATCGCTGTCGCTCATGGATTACGTGCGCTACGACTATGCCTACATGTTCGCTTACTCAGAACGGCCGGGTACGCTGGCGGCAAAAAAATACGCCGACGATATTCCGGAAGACATCAAGAAACGTCGTCTGAACGAAATTATCGCTCGTCAACTCGGTCATTCTGCCGAACGAAACCAACGACACATTGGGCAGATACAGCGTGTGCTGATCGAAGGCCCTTCCAAACGATCCGATGACTTTCTTTGCGGCCGGAATGACCAGAATAAAATGGTCGTTTTCCCGAGAGGAACCCATCAGAAAGGACAGTACGTCAATGTGTTAGTGACAGAATGCACGTCGGCAACATTACGGGGAGAGGTTGTCTAGTTCGTGGTTCGTAGGTTGTGGTCCGCTACAAACTACAAACCACAAACCACAAACAAAGAATGAATCAACAGGAAATTCAAAGCGTCAAACAACGCTTCGGTATAATAGGTAACGCGCCCGGCCTCAACTACGCCATCAACGTAGCGATGCAGGTAGCCGCTACCGATTTGACCGTGCTCATTACGGGCGAAAGTGGTAGTGGTAAAGAATCTTTTTCCAAGATCATCCACAGCCTGAGCGCCCGAAAACACGGTCAATTCATCGCCATTAACTGCGGGGCCATTCCGGAAGGTACCATCGACTCTGAACTATTTGGCCACGAAAAAGGCTCGTTTACGGGCGCTGTTGATTCACGGAAAGGCTATTTTGAAACGACCAACGGAGGCACCATTTTCCTGGATGAGATCGGTGAAATGCCCCTGGGAACGCAGGCCCGCTTGCTTCGTGTGCTTGAAAATGGTGAGTTCATTCGGGTAGGTTCATCCAAAACCCAAAAAACGGATGTACGGGTCGTCGCAGCGACCAACGTCAATCTGATGGAAGCGGTGGAAAAGGGTAAATTCCGGGAAGACCTCTATTATCGGCTCAACACGGTACCCATTTTCGTGCCTCCTCTGCGCGAACGCGGGATGGACATCGAACTGCTGTTCCGCAAGTTCACGACCGATTTTGCCGAACGGTATCGTATAAAACCCCTGCAACTGACCGACGCAGCCAAACAGGTGTTGGTGCAGTATCCGTTTCCGGGAAATATCCGGCAGCTAAAAAACATTGCCGAACAGGTATCCATTCTGGAATCGGAACAGAATAAGCCGATCGACCCTGAAACGCTATCGAAATACCTGCCGCAGCAGCAGACGCCGAACCGGACAGTAGCCTTGTTTCCACAGGCAAACGGCGGTGCAGGAGCGGACAATTTCTCGGAACGTGATCTGCTTTACAAAGTGCTGTTCGATATGCGCCGGGATGTCAATGATCTGAAAAAACTCGTTCGCGATGTGCTGATGGGCAATGGCCAGGACACCGGGCAGATTCTGCATACCCATAAAGACTTATTCGATTCGATTTCCTCGGACATGGACAGCCGACCATTAGCCGAAACGAACACAGCGCGGCTGCTACCCCCCGTCAATGGGAGCGTCAGACCCGAAGCGGTCCCCCCCCGAGCGTCGGCTCCACCCTCAGAAACGTATGGTAGCCATCCGCCCGTACAGATTTACGATGATGTGGATGGTGATGTGAACGACCTCACCGAAGTAGAAGACGTAACCCACGAAACAGAAGAAGATGATTCACTCTCGCTCGAGCGACAGGAGAAAGAAATGATTCTGAAAGCCCTTCGGCGCAACAACAATAAGCGAAAGTATGCTGCTCAGGCACTCGGTATTTCGGAGCGTACGTTATATCGGAAAATAAAGCAATATGAAATTGATGAAGAGTAAGTTAATGAATGATAACTTAAGAATGATAAATGATAAACGCATAAATAAATGGCTCAGACAGAGCCTGTTATCACTCATCATTCTTAGTTCGTCATTTATCAGTCAATCCTGTGGGGTCTATTCGTTTACGGGAACAACGCTCTCACCTGCCATTAAAACGGTTACGGTCAATAACTTTACGCTGGCAACGGCGGGCGGCCCGGCGAACTTGCCCCTTACGTTCAACGAACGACTAAAGGAGTACTACCAGCGCTATACGAATCTGAAGGTTGTCCCCAACAACGGCGATATGGTTCTGGAAGGGAACATTACCGGCTACGATCTGCTGGCCGTTGCCCCAACCGCCCAGGATCAGGCGGGCGTCAACCGGCTTCAAATCACCGTTCTAGCCCGGTTTTATAATAACAAAGACGAGACAAAGAATTTTGAACAGTCCTTTTCTTTCTACCAGGATTTCCCTCAGGGTCAAACATTGAGCCAGAACGAAAGTCGACTGGTGCCCAAAATTCTGGATCAGATCGTCCTGGATATTTTCAATAAGACAGCAGCTGACTGGTAAAATGAATGATGAATGATGAATGATGAATGATGAATGATGAATTGTTAGCATTTTTTACTACTAATCATTTATAATTCACCATACATCAGTACTTTCGACCATGCTTACCCTCGACAAAGAAACATTCTCTTACTGGGTCACTCACCCCGACGACCTTGCGCCTACTGACTTTGTACAACTACAGGAGAGTCTGGAGACGTATCCCTATTGCCAAACACTGTATACCTTAGCGGCTAAAGCGGCATCAGTTCATCAGCGGAGCCAGGCCGTCCCGTTTGTGCGTCAGGCGGCTGCCCATGCCTTAAGCCGGAATGCGTTGCGGAAGCTCATTGAGAATGAATTTCAATGGTCGGAAAACCTGCTGACGAAGCTCAATGAATTGTCGGCCAGGCACGTACCGGTTCCCGATGATTACCAGCAGGAGAGCTACGCTCTTTTTAAATCCAAAGCGGGCGTTAGTAATGGATTCCCCAAATTACCTCTGTTGAGGTTACCCGGCCAGACTCCCGAGCCTATAGTTACCACACCTACCCCAGAAGACCCAACATTGATCGAAACCAACCTACAGAACGACCTTGCACAAATTGCGGAAGCAACGCCCGCTCAACCAACACTATCCCCCGCCGATATTGAACGCCAGCGCCAGCTAGACCTGATTGATAGCTTCATTAAGAAAGAACCCCGCATATCGCCTGTACGGACAAAACCCGGCGAACCCCACACACAGGAGGATTTGACCAAACGGACAAAGCCCGTTGGCGGTAGTCTGGTTACGGAAAGTTTTGCCCGGATTTTGGAAAAGCAGGGAAAACTTGACAAAGCCCGGGAAATCTACGAGAAACTAATGGTGAAAAACCCAGAAAAAAAGGCGTACTTTGCGGCAAAAATTAGCAAATTAATGAGTGCGGACGGAGGATCGACTGAATCGTGAAACCACTCCTATTAGCTGTTAACTATTTGTCCTAACTGTTTAACGCACCGGCGACCCGGTAGCTACTGATTTCATGATAACGGCAACTATTGTCATCATTTGTATTCTCACCGTTCTTCTGATTCTAATTGTACTTATTCAGAACTCAAAAGGCGGAGGCCTGGCTGGCGAATTTGGCGGCTTAGGCTCTAACCAATTAATGGGTGTAAAGAAAACGACGGATTTGCTGGAGCAAATTACGTGGGGCCTTGGCGTCGCCGTTATGGTCCTGTCGCTGGCTTCTTACATTATGATCGATCGCACACAGGTAGGCGGCATCAACAGCGCTAACGTTGATCGGGCACAAACCCAGACACTGCCAGGCGCAGCGGCTCCAACACCCGTTCCCAGCGCAGCAAACGGCGCGGCTCCTAGCCAGGCTGCACCCGGTGCACAGACACCAGGCGCATCGACTTCGGCGTTGACACCCCAGAAGTAAGCCTGTACTTCACACAGAAAAAGCCGTATCCTGAGGGTACGGCTTTTTCTGTATAACTAGGCCATCGCCTGAACCAATAATTGCCGAGCAATGGGCAACAACGTTTCCTGAATGGGATAACTCGTTTGGCTCTCCAGCATAAAGGTGGCCGGATTAGGCATGTGTCGATGCCGCCGAATCAAATCGAGCTTGATGTTCTCAACAGTATTTACCAGGCTTTTGCTGACAGCCTCGATAAAACGCATTTGTACCAGCCGCCCACCCGGTTCCTGATCCGAATAGAGTGTCAGGCAAAAATAATATACCTGCGTCTCAGCCTGGTCGGTTGTCTGCAGGAGTAAATAACCTTCCTCCGGGCGTAGCGGCAATAAACCTACGGGAGCCAGTAATAAGGAATTGGCAATCTCGAGCCACCGTTGCTGGCCTTCGGTTAGCATGGCCTGGAAGCGCGGCAAGGCAAATTCCATGATCGCATCTACCTCGGTCATAAATGACGGGTCCGTTACCTCGGATTTATATTCGATTCGGGGCGGGGGGCCTGTAACTCGGCTAACCCGCTTGGGGAAAGCCGCATTTAGCGTACCTTTGCCCCTCGAAAAACGAATACCTGCGTCGTAATGACTGCGCAGTTCAGGTAGGTCCGGACAAAGTTTGTGTTCAACAAAGTTCTTCTGAACCGCCTGTAAGTATGCCATCACGACATACTTCTGATATTCGGCGTCAAGCCAATTTTGCGTAAACCAGTCAGGTTGTAATTTTTTCATAAACCAGCGTACTTATTTTTTTAGGTATATGATTTTGTTAAACTAACTAATGATTGGGAAACTGCCAAATTCTGTTCGTTGAAAATGCACCATTTGCCGAATGAAGTTTATTGAATAGAGGTAATGGCAGTATGGCAGACTTAAACCGGAAAATTTGGCAGTTTAACGTATTGGCACAGTAATTGGCGATCGAGAATCGTCGTGTAAGTACAAAACACAAACAGTTAAAAACCTTAATCAACTCATTATCATGGTAGCAGAAACGGAAAGCGTTAAAGTGAACGTGAAACCGCTGGCCGACCGGGTGCTGGTAGAAGCCGCACCGGCCGAAGAAAAAACGTCGTTCGGAATTATCATTCCTGACACAGCTAAAGAAAAGCCACAGCGTGGGACAGTCGTTGCCGTTGGTGCAGGTAAGAAAGATGAGCCCCTAACGGTTCAGGTAGGCGATACGGTGTTGTATGGCAAATATGCCGGTACAGAAATCACCGTCGATGGTAAAGAGTACCTCATCATGCGTGAATCCGACATTTTCGCAATCCTTTAATTCAGTTCGTCGTTCGTTGTTTGTGCTTCGCGTAAGTCCCGGCTGGGAACCGCAACTACAAACTGTAAACCACAAACTTTTCAAACTCTAAGAAACAATGGCTAAGAAAATATTTTTTGATACTGAAGCGCGTGAGCGGATCAAGAAGGGTGTAGATACCCTTGCCGATGCGGTAAAAGTAACCCTCGGACCTAAAGGCCGGAACGTAATTCTGGATAAAAAATTCGGCTCACCTGTTATCACCAAAGATGGTGTAACGGTAGCTAAAGAAATTGAACTGAAAGACGCCATGGAAAACATGGGTGCTCAGTTGGTAAAAGAAGTAGCCTCGAAAACAGCTGATTCAGCTGGTGATGGTACAACGACAGCTACCGTTTTAGCCCAGGCGATCTATTCGATCGGTGCGAAAAACGTTGCGGCTGGTGCTAACCCGATGGATCTGAAGCGTGGTATCGACAAAGCCGTCATTGCTGTTGTTAAAAACCTGGCTGAACAGGCACAAACCATTGGTGACGATTTCGGTAAAATCGAACAGGTAGCGACTATCTCGGCTAACCACGATGAAGAAATCGGTACAATGATTGCCGAAGCCATGAAAAAAGTTGGCAAAGAAGGCGTTATCACGGTTGAAGAAGCGCGCGGAACGGAAACGGAAGTGAAAACCGTAGAAGGGATGCAGTTCGACCGGGGTTACCTGTCTCCTTACTTCGTAACGAACACCGAGAAAATGGAAGTTGAGCTGGAACGCCCGTTCATCCTGATTTCGGAGAAGAAAGTTTCGTCGATGAAAGAGTTGCTGCCCGTTCTGGAGCAAGTTGCTCAAACAGGCCGCCCGCTGCTGATCATCGCTGAAGATGTTGACGGTGAAGCCCTGGCTACGCTGGTAGTTAACAAAATCCGTGGTGCCCTGAAAGTAGCTGCCGTTAAAGCGCCTGGTTTTGGTGACCGTCGGAAAGCTATGCTGGAAGACATCGCTATCCTGACGGGTGGTCAAGTCATCAGCGAAGAGCGCGGTTTCAAACTCGAAAACGCTTCGATCGAATACCTGGGTCAGGCTGAAAAAATCCTGATCGACAAAGACAATACGACTATTGTCAATGGTGTTGGTGAGAAAGACAATATCACAGGTCGCGTAAATCAAATTAAAGCCCAAATCGAAAACACGACATCGGACTACGACCGCGAGAAATTGCAGGAGCGTCTGGCCAAACTGTCGGGTGGTGTGGCTATCCTCTACATCGGTGCTGCTACCGAAGTAGAAATGAAAGAAAAGAAAGACCGCGTTGACGATGCTCTGCACGCAACCCGTGCTGCCGTTGAAGAAGGTATCGTAACAGGTGGTGGTATTGCGCTGATCCGCGCGATCTCGGCGCTGGATGCGATCAACTCGATCAACGAAGACGAAAAAACGGGTATCAATATCATCCGTGTCGCTCTCGAATCTCCGCTGCGGACTATCGTTGCTAACGCCGGTGGCGAAGGTTCGGTTATCGTGAACAAAGTGAAAGATGGTCAGGGTGGCTTCGGTTACAACGCCAAGAACGATACGTTCGAAGATCTGTTTGCCGCTGGTGTAATCGATCCGAAGAAAGTAACCCGTCTGGCTCTGGAAAACGCAGCGTCTATTGCTGGTCTGTTGTTGACAACGGAATGTGTTATCGCCGACGAGCCAGAAGAAGCGCCAGCCGGTGGTGGTCATGGTCACCCAGGTGGTGGCGGCATGGGCGGCATGATGTAATTCAGCAGCTTTTAATAAACAAAAAAGTCCCCGGTCAAGTTGACCGGGGACTTTTTTGTTTATTAAAAGCTATGTATGCCTTCTGCTATATTGCTGCTTCCTAACGAAAAATCTGACTTACTGGCAAACAAAAAAGCCAAGCGAGACACTCTCTTGGCTTTCTGATTTACTCAACGTTATGAAAAACTTTTCTTTTCGACACAATGATAAAACAAAAATACGAAAAATTGATTCTTTTTCTTAATTATTTTTTTAATTAAAACAGCAAGACGCTGATAAACAAGATATTATGCATGAACAAATACTTAAAAGAACGCAAAAATTTAAGTATATTTACCTAATAGACTTATCAAAATAGTTTTGGAGACGCCTTCACTATGTAAATAAAATTCCATCCCGGATGGTCACTGTTCGGTCGGCTAATGCGGCAAGCCCTTCATTATGCGTCACGATGATAAACGTCTGGCCAAGCTCATCACGGAGCCGAAAAAATAACTGATGAAGTTCTTCAGCATTCCGCGAATCGAGATTCCCACTGGGTTCATCGGCAAAAACGATAGCAGGCTCATTGATCAATGCCCGCGCTACAGCAGCCCGTTGCTGCTCTCCACCCGACATTTGTGAGGGAAGATTGGTAAGGCGATGTTGCAGGCCAAGCGTCGTAAGCAATGATTCGGCACGTTGCCGCACTGCCTGCTCATCTTTCCCGGCGATAAAACCAGGCAGGCACACGTTTTCGATGGCCGTAAATTCAGGTAACAGATTGTTGAACTGAAACACAAAACCGATGCGCTCGTTGCGGAACTGTGCTAGTTGACGATCATTGAGCGTAAAAACGTTCTGGCCAGCAATGTGCAACTCGCCGGAATCAGGCCGGTCCAGTGTGCCAAGAATTTGCAATAAGGTGGTTTTACCGGCTCCAGATGCGCCCACGATAGACACAACCTCGCCCGGTTCGATGGTTAAATTGATACCTTTAAGGACGGGCAAATCACCGTAATTCCGGCGAATATCTGTTGTGTGAAGGATTGGTTGCATTAGAGAATTATAAATGATAAAGGATGAATGATGATGTGACGCTCGCAGGCTGATAAATGATGAATAGCCTACATCGGCCTTCCATTCATCATTTATCATTCATAATTCATCATTTCCAATTAACTTGCCGCACAAAAATACGATTTCCAATCCTCCTTGTTGCAGTTGTCATGAATATACACGAGTATCAGGGCAAAGAAATTCTCAAAAAGTACGGTGTCCGCATTCAGGAGGGCATTGTCGCTGAGTCGCCCGAGAAAGCCGTTGAAGCCGCCAAACTCCTGATCGCTCAATCAGGTCAGAAGTTCGTTGTGGTTAAGTCGCAGATCCACGCGGGTGGGCGCGGAAAAGGCCAGATCGTCGGCTCTGAGCAACGTGGTGTTGCTTTGGCCAAATCGGTAGATGCCGTACGCGACATTACCAAGAACCTCATCGGTAATGTGCTGGTTACGCACCAGACTGGTCCGGAAGGTAAACGGGTGAATAAAGTTCTCATCGCTGAGGATGTGTATTATCCGGGACCATCGGACCCGAAAGAAATGTACATCGGTATCCTGCTCGATCGGACAAAAGCCTGCAACGTGATCATGGCCAGTACCGAAGGCGGTATGGACATTGAAGAAGTAGCCGAACATACGCCCGAAAAAATTGTAAAAGAGTGGATTGATCCAGCGGTTGGCTTACAGCCTTTTCAGGCGCGCAAAGTGGCTTTCGGTCTTGGACTCGAAGGCGAGGCATTTAAAGAAATGGTGAAATTCGTGACCTCGCTTTACAAAGCATACGTGGATACGGATGCTTCGATGTTCGAGATCAACCCGGTGCTAAAAACGTCGGACAATAAGATTCTGGCCGTTGACGCCAAGGTAAACCTAGACGACAACGCCCTCTATCGCCATCCTGAACTGAAAGCGATGCGGGATTTGGCCGAAGAAGATCCGCTCGAAGTAGAAGCGTCTGCGAATGACCTGAACTACGTAAAACTCGACGGTAACGTCGGTTGTATGGTAAACGGCGCAGGTCTGGCCATGGCGACCATGGATATTATCAAACTATCGGGTGGCGAACCGGCCAACTTCCTCGATGTTGGGGGCGGTGCCAATGCTAAAACGGTGGAAGCCGGTTTCCGGATTATCCTGAAAGACCCGAACGTAAAAGCCATTCTGATCAATATCTTCGGTGGTATCGTTCGTTGCGACCGTGTGGCCACGGGTGTTGTGGAAGCTTACAAAGCGATCGGCGATATTCCAGTGCCAATCATCGTTCGTTTGCAGGGTACAAATGCCGAAGAAGGCGCGAAAATCATCGACGAATCAGGCTTGAAAGTACAATCAGCCGTTCTGCTGAAAGAAGCCGCCGAGAAAGTACGTCAGGTAATCGCGGGATTATAATCAATATAGCCGGCACCATCTTGCTGTCGTATACAACTAAAAAAGCCGGAGTGTAAACTCCGGCTTTTTTAGTTGTTACAGGCTCAGTGCGTTATCGGGCACTGGCATAATATTTTTGGGCGTCGGGCAGCAACTTCTGTAAGTCAGCGATCCGACGTTCGTCGGATGGGTGATCCGACAAGAATTCAGCGGGTGCTTTCCCCCCACCTGCTTTGGCCATCCGTGTCCAGAACGTAATTGCTTCTCTTGGATCATAACCTGCCATCGACATAAAAATCAGCCCTAAGTGATCGGCTTCTGATTCCTGTTTACGGCTGTGAGGAAGACCTACGCCATATTGGTAGGCTAACGGCCCAACGACTCCGAATGCCTGCTGGAATATAGCCTGTGTCTGTGCACTTTTACCCGATGTACCAATACCAGTTGCTACCTGACCAGCCTGAAGAAGACCATTGGCCACTAATCCTTCACTCATCCGTTCGTTACCGTGTTCGGCGATGGCGTGAGAAACCTCGTGCCCCAATACCGTAGCCAAACCAGCTTCGTTCTGCGTGTAGGGTAAGATACCCGAATAAACGACGATTTTACCGCCGGGCATACACCAGGCATTTACCTGATTACTTTGTACCAGGTGATATTCCCATTTGAATCCTTCGAGTCGTTTGCTGTAGCCATTACTGTTCATGTAACTTTCAACGGCCCGACGAATCCGATCACCAACGCGGTTAACCATCTCCGCATCGCCGTTGCTGGTGCTAACAACCTTACTTGTATCCAGGAATGCTTTGTATTGCGTAAAGCTCATTGAAAGCATGTCATTGTTAGGCACTAAAATCAGTTGCTTTCGCCCCGTTAAAGGTACTTTCTCGCAGGCAGTAACTGCAAACGCGAGTGACAACATGACAATTATGACTTTTTTCATTTTTATGTGTTTTTAATGGTAGTATATTCTGACGTTATATGACGTGCAAAGTACTAGAATTGTTCAAATTTTTATAGACCGATGCGGTCGACCCCTCTTTAGTCCTTAGATTTGTAGCATTTGAATTGGTTTAATGTAACGCGGACATCCTGTCCGCACAGATGCGGACAGGATGTCCGCGTTACTCTATGAAAATTATTTGCGTTGGCCGGAATTACGTCGAACATATCAAAGAGCTCAACAACGAACAGCCCGAAGATCCCGTCATTTTCATGAAGCCCGAAACGGCCATTCCTCTGAAACATGAGCCCTTCTTCTATCCGGACTTTTCGACAGACGTTCATCACGAAGTTGAGATCCTGGTGAAAATCAATCGGGTCGGCAAGAACATCGACGAGAAATTCGCTCATAAATATTATGACGAAATTGGCGTTGGTATCGACTTTACCGCCCGTGACGTGCAGAGTAAACTGAAGGCCAAAGGTTTACCCTGGGAGCTGGCGAAAGGCTTCAATGGCTCCGCGCCTATTTCGAACTTTGTGCCTAAAACCAGTTTCCCTGATTTACAGAATCTGAATTTTCGGCTGGACATCAACGGCGAAACCCGCCAGGTGGGGAATACGAGCCTGATGCTGTTCAAGATCGATTACCTAATTTCGTTTGTGTCGCGGTATTTTTTGCTGCAACAGGGCGACATCCTGTTTACAGGCACGCCTAAAGGCGTTGGCCCCGTTCAGGTAGGTGACCGACTGACGGCATTTATTGAAGACAACCCAATGCTCACGTTTGACGTAAAATAAGCGTTCCTGTTCCGTTGGGCTCTTCATAGCGCCTGACCAACGCTGCTGTTTCCAATTGACCTTGCTTTTGAAACAAAAACTAATTTATAATCTGGTAGTGGCTGCTCTGTTCGGCTCGGGGCTAGCCATTGGGCAAACCAGTCCTCCTTCGACGCCAGCAAAGTCAGCCACCCAGACAGGCTATATCCAACCCGGCACGATCGAGACCGGGTATTTTAAATTTCCAATTCAGCCTGGTGGCGCGAATTCCCTGTCGGGCGGTATGGGCGATTTGCGCCCCAATCACTTTCATGCGGGCCTGGATATTCGTACCGGTGGACGCGAAGGACTGGATGTCCATGCGGCTGCAGATGGGTATGTGTCGAGGATTGCGGTTTTTACGGGTGGCTACGGCAATGTCGTTTTCATTAAACACCTCAATGGCCTGACTACCGTATACGGCCATTTGAAGACCCTGAAGGATACACTCGGCATTTACTTACGCGAGCAGCAGTATCAGAAAAAAACCTTTGAGATTGATCTCCGCCCACAACCTGGCCAGTTTCCGGTCAGGCAGGGCGATGTAATTGCGGCATCGGGCAATACGGGTGGGTCGGGTGGACCGCACCTCCATTTCGAAATACGGGATGCCAAAGACAACCTGATTAACCCATTGCTGTATGGGTTTTCAGAAATTCAGGACAACGTACCGCCTTATTTCGAACGGATTGCCATGAAAACGATGACGCCCACATCGCGCATCAATGGCGAGTACCAACGCGTTAGTTACGCACCTGTTCGCCAGCCCGATGGTTCGTATGCAATAACGAAACCCATCACGGCGTCGGGCCTGATCGGGCTGGAGGTATTAGCCTACGACAAAACGAGCGGCTCCCCGTATCGAAATGGCATCAGTTGTCTGGAAATAAGGCTCGATGGCCGCGAAGTGTTTTCCTACAACATGAACAGTTTCCCGAATGAGCAAACCCGGTTTATGAACATCCACGAAAACTACGAAGTGGAGCAGATGACTGGCCAGCGTTACCACCGGGCTTACATTGCGGATGGGAATAGCCTGAATTTATACAAGCTACAAAGCAATGCCGCCTATCGGGGCCGATTGCCGTTGCTAGATGGGCAATCGCACGAGGTTACGTTAATTCTTTACGATGCCTATGATCACTCCGCCAAATTGACGTTTACGATCATGCCCGAAGTGGCGACGACGAATCCGCCCCGGACAGACTCCATAGCCGTTCAGCCTGTAGATTATGCATCGGAATCCGCCAATGGAGAAACAGCCGCTACGGTTACCACCGACGAGAATGTGTTGAAGATAACGGTCCGTAATATAGTGGCAGGCAATGCCCCGATCGCTAAACTTATCACAGGCCGCACCGTTGTGGAACAACCGGTTAGTTATGTTCGTAACAACCAAGCCGTTTATCTTATAGATTTGCGGCAGACTTTACCTGATTCAGTTCAATTTGGCCGGGGTGTGATCCGAACAAATTTCAAAAAACGGGTCATACCGGGTCGGGCTGAAGTCGTTACCGATGGAAACACGCGGCTGGAGTTTGGCGCCAAGACCTTATTCGATACCTTGCATCTGGCCGTGCGGCCCTTGCCGGGCGGAGGAGTCGAAATTAACCAGCCGACGATTCCACTCAACGATTATCTGACGGTTCAGTATGTACCCAATTATCCGATTGCCATTGATACCATGCGAACCAAAGCGTATTGGGTAAGTGGCGGCCGCGAAAGCTTTCTGGGAGGCAAATGGAACAAAGGTAAAATTGAATTTAAAACCCGTTCGCTGGGCCGCTTCCAGTTGATGACCGATGCGAATCCGCCATCGGTCGAGATTTTGAGCGCAACGCCCAAAGGCATAACGGCCAAAATAAGGGATGATCTGTCAGGAATTTCCGAATTTAGGGCGCTGGTAAATGGCGAATGGGTACTTATGCAATATGATTACAAACGAGCCTTGTTGTGGTCGGACAAACTGGATCCAGACGAGCCGTTCGAAGACGGTGCCGAAGTGCTGGTTCAGGTTAAAGATCGCGCGGGAAACATTGGCTCCGACAGTACAACCATTGATGTACCCCGCCCACCGGTGAAGCATAAAGCCGCGCCGAAAAAGGGGCGCAAAAGACGATGAAGCAGTAACAAGTTTGTGCTTTGTTGTTCGTCGTTTGTGTACTGACGGCGAACAACAAACCATAAACGACAAACCATAAACTTAATGAGCCTACACATCGGTGACCCTGCTCCTGACTTTACGAGTACTGACCAGAACGGCCAGCCCATCAAACTGTCTGACTATCGGGGTAAAAAAGTAGTGCTCTACTTTTATCCCAAAGACAACACACCCGGTTGTACGGCTCAGGCTTGTAGTCTTCGCGATAACTATTCCGATTTGAGGGTGGCCGGATACGAGGTGCTGGGCGTGAGCGTCGATGATCAGAAATCTCACCAAAAGTTTATCAGCAAATACGAGTTGCCATTCACACTTGTAGCCGATACCGATATGAAAGTGGCCGAAGCGTATGAGGTCTGGAAGGAAAAATCCATGTACGGGCGTACGTATATGGGCACTGTCCGAACAACGTTTCTAATCGATGAAAATGGTATAATCACCGACATCATCAACAAAGTAGATACCAAGAACCACGCAGAACAGATTTTACCTTAACGCGATCCTTCCGTCGGGCACACCTAATGTTGTGCAGGCAGAAACTCGCCATCGTTGATTAAAAAAGCGGGCTTCTACCCGCATTACTACATGGAAATAGACCAACTCAAACACACTGCAACCGCCGTTCGGCGTGACATTCTTCGCATGGTTGCGGCCGTTAACTCCGGGCACCCCGGCGGTTCTTTAGGCTGCACTGATTTTCTGGTCGCCTTATATTTCGAGGTGATGAACCGAAAAAAAGACGCAGAAGGTAACCCTATTTTCGACATGGATGGTCGGGATGAAGACATCTTCTTCCTGTCGAATGGCCACATTTCGCCGGTATTTTATTCGGTGCTGGCGCGGGCGGGTTATTTCCCTATTTCGGAATTGGCTACGTTCCGGAAGCTCGATAGCCGGTTGCAGGGTCACCCAACCACGGCCGAACATCTGCCGGGTATCCGTATTGCGTCGGGTTCACTGGGCCAGGGTTTATCAGTAGCCAGCGGTGCGGCTTATTCCAAAAAACTGAATGGCGACAAAAGCCACGTCTACGTACTGATGGGCGATGGCGAGCAACAGGAAGGTCAGGTTTGGGAAGCTGCTCAGTTTGCGCCAAACAAAAAACTGGGCAACCTGACCGCGATCATCGACCTTAACCACGCTCAGATTGACGGCACGACCGACAACGTAAACAGCAACCGCGACTTGGCGGCCAAATACCGGGCGTTCGGCTGGTTTGTCGACGAGATGGAAGGCAACGACATTGAAGACGTCATTCGGACACTCAAGAAGTCGCAGGAAAACCCCGAAGTACCGACCATGATTCTGATGCACACCGAAATGGGCTTCGGCGTCGAGTACATGGTGGGTAACTACAAATGGCACGGCACGGCCCCCAACGCTGACCAATTGACGCAGGCGCTTAACGGGCTGCCCTTGTCGATTGGCGTAACGGATTATTGATTGTACCAAACAGCATCCTGCTGTTTGGTACACAGACACATGAAAATCAAACGCCTGGTCATCGAAAATTTCAAGTCCATTGAACGGATCGAGCTCATTGAGCCGAATCCGTTCACGGTCTTTGTTGGCCCTAACGGGTCGGGCAAATCGAATATTTTCGAGTCTTTGGAGTTTGTGAATCTATATTATAAACTAGGCGACTTAGCTGAAAGTCTATTTGGAGGTAAAAGTACTTTTCTAAACAGACGTAATAACAGACCAGTAAACTTTGTTTCTGACTTAGGCGGGGTGAATGTCATTCTTAAACAAGAAGATAAAGAGCAAGAGTATGAATCGTGGGCATTATCGAATAAATCAGTCTATAAACTAGGGGATTTTAAACTTGCAGATTGGTTTTACGAGTCCTTCTCTCGGATTTTCATCAAAAATATGGCTTCACAAAAGTTATCATTTAATGACGATCTGCGTCTTTCTCTGTCTGCAAGTAATCTTGAAAAAGTCCTCAAACGTATCTTAACTAATAAGATATTAAAAGACGAAATCTTCGAGTGGCTGGAGTTATTTGTTCCCGGCTTCAAAGCCGTTGAAGTAGATGATCGGGATGAGCTTCATTGGTTTGAAGAATTTTCTCCAGACTATTTCACTAAGGATTTAATTTCCGACGGTACTTACAACATTCTTGCTTTATTAACCGCAGTTTACCAAAGTGACGAACCTCAGTTTTTGTGCATTGAGGAACCTGAGAATGGGTTGCATCCAGATGTAATTAAGGAATTGGTTAATCTTTGTCGATATGCTTGTGAGCAACAAGGTCACTACATCTGGTTAAACACACACTCGCAAACCTTAGCTTCTCAATTAACAGCCGACGAAATCATTGTTGTCGATAAGGTGAAAGGAGCTACCCAGACTAAACAATTTAAAGGTCATGACTTTCATGGCTTAAGAATGGATGAAGCCTGGCTAATGAATGCTCTCGGAGGTGGGCTTCCGTGGTAAGAATAGGTTTCATTTGTGAAGGAAAAACTGAGAAAAACATTATTGAATCAATTAATTTCCAGCAGTGGCTACGCTTAAATGGTTTTGAATGTTTACTGCCAATCATCGACGCAAAAGGAAATGGCAATTTGCTTCCTCATCGAATTGAAGCCTTACGTCAGGAGTTACTTGATCGAAATGTTCAGAAAATAATCGTTCTAACGGACTTAGATGCTGATAGTTGTATTTCGTTGACACGACAGCGCATCAGTGAGCGTGACGATCAAATTATTATTGTTGCCGTTAAACAGATTGAATCTTGGTTTCTAGGTGATACGCCAACTTTACAGGCTTTACTTAACGATTCGGCCTTCAAATTTGATCAACCAGAACAAGAAGTGAATCCATTTTCGACACTTCAGCAACTGCTTCTAGCGAAAACCAATCGTGGTGTAGGCAGTAAAAGTATTCTAGTAAGCCGAATGTTAAAATACGGCTTCACCGTCGAGAATGCAGCCAGACACCCGAACTGCTCAAGTGCCAGTTATTTTTTGACCAAATTGCAAACCCTCGCTTCGGCGAACTAACAGATAGACGCAAGGGATTGCGTCTCTACACAGACCATGAAAAAATACGAATACACGGAGAAAAAAGATACGCGTTCGGGCTTCGGCGCGGGCATCGCTGAATTAGGCCGCTCTCATCCAAACGTTGTTGCGCTAACCGCCGATCTGGCCGGTTCGCTCAAACTGGATGTTTTCATCAAAGAAAACCCGGAGCGCTTCGTTCAGTGCGGGATTGCCGAAGCCAACATGATTGGCGTATCAGCGGGGCTAACCATTGGTGGCCATATTCCCTTCGCGACAACGTTCGCCAACTTCGCTACGGGTCGGGTATACGACCAGATTCGCCAGTCGGTTGCTTACTCGAACAAGAACGTTAAAATATGCGCTTCGCACGCGGGTTTGACGCTTGGCGAAGATGGGGCCACCCACCAGATTCTGGAAGATTTGGGTATGATGAAAATGCTGCCCAACATGACCGTTATCAATCCCTGCGATTATAACCAGACCAAAGCGGCCACCCTCGCTATCGCCGACCACGTCGGGCCGGTTTACCTGCGCTTCGGCCGACCCGTCATTCCCGTGTTTACCCCCGCCGATCAGAAATTTGAGATTGGCAAGGCGTGGACCGTCAATGAAGGGAAAGATGTCTCGATCTTCTGCACGGGTCACCTTGTTTGGGAAGCCATCAAAGCGGGTGAAATGCTGGCCGAAGAAGGAATTGAGGCCGACATTATCAACATTCACACCATTAAACCGTTAGATGAAGAGGCTATCCTTGCCTCGGTGAAGAAAACGGGTTGTGCTGTATCGGCCGAAGAGCACATGATCAATGGCGGATTGGGCGATAGTGTTGCGCAGGTGTTAGCCCGCAACTACCCGGCCCCACTCGAATACGTGGGTGTGCATGACACCTTCGGCGAAAGCGCAACGCCTGACCAACTCATGCAGAAATATGGACTCACGGCTGATAAGATCGTTGAGCAAGTGAAAAAAGCAATGGCAAGAAAATAGGTTTACGGTTTGTGGTTTGTGGTTTGTCGTTGGCTGACGCCTGTAAGGTGCTTACGCGTCAGCCAACGACGAACTACAAACCACAAACCGTAAATCGTGAAACAATGACTGACGAAGAAATCCTCGCCAAATACCGCGACCCGTCGAGCCGGAACTACGCCTTTAATCTGCTGGTGCGCAAGTATCAACAGAAAATTTATTGGCATATCCGCAAAATGGTCATCGACCACGACGATGCGGATGATTTAGTGCAGGAAACATTTATTAAAGTCTGGAATAGTCTGGAACAGTTTCGGGGTGATAGTCAGTTATATACATGGGTGTACCGCATTGCCACCAATGAATGTCTGAACTTTCTTAACAAAAAACGCCGACGCTTTTTTCTGCCCATCGGCGATGTGGAAGGAGAGTTGATGGAAAAACTGGAAAGTAACTCCAGTTATGTCACATCGGGAAGCGAGCCTACTGGTGAAGAGGTACAGATGAAGTTACAAAAAGCGCTCCTCAAACTTCCTGATAAGCAGCGGCTTGTCTTCAACATGAAGTACTTCGATGACATGAAGTATGAAGAGATTGCTGACATTACCGGTACGTCTGTTGGTGCTCTGAAAGCGTCTTATCATCTGGCTGTAAAAAAGATAGAGGATTTTATCAAAAAAACTGATACAGCCGATTAAACCCGGGCCAGTCGATGCTGTCAAACACCTATAACCGAATTGGAATCGTGTAATACACACACCACTTACCATGAACGAGGATAACAACTTCCGGCTTGACGAATTACCACCAGAACACCCGATGCGGCAACATCCGTTTGCGGCACCGGATGGCTACTTCGACACGCTGCCCTCTCGGGTGCAGGCGCGTGTTATGCACAAGCCCAAACCAACCTTTAGTATCAGTTGGTCATGGCAACGCACCACAGCCTCATTAGTTGGTGCCAGTTTGATCGCTTTGTTAGTTTGGCAAACGTTGCCGCAACGCCAGGAATCGCTACCAAGCGAAGCACTGGCTGGCGTAAGTGACGATGTCATTACGGCCTATCTCGACGAGCAGGGTATCAATGCCGATGAGTTGGCCGATAGCCAGCAACTTCACTCTTCATTGGGCAACGATACAACGGCTATTCAGTATTTGAACGTGCGGCCCGCCGACATTCAGCAGCATATTAAGGACGAGGTTCTTTCGGACAATCCGAATGTAGGCTCCTGATTTATTTAGCATGGTTAACTTTACCGCGATGAAACACGCATGGATTGGCTGGATGATTGCCCTGACACTGACGACTCAACTCGCTACGGCACAGAGCGATCTCAATGGACGCCAGAAAATTGAATCAGCAAAGATTGGCTTGATTACCAATCGACTTAACCTGACTACCGATCAGGCCCCTCAGTTTTGGGCAGTTTACAACGAATACAACGCAAAGAAACAGGAACTGAACCGTCGGGTTCGGCAACTGACCAATGAACCCTCACGCACGAACCTGAACGAAAATCAACTGGTAAACGGCCTTCGCGAAGTCAATGCGACGAAGCAGAAACTGGCCGACCTCGATGAAGAATACATGAGCCGTTTCCTGAAAGTTATCAGCGCGCAACAACTGGCTGAATTGTACAAGACAGAGCAGATGTTCAACAAAATGCTTCTGAATAAATTGAACAACCAGAACTAGAACGCACTTATTATCAAAAGAAAAGCCTGACCGGAAATCCAGTCAGGCTTTTCTTTGTCTATTAAACCATTATTTACGTCCGCTTTATGGCGTTTTCAACGCATAGAGCTGGTTGAACAGCAGTTTGAATGTACCCTGCGCCTGAGCACGGAATGTAATTTCGGGACCAAAGGCAATTAATTTGCCCGAGCCAACCGGCGCCATAAACGCGGCAACACCATCCTGCAAATACCCTTGCCCCCAAGCCCAGCCACTACGCAATGGCTTAGCCGTTGAAAACCACGCCAACGGTTTTATTTCGCCTTTGGCAATGGCGTCAGGCGCTACTTTGAATACGGGACTGGCATCAAAATAAACATCCGTTTTTGTCGGCATACCCCAGGTAGCCTGTTGAGTTGAGTCGAGGCTCACCTGCAAAATACTACCCGGAATATAGTATTTCTCGGCTGGCAGCGGACGTTCCTGACCACTAGCGCTCATTTCAACCAGGGCATTTTTGACGGGTAAGCCAAGGTGATAGGCGAGGTTCGTACTTGTACCAATCGTTACGACGCTTCCACCTGCTTCCATGAACTGTTTCAACTTGGGGATTGACTTATCAGCAGTAATTTTGCCGAGCCACGGACGGTATTCACTGGGCAACTCTTCCGCTTTAGGCTCCCGTGAGGCCGGGAATTCACCTTCACCCCGACCACCAGTCGCATTGCCAACACTCGGAATAGCACGGGTTACGAACAGAATGACATCGTATTTCTTCCGTAAATCACCGGCATCAATGTCCTGCGCATAAACGAGCTGGATCGGAAAATGGTATTGTTCCATCAGCCAGCGGGTCCAGCCGGAAGGCATCGAACCGCCATACATGTCCCAAAGTGCAATGCGTTTGGGCGAAACCTTGATCATGGATGTCGATGGCTTCTTCGACAACCCTACCACATCGAGCCCCAATTCACTGGTCGCTTTATCGAGTACCGATTTTGCTTTTGCCGATGCCGGCACAAAGAATGAACCAGCCTCAACGCCCGATTTGTCCCCTACCCCATTGGGCAAACGGTATACATCGACGCCAGCCTTAAGCAGGTCATTAACGGCAATGAATGAGTTATTGGCCCGCGCTCCCAATACGTAGCCAGCCCCGGCCGCACCGTCCACGTGCCCCTTCGGTGCTTGCAGTTCGCCGTACGGCAGTTTCTTGAACGGACCATCGAATCCGTCCAGAACCCGGTCAAATTGAACACCCATCTGATAGGCAAGTGTCCAGCCAGCGGCATCATACGGACGAACGGGCGGACCACCGGGATACTGGAAATCATTGGGGTGATCCTGCGGCTCAAACATATCGATGATATGTGGTCGAAAAGCCTGATCGGTTTTTACAACGTAAGAACCCACCGGATACTTTTTGCCAGCTACCGAGAATTCGGCCGTCGCCTGCTGAATCTGGATACCCGTTTTGATCAGTGCGTTTACAAATTTCACGGCCGTCGGGAAATCAGGCTGGTCTGCCGTAATGATGAATCCACGTGGATCGCGCAGAACGGGCGCTTTCATGATCGTGTCATAATATTTAATCGGCATTCCACCACCACGGGGTAGTAATCCATTCTGGTCTGGATTGGCCAAAGCGCCGGCGCCGGGCGTCGCTTTCTTCTGAGCCGCCTGGTAAGCTTGTGTGATGGCGTCGATTCGTTTGGGCGATAAAGTCCAGTAGTCGTTGCTCCCCCGCTCAATCGAGTTTTTGCCCATCCGGTAAATGTTATACAGCAGTTCATCGGCGTGCCGGGCTGCGTAGTTCAGGGTAGCGTAGTTCAACGAAAGCGAGTAGTCGATTGACTGCTTAAAATGCCACTTTTGGGGCGTAACCGGGAACGGCGTATTGCCATTCGGAATCAATCGCTGCGGCACCAGGGGCACCTCTTCCGGGGTTGGATTGCCAATAATTTCAGTCAGCAGACCAATCATGTTGTGAAAGTGCGTGGTTGTCCGCAGTCCCCCATTATACCAGGTCGAAAAAACAGAACCACCAAGGCGTGTATAACCCGGCTTGTTTTCGGCATTCAGCCGGTTGATCATCGCGGCTCCCAACGCATCGATCCCGGTGATCATCAGTGGATCAAACACATAGTTGAACGGGTCGCGGTAAGGAGGCCCCGCCAGAACCGAACCGGCGGGTCCGCGCTGGTGGTGGTTATACATGATCTGCGGCATCCATTCTACGAACAACTGACGACCGATATTCTGAGATTCTTTCATGTTCATGATGAAGAAATCCCGGTTGTTGTCGTGCCCGACGTATTTCTGATACAGGCGGGGCAAATTATCCAGCGTACGTTTCTCGGGCGTCGGATTGCGCATATACCAGTTCGACACGATCTCCTGCCCGTCCGGGTTGGCGTGCGTCAACAGGATAACCACATTGTCGAGAATCTTCAGCGTTTCGGGATCTTTCCGGCTAACGAGTTGATAAGCCGTTTCAATGAGCTGGTGTGTGCCAACGGTCTCTGTAGCGTGCAAGCCCCCATCGATCCAGACAATGGCTTTCCCTTCGTTGGATAGGGCGCGGGCCTGTTCTTCACTGATGCCCTCGGCGCGGGCCAGCTTTTGGGAAATTTCCTTATACCTATCCAGCTTTTTGATATTTTCCGGCGACGAAACGATCAGCATAAACTGATGGCGCCCTTCTTCGGTCAGGCCGATGTCAACCAGCTTGGTCCGGTCCGAAGTTGCCAGCTTTTTAATGTAGGCTTCGGTCTGGGTATAAGTAGCCAGGTGGTAATCGTCGCCAATGGCAAAGCCAAAGTGCTCCTTGGGCGTTGGAATCGATTGTGCCTGAACAACCAGTACGCCCAGCGACAGCACCAACATAAACGAATGGAGAATTTTTTGAATCATAGAGGTATTGAATCGGGTAGTTGTGGTAACGCATACAAATTAGACACTTCTTTGCATAGACTACCGAATTTTTACTAATTTTTTTAATCTTATACCCTTTTTTCTATTGCCTTATACGCCATTGCCAAAATCAGCACTAAGTATTTATACTGTACAGTCCATTCGATAGCTTATCGTTCTAAACGCATAAAAAAAGGACTACCGCTGTGTAGTCCTTTTTTTATGCGTTTAGAAAAGTCTGTTATACATCCGTAGCACCAGTCTCTTTCCAGCTTCTGGACGTTGCCGAATCCAGCACCGCTTCACAAACTTTCTGGGTTTGCAACGCATCCAGAAAGGTAGGCGCACAAGGCTCGCCGGTTTCAAGACTCTTGAAGAAATCAGCAGCCTGGTGCACAAAGGTGTGTTCGTACCCGATGATGGTACCGGGAATCCACCACCGCTTCATATAGGGCTGATCGCTATCCGTGACGAGAATCGAACGCCAGCCCCGCACAATGGAATCATCCGAATGATCGAAATATTCCAGGCGGTTCATGTCATGTAAATCCCACCGTATGGACGCATGTTCGCCGTTAATTTCCAATGTATACAAGGCCTTATGCCCACGGGCGTAGCGCGTCGCTTCGAAAAGTCCCAACGAGCCGTTGCCAAAATGACAATGGAAGATACAGGCATCGTCGATACCAACTGGCTGTACTTTACCCGTTACCTGGTGCATGCGCTCTTTAACAAACGTTTCGGTAACGGCCGATACGTCCGTAATAGCCCCGTTCAGCCACATGGCCGTGTCGATGCAGTGGGCCAGGAGGTCACCGGTTACGCCCGACCCGGCCGCGTCGACGTCCATACGCCAGGTACCGGTTCCGCCCTGCGGCACATCCGCGCTGATCGTCCAGTCCTGCAGGAAGTTGGCCCGGTAATGAAAAATCTTGCCAAGCTTGCCCGAATCGATGATCTGCTTGGCCAGCGTAACGGCGGGCACACGCCGGTAGTTGTACCAGACTGTATTCTGAACACCTGCTTTTTCTACGGCGTCCACCATTTCCTGAGCTTCGGCCAGGGTTCGGGCGAGGGGTTTCTCGCACAGGATCATCTTCCCGGATGCGGCTGCGGCAATGGCAATTTCGGCATGGGTGTCGTTCGGGGTGCAAATATCGACGGCGTCAATATCATCGCGGGCAATGATCGCCCGCCAGTCGGTTTCGATGGACTCATAGCCCCACTGATCAGCAAATTTCTGTACACTCTCTTTGTTGCGCGAACAAACGGCTTTCAAGACCGGGCGGTATTCCAACTCAGGAAAAAAATCACCGATTCGTTTGTATCCGTTTGAGTGTGTCCGGCCCATTAAGCCAGCGCCTATCAAACCAATTCGTATCTCTTTCTTGGGTGTCATGTTGTTGGGGATTCGGTTTAGGGTATTCGGTTTACCGACTATTCACGCCAGCCGTGTTCATTTCGCACCTTGATCATCGTTCCCAGAATATCATTCCAGGTTTGCTGATTGTTCATCACGGCATTGGGGAACATGCAACCGTCCCAACAGATATGCTTAAATGCTTTGGTAAGTACGCCATTTTCGTCGCGTAACCAGTATCCGGCATCGTGAACGACATCGAGTTTGCCGTTTGGGTCCAACGCCTGACAGTGCCGACCGGTCTTATCGTGTGAGCCAGAGCCAAATACGGTACCGTCATTCTGAGCCACGTGGAAATCGATTGTCCACGGACGCAGGGCTTTTGTTATTGTTTTCAGGGCTTCTTCCAGCGTTTTCCGATCACTCCAGTCGAAGTCGGGGGGCAAAATACGATCCTGCTCGCGGTTATAGCCTAGTGTATACAACAAGGTATGGGCCATGTCAGCTTGAAAACCCATATTCGGGCGATCGACCGCTTCCAGCGTTTCGAGCATGGTTTTCCAGCTTTGCATCCCGCCCCAGCAGATTTCGCCTTCAGCGGCCAGCTTTTCGCCAAAGTCAGCAGCGACGTCGCAGGCTTCCCGGAACGTTTGCGCAATGATTTTTGAATTCCCTTCCGGATCGGCATCCCAAGCCTGGGGCGAGCTGGACGAGTCAATGCGCACAATGCCACTCGGCCGGATACCCAATTCGCGCAGCCGCTGCCCAAAGTGACAGGCTTTGCGCACCATCTCGACAAACGTAGCCCGTTCTTCTTTACTGCCCATGGCCGAACCCGCCCAGATGGGGGCTACCAGCGAACCAATTTCAAGGTTATAACCGGACACTTTATCCACCAGACGTTTGATGTCATCGTCCGTGCTATCAATATTGATATGGGGATCAAGCAGACCAATATCAATACCGTCGAATTTGACGCCGTCCACCTCAGCGGCAGCCGTCATTTCGAGCATGGTATCAAACGGAATGGGTGGCTCTGAATCCGGACCTTTCCCGACAATACCCGGCCAGGTCGCATTGTGGAGTTTAGGATAGTTATTCTCGTTCATGAGGGATTGGTTTGTAGGTTATAGATTGTGGTTTGTCATTTGTGGTTTACGGTTGCGTATCCGTGGCCCGTGTCATCATCCATGGCTCGTGTCATGGATACACGACGTAAACCGTAACCACAAACAGATTTTACAATACTAAATCAGGATTGCCGGGTCCAAAGTGTTTCAGCATCACAATCGGGTCCGTTGTCGAGGCATTTACGATGGTGACACCCGCCATGGCCGCTTTTTCGCTTACAAAAAACTCGTCATTTGTCAGCTGCCCGTACCGAATCAGCGCGGGTGTTTCAATGTCCCAGTCGTTTAGTTTACCGTGTCCCTGCATCATGATCAGGCCGTAGGCAGCACTGTCTTTGATGGTTACCGTCTGGCCGGGGAAAACAGTCAACTCTTTCGCACTGAAGGCATCGGACTTGTAACAAACCCAGTTTTCGACGTAGCCTTCCATTTCCTCAAGCGGCCGGGCGGGCAGGGGTTTCATGAACCGATTGGCCATCATCTGCGGATCAACGTTCAGGTCCCAGTCGATGGCTTCCATCAATTGGTCGAAATCACCGATGCGATCTTTGGGTGTCCCATTCCAGAGCAGCTCTTCCGGAATAATGGCTTCGTTTACCAGCGATTGATACATGGCGAAGACATCAGAGGCTTTCTGGGGCTCGTAGGTACACATACTACCCGGCGCATGAAGCAATCCCGGCGGTACGTCCCAACCCGTTCCCGGTTCCAGTCGATAGGCCGACGAATAATTCGTGATCTTGTTATCGCCTTTGGTGAAGTTTTGCAGGCACTCCTTTATTTGCTCTCTTGTGGTGCCGGGGGCAATCCCAAAAAATGTATAAGGAAAATCGCCACCGTGGTTATTGACCTGGGGCGGAAAATAATACGCTTCGGGTTTGCCCAATTGGCCAATTAGAGCCGCCTGTTCATCATTATGGTGCAGGTGATGCGGCAAAGGCCCCATGTTATCGAAAAACTTGGAGTACATTGGCCAGGCGCCATACTCGTTCCACAGACGGTCGCCGATCAGTTCCCCTTTCAATTCGTTTACGGCATCTTTCAGCAAAAACTGAACCTCCGCTCCTCCATCGTTGAACACAACGTGGCTCAAGCCTTCGTTTTCACCGGTCAACGGTCCATTTTTAGCGGGTGTCGTCGACGAGAACCAGCGTTCGTCGATGCCGCCCCGTTCGCCCCCCAGCACATAATAATCGTCGGGGTGCAGCTTAATTCGACGGCCAGGGACGCAGAAGGACCGGGGCACCCAGGTTGGAGTCAGCCGCAGGACGCCCTGCCCCTGTTCCAATGCTTTTTCTATCAAACTGAATGTTGTCGTTGTTTCCATACAGGTTTTATTAGTAATCTGCTTAGCGGTGTTTTGTCAGAAAGTCATTGAGAGCGGCTTTCTCATGTAAAATTTCAATTTCCAGATCGTATGAGCGGATTTCTCCGGGTGCCAGAAACAGGAGTTCCTGCTGTTCACGGGCTTTTGCCTGGCCGATCAGCGGATTGGTAGCGGGTTCGAGGCCGGTTACGTACTCCCCTTTCCCCCAATGCTGCCAGTTGATCAACCAGGGCAATTGGTCCTTGCGAAACCGCAATGCCATAGCTATACCCAGTTTCTCGTTGTGTAGACCAGTCGTACAAAGGCCTGACTGATCAGGAGTAGCGTTGATCGATGCGACGGCTTCACCCGTGCCGCTGTGCGTAGCCAGAGGAGCCGGACACTTACGAAAATCGTTGCCTTCGTGAAAAATTTCGGCGTTGATCCCACCATCACGGGCTTCCCAGTCCCCCTGCCAGATAATATCTGTGCCTTCATCGACCAGAGGCCAGCCGAAATTGAAGTGATACAGCAGCATGTGTGGCATGGGCGTGTTGCCCCGGTTGATAACTTCGTCGTGAATCCGAATATATGGCTGTCCCAACGTGCCCGATATAGTCCGTCTCAGTTCAAGGCTGGGGCCAAATATTTTCGTTTCCTTTATTCGGCCGGTGATACTCATGTCGAGTTGGCCGGTCAACAGATCGGGCTGGATAATGGATTCGATTTCAGCGGGGCTGTTGCTTATCTGTCCATGTAGGCCGCGTTCACCATAGGCATCCTGCTCGGGGCCGCCCACATGCGATAGCCCGCAGGTAATGAGCAAGCCACCCCCAAAGGTGCGGAGCCAGTCGGCACCCTTGTCCGAAAAAGGCTGGGGCGGGGTTATTCCCGTGTGACTGAGCCAGGCCAGGCTATGTTGATTATAGAAAGCATCAGCGATATCCATCGCCCGATCAATGACCACTTTATAGCGGAGGCCCGTTCCGGTATTGATCCAGGCGATGCGGGTGCCGCGCCCCGTTCCATTATCCAGAATGGATGTTTCGATTCCGCCTACTTGCGCCGGATTAGTGACTTTATCTGTCCAGGGTTGTTGAGTCAAGGGTAATGTACGGTTTACTGTTTGTGGTTTGTCGTTTACGGTTTGTGGTTGGCGGACCGGAGAAAGCAATACGCATGGGCTAGCTAACTACAAACCGTAAACCACAAACATATCTTACAACTGCTTCAGCATCAGGTTGCGGTATTGCACTTTCATGGGCGGGCCAACGTGTACCTGCACACCCAGAAGACCTTTGGCTTTGCCGTTAACGGTGTCTTCATCGGTGACATCACTCATGAGCACATCGTTAATGTAGTGTTGCAACCGATTGCCTTTTATGACCAGCCGAAACGTGTTCCAGTCTTCCGCTTTAATCTTCGTCTTCAGGGAGTCAGAATTTCCCAGCGAGCCGGTCACCGTTAAGGCACCCCAGGCGTTGTTCTTCACATTGGCCCGAACGGCTTCGGGTGTGGCGTCACCGGTATAGGCTGGAATCGTCGTTTTCTGACCACGATACGCCAGCGTAGTCCGCTTGCGCTCTTCATAGTTCTGACCGGTATAGCGATTCTTGCCATCGATATCGGCCTGATACCCGCGCAGCGCAAACGGGACATCGGTCAACTGATCGCTTCGGTAGTTAATGCCGGAGTTCCCATCGGAGGTGATATTGAACTCACCCTTGAACTCAAAATCGCCGGGTTCGCCACCCCGCCAAATGATAAAGTTGTTGGTTTTCAGGAGCGTTGTCGGGGTTATTTCGCCCACCAGATTGCCGTTCTCCACCCGCCAGTACGTCGGATCGCCGTCCCAGCCTTTCAGCGTTTTGCCATCGAATATCTGGACAAATCCGTCTTTACTCTTCTTTTGTGCTATGCAGGACGTTCCCAGACTTACCGTCAGGCCAACAGCCAGCATAAGCCCAAAACGCATAACGTTAATACTGATTTTTCTCATTCTTTCAGTTTGTTTTTGGTAACGCGGTGGTGCGGCATTCCGACATCTTGTCCGCATAGCCACCGCGCTACATGATTATTTGCCTTTCGAGCCGCCACTAGCTGCTTTGTAGACTTCATTATTCTGATTACCACCCGATTTCAGGTAAGCGACCAGGTCTTTAAGTTCGTCGGGATTCAGGCTGTTGATCAGGCCCGGCAGCATAATGGAGACGGTTGAGTTTTTCTTCGACACCACGTCTTTCTTGGCCACCTTCCGTAACTGGTCGGGCGCAAACGGGTTCTGGGAAATGGAGTAACTTGCCTTGTCTTCATTAACCAGACGACCCAATACAGACTCCCCATTTTTCAGCGTAAAAATGCTGGATACGTATTGGTCCGAGATGGCTTTGTCGGGATAGATGATGGCTTCCAGAATATCTTTGTTGGAGAACCGGGTACCAAGCTGGGTCAGGTCGGGACCAATGTCACCACCCTGGCCACCCATTGAGTGGCAACGGCTGCACAAAATGGCTGAATAGATTTTCTTGCCGGTGTCGAAGTTGCGGCTGGTCGACCCACTATCCAGCACCGCCACCGCCTTGTCCAGCTCCCACCGACGACCGGGCCCTTTAGGAGCGTAGTCGCTCACGAAATCGTTACCCGATGCCGACAGCAAGTCCGCCCCCGACAATTTGTTGTATTTCTCAAACTGGTCTTTCGGTACGTGGTTCAACGCCAGTTTACGCGCTCTGTCAATGAAGCCGACATAGCTGCGGCCGCCCTGGTATTTGAATGCGTTTCCGAACCAGGAGAAGTATTTTGCCCGAAGTTCCGGCGTCCAGCCCGTATCTTCCCGGCTAAGCATAACGGCATAGAATGTTTGTTGCAGGGGCGGTACTTTCGCCAGCATACTGGCGATGTCCAGCCCGTATTGCGGGTTACGCAGGATAAGATCGGACGAGGCCGTGCTGGTTTCGAGGCCCAGGTCTTTACTTCCCGGTTCATCTTTGATGTCCATCAACGCCAGCGTCTTCGTAACCACGCCCGGAGCTTCGAGTGCAATCAGGACCTTGCTAAGACCCCGGTTCATCAGGGCAGTTTTTGCTGGATAATGCGGGTTCAGGTAGGCGATTACTTTTTCTTTATCGGCTCCCTCAGGCATGCCCATCCGCAGGAAAACCAGTTCGAATGCCCGGCAGAGGTCAAACTGCTGCGACTCTGGCAACTGATCGTATTTTATCGTGACCAGCGCATTGAGCAGTTTGCTTTTCTGCGCGGCATCGCCCTGACGGGCCAGCGCGATAGCGGCCTGGGTTAAGCGTTGTGGGTCTGTCTCGGTAAATACCTTACTTTGCCACTGGGCTACCGGCTGGTGTTCAACGGCAATTCGGGCAGCATACCGCACAAAACGGTCGGGGTGATTTAAGTTAGGCCAGGCAGCGGCAACAGCGGCCGGGTTAGCCCCGTGATGATACTGCTCCAGTTGAGTTCTGAGCTGATGCTCTTTGGTCAACACGGGCGCCTTGGCAACAGGCGTTACGGATTCGGTGCCGGTATAGGTGATCCGGTATAGATCCGACTCCAGGCGACGCCCACCCGTCAGGAAATACAACGCGCCATCGGGACCGAACATACCATCCGTCAAAGGAAGCGGTGACCCCGAGATAAACTCCTCTCGATCAGCTTCGTACGATGCTCCTTTAGGTTTCAATTTAATCGAATATATAATCCCGAAGCTCCAGTCGAAGGCAAACAGCGATTGACGATAGCGTTCCGGAAAGCGGGCATTTTCGCCAAAAACAAGGTTCGTTGGCGACCCCTGACCAATGTTCAGGACTGGTGGCAGATTGTCAGGGTTGCCGGGGAGCCATTTGCCATTGCCTGTCCGCCAGCCAAACTCAGCACCACTAGGCACGTGGCAGATGCGGGTAGGCCGATACCAGGGCAGACCAAAATCCCACTCCATATCCGAATCATAGGCAAACATATCACCAGCTTCGTTGAAGGCAATATCGAATGCATTCCGAAAACCAGCGCCGATCAGTTCCCAGCGCTTTCCTTCCGGATCAATGTTAGCAATCCAGCCACCAGGGGCCGTTCGGTTATTGGCGTGGCCACGGGGGTCTTTTATTTGCGGGAACAGATTATCTTCTTTCCAGTTGGATGGCAACCGGTAGGCGTCCATTTCCGGCACATCGGTATGGTTACCGGCAATGACATATATCGATTTCTTATCGGGCGAGAGTTTTATACTATGGGGCCCATGTTCGCCCGGTTCACCTTTCAGGGCTTTTAGTAAGGTTACCTTGTCGAATTGGTCGTCGCCATCGGTGTCCTGCAGCCGATAGAGCCCGCTTCCCTTATCGAATTTCTTGTTTTGCCAATTGTTCACCATCACGTAGAGGCTATTGAAGGCATATAGCAAGCCTTGCGCGTAGCCCATAACCACTGTTGTGTCGCCGGGTTGAACAACACCCACTTTCAGCTTCTCTATTTTAGGCTGCGACGAGCCCGAACCAACTGGCGGCAGTTCGAGCCGATATAAAAATCCATATTGATCGGAGGTAATCATGCGGCCTTTGTCATCAAAGGCCATCGCTACCCAGGAGCCCTCTTTGTTATCGGAGGGGCTGTATAAGTGCTCCGCTTTAAAGCCGGGCAGTAGCTTCAACTTATCGATTTTGGGGTTATCAGCAACCGGATTTGTCGAATTTGCACCCTGCATACTAATCCAGGACGTTCCGATGAGAGCGAACGCTGCAACGACTAGTAGTAGTTTGGCTGGTTTGTACGTGAACAACATAGTTCTATTGAGTAAGTAAGTTTGTAACAATGCCTCGTTGGCGGCATGTCGAATGACAATCAGGTGTATACTTCTCCGTATAAAGCATATTGACAAGGCAATATACCGACCCTGCTTTGGCTGATAAAGGAAAGAAAAGAAGCAGAGCCGAAACGATTCTGCTTCTATTGATTCAGTATTACCAACCTACATTAAACATAAAAAAGGAATGAATTTCAGTTTCTTTGCGGCTCAAAACGTCCATTGTGTTATACGTAAATTTGACTTTGTAATGTCGGGTTCAAGAACCCGACAGGCGAGGACAGTACGCCGTTGTAATTCTCAAAACTTCCTTAATTGATCCTTTCGTTTTAAGAAACCTCGCTTGTCAGTTTTGAGAAACTAACACCACATCAACACGCAGTCAATAATCAGACGTTGTGCCTTTAGCCATCAGAAATATGGCGTTAAGGCCGACTCAACAGCGGGCAGTCCATAATAATCATCCAGAACCGTAAAGGCATTGGGTGGTGGAACGGCTCCAGCGGGGAAATAATAAGCGGCTGGATTGGCTTTTACCTTGGCGCCATAGGCCCCAATGATTTCCTTCACGCGACCCGTTCGGGTCAGATCAAACCAGCGCTTGTTTTCAAAAGCCAGCTCAACGCGTCTTTCCTTAAAGATAGCTTCCCGCATATCAGCCTGCGCCGTTGCTTTGGTTGCCGCCAGACCCGCACGCGCACGAACCTGATTGATGTAAGTAGCTGCCTCACCCGCTTTGCCTTGCTCATTTAGGGCTTCAGCCATAAAGAGAAGCACTTCAGCGTAGCGATACACCGGCCAGTTTTGACCCGTATTGTTATTCAACGAATGCGGCCGCGCATATTTTTTAATATACGGGTATTCTTTTACAGCCCGAAGACTGGTGCTCAACGTAACGGTTCCGATCGAAATATCCTTCCGTTTGTCGCCGGGTTCGTAGGCAGCGATAAGATCTGGCGTCGGAATATTGTTGCTTTCCTGCGAGGTAGGCTGGGGATTCGACGTACCCACGATGGGGGCGATCTCCGCAGCGGTTATGGGAGACGGCAAAAACCGGTAGATCTGATTGCCATTATACCCGGCAGACCCTTCCATATACTGAATCTCAAACACCGATTCTGCATTGTTCTTATTGGCACTAGTGTACGAAAAGGCGTCGTTATAATCCGGCATCAACGAGTACCCGTCTTTAGTGATCACGTCTCTCAGTATTGGTTCAGCCTGAGCCCATTTCTTCTGGGTAATATATAAATTCGCCAGTAGCGTTTTAGCCGCCCCCGACGTGGCCCGGCCGAGTTCCTGGCCTTTTTTGTTAAGTAGGGCAGTACTGGCGGCTAAGGCATCTTTCTCGATTTGAGCATAGATCTCATCTGTTGTCGATAGCGGCAAGGCGGCATCTTCGCGCCCGACAACCGGCGTCAAATGCAGCGGCACTTTGCCGAACAAACGAACCAGATCGAAGTAGGCAAACGCCCGGAGAAAGGAAGCCTGGCCCTTGATGTTATTTTTGACAGCATCGCTGGTGAACGGGATGCCGGTCCCATCGATCAGTGATAGAATTTGGTTGGCCCGCGAAATAATGACGTAATTCAGGCGAAACTGCTGCAATACGTTATCGTTTGCCGTAACGCCATTGGCCGTCGGAACGGCAAAATCAGCTACGTTCTCCGTTGGGTCTACGGCACCATACAATGTATTCCGGGCGTAGTAAGTATTGTCGGAGTGCATTTCTTCCAGCACCCATGCCCGTTCATTATACATCTGTCGAAACGGCACATACGCCCCGTTGACGGCTTGTTGAAAATCGGCTTCTGTTTTGAAGAAAGTGGCCGAACTCAGGGCCGTTTCCGGTATTACAGTTAAGAAATCTTTCTGGCAACCGGTCAGCGCAACGCCTAGTAACCAGGTAGCGATAAGTCTTGTTTTCATTCTATGAGGAAATTAGACTATTGAAAATGAGTTTGATAAGCTTGCTGGCTTAGAAGTTCAGGTTGATCCCGGCCGTGTACGTACGTGGAACCGGATAGTTTGAATAATCGACACCCTGGCTCAAGTTGTCGCCAGGCCCGTCGCCGGCGCCATTGCCACTGGTTTCCGGATTTGGCCCACCCCAGTACTTTGTAAATACGTAGACCTGCTGCACGGAAGCATAGAGCCGGGCCGACCGGAAGAACTTGTTCAACGGACCGAAGCTGTAGCCCAGGGTTATGTTTTTGATGGTGAAGAACGAGGCATCGGCCAAAAATTGCGAACTATGCCAGTCTCGCTCAATACCCGTGAAGTTCCCGCCGTTATTCGTTGCGCCAAACTGACCTGCTCCCTGTGTAATTATGTTGGTAGCAACACTTGTCGTAATGCCATTATTTACAACCTGGGTATTCTGAACACGGAAGCGATCTTTCACGCCCTCAACCATATTGAAAACGCCGTCCAGGTTAGCGGTGCTATACAAGTGACGTACCCAAAGCTGGTTTCCGTAGGAGCCAGAACCGGTAATCGAGAGGTCGAAATTGCCGTACTTCAGATCGTTTGTAATGCCGTAGGTAAACTTCGGAAATGGGCTACCCAGAATAGTCCGGTCATCGAGGTCACCCCCGTTCGTGATGATGCCATCGCCGTTCACATCCTTGAACTTGATCGTACCAATGGCTGAACGACCTGGAATGACAGGCGACGTCCGTAGTTCTTCGGCCGTTTTATAATACCCTTCCTTGACCAGGCCATAGAACTGGCCAAAGGGCTTACCGACCTGCGTAATGTGGAAACCCGTACCTCCATAGACCCGGTCGATACCGGGAGCCAGAGAAACTACCACATTCCGGTTGAAGGAGATATTAGCGTTCGTTGTCCACTTCAACCGACCCGTCGTGTTTTTCGTCGTCAACGAGAACTCATGGCCCCAGAACTTAATCTCGCCAATGTTGTCGTTGTAGTTGGTGAATCCGGATTCCTGTGGAATCTGGACGGCATATAGTAGGTTTGTCGTTCGTTTGGTATAGAAGTCATAAACGAACTGGACCCGGTCGTTGAAGAGTCCTAAGTCAAGGCCGGCATCAAATTGACGCGTGGTTTCCCAGCCCAAATTTGGGTTTGCCAGCGATGAGACAACAGCGCCCGTAGCTACGTTGCTGCCGAAAACAGCGTTCGTCGTATTGTTGACCAGCGCATACTGGGTATAGTTACCAATGTTGTTGTTGCCGATTACGCCATAGCTGGCCCGAACTTTGGCAAACGAGACCTGTTGAATAGGCTTGAGGAAATTTTCGTCTGATAGAACCCAGCCCACCGACGCGGAAGGGAACGTACCAAACTGGTTGTTTGCCCCAAACCGGGAGGAGCCATCGGCCCGAATAGCGGCCGTAAACAGGTATTTTCCTTTGTAATTATAGGTCAGCCGGGACAGATAAGACGTCAGGGTCCATTGCTGAATATCATTCCTTGTGTTGGAGGGATTACCCGCCCGGTCGATATTGAGCGCTCCCTGGATCGTTGGCAGCCGATCGTCCGCATAGGTGTTAGCCGAGATTCGGGTAAATTCCTGCCGATACTTCTGGTTCGTAAAGCCCGCCAGCAGTTCAAAATTATGGTCGTTGAAACTTCTTGCGTACGTCGCTAAGTTTTCATTCAGCCAGGATACGTTTTCCAAACTCTGCCGGGTCGATGAGGCCGTTGTCGGTATTGGGACATTGATGGCGCTCGTGGCGGTCGACGGGTTGAAGTAAAAGAACTTGGAGTTCAGGTATTCAATATTGATGGTCGATTTTAGTGTCAATCCGCTGATCGGCCGGTATTGAATGTACGCGTTGGCCAATAAATTCGTATTCTTCGTTTCATTGATCAATTCATTGGCAGCCCGTACCCAGTTCGGATAATTGAAAATATTACCCGTGCTACTGGGCAGCGTATTGTACTTAGTCAGTTGGCCATTGGCGTCATAAATGGGCATGATCGGCCAGGTATGGAGCGCATTGAACAGAATGCCCGTTCCCCGGTCGCCGTCAGTTCGGGGTGTATTATCGAACACGTAGGATGGGGCCGCATTGAAGCCGACCGACACGCTCTTCGATAAATTATAGTTCGAGTTCATCCGCAGGGAATACCGCTTGTACTTGTTATTCAGTACAACCCCATCCTGGTTGAATACACCCGCAACCAAAGACGTATTCGACCGCTCGGTATTGTTCGATATACTCAAATTGTAGCTCTGAATAGGCGCTACCCGCAGCAAGGCATTGTACCAGTCGTTGTTTTTACCTTCGTATTGCGCCGGATTCTGAAAGATATCCGGAACAGGCTGTAACTGGTCTTCGTAAAACTCTTTCTTGAACTGGGCAAACTGAACGGCATTCAGCATTTTTACCCGACCGCGCATCGGCACCTGCTGCACACCCGCGTAGGTATTGAAACTAACGTTGGTTTGGCCGGGTTTTCCTTTTTTGGTGGTAATCAGGACAACACCATTAGCCGCCCGCGACCCGTAGAGCGACGTCGAAGCCGCATCCTTCAGAACGGTCAAATCCTCAATTTCATCGGGGTTAAGCTGGGCAATATTCCCCGTAATTGGGAAACCGTCGACGACATACAGGGGATCACTACCCGCCGTTACCGACACCTGTCCACGAATACGGATGGATATTCCCTGACCGGGCTTGCCGGTAGTCTGGTTGATTTGAACCCCGGCCAACCGGCCCTGTAATTTTTGGCCGATCTGCGAAACGGGCAAATCTTTGATTTCTGCGGCACTTACTGTCTGAACAGCGCCCGTTATTTCTTTTTTCAACTGGCTACCATAGCCCACTACAACGACTTCATTGAGTGTCTGATCATCCGGCGACAGAGCAACCGTCAGCGACGTCTGGTTACCGACTACAACTTCTTTTTTCGCGTAACCAACAAAACTGAACACCAGTGTTGCACTGGCATTAGGCACCGCAATGCGGAAACTACCCTCGCCATCGGTCGTTGCTCCCTGCGTAGACCCTTTAACTACCACACTAACACCCGGTAACCCCTCTCCCTTTTCGTCCGTTACCCTTCCCGTTATGGGTATATCCACTGCCGCTTTGTCTACAGTTTTCAGGGTATTCAATGCCATCAACTCACGGGGCAGTGAACGCTCTTTTTGCTGGCTCTGGTTGGGCTCCTGCGCAAGACAGGTAACTGAGCCCGCTACCATGCTTAGTGCTACTAACTGATAGAGTCTTTTCATGAGTATAACAGGGTTGTGTACTAGAGGTTGGAAATAGACTGGCTTAGGAAAAAGCTAATTTGATAGCCAAATATTACCAGCTACTTTCCTCTAACTTTCCCATACATACCCATTACTAGCATTATTTGGCTAATATTCTTGATATTTTCAATATAATTCTAAACGTATACTGCCCCTATACACAGGTAGTTACAAGTCCTGATCTTTAGATAAGCTCGTGTGAAGCAGGGGGATCCCCTATAAATTACAGGCAGGCGACGCTGACGACTAACTACCTAGAGTACATTCATTGGCTTACTGACTTTTCAGTCAACCCAATGTCAATTTCTACCTTGCCATGCTTTATCATATTAAAATAAACGACTACTCAAACACGCCAAAGTACCAGCAGATTTATAATTCAATTGTGGAAGGCATTGAGAATCGGGACATTTTACCGGGTGCCAAACTCCCATCCATCCACGAACTTTGTGCGGAATTTGATGTATCCAAAGGCACCATCGAGCGCGCCTATGAACTCCTGAAAGAGAAGGAAATAATTGGAGCCGTGAAGGGAAAAGGCTTTTACATCAACTATACGCCAACCGGAAATAACTTAAAGATCTTCCTGCTATTCAACAAGTTAAGCGCCCACAAGAAAATCATCTACGACTCCTTTGTGGAACTGTTGGGACCGGGCGTAGCGATCGACTTTTTTATTTATAATAATGATTTTCGATTGTTTCGGGACTTAATCCAGCGGCAGGCCCGCAACCATACCCATTATGTGATTATCGGGCATTTTTTTGAAGGGGGCGAAAAAGCCGACGACCTGATCAATAGCCTGCCCAAGCACAAACTGGTTATTCTGGATAAGTTACTGGAAGGGATAACGGGCAGCTACGGGGCCGTCTTTCAAAATTTCGAGCGAGACCTGTATCAGGCACTGACGGACGCCCTGCCGCTTCTGAAAAAATACACAACGATCTGTATACTCTTCCCCTCCTACAGCTACCACCCAAAGGCTATTCTGAACGGGTTCTACAAGTTCTGCTATGAGCACGGCTTTAAAACGCGGGTGATCAACGACATTCAGAATGAAGTTATCCAACCCCAGCATGCCTACATTAACCTGATGGAAGAGGATCTGGTCGAGCTGATCAAGCGGATTAAAATCACGCCGTACATTGTGGGTCAGGAAGTGGGCATTCTGTCGTACAACGACACGCCCCTGAAAGAATTTCTATTGGATGGGATCACGGTCATTTCCACCGATTTTGCTCAAATGGGACGCACAGCCGCCCAACTGGTCCTAAACGCCAGCGTGGAACACGTTGAAAACCCGTTCCACTTGGTCGTCCGAAAGTCATTATAATCAGAACCGGGATTTATTTGCTTACTCTGATTTGCCATGATTTTGCTTCGCTCAGAAGGATAATCAAGAAAATCAGAGTAAGCAAATAAATCCCGGTTCTCACATTTAATACCGTACCACTTTAAACCGGGAGATGCCGCCGTTGAAACGGATCGTCATTTTCTTTTTCGCGGTGTCGTAGCCAGGACTGACAAATTCGCCCCCGCCAACGTCGGTAAAATCGTCTAATTGTTCTAAGTTGAGCGCCCCGTCTTTTTTGACCTGGCAACCCACTTCTTTAGGAATACGAACCGTAACCGAAGCGGCACCTACATCTAATTTTATGTCGGACTGGTCAGCTTTGGCGCCTAGTTTTAAATCGAGATCAGCCGCACCGACACCGAGTTTCAGACTTCTTACCGCATAGGCACTCAGGTCCAGGTCACCCTGACCAGCGCCCAGCGCTACGTCCATTGTCCAGATCGGGGTTGCGTTCAGGTGAACATCGACCCGATTTTCAAACTTCCCATCTTTCAGGTCGATATTCTGTTTTTCTTCCGTTGGCTTTAGTTCAATGGTCGGAATGTGCGTTGTAGCATCGCGATCCACGGACATCGAATACGTACCAACCGTTTGCTTGGTATCCGCTTTGATAAGTTCGGAGGTTGGTTCACTGATAAAAAACCGCCCGGCCCCACCCGATAGCTTCAGTACAGCTTCGCGTGTGTCGCCTTCCATCGATTCGGAAAACGTATTGGTATGCGTCTCCGTCGTTTCTGAATCCCGATGATCACGCTCAGACCGATAATCGTCTTCATTATCACGATCAGCAGTACCGTTGTCATCGTCGTCATCATCATCGCTTTCGTTGTTACTATCGTCGTCGTCATCATCGTGATTCCAGCGCATATTGAACTCATCGCGGTCCCGATTGTGAGATAGAAAGCCAAACAGGGTTGTAGGTACAGCGACGGCCAGCATAACGGTAGTAATAAAAGCCGCCGGATTGCCGCGTCGTTCGAGAATCACATTAACGCCGGCCAGAATCAGAAGCACCGGCCACAAATTCACGAGCGAGTGCCAATCGACGTCCAAAACCCCTGCCCTGCGGGCCAGGAAAAGCACACCCAGCGTGAGCAGAAAAATTCCCCAGAATAATCCGTTTCTTCGTTGCATAAGACTTGTCAGATGTAGGATGTATGATGTAGGCTATAGGATGTACTGAACCCGGCAGGAACCTTACATTATATACCCTACATCATATATCACTTATAATGTACCGCTGGTTGGATTAGTGGGGTCGTTTTGCGTAGGATCGTTCTTGTACGGATCACTTTTATACGGATCGTGCTGATTCGGATCGAAGGGTGTCCGGATACGATCCCGGAAAATCAACCATAAACCAATTGCGATCAGAATAAATGGCCAAAGATCGCCAAAGTCGATATCGAAGTAGCGGTCAATCAAAAACATGACGCCAAGGAGAATCAAAATTCCCCCACCTAGGAGACTACGGTCGGGCGATGCAGGTTTATTGGGATTATAAGGGTTCATGAAAATAGGGTTTGCGTAAACGGTTGATTGAAGCACAGAGCCAGCCGAACGACGCTCCGGCAATGCGATCCACAAGATAACATAAATGATGATCGCCGGGAAATGGGGCAGAAAAATCCCGATGACAAATAACACGCGCACCAGGGCGCGATCAATTCCAAAATAGTCGGCTAAACCAGCGCATACGCCCCCAATCTGGGCCTGGTCAGCAATCCGTTCTAAGCGTTTGTTCATGGCTTCTAGTGTCTAAAACCGATGTAAACCTAGCCGACGAACGCCTGCTGAGAAAGGAGAATAGGAAGAATGGACGCGCTTATGGATGGATGTATGTTTTCAATGATAGTAGGTAATACATAGTAGTGAATTACGGTGCGTGATTTACGGTTTGTGATTTGTAGTACACGCATGGACGCGTCAGCCCTATTAACTACAAACCACAAACTACAAACGTAAACTACACCTCTACTCCTCCTCAATGGCTTCGAGAATATCCATCAATTCGCCAAACTCTTTATTACCGGGCTGTTCTTCAATGCCTCCGCTCAAAGCGATCCCGCGCACGGACGATAATTCGGCCAGCAGGTCATGAACATTTTGGGCCGAAATACCCGTTCCCAGCAAAATGGAATACCGGGTCGACTGCCGTTGTAGAAGTACTTTCAGGTCATCCTCCATATTGACGGGGCCGTTGCTCTCGAGCAACACATAATCGGCATTGGCGGCCCCAGTTTGCAATAAGGTATCGAGCTGGTCGAGGGTTAGCTGAGCCACGTCGACCCGAAGAATGAACCGGAGTTCTGTATCCGATGTACCCAATGTGCTCAGGTAAGGAAGCAGAGCCGCTTCGTCGACCTGTAACAAATCGGGCTGGTACATTTCCAGAAGTTGCTCAATGACTTCGGGATCTGTCGACCGGGTTTCACCAACAATCTGCACACCAGCGAGCCAGCCCCTTATTTCGGAGAATTTTTTCGGTTCTACATAGTCCGGCGAGTCCGTATCCATCGAAAAGCCAAGCATGTCGACGCCCATACCCGCACAGTAGCGGGCATCGCTGAGGTTCGTAACATTCGAGATTTTAACCAGCGTTTTGAGAGCCATAATAGTAAGAAGCCGTAAGCCGTGACAAGGATTGTTTGTAGCCACAAAGTTACGGACACAGGCCCATACTCCTACGCACTTGCCCTTTGGATTGTTCGCCTTCGGACAACCGTGTACGATTCCGGACACTCGTTAGCCGGCCAAACAGGCCAATACCGATCAGAGAAACAGATTTAAGGGTTTGGCAAAGCATTTGTTCTACAAAAGTTAATCTTATTCTTTTGGCATGAAACGGACGTACCTGGGTGAGTTTGAAGAAGTGGTTTTATTGACCGTTGCGGTGCTGCATGAAGGCGCTTATGGCGTAGCCATTACCGATGAGCTGGATCGGCAAACGGGCCGGTCGGTAAGCATCAGCGCGGTTCACGCAGCCCTGCATCGGCTGGAAGAAAAAGGCATGCTCAAGTCGCAGATGGGCGAAGCGACCGCCGAGCGGGGCGGTCGGCGGAAACGTCTGTTTACGGTCACGGCGCTGGGCAGCCGAGCCTTACACGACATTAGGGCCATGCGTGACCAGTTGTGGGATTCGATCTCTCCGAGTGCTTTACCGGCCATCAGTCTATGAGCGCCGGGAACAAGCATCAACCCGTCGAACCACCCCGTTGGGCCGACCGACTTCTCGAATGGTTCTGTGCACCTCATTTAGTCGAAGAAGTGCAGGGCGATTTATACGAACGATTCTCCCGTGACGTGCAGCAGTTTGGCCTTTCGAAAGCAAAGCAACGGTACTGGCTCAATGTGCTGCGATTCATTCGTCCCTTCGCCTTGAAACGCAAACCAAATATATATTCTTCAGTCTCCTTATTCAGTTCCGCTATGTTACAGAACTACATTAAAATCGCCTTTCGAAACCTGACTCGTAACAAAGCGTATTCGGCCATTAATATCATCGGATTGAGCCTTGGGTTGGCCGTAGCGATGTTGATTATGCTCTATACCAAAGATGAAGTCAGCTATGACCGCTTTCATGCGAACAATCCGTCGATTTACCGGATTACCAGCAAATCGCTGACGCCCGCAGGGAAATTAGAAAACTACCAGCCTTACACGGGCATCTTCCCAGGCCCAAAGTTTCACGAGGGTGTACCAGAGATAAGGGCCTTTGTGCGGTACCGGGAAAACAATAGAGATATGAAGCAGGGCCTGGAGGTAAAAAGCCAGACAATCCATTTTGCGGATACCAGTTTCTTTTCTGTATTCTCCTTTCCCCTGCTGAATGGCAATCCGAAAACTGCGCTGCAAAATCCACAATCGGTCGTAATTTCAGAAGAGGTAGCAGAGAAAAATTTTGGCACAACCAACGCCTTAGGAAAAACGCTATTCTTTAAAGACGATGGCAAGTTTGAGCCTTATACTGTAACGGGAGTTTCTAAAAAATGTCCACAAAATTCGTCTGTTAAATTTGATATTCTCATGCCTATGCTCATCAAGGATGACGACATGGCAAACAATGAGAATTGGTTTAGTGTCTTCATGAACACTTTCGTATTAGTTAGTCCCGGTGCAAACCTTAAAGCGGTGGAAACCAAGATGAATCAGGTATATGTAGCTGATGCGCAGGAGACTATCAAGTCAGTGGCTAAAAAGTTTGGTATCACAGGCAAAACGGTGTATTCGCTTCAGCCATTGACCGACATGCACCTGAGCAAAGAACTACCGGCAAGCAACGGGCTTGTTGACGAAAGCAACCCTACTTTTTCCTATATTTTATCCGGTATCGCGCTGTTCATTTTGCTGATTGCCTGCATCAACTTTGTCAATTTGACCGTAGCCCGTTCCTTGAAGCGGGCAAAAGAAATAGGTGTCAGAAAGGTGGTTGGCGGGGCCAGAACCCAACTAATCATTCAGTTTTTAGGTGAATCGTTCATCCTATGTTTTGCCGCCTTCCTCTTTTCTATTATTCTGCTTGAACTGGCTCTACCGACGTTCAACCAACTGGCAAACAAAGCGCTTTCACTCTCATACTTACTTGACAGTAAACTAGTTGCCGGATATTTCGCCTTATTTCTAGTAACCAGCTTATTAGCTGGTTTTTACCCAGCCCTTATTTTATCCAGCTACAATCCGGTTCAAACGTTGTATAGCCGATTCAATCTTTCCGGCAAAAACTACCTGCAAAAGTCATTGGTTGTGCTACAGTTTACATTAGCTTCTTTTCTGATTATTGCATCCCTAACTATTTATTCCCAGTTTAATTACCTGACCAGTAAAGACCTGGGCTACGATGACAAAAATCTGATAATTATTAACAAATCGAATTTAAAACGCAGTGAAGCCAAACTGCTAAAAGAAGAATTACTGATAAATCAGACGATCATCGATGTCGCGCCTAAAAATGGCGGAAGATGGGGTACAATCGCTAAAGTCAACGGGGAAACACAACTAAATTTTGACTACGAAACGGTTAATGAAACCTACCTTCCCCTCTTTAAAATACCCGTTCTGAAAGGGCGAAATTTCTCAACGGACTTCCCGTCAGATTCATCGCAGTCGGTGCTGGTCAATGAAACATTTGTTAAGAAAGCGGGCTGGAAAAATCCGATAGGCCAGGTCGTTGACTTCTGGTTCAGAAACGAAACGTATACGGTAATCGGCGTTGTAAAAGACCATCATTTTGAGTCGCTGAGCCAGGAGATTAGACCGCAATTATTCACGATGAAGTTAGGAAATGATTACGGAAAGGCATTTATAAAGATCAAACCCAACACCGAGACGGCCAGTCTTCATTCCATTGAAAAAACCTTTAAAAAGCTATTCCCGATCAGTCCTTATTCGTATGCGTTTATGGACCAGGAAAACCTCAAACGATATGAGTCGGAGGCCAAGTGGAAACAGATGATGCTGTTTGGAGCTATCCTTACTATTTTCATTTCCTGCATCGGCCTCTTTGGGCTGGCTACCCTGTCGGCCGAGCGACGAACCAAAGAAATTGGCATTCGCAAAGTATTAGGTGCGTCGGTATCGGGAATTGTCCAATTGCTGTCAACTGATTTCCTGAAGTTAGTTTCGCTCTCCTTCATTTTCGCGTTCCCGGCGGCCTGGTATGCCATGCAGGAATGGCTCAACAACTACCCGTATCGAATAAGCATTAGTGCCTGGATGTTTATCGCCACGGCTATCATTGCCATTTCCATTGCTTTTTTAACCGTTGGCTGGCAGTCCCTGCGAGCTGCTATGATCAATCCGATAAAGAGCCTGAAAAGCGAGTAACATCAACTTAGTATGAACTGCTCGAACAAACCTGTCGTATCACCGCCCCACTCAGCCGACCGGCTGTTGGAATGGTTTTGTGCTTCTCACTTGCTGGAAGAAGTTCAGGGCGATTTGTATGAACGATTCGTCCGGGATGTTCAAACGGAAGGGATCCGAAGGGCAAATTGGCGCTATTGGGCCAATGTATTCCGGTTTATACGGCCCTTTGCGCTGAAGCGTAAAAGAGTCGGTCACTATTCTTCACCAGGACTATTCAGCTTATTTATGTTCCGCAACTATTTCAAAACTTCGCTCCGCAACCTGACCAAGCACAAGGGCAGTACGCTGATTAATCTTTTCGGGCTTACGCTGGGCGTAACTGCCTGTCTGGTCATCTACCTGATCACGAATTATGAACTGCGTTACGATGCGTTCCACCCGAACGGTGAACGAGTCTACCGTCTGGTTGGAGAAGCGCAATATGGTAAATCGGATGAGAAGCATCCGGTAGGATTCGTCCCGAATGCCGTTCCAGCCGCCATTAGAAAAGAGATTGCAGGCCTGGAAACCGTAGCCGCTTTTCACAATATATCGTCTGAAGTACTCATTCCAAACGGAAAGGAAAAGCCAAAGCGATTCGAGGGCAGCAAACACGATGAAATTGTAGTGGTCGAGCCGCAGTACTTCGATATTTTCAGGTACCAATGGCTGGCTGGCAACCCGAAAACCGCGTTGCGGGAGCCATTCGACCTGGTGCTATCAGCCCGAAAAGCCCGTCTGTATTTTGGCGAATTGCCCGTGGAGGAAATGATTGGCAAAGAAGTCATTTATCAGGATTCCGTACGCATGCGGGTGGCTGGCATTGTGAACGATTTTGCACAACCGAGCGATCTTGTCTTTACTGATTTCATTTCCTTTGCCACCATTCAGGCGAGCCAGCTTAAGCAAAGTATAGACCTGAGTCAATGGAACGACATTTGGTCGGCTTCTCAGGCTTATGTCAAGCTTCCCGAGGGAACAACGCCCGCCCAACTCAGTCTGCAGTTCCAGCGGTTTGGCAAAGCCCATTTCACGAAAGAGATGGAGCTTCACTTTACACCCGCTTTGCAACCATTGGCCGACCTTCATTTCAACGATGCGTATCAGGACAACTACGCCCGGAAAGCTCACTTGCCAACACTTTACGGCCTGATGGCCATTGCCGCGTTTATTCTCCTGATTGCCGCCATCAATTTCATTAACTTAGCAACGGCGCAGTCGACACAACGGGCGAAGGAAACCGGAATCCGGAAAGTGATGGGGAGTAGCCGATCCAATCTGATTTTCCAGTTCCTGAGCGAAACAATGTTGCTAACCATTGTAGCGGTTATCCTTTCGCTGGTGCTCGTCAAGCCGATTCTTACCGCGTTTCAATCATTAACGCCCCAGGGACTGACGTTCGATTTGTTCAGTTGGCAGACGCTGGCATTCTTACTGGCTGTAACGGTGAGTACATCCCTCCTGGCGGGATTTTATCCATCCTGGATACTGTCTTCTTATATTCCGGCGGTAACCCTGAAAGGGCAGACCTCATCTACCAACGGCCAGAAAGGCTACCTTCGGAAGGGCCTGATCGTGTTTCAGTTTACAGTTTCCCTGGTGTTTATTATTGGTACGTTGATGGTTAGCCGACAGCTCAATTTTATGCGCAACAAAGACCGGGGCTTTTCGACCAATGCCATTGTTTCGATCCGGCCAGGGCGAAATGAAAAGGGCCCCGTACTGGCACAGAAATTGAAACAACTCGCCGGGGTGGAGCGCGTTACGATGGAATGGTTTCCACCGATGGGCTCATCCTACATGGTAACTAAGCTAAAATACCAGGGCAAAAAAGAGGTGGAGATGGACGTGTCGGCCAAAATAGGCGATGAAAATTTCATTCCGCTGTATCAGCTGCGCCTGGTGGCGGGTCGAAACTACGCCAAGAGCGACTCGCTCCGGGAACTCGTCATCAACGAAACTTATGCGAAAGCCCTGGGATTCAAAAAACCAGCCGATGCCTTAAATCAACTGCTTAGTTTTCAGGATAAAAAATACCCGATTGTCGGGGTCGTGGCTGATTTTCATGAACAATCGTTTCACGAAAAGATTGGCCCCGTGTTCATCGGCTACATGCCGCAGCGATCAGGAAATATTGGGGTAAAACTAGCCACCAAGGGCCGTCAGATCAGCGACATGAAAGCGACGCTGGCCAGCCTGGAACAACAGTGGAAAACGGTCTATCCCGACAATAAATTTGACTATACATTTCTGGACGACTCCATTGCCAGACTCTACGAGAAGGAGCAGAAAACGGGCCAGCTCGTCAATACCGCTACGGCCATTGCCATTCTCATTTCGTGCATGGGTCTGTTCGGTCTGGCAACGTTTACGGCGCAACAGCGGACCAAAGAAATTGGTGTCCGGAAAGTGCTGGGTGCCTCAGTGGGCAGTATTGTTACCTTACTCTCCAAAGACTTCCTGAAACTGGTGGTCATTGCGCTGGCCCTTGCCTCCCCAATTGCCTGGTGGGGTATGAATCAATGGCTGAACGATTTCGCTTACAAAGTTGACCTTGCGTGGTGGGTATTTGCGCTCGCAGGCATGCTGGCGATTGCGATTGCCTTATTAACCGTAGGGTTCCAAAGCATCAAAGCCGCGTTGACAAATCCAGTGAACAGTTTGCGTAGCGAGTAATGTAGAGACCGGTCCGCCGGTGCGGCATATTTGCGTCTCCTATGCGTCAGCAATTCGGATGTATGGTTTCTGGGCTTATTGCTGACGCATGTGAGAGGCTGACGCATGGGAGACGCAAATATGCCGCACCGGCGGACCGGTCTCTACTTTACCCGATTATAAATCTCCCGGAAATTCTTAACGCTTTCGGCAATTTCGGGGCCGTTGTTTTCCCAGTGGTATTCATATTCAGCCGAGATCGGTCCTTTGAAGCGCTGGCGTTTTAGTTCGGCAATAACCTGCTCTACTTTGCAGTCACCCGTACCCCACACAACGTCGTGGTATTTCCCATCAGGAGTATCTTTTTTCACGTCTTTGAAGTGCATGCCCAGTACATGGCCGTTCAGCTTTTTCAGGCATTCGACCGGATCGAGGCCCGAGCGAACCCAATGGCCAATGTCAGAGCAGGAGCCAACGTATTTACTGCCGCCAATGGCTGCCAGTACCGTGTCGGGATGCCAGTACCGTGATGGTTTGGGGTGATTGTGGAGCGCAACGTTGATTTTGTACTGGTCGGCCAGTTTTCGCACCAATGGCATTTGCTCCGGCGTAGGCTCCGAGTTGATGTTCAGGATACCCATGTCTTTGGCAAATTCGAATACGTTCTTCCAATCCTCATCCGTTTTTGGACTGACGACACCATACGCGACGACCGTAAGGCCTCGGTCTTTGATCAGTTTTTTGACCGCCTGCCGGGTCGTGGCACTCATGTTGAAGTCCATCTTCCCCTCCAAACCGCCCCCAATGACCTGTCCTGGGTAGGCCTCAACGTATTTAAGTCCACAACTATCAATCTTTCGCAGGGCTTCTGTGAAGGGAAACAGGCGAAACGAATAGGCTTGAGACCCTAGTTTCCAGCCAGCTTTGTCTTCCGGCCCTTTCTGAGCCAGCGACGGGAACGCAATCAGCGTCAGAAGCGCCCCGCAGATCAGCGATTTTATTGGGTATGTCATGGAAAAGGAATGATATGTTCCTGAACTAAAGAGCCGGCAGTATCAACTTTACCCACCCGTATGTGTCGTCTACCGCCAAAGATGTTTTTAGGGAAAGACTGTAAACTCAATTGCCAGCGTCCGGTTCAGGACGAGCCGATGTCCAGAATCGGACATTTACAACATACACAAGTCAAAAAAACCTACTTCCTGGCGTTTAGAAGTACTTCATTGGTTCTGGCAAGGCATTTGATCAGCAAAAATAGAACTAATTGATTGCCATGAAACGAAGCTATCTGGGCGAGTTTGAGGAGATTGTTCTTTTAACGGTTGCCGTGATGGAAGGACAAGCCTATGGCGTAGCGCTCACGCACGAAATCATCGAGCAGACCGGTCGCTCGGTTCGCCTGAATCAGATTCACGCGGCCTTACAGCGCCTGGAAGACAAAGGCATGGTGAAGTCCGAAATGGGCGAACCCACGGCTGAGCGCGGGGGCCGTCGGAAACGGCTCTTTACGGTCACGGCCTATGGCCGACGGACGCTGCAGGAGATACAGGAAGTTCGGTCGAATTTATGGACCCGGATGCCCGACCCACTCAGTCCGGTCATCAGCTTATGACATCGTCCAGCAGTCCTCGCCCACCCCGCCTGGCTGACCGCCTGCTCCGCTTCTTCTGCGCTCCTCACCAGCTGGAGGAAGTGCAGGGCGACTTGCATGAAGAGTTTATTTGGCAAGTCGAGCGCGTTGGTCAACGGCGAGCCCGCTGGCGGTATTGGTGGGATGTATTGGGATTTGTCAGACCGTTTGCGGTCAAACGAAAGTCAAAAAAGGATCAGAACCCCACCACTACTGCTATGTTAAGCAACTATTTTACCATTGCCTGGCGAAACGTACTCCGCTACAAATTAAACAGTACCCTTACCATAACCGGACTAGCCTTAGGACTGGCCTGTAGCCTGTTGATGATTCTTCATGTGCGGGACGAACTGAACTATGATAAAGGGTTTTCAAAAGCAGACCGAATTTTCAGAATTACGTCGGAAAATATTGACAAGAAAAGCCGGCAGTGGGCAGCAACGTCACCCATTTTGGGCGTAGAAATGCAAAAGGCCATTCCGGCGATCCAAACCGTGGCCCGATTTCATCGACCTTATCCAGATCGGGTGTTCAGCTATGTATCATCCGGTGGAGTGCCAAAGCTGTTCGAGGAGAAAAGCGGGTATTATGCCGATTCGACGGTGGTGGATGTATTCGACCTTTCGTTTGTGAAAGGTGACCCACAAACAGCCCTTAAACAGATCGACGCCATTGTGCTCACCGAAGCAATGGCACAAAAATACTTCGGCAACGAAGACCCACTGGGCAAACGGATTCAGGATGATCTGGACAAACGTCTATTGACCGTGACGGGTGTCATAAAACCCTATTCGTTCCCCACGCATTTACAGTTCGATTACCTGATTTCCATGGCCACCTATTATAACGCTACCGACAAAAGTGGGCTGGTGAGAAGAGATTGGGCGGGCTTTTATAATTACGTCGTACTGAACAACGGTGCCTCACGTGCGGATGTAGAAGCGCGAATTCCGGACTTCATGGTAAAATTCTACGAGGTTACAGGCGAAACTAGAAAAGAAATCCTGGCAACCCGAAGAACGCCTATTCAACCCATTACGGACATTCACCTGCACTCGAAGCTGGAGAAGGAAATGGGGCTGAACAGTGACATTACGTACGTCTACGTTTTTTCCATAGCGGCCTTGTTTATCCTGCTGTTAGCCTCGGTGAATTTCATCAATATGGCCACAGCTCAGGCCTTTAATCGGATGAAAGAAGTGGGCGTTCGAAAGGCATTAGGTGCCCGCAGAGGCCAACTCATCAGACAGTTTCTGGGGGAATCATTCATACTGACGCTGGTAGCCGCTTTGGTAGCCTTTGGTTTATTCCGGCTGGCCATTCCTTTTTATAATGAACTGGCCGCCAAGACGCTTCGCTTTGGCCAATTGTTCACCGCATCGAATGTAGTACTACTGGTACTACTGATTGGGCTAATCAGCCTGATTGCCGGTTTTTACCCAGCCTTATTCATTTCTAATTTCGATCCAGTTAACGCCCTAAAAGGCAAGAAAAGCCAGTTTTCCTCAGTTACACTGGTTCGAAAAGGTCTGATTGTGTTTCAGTTCAGTGTTTCGGTATTCATGATCTTCAGCACGATTGTCGTATACCGGCAAATGAAGTTTTTCCAGACAAAGGACCTGGGCTTCGATCAGGATCAGGTGGTGGCCGTAAAGCTGTACGGGCGTGACATGTGGGAGAAAGCAAACACAATTCAGCAGGAGCTTCAGAAAAATTCAGCCATTACGAATGTAGCCCGCATTTCTACCTTACCGGGTGACCGATTCGGTACCGATATGCTCACGCTGCTGGGGAAACCTGACGATGCAACTCAATTTCGATTTATGTGGGTCGACGAAAATACGCTCCCAGTACTAAAGATCGGGATGAAAGCAGGTCGAAATTTCGTTAAGAAAACGGATGGTGCTCACTTTCCCCTTATTCTGAACGAAGCGGCAGCCAAAGCTCTCAAATTGGACAATCCCATTGGACAAAAAGCGGTATCCTTAGGAGACACGGGCGAGATAGTAGGCATTGTCAACGATTTCCATTTTGCCTCCCTACACACCACCGTAGATCCCCTGGTTATCGTCCAGCATCCAGGACAGGCCAATTACTTTTTACTAAAAATTAGCGAAAACAAGCTGGCCGAAACTTTACAATTCGCCCAATCTACGCTGGCTCGCCTATCGCCCGGTAGCCTGTTCAGCTATACATTTCTGGATGAAAAAATGGCCCGCCTGTATGATTCCGAAAAACGAGTAGGTAATGTGCTGAATGTATTTGCCATCTTCGCTATGTTCATTTCGTGTCTGGGGTTGTTTGGCTTATCGGCCTATGCGGCTCAGGTTCGCACAAAAGAAGTTGGCATTCGAAAGGTGCTGGGAGCTACGGTGGCCGGAATAATCGTACTACTTTCCACCGACTTCCTTCGCCTGGTATTCCTTGCTACCATTCTTGCCTTTCCCCTAGCCTGGTGGGCCATGACGAAATGGTTACAGGACTTTGCGTATTCGATAGCTATTGAGTGGTGGATGTTCATTCTAACCGGCCTCTTGGCAATCGCAGTTGCTGTTCTGACGATTAGCTTCCAAAGCATCAAAACCGCTTTAATGAACCCAGTTAACTCCCTTCGGTCGGAATGAGTAAAGTAAATGAATAATATACCCACTTGACCGACACAGGATCTCTGACCTTCATATTCATTACTCATTACCCAGTATGCAACCACCCCGCCTAGCTGACCGCCTGCTCCGCTTCTTCTGCGCTCCTCACCAGCTGGAGGAAGTGCAGGGCGACTTGCATGAAGAGTTTATCTGGCAAGTCGAGCGCGTTGGCCAACGGCGAGCCCGCTGGCGGTATTGGTGGGATGTATTGGGATTTATAAAACCCCGGCCTGGAAGGTCATTGGCCATCGGGCGTCAAGAAAAAGAAACATTAACCATCTTCTTACTAAGTCCTGTTATGCTACGTAACTACCTAAAAATCGCCTGGCGCAGCCTATTGAACAACCGATTCTATTCGCTGATCAACATGACGGGCCTGACCGCTGGGTTAGCCGTGGGCATTCTCATTTTACTCTGGGTACAAGATGAATTAAGCTTCGACCGGTTTCACCATCAGGCGACCACTATATACCGGCTCGAAAACTGGGCTGGCACCGGAAACAGCCGTCAAATCTGGACATCAACCGTTGCTCCGATAGCCGAGCTTGGCAAGAAAGAACTGCCAGAGATAAAAGACGGCGTTCGGTTATCCTACAATGGCACCTACACGCTGTTTAAATACAAGAATAAAACCATCAATGAGGAACACACCCTGTTCGCCGACCCGAGCTTGTTCTCCGTGTTCGACTTCGCCCTCACGCAGGGGAACCCGGCAAAACCTTTCCCGGATAATCACTCGATTGTGCTGACAGAAAGCACGGCCAAACGCTATTTTGGCAACGAAAACCCACTCGGTAAAGTCCTCGTCGTCGGGAAGAATAATGCCTTTAAGGTAAGCGGCATTACGGCGGACTTCCCCAAGAATTCCAGTATTCAGGCCGACATGGTCCTTCCTCTTCCGTTGCTGTTTGAGGGTATGTATCAAAACAGGTCAGATGGTCGAACTCAGGATAACGACTTTAGTCAGTTTAATTATACCACCTATCTGCTGCTCCAGCCGGGTGCTTCCCTTAGTAGTCTGGCCAATAAGTTACGCACGATTCACCTCCGTAATAAACCCGACGATACCGACCTCACCTACCTGCTTCAGCCTCTGGCCGAGATGCACCTCTACAAAGCGGATGGATCGGAAGGGGGCATTGAAACGGTCCGGATGTTTTCCATTATTGCTTTGCTTATCCTGGCCATAGCCTGCATCAATTACGTAAATCTATCGACGGCCCGTTCGTTGCTACGCTCCAAAGAAATCAGCATGCGGAAGATCGTTGGCGCGGCCCGTGGTCAACTTTTCGTCCAGTTCCTGATTGAAACCACGCTGCTCTTTTCCTTCGCTGCCGTTCTGGCCATTGGCCTTATCTATGGGCTGCTCCCCTTCTACAACCAGCTTTCAGGCAAGCGGCTTATCCTTGACTTTTCCGACTATCACATCTGGCAGTTGATTGGCCTGACCATCACCGGAACGCTGGCCGCATCGAGCATTTATCCGGCCATATTGCTTTCTTCATTCGAACCACTCAAAGCGCTCAAAGGAAAAGTGTCCTCCCGGCTCAATGAGGCCAGTTTCCGAAAAGTACTGGTTGTCGTCCAGTTTACCGTGTCTGTCATCCTGATTGCGGGAACATTCATTATCAGTAATCAATTGGAATACATCCGTTCGAAGGAGCTGGGCTATGACAAAACACATGTATTTGGTTTCTTCATGCGGGACATGAGCCAGCATTACGACGCGGTAAAAGCACAACTGTTGAACCAGCCCGGCGTAGACGCCGTTACCCGGGCCAGTTCGAACATTGTGAGTCTGGGCGGGCAGACCGGCGATAATGAATGGGATGGGAAAGAGCAGGGTGAAACCATGTTTGTGTGGCCGGTAGCCATCGACAAGGACTTTATTCCGTTCTTCAAGATAAACTTGTCACAAGGGGCTAATTTTACCGGTGCCGTTGCCGATTCGCTGCATTTTATTTTAAATGAAACCGCCGTAAAAACGGCCCGCATTAAAGACCCGATTGGGAAACCATTCAGATTGTGGAATCACAAAGGAACGATCGTCGGCGTTGTCAAAGATTTTCACTTTGCCTCGATGCGGCAGAAAATAGAGCCAGCTATCTTCTTCTATGCCCCCGAGCAGATGCAGGCAATTTACGTCAAAACAACGGGCAATGGCGCCAGTCAGGCTGTTGCAGCCGCCCAACGTTCATGGAAGCAATACAATACAGATTATCCGTTCGACTACACGTTCCTGAACGACTCATTCAATAACCTGTATAAATCGGAGCAGCAGTCAGGATTATTGTTCAATATTTTTTCGACCATTGCCATTCTCATTTCCTGCCTGGGTTTATTTGGTCTGGCCACATATACGGCTCAGGTACGTACCCGCGAAATCGGCGTCCGGAAGGTACTGGGAGCCAGCATAATCGGCATTATTCAATTATTGGCCAAAGATTTTGTTAAACTGGTTCTGATCGCTATTCTGATCGCCGTTCCCGCGGCCTGGTATACCATGAATCGGTGGTTACAGGATTTCGCTTACCGAATTGACATTCAGTGGTGGGTCTTTGCCCTATCGGGTCTCCTGGCCCTGGCAATTGCTCTGCTCACGGTCAGCTACCAGAGCATCCGGGCCGCGTTGATGAATCCGGTCAAGAGTTTACGAAGTGAATAGACCAGCCATGCATATACCCCCTCGTTTCGCCGACCGCCTGCTTCAATTCGTCTGCGCTCCTCACCGGCTGGAAGAGGTGCAGGGCGATCTGCACGAAGAGTTCGCGTATCAGGTTCAGCGGATAGGCCACCGACGGGCGCGATGGCGCTACTGGTGGGATGTGCTGGGGTTTTTAAAACCATTCGCGATGAAGCGTAAACCGAGTGAATATCCCTCAATTCGTTTAATGAACTCAGCTATGCTATCTACTTATTTCGCCATTGCCTTTCGCCAACTCTGGAAAAATCAACTGTTCAATCTATTAAATATTGTTGGGCTAACGGTTGGTTTGGCAGTCAGTACATTCATTGCACTGTATGTCTGGCATGAGTTCCACTACGACCGGTTCGAGCCGTTTGCGGAGCGAACCTACCGTATTATGTCGGTGGCTAACTATGGCGGCCAGGAAGTTACATTCCCAGGGCTGCACGAATCGTTTGGCCCTGAGATAAAACAGCAAATTCCGGAAGTAGAACAGGTTATTCGGTTTTCGAATGGGTTTGGGGATGTTGTCTTACAGTCTGACCAAAATCACCGGTTCAAAGAAGTGAACATTGGCTACGCTGATGCTTCTATACTGCCCGTAATGGGATTTACATTACTTCAGGGCGATGCAAAAACTGCCCTTAGCGAACCAGGCCGTATCGTGCTGACTCGCCAACTGGCAGAAAAATATTTTGGCAATCAAAACCCAGTCGGAAAAACCCTTCTTTTTGACAAACATTTTCCACTCACCGTTTCAGCTGTGCTTACTGATTTACCGACAAATTCGGTCATTGGGTTTAATGCATTGGTTTCGTTAAGTTCGATGCCAACGCTGGGGGCACAACAGCAGAATGTATTTAAGTCAGCTGGATTTTTGAGTACTTTCGTCGTCCTGCATCCTGGATCAAGCATACAGGCGGTTGAAAAAAAATTACAGAAAGTACAGGCGGGCATAAAGTTCGTCGATATGTCGGCAAAATTCTTCCTTGAAGCCCTACCGTCATTGCATTTAAACAGTCGGAGCGCTCCGAAAGATACCCAGCAGTCTTTATATATTCTTCTCACGATTGCGCTGATTATTCTGGCTTTAGCCATTATCAATTACGTTAGCCTAACTACTGCCCGCGCCACCAAACGAGCGAAAGAAGTTGGTATTCGCAAGGCCATCGGTGGGCAGCGACGTGAACTCATTAGTCAATTTTTTCTTGAATCGTTTCTGGTAACTACGCTGGCATTTATTCTCTCACTGGCATTGCTTCAGGCCTTATTTCCATGGGCCAACCAGGCCCTGAATTTGGCTATGGACAATCGAGTTTTGTCGCAGGGCCCCTACTGGGGACTGATACTAGTATTATGGCTGGCTTGTTCACTGCTGGCCGGTGCCTACCCAGCGCTGCTCCTATCGGGATTTCGGCCCGCAGTGGTTTTGAAAGGAGCTAACAATGTGCGATATGGTGGTGCCGGTTTGCGACAGGTTTTCACCACGGTCCAATTTACGGCAAGTATTGGGCTGTTGATTTGCAGCGTGGTGCTTTATACCCAAATGCGTTTTCTGCGGACGAAGAACCTGGGCATCAACCGGGAGCAGGTTGTATCGATGTACATCGACGGCGAAATGGCCCCTCAATTTACAGCCCTTCGCGATGCTGTACAGCAATGGGCGGGAGATGGTAATGTAGCCGTCACGAACACTAAGTTGTTTTCGAACAACGTCATGACCTATTTTATGGAGACCGTGAAAGGCAAAAAACAACTTATGGTCAACGCCCTGACCGTAGACAAAGCTTTTTTCGGTATGATGGGCGTTCGATGGCAGTACGCTCCGGTTGGTTGGGAGTCACGCCCAGTCACGAACGAGTTAACTATTTACAATCAGTCCGTTATAAAAGAAGCGAACATTGTTGGTAATCCACTACAACAGCCTGCACCATTTAAAGGGCAACCAACCAACGGTGTAGTAGCCGATTTTCACGTAGGTAGTTTACATGGGCCAGTTTCACCCATGATGCTCTCCGTGGTGAGTGACACAAGTCATTCGATTATGGCCAATGGAGGATATCTGCTGGTTCGCTTGAAGCCACAAACCGATGTACCCAAAGCACTAGCTCAGCTGAAAGCAACCTACGACAGCCATCGCCCATCAGCACCGTTCGACTACTATTTCCTGGATGAGGCTTACGACAAGCTCTATGCCAAAGAGGAGCGGCTGGCCCGCTTATTCAACGGATTTACGGCATTGACCTTATTAGTGGCCTGCCTGGGACTGCTGGGATTAATGACGTTTTCGGTCGAAGCTCGCACAAAGGAAATTGGTGTTCGTAAAGTGATGGGTGCATCCGTCACCAATATTGTCACCCTGCTGTCAAAGGATTTCATCAAACTGATTCTGCTTTCAATTGTCATTGCTTCACCCCTAGCCTGGTACGCGATGAACAAATGGCTCCAAGGATTTGCCTATAAAATCGACATTGCGTGGTGGGTCTTTGCGCTCGCCGGTGGATTGGTAACGGGCATTGCCATACTTACGGTCAGCTACCAGAGCATCCGGGCCGCGTTGATGAACCCGGTGAAGAGCTTACGAAGTGCCGACTAACCTAGGATTTCCAGAAGCTAAAGCTGCCGTTCAGGGATACGTTCATTGTCCAGAAGCGTACAAGAAATGTCCGGTTCTGGACAATATCCTTCCACTTGATTTACAAAAAAGGGCCAATCCGCTTAGGAGTGGCCTTTTTTTTAATTTGGCGAGGCATTTGTTATACATATACACAACTAATGAATTCGGATGAAAGGAACGTACTTAGGCGAATTTGAAGAGATCGTTTTATTGGCTGTCGCTATCCAGTCGGGCGATGCTTATGGGGCGGCAGTCGTCTCAGAAATCGAGCAGCAAATGAATCGGCCGGTCAATCTGGGAGCGGTGCATTCGGCGCTGAACCGGCTTCAGGAGAAAGGCCTGGTCAAGTCAGAGATGGGTGGTGCAACACCGGAGCGGGGTGGCCGTCGGAAACGACTTTATTCGGTGACCGCCTACGGCCGACGGGCATTAGAGGAGATTCGTCAGGTGCGCAATCAAATGTGGGACGCTATTCCCCGAACGGCCTGGTCATGAACAAGTCCACCCTATCGCATGCACCTCGATGGGCCACGCGCCTGCTGCGCTGGTTCTGCGCCCCCCATCGGCTGGACGAACTGGAAGGCGACCTCGACGAGCTGTTTCAGGAACGGGTCAAGGTGGTGGGGCTGCCCCGGGCGCGGTGGCGCTATGTGCGGGATGTGCTGAGCCTGATGCGCCCCTCGATGATCAAACGCCAACCCAACGATTACCCAAACCCAGCCAACAGTATCATGCTACGGAATTATCTTAAAATCGCGTTTCGCAACCTGGCCAAAAACCGGGTTTACTCATCCATCAACATGTTTGGGCTGGCCTCGGGTATGGCCGTAGCAATGCTCATTGGGCTCTGGATTCAGGATGAACTAACGTTCAATAAATACTTCCAGCACTATGACCGCCTGGCGCGGGTCATGCAGTACCAGACCTACAACGGCGTCATTGAATCTCAATTATCGGTGCCTATACCATTAGCACAGGAGCTACGCACGACATACTCGAGTGATTTCGACCGGGTGGTTGTATCGTCATGGACCCAAAATCATATTCTGTCTGCAGGTGAGACCAAGGTAGGCAAAAGTGGTATTTACATGCAGCCCGAAGCGCCTGATCTGCTGTCGCTGACCATGCTGCGGGGCACTCGGGCCGGGCTAAAGAATCCAACGTCGATTCTGTTGGCCGAATCAACCGCCAAAGCGCTGTTCGGCGAGGCTGACCCGATGGGAAAAATTGTTAAAATCGACAACAAACTGACCGCTAGCGTAACGGGCGTTTATGCGGATATACCTTACGCGACTCAATTCAACGACCTGCTCTTCATAGCCCCCTTCGACTTGTGGGTATCGTCGGAAAACTGGCTGAAGAAGGCTACCGACAATTGGTCCGAAAATTCATTTCAGACCTTCGTTCAATTGTCGCCCAATGCTGACTACGGGCACGTTTCGGCTAAAATCAAAGATATCCGGTTGGCTCATTCCAAAGCGGATGCATCCCTGAAGCCCGAACTTTTCCTGCACCCCATGTCGAAATGGCATTTGTATTCGGAGTTTAAAAACGGGGCCAATACCGGAGGCCTTATCCAGTTTGTCTGGCTGTTTGGCATTGTGGGTCTGTTTGTGCTGCTACTGGCCTGCATTAACTTTATGAACCTGAGCACCGCCCGAAGCGAAAAGCGAGCGAAGGAAGTCGGTATCCGCAAAGCCGTTGGTTCTCGTCGTCAGCAACTGGTGAGTCAGTTTTTCACGGAGTCTTTCCTGGTTGTTTTCCTGGCCTTTGGCCTGGCTATTGGGCTCGTAACGGCATCGCTGGGCTCGTTCAATCAACTGGCCGACAAACAGATGGCGATACCCTGGCTTAACCCGATTGCCTGGCTGATTGGCCTGGGGGTTGTGGGTATGACTGGGTTGCTGGCCGGGAGTTATCCAGCCTTGTATTTATCCAGTTTTCAACCCATAAAAGTGTTAAAGGGACGTGTCAATGTGGGGCCATTTGCGGCAATTCCCCGCAAAGTTCTGGTTGTCGTGCAGTTCGTGGTATCAGTCTCGCTGATCATTGGCACGTTCATCGTCTACAACCAGATTCAATTCGCGAAGAATCGTCCGGTTGGCTATAATCGAAATGGATTGCTGGAGATTCGCATGAAGACGCCGGACTTCTACGGCAAATATGATTTGCTTCGTACCGAACTCAGGAATACCGGCGCGGTTACTGACATGGCCGAAGCATCCACGCCGGTAACAGATGTCTGGCAAACGAGCGATGTTATCGACTGGCCGGGTAAAGACCCGAACACACGGGTTGACTTTGCAACGGTTGCGGTTACCTACGACTTCGGGAAGACGATGGGTTGGCAATTCAACGACGGACGTGACTTCTCAAAAGCATTCGGAACCGATTCGTCGGGGGTTGTTTTGAACCAGTCGGCGGCCAAATTATTCGGGCTGAACAATCGCCAATCCATAACCGGGCACTCGAACAACCTGCCCCCGACAAACCGGGCCAATGCCAGCAAACCGACCACTTCGCCGATCGGCCAGACAATCCGCTGGGATGGTCAGACGCTGCACGTTATTGGTGTAGTTGAAGACATGGTGATGCAGTCGCCCTATAATTCTGCAAAAAACACGCTGTTTTATGTCAATGCAAGCAACGTAAACTGGATTTTCGTTAGAATCAACCCGTCTGTCAGCGTGGCCGAAGCCATGCCAAAAATTGAATCGGTTTTTAAGAAGATGATCCCATCGGCTCCCTTCGACTACCGGTTTGTCGATCAGGAATATGCCCATAAATTTGGCACAGAAGAGCGCATTGGCAACTTAACGACCGTTTTTGCCGGTCTTGCCATTTTCATTTCCTGCCTGGGTTTATTTGGCTTGTCCTCCTTCATGGCTGAAGCCAGAACCAAAGAAATTGGCGTTCGGAAGGTGCTGGGCGCATCGGTACTCAACCTGTGGGGTTTACTCTCGAAAGACTTTGTGGTTCTGGTTGTCATTGCGTTCGTCATAGCGACGCCAATCGCGTATTATATCCTTGGTAACTGGCTTCACAATTACGAATATCGAACGGAACTAGCCTGGTGGGTCTTTGCCGCATCCGGGGCCGGAGCGCTGCTGGTAACGCTGCTCACGGTCAGCTATCAATCAATCAAAGCGGCCCTGATGAACCCCATCAAGAGCCTGCGCTCCGAATAACCATGACACCAACTCCGCATCCACCCCGCTGGGCCACGCGCCTGCTGTACTGGTTCTGCGCTCCCCATCGGCTGGACGAACTGGAAGGCGACCTCGACGAGCTGTTTCAGGAACGGGTCAAGGTGGTGGGGCTGCCCCGGGCGCGGTGGCGCTATGTGCGGGATGTGCTGAGCCTGATGCGCCCCTCAATGATCAAACGCCAACCCAACGAATACCCAAGTTCTTACTTTCTCCATCCTGACATGATACGCAATTATTTCACCGTTGCCTGGCGCAACCTGATTCGCAACAAAGCCTTTTCGGCCATTAACCTTCTGGGGCTTGCGCTGGGAATGGCATGCAGCCTGCTCATTATGCTATGGGTGCAGGACGAACGTAGCGTAGACAGCTTTCATGCAAATGGTAAAAGCCTATACCAGATCTATGAGCGTCAGCATTTCGATGGAAAAGTCTACGCCAGTTACTTTACTCAGGGCTTGCTGGCCGACGAACTCAAACGGACTATTCCTGAGGTGCAGTATGCTGCGGCTATGGAGTCCAATTATCCCACCACATTTTCGGTAGGAGAAAAGATCATTAAAATGGAAGGGACGTTTGCGGGAGCCGATTTCTTTACCATGTTCAGTTATCCTTTTTTGCAGGGAACAGCCGCAACGGCGCTGCGTAGTCCGGGCGGCATTGCGATCTCCCGCAAAATGGCAGAAGCTTTTTTCGGGAGTTCAGAAAAAGCAATTGGCCAGTCGATTCGTGCCGAGAACAAAGTCGATTTATTGGTGACAGCCGTATTTGAGAACCTACCGGCCAACTCATCGCAGCAGTTTGATTTTCTGCGAACGTGGGCTGATTTCGAGAAAGACAATGATTGGGCCAAAACCTGGACCAGTACGGACCCGATGACGTATGTACAGTTGCGGACAGAACGCATGGGCAAACCCATTGACCAGGCCCGCGTGGATGCCAAAATCAAGGATTTCATATACCGATACGTCCCTAAAACGAAGGGTCTCCTGGTTGAAATTGGCCTGCAGCCCTATCCTGAAAAGTACCTACATTCGAATTTCAAAGATGGCTATCTCGACGGGGGTCGGATCGAGTACGTCCGCCTGTTCAGCATCGTCGCCGTATTTATTCTGCTCATTGCCTGTATCAATTTCATGAATCTGGCCACGGCCCGCTCGGCCAAACGGGCCAAAGAAGTGGGCGTTCGAAAAGTAGTCGGGGCAGGTCGCTCGGCCCTGATGGGCCAGTTTGTGGGGGAGGCCGTTCTGCTCACGTTCTTCTCGATCATCATTGCGGTTGTAGTGGTGGCCCTACTTTTACCCGCCTTCAATACCCTTACCGGCAAAATGCTGGCTCTTCCGATCAATAGTCCGGCATTCTGGGCTACGTTACTGGGGTTACTCCTGCTGACGGGCTTCGTGGCCGGCAGTTATCCCGCCCTCTTCTTATCGTCGCTGAACCCGATTCGGGTGCTAAAAGGGAGCCTGCGGTTTAGCGCCGGAGCAGCCTTTTTCCGCCAGGGTTTAGTCGTCTTTCAGTTCGGGCTGTCGATCATGCTGATTGTCGGTACGATTGTGATCTACCGCCAGATGAACTACGTCCAAACGAAGAATCTGGGCTATAATCGCGAAAACCTGCTCTACATCCCGGTTGAAGGCGATTTACCGCAGAAGTACGATTTATTCAAAGAAGAAATCAGTGGATTGCCCGGCATTCTGACTGTTTCCCGGATGCGGGAGTCGCCGACCGCACTTGGCCACCATGTTGATGATATCGGATGGACCGGTAAAGACCCTAACCTGCGAACAACGTTCGCCAATACGGCCGTTGGTTATGATTTTGTCAAGACACTGAAGTTGACCTTGAAGGATGGCCGCGACTTCTCGAAAGACTTTGGAACGGATACCCTCGGCTTCCTCATCAACGAAACGGCCCTGGCCAAAATCGGTTATAAAAACCCAATAGGCAAACCTCTCGATTGGGGTGGGAATAAGGGACACATCATTGGTGTCCTGAAAGATTTTCATTTTAATTCGATGCGGCAGGCCATCGAACCGCTCATTATCCGACTGGATAGACGTCCACAGTGGGGCACCATTCTGGTCCGTGCCGAAGCGGGCAAGACCCAGGAAGCCATTGCGAGTCTGGAGAAAGTATGTAAAGAATTGAATCCACTCACCCCCTTCACCTATCAGTTCTCGGATCAGGAATACGCTAAACTGTACCGAAGCGAACAGGTCGTCAGTCAACTGGCTACTTACTTTGCCATACTGGCCATCTTTATTTCGTGCCTGGGCCTGTTTGGCTTAGCGGCCTTCACGGCTGAACAGCGGACTAAAGAGATTGGGGTTCGGAAGGTGCTCGGCGCATCGGTTACCAGCGTAGTAGCCCTACTTTCCAGAGACTTCCTCAAACTGGTCCTGATCGCCATTGTCCTTGCCTCTCCCCTAGCCTGGTATGCCATGAATCAGTGGCTGGAGAGCTTCATGTACAAAATTGACCTTTCGTGGTGGATGTTTGCGTTAGCAGGTCTGCTGGCAGTGGGCATCGCGCTACTAACCGTAAGCTTCCAGAGTATCAAAGCCGCCCTGATGAATCCGGTCAAGAGCCTGCGTTCAGAATAACAACCTCATGTATGTGAAACGGACAAGGCCACCCGCACGGGTGGCCTTGTCCGTTTCAGTACGTTTTGTGTCCGCTATTGGACACCAGACCAATTGTCTATTTTGGCAAAAATGCGTCTAGAGTGCGGTATGATGGCTTTTCTCAGGTTGGCACCGCATTTGATCGACAGAATCGTATAAAATAATTCCCTGCTATGAAACGGGCCTTTTTGGGAGAGTTTGAAGAGATTGTTCTGCTCACCGTTGCGGTGCTGGATGAAGGCGCTTACGGCGTTACCATCACCCAGGAGATTGAGCAAAAAACGGGGCGTTCCGTTGGGTTCAGTACGGTTCATACGACGCTGCAACGCCTGGCCGAAAAAGGCTTTCTGACGTCGACCATGGGCGGGGCTACGGCAGAGCGTGGTGGTCGTAGAAAACGATTTTTTGCCGTAACGGCAACCGGACGGAGAGCCTTGCAGGAAGTGAAGCAGATCCGGGAGGAACTATGGGGTGCTCTGCCTCCCCAAACGTTACAACTGATGGGTAACTGATCCTAAAACAGCCATGGGAAAGCCAAACCGCCGGACTGGCATGCCGAACCAATCCCGAAACATCGGTGACGCAGCCTCCGGGCCACCCCGCTGGGCTACCCAGCTCCTGCGCTGGTGGGGCGACCCCAACACGCACGAGGAAGTGCAGGGCGACCTGCTCGAACTCCACGCCTATTGGGTCAACACCGAGGGCAAACGGCGGGCCGACTGGCGATACAGCCTGAGTGCTCTGAAACTGTTACGACCACTGGCCAGGCCAACCCATATACCCCAGTATACGACCACCTTTTTTCTAAGCCCCGACATGATCCGAAATTATGCAAAAGTCGCTTTTAGGAACCTGATCAAAAACAAGGTGTATTCGGCTATCAATATTGGCGGACTGGCCATAGGCATTGCCTGCTGTCTGCTGATAGCCCTTTATGTATATGATGAAGTAAACTACGACCGATTCAATACTAATTTCAATCACATCTATCGGGTTGTGGAAAGGCAGCAACAACCCGAAGGCATATTCGACGTAGCCGTTACCCCGGGCCCACTTGCCCCTACGCTGCTTAAAGACTTTCCGGAAGTGAGCCGGGCTGTGCGCATTGGAAGCTGGCATGGGTTATTGAGTCAGGGTCAGCAATCTGTTGAGTCAGACCAGATGCTGATCATCGACCCCGGCTTTTTCGGTCTATTCAGCTATTCGCTTTTACAAGGAAATGTAAACAACATTTTTAAAGGCCCCGATGAGGTGATTTTTAGCAAAAAAATGGCTGAACGATTCTTCGGTATAAATTGGCGTCAGCAGCATGTACTGGGCAAATCATTCCGGTTTAATAATGAGCGAACCCTCATGCTGGTGGGCGTAGCGCAAAATCCACCGGCTCAATCACACATTCAATTCGATGTCTTGTTACCATTCAAATGGCTCGAACGCTACGACGAATGGAGCAACAAATGGAATAGTAATAACTACCATACCTACGTACAGCTGAAGCCTGATGCAACAGGAAAGGCCGCTAACCCAGTTCTTTTCGGCGAGAAAATCCGCCATCAGATCAAACGCTACAATCCGGAGAACGATACACCCTTGCTGCTGCAACCACTCTCAGACATTTACTTATACTCAAAATTTGCCTTTCAAACCGACTTCGGAGGCAAACGCAGCGACATTGCCTACATCCGAATCTTCGTTATCGTCGGGCTCATCGTCTTGCTGATAGCCGTTGTTAACTTCATTAATTTGGCGACTGCCCGAGCCTCTCAACGAGCCAAAGAAGTGGGTGTTCGAAAAAGCATTGGCGCACAGCGATCCAGCCTGCTTATGCAGTTTTTGGGCGAATCGCTGGTTATGACGGGTGTCTCTGTACTCGTGTCCATTTTCCTGGCCGATCTGTTGTTACCCCTATTTAACAATATGGCAAACAAGAGCCTACAGATCCCCTACCACCTCCCGGCCTTCTGGCTGGTAATACTCGTTCTTACGGCCGCAGTCAGCTTGCTGGCCGGGCTTTATCCTGCCTTTTTTCTCTCCGCATTTCGGCCAGTTACCGTATTGAAAGCGGGTGTTTCTGGCTATTTCTCTATCCTAAAAACAGGACACAGCTTTCGGCAATCGCTCGTAGTCAGCCAGTTCGTATTGTCTATTGGATTAGCCATCTGCACGGTGATTATTTATCGGCAGTTGACCTATCTGCAGACAACAACGTTAGGGTTCGACAAATCGCAATTGCTGTATGTGCGACTCAAAGGTGAGTTGAAAGGAAAAGCCATGCAATTCAAAAACGAGATAAGTCAGTTACCCGGCGTGGCGAAGGCATCCGTTACAACCGGCAATCTGGTCGACATGAACAACAGCACAACCGTTGAATGGGAAGGGCAAACACCAAAGGATGAATTTCTGATAACCCAGATGAACGTCGACGCCGACTTTATGAAAACAACGGGAATGTCGCTGGCTGCGGGGCGCAATTTTTCAACTCAGATTACAAGCGACACCTTATCTACATTCGGAGCTTACCTCATCAACGAAACGGCGGCCAAACGCATGGGCTGGACACCCAACAAGGCCTTAGGAAAGCGGGTGAAATTCTGGGGTACGGAGGGCAATGTAATTGGCGTCGTCAAAGATTTCCATTTTCGGCCGCTACGGACGGCTATCGAACCGTTCATTTTACGATTTCGCCCCAAAGACATGTATTTTACGGTACTGGTAAAAACCCAACCTAACAGGATAGCCCATACGATAACCGACATAACCAGGCTGTACAAAAAAACGGACCCTGCTTATCCAATCACGTACGGCTTTGTGGACCAGGATCTCGATGTTCAGTACCGTTCAGAACAGCGCATAGGCCGTATTGTATGCTCGTTTACAATCCTGACAATCCTGATTTCCTGCCTTGGCCTGTTTGGTTTGACTGCCTTTACTGCCGAAGTACGTACTAAAGAAATTGGTATCCGTAAAGTCCTGGGTGCTTCAGTAACCAGTATTGTCACGCTGCTCTCGAAAGATTTCCTTAGGCTCGTTGCCATTGCTGTTGTTATAGCCTCGCCGGTGGCCTGGTATGCCATGCACCGGTGGCTGCAGGATTTCGCCTACCGGGTCGACATTTCCTGGTGGGTATTTGCCCTGACCGGTTTACTAATGGTTGTCATTGCCCTACTGACCGTCAGTTTTCAGAGTATCAAAGCGGCCTTGATGAACCCCGTCAAGAGCTTACGTAGCGAATAGCCATGAAAATCCTCAAACCTTCGGATAAGTCTGTCCAGCCGCCCCGTTGGGCTACCCAGCTCCTGCGGGGGTGGGGCGACCCCAACACGCAAGAGGAAGTGCAGGGCGACCTGCTCGAACTCTACACCTGCTGGGTCAGCACCGAGGGCAAACGGCGGGCCGACTGGCGATACAGCCTGAGTGCTCTGAAACTGTTACGGCCACTGGCCAAGCCAACCCATACACCCCAGTATACGACCACTTTTTTTCTAAGCCCTGCTATGATCCGGAATTACGCCAAAATTGCCTGGAGGAATCTGGTTAACCACAAACTATACACTGGTATCAACGTTTTTGGGCTGGCATTGGGCATGGCCTGTGCTTTACTCATTGGTCTATGGGTACACGAAGAACTAAATTATGACCGCTTTCTGCCTGATGTAGACCGCGTTTACTTCGTGCGTGTCCAGGCAGAATACAAAGGCAAAATTGGCACTAATTATGCAACGCCGGGGCCGTTGCAGGAAGCTATTGCCAGCGAGATACCTCAGGTAGCGGCTGCCACAAAAACGAACTGGGGTAGCGAAACACTCATTAAAGCGGGTGAAAAAGCAACTAAGGAATTTGGCCGCTATGCAACAGCCGACTTCTTCCGTGTCTTCGACCTACCCGCCATAGATGGTGACCCCAAGATGGCCCTGGCGCAACCGGATCAAATCGTTATTACCCGAAAATTGGCAGAAAAATTCTTTCCGGAGGGCCAGGCACGGGGAAAGGTGCTTCAACTCGATAATGCTACATTTTATAAAGTGGGGGCCGTTATTGAAAACATCCCAACTAACGCAACGATCCAATTCGAATGGATGGTCAATTGGAAAGCGCAGGAGAAGGAGTGGATGAATAACTGGGGCAATAATTCGTTTCTGACCTACCTCCGCCTAAAACCAAACGCAACCGCCACTCAGGCCGAAGCGGCCATGAAGGACATGTATGTGCGTCATGCCAAACAACCTGCCGATTTCAACGCCGTACAATATCCCATTCTGCATCCAATGGCAGATGTGCATCTGTACTCGGAATACAAAGACGGCAAGATAGTGGGTGGTGGCATCGAGTATGTCCGCACCTTCTCCCTGGTTGCGCTATTTATTCTGCTGATCGCCTGTATCAATTTTATGAATTTAGCCACGGCCCGGTCATCTACCCGTGCCAGGGAGGTGGGGGTGCGCAAGGTTGTCGGCGCCATGCGCCCTGCCTTGATCGGTCAGTTCCTGAGCGAATCCCTGCTGACAAGCTTGCTGGCGGCTGTGCTGGCAGTAGGCCTGGTTTGGCAAGCGCTGCCAACATTTAATCAACTGTTTGACAAACAGATAGCACTCAGTTTATCGACGCCTGTACTTTGGCTGGGGCTGATCGGACTAGTCGTGTTCACGGGCTTTTTGTCGGGCAGCTATCCGGCGCTATTTCTGTCAGGGTTACAGGCGGTTCGAATTCTTAAAGGAAATCTACAATTCGGCTCAGGCCCGGCAGCCTTCCGCAGAGTCTTGGTGGTCGTTCAATTTGCGCTGTCCGTATTTCTGATCGTCGGCATGTTGGCGGTAAGCCGGCAAATGAATTACCTACAGGAGAAACACCTCGGGCTTGATCGGGAAAACGTGGTTTACATACCTATAGAAGGCGAAATGGCCAATCCCGAGAAAGTAGAGGTATTTCGACAGGAAGTGATGCGTTTGCCATCAGTTGCTGCGGCCACGGCGACGTCCGACCTGCCCATTGATGTCACCTGGACAACAGCCGGTAATTTGACATGGACGGGCAAGGACCCCAATCAGGAAACAAATGTATCGGCCATGCTGGTTGGTGGCGAGTTTACCCGCACCATGAACATTAAGCTGCTCAGCGGGCGTGACTTCCGACCAGGCAGCCTCGCCGACTCCTCTAATTACCTCGTCAATGAGGCCACCGCAAAATTGATGGGAATCGACAATCCGGTCGGCAAAGAAATTAACTTTTCGATGGGCAAAGGCCGGATTATCGGGTTGATGAAAGATTTCCACCTGAACTCTTTACACCAGGCAATCAATCCTTTAGTTGTGTGTTTTGGGGCAAAATATGCGCATTATATTTTGGCAAAAACCCGTGCCGGACAAACCAATCAGGCCATCGCTGACCTCGAAGAATTGACAAAGCGATTTAACCCAAATTATCCGTTTACCTACCACTTCCTGGACGAAGCCTACGAGAAGCTATATCGGAGCGAGCAGCAGGTCAGTTCGCTCGTCAACTACTTTGGCATGCTGGCCATTTTGATCTCCTGTCTGGGTCTGTTCGGCCTGGTTGCCTTTACGGCCGAACAGCGGACCAAAGAAATCGGTATCCGTAAAGTACTGGGCGCCAGCGTTCAGAATATTGTCGGCTTACTATCGGCCGATCTCCTCCGGCTCGTCTTGATTGCTCTCGTGTTAGCGACACCTGTGGCGTGGTGGGCCATTGACAAGTGGCTCAAGACGTTTGAGTATCGACAGGAATTGACCTGGTGGATTGTCGCCCTGGCGGGGTTGTTAGCGGTAGGCATTGCCCTACTGACCGTCAGTTTTCAGAGTATCAAAGCGGCCTTGATGAACCCCGTCAAGAGCTTACGTAGCGAATAGCCATGAAGATCCTCAAACCTTCGGATAAGTCTGTCCAGCCACCCCGTTGGGCGACCCAGCTCCTGCGGGGGTGGGGCGATCCCAACACGTACGAAGAAGTGCAGGGCGACCTGCTCGAACTCTACACCTGCTGGGTCAGCACCGAGGGCAAACGGCGGGCCGACTGGCGATACAGCCTGAGTGCTCTGAAACTGTTACGGCCACTGGCCAAGCCAACCCATACATCTCAGTATACGACCACTTTTTTTCTAAGCCCTGCTATGATCCGGAATTACTTAACCATCGCCTGGCGGAGCCTTGTCAAGAATAAGGCTTATTCGGCCATTAACATCGGCGGACTGGCCGTCGGAATGGCCGTAGCGCTGTTGATAGGCTTGTGGATTTGGGATGAATTGTCCTACAACAAATACCACCAGAATTACGACCGAATTGCGCAGGTCATGCAGCGCGGAACGTTCAATGGCGAATTTGGTGCCGGCGGTTATATGCCCTTGCCGTTGGGAAACGAGCTCCGGACGGCCTTTCAGGACGACTTTACCTACGTCGTCATGTCATCCTGGACCCACGAACATATTCTGGCCTATGGGGAAAATAAATTCACCAAAACGGGGAATTACCTGAGCCCGGAAGCACCCGATCTGTTCACGCTGAAAATGCTTAGAGGCACTCGGGCAGGTTTAAAAGACCCTTCGTCTATATTATTATCTGAGTCCACAGCTCAGACCCTTTTTGGGAACGTTGATCCCATGGGTAAACTGATGAAGCTCGACAATAAGCTGGACGTAAAAGTAACCGGTGTCTACGAAGATTTGCCCTACAATACTGAATTCAGAGACTTGAAATTTATCGCTCCCTGGGCGTTGTATGTGTCCTCATCGGATTGGGTAAAGCGTGCTCAAGACAATGCAGAATGGAACAACAGTTCCTGGCAAATATTGGCTCAGATTGCACCCAGCACAGATTTCGACGCGGTTACGGCAAAAATTAAAGGATTACGGGTAAAGCATGTCCCCGAGACGGCACTTTTCAAGGCAGAGGTCTTCCTAAACCCCATGAGCCGGTGGCATTTATACACAGGCTGGGATAAAAAGGGAAATCTGGAAGGGCGAATTCAGTACGTCTGGCTATTTGGCATCATCGGCGTATTTGTGCTGCTGCTGGCCTGCATCAATTTCATGAACCTGAGTACAGCCCGCTCCGAAAAACGAGCCAAGGAAGTGGGTATCCGCAAAGCGGTTGGCTCCGTACGCAGTCAATTAATCAGTCAGTTTTTCAGTGAGTCGTTGCTGGTAGTCGCAGTCGCGTTTGTTTTGTCCTTGTTGCTGGTCCTGCTCATTCTCCCGCTCTTCAATGAGGTGGCGGATAAGCACATAGGTATTTTGTGGACAAATCCGATTTTCTGGCTGGCTGGCCTCGGGTTCAGCCTGCTCACGGGTCTCATCGCGGGGAGTTATCCAGCGCTGTATCTGTCTTCGTTTCAGCCAGTAAAAGTACTGAAAGGAACCTTCCGGGTAGGCCGATTTGCTACCGTTCCGCGAAAGGCATTGGTTATTATTCAGTTCACGGTATCGGTTACGCTCATTATCGGTACGATCATCGTTTTTCGTCAGATTCAGCACGCCAAAAACCGGCCGGTTGGCTATGATCGAAACGGCCTGATTACCGTTACCATCAATACACCGGAACTGCACAGCCATTACAATGCCTTGCGGGATGACCTGATGCGAACCGGGGCTGCGGTCGACATGTCGACGTCCTCGACACCCGCTACGAATCTGAATTCACAAAATGGTGGCTTCGACTGGGAGGGGAAAGACCCGAATTTCAAAGCTCAATTTGGGACAGTCGCCGTAACGCATGACTTCGGCAAAACGGTTGGCTGGCAGTTTAAACAGGGACGTGACTTTTCGCGCGCCTTCTCGACTGATTCATCCGGTATGGTCATCAACGAAACGGCTGCCCGGTATATGGGCTTGAAAGACCCGGTAGGGAAAACGGTCAAATGGAATGGCAGACCGTTTCAGGTGGTGGGCATTGTAAACGACATGGTGATGGGATCACCGTTTGAACCGGTTTACCAGACCGTTTTCATGCTGGATTATGGCTGGGCCGATGTCATCAATATCAAATTAAACCCGCAGCAAAGCGCCAGTGAATCGCTGACGAAGATTGAAGCGGTGTTCCGTAAATTCAATCCGGGCAGCCCGTTCGATTACAAATTCATCGATCAGCAATATGCGCTGAAATTTGCAACAGAGGAACGGATCGGGAAACTGGCTTCGGTCTTCGCGATGCTCGCTATTTTCATTTCCTGTCTGGGCATTTTTGGCCTATCCTCGTTCATGGCTGAGCAACGCAGGAAGGAAATTGGCGTACGCAAAGTATTAGGTGCATCGGTTTTCAACTTATGGAGCTTGCTCTCAAAAGACTTTGTCACGCTGGTCGTCATTGCCTTCGGTATCGCCACGCCAATTGCGTATTACTACCTCAGTGGCTGGCTTCTGAAGTACGAATACCATACGGAGATTTCATGGTGGATTTTCGCCGTCTCAGGTGCAGGCGCGTTGGTCATTACGTTACTGACAGTGAGTTTTCAAAGCATTAAAGCCGCGCTGATCAATCCAGTGAAAAGTTTGAGAAGTGAGTAGCTAGCATGACGAACAATCCTCACCCACCCCACAACGACGAACCGCGCTGGGCTAGCTGGCTGCTAGACACCTTCGGCGATCCCAATACCCGCGAAGAGGTGCAGGGCGACCTGCTCGAACTCTATGCCTATTGGGTCAGCACCGAAGGCAAACGGCGGGCCGACTGGCGATACAGCCTGAGTGCCCTGAAACTGTTACGGCCCCTGGCCAAGCCAACCCATACACCTGAGCATACGACCACTTTTTTTCTAAGCCCTGCTATGATCCGAAATTATCTAAAAATTGCCTGGCGAAATCTGATTCTCCATAAGGCATTCGCGGCCATCAACGTCATTGGACTGACTATTGGACTGGCTACCTGCCTGTTGATTGTGTTATTTGTCCAGCATGAGCTAAGTTATGACCGCTACCATGCCAAAGCCGACCGGATTTTTCGGGTAACGATGGACGGCCAGGTTGGCGGTAAAGCAATAAAACTTGCTCCCGTTGGCGTTCCCGTTGGCCCGGCTATGTTCCATGATTATTCGGGGGTAGAAGCCACCACGCGGCTGTACAACGAAGGGACGTTTATCGTCAAAAACGCGAACGAAAGTTTTAAAGAAGAGCATGTCATTTTCCCCGATTCCAACTTTTTCGAGGTCTTCTCGATACCGCTACTAAAAGGCCGGGCAAAGACGGTGCTGCTTGAACCCAACACGGTGGTACTTACGGAAACAATGGCCCATAAATATTTCGGGAGTCATGACCCTATCGGCAAAACGCTGACGCTGGGCACACGCGGCCTTTTTCGGGTAACGGGAGTCTGTCAGGACGTCCCGCTGAATACGCATTTTCATTACGACATTTTTGCGTCTGTCCGCTCGGTTCAACTGCGCAACACATGGTTATCCAGTGCAGCCTATACCTATGTTGTCCTGCGGCCGGGCTATTCGATTGACAACCTAAAAGCCAAAATGCCCGAGTTGATCAGTAAATACATGGGACCGGAAATCCAGAGTCTTTTGGGTATGAGTCTGGCTGATTTCCATAAGAAAGGCGACCGGTTTGGGTACCAGTTTCAACCCATCACTGACATTCACCTTCAGTCGCACCTTGAGAATGAAATAGAGCCAAACAGCGACATCCAGTATATATACATTTTCTCCGCCATCGCCGTGTTTATCCTGCTGGTGGCCTGTATCAACTTCATGAACCTAAGTACGGCCGGATCAGCCGGACGGGCGAAGGAAGTCGGCATTCGCAAGGTACTGGGTTCCGTAAAACAGCAATTGGTCGGGCAGTTTTTGAGCGAATCGGTGCTGGTCACGTTTATCGCTCTGCTGGTTGCTCTGGCTATCGTAACCGTAGCCCTACCGAGCTTCAACCAACTGGCCGGTAAACAATTTTCGGTCAACTCGCTCATCAATGGCTGGATGATACCGGGCATGCTCCTGGCCAGTTTATTGATTGGTCTGTTAGCCGGTAGCTACCCCGCCTTTTTTCTCTCGGCCTTCAAGCCCATCAGTGTCCTGAAAGGCACGGTTCGGGCGGGTTTTAAGAGCGGCTGGCTACGCAACACCCTCGTTACGACCCAGTTTGTCGTCTCGATCAGCATGATTATCGGCACCCTGGTGGTCTATCAGCAGCTCCATTTTATTCAGGATAAGAAAGTCGGCTTCGACAAAGACCAGGTGCTGATTCTCCACGACACGTATTCCCTTGGGGATAAAGCGGATGCCCTCAAGGCCGAGTTAGCTAAGTTGTCATCCGTCCGTGACATTACGCTGGCGGGATACTTACCTGCCGGAGCCTCTAATCAGGCAACGGATGGTTTTCAACTAAAGAACGGGGCTGGCGAGTCAATCACCTACCGGGAGCAGTCCTACTACATCGACGCAAACTACGTACCGACGCTGGGCATCGGTATCGCGCAGGGCCGTAACTTCTCGAAAACCTTTTCGACCGATAGTGCCGCCGTGCTCATCAATCAGGCAGCCGTTCGGCAGTTTGGCTGGAAAAATCCGATTGGGCAACAACTTATGACCGTGGGTAACGGCAGCCCCGAGAGTAGGCGTACCTATACGGTGGTGGGTGTCGTCAGTGACTTTCATTTCGCATCCATGCATCAGCGCATTGCGCCCCTGGTTATGTTCTACGGGTCCGACAACTACCAGATGGCTCTGCGTGTCCAGACGACCGACATTCCCGGTCTACTGAAAACAGTGGAGCAAACCTGGAAAGCCCAAACCGATATACCCTTTGCGTATTCCTTCCTGAATGAACGCTTCAACGACGTGTATAAAGCCGAACAGCGTATCGGGCAGTTGTTCAGCATCTTCGCCGGGCTAACCGTTATTATTTCCTGCCTGGGCTTATTTGGTCTGGCCATGTTCACAACCCAGCAGCGGACCAAAGAAATTGGGGTTCGCAAAGTGCTGGGCGCGTCTGTTGCCAGCGTCGTCGCCCTACTCTCGCGGGATTTCCTGAAGCTGGTACTGGTGGCTTTAGTTATTGCCTCGCCCATCGCCTGGTACGCCATGAACCGGTGGCTGCAGGATTTCGCGTATAAAATCGACATTGCCTGGTGGGTCTTTGCGCTGGCGGGTCTGCTGGCTGTGGGCATCGCCCTACTGACGGTGAGCTTTCAAAGCATCAAGGCCGCGTTGATGAATCCGGTGAAGTCGTTACGATCCGAATGAGTGTATCCAATAAACCACCTCAATGGGCCAACTGGTTGCTGGTCACCTTTGGCCATCCCGATACGCAGGAAGAAGTTGAGGGCGATTTGCTCGAGCTTTACCTATACTGGGTGCAAACGCTGGGTGAACGGCGCGCCCGTTGGCGGTATAGCCTGGCCGCGCTGAAACTGCTGCGACCGCTGGCTAAGCCAGGAAAATCACGGGATTACCCAACCCATAATCACTTCAACATCAGCATGATACGCAACTACATAAAAATTGCCTGGCGGAATTTGACGCAGAGTAAAGGCTATTCGGCCCTCACAATTTTTGGGCTGTCGCTTGGTTTGGCGGTGAGTCTGCTCAGTATTCTGTACGTAGCGGACGAGTTGAGTTACGACAGGTATCACGAAAAAGCCGACCGGATTTACCGGATCAATAGCGATATCAGCTTCTCGCTCAAAGCCCTGAAAGCGGCCTCATCGCCAACGCCAATGGGCCAAACCCTGAAACGGGACTTTCCGGAAGTAGAGGAAGCTACCCGATTAGGCAAACACGGTAGCCGGGTAATAACCAGTCATGTGGTAAAAAGTAATAACACCACGATTCGGGAGAAGGGTGTGCTCTATGCCGACTCGACTGTTTTCGACGTGTTTACATTACCCATGCTGGCGGGAAATCCGAAGAAAGCCCTGGCCGAGCCGCAGTCGGTGGTTATCACGGAGAGCATGGCCAAAAAATACTTCGGCACGACGGATGCCCTGAACCGGGTACTGATTTTTGATGACAACGATGTCAGACGGGTAACCGGAGTCATTGAAGACATGCCGGCACAGTCGCATTTTCAGGCTGACTTTCTGCTGCCTTTGCATGAGTTAAACGATGCCAAAGTCAATAAATGGGGCAACCACATGTTCAATACGTACGTGCTGCTCCGACCCGGTACAAACCCTAAAACGGTAGAAACCAAATTCGAACGCATCCTTCAAACCTATGTCGATCCGGCACTGCGGAGATTCTTCAACACCTCGCTGGCGGATAGCCGAAAAGCGGGAAACGACTTCAAGTATTCCCTGATGCCATTGACCGATATTCACCTTCATTCTGACCGCGATGGGGAGCTTTCACCGAACAACAGCATCGAGTACGTGTATCTGTTTCTGTTGATTGCCCTGTTCATTTTACTGATTGCCGTCTTCAATTTTATCAATCTGACAACGGCCCGGTCAGCCAAACGGGCTCGGGAAGTGGGGGTCCGAAAAGTAGCGGGTTCAAGCCGGGCAGAGCTGGTTCTACAATTCCTGTCGGAATCTTTATTAACCACTTCTTTTGCCTTACTGGTCGGCCTGGGCTTGGTCTATTTCCTGTTACCCACGTTCAACACGCTGTCAGCTAAAAATCTAACATTCAACCAGCTAGAGAATACGTCATCCATCCTCTATTTGTTGGTAAGCTCCGCAACCGTCGGGATTCTGGCGGGTTTGTACCCTGCCCTGTACCTGTCTTCGTTCAAACCAATTACCGCGTTGACAGGTAAAGTATGGGTACTGCCCGGACGCCAAAATTTACGCAACTACTTAGTGGTTTTTCAATTTTCGCTTTCGGTCCTGCTCATTATTGGCACCTTACTGATTAACCAGCAAATGCAGTATATCCAGACGAAAAAGCTGGGATTCAATAAAGAGCAGGTTGTTGTGATCAATACGGCCCAATCGACGGAACAGGAGTTGATCACCTTCAAACAGGAAATGCTACGGAGTCTTATTGTAAAAACGGGAACGGTTAGTGGTTTTCTGCCCGTCACCTCCAACCGTTGGAGCGACATGTGGTATCCGGAAAACGAAACGGACCAAAAACGATCGGTAGGCATGCAGGAGTGGCAGGTCGATCCGGATTATATAGCCACGCTGGGCATGCAACTCCTGAAAGGGCGGAATTTTATGGCCGGACGTCTGGCCGATAAACAAGCCGTACTGATCAATGAAAGTGCGGCCAAACGATTTGGCTACGCCAACCCTATTGGAAAGCACCTTCATAAAACGGGGGGCGAAAACCTGACAATCATTGGTGTGGTGAAAGACTTCCATTATGAATCCCTGCGGAACACGATCGAACCCGTTGGGCTCGTGCTGGATGCAGCCCCGTTAGGCGGCCATATCGAACCGTATTTGGCCAACGTTTCTTTCCGTCTCAATACGGCTGATGTGGCTTCGGCGCTTGCTACAATAGAGAAAACATGGAAACAGATTGCGCCAGACCGCCCTTTTACGTATTCCTTTCTGAGTGAAGATTTTGACGCCATGTATCGCGCCGAACAACGGACGGAGCAACTATTTATGGCCTTTGCTGCCCTGGCGATTCTGATTGCCTGTTTGGGCCTTTTCGGTCTGAGTGCGTTTGCCGCTGAGCAACGACAAAAGGAGATCGGCGTGCGCAAAGTACTGGGCGCATCCATTCCGGGTATTATCGCGCTGTTGTCGAAAGATTTTCTAAAACCGGTTGTAGTTGCCATTTTGATTGCCTCGCCCATTGCGTGGTGGGCAACCCACAAATGGCTTCAGGATTTTGCGTATAAAATCGACATCTCGGGGTGGATCTTCGTTCTGGCCGGTTTCATAGCCATTACCATTGCCCTGCTGACGGTGAGTTTCCAGAGCATCAAAGCGGCCCTGATGAACCCGGTAAAATCACTGCGAAGTGAGTAGAGGCCTACTCACTCAGTCAACTTTATAGCCCCGCCGGTTGCTTGAATATGGTGCAAATCAGCTATATATCATCGAAATCAAACGTTCTTTAGCCCCTCACGATACTATCACTAATCGACATGATAAATGAATTGAAAGGCCGAAACTAAGCCCCCTTCAATTCGTGTTCGTATCTTTGTATGCCGTTTCAGGAAGAAACGGGCATCATGAACCATTAACATCGCGGGGCTTTGAACCCCGGCAGATATGAGCAAACACGGACGAATTCTGGTCGCCATGAGTGGCGGCATCGACTCTTCACTGGCAGCCGTCCTGCTACACGAAGAAGGGTATGAGGTCATTGGCATGACCATGAAAACCTGGGATTATGCCTCCTCCGGCGGGACAAAAAAAGAAACAGGCTGCTGCAGCCTGGACAGCATCAACGACGCCCGCAATATTGCCGTTAACCTCGGCTTTCCCCATTATATTCTGGACATCCGCGAAGAATTTGGGGATGCCGTAATCGATCATTTCACGGGTGAGTACCTCGAAGGCCGGACGCCCAATCCCTGCGTGATGTGCAATACGCACATCAAGTGGGACGCGCTGCTGCGCCGGGCCGACCGGCTCGATTGTGAGTCGATTGCGACAGGCCATTATGCCCACATCCGGGAAGAAAACAGCCGATTTATTCTTTCCAAAGGCATCGACTCGCTCAAGGACCAATCTTATGTACTTTGGGGCGTTTCGCAGGCGAGTTTGAGCCGGACCAAACTGCCACTGGGTCACTTGCGTAAATCCGAAATTCGGGAAATGGCCAAAGAGCGGGGCTTCATGGAACTGGTCACTAAATCAGAATCATACGAAATCTGTTTCGTGCCGGATAACGATTATCGGGGCTTTTTGAAACGGCGGATGCCGGGTCTGGAAGCCGAGGTAGCCGGGGGCAATTTCATTCTGGAAGGTTCCGGCAAAGTGCTGGGCAAACACCAGGGATACCCATTCTATACCATTGGCCAACGCAAAGGGCTGGGTATGGCATTTGGTCAACCTATGTTCGTTACCGAGATTCGGAAAGACACGAATGAAGTCGTGCTGGGCGTCGACAAAGATTTATTCCGCGATGGCATGATCGTCAGCAAATTGAATCTGCAGAAATACGACCGCATCAACGGACCGCTCGAAACGGTTACCAAAGTGCGTTATAAAGACCCCGGAACACCCGCTACTATTTCGCAGGAAGGTGATAAAGTTGAGGTTCTTTTCCACGAAGGTGTATCGGCGATTGCGCCCGGCCAGGCGGCCGTTTTCTACGACGGCGACGATGTAATCGGGGGCGGCTGGATCATGAAAAGCTTTCGCCAGGGCGATCAGCAAACGCACCAACCGTTTGCCTTAAGCACTGTGGCCTAGCGATTATAGATTATTTTAGGTCAGAAGTCGTCAGGAAAACAGAGACTTATCGTTCTTTGTACGCCTGGCGACTTTCTGCTTACCACCCTATTGCCTAAATTCCCCACATGAAAAAGTTATTTCTGCTTACAGGCCTTATGCTGGCCTTTGCCGTTCAGCTACTTGCTCAGTCATCCAGTTCCAATGGGGCACTCTCCAGTGCGGCACCCTCCAGTGCGGCACCCTCCGGTGTGGCACCCAAAGGCCACCCGAACACGGCATCGGCGGGCTGGAAACCTTTGTTCGCCAGCGATCTGTCGGATGCCAGCTTTCCTAAGGGTGTGTGGAGTATGGATGATGGGGGCGTTTTGACGGCCACCGCCGACAAGGCTATCTGGACAGCCATACCCTACGATGATTTCATCCTTGACTTGCTTTTTAAAACCGCCGATGGCACTAATAGTGGCGTTGTAGTTCATGCCAGCGATACAACGAACTGGATTCCGAACTCGGTCGAGATTCAGATTGCCGACGACTATGCTAAAAAATGGGCCGAATCACCCACCAACTGGCAGTGCGGTGCTTTCTTCGGACATCAGGCAGCTATCAAACAGCAGATTGTCAAAAAGCCCGATGAGTGGAACCGATACACGGTTACCTGTCAGGGAAAAATGATCTACATCGTGCTCAACAACCAACTCATCAATACCATCGACCTGTCGAAATTCACTTCAGCCAAAACGAATCCAGATGGCTCGGAAGTGCCCGCATGGCTCAACAAAGCCCCGGCCGATCTTCCTCTTCATGGCTACATTGGCTTACAGGGCAAACATGCCGGTGCGCCCATCTATTTCAGGAATCTGAAAATAAAAGTCCTGTAACGCGGACCCAACCGCTATAATCGGTTGTTCAGTAAGTATGCAAACAGAACCTCAAACTCGTCATAGTCCTGCGCTGCCCGAATTGCGTTTTTCGCTCAATCTGCTTTATGTAGGGCGGTTGCTGTTGGGCATGGCGTCGTCAGCGATGACGGCCGACGAGCGGATCGATGCCTTCGATGAACGGATCGAAGATATAACCGACGAATTGGTGTCTACTGAACTCCTCCACGAAGCGGCCATTTTAGCGGGTGATGTTTTGCCTATAGTCCCGCCAGACAGCGACATTTAATCACCCCTACTCTCGTTACACCCTATGCCCAACACGCCACTTACTGCCCAATCGTGGGCCGCCCAACCGTGGGCCGCCCTGTTTGATATGGACGGTGTTCTGATCGCTAACACAGATTTCCATATCAATGCCTGGCTGCAGTTTGCCCGGCAACACGAACGTCCGCTTACCCGGGATCAATATGTCGAACATATCAACGGGCGTGTAGCAGCCGATGCAATGGCCTACGTTTTTCAGCGACCGTTTTCGTCGGGCGAACTGATCACCTTAACGGAAGAAAAAGAAGCTATTTACCGCGAGTTATATCGCCCCTATCGCCAACCGACGCCGGGTTTGCTGGATTTTCTAACGGCCTTGCGCGCCCAATCCGTTAAGCTGGCGGTTGGTACATCGGCGCCCGAAAGTAATGTCCGGTTCACCCTGGATGAACTTCCGTTAAGGCCTTACTTTGATACAGTTGTGGATGCCAGCATGGTTCATCGGGGTAAACCCGACCCGGAAATTTACCTGACGGCCGCTCAGCGAGTTGGTATTGAACCCGGCCAATGTGTGGTGTTCGAAGACGCCCTGGCGGGTATCGAAGCTGGTCTGCGGGCGGGCATGAACGTCATCGCACTGGCCACGACGCATACACGCGACGAACTGGCCGATACAGGTGCCTCCCTCGTTGTCGATGATTTTACCGAGTTAAGCGTCGATACCGTCAGAGCGCTGATCGACAAGTAGACGCCTTTCGCCCTTGATTCCACCTGTTGAGCGGCATATTTTGTGTACTTTTGTCACCGAGTTTCTAACGTACGCATGAATACATCGCCATTGGCTGAAATGCCAGATCAACCATTTATTCCCGCCCGTGAGGGATTTTTCTTTCCTGCCGAATGGCATCCGCACGCAGCGATCTGGCTTAGCTGGCCCCATACCGAAGCCTCCTGGACCAGGGAGCGGCAGGAGCTGATGTTTCCGGCTTATATTGACTTCATCAAAGCCATTGCCGAAAGTGAACAGGTCTGCATCAATGCCCATAATGAGGAAGTGATGCAGGCGGCTAACTTACGTCTGCTGGCTGCCGGTGCCGATATGAGCCGAATTACCCTGCTGCCTCACCCAACCAACGATTCGTGGTGCCGCGATCATGGCCCGGCGTTTCTGATCAATCCACAGACAAACGAGCGAATGATCGTCAACTGGGGCTATAATGCCTGGGGCAACAAATACCCGCCTTATGACCGCGACGACCTGATTCCGGTCGAAATTGCCCAGTATCGCAAGCTGAACTATGTGACCCCGACAGCATCCACGGGGAGCATCATTATGGAAGGCGGATCCGTAGAATTCAACGGAGCTGGCACCGTACTGACCAGCCGCGCTTGTCTGCTCAACCAGAACCGGAACGCACATTTGACACAAGCTCAGATTGAACAGTATTTATGTGACTTTTATGGGGTTAAGCAGGTGTTATGGGTTGAAGAAGGGATCGTGGGCGATGATACCGATGGGCACATCGATGATACGGTTCGGTTCGTCAATGAGGATACCGTATTGGCCGCCTACGAAGCGAATCCGGAGGATGAGAATTACCCCTTCTTGCAGGAGATCCACCGGGAACTTCGGGAGATGCGCCTGTTAAACGGCAAGCCACTGACCATCGTTGAGCTACCCATGCCCGACCCCGTTTACAGCGACGGGCTACGCTTACCAGCTTCCTACGCCAACTTCCTGATTACCAACGGGGCGGTTATCGTACCGACGTTCTGCTGCGACAAAGACCAACCGGCCCTGGACATTATCGGTTCGTGCTTCCCCGATCGTAAAATCATCGGCATCGACTCAACTGACATTGTGTGGGGTCTGGGCAGTTTTCACTGTCTGAGCCAGCAGGAACCCACAGTGTAGATGTATGATGTAGGGTATATGATATATCTACTACCCATAAAAACCAGGACATACATCTTATATCATACACCCTACATCCTTAAAAACGTGTACGACAACAAAACCTTCCGCTCAGTCACGAATACGAGTAACGGCGAAGTGAGCAGCGAGACGCTATTTCATTACCATCAGCAGGATAAAGTCGTCTGGGCTGAATATGCAGGTGGCGGAATTCTGAAGGGTTTTCTGATTGCCGTCGTTCTGGAAGGTGGCTTTTTGGATATGCGCTATGAACACGTAAACACGCAGGGCGAATTGATGACCGGACGTTGTTCGTCTGCCCCCGAATACTTACCCGACGGCCGGATTCGATTGCACGAACAATGGCAGTGGACGAGCGGGGACTGTTCTTCGGGTTCGTCCATTGTTGAAGAAGTTTTACAGTAAGGCTACATGAAAGAGGCATGCGAATTCGTCTAATCCTGTTTGTTCTATCAGTCGGTAGCTCGATTCAACTGAGTTGCACCCGTCAACCCACGTTAACGGCTGAATTGACACCCCGCTCCCTGAAAGCGGTCAATCTGGAAGAAACGTTGAGTCGGCGGGATGAGTTGATGATGGCCTACTCACTCACCAGCTACGATGCAAAAAATAAGGCCGTGGCCGTTGTGAATGGTGGCTGGGGCGTTGAATCTGTACAGAAAGAGCAGCAACTCGATCTACAGACGACCTCACCACAGGGAGAACATAACCCGGCCAAGCCTATCAGCCTGAGCATACCCCGGAACGGGCGCATCGTAGCCTCGCTGGTACTCATTGAAGTAGACGACTACAACCAGGCGAGACAGACGATGGCAAAAATTCAGAAGATCCATAACCTGATCGCCGTTCCGGCAGGTTTGTTGCTAACGGCTACTGAATTGCTGACGCCCTTAAAATACGTATCGGCCGGGCTGGTAGCGTCTGGTGTTGGCCTGCAATTACTGGATAAACTTGACGATGACGACCTGCTTGGGCAAAGCAGTGTGGAGTTGCGGGAAGCGGATATTCGTCAGAAAAATCAACGATTTATCCGGGTACCCGCTATTTTTACGGGGCAAAAACTAAAGGACTCGTTTGAGTATCGGTTGGAATACGACATCACCCTTAAGTCGGTGAAAATCCGGCCTGTGCGCCAATAAGGGCGCTCGTATAACGTTGCTTAATCATACCGAATGTTTTTCCCGCCGTATCGGTTTTACTAACATAGTTAACATTACTTTTTCAGACGCTATGCGCCATTTCACAGGCGGCTTCCTGCTGGCTTTACTCGTAACAGCCTGTAAGACAGCCGCACCAGTTGTTCAGCAAACACCACCAGAACCCGTTATTCTGACACTGGGAAACAAAGCCTTTACCACCAGCGACTTTTTTCAGTCCTTTACCAAAAATCAGCTTTCCTCCGATTCAGCCCAACGAACGGACATAAAAAACTACTTCGATCTTTACACGAATCTGAAGCTGAAAGTGCTGGCTGCCGAAGCCGGTGGCCGCGATACGACCGAAGCGTTCCGGGAGGAAATGAACACCTACCGAAAGCAACTGGCACAGTCGTACTTAACGGATAAAGTGCTGGTGGAATCGCTGGCCGCCGAAGCCTATCAGCGGATGCAGACGGAAGTCAACGCATCACACATTCTTATTCCTGTTTCTGAATACGCCACCCCTGCTGATACCCTGACAGCCTACCAGACAATCCTCGCCTTACGCAAACAGGCACAGGAGGGAGCGGACTTCGCTCAACTTGCACGCGAGCACTCCAAGGATGTAAAGACGGCTCAAAATGGAGGAAATTTAGGATACATAGCAGCTTTCGAGGATGTTTATCCATTAGAAACGGCTGTTTTTAACACACCCGTTGGCGGTATTTCTGCACCCGTCCGTACGCGGTTTGGCTACCACATCATTAAAGTAAACAGCCGTCGCCCAAGCCGGGGCCGCGTTCGGGTAGCGCATATCCTGGTTCGGATGAGCCCATCGGCCGATGAAGCCGGACAGAAAGCGGCCAAAGAGCGAATCGATGGCGCCTATGCCCAACTCCAGAAAGGAGAATCGTTCGATCAGGTTTGCCGCCAGGTTTCCGACGATGCGACGTCCAAGGTCAATGGGGGCACATTGCCCATGTTTGAACCCGGCCGCTGGGTACCTGCCTTTGAAGATGCGGCTTTCTCGCTGGCGAAACCGGGCGATTATTCAAAGCCCGTTCGAACCAATTACGGCTGGCATATTATCAAACTTATCGAACGAAAACCACTAGACGCCTATACGACGCTGGGGCCTTCGCTGCGGCAACGTGTAACGACGGATAGCCGTGCGGACATTCTCCGGCAGGCAACGGTGCAGCGTTTGCAAAAAGAGTATGCCGTGCAACCCGATCAGGCAGTCCTACAAAATGCGTTGGCCAAAGCCGACAGCAGCTTACTGCGTGGGCAATGGCGCTTCCCTGAACCACTCGACCCGGCCTTACAAAACAAGACGCTCGTCTTGATCAATAAACAGCCCTACAGCGTCAATCAGTTTTTCGATTACGTCCGCCAAAAGCAGCAGCCTCTGCGGAATCCGGCACTGGCCACCACACCCGGCACTAATCCGGCAACCTCGGCTGTAGATCGTCCCGTTGGCGGTTCGCCAACGATTGCTATGAATCGATTATTTGACCGATTTGTGGGCGATCAGCTGATATCGGTAGAAGAAGCGAACCTGGACAAAAAATCGCCTGAATTCCGGGCGTTGCTCAATGAAATCAGAGACGGGGTTCTGCTTTCTCAGGTGATGGAGCAAAACGTTTGGGAACGTTCTATGGCCGACTCGACGGGGCAGCGGCAGTATTATGAGCAGAATAAAGACAAATACCGGTTCCCCGACCGGGCGTTGGCGACAATCGTTGTTGCGCAGAATGATAGTCTGCTGAAACAGGCCACTACGTTGCTCAGTGGCCGCCCGCCCTATCAGCTTCGACGGTCGGCAGCTCCGCTTACGTTTGCCAAAAGTCAAACAACGTTAACGCCCGCCCTTCGCGAAGCCCTGTTCGATGTGTTGGTCGTGATGAGCGCCAACCCCAACTACCTTGTCGAAGTGAGTGGTTCGCATGATCCTGCAGAACGCGATTCGGTATCGGCCGGTCGAATTAGGCAAGTAGTCGGTTATTTGCAGAAAAATGGCATATCGCTCAACCGCATCATGGAGAAAGATTTTCAGGGTGCACGACCTGGCGCCACCAAAGATGCCCAGCGCAATGTCGCTTTCCAGTACTTCAGCAATGCTAAAGACGACATTGCGAAAGTCATTAACAGCCGATCGGGTGCACCGACGACAGCGACGCCCCGCCTTACCGATAGTCCGGCGGTAACCATTACGACGGGCTTGTTCGCCCGGGGCGAAAACCCATACCTCGATAGCGTTACTGACTGGAAAGTGGGGACAACGCCCTTACGTCGCGACAATAAAGCAATTTCGGTGGCCATCGAACGAATTGAACCGGCTCGGCCCAAAACGTTTGCCGAAGCGCGGGGAACGGTCATTAACGAATACCAGGCAACGCTCGAGAAACAATGGTTGGCCCAGCTCCGGCAAACCTATCCGGTAAAAGTCAACGATGATGAAATCCGGAAGCTGGCAAAGTAAGTTTTTGTCATGCATCTGAATTAATTCTTCGAATCTGGCATCAGGACAGGAAGTAAATTAACTCTTAAAATTGCTTAAAACGCAGAGTAACAACCATTCTCTGCTTATCTTTAAATCATGAAAAAAGTAATCAGCAGTGCGCTTGTTATGTTGGTCGGCTGGTTTCTGACCACGCCCACCTTTGGGCAGGGCCAGGGCGTTAGCCTGAACAGAATCATCGCCAAAGTCGACAACTACTACGTGCTTCAGTCCGATCTGGAAGAAGCCTACCAGTCATACGTTGGCCAGAACCAGACACCCCCACAAAAATGCCAGTTACTGGAGAGCCTGGTCATCAATAAAATGATGCTGGCCAAAGCCGAAATTGACTCCGTGGTGGTCGATGACAAGATTGTCGACAGCGAGCTCGATTCGCGGATGCAGTACATGATCCAGCAGTTTGGCTCCGATAAAAACATCGTGGAAGCTTACGGCAAAAGTCTGGAAATGCTGAAAAGCGAATTACGGACTCAGGTGAAAGACCAGAAGATCGTTCAGAAGATGCAACAGAAAATCACGAGCGATGTGAAGGTGACACCACGCGATGTTCGTAGATTTTATGATGGCATCCCAAAGGACAGCCTGCCCTATATACCGGCCGAAGTAGAAGTAGGCCAGATTGTTCGGTTTGCCAAGCCAACCAAAGAACAGAAAGAAGTATTACGCCAAAAACTGCTTGACTTTAAGCAACGGGTGGAGAAAGGCGAAGATTTTGCGAAACTGGCCAAAGAAAACTCCGAAGACGTTGGCTCGGCCCAGAATGGGGGCGACCTCGGCTTTGCCAAGCGTGGTGTGATGGTGGCGCCGTTTGAAGGAGCCGCCCTTAAATTAAAACCAAACCAGTTGTCAGACGTCGTGGAGTCGGACTTTGGTCTTCACCTTATCCAGTTAATCGAGACGCGCGGGGCTGAATACCATGCCCGCCATATTCTGCTTCGACCCGACTACAACCGGCTGGACATTTCAGGGCCAACGCATTATCTGGATAGCCTCCGGAATCTGATCCAGATTGACTCGCTGAAATTCGATAAAGCTTCCAAAGAGTATTCGGAAGACAAAAATACGGCCGATGCGGGTGGCCTGATTCGCGATGCTCAGTCGGGTAGCAGTCGGTTGGCTATGGACGGAACGATGGAATATGCGATGTTCCAGATGCTCGATACCATGAAAGTTGGCAGCGTTTCGGCACCTCTGCCTTACCGGACTGAAGATGGAAAAAGCGCGGTACGATTATTGTACTTCAAAAGCAAAATCCCTCCGCACACGGCTGATTTCACCAAAGATTTTGAGAAATTGCAGGCTATCGTGTTAAGCAACAAAAAGAATCGTGCCATTGATGACTGGTTCAAAAAATCAATCGCCGACGTGTACATTACCGTTGATCCTGAGTACCATAGCTGTCGAATATTTGGCACTACGCAGGGCAGCGCAGCGACGCTAAGCGGTGGAGGAAATTAAGTTAATGATTAACAGGCATGATGACCGCCTGTGCTAATCATACCTGATTGATTACCCTGGTTGCCAACGCAACTACGTTACCGTTCTTGATTTATCATTCCTAATTAGAATCCTGTGCCCTACTCATCGGATGTTGCGGCTGCCGAAGCCCTTACAGTTTCCTATCAGAAATTAAAAACTGAAATTTCAAAAGTTGTTATTGGTCAGGATGATACAGTCCGTTTGCTGTTGACCGCCATCTTTTGCCAGGGACACTGTCTGCTGGTTGGTGTGCCGGGGCTGGCCAAAACCCTGCTGATTCAAACCATCGCCGGTGCGCTCGATCTTGATTTCAACCGGATTCAGTTTACGCCGGATTTGATGCCATCTGATATTCTTGGTTCTGAAACGCTGGACCAGGAACGCAATTTTAAATTTATCAAAGGCCCCATCTTCGCTAATATTATTCTGGCCGATGAGATTAACCGGACCCCTCCTAAAACGCAGTCGGCTCTGCTCGAAGCGATGCAGGAATACTCCGTAACGATTGCCGGTCAGAAATATGGCTTAGGCCGGCCGTTCTTTGTATTGGCAACCCAGAACCCAATTGAGCAGGAAGGTACGTATCCCCTGCCTGAAGCGCAGTTGGACCGGTTCATGTTCAACATTTATCTGGATTATCCTTCGTATCAGTCCGAGGTTGATATTGTCAAAAACACAACGTCGGATAAGCGATACGATGTGCAACGGGTCATTACCGGCGAAGAAATTCGAGAGTTTCAGCAGTTGGTGCGTCGGGTTCCCGTCGTCGATAATGTGATCGAATACGCCGTCTCACTCGTCCATAAGACCCGACCAAACACCGAAAAAGCGGCAGCCGATGCCAACTCTTATTTGGAATGGGGAGCGGGCCCACGGGCCTCGCAATCACTAATTCTGGCCGCGAAGTGCAATGCCCTGCTGTCTGGCAAATACTCTCCCGATATCGAAGATGTTCGGGCGGTAGCGCTGCCTATCCTTCGCCACCGGGTGGTGCGGAACTTCAAAGCGGAAGCAGAAGGCATATCGGTCGAGCAGTTAATTAAGCGATTGCTGTAAATTAATACGAAACTATATGTAAAAGGGCCATTTCTGATCAGAAATGGCCCTTTTACGTACTATAAATTCAGGGGTTAGAAACCCGAATCAATAGTCGTCTTCATCTTTGAGGTTAGTTTTCCCTAAAAAATCATCCTCGCCCATTCCCGTCGACTGATCATCTACACCAGAAGCGTCTACATCGTCGGTCTTTTCGCTGACGAGGTAGCCCTCTTTAAGGTCATCTTGTCCGGTATCCCAGGTTTCTTCGTTTTTCTTATTGGGTTGTTGATTTTCCATAACGCGTTGTCGGTTTTGTTTACTGTACAACCGAAAATGAAGCTTCAAGTTTGACGAGAATCAAGGTTTCAGCGGCCAGATGGATTCAGGGTTTACCCGAATACTGACCGGCTGGCCCACGTATAGATCCGTATGCGTGGTCAGCAAACGCAGGCATACATAGCGCGACAACTCGATTTCCAGCTCGTAATGGCTCCCCTTAAAGAACAGAGCGCGAATCGTTCCAGTAGTTCCTTCATCCGAGAGATGAACCTGTTCTGGTCGCAGGCAAATGAGCTCATTAGGATTATCCCTCTCAGGTAAGTTAAGGATAGACAAATGCTTTGCTTTCAGAATATTGACCGGTCCGGTCATGCGGGCGGCATAGGCCGTGGCGGGTTGTTGATACACCGCTACCGGACTACCAACCTGGATTAGCTTACCATCGCGCATGATACCCAGCGAATCGGCAATGGACAGGGCATCTGTGGCATCATGGGTAACCAGCAGGCAGGATGTCGGCTGCAATTCACTTCCATTCTCACGAACCATATCGAACAGCAGATCGCGGACAATAAGCCGGTTGGGCAGGTCAAGGTGGCTGAACGGCTCATCCAGCAACAAAACGGCAGGCCTGTCGGCAATAGCGCGGGCGATGGCCGTACGTTGCTTTTCGCCCCCCGAAATCTGGCGCGGCAGCCGACCCTGTACGTCCGTCAACCGACAAAGTTTCAGCAGTTCGTCGACCCGAAAATCGCGATAGCTTTTTTCAAAGAACCGAAGTGCATAATTGATGTTATCCCGAACCGACACATTTGGCATAAGCTGGTACTCCTGGTGTACCAGCCGAATATCGTTATGTCCGGGTACCAATACTTCTGCGGGTCCCCTTACCCGCTCGCCATTCAGCCTGACATCGCCGGTATCGGCATCGGTCAATCCGGCCAGCAAACTCAGCAGGGTACTTTTCCCAGAACCGCTGGCCCCAACGAGTGCCATAATCCGGCCCGGTTCGAGATGCAGGGAAACATGCCGTATGGCGGGCACAGCGCTGTAGGCTTTGGTAAGGTTGGTAGCAGTGAGCATACGTAAATCGGTAAGGCCCTGAAGACCTTACCGATTTTGACTGGGCTTTAAAAAATGAAATTTGTGCTCAGAAATTCAGACTTGTGATTTCCCACAATATCGTTCAGAATCTCTTTGTTGGCTGGCGTATCTTTCGTGGCTACGGCCGACCGAATGGAAAACGAACGGAGTGCATCTTCAACAGACAAGGTGCCTTCGGCCGAGTCTTTCCGACCCGTGAACGGGAATGTATCCGGGCCGCGCTGGCACTGGGCATTGATATTGACGCGGCTGACCAGATTGACCAATGGGTCAATGAGCCGGGCGATCTTTTCTGTGTCCGTACCAAAAATACTGGCTTGCATGCCGTGATCATCCGTAATGAGGTAATCGATAAACTCTTCGACATCATCGAAGGGGACAACCGGAATAATGGGGCCAAACTGCTCTTCCCGATAAAGCTTCATGCCTTCCTTAACCGGATAAACGACCGCCGGTCTGAACAACGACGCGGCTACCTCACCCCCGCCCTCATTCATGATCGATGCGCCATGCGCTTCCGCATCCTGGATACAATCGGCCAGATAATCGGGTTTGCTCGGCTCCGGAAGTGGCGTAATCTGCACGCCATCGCTCCAGGGCATACCCGGTTTGAGTTTGCTTACTTCCAGCCCGAAGCGTTTCAAAAACTCATCGGCGACGGACCGATGTACCCAGACAATTTTTATAGCCGTACACCGCTGCCCATTAAACGACAGAGCACCCAACAGGCATTCTTTAACCGCTACATCCAGGTCGGCATCGGGCAGAATGATCGCGGCATTCTTGGCATCCAGGCTCATGATCGATCGGAGCCGATTCAGTTTTGGGTGCTGGCGCTGTAACTCATCCGCCACCCGGCTGGAGCCAATCAGCGTTAAAACATTTACTTTCCCCGACTGCATGACAGGCGGAATAACATTGGCACCGCGGCCATAAAGCGAATTGACAACACCTTTTGGAAAGCTGGTGCGAAACGCTTCGAGCAATGGATAGTGCAATAATGAACCATGTTTGGGGGTTTTGAACAAAATAGTGTTCCCCATCAAAATGGCAGGAATTAAGGTTGTGTACGTCTCATTCAAGGGGTAATTAAAGGGCCCCATCGCCAGGACAACGCCCAACGGCGACCGCCGAATCTGACCAATTATCCCCTCTTCCATACGAAAGCGGGATGAATTCCGATCCATTGTTTTGAGCGTATCGATGGTATCGTAAATGTACTTTACGGTTCTGTCGAACTCTTTGGTCGAGTCGGCCAGGTTTTTGCCGATCTCCCACATAATCAGGTTGACGACCAGCTTTTTTTGTTCAAGCATTTTACCGACAAACGTCTCCATGCATCCAATGCGGTCAGCTACCGACATTTGTGGCCATTCGCCCCGGCCATTATCATAAGCTTCTACAGCCGCGTTCAGGGCTTCGATGGCTTCCGTTGGGCCCGTGACGGGAAAACTACCGACTAGTTTACGTTCCAGTTTACCATCGGCTCCTGGAATGCAAATGGGCGAATAAACTTCGGAAACCGGGCCATCCCACGGACGCATTTCGCCGTTGAGCAAGTATTCACGCTGGTGGATGGGTTCAATACGATAGTCGGCCGGAATTTGATCTTCCGTCGGAAAAAGTTGACTAAGTCCTTGGGTATTCATCGTAGAGGGAACAAATTGGAAAAGAAACACGGCAAACGTCGCCATTCGCCCGGCGAATTCCAACCCGCCTGAAAACAAAATTGGCTAACCCTCAGAGAGAATCAGCCAGATTGGTTGTCTTGTTCGTTTTTATAAAATGAGCTGGTACTTGTTTTTTACAAAGGCTCACTCGCGTTAACACCAGGACGAATCAGTACGATTAATCTTCAAACTTTACAGTCGTCAGGGCCCAGGTCAGTTCATTGAAAGGCGGCAAATCAAAATCGTTTGACGCTCGATCAGTAAGCTCATCAAGAACAGACCGTTGATTCACAGGTGCATTCAGGAGTTGCTGCCATTCGCTTTCCAGTTGTTTAATGGGTGACGAAAAAAGTTTCCCATCGAAGCTATCTACCGGAAGTTGTATAAGATGATCATCGTCAATAAGCTCTGCTTTTGCTATCTGTTTACCTTTTACGGCAAGAGAGCTCATAACATCCAGAGCAAATTCGAGGCTAGTAAACCACCAGGAAAAATCCCGGGTTAGGCCGTATTCGTCAACTATGGTAAAAGATAAGAACATACGATTCAGCTAGTTTGATGCACACAAAAATTACAGATATTCGCTTCTACGCAAATTTTATTTACTATTTGGTAACATAAAATTTATCATACCAAATTATTATAAATTTAATCATAGAATTATTAAGAACACTAATAAATGTTACTAGAAAAGTAATAAATATTACACTAATAATATTAAAACAAAAATCAATAAAACGGGTTATGCTTGACAAATTTGCTGCGTTTGTTACCAAAATAAGCCTTTCAAAAACATTATCTAGATCATGAATAAGCTCCTTCCTGAGCACTCATTGATACAGCAATTAAAACCACTGATTATCGATTAACAGGCGCGCAACCCTAACCACTTTTTTGGGGTTCTGATGTTAAATACGCGATCTGGTAAACTAGTATTGGTACCATCCCGTATAAGGCCGCCATTGAAAAAAATTTAACAGAAGAATATGGAAATTGGGATAGATAGTTTTGCATCGAACCTGTTGGAAAACGGAATTAGTACAACCCTAAGCGGACAAGAGGCTATGAGTCAATTACTTGACCGAATAGATTTGGCTGACCAGCTGGGTCTGGACGTATTCGGTATTGGGGAGCACCATCGCCCGGAATTTCTTGATTCAGCCCCGGCCGTTATTTTGGCCGCAGCCGCAGCCCGTACCAAACGCATCCGGTTAACCAGTGCGGTAACAGTGCTCAGCGCAGCCGATCCGGTGCGGGTGTTTCAGGAATTTGCGACGCTCGATCTTATCTCGCAGGGGCGGGCAGAAATGGTCGTCGGCCGGGGCTCTTCGATTGAAGCATTTCCCCTATTCGGATTTGACCTTAACGACTACGATACGCTGTTTGCCGAAAAACTTGATCTGTTGCTTGCCATCCGCGATAATGAGCAGGTGCACTGGTCCGGAAAATTCAGACCTGCCCTTACGGGCCAGGGAATTTACCCCAGACCCGTACAAAGTCCCCTGCCTATATGGCTGGGCGTGGGTGGTACACCGGCTTCTTTCGCACGGGCCGGTACACTGGGCCTACCACTCATGGTGGCTATTATTGGAGGAGATACCCATCGGTTTCGACCCCTGGTGGATTTGTATCGCGAAGCAGGCCGCCGGGCGGGTCACTCACCGGAAAAGTTGACGGTGGGGCTGCATTCGCTCGGCTATATAGCCGAGACAACACAGAAGGCCGCCGATGAAGTTTATCCGGGCTACGCCCGTACGTTCAACAAACGCTCACAGGAGCGGGGTGGACTGCCCGTAACACGGGCGCAGTTCGACGCACAACTCGGCCCCTTGGGCGCTTTGCTAATTGGTAGCCCTGATGAAGTAGCCGCTAAAATACGTCGGCATAGTCAGGCACTGGGCGGCATTTCGAGAGTAACTTTTCAACTGGATGTAGCCGCCCTGCCCCACGATAGACTTATGCAGACCATTGACTTACTGGCTACCCGTGTTGCTCCTCTGCTTCGTTAAATTTTGGCAGCTTATGACAGAAATATAGTTAGATCACCACTGGGTGACATCAGGAAAGCGGCTGCGGAGGTGGCGTTCCTGATGCCGCCCCGGCTGGCTTCGATCGATCTTCAGGTAAAGCGACAAACTCCGTATTATCATTGGGTGGCAACGGAATACGGCCGGCCTGCCAATCGGCTTTAGCCTGCTCAATGCGTTCGCGACGAGACGAGACGAAATTCCACCATATAAACCGTTCGCCCAGCGGTTCGCCCCCCAGCAACATCAATGTGCAGGTTTCTTTCGCTTTCAGCACGGGATCGATACCCTTTGTAAAAACCAGCAATTGCCCTACTCCGTAGGTGTGCCCATTTACGTCGACGCTCCCTTTGGCAACATAGGCACCACGTTCGCTATACCCCTGTGGCAACCCAAAATGGGTACCAGGTTGCAGCACAACGTGGGCATAATACAAGGGCGAATGCGTTTTAACGTCATTGTGTAACCCAAATGCCCCGCCCGCAATTAACCGCAGCCATACACCCGTATCGGTAAAAATGGGCAATTCATGCGGTGAATAATTGTCGAATGCAGGCGCACTTTCCTCCGCTGCTTCGGGCAGCGCAACCCAGGTTTGAATCATTTCCAGCGTTCCGTTGGCCAGCATTGCCGGGTCTTCGAACCGCTCCGAGTGGGCTATTCCCCGCCCTGCCGTCATCCAGTTTACTTCACCTGGCCGGATAATCTGCTCTACGCCCAGGCTATCCCGGTGGGTGACCTGCCCATCGAAAAGGTAACTCACCGTTGAGAGCCCGATGTGCGGGTGCGGTAGTACATCCATATTGGTCAGTTGTCCAGGTCCCAGACTCACTGGCCCGGCATGATCCATAAAAATAAATGGCCCCAACATACGGCGCAACCGGTAAGGCAGAATCCGCCTGACATTGAATCCATTACCAATCGAAGCAGGGCGGGCATCAATGATCGAGTCTAGCATGAGCGTGAATAAAGATAAATGTAAGTCGGTTGGTTTGTAAACGCTCGTCTGGTCAGGCGCTATGCCTACACCCTATTCGTTTAGCAGACGGTACAAATATGGTTATCTTTCTTAAAACCACCTGTCAGAATCTTAGTAGCCTTCAACACTCAGGAAAGTAGCGATCCGCTCCGTAATCCTACTACTGCTTATTTCACTACTTTTAGCCTATGCGAACTATTGACTCACTCCTCACGCTCAACAGACAAAACAACAAACTCGCTATTCGAATTATTTCGCCTACGTTCGGCCATCTCCCGCCCGACATTGCTCAACAATACGGCCTTACACACCGCAAACCCTATTACTTTTTTCTCTTTATGCTCGATGGCCACACCCAGCACGGCGTCGATCTACAGCAATTCGATATAAGGGCCAATGAGCTTCTTTTTATCCTGCCTCACCAAATCCATCGGCTGCCAGCGACGAAAGAGGGGACCGACTACGTTAAGCTCGGGTTTGATGAAACCTGTCTGTCTCGCTTACCTAAGCAATATCCCTTCCTGGTCAACCCTTTCAACAAGCAAAAAATACAATTTACGATACCGGCGGCTACCCGCGTAAAATCCATATTTCAATTACTGCTCAGCTTATTAAGTGAAGTAGACGCGGATTCTGAGCTTATTCTTGCTCACCTCAATAGCCTGTTAACCGAAATCAATACGGCTTATTTTTCCACCGATAAATACCCCGTCGACGATAAACTTTCCAAATACATCCGGTTCAAACTCCTTGTCGAAGACAACCTCACCGATCATACAACCATTCAGAACATTGCCCAAAAACTTACCCTCAATACCAACAGTTTATATACCATCGTCAAACACTATTCCGGACTTTCTCCCAAAGAATTCATCACCAACCGATTAATACTGGAAGCAAAACGTCGTCTTTACTATGCCGAGAGCTCCATTAAGGAACTGGCCTACGACTTAGGCTTCAACGATCCAGACTATTTCTCCCGTTTGTTCAAAAAAGTAACGGGCCAAACCATCGCCACCTTCGTTCAGGATTTGTCAGGGAAGTAATGTGTTTTGTCCAGTTCAATCGCTTACGGGCTTCAGACCTTTGTTCTCGTACTAAAAATCATGGTAATGAACAGAACACTAGGAACAAACGGCCCGTTGGTATCGGCCATTGGGTTAGGTTGTATGGGCATGTCGGGCGCCTATGGAGAAAGCGACGATTCAGCATCGATCGCTACCATCGAAAAAGCCCTCGAACTAGGGCACAATTTTTTAGATACGGCCGATTACTATGCTGCAGGCCACAATGAGGAGCTGATTTCCCGGGCCATTAACAACAAACGGGATAAAGCCTTTCTCTCGGTAAAAACGGGACAGTTATATACGCCAGGCCCTACCGGAGCTGTATGGCCTGGTCCGGTCAGTGGCCATCCGGATTTTCTTCGCAACGCGGTCTTCTACAGCCTGCGCCGTCTCAAAACAGATTACATCGACCTCTACACGCCTGCGCGGGTTGACCCGACGGTGCCGATCGAAGAAACGATCGGCGCACTAGCTGACTTGGTTCAAAAAGGGGTGATTCGTTACATCGGCCTTTCGGAAGCCTCGGCCGATTCGATTCGCAAGGCGGCTTCTGTCCATCCCATCATGGCCTTACAGATCGAGTACTCCCTCTGGAGCCGCGACATCGAAGCTGAAATCCTCCCAACCATTCGGCAATTAGGAATCGGATTGGTCGCCTACGCCCCGCTGAGCCGAGGCTTTCTGAGCGGTGACATTAAAACACCCGACGATCTTAAAGACAGTCGGGTCAACATGCCCCGCTACCAGGGTGATAATTTCTACAAAAATCTAGAGCTGGTCGAAAAAATTAAAGCGATGGCTACTGAAAAGGGCTGTACGCCCGCTCAGTTAGCAATTGCCTGGCTACTCGCCCAGGGCAACGATATCATTACCATCCCCGGCTCTAAACACATCAGGCATCTGGAAGAAAACATAGCTTCTGAACAGGTAAAACTCACGCAGGAGGACTTGCAAAGCATTGAAGCGATTATGCCAGCCGGAATTGTTTCGGGCACCCGCTACCCGCAGCGATTTATGAGTGCCCTGAATCGGTAAAGCCTACATGACTTTTGACTAAGGGAAAGGGCATTTCGGCTAAATCTGTTTTGACGGGCGTGCAGACCTTTGCATGAACAAAAAACAGAACGATGAAAGCAATTAGAGTGTATGAGTTTGGCGGACCTGAAGTAATGAAATTGGCCGAAGTAGAACGCCCCATTCCTGCCGCCGATGAGATTTTAGTAAAGGTGTATGCCACCAGCGTCAATCCTGCCGATTATATTTTCCGTAAAGGCGGCAATGAGCTGATGCGGTCTTTCCTGACGTTGCCAATGGGTCTGGGTCTGGATGCAGCCGGTATTGTAGAGGAAACCGGCAGTGAGGTAACCAATTTTAAAAAAGGTGACAGCGTGTATGGGGTTCCGAACTTTCCGGGCGATGGAAGTTATGCGGAATACATTGCCGCGAAAGCAAGCCAGTTTTCATTAATGCCGCAGCACATCACATTCAATGAGGCCGGGGCCCTGCCCTCCTGCGCGCTTATTGCGTGGAATGGTATCGTGGATTTGGGCAACGTACAACCGGGACAGCGGGTTCTTATTCACGGGGCAGCCGGTGGCGTAGGCAATCTGGCGGTGCAGTTTGCCAAAGCAATGGGTGGCTACGTGATCGGAACAGCGTCGGATTACAACGCTGATTTTTTAAAAGAGTTGGGGGCCGATGAGGTAATCGACTACCGGAATCAAAAATTCGAAGAACTGCTGCGCGATATAGATGTCGTATTCAACGCATCGCCTGTTCGCGATGAGCGCATCAGGCTGAGGTCAGTTGACGTTATAAAGGAGGGAGGCATATTTGTGTGCACGCATCTGGACCAACCCCTTACGGACGATTTTTTGACCGCACTGGCCCAAAAGAATGCCACCGGTACCTTGGTTGGCGGAGGGAGTATAACCTACACGTCATCCCTGAGCGGTACCACACAACTGATCAACGAAGGAAAAGTAAAAGCGGTGGTGAGCAAAGTATACCCATTGCAACAGGTAGCCGACGCCCATCGTGAAAGCGAAACCAGACACGTGCGTGGCAAAATTGTTCTTGAAGTAAGAAAGGAAAATTAACCCGATGAAGCGGTTCAAAACCATCATCGAATTTCTGCAGTTCAGGCAACTGCCCAAACCAGAGCACCCGTTAATCCGTGTGTTTGCACTGGCATCGGTTGACCGCTAAAGCTAAGCGAGTTGGTAACACGGGTTTGTGATTTCTTTTTCATTGCCCTTAAACGGATGACCAATGCCGATGAAGTAAACCTGACGTACGGGCAGCAACCCATGATGATGATATCATGTCGTTTATATCGCCTATAGAACCTACGCAGCGAAAATATAAACGGTTGAAACACAAAAAGCCACTGAAAAATCAGTGGCTTTTGTTTGCTCTTGGCAGAGCGGTAAGTACCGGGAGCCGGACTCGAACCGGCATGTCCTTGCAGACAATGGTGTTTGAGACCATCGCGTCTACCGATTCCGCCATCCCGGCGACAGAATCGCCACGCCAAGGCGTGGTGCGTTTGTCAAACGTGGGTGCAAAAGTAGGTTTTCGCCAGGGTTTATGCAAACAAAACGAAAGATAAATTAAACCGTATTCGGCAATCAGTGTGTGCTTCGTCTGATTTACTCATACCGAAGGGCGTCAATAGGATCGAGTTTGGAGGCTCGAACGGCTGGATAAATACCGGCAAACAACCCAACCGAAACGCAGACAACGATGCCCAGGCCCATCCAGCCCCAGGGTACAATAAAGCTGCCTTTCCCCTGGCTGATCACACCCGCAATCAAATTACCGACGCCCAGGCCCAATAGAATGCCCCCTAGTCCACCAAGAATGCAGATGACAATGGCTTCAATTAGAAACTGCTCCCGAATCCGTTTGGGGGTTGCGCCAAGTGATTTACGAATACCAATTTCTCGGGTTCGCTCGGTCACCGAAACGAGCATGATATTCAGCAAGGCAATAGACGCACCCAGCAGCGTAATGAAACCGATTCCGAAACCTCCTATGCGCAAATAGCCTGTGATGTTGGCCGTTTCTTTAGCCAGATCGTCGGCTCGTTCGATTTCAAACGAATCCAGTTGCCCAAGCTGATCATGCCGAACCAACCGCATAACGCCCCTCGCTTCATCGACGGCTTCGTCCTGGTCCGATACCGTTGGCACGGAGGTCGTAATATCGAACGAAAGCTTTTGGGTTCCAGCCAGCGCCCGGGCGTTATCGAGCGGAATTAAAATAATCCGGTCATCGCCACCACCCGAGAAACCGCCTTTCTTATCCAGAACACCTATAATCTTGTATTGCGTACCCGACACCCGAATGACCTGATTCAGCGGGTTTAGCTTTTTCTCAAATAAGGTATTTGCCACTTCGATCCCTATGATCGCTACGTTTAGCGCATGGCTTAAATCATTCTGCGTAAAATTGCGGCCGTTCTGAATCGTAAATCCTTTTACATTTAGGTAGGCGTCGTCGCCCCCGATAAGCTGCACGTTGGGGTTTGTTTTTTTAGAACCAAATTTCGCCTGTGCGGCTCCTGACACCGACGTCGATACCGCAATGGTAGCCCCATACGGAAACCGGCGTTTGAAGTTGACGGCATCGAAGTAATCAATCGGCGCGTCCTGTTTTTGTACACGGCCACCCCGCCGGAAAGCATCCTGACGGGCCACAATACTAAACGTATTGGCTCCCAGGCCCGCGAAACTGCTATCGACAGAACTCTGTATTCCCTCGATAGCCGTCAGGATACCCACCAGCGAGGTGATACCGATCGCAATAATGAGGGAAGTCAGAATCGTTCGTAGCCGGTTGCTGGCAATCGAGCGCAAACCTTCACGAATATTTTCAAGTAAGTTCATCGATAAAGGTAAACTGTGAACGTATGGACGAATGACTGGGCAATGGGCGGTATGATAGGCGATCCAAAACGAGAAAATTTAATTTTTCTCTTTTAGGGCTCTAGTAGCCACTCTTCGGCTCTTTCGCTCTTTCCACTTTATTTTCTCGCACAATATTTGCCTATCTTTCGTTATGACAAAACTACCACAAGCATTTTTATCGGGGAAACCAATGAAACGCCTGCTGTTACCGCTTATCCTATTTCTCACGCTGACGGGTCAGGTGTGGGCGTCAAAAATTCTGATTCCGATGGATGATAGCCAGAAGAATCACCTAAAAGCCTATGGCATTGCGTATTGGGTGCTGAAAACGCACGATACGGAAATCGACTGGCTGTTGAATTACCGGGGCGGCTCGTTTATGATGCCCCAAAGTCAGGCATTCATCAATGAAATGGTGATTCGGGGTGTCAGCTATGAGGTTATATCGGACGCCCAGTCGGCCCAGATTCTCTCGGAAGTGTCGGCTCCCGATGCCAATATGGATGCCGTGAAGCTGCAGAAACCGCCGAAGGTAGCCGTCTATTCCCCTAAAACGAAACAACCCTGGGATGATGCCGTGACGATGGTCATGACGTACGCGGAAATTCCCTACGATGTGGTTTTCGATGAAGAAGTAATGAATGGAAAATTACCCGAATACGACTGGCTCCACCTGCACCACGAAGATTTTACGGGTCAGTATGGCAAATTTTTCCACTTCAAGGACCAGCCCTGGTACATTGCTCAAAAACAGGAAGCCGAAAGCATTACCCGTAAATTCGGTTTCACCAAAGTGCCCCAGTTGAAGCTGGCTGTGTCCCAAAAGATTCGTGACTTCGTCCTTGGCGGTGGTTATCTGTTCGCCATGTGCAACGCCACAGATACCTACGACATTGCGTTGGCCTCGCACAATACGGATATTGTCGACGCCTTCTACGATGGCGATCCTGCTGATCCTAATGCCAATAATAAACTGGATTTCAGTCAGACACTGGCTTTTAGAAATTTTCAGGTATACACCAATCCGTACCTGATCGAGTTTTCGAACATCGACAATCAACCCGAAGAGCGTGGCCTGAGCGAACACAACGACTACTTTACGCTGTTTCAATTTTCGGCCAAATATGATCCAATTCCCACCATGCTGACGCAGAACCATGCCAACGTCATCAAGGGGTTCATGGGTCAGACAACAGCGTTCAAGAAAAATTACATCAAGCCTGAGGTCGTTATTATGGCCGAGAACCGGGCTGCTGGTGAGGCTCGCTACATCCACGCGCCCTACGGTCGGGGCTTCTTCACGTTCTACGGCGGACACGATCCGGAAGACTACCGACATGAAATTGGCGAAGAACCAACCGACCTGAACCTACACCCGAACTCCGCCGGTTACCGACTGATTCTCAACAATATACTTTTCCCAGCCGCTAAGAAGAAGAAGCAGAAGACGTAGACAAACGATGATGACGCCCGGCTGAGTTACGCACTTTTTGACCGCTCACCTAACTTTAACAGTAACTTAACTTGGTTTCAATCAGGCTTTAACCGCAAATCTGGTAGTTAGCGTAACATTATTTGTTCCGCTTACTATCATGAAAAAAAGTAGTTACTATTTGTGTTTATTACTTGCCATTTCGCTGGGTAGCTGCACAACCATTCGGCAGGGCGAGGTGGGAGTCAAACGTCGTTTGGGGAAATTAGATCCTGTCGTACGCGGATCGGGCGTGCATACATATAACCCCTTTACAACGACGATTATCAAAGTGCCAACCCGCACGATCAATCTGCCGCTGGCCCTCGAAAATATTCCCTCCAAAGAAGGCCTGAACATAACAGCGGAAATGGCTGTCCTATACCGCGTTTTGCCCGAAAAAGCGCCCGAGGTCCTGTCAACCATTGGTGACCGTTACGAAAACGTCGTCATTGTGAGCGTATTCCGGTCGGCAGCGGCCGATGTCTGCGCCCGGTATTTTGCCAAGGATATGTACACCGGTCAGCGAGAAGAAATCGAAAAGGAGATTGCCGCTGAAATGCATACCGTTCTGGAAAAACGGGGCATTGTGGTTGAGAGCGTACTCATGAAAAGTATTCAGTTGCCCAAAGGGCTGGCGCAATCCATCGAACAAAAGCTGGAGGCTGAGCAGCAGGCCCAGCAAATGGAATTTGTCTTGATGAAAGAGCGTAAGGAAGCCGACCGTAAGGTGATTGAAGCAAAGGGCATAGCCGACTCCCAGAAGATCATTTCAGAAGGCCTGAACAAACAGATCATCGAATACAAAACGATTGAAGCATTCAGGCAGTTATCTACATCGCCCAATGCTAAAATTATCGTTACCGATGGAAAAACTCCCATGCTGATTTCACCAAATCAATGAACCGGTCATGTAGATAGTTCAAAAGCTCGTACTATACTATACCGTAAAGCCTACTAATCAACAACGCCAGAGTTAATGCCTGGCGTTGTTGATAAAATCAATTATCAAACCACTCCGACACCATTTCTTCTCGCGATTTACTCTCCAGCCGGCGTTCCAGGTCGTCAGGTATTTTTGGAAAGAAATCGATTCCGGTCAGTTGTTCGATGCGATCAACCGGCACCACAAATTGGCTCAATGGGCTATTCGACGCTTCGTTGTCCAACAAAAAGCCAATCATTCGAATGTTGGGCTTGTCGCAGTACAGAATCACCTTATAAAACTTTTCCGGAACACTCACTTCAACGGCTTTGCCAATGGTGGGTAAACCAGGCTTTAAGACAGCGCCCGTTACCACATAAATCCCCTTATCCCGAATGGCCCAGGAGCGAACCTGCTCTTCGAGCTCTTTCCAGATGCCTCGGTTAAAGTCGGGCGCCTGGGGCGTAATGTTGCTCATAAAGAAGGTTTCGCGCATGATTCGCTGCGAAAACTTAAAGTCACCGGCGGGGGCCAGGTGCCCCCGGTCATAGCCCGAGCGCGTATAATCGGACGGAAGCGCGGTACCGTTCTCTACGCTCGGATCGGGTTTAAACTGCTCATATTTCCGATCCGCGTCACCCGTCGTTTCATAATTCAGTAACGGATAAGCGACCCAATCAGCGTCTTTGTATTGATCCCGATACCGCAGTGTATATCCTTCGTGCCGGACAATGTCGTCTCCCGCTTTAACCAGCGGCAAAATGAAGTCAACCTCTTTTTCAAAATCGAACCGCTGATTTCCCGACGAGCCACCGGTTGGCCCATTAGACCTTGTATCACTGGCTTCACTTTCATCGGATTTTGGTCTGCCCTTCCGCCGTTTGTGCGTTGCGACATCAGAATCAGTTGGCTCAGGTGCTTTGTAAGGGTTATCTTCTTCAGGGTGTGATTTCGAGCGACCCAGCCCAATCATCTGCCGAAAATCGTTCCAGAAAGCCACCACGGGCTGAGTTCGGCCACCATAATGTAAAAACAGGCCGATTAAAAAGAAGATGAACAGTAACACCAGCGTGTTGCTGCGTAACCGGAAGCCCCGGCGAGTATATTTTTTAGTTGAAAAGCGAGGTTTGAAGAACATGAAAGTAAAGTTACATTGTTTTCGCCATGCTGATGAAACCGCCCAGCCAGATCTGAAGCTTCTTAAGATAAAGTGGCGAAGAGACCAACTGGGTTAGCAGTACCAAAAGTCATGAACCGTTCATCTTAAACTGCTGTTAAAAACTCATGTCATCGTTAACTATTGTGGTTATTGGGGGCGGAGCCTCTGGCTTTTTCGGAGCCATAACAGCCGCCGAAACCTTTCCGGACGCCACCGTCACCATTCTTGAGAAGACCCGTACTGTACTGAACAAAGTCCGCATTTCGGGCGGAGGGCGCTGTAATGTCACCCACGCCTGTTTCGAAAACCGGACGTTTGTCAAGCATTATCCGCGCGGTGAGAAACCGTTACGCTCGCTCATGAATCAGTTTGATGCAGCCGCCACCGTTGCCTGGTTCGAGAAGCGGGGCGTAACGCTGAAAACTGAAGCCGACGGGCGGATGTTCCCAAGCACGAATACGTCCGAAACCATCGTGACCTGCCTGCTCCAGACCGCTCGCCGTTTGGGTATCAGCATTCGTACCAGTTGCGGGGTCAGCTCAATGATGCGCGATGAACAGGGCCGCTGGCAATTGCACCTGCTTACAGATGAAATTCTTGTGGCAGATCGTGTTTTGATCGCTACGGGCGGTTTTCCCAAAGTAGACGGGTACGACTGGCTGCCAGAACAGAGCGAACCGCTGCTTTCGCCGGTTCCCTCCTTGTTTACGTTTAACGTACCCGATAGCCCCTTTCTGTCATTAGCCGGTGTGGCTGTCCCTGATGCCAAAGTTTCGGTTCTAGGCACCAAGCAGGAACAGCGCGGCCCCTTGTTGTTTACGCACTGGGGCTTCAGTGGACCAGCCGTCCTGCGCCTGTCAGCCTGGGCAGCCCGCGATCTTGCCGATGCAACCTATCAGTTTACACTCCGCGTGAATTGGGTACCTACGTTAAATGAAAATGAGTTACGAACCAAGCTCCAGGATTTCAGGCAGCAGAATGGCCGAAAACAAGTGGTATCTCAAAATCCGTTTGGGCTTCCTGCCCGACTCTGGCAGGCGCTGACACAGGAGTCAGGTATTGCCGAAGCGCAGCGCTGGGCCGATCTACCCGCTAAACCCCTCAACCGACTTTCTGAACGACTTACCAACAGCCAGTTCAAGGTGATGGGCAAAAGCACGTTTAAAGATGAGTTTGTAACCTGCGGAGGAATCTCCTTTGATGGGCTACACCCACAAACGCTCGAAAGCAAAGCCCAGCCTGGCCTCTTCTTTGCCGGTGAGGTGCTGGACGTCGATGGCATTACGGGCGGCTTTAACTTCCAGAGCGCCTGGACAACGGGCTATGTAGCGGGGCTGGCCATTGGCCGGTAAGCTATTGATTCAGGATCGACCGGGCCGACTCTTCGTCGCGTTTCAGTTGTGCCACCAAAGCAGGCAACCCATCGAACTTTTGCTCAGGGCGCAAAAACTCCCTGAATTTCAAGGTAATGTGTTCGCCGTATATATCTTTATCGAAGTCAAAAATATAGGTCTCAATCGTTTGATTTGTTCCAGCAACGGTAGGTCGAAAGCCAATATTCAGCATACCGCCCAGGGTTTGCCCGGCATAGTCGACGTCGACCGCGTATACGCCGTTGGCCGGAATAAGCTTGGACGGATCGTCGACCTGTAAGTTAGCCGTTGGGAAGCCAATGGTACGGCCAAGCTGACGTCCTTTCACAACTGTTCCGGTAAGGCTATAGAGCCGCCCCAGAAACCGGTTTGCCGTGTGGACATTGCCTTCATGTAGTGCCGCCCGGATTTTTGACGAACTGACGCCCACCGCTTCTATATCCTGCCGGGGAATTTCCTCTACCTCAAATCCATACTCACTTTGGTGCGCCTGAATGTAATCAAACCCACCTTCGCGATCCCGGCCAAAGCGATGATCATAGCCGATCACCAGTTTTTTGGTACCGATTTTATCGATCAGAATTTGGCGAATGTATTCTTCAGATGTCAGTTCCGAAAAGGAGCGCGTAAACGGAATAACGACCAGATGATCGACACCCGCCTGGTCGAGAAGTTCGATTTTTTCGTCCAGCGTTGTCAATAGCTTCAGATTCTGGCTATCGTTGGAAACCACCGTACGAGGATGTGGCCAGTAGGTGATCAGAACAGACTCTCCCCCACTGGCCCTGGCTACTTCTGTCAGTCGGGACAAAATGGTCTGATGCCCACGGTGAACCCCATCAAACGTACCGCTCGTTACCACGGCATTTGCTAATGGTTGGATATCATCGAGTCCTGTATAAATAATCATTCGTTTGTCGGAAGTGGGTCAGGCAGTGAAGCACGATGGGCAGCAATGAACTGCTCAATGGTGGCCGCATCCTCCACCCGGAAGTTGCCAATGCGCGTTCTGCGCAGTCCACTCATATAAGCACCATTGTTGAGCAATAAGCCCAAATCACGTACCAGACTGCGAATATAAGTCCCTTTTGAACACACGATGCGAAAATCAACTTCGGGAAAGCGATCTGCGTTCACGGCAAAAACCGATACCGTAACCGTACGAGCCTTAATGCCCCCTTCAACCCGGTCTGCGGTTTCGCCACGACGTGCCTTTTCATATAACCGCTCCCCATTTACACGAATGGCTGAATAAATGGGGGGGACTTGCAGAATATCACCCGTTAACTGTTGGGCAGCCGCGTGTATTTGTTCAGGTGTAATTTCGCTTGTGTCGTACTCGGCATCAATTTCTGTCTCGAGATCGACGGAAGGTGTGGTTTTACCCAGAACGAGCGTACCGGTATATTCCTTTTCCTGGGCCTGATACTGATCGATTTGCTTGGTCATTTTGCCCGTGCAAAGAATGAGCAAGCCAGTTGCCAATGGGTCGAGCGTACCGGCATGACCAATTTTCTTAAACTTACAGGCGTATTTAAGCTTGTTCGCTACATCGAACGATGTCCACGTGAGTGGTTTATCAATTAAGATGACCTGACCGGGATCGGGAATTTGTTCTTTGCTCAACTTGACGATTTACGGTTTGTGGTTTACGCGATTCCCGCCGGGGTTTACTGACTTGGGTGTATGCCTATCCAGCGACGAATCACCGTAAACTGAATACCTCGACATTATAAAACATCCAATTTAACACCAGCCGCCATCAGGCCCAACAGCAACAGGCCGAGGGCAATTCGGTAGTAGCCAAATACTTTAAAGCCATATCGGTTGAGAAACCCGACAAAGGCGCGAATGGCCAGCAAACCAACCACAAAGGCGATCACATTACCGATCAGCAATGTCTGGTAGTCGGCAGGCTGGAGAAGCTTGTATGTTTTGAGCAGCTTGTAGCCCGAAGCAGCGGCCATTGTCGGTACGGCCAGGAAGAACGAAAACTCTGCGGCCTGCGTGCGGCTGAGTCCCTGAAACATGCCACCGATGATGGTTGCCGCCGACCGCGAAACGCCCGGAATCATGGCGATGCATTGAAAGAACCCAATGCGAATGGCATCGGGCACGGTTACATCGCCATCTTTCGGTTGCCGATTTACAATCCGATCAATAAACACGAGCACAATACCACCCAACAGCAGCGAAATGGCTACAGTCCTAATGCTTTCCAACAACGAGTCGATAAAATCATTCAGCAAAAATCCAATGACGGCGGCAGGCAGAAAGGCAATCAGAATTTTACTGTAGAAATCCGCCATGGGCTGCAGGCGGGGCGGCAGCGATTTGAGGTAACTGGGAACCACAAACGTACCTTTGCGGGTGTCCGTCATAAAGCGACGGTGATACAAAACCAGTACGGATAGAATACAGCCAAACTGGACGTCGACGGTATATAATTTGGTAAATTCATTTCCGGCAATACCTGCCAGCGAAGAGTAAATAATCATGTGGCCCGTTGAGGATACCGGCAAAAACTCGGTCAATCCTTCAATAATGGCCAGCGCAATGGCATGAATCAGCTCCATTAATCCTGGTTGTAGTTTGTGGTTTGTCGTTCTAGTTTATCAACGACAGACAAACTTATAGCAAGTGGCACGAAACGACAAACCACAAACCACAAACTTTAGGCCTTGGGACGGGCGAGGATCGCGAAAAACTCGAGCATGAACCCGCCCATAACGACTAACGGACCCAGCGTTAATCCCAGGAAACCAAAGCCGAATTCTTCTTTGTCGAGGCTCATAATAAAGAACCCGGCCAGAATAATACCGATACCCGCCAGCATCAGAATATAATTCTGCCGGCCAAAGGGCAATGCCGCAGCCGTGTCGCGCCGAACTGGCTCTGCGAACGACGACCGGGTTGGAACAGTTTTTGGGGGCGCCGTTGTTGTGGCGACTATTTTGGGGGCTGGTTGATCGCGAGTCAAGGTTGGCGCGCCAGCTTGTTTATCTTTTGCCATGTTCGTTCGTCAGTTATGCTTTTTGTGTAACCTTAAAATCACTGTGTAGGTTTGGCATGTCGATTCCTGTGGCTCAAGCGTACAGGATTCAGCAGCCAATCAATAAAGTTCATCCAGCGTAAGTCCCAGATACCGATTAACAGCCTGAAACGTACTCAGGAAGCCAATCAGCACACCCAATCCCACAATGCCCGCCATCAGAACGATCATTTTTTCAGTATCCTGAAACGTTCCCAATTCGGGCAGATTATGAATGGCAATCTGCAGACCGGCAATCAACAGCACTACGGCAATGATGCCCGCCAGAAACCCCTGCCATAAGCCCCGTCCTAGAAACGGCCGCGTAATGAATCCATTTGTCGCCCCCACCAACTGCATACTTCGAATCAACATGCGTTGGGAGTGCAGCGCCAGCCGGATTGTATTGTTCATTAACACAACAATAATGATAAGCAGAATTAAGGCGAAAGCCGACATCACCGCATAGATTTTTGTAATGTTCCGGTTAATATTATCCACCAGATTCTCCTGATAGACCACCTCAAACACGCCGTCTATTTCCTCCAGATCCCGCTTTACTTCCTGCAATTTAGCTTCCTCGAAATAACCCTCATTGAGTTTGATCCGGTAGCTGTCATGCAGTGGATTTTCGCCTAAAAACTTCGAGAAATCTTCTTTGGTCTCAGCAATGAATTCCTTGGCCGCTTCGTCTTTGGTAACCAGATTGATTTGAGGTACACCATTGACTTTCAAAATATAAGGCTGTTCAGCTATTGTCTGAAAAAGCGCTGTACTCTTCTTAGCACTAAGGTCTTTATCCAAAAAAGCCCGCACTTCATAATTCTCGCGAATGTATGTTACCAGCTTCTTTGACTGGATAGCCAGCAGACCACAGAAACCAATTAAAAATAAAGCCAGTGTCAGACTAAATAAAATCATGCCACTGGGATACGCACCTACTTTTTTCTTGTTACGAGCCATTTAGTGGGTTCGTGTTATTGAGACAAAAATAACGGATTCGACCGGGGAAAGGTCGAATTTAACAAAATTTAGCATAACAGACCGAAAATCAGCACCGAGCGGAAAATAGCCATGCTCAGAACCACATCTCAGATTCTGTTCTCGAGTACGGCTTCCGGGTAACCAACTTCCACCAGATACAGTCCATTGGCGGGTGCCGCCCGGCCCGCCACAGTTCGATCACGCGCCAGAATTATCTGTTCAAACTGGTCGAGGCTCATCCGCTCCTGCCCTATTTCGAGCATGGTGCCAACAATGGTTCGTACCATCCCCCACAAAAACCGGTCGGCTTTAATATAAAACGTCAGGCAATCCTCATTTGTATGTTTCCAGTGGGCAAAATCGAGTTTGCAGTGAAAATGCGTCACGTTGGCACGGGCTTTACTGAAACTTTGAAAATTGGTATGTTGCAAAAGAATTTCGCACGCCTTATTCATCCGGTCGATATCCAGCAATGGCCGGAAATGATACGTCAGGTTGCTTTGAAACGCATCTTTCTGACGCGTCACATGGTATTGGTAATACCGGGAATTAGCCGAAAAGCGGGCATGATCTTTTGGTCGAACCAGAAAAATTGTGTGAATGGCAATGTCCTCGGGTAACAGACAATTGATCGAATAAATAAAGGCTTCGGTCAAGTCAAGCGGTTCGTCAACATCGAAGTGAGCAAACTGTTGTTTTGCATGAACGCCCGCATCCGTACGCCCACTGCCCATGATGTAGATTGGTTTGCCAAGTCGCTGTGTCAAGACCGACTCGAGGGTAGTCTGCACACTGACGCCGTTGGCCTGTGTTTGCCAGCCGTGGTAGGCCGTTCCCCGATACGACAACTCAATAAAATAACGCATATCGGGCAAAAGTACCGCTTAATAGGCTTCTTTCAGATACCGAACCGACAAAGCGTATTGCGCAGCGTACATGCTCATGGGCAATGTGCTGTCAGTTACTTATAACCGACATGAAATGTTTCTCAACACCTCGTGCTATAAAATCAGTCATTTGTTGTTTTAATAACCCCAAACCGCCAGGGGCCCAAAAGAAACATGCGTTTCTTTTGGGCCCCTGGCGGTTTGACTGATTTGTTTGCTTATCGTGGACCGCGCTGGCGTTCAGCACCCCCGTTTCCGCGTTGCGGCTGCTCCTGAACACGGGGTTGTGGTTGGATTTGTCCACCCCGACTTTCGGGCATCCGCTGGAAAGTCCCGCCGTCACTACGGCCAGCCGGTGCCGACGGCGCGCTCTGGATATTAGGCGAACCGGAGTTACCCAGCGAACCCGGCCGGTCAGCTCGCTCGAACGTCCGGTTGGGCTGTTGCTGTTGAAAACTACCGGGCTGCGTTTCACTTCTCGTTGCACCAGCTGGCTGAAAGCTGCCGCGGCCAGGCTCAAACCGATTCGAAGGCGTTGGCGCAGCGTTTCCGGGATTCGGCGCTGGCGTATTCACAGTTCCATTCCGATCAGCGGGTGCATTGTTATTAAAGCTTCCATTATAGCTTCCCCGACTCGAACCGCCATTATAATCCCGACTGGGCGTATTGTTAGGAGTACCAATGTCAGGGCGATTAGGCGCATTGTTCCCATTATAATCCCGACCGGGTGTGTTGTTGCCGTTGTACGAGTTGTTGCCTCCGTAGGTTCCCCGACTGGGCGCATTGTTATTGTTATAGTTCGGGCGGGGCGAGTTATCGAACCGGTCATTCCGGTCATACCGATCATCACGGTCGCTCCGACCATAATTTTGTCCATACCCCGACGACTGGCCACCGGGCCGATAAAAACCGACTGATCCGTTACCAACGACCGAACGTCCGGGACGATCCAGCGGGTCGATGCGATACACCGGAACACTGCGCCGGGTTACCCTCTCAATTTCTCCCCGATTGGGTCCGTACACATACGCCCGGTTATTAGACCGGTATATGTTATTGATGATGGTTGTATTCTGGTATATGTTTACCACGCTCGGCCGGGCCACCCGATAGCTATACAGGTAAGGGCTGGTGATGTATACCTGCGGAACGAAGGTCCAGTAAGGAGCAGGAATGTTTACGTTGACATTGATATCAAAGCCAGGTCCCAGGGGCGCCCAGCCATAATACCCGCCACCCGTCCGCCACGATACCCAGGCAGGTCCCCAGTCGCTACCCGGCACCCACGCCCAACCATACTGATTGTCGAAATACCAGCGACCATAGTGGAAGGGTGCCCATCCCCAGGGATAATCGGACACCCAGGTATTCCCAAATTCGGTCACGACCCAGTGCCCATCGGTCGCATACGGCTGAAAATCCTGCCCGACATTGGGTATCCAGACAGAGCCGTACGCAGGGCTCGGCATCCACTGTCCATACGGGGCCAGTTCATTATAAAACGTTTGAACGGGAACACTGATTCCCGGCTGAGCTGAAGCTGGCTGGGTCAAAACTGGTTCTAAAGCGAGTACCGCTATCAAGCCAAGCAGGTTAATTGTTTTCAGGATACTCATGACGTTAGGTCGTTTTCTGCCGCGTACTGAAACACGTTGACGATTAGATGCATTTGTCCCCGAAACGTTTAACGTACGAGTAAACAAACTTCATCCTGTTGTAAAAACAATACCCGTCTGATTTGTTCAAACGGGTATCATCGCGTGTGTTGTCGCCACTGTGCTGGCGGTTACCAGTAACCACAGTTCAGACAGGCTATCGGCAGGCCATTGTCAAAAATCCTTAGTCTTCGCTGGTAATGAACATTTTCGGTTTAGGTGCTTCGATGCCGTCTTTCCCGAATTGCCGGGCAATATTTTCCAGCATGTAGTAATGGGTATCCCAATAATTTTCACTCTTGGTCCAGACGCGTACGTCGTACTCCCGCGAGTTGGGCGTCAATTTAGCAATCAGAACATCGTGTTCACGATCTTTCAAGGCAAATGGGCAGGCCGCAACCACTTTCATAATGGAGGCTCTGGTTGCGTCGATATCGTTCTGACTACCTACGCCATACACCTGGTCGACCCGAATGACTCCTCGGGTGCTGATATTGGTAATCGCGGATGTTGATAGCGGACCGTTGGGCAGAATGATCGTCTTATTGTCCAGCGTCACCAGCGTCGTATCAAAAATCCGAACCGCTTCGACATTACCGGTAAAGCCCTGGGCAACAACCAGATCGCCCACGCGAAACGGCTTAAACGTCAAAATCAGTACGCCACCGGCAAAGTTTGCCAGACTCTCCTGAAGGGCCAGGCCAACCGCCAGGCCGGCGGCACCCACAATGGCAACAAATGAGGTGGTCTGAACGCCGAGCGTGCTGGCAATACTCAATAACAGCAACACCCGCAGCAACCCATTGACTAACGATAGCAGAAACGGCTGCACATCCCGATCAACGTGCCGCTTTGTCAGCATCGAAGATAGTAGTTTTACGATCCAGCCAATAAGCCAAAGGCCAACAATAAGAGTTAAGATTGCCAGTAGTATACGACCACCATAAATTGTAGCGAAGGATAGCACCTGATCGTACGTGCGTTCCATTCTAGTCTGTGCCTGCTCCATAGTGTAGGATTGAATAGTTAAGTCGGCAATCAGACGTGAATAAAGGCAAAAGTAACTCGGTCTAAAGTTGATTATTTTGCCAGTTACGATACGCTCTTTTTATAGCCAGTTTTTACGCCGGAATATCCAGACCGTCAGCGCTGACGACAAAACCATCATGGCCAAGGCAAACACGTAGCCATATTTCCAGTGGACTTCGGGCATCTCATCGAAGTTCATGCCCCAAATGCTGGCCAGCAACGTTGGCGGCAGAAAGACGAGCGATACAACGGTAAAGATTTTAACGACCCGGTTTTGCTCCAGGTCGATCAAACCGAGGTAAGTATTTTGCAAAAACTCCAGCCGCTCAAAAATAAAGTTGGTATGATCAATCAGGGAGTTAATGTCTTTTATCAACGTACGGAGCCGTTGTTGCTCAACCTCATTAAACCAGCCATCCGACCGAATCATGGACGATATAACGCGCTGTTTGTCAACCACATTCTCCCGGATCGACATGGTCAACTCCTGGTAATCGTTGATATTGAGCAGCATCTCGCGGTCGAGGTTCGCATCGAGATCGAGCATGCGATTGATGGCTTTTATTTCGCCCGATACCATTTCGATCAGGTCGGCATCCGAATCGATACGGGATTCGAAAATGGAAATCAGGATCTGTGCCCCATCATTGAACAACGCCCGACGCGACTTGATGCGCTTCACCGTATCGGCAAAGGCTTTCAGGTCAGCATTTCGGTACGTAAATAACGTATCGTCTTTCAGCAGAAAACTCACCGGTACAGTTACATAGCGATGCTCGGCATCGGACACCAGAAAGTTAGAGTTAGCAATCAAAAAATCGTCCTCTTCGATATACCGCGAACTACTTTCGATTTCGAGCTGCTCCTGCTGGCTTAGAAAATCGACATCGAATTTCTCTTCTACTCGCTTGATCTCAACGGGAGTCGGATTTTGAAGATCTACCCAAAGTGTCCGTTCGGTATTGGAGAAGGAATCAATATCTCGGATTTTTCGGACGGACGTTGCGTCTTGCTGAAAGATACGGATCATAAAGTCGAGAGCAGAAGTTACGGTCGCGAAGTTCGCAGAAACAATCGGACTGCCGAATAGCTTTTCGCTTATTTCCTCACTTATTGCCCATTCCCCACTTTTCGAATCTGGTAGAACAGCTTTTCGAGCAGACGACTGTCGTTGGTGATGATTTCAGCTGATGCAGCCATGCCGGTTTTATAGGATAGTTGTTTTCCGTAGGTCGTTTGCAGCCCAGTTGGCAGGAGTACCTTGGCCAGGAACACGCTATCTTTGAGTGACACATCGGCAATCCTGGCTATGCAACCCCGTACCGCTCCAAACTCCTGATAGGGGTAGCCTGCAAATTTTATCAGTACCGACTGCCCAACGGCCACCTTTCCCGAATTTTGCTGTGGAATACGGACTTCGCCGTAGTAATCGGTGCTACGTGGAGCCACGTAGAATATCTCCTGATTTACAGCAACGGACTGATTTTCCTGCAACGGAATCTAACGCAATAGCCTTGCATGCGCCAAACGGTTAACACAAATAGCCAATGCCTTAGGTACCACGCCCGACAATCTACAGAACTACCATCTGACTAATTCTACGCAAACGGAGAGTGCAGCAAAAGACCAGCTACTTCAGGAACAGGAAGTAAAGATTAATTTCTTAAGCCGTTATGTTTGCTATTTACAAGCGACCTGGCAAGCATATGGCAAAGGTGATTTAGCAGAGAATAATTCGTTTAAATAAACCTGCTTGAAAAGGCACTCTCTATTACAGGCTCTTAGGCGTCATTAGCCAGCATCTTTCCCTCACTCTGCCTGTAGCGGGCTTCCTTTTAGGTTCAGGTCTTTGACGCGCTTCCGCACGCTTCGCATAAACGCTTTTCCGGGATCGACTTTTTCGGTCAGGTAGTTCGGGTCGGTTTCTTTCCAGAGTGGCGTGCCGATGAAATCCCGGTATTCGTAATGGCCAATGAGGTAGTCAATATTATACTTCTGCTTTAAGTAACGGACTAACTGTACGTTAGCGTCCAACTGCGCTTCGGTCAGGTCGTTATTACCAATGTTCTCTATTCCAATCGCGCAGTAGTTCAGCCCAATACAATGGCGGGCAAAGGTGGTGTCGGACAAAAGTCGATAAATAGTCCCGTCCCGATCAACTAAAAATGGAACTGCCGTATTCAACCGGCTAGCCGCCTGCAAATCGGCACGACCAGGCAGTATGCTCGGATTGAACGCATCAAATGCTGAATCAAGCGTCGAGATGGCCGTCCAGTGCAGCACAATCATCCTAGGCTTTATGTAAGGCTCCGCCTGCTTAATCCCATGCCGGCGAGCCAGGTAATCAAGCGAAAGCTCTCTACGCTCCTCATCAAAAACAATAGGCTTGTCGAGTATGCGAATAGGCCTCTCCTGGGCAACGCAGGACGTGAACGCTACACTACTCTCAAAAAGCAGGAAGATTACGCACCGAAGAACGCGGCATAAATCAGCGGAAAGTTTCATAGTGGAATCGGTTGAACAAGGGCAAATAAAGAAAAACCCAGCCGATACCACTACTTTTCTTTTTTTACCGTTACAAGATTTTCGTAAATGGTAATCCATCAGCCATAAATCGAATCGAATCAGCCTCAATCAACAGACAACAAGTAGATAGAGAAAGCGAAAACCCATTGACGGAGCTTTAGTATTTATAATTATTTGAAGTCGTAAACGCTCAAACAGACTTTTGAGCGCTTAGCCATTGACTCTTTTACGATATCACGCACAAAATCGTTGCATTAACTGTTATACCGCTAGCCGGGCCTAAACCGCCTGGTTGCTGGCTATGCAACCTGATTACTCTATCAATACGCTCTCGACCATCGACCGTCGCCCCAAGGCCACTAACCTTTGGGAAACGGCTCATTTGCTTGGCTTTCCGGCTGCTCTGTGGCGGTTGCCGAATCAACTTGATAAACACCTGATTGTCTCATTCGACGACGTATTACCACGGGTATCGGCCGATCTGGACGAGTTACCCGCCGGATTTTTAGTAAGCCCTTTCGACAACCTGTCGGGTACGGCACCAACCAATACATCGGATGGCATCAGTACGGGCACTAGCGACCAGACACTTTTTCTGAGAGCGGATATTCAGGCTATGTTTTCAGAGTCTGGCAAGGCTCACTCGAAAGCGCATACCAACACGACGGCCGATAACGCGATAGCCGACACGTTCTGGCAAGCCCTGTCGGCCCAGCTTGCCAGTCAATCGACTAGCCAACCCGCCCAAACGACCGCAACGCCCCTACACGATCCGAATGTGCAAGCGGAGTATGTACGAAACGTGGCGCTGGCTGTTGACGCCATGCAGCGAGGTGAGTTTAGAAAAGTGGTTTTGTCACGAACAAAGCGGGTTGTATTTACAGATGCGCCAAACGCTGTGGCTCTCTTCGACAAATTATGTGCGGCCTACCCGACCGCTTTCGTATCGGCGGTTTCGATTCCGGAGAAGGGGCAAATTTGGATTAGTGCTACCCCCGAACGTCTGGTTAGTGTGGATGCCAATGGCATTTTCAGAACGGCATCACTGGCAGGGACGCAGTCGGCCTTTGAGCCAGATGGAACGCCCAAACGTCCCCCCGAAGCCATGTGGTCCCAAAAAGAAATCGAAGAGCAGGCCTTGGTGAGCCGCTATATCATTGAGTGCTTCAAAAAGATCAGGCTTCGTGAATACCTGGAAGAAGGGCCGAAAACGCTCATCGCCGGAAACCTGATGCACCTGAGTACCTGCTTCACCGTTGATACGCAGGCCGTGCGTTATCCGCAGCTGGGCACCGTCATGCTCCGGCTATTACACCCGACGTCGGCCGTGTGCGGCATGCCCCGTGATGTCGCTTTTCGATTTATTGAGCAGCACGAAACACACGATCGGGAACTCTACAGTGGATTTCTGGGGCCAGTGAATATTAATACGAACAACGAAGGCCCCGAAAGCGACCTCTTCGTTCATATACGTTGTATGAAGCTGGAAGGCAATGTGGCGACCCTATATGCTGGCGCGGGCCTGACAGAAGATTCAGTTCCTGAACGCGAATGGCAGGAAACTGAAATGAAGTGTCAAACACTTCTCAATGTAATGATGACTGATACGTGATTGAATAAAAAATCATCACGTATCAGTCAGCTATAGACGATTACGCTCCTTCGGCCGGATCGTTTGGCGCACGGGAACCGTCTTCGGCGGTTCGGTCGCCAGCTTCACTGGCCGCAGACGACTGAGTGTCTGCGTCAGGCGCGGTCCCATCAGTAACAGCACCTTCTGTAGTAACAAGGGCTTCTTCCTTCGGGTCTGGAGTTGATTCTTGGTTTGCCATAGTCTTGGTTGAGTAAAGAAATGTAGTGAAAAGCTCTTCGACTTCCGGCTAACCGAGCCGTCGATCGTGGTGCAGGGATAGCTTACTCCATGCTATCATCGTCCAGGTCGTCTTCAATCGAATCGTCATCCAGATCTTCGTCCAGATCATCCTCACTGAAGTCATCTTCGATGTCGTCCAGATCGTCTCCTCCATAGCCACTGGCGGCACCGGAGCCTAGTTCATCGAAGTCAGCTCCCGCATCGTCGAAGTCATCCTCATCATCGTCGAAGGCGGCTGTTTCTGGATCTGGGTTAAGCATCAGAACGTCTTCGTCCTGATCAAATGCTAGCTGGTAAATCATGGTTTAAAGAGTATAAAAGTTAGTTCACCCCTGTTAACGCGTCTCTTTCCCGGAAGGTTTAGCGATTGTAAAAACTTATTGAGATTTACGCTATAACAGTGCATTCCGTTTGTGAGTTACTGGATTATACGCGTAGTACGGCCATTCATAAATCAGTATAAATGAGACAATATCAGCTCCAGCGACTCGTTGACCAGCCAATTATACAAACAAGCGACGTAAATCCAACAATCGAGGGTTTTGAGGTATTGGGCGCTTTCAACCCAGCCGCCTGTATTTTCGAGAACGAAATCCTACTGCTACTGCGCGTGGCAGAGGCTCCAAAAGCCGAGAAAGGTACAATTCTTATTCCCCTAATCGAAGAACAGGACGGCGTTCCAGCCCTGGTTATCAAACGCTTTCCTGAGCCAACCGAGCCCTACGACCCACGCGTTATAGACATTCAGGGCAAGGTTTATCTCACGTCAATAAGTCACTTACGACTGGCCCGCAGCCAGGATGGCATCCATTTTAAAATTGATGACAAGCCATTTCTTTTTCCAGCCCGTATGGATGAATCGTTCGGGATTGAAGATGCCCGCATTACGTTTCTGGAAGGAAAATACTGGATTACCTATACGGCCGTATCCGAACACGGACCGGGCGTAGGCCTGGCCGTTACCACCGACTTCAAAACCGTTGAGCGCTTGGGAATGATTTTACCGCCACCTAATAAAGACGTCGCGCTGTTTCCGCAGAAGATCAACGGAAAATATAGGCTGCTACACCGGCCGATGGTGTCGGAAATTGGAAAGCCATCCATTTGGCTGGCCGATTCGGTCGATGGCGTCCATTGGGGAAACCACCGCTTTCTGTTTGGGGGCCGGGGCGTACTGGAGGCCAATTTCTCCTGGGAAGGAGGCAAAATTGGCGCCGGTCCCGAACCAATCTTAACCGACGAGGGCTGGCTGGTTTGCTACCACGGCGCAGACCAGACTCATGCTTACGCCCTGGCGTTGGCATTACTCGACAAAGATGACCCATCAATCGTGCTGGACCGATCGGTAGCTCCCCTCCTTACCCCCGAGCTTTCCTGGGAGAAAGAGGGTTTCTTTCCCAATGTCGTTTTCTCGAATGGCTGGATACAATGGCCCGAGGGCAGCGATAACGCCGGGAAAATCTGGGTGTATTACGGCGCAGCGGATTCGGGTGTTGGGCTGGCTGAATTAGTAAAGGAGTAACGAGCTAGAATTTTTATTTGCACTGGGTTTGAATCCAGTGCAAATGAAAATTCTAGCTTCTCAAAAAACATACGTCTTTTTCAGCTCGTCTACCGTTGTTGCCGGTTCGTAAGCGGCATTGAGCCGGGTTGCGTTTTCTTCGACAGTGAGTCCGAATCCGGCTTCTTTCCGTCGTTCATTCACAGTTTTGGCATCAGCAATCGGCCAGACAAAACAACGGGATTGTTTGGTTGCTTTGTTTTGTCGGCAGGATACTTGGGTACCGTAAATTTGTGGTTTACTGGCATACATCAATGAACGATCGAGCATCATGGCGTATAGAAAAAACGGCAACTCATTCTGGTCGGCGGCTTTTTTGATGACCGGCAGATACGTCTCAATTTTGCTTGAATGTTGAATGATATAGAAAATCGCCTGATTGGCAGGGGCACCGACCAGGCTTTTGCCAGGATACCCATACTGCTTTAAAATAGCCTCAGCCCGATTTAGATTCATCGTATCGATTTTCGTCTGTTCAGCCCACAGCACACTCGCCAGTTTCGACCGGTCCGTCTTGTACACAGTGCTCAGGCTATCCGTTAATGGCTGATTGTTGCCCAGTTTCGATAACCATTCGCGGTTGCGCTGATCCAGCACATACATACTATCCAATTCCTGCTTAAGGCCGGAATTCTGTTGAGCGTGTGAGAAAATGGGGACGCAGCCTAACAATAGTATAATAAATTGAAAGTATCTCATAAGTAATAGGCTGATTAACAGATGGGGTTTCACCAGCGATGGCTTTTTTGTAGTTTACGTTAGTTTTTAACTCTCCTCCTTTGATGAAACACTTGAATCAACTTTTACTCTGTCTTTTACTCTCAACGTCCCTATTTGCACAGAGTCAAAAAAGACCGCTCAATGCCGCCGACTATGACCGCTGGCAAAGCGTAAAGTCCGAAAAAATCTCGAACGATGGCCGATGGATTGCCTACCAGATTGATCCTCAGGAAGGCGATGGCCGATTAGAGGTGACAACATCTGGTACCAACACGAACCGGAAGCAGTATGTTTTCCCGCGCGGTTACATGGCTCAGTTTACCCCCGACAGCAAGTTTTTGGTCATGCGGCTGAAAGCTCCGTATACCGACACCCGCAAGGCCAAATTGAAGAAGAAGAAAGCCGACGAACTGCCCAAAGACAGTTTGCTGGTGTTGAACCTGACGACCGGAAAACCTACTAAACTGCCCAACGCCAAGTCGTTCGTTTTTGGCAAGGATTCGGGGTCGTGGCTGGCGGTGGTGCAGGAACGAAAAGACGACAAAGAACGACCCGCACCACGGGCGGCCTCGCTGAAAGATACGCTCACGCCCCTGCCTCCCGTCTCGACAACCGCGGTGACGACCCGGAAAGGAACGGCAAAAAAGCCCAAGGGCGACGATCTGACGCTCCTGAATATGGCCGATGGTACCCGCAAAACCGTTCGGTACGTTTCCAACGTGGCCATGTCCGACAATGGTCAGGCGATTTTCTACAGCAAAGAATCGGCGAATGATTCACTGAAAACGGGCGAGACCGGTATTCCCGGCGTTTTTCTGTTTAACACCACGAATGGGCAAACGATGCTGGTTGATACCAGCTCCAAACGGAAAATCTACAAAGGGCTAGCCGTCGATAAAGTTGGTCAGCAACTCACCTGGATGGCCTCCGCCGACAGCGCCGGGAGTGATGTAAAAGTCTTCACATTATACTACAAGAGCCTGTCGCCAACGGTAGCGGCAAAAGGAAAATCAACCAAAAAAACAGTCCCCGAAGCGCCGTTCAAGGTCATAGCCGACACCCTCACGAAAGCCCTGCCCAAAGGCTGGTCGGTCAATGAATATCGGGAGCCAAAGTTTTCGGATGATGGTACCCGGCTCTATTTCTCAACGTCTCCCATTGCGCCAAAGCCAACCAAAGACAGCCTGACGCCCGAGGATGAAAAAGTAAAAATGGACATCTGGACCTGGACCGATACCCGCCTGCAACCCATGCAGCAACGCCGGTTGAAGGAAGAAAAAGAACGGGGGTTCTTGACTGTTTACGATCCACAGTCCGGCAAAATTACGCCCCTGGCGAGCCGCGAAGTACCCACCGTTTCGTTCGATCCAAAAAAGAACGCCCGTTACCTGCTTGGCCTGAGCGACCTCCCCTATCAGGTCCAATCGTCCTGGGACCCTGGCCATACGGACCTATATCTGGTCGACGCCCAAACCGGTGAAAAGAAGCGCATCGCCAACGATATCATGGCGTCGCAGCCCAAGCTCTCACCCGAAGGTAAATACGCCTACTGGTTCGATGAGCGCGATTCGCTTTGGCGGGCCTGGTCGATTCCCGAAGGCAAACGCATTGACCTGACCCGTGGCCTGCCAAGCAAATTTTTCGACGAAGAACATGATACGCCTAACTTACCCGGTTCCTACGGGGCGGCTGGCTGGACAACAGGCGATCGCTATCTCTGGCTCTACGACCGGTACGACATCTGGCAAGTTGACCCTACTGGCCGCGAAAAACCAACGACCATAACCTCTGGCTGGGGCCGTAAAAACAAGATTCGGCTGCGTCGGGCCGAACTCGACAATGACGATGACGATGCCCCTGGCCGTCGGTCGGGATCCATCGAGAAAGCGATCGACCCCAAGAGTGAACTGTTCCTGACCGGTATTTGGGAAAGCGACAAAGCAACGGGCATTCTGAAAAGTAAAAATGGACTGGCCGCAGCCGAGCCAACCGTGCTGACGCGTAGTAATCACCGGTACTTCGGCTTGAACAAGGCCAAAAACGCGCCGGTCGTTACTTTCTATAAAGGAAATTATCAGGAGCCGATCAACCTTTTCCAGACAGATACAACGCTGGCAAATCCCGTGCAATTAACCCACGCTAATCCACAGCAGGACAGCATCCGCTGGGGCAGCGTCGAAATCGTGAAATGGACGGGTACCAATGGCGTAAAGCTGGAGGGCTTGCTTTTCAAACCCGAAGGTTTCGACCCAAAGAAAAAGTACCCCATGCTCACATACTTCTACGAGCGGAATGCCGAAACCCTGAACGACTACCGGGCTCCGTCGCCAAGCCGCTCAACGATCAATATTCCCTATTGTGTTTCGAATGGTTATCTGGTCTTTGTGCCGGACATTGTCTATACAACGGGGCAACCCGGCCCGAACGCCTACGACTGCATTGTTCCCGGGGTGTTGAGCCTGTTGGATAAGGGCTTCGTTGACCGGGATCGGCTGGGTATTCAAGGGCAGAGCTGGGGTGGTTACCAAACGGCGTACATCATCACCCGCACCAATCTGTTCCGGGCTGCCGAAGCCGGGGCACCCGTGGCCAACATGACGTCAGCCTACGGGGGTATTCGCTGGGAAACAGGCATGAGCCGGGCCTTCCAGTACGAAAAAACACAAAGCCGGATTGGCGGTACGCTGTGGGATAAACCGATGAACTACATCGAAAATTCGCCCCTTTTCTTCGCCAATCGTATCGAGACGCCCCTCATGATGACGCACAACGACGCCGATGGAGCCGTCCCCTGGTATCAGGGCATCGAGCTGTTTTCGGCCCTGCGTCGGTTGAACAAGCCCGTCTGGATGTTGGTTTACAATGGCGAAGGGCATAACCTGACCCAGCGGCACAATGCCAAAGATCTGAGTATCCGTTTGTATCAGTACTTCGATTATTACCTGAAAGACGCGCCCATGCCCATCTGGATGAAAGAAGGCCGCAGCGCCGTGGAGAAAGATCGGGGCGAGATGAAGTACGGCACCAACCTGAGCGCCGATTCACCACAACGGTAGTGAGTAACCTCACATTAAATCAGAACGCCCGGACACAATAGCATCCGGGCGTTCTGATTTACAGCACGTTATGTTACCCCACCCCAACCCCTCCCCTGAAAACATGGGAGGGGCTAAGAAAGTCCGATTTTACACCCATCCCCTAAAACATAGGGGACTAAGAAAGTCCGATTTTACACCCATCCCCTAAAACATAGAGGGCTAAGAAGGTCCGGTTTTACACTCATCCCCTAAAGCATAGGGGCTAAGAAAGTCCGCCCATAGTTTTTAGGGGAGGGACCGTGGGTGGGGTAATAGGCCATAATAGGTATACTCATCTGCTTCGTTAAGGCTTTCACCTTACTCTGACACCGCTTCCTTTACGACTTCGCCTTTGAAAGACAACGTTTGCGAACCGCCTTCAGCATTTGATTCGACCATGACCGTTTTGTTAAAAGCGCCCAAAGCAGCCGCATTAAAGGTCGCCTTGATCTTTCCCGTCTGGCCGGGCAACACAGCAGATTTGGGGTAGTCAACGCCGGTACAGCCGCAGGAGCCCTTTGCACTGTTGATAACGAGCGGCAATTCGCCGGTGTTTGTAAACGTAAACTCAGCCGTAACAGGTTTGCCTTGGGCGACACGACCAAAATCGTGGGTGGCGCTCCGCCAGTTGAACAGCGCCGTTGGAACAGTCATGGCCACAGAAGCCATCAATAAAACCAGCGAAGCGAAGAATAGGATGCGTTTCATAAAAAATGGTTTGATAAGGTTTGCTATACCGCTCACCCGAGCGGCAATGCAAACCTACCCTACTCCTAGCCTTGCTTTTGTTAAGCAGTTGCCAACGTTTGTTAATGAGTTGTTAATTATTTGAGTACGAGCGGCCAGACGCTATCTTTGACTAAAGAGCCAATGATTTCCTTACTCGTTGTATCAATGCGCTCTTTCGCTCATTCACTCTTTACCATGCCACGCTTACGCCTGCTGATTGTACTCTCGGTTTTGTCCATTATCGGTATCCTTGCGGTGCAGGCTATCTGGGTGCGCAATGCCTACGCCTTACGGGAGCGGCAGTTCCGGCAGTCGGCCTTCATTGCCTTGCAGGACGTAGCCGATGAGGTGGCCCAACTGAATCACTTTACCATCAATCGGTATGCTGTCACGCAGCTTTCGGCCGATTATTTTATTGTCAATACTGATGCGCCAATCGATCCGGTTACGCTTGAAGCCTTCATCCAGCGGTCGCTTCAGCAACATCACCTGATCACAGATTATGAATACGGCATCTACAATTGCGAAACTGACCGCATGGTCTACGGAGCCTATGTGAGCACGAGTAGTTCGGCACCCTCGAAAGCCAGTATCCAGGGCAAAAATCTACCAAAGTTCCCGCGCTACACGTACTATTTCGGGATCCGATTTCCGAACCAAACGGGCTTTGTCGCAGGTCAATTGAGCGGCTGGCTCTGGTCGACGGTAGCAGTCCTGGTGGTGGTTATCTTTTTTGGCTACACGCTGAGCGTTGTGCTGAAACAACGGCGACTGACGGAAGTACAGCGTGACTTTATCAACAACATCACCCACGAATTACAAACGCCCGTTTCCACCATTCGCGTAGCGGCCGACGTCCTTCAATCCGACTCCATTTTGCAGCAACCCGACCGGCTAAAACAATACGCCCGGGTTCTGGGCGAAGAGAGTCGGCGGTTGCAGAAGCAGATCAACAGCGTGTTGCAACTAGCCCGTTCGGAACGCAGCGGCTTCGTGCTCGATCAGGAAAACGTTGACCTGCACGAAATTATGATGACCGTGGCCAATGGATTTGCGCCCTATGTAACACTTGACCTAACGGCCCCGGATGCCAGCCTTCGGGCAGATCGTTATCACCTCGAAACGGCACTTAATAACCTGATCGATAACGCCATAAAATATTGCAACACAAATCCCTGCATCCTGCTGCAAACCCGACTTGACCGCGGTCAGTTACTCTGGTCAGTCAAGGACAATGGCATTGGTATCGCCCCAGAACATCAAAAAGCTGTTTTCCGTCAGTTTTTCCGTGTAGCATCCGGCCACACCCACAACGTCAAAGGATTTGGCCTGGGTCTCTATTACGTCCGGCAGGTCATTCGGGCGCACGGCTGGCGACTCACTCTGACAAGCCAACCCGATGAAGGCAGTACGTTTGAAGTCACCTGCCCTTATTCAAAGAGCGAAAGAGTGAATGAGCGAAAGAGCCAAAAGATATTCATGAAGCGATTTTCACTCCGCTTCGACGAACGTCCGTGGTTGCGGTACGATTCACTTATTCCCTCATTCACTCTTTCGCTCTTTCGCCCTTGACTCCCGCCCGCATTCTGTTTGTTGAGGACGATCTCAATCTCGGCTTTGTTGTCCGTGATACCCTCGAAAACGTGCCGTTCGCTGTAACGCATTGCACGACCGGTCCCGAAGCCTGGACCGCTTTCCAAGCCAGTTCTTTTGACTTATGTCTGCTGGATGTCATGTTGCCCCAAACGGATGGTTTTACGCTGGCCCGCCAGATTCGGACTGTGAATACGCAGGTGCCTATCCTGTTTCTGAGTGCATTGGCGGATAAAAATGACCGGCTGCAAGGGTTGCGGCTGGGTGCTGATGACTACCTGACCAAGCCCTTTAGCGTTGAAGAACTGCTCCTGAAAATCAATATTTTTCTACGTCGAACGATCCGGGAAGCCGGCTCGCTCACGAATACGATTCTTGACAAACAGAACTTAACGCTCTTGGTCAATGGGCAGACGCAGACACTCACCCAGCGTGAAGCCGATGTACTGGCGTACTTCCTCGACAGGCCCAACACGCTCGTTCGGCGCGACGAGTTGCTGCGTGCCGTCTGGGGCGACGATGACTATTTCATGGGCCGCAGTCTCGACGTTTTTATTTCCCGGCTTCGCAAACGGCTGGCTCAGAACGCAAGCCTTCGGATTGAAAATGTGCACAGCGTAGGATTTATTTTGCGCCAGTAGTTCCCATAGCTAATGTGCTGTCTTTATTTTTACCACATGAATTACAGACTCTCTATCCTTGCCTCAGTAGCTCTTTTACTTGCCTATGGGTGTAAAACAGCCACACTACCTTCAAATACCGCACCAGCCTCAGCCAGCATTACCGAAGAAGGATTGCTCAACTGCTTTACCGCAGGTACATCGTTCAATGGGCAACCGGTCTGGTGCGAAGCGTCGGCGGTGCTATACGATGGTAAAAATCTGTTCTTCGCCAATGACAAAGACATGCCCTCGGGCATGAGCTCTGTATTTGAAAAAAGCCCCTCATTACTGAGTGATTCGACCAAGACCCCAACTTATCTGACGCAACCTGCTTTTTCGACGGCCCGCAAATACGAAGATTTCGCCCAGACACCCAATTCGTCCAGCGGCTTTGTCTTCCTGACAACCGCTTTTGACCGAGTAAAACCTGGAAGCCATGACTGGGATACTTATAACACCATTCTGTACTGGCGCAAAGGCGACGAACAAAACCCGCATGTGCTGGCTCCCGATGATACCAGTCGCACCTCGATAGCCTACCGACAACGGATTGCGCAGTTGTTGGCAACCGATGAATTTCCTGGTGCACTCCCTTACTTTAAGGTTGAAGGCTTAGCTGCTACGGATAAACAACTGCTGTTTGGTATTCGCGAAGAGGGCAAATCGTACGAGAGTTTTAGCTACCGGGCAAAAATCATCAGCGTATCCTACCGGATCGAAAAGACCGGCAACGGAGATCGAATCCGCCTGTCTGAGGACTGGAAGATCATCAACAACTTCGACATCGCGAAAGCCGATCCTAGCCTGCCTAAACCGCTGGCATTGTCCAGTCTGGAGTATGATCCGTATCGGAACCGGTTCTGGATGCTAACCTCACTTGAACAGAATGGGCAGTTGGACGCCTACCTCTGGACAATCACGCCGGACGATTTATACGCCAACAAACCCTTTACACTCCTGCGCGATGCCCAGGGCAAGCCCCTGCACACAGCCGGTCATAAGGCTGAAGATCTGACATTTCTGGATAGGAACCGGGTCCTGCTCATTCACGATGATGACCGGGGCCGAACTACCGTTGGCACCCGTACCAGACAACCCAATCAGGCGGCTTACACGATCCTTACTGTATCGTCCCGAAGAAATCGTATGTTCCCAAAATAAAGCCCAGAACACCTGTCGCATGGGTAGCACCCTTGAGCGGAATCAACTCAATATTGGTAGCGCCCCGTTTTCTCATGGCGTCGTAGGCGTTTTGTGAATTCAGAAAATTGACAATCTCATCGGCATCGCCATGATAGAGCCGGGTAGGCGTACGGGGCTTCCAGTCATGAACGTCATTATCCTGAACGGCGGCCAGAAAGGCCTTGTCGGTGCCGTTGTTAATGCCCTGCTTGAAGCTGTCGGAGAAAGCCTGATTCAAACTAACGTTGATCGTTACGTTATTGCCCTGGGCCGCGATTTGCGAAGCATAAGGTTCCTTGAAGTATGCCGATGCTGACCGATCGAGCCCATAAATCCGGTCGTAGGTTTGCAATACCCAGATATAAAGCCGGTTGATGTAATCGACACCCGCCGATTTTTCATTAATGATCTGCTTCATGAATGCTGGTTTATCGTAGGCACCAGCGCCACAACTAGAGGCAACCAGGTTGAACTCAGAACCGGTTTCTTCCTCGATTTTCTTTTGCAAAGACATCGTTGCGTAGCCACCCTCCGAATACCCCGCAATCATCAATCGTTTATCCCAGTTGATTTGTTGATCGCTCAGAAAATCGCGGGTAGCGCGTATCATGTCGAGCGATGCAGTAGCTAGGCCATTGCGCTGTTCATAAGTATGTGGTACGGCCTTCGATGCACCATAGCCAATGTAGTCCGGGGCCGCAATGATATATCCCTGTGAGGCAAACACCGATCCAAAACTATACGCTTCGCTGCTTGAATAAAAATTGGACGGAGCATCGTCTTCTCTCGTGATCGTGCCGTGTTGCATACTGATCATAGCAACCGGCGTTGGCACCGAGGGAATGATCAGTGCACCAGATGCCCTGATGCTTTTGCCATCCGTATTGGTTGTCGTGTATTCCAGTCGATATGCCTTGATGCTATACCGAATGAAAAACTGAAGTGGTGCATTAACCCCCGTGAATCGGCTACGCAACTGAGCCGTTGAGTACTCACCAATAAGTGAACTACTTACCAGTGTACGGACGGGAACCGGCGTAACCGATTCTGTTGAGTCAGCCTGCTTGCAACTGGTTGGCACAACCAGTAACATAGCCCCAAGCAGGGTAAGGGTAATTATTGATTTTAATACGATCATGGATCAGAAAAGAAAAGTATAGCTTCCCGTATGTTTTTAACGTCCTCTGCCTACTTTTCGTTTGATTTCAGCCAACAATAGGCAGGAAAATAACGTAGCTATCTCATTGTCAGTCAAACATATACATAAACACAATTTAGCCTCAAGCGAATTTAAAAACGATTGGCCCTTTCGAGCGTGTACCCGCGCTCTACAGTTATACAAGACTTTTACCTGATTATGTGGAACAGGCTCTACAACTATAGGCATCTTACTTCCCGCTTACTCTATAAAATAACTAAGCTTTACAAAAAATACAGATTTTAAGCTCTTCACACTTTTTTAATTAAGTACTGTTTATCAATAGGTTACAGAGCCATCTTGCCTCTATCGGCTGATATTTTGCCAAACTGGTACAGCGTTTGGGTATGATTAGGCAGTACCAAATATTCACAACACTATGAATAGTCAGTTGAAATCAGCCGGAACGAGGTCACTTGCGATGCTTATGGCCGCCGGTATCTTATCAGGCAACGTTTTAACAAGTTGTAAGTCATCTGCCCAGTCGTTGAATAAAACGCAGAAAGGTGGCATTGTAGGAGCCAGCGGTGGCGCCGTTATTGGCGGCATGATTGGTAAGTCGAAAGGTAATACGGCGCTGGGCGCCATCCTTGGTGCCACAGTTGGTGGTGCAGCCGGTGCAGTAATCGGTCGCCGGATGGACAAGCAGGCCGAAGAAATGAAACGCGACATGCCTAATGCACAGGTTGAACGGGTTGGCGAAGGCATCAAAGTATCCCTCGGTTCCGACATTCTGTTCGATGTAGACTCTTACGCATTAAAGGCGGATACGAAGCAACAGCTTACGGACTTTGCTAAATCGCTCAATAAATACGAAGATACCGATATAGTGATTGAAGGACACGCAGATGCCACCGGTTCAGATGCGCATAATTTGACACTTTCCAAGCAACGGGCCGATGCAGTCGCTAAATTCCTGGAAACACAGGGTGTGAAAACCTCCCGGGTAGACGAAAAAGGATATGGCGAATCACAGCCCATTGCGGACAACACTACCGAAGCGGGCCGTCGAAAAAACCGACGAGTTGATGTGGCGGTTTTCGCTAACAAGAAATTGCAACGCGATGCTAAGGACGGCAAAATAGGTGAATAAAAGACGGTGGGCTGAGGGTAGTTATTGCGACTACCCTTGCCCGCTTTGTTTGACTAAACCAACACAGCAATGGCAACAGTAAAAAAGGGTGACGAGGTAACCTGGAAATACGGAAAAGGCAAGGCAGAAGGCACCGTTGCAGAGGTTCACACCGACGACGTCGAACGAACTGTTCAGGGCACTAAAGTGAAACGAAAGGGCTCGACTGACGAGCCTGCTTTGGTTCTCAAGCAAGGCGACAAAAAGATTGTAAAGTCAGCCAGTGAAGTTGCCAAAACAAAAAAGTAAGCATGGCAGCCACAGACCTCGACGAAACGCAAAAAAAATCGCTGCGTAAAGATTTTGACGAAGCCGTTAACATGTCGGCATCACAGCTTGGTAAATGGCTTAAGACGGACGAATCCAAGTCAGTCGGGCAAACGAAGGATGGAGACAGTGAGTCAATTGGCCATCAGTCAGGTCATCGCATCATCGACATCCTGAATAAAAAAGCAAGTGATTTGTCTGACAGCGATTTTGCGCATATGGAAAAAGTAGTGAGCTACGTCAAACGGCACATGGCGCAACGTCCGGCTCAGGTAGCGGGTTCGAATTGGAGTTACTCGCTAAAAAATTGGGGACACGATCCGGAGAAGAAGTAAGAGCCCCATTTGCTCACTAATTTAGAAAAAAATTGAGCGTATGGTCCCCGATTCATTACCCATATCAATAACCTAATGCCTTATAAGTCAGTACTGTTAAGAATTAGTTCTGATATTAAATTACCAAAGAATGCACTTTCTGATTTACTCAACCATAAAATAAGTACCTGTTTAAAATCACCCTACACAATTACAAAACGTTATGAACGTAAAACAAACACGGGGAGAAATCCTTGACCAGCTCAACCGGCTTCTGACCTTGAGCCACGACGCAGAAAAAGGATACCAGGAAGCGGCAGAGAACGCAAAGGACAATGAGTTAAAGAGTCTGTTTCTGGCTCAATCGCGTCAACGATCAGAGTTTGCGCTTTCACTCGACCGGGAAATCCGGGCGCTGGGTGGCGAACCAGATAACGGAACCAGTATAGCGGCTGATTTACACCGCGCCTGGATCAATATAAAATCAACATTTGCCTCCGACGACGATAAAGCAACCGTTGAGGAGTGCCATCGGGGCGATCAGGAAGCCCTTGAAAACTACAATGCTGTGTTGCAGGAAACCGATCTGGTTGCCAGCACACGTGAACTTTTGCTTCAACAAAAACAGAGCATCGACACGGCAAATGCCACGATGGCTCGTTTGGCCTTGGTAGTGTAGTGAATGGTGGGATTGGAAAGCCTACCTCCGTTGGAGGTAGGCTTTTTTGTGTTCTTCCCCTATAAAACAATCCCAATTGACAGGCGGTTACATTACAAACATGCTGCGAAAGCATATAGATGATTCATACAAAACTACGTTATGAGTAAACAGTCCAAATCGAAATCTTTTTTCGAATCGATCAAGTCAAGACCTGGTAAGCCCTATCCCTTAGGCGCTACATATGATACCGATGGGGTAAACTTTGCCTTGTTCAGTGAAAACGCCACCGCCGTTTATTTGTGTTTATACAACCCATCCGACCCTGCTGAGGAAGTGGCTCGCATCACCCTGGAAGAACGGACAGAGATGGTTTGGCACATTTATATTGAAGGATTACAACCCGGACAATTATACGGTTTTCGGGTCGACGGGCCTTACGCGCCAGAAGCAGGTCATTTTTTCAATCCGAACAAACTTCTGCTCGACCCATATGCCCGGGCGATCAACGCGCCCGTTAACCACAACAATGCCTGGTTAGGGTATGATTACACAAAGAAGGCTTCGGAGCATCACAAAAACGAAGCCGTTCTGTCAATGAGTGAAGAGGATAGCGGTCCTTCCATGCCCAAGAGTGTTATTATCGACACTGCCTTCGACTGGGAAGACGATACCGCTCCTGATACACCTTTGCAGCGCTCGATTATTTATGAGATGCACGTGAAAGGATTCTCCCATTTACACCCGACCATCGACGAGGGCGTTCGGGGTACTTATGCTGGATTGGGCACACCCGAGAGTATCGATTACCTGAAGCGGTTAGGTATCACAGCCATTGAATTACTGCCGGTGCATCAGTTTACGGACGAAAGTTATTGGGGGTATAACAGCATTGGGTTCTTTGCTCCGCAGAATACGTACTCGTCGTCCGGGATGGCAGGCCAGCAGGTCGTTGAGTTTAAGCAGATGGTAAAAAATCTGCATCAGGCAGGCATCGAAGTCATTCTGGATGTCGTGTATAACCATACGGCCGAAGGCAACCAGCTTGGTCCGACGCTTTCCTTCAAGGGCATCGACAATCGCGTATACTACCATCAGGTTGGCGATAACCCGGCTTATTACATGGATTATACAGGTACAGGCAACACGTTCAATCTGAGCCATCCGCGCGTTCTTCAACTGGTTATGGACAGCCTGCGCTATTGGGTTACCGATATGCACGTCGATGGGTTCCGTTTTGACCTGGCTTCTGCCCTGATTCGGACCGATGAGGAATTTGGTACTGTTTCGTCGTTTCTGGATACTGTTGCCCAGGATCCAATTCTGGCCCAGGTGAAGCTCATCGCCGAACCCTGGGACATTCAATCGTATAATGTTGGTGGTTTCCCCGTTCGCTGGTCGGAATGGAATGGTAAATACCGGGATTCACTCCGGTCTTTCTGGAAAGGGGACGAAAGCAAGGCTGCAGAAACAGCGGTACGTCTGTTAGGTAGTCCCGATCTGTACGCAAATGATGGCCGGTCACCTGCCAACAGTATAAACCTGATTACGGCCCATGATGGTTTTACACTCAATGATCTGGTCAGTTACAATGAGAAACACAACGAGGCCAATGGTGAGGACAACAATGACGGCTCTAATGACAATTTAAGCTGGAATTGTGGCGCTGAAGGCCCTACGGATGATGAAGCTATCAATGACCTGCGTGAGCGTCAGAAGCGGAATTTCCTAGCGACAATGCTGCTCAGCCAGGGAACACCTATGCTGGTGATGGGCGATGAGTGTGGCCGGACGCAGCATGGCAACAATAACGGCTATAACCAGGATAGCGAAATTAGCTGGATGGATTGGCACTGGAGCGACAAACAGCAAGCGCTGTTCGAGTTTACGAGCCAGCTCACCGACCTGCGCCGTACTATCCCGCTCCTGAGCCGACGTCGTTTCTTCGACCGGGAGCAGGTCGCCTACTTGCTTCCTGATGGTGGCGAAATGACGAGCGCCGATCTGGAAAATCCCAATACACATTGTTTAGCTCTCTTTATTGACGGGTTGCGCGTTTCAGAACAAACCGAAGACGGGCAGGATATTGGTGATGAGCAGTTGATCTGGATATTGAATGCCTACTGGGAGCCTATTGACTTCATGCTACCTAAAATTGGTCGCAAAAGTTCGCAATGGGAAATCGTTGTCAACACTGATACAGGCGAGATTCATCCTAATGGCTCACCCATTAAGGGCGGACATGAGATTAGTGTTCCTGGCCGGTCATCGTTGTTATTACGACTTAAATAAGGTCATCGCCTAAAGCAAATAAGGCCAGAACACTGTGTTCTGGCCTTATTTGCTTTAGGTAATAGCGTGATAGTTCTAAAAGCCTTACACGTCAGGTTGGCAAACCTGCTTCTACATGACGTTTACAAATGGGCTAAGGATTACTTCTCACGAAATGTCCATTCTTTGACACCTACCGTTGACTCCTGAAGTGCGGAATAGAGCTGTTTATCGTCTTCGAAAACCAGCTTTTCCAATAAGAATGTCTCCACATGTACGTCAAAGGCTGGTGTGTCAAATGGCCAGGGCTCCATGGAAAGCGATCCATCCGTACACTGGTGGATATAATATGGTATGCCATCCGGCCCCAGGCTCACTTCCAGGCGACGGCTTTCGGGCGGCACCTGATCCATGCACAGGACCAGCGACAGCGCATCACACCATTGCAGAAATGCATAGGCATAATGGGCCTCTTTTTTAGTCGCCTTGATCTCTCTACGCCATTTGGTTTGATTAACTACCTGCTGATCCAGAAACTCATCCAGCTCTTTGTCCGTACCTCGTTTGGGTTCATACAGGAACGAGGTATGCATCGACATCAGCAGTGCATTCCAGCGGCTTTTTTGCAGACCAATCTGAATGAGCTTACGGCATTGCTCTACAGAGTATTGCAGTAACTGAAAATGCAGCGGTGCACCAGCCGTGGTAAGGTGGTTTCGACCCTCCCAGGCATCCTGTCCATCATCGTGTTCAGTTAATGCAATCAGCGTTTCTGTCCAATTGACGGGGCGGCTATCTGCGCGCCAATGCAAAGCAACCTGAACAGCCAGCAGGCCATGGGCCTGTTGATTTATAATCTGCCAGCCGGTATCTATTTGGGTAACGATCATACCATTAGTAACTGTGTAATAAGATATAGCACTGAAGGCAATTGACTATAACCACTATTTTTATGAGTAACCGCCTTATATAAATCGAAGAGCGGCCTGAAAGTGTATAAAACTTTCAGGCCGCTCTTCGATGAATTTACTTGTTCATTAGTTATATACCTTCTCGTTCTCCCCCATTTTTGGCGGATTTCCGGTAATAACGGCCGTAGCTTGCTGAAACAATCGAACCATTCTACTATCGCTCGAATTCCAGTACTCAGCCATGTCAATATGTACTTTCAGCAGAATCAGTTCAGGGTCGTCTTTCCCATTTGGGAACCAGGCTTTGGCCTGCGGGTTCCATAGTTCATCTACTTTAGCCCGATCATCCAATTCCTGTGCCGTACCTGATACCGATACATAAGTAGCATCACTTACGTCAGCAAACGATAGGTTAACTTTATGCTGGTTATTCTCAATCTGGTCAACTTTAGGCGATGTCCGTTTAGTAAAGAACCAAACGGTACCGTCTTCATCTACCTGAAGGGCAGCCATTGGGCGGCTTACCAGATTCCCCTGTTCATCTACAGTGGTCAGCATAGCGATCCGAATGTCTTCGATCATATCGCTAACTTTTACCAACTGCTCATTTATTTGTTGCTTCGTTTCCATAACGTTGAGATTGATCAATAAGCAAATCAGGTGCTTTCAGGCCGCCATTCAGTTCAGTACTGAAGTCACTCGACCTCTTTACAACTTAGTGCTTAATTAAATAATGTTTCGGGCAAATCTATTTTGTAAAAACAGCGATGTAGGGGTTACCACCTGGCTTTTTGTTTCTATTTCCATCTGGCTTCCCATATCGATAATGTTCCCGCAGTTGCAGATCGTTTGATGACACATAGCATACACTTGCTGACTACGTTCAGAATTAATTAGCAACATCTCTTGAGCGCACTTTTCGCACATTTCAATACAGGAAGTTGCTAATAAACGAGTGTTCTCAGAACCGCGTACGTATAGCATTGCTAAATTACGGCACGCATCGGCGCAATCAAGCGCCAAAAAAATACTACGGTGACACGTTTCAATGTCATCCGAATTTGAACACTCAGTCGCGAATTCGTTGCAAAGCGTGGAGCAACTGGTTAGCGTATCGTAAATAGTTTTCTTCCAAATCATGGCAAATAAATCAGGCAAAGTTCGCTACGCTTGCCACAGGCCAGCCGGGTTCGGTGCTGCCCAAGCGAGCCCAGCGACGAGCTTCGTCAATACTCATAGCTACCACTCGATGGTTATCAAGCTGACCCTGTTCGAGCAAGCGATTGGCAATCTCGATCGCTTTCGCCCGAGTTGTAGGGTTTAGCGACCGCATAGCCGCCGGGAAGTGTGTAGTAGACCACATAGCGTTGACGTGTAGGTTCACTACTCTAATAGCCTTTATTATGCCAGTATCGACGTGAGGTAGGGCTACTTCTCATAAATCTGCATATTCCCCTGAATGACAATAACTTATAATTCAGGCTCGGATAATCAATCTATACGAATCGGCCGGATCGTTTACTAGTTTGGGGAAAAAAGATAAAGAGGTGGGTAAAAAAATACCCAGTTAGTCCACAAAAAAGCCAGTTCCGTTAGGGAACTGGCCTTCTTTATGAACCAGAAACCAGCGTCTCATCTGGTCAAAGGCGTGCTTACTTGGGGAAGTACAATCGAAAAGTGGTACCTGAACCTAGTTGGCTTTCCACTTCAATGGAGCCTTTATGACTGTTAATGATATTTTGCGTAGCCGTTAGCCCCAGGCCCATACCACCCGATTTACCCGTAAAAAATGGATCGAACAACCGTTGTCTGTCCGTTTCATTGATACCTCCGCCATTGTCAGTTACTTCAACAAAAACCCGCTTATCGTCCGTACAGTTAGTCTTGACCACTAATATTCCTTTGCCTTCCTGCATGGCCTCAACCGCATTGACCAGTATATTTAACAGAGCCGTTTTTACCTGGTCTCTATCAATTAAAGCATTGCAGTCGTCCAGAACGAAGCTTGTTTCAAGACGCATCCGCTTCAGTTTAATACGGTCACTTACCAATTGCAGCGTTTCCTTAACAACCAGATTGAAATCCTGCTTTTTACGGTCCAGATCGCGGGGCTTCGACGAATTAAGCATTTCCGTAATTAGCTGCCCAATACGATCTACATTACGACCAATAATGTCGGTGAACATCGTAATGTATTCATTGTCTGTATCCAGTTCGTCTTTCAGTTGTTCTAGCGCCAGACTAAGATTGGTAAGCGGATTACGGACTTCGTGGGCGATACTGCGGGCAATCTTGCCCGTCATGGTCAGTTTCTCGGCCAGAATTAAGTCTTGCTGCGCCTTCTTCTGTTCTGTAATATCCCGCACAATTCCCTGGTACCATTCAGGACGACCAGCCGGGTCATCGACAGCCCAAACGGAAATCAGGCAAATTCGCTTTCGACCACTTCGGTGAATCAGGTTTGTTTCAAAATCTTTTATCTGGCCATGTTCCCGAACATTGAAACGAAGTTTTCGTAGTTGGTCAAGGTCAGCAAATAAACGGGCAGGGTTCAGAATACGTAGCTCGTCCCGGCTGTAGCCCAACAAGCGCTCTACCGACGAATTGGCATCCTGGAAGCGCATTTCGTTGTTGGCGACAAAAATAGCATCGATCGAACGCTCAAAGAGGGATCGATACTTGTTCTCCTTCTGGGCAACTTCGGCCAACACACTGGCTTGCCGGAGTGCATACCGGATACTACGCCCCAAAAGTTGCGCATCGATCCGGCCTTTTACCAGGTAATCAGCAGCGCCCAGTTCGAGGGCCGATTGATCGACCGTTAAGTCGTCCTGCCCGGTAAGCAGAATCATAGGTGCCCGGCATCCTCTGCGAAAAGCCTCTTGTATTAGATCAATACCCGTGTGATGTCCCAGGCGGTAGTCGACTAGGTACACATCATGGGTATGGGTATCAATAGTTTTCAGAGCGAGGTCGTAACTATCAACCCAATCGAGTTTGATCGTCGAATTTTCCTTCGCTGACACGAGTGCTTTTGTCAGCAGGTAATCATCTTCGTCGTCTTCAATTAGTAAGACACGAATGGTTTCTTTTTCGTCAGCAACGTCGAGTAGTACCGCAGCAGGAGTCATAAAATAAAGTGCAGTTAATTGGTATTCGTAAACAGCTGGCTTACAAATAGACGCTCAATGGACTAGCTGGTGAGCCGGTCATTAATTGTCCATTTTTCATCCATTCATAGTCACTAAATAAGAAGCAATCCAGTAACTTAATAATCGTGCACAAAAGTATAACGGGGGCACTTTTTAAGGTAATTTAACGGTATCCATCCAGTAAGTTTTCAAAGCCCCGACCATTTCAACCAGGCGGTTAAAGTTAAAAGGCTTCGTTACAAATGAATTAACGCCAAGGGTATAAGTTTTCAATATGTCTTCATCGGCTGAGGAGGTGGTCATAACCACCACCGGAAGTCGGCGCAATCTGGCGTCATCTTTAATTTCGTGAAGTGCCTGGAAGCCGTTTTTACGCGGCATGTTCAGGTCTAAAATTAACAAATCGGGCCAGGGTACATTCTGATTGGCATATCGTCCGCTTTGATTTAAATACTCCATCAATTCTTCACCATCTTCAACAAACTGTATTGTCTGGGTGTACCCACTCTGCCGAAGCGCACGTTCCATGAATAATCGATCATCGGAATCATCGTCGGCTATAAGAATGGTCATTAGGGCTGGTTTACGAGGCATGTCGTTAATGTTGGACAAAGTAGTTACGGCTACAGGAATGATATTAATTGTTACTTTCTGTTTGGTACAGTAAAAAAAGCAAACGGCTACAAACTGGCTTGAATGGCGTTTACTCGTTTACACAAAAAGCTATTCTTACCATTCAAAGATACTAAAAAACATCAGTTTTAACTTTTCCCAGCCGCTAAATAACCTGCTCATAGGCTTGATTTTATAGCAGTTAGCTTACAAATCCGTTGTGTTGATATCTATTGAAGTACTTAAAATGAACTGACAAAAAATGATCCTGATCACCAAGGTTAATGCCATTTATACGCAGGCTGACAGTCGGCCTATGCATTCGCCGAGAAGTCTATAAACCCACTTCCTCTTGTTTCACTCCTTATTTTCGACTTATAGCTTTCTGACCAAGGGCTTAACAAAATCTGAATGATGTCTTCCACAATTTGGGGAACTTCTTCCGCACTAACTCGCTAATGCCCTTAAAAAAACCATCATACTGATCTGACGCAAATGAGTATAATACAACATCATAGCGCCATTGGAAGCTAATTTGATGGATTTGGCACGATTTTAACACATTGCTGTGTTATGACAGCCGCACGTAGTAGCTGCCATTAATTCACTAACCAATATGAAAAAGTCATTCAGTACTTTGTTTGCAACAGCTGTTTTGGTAGCTGGCGTCATGGTCTTCAGCTCGTCAGATGCGCTGGCGCAAGGACGCACACGAGTAGGTATTAAAGGGGGCTTAAATGCCAGTTCACTATTTTATGATAGTCAGGGAGCTACCAATAAAAACGAACGTATTGGCTATCATGTGGGCGTGTTTGCTCAGGCACCCATAGGCGAGTTTTTTGCCATTCAGCCAGAGCTGCTTTACATGACAAAAGGAGCATCAGCCGATTATAATATTCTCGGGTTTAACGGAAAAAACACGTTTAAACTTAACTATGCCGAATTGCCGGTTTTAGCTACATTCAAGTTAGGTCAGGCTGTCGAACTACAGGCGGGTCCTTACGTATCGTATCTTCTTAATTCCAATATCAACTCGAACGGTGATTTTGGTGTAGGAGCTGGTGCCATAAACCGGGACAACTTCAATAAAGTTGATTACGGTATTGCTGGTGGCCTTAATATTTACTTTGGCAAGGCCTTCGTTGGCGCCCGATACGAACAAGGGTTGCAACAGATTGCGAACAGTGGCGCAGCTAAAACGATTCTGGGTAGCGCTAAAAATGGCGTTGGCCTCCTCTCGGTTGGTTTTAGCCTGAATTAATATTGATTGATAGACTGACTGAGTGATTGAATAGCTGGCATGCATTATTCAATCACTCAGTCAGTCTATCAATTAATATTACAAATGTATGTCGTACGCTTTTAACTTGTTGTAAAGCGTTTTGCGGTCGATGTTGAGTACTTCAGCCGCTTTTGTTTTGTTATACCCTGTTTTTTCAAGAACCTTCAGGATGGCAGCTCGTTCGGCGTTTTCCGAAACCGATTTTAGGTTTGCTGCCGATTGACTGAACACAGGTACGCCGGGCCGGGCCGGATCGTAACTGATCTGAATGCCTGAATTACCCGTGTCTTCGGCTGTCAGGTATTGGGGCGAAACGATTTCCTGCGGTAACACATCCGCTTCAATATAATCGCCCTGGGTCAGTAGCACAGAACGTTTTACCACGTTTTGTAACTCCCGCAGGTTGCCATGCCAGTAATATTCCTTGAGTTTCTCCTTAGCTTCTTCTTCAAAGCCCAGAATTTCTTTTTCCAACTGGATATTGGCCGACTCTAAAAAGTGTTCGGCGAAGATCATAATGTCGGCCTTGCGTTCGCGAAGGGGCGACAGGTGCATTTCGAATTCGGCAATCCGGTGGTAAATATCCTCCCGAAACTTGCCTTGCCGGACGGCTTCCCGCAGATCTTCATTGGTAGCGACAATAATCCGAACATCGACAGGTATATCCTGATTGCTCCCGATACGGCGAATTTTCCGTTCCTGCAATACCCGCAGCAGCTTGATCTGATTGTCGTATGAGAGATTACCAATTTCATCCAAGAAAATGGTGCCGCCATTGGCAAACTCAAAACTACCGGCTTTATCAGCCATGGCTCCTGTGAATGATCCTTTCACGTGGCCGAATAACTCACTACCTGCCAGTTCCTTCCCCAGCGCACCGCAGTCGATAGCCACAAAAGGTTTATCGGCACGTTTACTTTTGAGGTGAATGGCATTGGCCACAAATTCCTTCCCCGTACCCGTTTCGCCGGTAATAATGACCGACATATCCGTAGGAGCAATCAGATCAATATGTTTTTGGAGCTGCTCGGCCGCTCGACTTTTGCCGAATATGAAGCGTTTTCCATCAGGAGCCAGCGGTGTTTTAGCAGACGTCGATTTTGTAGAGCTTGGTTTGGCCGGCTGGGCAACGGCAGGCGCTGCACTTTTAGGCTGACTCAGCGATTGACTACGCCGTTCAAGGGCGCCCTTAATGGTATATAAAATTTCATCGGGATAGAGCGGCTTTGTTACATAATCGTAAGCGCCGTGTTTGACCGTTTGTACAGCCACCCGAACATCTGAATAACCGGTAATAATGATGACGGCTGTTGTTGGGTGCATAACCTTAATCCGGCGCAGCATTTCCAACCCGTCAATATCAGGAAGTTTAAAATCACAGATAACTAATTCGAACGACTCTTTCCGTAACAAAACAAGGCCATCATCGCCCCGCTGTACCGATGCCGTTTTATATCCCTGCTTTGTTAGGTAACGCTCCAATAGCAGGCATATATCATTGTTATCGTCAATAATCAGTATTTTTTCCATGAAGAGGAAGTAGCTTGTTCAGTTGAACAACACCCGGTTCAACACCACGGCATTATTCACAAGCCTTCGTTGGCTATATAAACAAAGTTACTCAAACCTGAATGGTTTGCAAAGCCGTCTCCACAGATCGACGCGTGAATGGTTTTCCAATAAAATAGTCAGCTCCCTGTTCCGTAGCCCGACGGCGTTCTGCCTGGCCATCGAAAGCACTAATCATGATGATTTTGGCCACATTCTGCCCTTCTTTTATGAACGGCAACAAATCAAACCCTAAGCCATCCGGCAAGTTTAAATCAAGGAAAATAGCGTCAAACTGCTGAGAGTCTAACCACTGACGGCCTTCTTCTATAAAATGAGCACATGTTGGCTGATAGCCCAGCCGACGTAACAGGCCTGACAGCAACAAACATATGTCTGCTTCATCATCAACAATCAACACTCGTTTAGCAAGAAATGTTGTATTCATTACGGTTGGTCTGAATTGATGGCCCGCATTAGCTCCTACGATCGGTCTTACCACGGTGATATTCGTTTTCTTATATTTCTTATTCTACAGGTGTTTGTATAAAATATGATGCCGGAATTACTACTAATACCTTAAATATGTGCTCCTTAAATCATTAAAGGCCAATAAATTAACTGGTTGCGATTTTTTAATGCTTTATTTAACTGCTACTACGTCAAACGTATAGCGTCTAGAACCAATTTCGAACGGGCTTTTTTTCTACGGTTATTCTACACATGTAGAATTTTTTCTACAGTCCACAGAAATATTCCCGACTGCACAAAAATTAATCATATGACATGAATATGTTTATTATAAGCTCATTTACAAGCTTATAAGGTTATTTTAGGCGCTAACTCCTTTTAAGGAATCGATTTTCCAGCTCTTTGGCACAGATTTTTCTAATCTAGTTAACAACAGCGAGATAGCTTTTTCTGATTTACTCACGAACATAATGGGAAACCTTCTTTATACAATAGCTGTGATACTTATCATTATCTGGCTTCTTGGCTTTCTGGGCGTCCTGGGAGCAAGCATTGCCGGTAGTGGTCTGATTCACATACTATTAGTAATTGCAGTTATTGCAATCATCTTACGTCTTATACAGGGTCGCGGGGTGTGAGAAGGAAAGTACCTCTTACGATATTGTTTTAACAAATAATGTCTGTTACAAAAATATTCCTATTAATTAGGTGATCTCATTTTAGGTTAAGTACAAGTTACGGTGGGTACGGAATCCCTGCGCCAAATTGAGCGCGGGGATTTTTATTTATAAGCAATTTCCTGGAGAGTATATACTACTAATTTCGGGAATAACCGCTAAACTTGCAAAGAACTTGTTGGGGCACGCTTTAAGCATATCGATAGACTACGGGGCGCCATTGCGTAAAACGTGGACGTCCTTGTAGAAAAAAGTCCTCACTTGGTTAACACAGTTGGCCTACAGTGAACCAATATAAATAACTTACTATCAGTAGCTTAGGCATTCATTATCATTACTGGTATAAAATTTTCTATGCGGTTGGCATCAAGGGTTGAATTAATCATTCACAAAAGTTCTAGAAACTATGAAAGCATTGCCAGGAATAATAGTAGGTTTAGCGGTTGGCGCTGTCGTTGGAATTTTGCTTGCTCCTGAAAGCGGTCAAAAAACGCGTAAACGTATTACGTCAGAATCGGACTCGTTTTTCAAGGATCTTCAGGACCAACTACAGGCAGGATTGGAAAGTATCAAAAGCCAATACAACGACTACGTTGATTCGGCTAGTGAAAAAACCCAGGACTTAGTTAGTCAGGCGAAACGCAAAGCAAAGCAGTAGTGCATTGAACAGCCATCAAGCAAAAACTTACCTAAAACAATAGAACAATGAGAAGCACAAGAGATTTTCTGACGGGTATCATTACTGGTGTTGTTATCGGAATTTTAACGGCTCCCCGGAGTGGTAAGGAAACTCGTGATAAGCTAACGGAAGAAGCTAGCAAGCACACCGGTGATTTGAAAGACCAGTGGGAAAAAGGTGTATCGCAAGTGAAGGAAGGTCTGGAACAGGCCAAAACACAAGTAAACCAGTACACCGATAAAGCGAAAGAGCAGTTCAACCAGTATAAGGACCAGGCTCAGTCGGCTATCAATAAAGACAAAATCAAAGATCAGTACAACGATAAGGTTGATGAACTGGCCGACGATGCCAAAGCTGGTGTCGATAACGCTCAGTCATCCGTTAAAGTTAGCTAGAAAACATAGTCCCAGGGCGGTTACTGCTACAAAGCAGGCGTTCATCATCCCTGGATGCTGTTTTAAGTACAAATACTCGATTTACTCAACGTTATTGAAAAGTAACCCCTACCGGTTTCCGGTGGGGGTTACGCATGTTTGGGGGTTTAATAACCTTTTAATGCTGGTTTAAGAGGCCTTTAATTGCGAGGGTTGACCTTTGTGACGGAAAACATAGTCATGAAAAAATACTCGTTTTTTTTGTATCCTCAATTGCTCGACCGCTTGAGGTTTACTGTCAACCGGTTACTGAATCAATCCTTGCCTCAATTTCCGGTAGCTTTATCGCCTTTATCCCTTTCCAGGTCAGTTCAAAAACTCTGGAGACCTTATTTGCACGCCCTAACAGCTCTGTTGATAACATCCCTTTTAAGCAATTGTGGCGGTAGTTCGGCAAAAACGGAGGAGTCTTCGTCCAATGGTACACATCGCAAAAATAATTTGCTTGCCACCGCTACTTACGATACGGCTAAACTCGAAAACGTCCGGAATGAACTGAATCTAACCGGCAAAATCACCTTCAATCAGGATCAGGTTGTCAAGGTATTTCCCTTGGTTGGTGGCCATATTGAAACCCTGAAAGCTGATTTGGGGGATTATGTACAGAAAGGGCAAATTATGGCTGTGATTCGCTCCGGCGATCTGGCCGATCTTGAGCAACAAGCCGTGTCAGCACGGGGCCAGTTGGCCGTTGCGCAGAAAAATCAGCAGGTCACGGAAGACATGACCAAAGCGGGCTTGAGCTCTCAACGCGAGTTAGTGGCCAGCCAGGAGCAGTTACAGGCGGCCAAAGGTGAATTGGCCCGCGTTGGGGAGCGACGTCGGATTGTGGGTGGAACAGGCTCGGTTTATTTAATTAAAGCGCCCATGAGTGGATTCGTAGTGGAAAAGACAGCCTCTCCCGGTATGGAACTCCGCTCCGACGATCCCGAGAATCTGTTCACCGTTTCGAACCTCGAACGCGTCTGGGTGCTGGCTAATGTTTATGAATCTGATCTGGCCAACGTACATGAAGGCGACGCAGCAACGATTACGACGATTTCCTACCCTGACAAAATCTTTCGGGGAAAGATCGACAAAATTTTCAATGTACTTGATCCTGACAGCAAAACGCTACGGGTTCGCGTCACACTCAATAACGCTGACTACCGGCTTAAACCGGAGATGTTTGCCAACGTTAGCGTAACGTATGCTGGTCATGATCAGCGCGTTGCTATTCCGGCAGGAGCTGTGGTTTTTGATAAGAACCGCAACTTTGTTGTGATGGTCAACAAAGCAAATCAGCCTATCGTACGCGAAGTAGAGATCTATAAAACGATTGGTCAAAAAACGTATTTAGCAAGTGGTGTTGCTCCCGGCGACCGGGTTGTCACAACCAACCAATTGCTGATTTATAATGCCTTAGGCAGTTAAGTTAAGGCGCTCTGAATAAGAGGAAATCACTTATATAAAATAAGCCAGCTTTTAAAAAGCTGGCTTATTTTATGTCAATACGTAAGCATAAATAGTTAACAAAGCGGGAAATTGCAATCACTTGATCATCATAATTACCAGCTTTGTCAATCTTGGAGTTGATTTAACGATTGATCAACTGACTTTATTTTTTCGTAACTCGAATCGAAATACGGCGGTTTTGCGCACGGCCCTCTTTGGTGTCGTTCGACGCAACGGGATGTTCCTGTCCATAGCCCTCCGCTTCCAAACGATCCTTGTCGATGTCCATCTTCTCTAGTTCTGCGCGTACCGAATTGGCCCGGTCCTGCGAAAGTTTCAGATTGCTGGCAGCGTTACCTGTGTTGTCGGTATAACCACCCAGCTTAACAGTTACCGCTGGGTATGCTTTTAAAATTTCTGCAATATTCTTCAACTGCTCCTGCGACTCGGGCTTAAGTGTAGCTTTACCCGTTTCGAACGTCAGCCGGTCAAAATCAAACCAAGTCGTTTTATCTACTGCCTTATCGCTTTTGATGAACGTCAGCAGTTTATTCTCAATCCCCAGTTCAGGAATATTGAGTTCGACACCGCTAGTCAGTTTTTGAAGACTGAAGGTGCCCAGGCGCTCGTTTGGTGTGCTGACGATGTCATTGTCGGCCGCCGTTGATTCTTCCAGAGGAACTTCACTACCGGCGGCTTCTTTACCCTCCCGGTTATACCCCGGCGTTTCAGACGAGGGAACGGCGATATAGGGCGCAATGACAAGCGACACTATAGACATCAGTTTGATCAGAATGTTCATCGACGGGCCGGATGTATCTTTGAAGGGATCGCCAACCGTATCGCCCGTAACCGACGCCTTATGAGGCTCGGATTTTTTGTAAAACATTTCGCCGTTGATCAGGACACCTTTTTCAAACGACTTTTTGGCGTTATCCCACGCACCGCCGGCATTGTTCATAAAAATGCCCATCAGCACGCCCGATACAGTAACACCAGCCAATAACCCCCCGAGTACTTCGGGACCGAAAATGAACCCGACAATAACGGGTACCGTCAGGGCAATAGCGCCGGGCAATACCATCTCGCGGATAGACGCCTGGGTGGAAATGGCCACGCACTTCTCGTATTCGGGTTTTCCTGTCCCTTCCATAATGCCTGGAATTTCCCGGAACTGACGACGTACTTCTTCCACCATCGCCATGGCGGCCCGCCCTACAGCCGCAATCGCCAACGACGAGAAAATGTATGGAATCATGCCTCCCACAAACAGACCGGCGAGCACGTCGGCTTTATAAATATCGATAGCCGAAATACCAGACAGGCCCACAAAGGCCGCGAACAGCGCCAGTGCCGTCAAGGCCGCCGATGCAATGGCGAACCCTTTGCCGCTTGCTGCGGTCGTGTTGCCCACCGCATCCAGAATATCGGTACGGCCACGCACTTCCTCGGGTAGATAACTCATTTCAGCAATCCCGCCAGCGTTGTCGGCAATGGGTCCGAAGGCATCAATGGCTAATTGCATGGCTGTGGTAGCCATCATACCAGCAGCAGAAATAGCGACTCCATACAAACCGGCAAAGTGATAGGAGGTATAAATACCCGCGGCCAATACCAGGATCGGCAAAACAGTCGATTCCATACCTACCGATAAACCACCGATAATATTAGTTGCAGCTCCCGTTGCCGACTGCCGGATAATGGACAGCACCGGACGACGGCCCATGGCCGTATAATACTCCGTGATGATACTCATCAGCGCCCCCACAACCAGTCCTGTTACGATGGCAAAAAACACATCCATACGGGTAAACTCAACACCCCGGATTTTCATTATACCAGCCGGTAGCATGGCGTTGACCAGGAAATACGACGCAACCAGCGTAATGCCAATGGAGGCCCAGTTTCCGAGGTTCAATGCACCCTGCACATTTCCGTTGTCGTCTTTTACCCGCACGAAGTAAGTAGCGATGATCGAGAAAATCAGCCCCAGACCGGCAATAACCATTGGCAAAACAATAGGGGCATGACCAATAATAGGGTCACCAGGGATAACAATTTCGCGGCCCAATACCATGGTAGCCAGAATAGTAGCCACGTAGGACCCGAATAAATCTGCTCCCATACCGGCTACGTCACCCACGTTGTCGCCTACGTTATCGGCAATAGTGGCCGGGTTTCGTGGATCATCTTCCGGAATACCGGCTTCTACTTTACCCACAAGATCAGCACCAACATCGGCCGCTTTCGTATAAATACCCCCGCCCACGCGGGCAAACAACGCAATCGATTCGGCACCGAGCGAGAAACCCGCCAGCACTTCAAGCGCCTTCTCCATCGGCAGGCCATTGACATCACCCGATGGTTCGACATATAGTTTATAAAGAACAATGAATAGGCTACCCAGACCCAGTACGGCAATACCCGCCACACCGATCCCCATTACTGAACCACCGGTGAACGATACTTCGAGAGCTTTCGTCAGGCTGGTACGGGCAGCATGGGCGGTACGGACGTTTGCTTTGGTAGCGATGTTCATACCGATGTATCCGGCCAATGCCGACAGAAAGGCCCCAAGAATAAATGAAATGCCTATGATTGGGCTGGAGTTCGGTACCAGACTGCCCATGTAGGCTAACAAAATGGCTACGATAATGCCAAAGTAAGTCAGAACACGCCATTCCGCTTTAAGAAAAGCGAGGGCCCCGTCGGCAATGTAGCCTGCAATTTCCTGCATTCGAGCATCGCCAGCGTCCTGTTTCGAAACCCACATGAATTTGGTAAACATCACCAGTAGGCCAACAACGCCTAAAATGGGGACAAGATAAACACTGTAATTCATAGAAATAGCTAAAGGTTAGAGTTTTGATTGCTCGCAAAGATAGAATTTGACACTCCATAACCCAACCTAAAAAAGCCGTTTGTTGACTTTTTTTGAGTTTTTTTTCAGTTATTCAAGGATATTCCTGATTGCGTATAGGCAAACAGGAATAAGATTTGGAAATAGTAAGCCATCAACGTAAGTTCAGAAGAAAATTTGGCATAAATCAAACTTAATGTCATAATATATCACATTAAGTACCTCTTGTTTCAATATGATTCTTCTTTTACGTCTTTTTTCAGCATCCATTTTCGGCTCGCTATTTTCCTTTTTACCAATACAAGCTCAGGCCGGTGGAGTTGACTCGATTCGGGTCACGATTACAGAAGGCACCAATATGGCGGCCGACCTATCGCCCGATAAAAGCCAGATTGTCATCGACTTGCAGGGCACTATATGGCTCGTCCCGGTTGCGGGCGGTGTAGCCAGACCCATTACCGATCAACTCGGCGACTGTCGGCAGCCAAGTTGGTCGCCCGATGGGAAACAGATCGCCTTTCACTCCTTCTGGGACGGTCGGTACCACATATGGAGCGTATCAGCCCAGGGTGGGCAGCCCCGCCAGCTAACGACAGGTATTTACGATGACCGCGAACCGCACTGGTCGCCCGATGGAAAGAAACTGGTATTCTCGTCCGATCGAAGCGGCAACTACGACATTTGGCAACTCAACCTGGCCGACGGGAAACTGACTCAGTTAACACATGACTCAGGAAACGATTTCAACCCGGCGTTTTCACCCGATGGCAAACAAATTGCGTTTATCTCCGACCGCACCGATGCGCCCGGCGTATATATGATAACGACCGGTACGACGGAGAAACTTATTACGCCCGCAGTTGGTAAACTTGCCGGAGTTGCCTGGCAACCCGATGGCTCGCATTTGTTTTACAACATCCTCAACAACACGCAGAGTGGCCTGGCAACGGTTTCTCTGGCAGATAGCCAAGCGCAGCTACTGACCGAAATTAGCGACGATGTGTTTCCGTTTCGGGTTAGCTGGCTTTCGGCCGATGAATACCTGTACACAGCCAGCGGGCTTTTGAAACGGCGAAAGATCGGTAGTAAAACCGGCCAAACCATTCCCTTTCAGGCACCGATCGCGCTACCCCGAACCAGCTACAAACGCAAAGTATACGATTTTGATAGTCAGAAACCACAACCCGTTCGGGGCATCAAAGGAGCCGCCATATCGCCCGATGGGAAGCAGATTGCGTTCGCAGCGCTGGGCGATCTGTGGCTGCTGGTTAAAGGGACAAAAACACCGGAACGACTGACACAGGGGGCAACAATGGAACTGGAGCCAAACTGGTCGCCGGATGGGACTAAACTGGCTTACGTATCCGATCGAAATGGTACGATGGATGTCTGGATCCGGGATTTGAAAACCGGACAGGATCGCTGCCTGGTCCACATGACCGACGATCTTCACTACCCGACCTGGTCGCCGGATGGCAGCAAGATTGCGTTTTATCAGAGCGATCCCCGCAATGCCTGGGGACGAAGCACACTTTACGTGGCTGATGTTACGTATACGGCTGATATCACGGCACCGAAAACCCATAAACTACACGAATCCGTTTTTGTACCAAGTCAGGCAAGCTGGTCGCCCGATGGCAAGACCATTGCCGTCTCAGCACTTCACCCCTACTCGTCGCGTTATCGGGAAGGTGTCAGTGAAGTATTGCTTATCTCATTTGATGGCAAAAATGACCGATACGTATCACCAGCCCCTGCGCATAGCCTGGCAACCAGGGGGCAAAATGGGCCGGTCTGGTCGCCCGACGGAACAAAAATGGCCTATGTGCTCGATGGCTTACTCTGGATAACGGACGTGAAATCCGATGGAAGCATCAGCGGAACGCCCCGGCAGCTCACCACCGAACAGGCCGAAACGCCCACCTGGACCGGCGACTCTAAAAGTCTGCTTTTTCTGGCTACCGACGTATTCAAGCAGGTTTATCTGGTCGATGGACATGTTGAAACCCACCCCATGGAGCTGTCCTGGAAAAGTAGCCAACCAACCGGAACCGTCGTGGTGCATGCCGGACGGCTATTCGATGGTCGGGCGAATACGTACCGGACCAATGTGGACATCCTGATCGATGGCCACCGGATCAAGGCCATTTTGCCTCATCAGGCGGGCCGCTCCGGTACGCTCGTCGATGCCTCAACCAGAACGGTTATTCCTGGTTTGTTCGAGATGCACACGCACCAGCACTCGATGGTTGGCGAGAAAATCGGGCGATTGTGGTTATCCTTCGGGATCACGTCCGTTCGCGAGCCCGGTGCTGATCCCTACGATGCACTGGAACGAAAAGAAGCCTGGGCGAGCGGTACCCGGCCCGGCCCGCGCCAGTTTTTTACCGGTGGCCTGACGGACGGAACCCGCATTTACTACGGAGCCGCTACCAGCATCAATTCCGATGAACAACTAGACCGCGAGCTTAACCGCTCGGTTAGGCTGGGGTACGACCTGATCAAGACCTACGTTCGGATGCCGGATGCCATGCAACAACGGATTACGGCTTTTGCGCACGCACACGGATTACCCGTTTCATCCCATGAGATTTTCCCAGCCATGCGCTACGATGTCGATGCGGTTGAACACATTGGCGGCACAAGTCGGCGGGGATACTCACCCAAAATCACGGCTATGAACCGCAGTTACCAGGACGTTATTCAGCTACTGGCTAAATCGGGCATGAACATTACCCCAACGGCTTCCTTGCAGGGAGGCTTTTCGGTGCTGACCACCAAAGATCCAAGTCTGCTGGAAAACCGGCAGTACAAAGCCTTTTATTCCGAAGAGTATACCAATGCCCTGCTGGCAGGATCGGCTCAATACGCCAAATTGAGTCCCGGCTATTTAAGCAATTTTGGCAATCTTGAAAAAGGGGTCAAAGCGCTCGTCGACGCGGGGGCCCACGTCACAACCGGCACCGACAGTCCCTTCGTGCCCTACGGCATGAGCCTGCATACGGAGTTGCAGGTCTTCGTCGATGCGGGCCTTACTCCTTATCAGGCGTTGCGGTCGGCTACGCTCTGGGCTGCCGAAACAGTCGGCGTCAGTAACGATTTAGGATCTGTCGAGCCGGGTAAACTGGCCGACCTGGTAATTGTAAATGGCGATCCACTAACCGATATTCGCGATGTACTGAACGTTGAGCAGGTCATTCGGAATGGCGAGGTATTGCCAATAGACCGCTTATTGACGCGTCCCTGACGCAGCATTCAGCACTGACCCGGTTTTAACGGGCGTTCTGCCATAGACTGACTTCCACAGAAGTCGGCTATAAGCAGAACGCCCGTTTTTAGTAGCGCCAGCCCGGCGAAAGCTAGCCGTACGGCTATTTCCTGCGCCCTGATTAACAGCCATTTGTCACTGTATAATAATCAATATTCTCTTCTTACCTGCGTAAAAATACCCAATTAGCATATCCTAATTTTACCTAAATATAAATAATTCTTCAATCTATTGTATATATAAAATAATATTCTGCATTATATATTATAATTAGAATTATATTTTTCAAATTGAAGCAATCTATAGCAATATAGGAGATGCAAGACGTTTCTTAACTTACTTAAAACTTATGATGAAATCATTACTCGTGAGCCTGCTTCTGGTAGGCTTGAGTTGCTCTGGCGCGTTGGCGCAGGGCCGAAAAGTAAGCGGCATAGTTACTGCCGAAGAAGGAATTGGTGGGTTTGCGGGTGCTACTGTCGTTGTAAAAGGCACAACCATTGGCACGGTAACAGATGTAAAAGGAGAATTCAGTTTAACGGTACCCGCAACGGGCACGACTCTGGTTATCTCGGCAGTCGGCATGCAAACGGTTGAAGAAGTAATTGGCGGCAAAACCTCCATAAACGTTTTGCTGAAAACAGACACCAAGCAATTAAACGAAGTCATCATCACGGCACTCGGGCTCAAGGAAGAACGCGATAAATTTGCCTCTTCGGTTTCGACAGTGACCGGCAAAAACATTGCTAAATCTGGTGAAACCAGCCTGCTCACAGGTTTAAGCGGTAAGGCTTCGGGCGTTATCATAACCCGAAACGGTGGTGACCCGGGCGCGGGCGCCTACATCCAGATTCGTGGTCAGAACACCATCAATGGGAATGCGCAACCCCTCTTTATTGTCGATGGTATTCCGGTTAGCAACTCCAGCGATAATAATGGATCGGCCGCCGGTAATTCCATTGTTCAGCAGTCACGTATTAACGACATCAACCCCGAAGACATCGAGAGCATGGAAGTACTGAAAGGTGCTTCAGCTGCGGCTTTGTGGGGCACACGGGCCGCAAACGGCGTGGTGGTTATCACCACAAAAAAAGGCAAAGACAGCAAAGGCAAAGTTAACATCACCTTTAAATCGAGCGTTTCGTTCGACAAGGTCAATAAAATGCACCCGCTGCAAACTACCTATGGTCAGGGAACGAATGGTCTTTACAGCCAGGGCAACAAAGTTAGTTTTGGCGATCTAATCTCTGATCGAAAAGGCGGACAGGATACGTATATAACAGATCCGAACGCGCCTGGTTATCAGGGCTATGTTACCTTCCCGGATGGTACGAAGCGGTACGCGATTGCCGCCGGTACAGCCGCAAACCCGCATGGCGGCAAAAATTCGAGAGACGTTTTTGACCACGTCAACGATGTATATCAGACAGGTCATTTTACGGATAACAGTCTCAATATCAGTGGAGGAAACAACCGATCGAACTTCATGATCAGTTACTCAAACCTAAATCAGGAAGGAATTGTAAAGGCGTTCAGCAACTACCAGCGGAATACGGCCCGGGTCAATGTAGCCAGCCAGTTTACGGAATGGTTCCGGGCATCGGCCAACTTAGCCTACTCTAAAGTATTTTCGTCCCGTAACCAACAAGGCGATAACCTCGATGGCATTCTGCTGGGTGGTACACGGACAGCGCCCGATTTTGACAACGCCTATTATACGGGTACTTATACAAATCCTGCCGGGCAGGTTTTCACCAACGAACACGTTTCCTATCGGAACCCACTGGGTAAAGACCAGAACTCGATCTACTCGAACCCGGTCTGGAACATCAACAATAACAAAAACACCACCGATGTTGACCGCGTAACCGGGAACATTGAATTGGGTATTACGCCAACCTCATGGCTCAGTATTACCGGCCGTTCGGGTATCGATAATTTTACGGATGCACGTCTTGAGCGGTTTGCCCGTAACTCGTCGTCTTATCTCGGCGGTTATTTGTCGAAAAACTGGATTACCGAGAAGCAGTTCAACACCGATGTGTTTGCCAATGCGACCAAGACATTCAATAATGATTTCAGTGGATCGTTGTTGGTGGGTGTTAACTACAACAGCCGCCGGAAAGCCATCTTAACCGATGCCATCACGAACCTTATTGTCCCAACGGCACCGGATATCCTGACCAACGCTCTGAACTCGAACCTCACGGCAACGAACTACAATTCGCTGATTCGTACCTATGCCTATTATGGACAGGCCGAAGTACAGGCGTACAATATGCTGTTTTTGACTCTTACTGGCCGTAGCGAGAGCGCATCGACCTTCGGGTCTAAAACAAAAAGCAGCTTTTTCTTTCCATCGGCCGCGTTGGCGTGGCAGTTCAGCAAGTTGAAAGGTATAGAAACCAGCCCTGTACTTAGCTTTGGCAAGTTACGCCTGACCTGGGGACAAGTGGGTATTCAGCCACAACCTTACCAGAACTTTACGACGTTCTCACCAGCGTTGTTTGGCGATTCGTTTGCAGGTGGTTTATCGTCGGCCAGTTCGCTCTACGGTGGTGGGTATGTTCGCAGTACGACGGCGGGTAATGACTTCCTCCGTCCAGAGCGGAAAACGGAAACCGAAGTCGGGGTTGATTTACGCTTCCTCAATAACCGGATCAACTTCTCGGCAACGGCTTACACGAATAGTACGAAAGACGTAATCCTGTCACTGAATGTACCTTACGAAACGGGTTACACGGTTCGAAACATCAACGCGGCCGAACTGTCCAACAAGGGAATTGAACTGGAAGCGGGTGCCGATCTGTTGGCCATTGGCGATTTCAAATGGAATCTGGCTGCTAACTTCTCCCTGAACCGGAACAAGGTAATTTCACTGGCCGGGGCTTCGGTTCAGATTTTACCGGATAGTTATCAGGAAAATGCATCGCTGATTCCGGGTCAACCCTTCGGTGTCTTCTACTCGACCGACTTCCTGAAAGATGAGTCAGGCAAGTACAAGCTCGACGCCAATGGTTTCCCACAGGGCGGTACAGACAACCAGATTATCGGCAATCCAAACCCACAATGGCGGGGTGGCCTGGGAAGCACATTCTCGTATAAAAATCTTTCGCTTTATGTGCTCTTCGACCGTGTAGCGGGTAATGACTTTTACAACGGCACACGCGGAGCCCTGTATAACATCGGTACACACGGCGATCAGGGCCATACCGCCGTTGCACCATCAGGTGGCATAAAGGATGTGAACGGCAAATTAATCGCAGCCGGTACGTCTTTCCAAGGTGAGATTAAGGACTTTGGTGCGGGTCCGGTAGCCTTGAACCAGGCCTGGTATCAGGGTCGGGGCACGGCCTTCAACTCGGCTTCGTACAAACAGTTTATTGAAGACGGAAGCGCCACCCGCATGCGCGAAATAACGCTGAGCTACAGCCTGCGCAGTGAGAAATTCCGTCGACTAACGCACCTGTCGAACGTTGATTTCAGCTTAACCGGTCGTAATCTCCTGTTATGGACGAAGTATACAGGTACCGATCCTGAGGTGAACATAACGGGTGCTGGCCTATCCAGAGGACAGGACTGGTTTACAAACCCAAACACGAAATCGTTATTGTTCTCACTGAAAATTACGTACTAAATAACGTTCACGGCTTTCCGTTTACGGTGGCTCGTCGCTAGGGCGGCTCACCGAAAAACACAAACCGTAAACCGTAAACTTACTTACAACATGAGAAAATCATTTTCACATAAAGTGGCTATTGCGTTGCTGAGCATCTCATTGCTGAGTAGTTGCAAAGATTTATTTAATGAACCGAACATCCAAAGTAACCCCAATGCCGTTACGGATGTCGATGTAGCTACCCTGTTATCGGGAACACTTTTGGGCGTGGCCATGCTACACGAAGACACCGACGTTCGGATTGGCGCTATTTGGGCAGGCCAGCTCAATGGCCTGGCTCGTCAACATCAGGGCTATGCCGATTATATCGTTTCGTCGCAGAACTTTACCTGGAACCCACTCTATCCGGCCGCAAGCCAGGCGCGTCTCATCCAAACCAAAGCCGATGCCGTAAACGACAAATGGACAAAAGGTGTTGGCCAGGTGCTGGAAGCTTTATTGATTGCCAAAGCGACCGACTTTTATGGTGATATTCCGTATAGCCAGGCGTTTGATGATGTTAAATACCCGACTCCTGTGTTCGACAAGCAGGCAGATGTTTATACAGCCTTACAGCTAACACTCGACAATGCGATTCAGAACCTATCGGCGCCAGCTGGATTAGCATTTGCCGATCAGGATTTCATTTATGGTGGTAACGTCGTAAAGTGGAAAGCGGCTGCCAATACGCTCAAAGCCCGGCTTTACCTACACACTGGCGACTACGCCAAAGCTGTTAGCAGCGCAGCCTTGGGTATCAGTAGCACTGCAGGGGATGCCTTGATTCCGCATGGTACCAGCCAGGGCGTCGATTTCAATCAGAACTACGATTTCTTCCGGGTTAACCGGGCAGGCGATACGGGTTTCGATGGTGCTTACCTGCCAATGCTTATGCAATCGCGGATCGGCTCAGCCAATACAAAAACCAACGAAACAGCGCTGTATAACCACTATTTCAAAATGGGCATAACGGCCACCGGAAGCCTGGACCCAAACACGACAGACGGTGCCTTTACGGCTTCGGCGCCCCACCCCATCATTACCTATTATGAGAATCAACTCATACTAGCAGAAGCTCAGGCTCGTTTGGGCGATACGGCAAAAGCCCTGGCCGCGCTTAATCTGGTTCGGGCCAGCCTGGCGACTGGATATATCAATGGCAAAACGCTGTCGACTACCGGTCTTAAGTATGATCCTTATGTACTGACTGACTTTGCTCCTACCGGATTGGCAAATCCAACCAAGACCGCTTCGACACAAACGGCACTGCTCTATGAAATTATTACCCAACGGTATATTTACTTCCTGATGCAGTATGAAGCGTTCAACGATGTACGTCGGCTGGAAAAAGCGACACCTGTCGTTCAGTTACCCATTCCATTATATAGTGGCAGTAAGAAGCCCGAGCGGTTCATATACCCACAAGGGGAAGTCAATACAAACCCCAATGTGCCAAAGCCGCTCCCAGACCAGTTCCAGAAAATGCCCATTTTTCAATAATTCGTTTAGTTGTTAGGTAACGTGTGGTAAAAGGCTACCTTTTTTTAGGTAGCCTTTTCTTCTTTTTACCTTAAACTTTAATCGTAAATTTGCCCAATACCCCCATAATCTGTTACCTGCCTGTGTCTCTCAAGAAACCACTACTTATTCTGCTGCTTGGCAGTCTGCTCACGCACTCCTCTTTCGCTCAAGTCCCCTATGGCCCTATCAAGCCCGTTCCGCCGGGTGAGATTCTGTCGAACCTCAAGAAACTGAATGTGCTGGGCTCTGTGCTGTACATAGCTGCGCACCCCGATGATGAAAACACTTTGCTGCTGTCCTATCTGGCAAAAGAGCGACTGGTTCGAACGGGCTATTTATCCCTCACCCGGGGCGATGGCGGTCAGAATCTGATTGGCCCCGAACAAGGTGAAAATATTGGCGTGATCAGAACACAGGAACTGCTGGCCGCCCGACGCGTCGATGGGCCAGATCAGTTTTTCAGCCGTGCCTATGACTTCGGTTTCTCGAAACAAACGACCGAGGCCGTCCGCACCTGGGGGCAGGATAAAGTACTGGCCGACGTAGTCTGGATGATTCGTAAATACCAGCCCGACGTGATCATGACGCGCTTTCCACCCGACGCCCGCGCGGGTCATGGGCACCATAGCGCATCGGGCTTTCTGGCCGAGGAAGCGTTCAAAATTTCGAACGATCCCACCAAATTTCCGGAGCAACTGGCCTACGTGAAACCCTGGCAGGCCAAACGCATCATGTGGAATATGTTTATTCCGGGCGCGTTTTTGAGTAATAAAAAACCCGAAGAAGCCGGTAACCTGATCGGTATCGAAACCGGCTTGTTTAACCCGCTATTAGGCAGATCCTACGGCGAAATTGCCTCCGAAAGCCGCAGCCAGCACAAAAGCCAGGGCTTCGGCGTAGCGCCCAACCGGGGCGCTAAAATTGATTACCTGTTACTGAAAGGCGGTGACCCGGTCCAGAAAGATCCGATGGAAGGTGTCGACATGACCTGGAAACGGGTTCTCCACAGCGATGCCGTTCAGTCTCAGGTGAACCAGACCATCAGCCAGTTTAAACCCGACCAGCCAGCGGCATCGGTACCCGCGCTGGTACAACTGTACGGCGCGATTAGCAAACTGGATACGACCAATATCTATGTGAAGGCCAAGCGGCAGGAAGTCGAAATGCTTATCCGGCAGTGCCTCGGCCTATGGTTTGAAACCAACCCCACCGACTACGCAGCTACGCCCGGCGAAACCATCAAGCTGACCACCAACATCGTTAACCGTACCGACTCACCCGTCACGCTAGTCCGTATCCAGTACTCGACCGGAAAAGACAGTACGCTCAACCTGGCCCTCAAGCCAAATGACGTGGTGCTGCTCCCAACGAGCGTGATGATTCCGAAAACTGTGAAGATCTCCCAACCCTACTGGCTCGAAAAGCCAATTGACAAAGGTTTATTTCAGGTAGATAATCAGCAACTGATTGGTCTGCCCGAAAATCCGCCTGCTTTAACGGCCAGCTACACGTTCGATATTAGTGGCCAGCGCTTTACGTTCAGCCGTCCGGTTGTATATAGATCGACAGATCCCGTCGATGGCGAAATTTACCGGCCATTTATCATTCAACCCGCCGTTACGGCCAACCTAACCGAACGTGTGTACACCTTTGCCGACAACACCCCCAAAACAACGGAGGTTGTCTTGAAAGCAGGGCGTGCCAATGTGGCTGGCACCTTACGGATCGACGTGCCAACGGGTTGGCGGATCGAACCAGCCTCGCAACCTTTCGAGTTAAAAAACAAAGGGGATGAGCAACGGCTATCCTTCCGGTTGATCCCGAGCGACAAAGCCCAGAATGGCAAGTTGCAAGCCGTCATGACAACGGCAGACGGCACCTTGACAACGGGCCTGCGGGTGATCGCTTACAAGCACATTCCAACCCAAACGCTGTTTCCGCAGGCCGAGGCTAAACTGGTTAAGCTGGATGTGAAAGTGACCGCTAAAAACATAGGCTACATCATTGGTGCGGGGGATGAAGTGCCGGCGGCCCTGCAACAAATGGGGTGTCGGGTCAACATTCTCGGCCCGACCGAACTGAACGGAAACCTGTCGGCCTACGACGCCATTGTGGTAGGTGTTCGGGCGTACAACACAAACAGCGCCATGGCACGCTACCAGCCGAAATTGATGGAGTATGTTAAAAATGGCGGCACGATGGTTGTTCAGTACGTGACGCCAAACAATTCGTTTTTGCGCAATGAGGCTCAGTTGCCCCAATTAGGTCCCTATCCGTTTACCGTCGTAAATGAACGCGTCACGGAAGAAGATGCGCCCATGACGTTCATCAACCCGAAGCATCCCTTATTGAACTACCCGAACAAAATTACTGAAGCCGATTTCGCGGGCTGGATTCAGGAGCGGGGTATCTATTTCGCCCGTGACTGGGACAAAGCGTACGAACCGATCTTCTCCTCGCACGACCAGAACGAAGCGCCCAAAGAAGGCAGCCTGATTTACGCCAAATATGGCAAAGGACATTACATGTACACAGGTCTGGTATTCTTTCGTGAGCTACCAGCTGGCGTACCCGGTGCCTATCGCCTGTTCGCCAACCTGATTTCAGCCGGGAATTAGTTGATGAGATAAGGTTTTCATTGGGGTTTGTGCGGTATTTTGTGGTGTCAGTTTCTTAAAACTGACACCACAAAATACCGCACAAACCCTCGTTCAATTCTGGCTCAACTGTTTCAGCCGCAGGTGTTGCAACAGCATGATCGTTTTGCCGTCCATGATTTCGCCACGAGTCACCATGTCGTAGGCCTGACTAACGGGCAATTCCAGAATATCAATTTCCTCTTCGTCGATGCCGCCCCCGGCATTGCGCTCGGTGTCTGCCGTGTACTCGGTCAGGTAAAAAAACAGCTTTTCTGTCACGGAACCTGGACTCATGTACGCTTCCATCACTTTCTGAACCGACTCAATTCGGTAACCAGTCTCCTCTTCGGTTTCCCGCCGGATGGCATCATCAGGGCCTTCATCGTCGAGCAGTCCGGCGCAGGTTTCAATGAGCATACCCGTGGGATTACCGTTTACGAAAGTGGGCAATCGAAATTGGCGAGTCAGGATGACCGTGTCTGTCTGTGGGTTATGAAGCAGGATGGTAGCGCCATTTCCCCGGTCATAGGCTTCCCGTTGCTGGGTGGTCCACTGCCCATTTTTACCGAGGTAATTGAACGTAAATCGCTTCAGAATATACCAATTATCAGACAGCAGTTTCTCTTCCGTTATTTGAATCCGTTCACTAGCCATTTGTTTGATTTTGTTTGATTTTGTTTAAATTTGAACAAAAGAACTTGATTGTCCATGAATTTCCAAAACCGGAAGCAACTAATTGTACAAACGGTCGATGAGCGCGGGTCCGTTGATGTGCGGGAGTTGGCCGAACTTTTACAAACATCAGAGATGACCGTCCGACGTGATTTGGTCCAACTGGCAGCTTCCGGCCTGCTTTACCGAACACGCGGTGGAGCCATGAAAGTGAGCCTCGCTACGGACCAATTCCGGTTTGCCAATAAAACAGCCGTAAACGCCGACCGAAAAGATTACATCTGCCAGTTGGCCGCTCAGGATATTCAGGAAGGCGATGTCATTTTTATGGATTGCGGCAGTACAGTATTTCGCCTGTGTCAATTTATCCGGAACAAACGCATCACGGTAATAACTAACTCCCTGCCGGTGGTGGCCGAGTTAATGTCTTCCGACGTAACCGTCAATCTGGTGGGTGGCGAAGTAGACAAAGAGCGGCAGGCCGTTCATGGGCTCATGGCGGAAGAGCACATAGCCCGTTATCAGGCCAACCGGGCCTTCATGGGCGTTGATGGAATTTCGCTTCAGCATGGTCTAAGCGCCAACAGCGAGAAAGAAGCCAGTATCGCTATGGCCATAGCCCGACGAACGGAAAAAGTTTACTTGCTCTGTGACTCCTCGAAATTAGAAACCGACAAATACCTCTATTTTGCACCCCTAAGCCTATTTGATGTGCTGATTACCGATGCAGAAGCCGCGCCAGACGTTGTGACGGCTTACCGGCAGGCGGGCATTACACTGATTAATTGACCCATGTACCAAATCTGGATTGATACCGGCGGCACCTTTACCGATGGCCTCGCCCAAGACCCCAACGGCACAATACACCGCGCCAAAGTTCTAAGCAGCAGTCGGCTACGGGGACAACTCATTGATGGCAAACTGGTAGCGCCCTGGCTCACGGCCCCAATCTTCGATGGCTATCAACTTCGCGTTGTCGAGACAGATGAACTGTATATAATAGAATCGTTGGGTATGGATGGGTCACTCATTCTACGTAACGAGCGTAGCGCGGACAGCCTGTCTGCGCCACAGTCATTACACACCGTCGAGCTATTTACAAATGAAGAAGCGCCGGTTTTGGCGGCTCGCCTGCTTACCCAGACACCCGTCAGTCAGCCCTTTCCGCCCCTAACTATGCGGCTGGGTACGACGAAAGGCACCAACGCCCTGCTCGAACGAAAAGGGGGCCGGGTAGCGCTGCTCGTGACGAAAGGGTTTGCCGATGTGCTCAAAATCGGGACGCAGCAACGGCCAGATCTCTTTCAACTGGCCATTCCACCCGCCGAAGTTCTATATGAGTCTGTTCTGGAAGTTGCCGAGCGCATAGCGGCCAGCGGTCAGGTGTTGACGCCTTTATCGGATCAAACTATGGCCGATCTGATCGAACACCTGCACCAGAGCAAGCCCGATGCCATCGCCATTTCCCTCCTGAACGCCTACCGAAATCCGGTCCATGAACAACAGCTTCAGCAGGCGCTCACTGCAGCCGGATTTCCCTACATTACCCTGTCGACCAGCGTGTCAACGACTCCGCAGTACGTGTCCCGTACGCAAACGACGGTTGTGGATGCGTATTTGACGCCAGTCATGCGTTCATATTTGGCCAATGTACAGCGCCAGCTTGGCGGGGGTACAGCCTCCGGCCAGCACGTCCGGATTATGACCAGCTCGGGCGGGCTGGTACGCGCCGATTTATTCCAGCCTAAAGACAGTTTACTGAGCGGACCGGCAGGGGGTGTAATTGGCGCAGCTGTCGTATCCGACAGCCAGAGGCTGTCGGCAGGCAACAACGCCAACAGCCAGAAGCTATCGGGTACACTAACCCTCGACATAGGGGGGACCAGTACGGATGTGGCCCGAATTCAGGGCGGCTTAGATTATCGGTTCTCAACGAAAATTGGCCCCTTCGATTTACAACTGCCCTCCCTGGCCATTGAAACCGTGGCCGCCGGGGGCGGATCGATCTGCTGGTTCGACGGCACTCAACTACGGGTTGGCCCACACAGCGCGGGAGCCAATCCCGGCCCAGCCTGCTATGGCGCAGGTGTTCCGGGCGAGGTGCCGCTACTCACCATTACAGACGTCAATCTGTTGCTGGGGAAACTGGCCCCCACGCAGTTTGGCATTCCCGTTTTTTCGGCCAAAGCCCAGGAAGCCCTGGCGGCAATTGTTCGGCAAATTGCTGAAACAGGCACGCCCGCTTCCCCACTTGACGTGCTGCGTGGTTTTGAGCACATTGCCAATGAAACCATGACCGGTGCCATTCGGAAAATTTCGGTTGCCCGTGGGTTTGACCCCAAAGACTATAGCTTGCTGGTGTTTGGCGGTGCCGGTGGTTTGCACGGTTGCGCTATTGCTCGATTGCTGGGTATGGAGCAGCTCATTCTTCCTTTCGATGGTGGCTTGTTGAGCGCCTATGGTATTGGCCAGGCTCAAATTGAGCGAATGGCGGCCCAATCGGTCCTGCAACCGTTATCAGCCATTGAGTCGGACATCCCAAGCATTCGCCAGCACCTCATCGACTCAGCCACCCAGGCGCTCCGGCAGGATGTGGGTCTGGAAACGACGATCCAGGTAAAAGCTGTTTCGGTATTCCTTCGGCTGGTAGGTCAGGAAGCAACGGTCGAAGTTCAATTTAGCGAGCATCTGGCGACTGCTTTCGAACAGAAATACCAGCACTTATACGGCCACTTTCCAACCAGTGCCAGTGGACAATCACAATCGATCGAAGTCGAAAGCATTCGGGCGCTGGTCAGTACCGTTACGGATAAATTACCAACAAATGGCTCGCCGGTAAGCCATCGACACGCAGTTCCGACCGGCTCGTCGGTGCAGTTTACGGGGGAAACCTATCCAACCTACGACTGGACCCAGTTGCAGGAAGGCGATACGTTTCGCGGTCCGGCCCTGCTATTGAACACGACCTCATCAGCTTTCATCGAACCGGGCTGGCGGCTGGTTGTGCAAGCCGATAAAAACGCCCTTGCCGATTACATTACCGATGTCGAAGAACCCGGAGAAATAGCCGCCAATGACGTCATTCAACTGGAATTATTTACCCAGCGTTTCCGGGCTATTGCCGAAGAAATGGGCGCTCAGTTGCAGCGAACCGCCTTTTCGGTGAATGTCAAAGAGCGGCTCGATTTTTCCTGCGCGTTGCTCGACGCCAATGCCGAACTGGTTGCCAATGCGCCCCATATTCCGGTACACCTGGGCAGCCTGGGCGTTTGCGCCCGGCTGGTACGGGATAAAGTTACCCTGGAACCGGGCGATGTGGTCATCACCAACCACCCGAAATATGGCGGGTCTCACCTCCCCGATGTAACCCTGCTCAGTGGTGTATTTACGGACGGAAAGCCCGGCGAAGCGCCCCAACTGATTGGCTACGTAATCAATCGCGCTCATCATGCTGAAATTGGTGGTAAAGTGCCGGGCTCAATGCCGCCGGATGCCGTTTCGCTGGTTGAAGAAGGCGTTGTTCTGGAACCGATGTACGTGGTTAAAGCGGTTGAGTTTTTGTGGAAAAGTACTGAAACGACCACGGGTTTATCCACTCATTTTACCGATGGCCCTTACCCAACCCGCGCGCTGGCCGAAAACCAGGCCGATATTGAAGCTGCACTGGCTTCCCTCAAAGCAGGCGAAATGGCCCTTCGGGCATTAGTCCAGCAATATGGCCTTTCGACGGTACACTACTACATGACACGGCTGAAACAGTCCGCCAACGACGCGATACTATCTGTGCTACAGCCGCTGAATGGGCAAGTGTTTACAGCCCAGGAATCCCTCGACGACGGCCACACGATTCAGGTACAAATCCGGGTAGCCAACGGCCGGGTTACGTTTGATTTTTCGGGGACTTCGGGCGTTCATCCCCATAACCTCAACGCCAATATCTCGATTCTGTACAGTGCCGTGCTGTACGTACTTCGGCTCTGGTGCAACAAAGACATTCCCCTGAATGAGGGCTTAATGGCCCCGGTCGATCTGATTCTGCCGGACTCCTCTTTCCTGAATCCGATTTTCCCTGACTCGCCATCGGCCTGTCCGGCCGTTGTGGGCGGCAATACGGAAGTTAGCCAGCGGCTGGTCGATACCTTGCTGAAAGCATTGGGTCTGGCAGCTTGTAGCCAGGGCACCATGAATAATTTTCTGTTCGGCAAGTCGACGGCCCCTAATCCTTTCGGCTATTACGAAACCATCGGTGGGGGTGCAGGTGCCACGATTGGGGCCGATGGGCGCTCGGCGGTACACCAGCACATGACCAATACCAGACTCACCGATCCGGAAGAGTTGGAACGTCGCTATCCGGTAAGGCTCCACGAATTCAGTATCCGTACCGGTTCCGGGGGCGATGGCCAGTGGCGCGGGGGCGATGGCATTATCCGCGACATCGAGTTTCTGGAACCCGTTCAGGCTACGCTCCTCAGCCAGCATCGGGTTGTCGCTCCGTATGGCCTGAACGGTGGCGAAACGGGCCTAACAGGTCGCCAAACCCTGCTTTATTCCGACGGTCGGGAAGAGAGCCTGCCCGGCATTTTCACCCGCGCCATGCAAGCGGGCGAGCGTATACGGATTGAAACACCGGGGGGCGGTGGTGTCGGCCAGGCCAGTAGTAAACATAATCAGACCTGAGCTTATTAGGTCAATGAGGTAAGCTAAACTGATCAGACCTGACTTTTTTACGAGCAAATGAAGACCAACAAACTTCCTTCGGGTTTCAGGTATTTATTCACCAGGAAGGAGATAAAGGAGTTAGAAAAGGACATGGATCTATCCTTTTTTGACATTGGTTTCGGTCATGTTACAAATACGCAAAAGCTCGGTGACGGACTCGTTCAACGAACAGTACATCCGGTTAGCTTATGGGGTAAAAAGGGGCCTACAGGTTGGCTGTTCCAGATTTACCAAAGCGGTTTTAGAGAAGAGTTATTACCGTCTTCATCAGAGTTAGCTATAAAAAATAATGTAGCCACCGAAATCAGACAGTATATGGATAAAGCGACTCAGTTTACGGAAACAGACTTTATCCAGCGCCCTCAATTATGGGTTTACTATTCGATTGGTGATGATGTTATAACCGTTACAAGCAAAGAACTAAAATAATCCCGCATGCCCACCTCCCGACGCCAGTTTCTGACCGCTGCAACGGCCCTCGCCGGAGCCTCGTTCCTGCCAGAAAGCCCGTCAGCACAGGCGCCATCAGTCGCCAAATCGTTTCCCGTTGCCTGCAACTCCTACGCATGGCTCACGTTCTACCAGCGGCAGGGAAAAACCTGGATGGCCGATCCCGATGCGTCACTGACCGAACTGGTCCAATCGGGCATAACGGCCTATGAACCGGGAGTGAATTCGGCAGAAGAAGTAACGAAACTCGTGCCCCTGCTGAGTAAACACAAGCTGGTCATGCACTCGCTCTATGTAAACAGCACCTTGCACAAGGCCGATGAAGCACAGAAATCCATCGATTCCGTGCTGGCCATTGCAGAGGCCGCCAAACCCGCCGGAACGTCCATTTTTGTTACGAACCCAAGCCCAATCAAGTGGGGAACCAACGACGATAAATCAGACACCGAACTTGCCGAGCAGGCTCGTAATCTGGACCGGCTCGGGGCCGAACTGCGCAAACGCGGCATTACGCTGGCCTACCACACCCACGCCCCCGAACACCGGCAGGCCGCCCGCGAATTTCATCACATGCTGCTGGCTACCGACCCAAAACACGTATCGCTTTGCCTGGATGCACACTGGGTCTATCGCGGGTCCGGAAATTCGCAGATAGCCCTGTTCGATGTCGTTAAGTTATACGGCAACCGAATTACGGAAGTGCACATCCGGCAATCGAAAAACGGCATCTGGCAGGAGACATTCGGCAATGGCGATATTGATTATGAGCGTCTTGCCAGTAGTTTAAAATCACTGAACCTCAAGCCGAATCTGGTACTGGAACAATGCCTCGAAAAAGACTCGCCCAATACAATGGGACCGGTTGACGCCCATAAGCAAGATTTGACGGCGGTGAAGCGTGTCTTTGTCGGGTTGATCGGCTAGCGAAACAAACAGCCTGTTTGTGGGTTAATCTTTGTGAAGGTCACAGTGACGTTCACAACCTCATAAACTCACGTTAGTATCATGCAACCCAATATTGGCCTCGAAAAAGACGTCCTCAAACAGGACAATGTACTCTTAAATGATTTCCTGTCCGACCTGCACGTCTTGTACATCAAGACCCGAAAATACCACTGGAATGTTGCCGGGCCGAACTTTATGGAATACCATAAATTCTTCGAGTCTCAGTACAAAGCCATTGAAGCCGAAATTGATGAAGTAGCTGAACGTATTCGGCAGTTAGGCGGTACGCCCTTGGCAACGATGGCCGAATTTATTCATAACACAAGTCTCAAAGAGGATTCTGGCAAGCCAAAAGACACGGCGGATATGTTCAGAAACCTTCTCTCCGACCATGAGCAAATCGTTCGTGAACTGCGTGAAGACGTAGAAAAGTGCGATGAAGAACTGAAAGATGCGGGTACTGCCGACTTCCTGACTGGCCTTATGGAAGCCCATGAAGCCATGGCCTGGATGCTGCGGAAATACCTCTCCTAGTTCTATTGAATGACGAATAATAAATGAGGAATGATGAATTGTAAGGAGTTTTCTTTACATTCATCATTCCTCATTTATCATTCCTTACGTGCCTAAAGTACTTTCTCTCCGCTCGGGTCTCGGTAGTGTCTTATTCTGGTCGGTTATTTCGGCCGCATTCATTGGGCCGGGTTCGGTTACGGCCTGCGCCATCGCTGGCTCAACCTATGGACTTCAACTCCTGTGGGTTCTCACCTTCGCTACCCTGGGCACGGTCTGGTTGCAGGAGGCCGCTGCCCGGATCACCATCGCTACCGGCAATGATTTAGGGCAGGTTATTGTCCAGACCTATGCCGGTCCTCGCGGACGGCGAATTGCCTGGGCGTTGTTTCTGGCTATTTTTCTGGGTTGTGCCGCCTATCAGGCCGGCAATATTTTGGGGGCTGTCTCTGGCCTGGCGCTCTTAACAGGCTTCCCCGTTCCGCTCTTGACTATCGCTGTCGGGTTGGTTTGTATCGTGCTCCTATGGGTTGGTTCTACGCAGGGATTAGCGAACATGCTTGGCCTGGTCGTTTTTGCTATGGGCGGAGCTTTTCTGTATGTTGCCTTTGGGACACCCGTTACACCCACGAGTCTGGCTGCTGCCCTGGTTACGCCCGCCGTCCCTTCGGGCTCTCTGCTGCTGATCAACGGCCTCATTGGGACCACAATCGTACCTTATAATCTTTTCTTCGGCTCAAGCATCGTTCCAACCGGCGGCCCGGCAACCGGCGATTCAGCAACCGGAGAGTCCGGCGGACAATCGTTGGGCGAAATGAAGTTAGGCATTTGGGTAGCCGTTATTCTGGGTGGCATCATTTCGGTCGTGCTCCTCCTGGCCGGTCTGCTTATTCCCAATGACTTTTCGTACGCACACATGGCGCAGGTTATGACCAACCGAGTTGGTCCCTGGGCCGGGTCGTTGTTTGCCTTTGGCCTCTTTGCTGCTGGCTTTGCGTCTTCACTCACCGCGCCACTGGCCGCATCCGTAACCGCCCATAGTTTACTCGGAGTCCCCAAGAACTCACCAACCTACCGGGCTATCTGGCTGGTTGTGCTAACTACAGGTCTGGTGTTCGGGTTATTGAACGTAACGCCGATTCCGGTCATCGTTGCCGTACAGGCGATCAATGGTATACTTCTCCCGTTCGTGACGGTATTTTTATTCCTGGCCGTTAACAACCGTACTTTGCTCGGCGACAAATACTGCAATACCATTTGGCAAAACATAGCCATGGGCACCATTGTGCTTGTTACGGCCGCGTTTGGCCTCTGGAACGTCTGGCTGGCCATTCAGGCAAGCTAGCTGGCTGGTTTATGATTGGTTAAGCCCGTGTCCTTCCACCTGGTTTCAGTTGTGATTTCTACTGGCGATGGCTAAATAATAATCCATATCGGGCGTTGACAGACCCGGAATTTTAGCCTGTTCATCCCAGGTACGCATTTGCAGAATACCCTTGAAATATGGATTGGCCTCGAAGTCAGCGGCTTCTTCGGGTGTCATGGGACCGCCCTGGAATTCCAGCGTTTTTAAACTTGCTTCCGACAACCGGGCAAAGTATTTGGGGTTTTTAAATACCAGATAACGTTTGGCATTCACGTGGTGCTCGATCAACTGGGCTACTTTCTCCGAAAAACCGAGGTTACGAAGGTAATCGGCCCCCAGCCGTTCGTGGTCAACCGTGCCGTAGCCATCCATATACCCATCGGCCATCGCCGGAGGCAGCAAATGCCCAATGTCGTGCAGAAAGGCAGCTATGACCGTTTCTTCATCCGCATCGGCTTCTTCGGCCAGCAAGGCACATTGCAGGGCATGTTCAAGCTGGGTCACGGGTTCGCCAAAATAAGCGTCATGGCCACCCTGGGCAAAGAGATTAGCAAGTGTTTCCATAGGAAAAGGAATACCGGACCATTCATCCGGCGGGTTAGTTGACAGAAAAAAAGATTCGTATCGAGGCCAATGCCCGTATATCAGGCGTGAATATAGGGATAACCATCGAAGGAAAAAGACCGATCAGGTTTTGGAAAACCCGATCGGTCTACGTTAAGGTAACTGGTGGGATTGACGATTAGTCAGCGAAGCGGAACCTATTTCAAGATCCACATGGCCGCGTTAATGTCATCTGTACCCGCATACTGGCTGGTTACGGCTGCGGCATTGTTGGTCGTATTATATGAACGCTCGGTTGATGGATACTGCCATCGTACCGGAATCCGCTGGCTATTGCCCGTTCCGGGGCCTACCAAAAATGTGGGTACGCCCGTCCGACGCTGGTTATAAAACGCTTCCATGCCCGACTGCTGGAAAAACGCAAGGTACTTTTGCGTTAGAATCTGATTCAGTCCAGCCGTTGTATTGCCGGCATAGTTTACGGCAGCCTGAGCGTAATAGTCAGCAAAACTGACATTCACGGTATAAGAATTAAACACTTTATACCCTCCATCGGCCGAGAAATAGACGGTGTTGGCGCCATCTGTAAGCCCATAAAAAGCCCACGATGCCTGAATGCCTTTCTTGTAATAATTGTCAGCCGTACCGCTGGCCCATCCCCGGTTGATCCCTTCGGCAATGGTAAACTGTAACTCCGGATAACCGATAATGATATACGGCTCGGCAGTATACGTGCTGTAGTAGCGCTTCCGGTTCTGGAACGAATACAACCCCTGATTGGCGTTCGAGGACATAATGGCCAGATCTTCGCCAGACGACGCCCCGACAAAAGCAGCAAAATCCGTTGGTTTGGCCCCAGCAGCCACTTTTGCCGTAGCAGGTTCGGCCACCACAAATGTCCGGGGATCTTTCAGCGTTGTCAGAGTGCCCAGGTACGTAGCCGACATGTTTTCACGCGTGGCGTTCTGCCCGAAATTATCCGGATTGCGGTTATACTTGTTAAATGAGGTATTATAAACGTATTGCAGGTTATCGTCCATCGACGCCATTACCGGAAACTTGGTCGGGTTGGCCAACACTTCGGCGAATCGGGTTTTTACGTTCAAATCCGTGTCGGCCTCTTTCTTGCTCAAACTCACCAGCACACGTAATTTGAACGTATTCACCACCTTCTGCCACTTCGCCAGGTTATTACCGAGGTAGATATCACCGGTCAGGTTGTTATCGCTTTTGGCAATCAGGGCGGTCAAGTCGGCATTGGCATCGTCGAGCCATTTCAGAATCTGTACATACACTTCCTTCTGCGTATTGTATTTTGGCGTCGGATTATCCAGCCCCTGCAACGCATCGGTTAGCGGGATATCGCCCACGCGCTTGGTCATGTTCTCGAAGTAGTATGCCCGGAAAAATTTCCCCAGCGCCGAATAAGCGTTCACGTCGGGCAAACCTGCTTTTTTAGCCTCCTGTTCCATCTTCACAACATTTTTCAAGGTTGTGTAATAAAGACCGGTTGCCGTCCAGGCGTAATCGTTGGTTGCGTAGTAGTTATAGTTACTGGCGTAAAATTGGTTGTAGCGTTGAGATGAATTCCACGCCCCTGCATTACCACCATCATTACTACTACCACCTGAACCAATGAAGTACAGATCATTCAATACCCCATTAAATACCAGCGAAGCCGGAGCGCTCGTCGGCCGGTTCGGGTCTTGCTCAAGTTCATCAAATGGCTTTTCGCAGCCTGAGAGTGCCAGACCAAGAGCCGTTAGCGAGACTATAAAGAGTTTATTGAGTTTCATAAAGAACTTATTGTTTGGGCGTCGATGGCGCGGGCGTCTCGCTCGTGTCGTTTATCTGATGGCCTCTGGCCAGTTTAATTCAGAATAAAACGGCCGGAGGCCGATTAATAAAAGGCACGAGCGAGACGCTCGCGCCATCGAGCTTAATTAAAATGTCAGATTTAAATTGATACCGTACCGACGGGTAGTCGGGGTTTGCAGCGATGAAGCACCACCCGTTACGAACTGGTCGAGATCGATGTCTTTGCGTTCGGCAAAATAGAGCAGATTACGACCCACGATGGATACGCTGGCCTGTTTTACACCTAAACGGCTTAACATAGTTGACGGCAGTGTGTAGCCGATGATCACTTCGCGCAGTTTGGCAAAACTCCGGCTGATGAGCGACGCTTCGGCCTGTCCGTACACCCGACCGATGTAATCCTGCTCATAGGTCTTTGTCGTGTTAGGCGTGTATTTCAGTTCACCATAGTTAGTTACGTTACCGTTGACATCGTAGTTGATCGTCCCGCTGGAAATGGCAACCCCTTCACCGACGTACGACTTGATACCCAGTACATCGTTCGGACGAGCTGCGCCCAGAGCACCCTGAACGGTTTCGATATTACGACCGCCCTGATACGTCTTCTGTTTGATGTAGTCCATAATGACACCCCCTACCCGACCGTCGAACTGGAAGCTGAAGTTGATATTTTTATAGCTGAACCGGTTGTTGATGCCCCAGACGAACTTAGGGTTTACATAGCCCAGAAACTGAGCTACCGGATTCACGATTGGACGTCCACCTGCATCATTGATTAACTGACCATCAGTCGTACGAACGAAAGCACCGGCATAATAAGCGTCTGTCCGGTCGCCAATGTTGAGGTAGCGGGAACCGCTGCTGCCACCTACGAAATAGTTCGAGGCCAGGGTATTGATGCCCCCATCCGGATACACTTCTTTCAGCCGTTCGGTATAGGTCGAATAGTTGGCGACAACGTCCCAGTTAAAGCCTTTTGCGGAACGAATGGCCTTACCCGTCACCGAAATTTCGCCCCCTTTTTTCTGCGTTTGAATGCCGTTGACCAGGCGGCCCGTATAACCCGTCGATTCCGATGAGGGCAGGGTGAAGATACGCGGACCGTCATTGCTCACATAATAAGCCGCATCCACCGCGATTCGGTTATCGAAGAAGCGAACGTCCAGGCCAATCTCACTTTGTGAGGTCGAGTTTGGCTTCAGATTCGGGTTGTTGAGTGTATTAGCGTAATACGCGGCTGGCTTATTGCCATAAGCTAACGGTAATGTATAAACGGCTGAGTTCTGGTAGTTTGGTCCGCCGTATGAGGATGCGTAGTTATCGCCATAGCCAATTGGGTTTGACCCATAATTGGAAAATGGGTTAAACGCACTCTGAATCGTTGACTGTGTCAGCCCATCCTTTACGTTGGCGTAAGAAGCCCGTAATTTCAGGAATGAAATACCCAGATTCGAGGGCAGTTTGACGTAATCTGAAATAACCGTACTCAGCGCCACCGATGGATAGAAGTAGGAATTGTTTCCTTTCGGCAAGGTCGAGAGTTTGTCCACGCGACCCGTTGTGGTCAGGGTAGCGTAATCGCGGAAGGTAAAATCAGCCGAGTAATACGCTGATAAAACGCGCATATCGGACTGGAAATTCGAGGCCAGCACCGGATTCGATGAGTTGGCGAAATTATAGACACCCGGCACGTTCAGGTAGTTGGTGCTGGCAAAGTCGGAGTTGTAATTGAATATCCGGGCTTCGCCACCGGCCAGTGCATTGATGTTCAAATCGCGGCCTACTTTCCGGTTATACTGAAGCAGCACCTGGTTAATGTTGTCGAACAGATTCCGACGGTCTTCGCGGTAATCGCCACGGGCTTCTTCCCGGCCATAAGTCGTTGCTGAGTATGGCAATTTCTCCGTACGAAGCAGGTTATAGGTCGTCAACTGAGTTTTCGCCGTCAGTTGCAGGCCATCGGCAATCTGGTAGCGTAAAGAAGTGTAGCCATAAACGTTGCTGTTGTAGTGGCCCCGCAACCAGTATTTTGCCAGGAACCAGGGGTTATTGTAGCGCTGGTATTCGGCGTAGATCTGCTGCGTACCTTCTTTGCCGGGTTGCCAAATCTGCTTCATATCGTCGATATTCCAGTCGGCACCGCCCCAGGCGATAATATTATAAATGAGCGAGTTAGGCCCGTAATTCACGTCCGGAAAGTTCGGTGTGTACTGCCGGTTATAGTTCAGGCTGGCTTCGAAACGAAGTTTGGGCGAGAAGTTGTACCCACCCGTCATGTTGAAGTTCGTTACGTTCAGTTTCGTGTTCGGCACCAGCCCCCGCTGGAAGTTGTGAGACAGCGAAAAACGCATATCGTATTTCTCCCCCGATGCCGCAACGGCAATGTTGTTGTTCGAGAGGATGCCCGTTTGAATAAACCGGCTCAGGTTGTTTTGACCACGCGGAATAAACGGCGTCGGCTGGCGGTTGCTGGTGAACACCACGTTATTACCGTCGGCTTTATTGAAGGTAGTAGTAAAGCTCTGTCCCGGCACGACCGGACTGTCATACTGTGGAATGAGCTGGCCGTTGAGCGCGGGTCCCCAGATGTCATAATCGCCATCGTTCAGGCCATTGCCTTTGCCATCACCAAACGCGTATACGCCGTGATCGCCCGGGCCGTACTGATCCTGTACTTTAGGAATGGCGATAAAACCCTGATCAGCCATCTGGCTCGTGTTCACCTCAACAGAGAACCCGCGTTTGTCTTTCGTTCCGCGTTTGGTCGTGATCAGGATAGCGCCATTTTTACCCCGGAAACCATACAAGGCGGAAGCCGAAGCGCCTTTCAGCACGGTGTACGTATCGATATCATCCGCACTGATATTCCAGGTGTCCGATGTAATGGGAATACCATCGACAACGAACAGTACATCCTGATTACCCCGTAGCGTTACCGACGGACGACCCAGCAATTCAGCCGACGCCCCAATGGTCAAACCGGCTACTTTACCCGTCAGGGAGTTGATCGGGTTGGGTTCACGCGCTTTAAGCAGTTGCGACCCATCGACGGTCTGGATGGCAACACCCGTTTGCCGAACGTCTTTTTTGATACCAAGCGCCGTTACCACCACTTCATTGAGCGCTTTTTCGCTTCCCGTCATAGACACATCGATCGTGCTGCGGTTTCCGACGTTGACTTCCTGTGTTTCGTAGCCAATGAATGAGAATGTTAGGGTGCTGGCAGACTGCGCGTTGATCGAGTAAGTCCCATCAGCGCGGCTGGTTGTACCTGTGTTGGTGCCTTTCACGATGATCGACACACCAGGCAGGGGCTGATTATCATCACTGGAAAGTACCCGACCCGTAATGGCCTGGGCAAAGGCCGACAGACCGGACAGCAGACAAACTAAAAACGTCATGGATAGTCGGCCTAAATCGCGGGTAGCGTTCGGCCGATGCCATGACGTTGAAGAGGGTATACAAAGCTTCATATGTTTGCGGATTAGTGTTGCTTAAGTAATTTCCCGCAAAAGTATGATTGTGCTATTGGCTTAATATTAAGTGTACATTACCTGTTTATAAACAAAAGATCAAACTATTTATTTTGCCTTAACACCAAAATGCCAAATAAATATAACAATAAGACTTGTTTTTTATTATACCAACAAGTACCGTTTGACTAAGGATACGGTAGTGAAATGATGGTATGCTGATGGTGCGAACGTCTACGTTCGTACCTACTATTACCCGGCCTCCGGCCGGAATCACAAATAGCCATTTATTTGATTTATGTTTCCGGCCAGAGGCCGGATAATAGTAGGTACGAACGTAGACGTTCGCACCATCAGCCCATCGTCTCTTAATGAAGCCATTGCCGGATGCTTTCTTCGGCATAGCCCGCGCCAGAACTCATGCCTTTCCCGCCAATACCCGTCACGATGCGTATGCTGTCGGTTATATTGTGCTCGAAGATCTCGGCCTTCGTCTGGCTGTAAAAACCAGCCCAGGTTTTCCGGATGGTTAACGGGAAAGTAACAATGCGCCGTGCTTCCTGGAGCATTAGCTCATTGATATAATCCTGGGTATGGTAACCAAGGTCTTCCGCCTGGGTAGCCTCCGCATATTCGTGCGAATCGCCAACGATAATGGACCCATCGATCGCCTGTTTGAACAGAATATGGATCCCCCACTTTTTGAGTTCAGCAAGGTGCTCGGGCGTGTTTGCGGTGAGGCTGGCGTAGGAGGGGCACTCCTGAAACGCTTCGTAACGTCGTATCGTCAGCCCCGTCAGAATATTGCCGGGCAATTGGAGACCCGCTACGGGTTCGGCCAGTAGCATCTGGAGTTTACTGACCACTAAACCAGCCTGAGCCAGCACATCAGGAAATAAGAGCCGGACTTCATGCCCTCCGCAAACAAGCACCCGTTCGGCCTGAAACTGTTGCCGATTGCTCAGCGTTACCGTCGCTCCGCTAGCGTTCGGCTGGGCGTCGATCACGACTGAACCGGGCCGGTAATCGACGCTGTATTTCTGCTGAATGAACGCAAGCAGCCGATGAATCATCTGCTCCGGCTCCACGCTCATTTCCTGCGGAAAGAAAATACCACCGACGACATACTCAGGTTTCAGCGTTGGATAGCTTGCCAGACACTGTGCCTTCGTGAGTAACTCACTCGTGTAGCCAAGGTGCTGATAGCGCTCATGAAGTTCGTTAGCCAGTGTCCACTCGTCCGGATCGGATGCGATATAAATGGTCCCGTTAGGCCGAACTGTCAGATCGGTCTCCTGTTGTATCTCCCGGTAAATTTCCATGCTCCGCCGACCATATTCAAACCATCGCCCGGCCAGACCAGAAGGCACCACCTGACCGAAGTTTCGGACGGTAGCCCCGATCGGGTAGCTATCTTTTTCGAGCAAGAGAACCCGTTTTCCTAATTTGGCGGCATGAAACGCATGAAATGTACCGAGTGCACCGGCACCAATAATAATCAGATCGTACGATGATGTCATTTTTGAAAAGGTAAGGCTGTGAGGACACAGCCCTTGGAGGACAACTTAATCACTCAGTATAGCTAATTATTAGGTCAGCGACAGTTCATGTTTTTCCAGCAGCGCGGGTAATTCCCGAAGCGAACCCAACAGTAAATCATGTGGTTGATCCTCCAGTTGCTCGCGTGAGTGTGTGCCGTTGGTCAGGCCCAGGTTAAGTGCCACGCCCGCAGCACGACCCGACAGCAGATCGGAAGGGGTATCGCCGATGTTGACCACAGCTTTAGGGTTTGTTACGCCAACCAATTGCATGGCCCGCTCGATCATTTGCGGGTAAGGCCGACCGCGCTGAACTTCATCACTGGCAATTGACGCCTGCAACAGACTGGTGGCGGTTCCTACCCGTTGTGCATCGAGCCCATCGAGCCAGCCAAGTTTCTGCAGAATGATGTCAGTGACAACGCGATAGAAACCGGTTGTGAGGGCAATAGAAATGCCCCGCTCGTGCAGATAGGCAAAGGTTTCCAGGCAACCTTCGGTGGGTGTCGCCCCCTGCGTCAGATAGTGCTCTTCCAGAATGCGTCGGAATGCATCGTAGGAACTATCAACGTTCGACTGTACATCGGGGCTCTCTTCTCCAAGTTGCTCCTTCCAGAGCGTTTCAAATACATACCGTTTGGAAAGACCCTGCATAGCCAGAATCCGCTCATCGGTAACTGACAAACCCGTTTCCACGGCAGCCTCGGCAAAACACCGCTCTACTTCGTGGTGATCGGTGACGGTAGTCCCCGCCATATCGAAAACAACTAACTCAATTGGCTGCATAATTCAGTGAATCAAAAGGAAATGTAAACAAATCAACAGAATCTTTTGATAGAACTAACTTCTTTGGCATTAAGAAAAGATGAAATTAATGTAAATAAATCGTCTCTTGTATCCGCTACTGTTAACTTACGCTAAAGACGGAATCAAATATAATTTTTAAAAGACGACTCGTTAAACGTTCGTCAGTTGCCCGGATCAGTGGTATTAACCTGACTCTATCTGGCCGGCAATAAATTAAACGTTTTTAAGAGCAAGTTTTTTCCTGCAAACGCTACCGCAAACGTTTGCAGGAAAAAATAACCGCTATAGGTCGTGAAAACGAGTATTTTATTGGACTAGACTTCTATTTTAGTGTAAAATAGCCAGTAAACGATACAATTACAGCTTGTTACAACGAACTTGTTTCTTCTCAACGCTACCTAACCGAATTGTACTTTATATAGTTACGGCTTAAACAATAAATACAATCAATCGCTAATACCCCTGTTGCCAGCAGGCAATTCTTATGCAAGCACAATCGAGCACCCAGGCAGACAGCCAGATCGAACAGAAAACAGTCTTCGAAAGCCGATATGCCTCCTCACCAGGGGAAGTAAAAGGCATGGATACGGCCCAACTACGGCAGAATTTTCTCATTGATACCTTATTCGTTCCCAATCAGTTTCGATGGGTACTTTCGTTCTTTGACCGCTACCTGACGGGAGGCATTATGCCGACCGATGGGCCGCTTACCCTCGACACGCCCGATCAACTCAAAGCCAGTTATTTTCTGGAACGGCGCGAACTGGGTATCATTAATGTTGGCGGGGCCGGACGGGTTGTCGCCGATGGCGTCCCGTATGATCTGGCTTATAAAGAAGCCCTGTACATTGGTCAGGGGACGCAGGATATCCAGTTCATTTCTTATGATGCTGACACACCCGCTAAGTTTTACTTAAACTCTACCCCGGCCCACCGGAATTATCCGACTCGCAAAATAGCGCGGACCGATGCCGAGGTCGTGGAATTGGGCAGCATGGAAACCGCCAACCACCGGGTGATCAACAAACTTCTGGTCAACAGCGTGCTCCCAACCTGCCAGCTGCAAATGGGTATGACGGAGTTAAAAGCGGGTAGCGTCTGGAATACCATGCCCGCCCATACGCACGACCGCCGTATGGAAGTTTACTTCTATTTCGAAGTTCCGGAGGGCCAAAGCGTTTGCCATTTTATGGGACAACCGCAGGAAACCCGCCATATTTTTATGCAGAACGAACAGGCGGTTATTTCACCCAACTGGTCGATTCATGCCGGGGCGGGCACCTCAAATTACACCTTCATCTGGGGTATGGCCGGTGAGAACCTCGACTACGGCGACATGGATTTCTGCGCCATAACTGATCTGAAATAGCGTTACCAAACAGCTTCTGGTTGCTTGAGACGAAGTCTGCTTGGCCAATAGTCTGCTAGCCGTTTCGCGACTCAAACAACCAGAGGCTGTTCAGTACATAATTTACCGACCAAGTAATTTCCCATTTAGCTCACGAATTACTTCTCGCGTTTCGTCGATGCGGGTTTTGAGTCCTTTCTTGTAATACCAGGCCCGAAATTCGGGGTTATCGTGGTGCGTTCCGAGTTCCTGCTCCAATTCATGAAGGTATTTTTCACTTAGTATCAGATAGCTTTCAACCGTTTCAGGATTGTGAAATCCGCTCTCATCAACGCTCACATACACAGGCGTTGTATGGGCCGCCTGCCGGGACTTGCCATAGCACCGGGCCGCAATCCACAAACCATGTCCTATGGATGGGAGCTCGATAGTCAGGGTTAGCCGTCCCACCGATTGCCCTGAATCCTGTGGCGTGACACGGCCCAGTACCCGACCGTGGGCAATAATTTCGAGCGTGTCGAGCGGAGTCTGACCGGGATGGCCCAGCGCTTCGGCCCGGATGTGTAAGTTATCTCCTTTCCTGAGCGCAATCCGGTCGCCGGGCAAAGCATCGTTGACATTAAACGTAAGGATGGGTCCGCTGGTCACGAACGTATGCCCGGCGGCAACGGCTTCTTTCCAGGCGACATAGCTAAACGGCGTTCTAAGGTAGGTGTAGAAACGGGCGTTCCCAATCCGGGCCGATTGCTCGGGTGGGCCGTGGTCGTGATCATGGCCACACCAGGGGAAATCTGATCCGGCGGTAGCCGTCAACGGAAATCCCAGATCCAGCATATGGTAATAATGGTCCGTACGCAGAGGTTGATCCGACACACAATATTGCAGCAGTTCCAGCATATCGACTTTACGTCGCAAGCCATCGAGCATAAGTCCCCGGTAGCCATGGAACGATTCGGCCTGGTGTGCATAGCCAGCCAGTCCACCCCGTTTGTGCAGTTCATCGAACACCTTATCGTAATAGTAATACTCCTGCTTGTAGCGCACCGGACCCGATGCCCCGAACCCCAGCGCATGACCAACTTCGGGCGTTCGGGGGTCCTCCTGACCAGCCGTTAGCAGGTAATTGCCCTGCTGATAATTTCCTTTCTCGCCGAAAGCATATTGCGGGTAATAGGTTTCCCAGAAATCACCCATTTTCAACAAAACACCCACATTCAGATCTTCGGCCTGAAGCCAATTCATCAAGGGCTGGTTTTCGCCTGGCGACCGGCGGATATGGATGTGATCATCAGCGGAATACCAGCCCCGTGCCGCCATGTTTACCCAGCGCGTTAGAGTATATGTTTTTCGAATCGTCTGATTGGGCTTAACAACCAGCGTATGGTTTTGATTGATGTATTCATTGCCTTTCATCAGCGTTAACTGATAAGTTCCTGGCCGTAACCGAAGGGTAAATTTCCCCGGTACATAAAACGAGCTGTCGGGCTGGTAGGCATATCCATCGGCATGATCCCATAGACCGTAAGAAACGGCTGAGGCTTCTTTGGGTAAGGTTTTTACGGGTCTCCCATCCTGCGTTAACCGTGCCCGAAGGGGTGTTTGTTTACCCGTTTGGGCATCACGCACACTGATTTGAAGCGAGCCGAGCGGTTGCCCATAAGCAACGGTTTCATTCAGCAGAAACAGGAAAATCCATAAGCAGCAAAAGCCATGAGATAAACGTACATAGCGAGAAGGCTCCGCGTTGTACGCTGGCGTGGTACAGTAACGTAGATATGACATCCTTATATGGAGGATATAGAGTTTTTTGTGCTATTTGCGGGCAATGAATCCCGTTATAAATACAACTCAACCCCTCTCTATACTGTATCAGGATACAGATTTAGTAGCGATCAACAAGCCGCATGGCTTGCTGGTTCACCGGTCTATGATTGCCAGCGACGCCAGCGAATTTGCCGTTCAGCTTCTCCGCGACCAGTTGGGGCAGCGGGTCTACCCCGTTCACCGACTCGACCGCAAAACGGGTGGCGTACTCCTCTTCGCCCTCTCCGAATCCATGAATGCTATCATGCAGCAGCAGTTCATGGACGGAGCCGTCCACAAAACCTATCTGGCTATTGTTCGGGGCTACACCCCGGATGAGCTGACGATTGATTACCCTCTCCGCAAAGACGATGGTAGTGGAGAGTTAGGCGTACTTCAGGAGGCTGTTACCCACCTGAAAACTCTCCAGCGAACGGAGGTTCCACTGTCCTTTGGCAAGCACGCCACGTCGCGCTATTCATTGGTGGAGCTAACGCCCACGACCGGCCGGATGCACCAGCTACGCAGGCACATGGCCCATATTCTCCACCCCATAATCGGCGACCGGCCGCACGGCTGCAACAAGCAGAACAAGTTATTTAAAGAGCAGTTCGAGATGAACACTATGCTGCTCCACGCGCAGCAGATTAAGTTTACGCATCCTGTCTCGGAAGAAGCCCTAACGATTACGGCCCCGTTCCAAGCGGAGTTTGTGCGGATGCTGGAGGTTTTGTTTGGAAAAATTATAGTTCCTGATGACTCCTGGCTGGATAAGTCTCCTCTTATCACATAAACAATACTAGTCTACCGAGCGCGCCAATACCATGTGTCCTTAGTTGATTTTAACAATCGTATCTCAATACGGGTAAAAAAAGGGCAGGCCCTGCTTTTCCTCATTCAATCCGTTCAATATCTGTTTTCTTATGAATCAGTCAGATAAGTCAACGCCCCGTGCAGATTCGCCCGATCAGGCGAATGCCGGCACCTCACGGCGTCAATTTATGCAAACCGGAGCTCTGGCTGCGGCAGGCTTTTTTATTGTACCTCGCCACGTGCTGGGTGGCAAAGGTTTTATTGCCCCCAGTGATAAACTCAATATTGCCGGTGTAGGCTTTGGTGGTAAAGGGTTCAGTGATACCAACAACTCGTATAATAACGGAGCCAATAACATGGTGGCTTTGTGCGACGTAGACTGGGGTCTGGCCCGTGTGAAAGAAAATTTCACCAAGCATCCAAACGCGAAACGGTACAAGGATTTCCGCGAGATGCTGGATAAGGAAGGTAAGAACATCGATGCGGTAACCGTATCGACGGCCGACCATACCCACGCTGTAATCGCTATGGCGGCTATGCAGCGGGGCAAGCACGTATATGTACAGAAACCCCTGACCCACAACATCTACGAAGCGCGGATGCTGACCGAAGCAGCCCGTAAGTACAAAGTCGTTACACAGATGGGGAACCAGGGCTCGTCCAACCCGCAGCAGAAGCAAATGGTGGAGTGGTTCGATAAAGGGTTAATTGGTAACGTTCATACGATCAACCTATGGACCAACCGGCCCGTATGGCCACAAGGCATTCCCGTACCACAACCGGCATCGGAAACACCCGTCGACCTCGACTGGGATCTGTGGCTCGGACCCGCTCAGAAAGTAGGCTATACCCCCGCTTACCACCCCTTCAAATGGCGCGGCTGGTGGAACTTTGGCGCCGGTGCGCTGGGTGACATTGGCTGCCACATCATGGACGTACCGTTCCGCGTACTTGGACTAGGCTACCCAACCCAGGTTGAAACCAGCATTGGTCAGGTATTCCTGAAAGACTGGACGCCCGAGTACATTCCTGAAGGATGTCCGCCCTCCTCGCATGTTGAACTGAAATTTCCGGCTTCGACCAAGAACAAATCGGCGGTGACGTTGATTTGGGAAGATGGTGGGTTGCGCCCGTTCCGTCCGGATATGTTACCCGAAGGCGAACTTATGCCAGAAAATGGGGAGAATGGCGTGCTGTTACATGGCGACAAAGGCCTGATCGTTTGCGGCATGTATGGTGACAACCCAAGACTGTATACCAAGAGCGGAGACAAAATGGTAGCAGCCCCCAAACCAACGGGCGGCCTACCCGAAAACGGCCACCAGGTATTATGGACCGAAGCCTGTAAGGCTGGTTTTAACAGCAAGGAGCACAAGGCACTAACGTCTTCGTTCGACTTCGCTGGTCCGCTGACCGAATCGGTGCTGATGGGCAACCTGGCTATTCGTAGCTATACGCTCCGGACGCCTAAAGCCGATGGTAAAGGCTTTGATTACCCAGGCCGTAAGCGACTGATGTGGGATGGCAAAAACATGAAGATCACGAACATGGACGAAGCCAACCAATTCGTTAAGCGTGAATACCGCCAGGGCTGGTCACTAACAGCCTAATCCAAGTAAGTACAATAAGGTTAACCACAAAGGCACAAAGGCCACAGAGAGATACTATTTCTCTGTGGCCTTTGTGCCTTTGTGGTTAACCTCTTTTTTCTCAGTTACTGGTTCTAACAAACAACGACTGGGCCATGGTGCGTAAGCGGGCATGAGCTACATAGGCCCAGATGAGCAGCATGTACATCGAAAAGTCCTGGTACGATACCGGGAACGCCATGTTATTGATGTAATAACGCGTAGCCGTGAAATCGAGCGTCGGGGTGAAGCCAATCAGGTTTTCATACCCCAGCACCAGCGTCAGACCAAGCGCGTAGAACAAATACTGTGGCTTGCGAAAAGCCCACAAAACGCCCGCCAGGGCTGTAGCGCCAAAGCCTGCGTAGTGCTTCCAGGAGAGAATCAACTCAGTTGTTGTGGCAAGATAAACGGAATAAACCTGAACGGTTGTCAGCACAGCCAGTATGAGGCCATAGCCGTAAAACTCCTTTAATTGAGCACGTTGCATACAGTCAGTTTGTTACGGAAAGAAAAAATGAAAGATAAAAATACGTAAAAACTGCCAAGCACATAGACTAACAACGCTATTTTTTCAAGACGCCTTCGTTAAAAAATACAAATAACCCATCCTTACCAGCCACGATGATATCTTTTCGGCCGGATTTGTGCAAATCAGCCACGGCAAAATAAATGCCGGTCCCCTTCCCTACGCCCGCCGGGCCATAGGCGATGTCGTGTTTAACAAACTGTTTTTTCGGGGCGTCCCAGGTAAAATAGTATAAACCAACCGGGTCTTCCTCGCCGGGATCCCGGCCGTTATGCGCCCGAAAGCGCTTGCCCGTTAAGAGTTCCGGACGGCCATCTCCCGTTATGTCAATCCATTCGAGGCAATGGTACTGTGAGTTTTTTTCGTCAATCAAATGCTTCATCCAGCCACGTTGCCCGCTGGCATCGCGGGTTTGCTCGTACCAGTGCAGGCCATAACTGTGGCCCTGCCCTACAATCAGGTCATTTCGCTGATCGCCGTTCACATCGGCAACAAGGATAGGGACACTGGCCGTACCGAATGAAAACTCCTTGTGCAATGTCCAGGGCGTCTGCTCCCGGTTGGCGGGTGCTTCGAGCCAGCCATCGCTCACAATCAGATCACCCCGTCCATCGCCGTTGACATCCCCGAAGCCAAGCCCGTGCCCCTGGGTTGGCGCTACGGTGATGGTCTTGAATACACCGGGACTCATTAACTTGATATACTTCAGCGGATGGTTTGGATTGTTGGGCACGATATCGATGACCCCGTCGCCATCGACATCCCAGGCCCGAGTCGTTTCGACATTACCAACTTTACCAATTTCGTGTAAGGGCCAGCGGGCGTCTTTTTTCCCGGGGTTTTCGACCCATCGCAGGGTTTGATCGAACCAACCACCGGTTATAAAATCCAATCGCCCGTCGGCGTTAACATCCATGGGGATGGTCGAAAAATCGTCGTAGTACTGGTCTTTTCGCGGTTCGTTTCCAATGAGATGTCGATTTCGGAACTGGGGTCCTTCGTACCAGAAATCGCCCGATACCAGATCGAGTGTGTCATTGTTGTCCACGTCGAAGACGCCCACCGATTCGTAGCTCTCGGCCGCCACAAAGTAGCGATTGAAGCGCAAAGCAGGTTCGGGAGCAACGGCGCTGGTTAAGCCTAGCAAAAGAAGAAGACTACTGACTGGACGGAGCATACGGGCATCTGTTTTATCTAGCCAAAGTCTGAACTCGAGAATCTTTACTACAAGGTGCGAATCGAACGACCCGTTTCTGGGCATCGGCCCAGACTATATCCTAGGGTATTCCCTAGGATCCATCGATCTCATTATGAATACGTTGCCATGATACCTATACGCTCTCTCAGTGGCCTTTTTTAGTATTTATACCCAGTTTTATCTGTAACGCATGCTGACTAAATGACCATTTAATCAGTATGCTGAGGACTTACACTCACTTTATATACCTATAAACTTGTTGATTTTACTTGGCTATTATTTTTAATAACCAATTAACCCTTTTTTAATTATTTTCTAATCGTCACGAGTAGTTCTGCATAGACTTGTGGTTTTCACAGAAAATCTTTCCAATGTATTATTTTCTTTTCCAATCAAACTTAGACTATAAGCATAAAGAAACGTCCTTATGAAGAAACACTTACTTCCCCGACGAATGCTGGGCAGACTGTTAAAAACATCAAGTACTCAATTACTGCTGGCATTTACCTGTGTTAGTTTTACCTACGCGACTACCCCGCCTGAACGGAATTCGTTTACCATTCGCCCCAATACGCGGGCTGACAGAACACTAACCGGCCGAGTTACGGATGAGAAAGATGAAGCTCTACCCGGTGTCAGTGTTATTTTGAAGGGAACCCAACGCGGAACGGTTACAGACGCCGATGGTCGTTATAAATTAGACGTACCGGATAATGGCTCTACCCTTGTGTTCTCATTTGTTGGCTATCTTTCGCAGGAGGTCCGTATTGGCAACCAAACATCGGTCAATATTAGCCTGAAAGCAGATAGCAAAGTACTCGACGAGATTGTCGTTATCGGGTATGGTACCACCAAAAAATCGGATCTTACAGGAGCGGTATCAGGTGTTAAAGAAGCTCAGTTGCAGGAGCGGCCCGCCCCATCGCTGAACCAGGCGCTCTCGGGTCGGATGCCGGGTGTGCAGGTAAACACAAACTCCGGTCGTCCCGGCGGTCGTACGACTATCCGTATTCGTGGGTTTAGCTCCATCAACTCGTCGAACAACCCGCTTTATGTGGTCGATGGTGTTATGCTGCCACAGGGTACGGGCGATCAGTTCAGCAACCCGATTGACTACATCAACCCAAACGATATCGTCAATGTTGAAGTACTGAAAGATGCTTCATCGACGGCTATTTATGGAGCACGGGGCGCCAACGGCGTTATTCTGGTATCGACTCGTAAAGGGAAAGCTGGCGAAAGCCGCGTTACTTACGATAGCCAGTTCAGTGTAAACACCATTGGCCCCAACAAGCCAAAGGTTCTGAATGCTAAAGAATACCTGGCAACCGAGGATCTGGCGTATGCGAACATGGCAAAATTCGATCCCGTCGGCTGGGCGGCTGGCAAATGGACCTATCTGGATCCTAAAGTTCGTCGGACGGCGTTCAGCGCTGCGCATCCGGGTGTTTTCGATGCCAACCTGAATCCGTTGTATGATACCGACTGGTTCAAGGAGTCGGCGCAGAACAAATTGTCTCAGAATCACCAGCTCGGGTTTAGTGGCGGTAATGAGCGCACGCAATATTCGCTTTCGCTCAACTATCGGGATGATCAGGGTCTGATCAAAACGTCGTACATGAAACGGTACTCGGGTCGCTTCTCGATTGACGATCAGGTAAAAAGCTGGCTGAAAATTGGCGGCACCATGAGCTATAACTACCAGACTGAAAACCTGGTGGATGTTAATGACGCTGTTGCCCGGCAAATTGTAGAAGACTTCCCCTTCCTGCCTGTTCGGTATCCAGATACAGGTGTATTAGCAGAGAACCGAGATTATCCATATGCTGAAGGTACCATGAGCTCGGTTCACCGGCTGCAGGATCGTAAATACATCCAGAATACGCAAACGATCCTAGGTAGTTTGTTTACCAACATTACGTTCGCAAAAGGGCTGGAAATGCGCACCGTTTTGGGTACGAACGTCCAGACGCAGGAAGTTAACCAGTCTCAAACCCGTACGCTGAATATTGGTGGCAATGGCAACGCATCGACTCAAAGCACCCGGACTTCGTTCTGGTCGCTGGAGAACTACCTGACCTACAACAAGCAAATTGGCCAGGATCACTCGTTTACAGGCTTGCTGGGGCTCTCTTGGCAGGCAACCAACACGTTTAGAATGAATGGCAGTGTTAGTGGCTTTGCTACCGATTACTTTGGCTTCAATAACTTAGGTGCTGGTGCTACTAACCCATCTGTCGGCTCAGACGCAACGCGTTTTGCGTTTAACTCTTACTTCGGTCGGATTAATTACGGTTACAAAAACAAATATCTGTTCACCGTAACGGGCCGAGCCGATGGTTCTTCTAAATTCGGGGAGAACAACAAGTTTGCCTTTTTCCCCTCGGCGGCTTTAGCCTGGCGGGTATCGGAAGAAGACTTCCTGAAAGGGAACTCACTGATTTCCAACCTGAAAGTACGGACCAGCTACGGATTAACGGGTAACTCGGAGATTCCTCCTTACCAGTCACTATCGTTGCTCAGCTCCACCTATTCTACCATCTACAACGATGCACGGGTCAGTGGAACGGGTATCAACCGGCTGGCTAACCCAGACTTGCGTTGGGAGAAAACAGCACAAACCGATGTAGGTTTGGAACTGGGTCTGTTCAAAGGGCGCGTAACATTCGAAGCAGATTACTATTACCGTCTGACCACCGACATGCTGCTTGATGCCCCTGTTCCACGCACCAGCGGCTACGCTACGATTCGCCGGAACGTGGGATCGATGGAAAACAAAGGGTTCGAGTTTGGCCTGAACACGGTGAACATCAGCCGGGGCCAGTTTAGCTGGAACACGACGTTTAACATCTCGCTTAACCGCAACAAAGTGTTGTCACTAGCCACACCATCCGATATCTTCGGCGTTGGAGGTCCTAACTTCACAAATCAAACCAACATCATTCGGGTTGGCGAAGCCGTAGGTTCGTTCTGGGGCCTGACCCGCGCAGGTATATGGAGCGAAGCCGAGCGCGAAGAAGCGGCCAAGTTTACCAGCTATCGTAACGGTCTGACCATCCTACCTGGCGATATCAAGTATCTGGACGTAAATGGCGATAAAGCGATTACGGATGCTGACCGTAGTATCATTGGTAACGGCAGTCCAAAAGGCTGGGGAGCACTAACCAACAACTTCCGGTTTGGCAACTTCGATGCCACGCTTGAACTGCAGTATATGTACGGCAACGATGTCATGTTGATGAACCTGCACGCTAGCGAAGACCGGCAGGCACTCGCCAACAGCTACTCATCTGTACTGAATGCTTGGACGCCTACCAACCAGGGCAGCCAGATTGCCCAAGTTCGGGATACGCGGGCTGGTTACGTAACCAACGTCGATAGCCACTGGATCAAAAATGGCTCATTCCTACGGGGTAAAAATTTGCTATTTGGTTATACCGTACCGGCTGCGGTTACCAATAAGTTGAAGTTAAATCGGCTCCGCGTATATGCCTCGGCGCAAAACTTCTTCCTGCTATTGGAAGACCCCATCGTTGGCGATCCGGAAGTAACGCCTACTAATCAGGGCACTGGCGATAATAATAGTGCTTTCTCGCAGGGCATGATCTGGCACAACTATCCAAAACCAACCACGTATCTGTTAGGTCTCCAAATCGGATTGTAGTCCACAAACACATTTAACTTACTGATTTTCATTGTATGAGACATACACTCGTAAAACATATAAGCCGGGCCTTACTGTGCGGATTTGCCCTAACCGGCCCCATTGGCTGTACGGACTTTCTGAAAGAACAGGCTCCTTCGAACTTAACCCCCACCAGCTTCTATACCATTCCTGACCATGCCGAATCGGCTCTGGCATCGGTATACGCCAGTCTGCGGTTTATGGGCGATGGTGCCGGTATTTTCTCCAGTAACTGGCAGCTATTGGAAGCGCTGACAGGTACATCTACGACCGAAACCGCGCAAAATTCCGACCTCAACAACCTGTATTCGCTGGTACACGATGGCAATACAGGGCACGTTGTTAACTACTGGAATGGCCTGTATCGGGTTATTGCCAACGCCAATCAGTTGCTCGATAAAGTGCCGGGTATTACACCAATGGATGCGGCTCAAAAAACCAAAATTCTGGGAGAAGCTCGCTTCCTGCGCGCTTCGGCTTACTTTACGGCTGTTCAGTTGTGGGGCGATATTCCGTTGGTTACAAAGCCTCAATCGGCGGCTTCGGCGGATTTCTTACCCGCTCGTGCGTCTAAGGAAGATGTGTACAAGCTGATTGTTGAAGACCTGATTGCCGCTGAAGCCTCCGGTCTGGCCTGGATGGATGTGAGCGGTCGGGCCAATCTGGCCGCAGTGAAAACGCAGCTTGCTAAAGTATATCTGACGATGGCAGGATTTCCGCTCAGCAAGGGTGCGTCGCACTACAAACTAGCCGCTGACAAAGCGCTGGAAGTAATTACGTATGCCAATGCTAACCCGTCGTTGATCAATCTGTTCGCCACCTACGAGGACGTACACCGAGAAAGCACGGAGAACCGAGTAGAGCACCTCTTTATGCTCCAGTACAATACGACGGTGGCCGCTAATCCAATGGACAACTTCTACCCGAACTTTAAGCCCGTTACCTATAACGGCCCAGGGGGAACAGGAAGCTCTGTACCAACGTCAGCTTTCTATAACTCCTACGAAAAGGGAGATCTTCGAGCGAAAGACCAGGCGGGTTATTTCTATACCACGTATTATACCAACGGGAATGGTGCCCCATTTGACCTGGGAGCCCCTTATGTGTTCAAACACTTCAACCGCACGGCCAACGGAACTGCGGGTGCTGCGGGCTCGCGTCAGAACAACCTGAACGTACCCCAGATCCGGTATGCCGAAACGTTGCTGATCTATGCTGAAGCCCAGAACGAAGTGGGTGGACCTACACAAGCAGCCTACGATGCATTCAAACGGATTCGGGATCGGGCTACGTTGACAACGCCAGCGTTGGGTACCTATACACAGGCAACCCTTCGGGAAGCCGTTTGGCGGGAACGCTGGCACGAACTGTGTTACGAACAGATCACCTGGTTTGACATGGTGCGCCTGCGGAAAGTGTACAATGAGAAAACCAATGGGTTCGACAATTTCGTTGGCCACGTGAACCTCAGCTCCAACCAGGCATTGCAGGAGAAGCACCTGTTGCTGCCCCTGCCGAAACAGGAACTGTTGAATAACCCCAATCTGAAAACTCAGAACCCAGGTTATCCAGGCGTTTAATTAGGCATTAAGGAGATAAAAAACCGATAGGGCTTCGTCGCCTTATCGGTTTTTTTTATGCGTGCATACGCAGCGGGTTTGCCTAAAGCGTACTTCCGCCAAGAATTTTTCGATAGGCGCTTGGCGTTTGGCCCGTCACCGCCAGAAATGTCCTGTTGAAATGCGACAGGTTATTGAATCCAACAGCAGAACCTACATCGGCCACCGTGCGGGCGGAGTGCAATAATCGCCGGGCTTGATTGACGCGATATTCATTCACAAAATCCGTGAACGTTACCTGAGTCATTCGTTTGAAATACCGGCAAAAGGCCGGGACAGTCAGGCTGGCCAAATCAGACACGACCCGCATATCGATTGGCTCGGCATAATGTTGTTCAACATACTGGCATATGCGGTTAATACGCTCCTGCTCTTTGGGATTAAGGTCGAACCGGACACCGTCGGCGTGGAGTGCCTCCATGTCAGACGCACTCGCCAGGTACTGCAGAATTTGAAGTAAGGTTACCAGTCGCTCAAAGGGAGCCTGCTTCGGCAATTTGGCTAAGAGGGGCCCCACACATTTGCGGGTCTCGATACCGAACGTAAGGCCCATATGCGCCCGCTCAAATAAGCGCCGAACGGTGGTCAGTTCTGGCTTTTGCAGGAAAGAGTCTCCCATAAAATCATCGCGCAGTTGTACGACAATCTCTTCGAACTGGTCTTCTTTTCCATAGCTAAAGTTAAGGTGTGGCAAGTTTGGCCCAATGAATACCAATTCGCCCAGTTCATACCGGGACACGTTGGTACCCACCCGTCGCTGTCCATTCCCTTCTGGAATATAAACAATTTCATACTCAGGGTGATAGTGCCAGTATACCCTACAGGCTTCAGGCTCGGTATGGTGCATCACCTTGAAGGAACTTCCCGCTTCGGGCTCTATTTTTTCGAATTGAAGTTTCATAGCCACTAGCCGAACTGGTATTCTTAGAAAATAATTACGGGTTTCTGGTTACACCCCATCAAATGGAAACCGTAACTCATTTTTAAACGTTTATAAAGCAACATACTACTTCACGAAACAACATGAAACGAATTCACTTATTGGCGCTTAGTCTGCTTTTGCTGGCAGGCTGTGCACAAGGCCAATCGAAAGACACCTCACCTGCTAAGTTGCCTGCTCTGAAAGACGGAGAGGCTGTGGCTACTTTCGCCGGTGGCTGCTTCTGGGCCCTGGAAGAAGGTATGAATCAGCTTAAGGGCGTTCGCGAAGTTATTTCCGGCTATGCCGGCGGAAACGTCAAGAACCCAACCTACGAACAAGTTGGTACTGATGTAACGGGCCATGCCGAATCGGTACAAGTCTATTACGACCCAAAAGTTATCAGCTATACCCAATTGCTCGACGCCTTTTTTGCCGGTCATGATCCAACGACACTAAACCGTCAGGGTCCCGATGTTGGTCGTGATTACCGCTCAGTGGCTTTCTACCGAACACCCGCCGAAAAAGCCGAAATTCTGGCGGCCATTAAACGCACCAACGAGTCGAAACACTATGCCAATCCGGTTGTCACGGAAGTAACACCAATCACCGCTTTCTACCCGGCTGAGAATTACCACCAGAACTATTTTGCCCTGCATCCCGATCAGCCGTATATTCAGCGGGTATCGTTACCTAAGGTTGAGAAGCTACGGAAGGCCATGGTTGGTCACCTCAAAAATAATACAGCGTTAACAATGAATGACTAGTTCCTGACGCTAAAACGTCAATTCAGCATTAGTAACGGATAATAGATTATAAAAATAGCCGGCCTCGACCGGCTATTTTTGCCTTATGAATACGACTGCTCCTCTAAATAACCCGCATCGAAACCTGTTTGTCCGAAATCTGCTGACCTTCTTCCTGAACAGGCAGGCGTTGGCCGTTGGGTTGGTCTTTGCATCCGATAGTATTCTGTTTGGTAGTTGGGTAGCCCACATCCCATATGTGAAAGCAAAACTGCATCTTTCCGATGCTGATTTGGGCCTGACGCTATTCGCCATGCCCATTGGCCTGCTGGTGATGAACCCACTAACGGGCTGGATCATTGCCCGTTTGGGTGAAGCGCGGGCCTGTTTCTGGTCGGCAGTTGGCCTGACCTTGTCGGTTTGTATCCCCCTGAATGCGCCTAATCCATACGTGCTGGCTATTGGTCTGTTTCTGATGGGTCTGAATGCAGCCCTCATAAACGTGGCGATGAACACCACTGCTACCAACCTGGAGCGCGCACGGGGTATTGTGATCATGTCGTCGTGCCACGGCATGTGGAGTTTAGGCGGGCTATTCGGTTCGGGCATTGCTGGCGTGGTCATTTCGCTGCACATGTCGCCCCCGACACACCTCGCGGTGATGGCAGGGCTGATCTTGTTATTGACCTTTATCCTGCAGCCCATTCTGTCACAGATTCCATCGAGCAGCCGGACCGAAACGGGCGAAAAAGCCGGATCGTCCTTTGTTCGGCCAAACCTGGATTTACTACTGATGATCCTGATCGGCCTTGCTCTGGCCATGGGTGAGGGGGCCGCTTTCGACTGGAGTGCCGTCTATCTGCGCGAAACCCTTGGTGCCAGCAGCCAGATTGCCGCATTGGGCTTTGCCAGCTTTTCCCTGACAATGACTGGCTTCCGCTTTCTGGGAGATGCTATTATTCCTAAGATCGGGGCCAAACGTTGGTTACAAATTGGTGGCATTCTGGCCGCAGCCGGACTCTTATTTGCCATTGTTCTACCTTACCCATCAACAGCGCTCATTGGCTTTGGCTTGCTGGGTGCCGGTTGTTCTCTGGGTGCGCCAGTCCTGTATGCGGCTTCCATGCGGGTGCCGGGTATCCCACCCGCAGCAGGCCTGGCGACGTTTGCGACGTTCAGCTTCATCGGTTTTCTGGCTGGCCCGCCCCTTATCGGGTTCGTTGCCGAAGCCTTCGGCTTATATTATGGCCTGGGCTTTGTGGCTGTCATACTCTTTATTTCGGCAGGGTTAGCTCGTATGGTCAAGCTGTTTTAAGGTTAGCACTTACGCGCCAACGTGATCAATTGTGTACGGTCATTGTAATCCATATTTCGCTTACTACCAGCTAAAATGCGTAGTATTGTTGTGAAACGGATACCACCTAAAATCGCCATTGAAGTAGACGTCCGGATTGAGCCCGAAGAATTCTCCGGGAAGGAATCCGGCTATGTCTATGCGAAAACAGAGCGTTTGCTGGCTTTTGGTGTCGAGACGGTCATCTGGGTTACGACCGAGCCCAAGAAAATATTCGTGGCTACCCGCACGGCTCCCTGGATTACCCAAAACTGGGATGCCACCGTACCTGTACTGGACGATGTTGTGCTGAACCTGGCCGAGTTGTTACAAGAAGAAGGAATCGAGTTCTAATTAAGCCTATTCTTCATTGACTGCTACGGCCAGCAAATACCAGGCAGCATGCGGTAACCATTGTTCGGCCCACCGCCAGTCGCTGTCTTTCCCGGTCAGCTTATAGGCCAAGTTGAAATCAATATCCTCTTCATTATCGAATCCAGATGTAACCCCGTTCACGATGCCGCCGGGTGCGTTCGTGTATTCAAACGTACCGAAAAAGCCATAAGTCGGGTTATTGTGCCCCGCTCCCTGTAACATGCAGGCATCGTATGGATTTAGCCCCAGTATCCAGTTGAGTTGATCGAGGGCGAAACCAGCCAGTTGATCGTGCAGCCGTTTGTCATCGCCAAATAAAGGAGCCGCCAGCCGGGCAGCGGTTGCCATAGACGCAATTCGGGCATTTTCGCCCTGCCACCACGGAGAGGCTTCGCTGCCGTGCGGGAAGAAAAAACTACTACGCCGGTTGCCTACTGTATCCTGCACCAATTGTCGACTGTATCCGAACGGATTTTTCACCTCGTGCGTGACGGCCAGTTCATACATCATCGACCGCTTAATAGCTTCTTTTACCTTAGCCTGCGTTTCGGGCGACGCCAGCGGGTAATAGTATACCAGGCTGACCACTGGCAAACCCGCATCGGAAGGGTGAAAGAACGGCCGGTCCTGGCTGTCGGCCCGCCAGTAATCTTTATAGCTTTTCCAGGATGAAAGCCGGTTTAGCAACTGTTGTGCCCGTTTATCAGCAACTTGCTTATAGCTACTTTTTTTCGTGGCCTTATACAATTCGGTGGCCGCCGTCAGCGCACAATAATCATCAACGATATTCTCTACACCGTCGTTGGTCATGGCTACGTTTTCTTTCTCCAGAAAAGCGAAAGCCTCTTCGGCCGCTTTCAAATAAGCGGCCGGACTAAAATCGCCCGTTTGATCACCCGCATACGTAGAGGCCATCGCCAGGGCTGCAATGGCCAGTCCCCCACCCGATCGGTAGCTAACCTGGTATTTGCGCCAGTTTGTTTCATCGGCCGCACTGGCAAGCGTCTGGTCTTTCGTCTGCTTGATCCGGTATGCTTTATCTTCGGCCTGAATAACGCGGTCCTTGGCTAACTTACCCGGACCCGGTGCTTTTACAGACCTATAAAACGAGCCGCCTTTGGCCTGTGCCCGCACCAGGTAATCGGCCCCGTACATCGCTTCATCGAGTAACCGACGGGTATACTGCCGAAAGTCCGTTCCTGTCCGTTTGGTTAGTTGGCCGTGCGTTTTTAGGAGGCTCCAGGCAGTCAGTGAAATCTGCTGTGGATTGAAGTAGGACGAGAAGGTAAGGTGCGACAAGTGCTTGCCATAATCGCCGGTGGCATCGTACCACCCGCCGTGGACATCCAGCGTATTGCCCGGACGACCCGCCAGAATTAGTTTATGGTCTGCTTTATCCAGCAAGCCTGAGCTACGCTGGCCTTTAAAATAATAGACCACATCCGATAACGTGAATTGCTCCAATACATTTTTGCTGATCGAAAATGGGTAGGATTCCACGGGTTTCCCTGCCCCGCTAAGCTGCACCCGATACGTACCTTCGGTGATATAGGGGCTAAAGTCAAGCGTCCAGAAGAGCCAGTTTTTCCATTTGTTCACGGGCCCGTTAAACACAGGTTTTCCCGAGTACACGACCTTACCGGTTGTTGTATTGACGAGCTCAAAGCCTGTGATAGGGACCTGCCGGTCGGCCATCACAATTGCCCGCTTGGCTTTTGCCGGTTCGTACCCTACCTGATTGGTTAAAACGCGAAGGGATTGCGCAGAAAGCAGACATGATACATGAAGAAAAATAAATAAAAATAGGTTTTTAGCGGATCGAAAACGCATTGAAAAGTAAGGTTGATTGAGCACAGTAGTTGGTTGCGGTAAGTTGTCAGAGCCTATATGCTATTCTGTTGTTTCGGCTCCCCACAAGATGGCATTCCTGAACATTGTTGTAAAGGCTTTATTAGTAAACAAGTCGGGGTGATGACCCATGAAGATGTAAATGTTCCGCGCTTTTAGGTGCTCGTTCGACCAAACGACCGGATGATCGCCCATTTTAATAGCCGAATCCGGCGAATAGGTCGATTCATCGACCGAGGCCAGCACATTGACATTGGGGCGTGGGCTTTTGTCGTAGGTGTACCATTCTTCTTTTTGAACCTCGAACGACGCAGGCACTCCCTTCATACAGGGATGCGTTTTGGCCTCAACCCGAACCGTTGCTTTGGCGAAACCAGGTATGTAATTCTTGTACCGAATACCACCCATAAAATTGGAGAACCAGGGCCACATAGCATACCCATCGAATTCGCCCAGCAGCGTGGCATGATGAAACCCAATCCAACCGCCTTTGCCTTCGGTAATGTATTTCTGAAAGGCCGCTTTCGCGGTATCACTCCACATATAGGGCGGGTAATTCAACTGAATAAACAGTTGATACTGCGCCAAAAATGTATCATTGATGGGTTCCGCATTTTCAATATAATGAATAGAGAAGTTTGTTGAAGCGGCCTGACTGGCGAGCCATTCTTTTGCAGCCGCAACAAAAGGCGCGTGAATGCCACCGGCTTCGGTCATAACGACCACCTTAAACTGGGGTTTAGTGGATTGGCTAAACAGGGAACCACATTTACTGGCACCAGCCAGGATCAGAAGCGAGCGAATAAAATTTCGTTTTGTAAAATGCGTTGTCATGCAGGTTTTGACTTCTTTGTAATAAACTGTTTTTATGGCTATCGAATCAAGCTAAGGGATCCGGTCTTTTGGTCGTTGATGACTTTGCCCCGCTGGCTGAGCCTATACCGAATGCGCCAGGCATACACCCCCGTTCCGCAACGATCGCCCTGGTATTTACCATCCCAAAGAAAGGGAGAAGTAGTTGTCTCGAAAACTACTTCTCCCCAGCGATCAAAAATAGCCAGCGATGTGATGGTAATATCTCCACACCCATAAGCTAGAAAAACATCATTCAGCCCATCCCCATTTGGCGTAAAGGTGTTGGGCGCGTAGAGAACACAATCGCAGGCGCTATAATCGATCACAATCGAATCCGTAACCGTAGCACAAGCATTCTGCACGCTCGCCCGGTAGACGCCCGAACTACTCACGGTTCGTTCAACCCCTAAAACCTGGTCTATCCAGGTAAATTTCCCTTCGGCAACAACCGGTTTGATAACAAACAGTTGTGCTCCGCACAGTTGTTTGTCGGGCCCTAACTCCAATTCGGGAGGCTGTATGTACTGTACCTGAATTGTATCGCTGGCAATACAACTGGCCTGGGTTACCTGAATACTATATTGCCCGGCCTGACGCACCGTCAGTGCATTTGTCGATGAGCCATCCTGCCAGCGGTAAGTCGACGCGGTTGTAGCAGGCACTTTTAGCGTGAGCGTTTGGCCATTACAGATTGTTGTGTCGGCACCCAGGCTGAAGTCAAGCGCGTAATCGACCGTGATACTATCCGTAAGTTTTTTGCAATCCGTAACGGCCGTAACGGAGTATTTGCCGGGTTTGGTTACCTGCAGGGTAGGTTTGGTGCTTCCATCGTTCCACCGATAATCGGAGGCTCCGGGCGTTGTGGCATCGAGTAAGAGTGTACTCTTTCGACCGCATAAGGTCGTGTCTTTACCAAGTTCGAGGGTGACGGGCACCAGCAATATATCATCGACAAACAAATAATAATAGCCCAGAAAAGGAGGCTCTTTATTGAAGCTTCCAATGGTAATATACTGCTCGCCCCCCTTGGCTGTTACGAAACCAGCAATGCGCTGCCACTGCAGGCGGCCAACACTACCTTTGGGCTGGTTATCCAGAATTTGCGGATGGGCAGGCAGTCTATCCGTTGTCGTTGCATCCATGACCGGACTTGCGGATAAATAAGCTCCCAGTGTTTCGGTCAGGTATTTGTTAGGCGTATCCGTAGCAACGTACATTTCAAAATAATAGCACTTGTCGGCGATCAGTGGTCTGAGCAAGCGTACACCCAGGTACTCAGCCCAGCCCTGATCAAAAAATATATGTCCTACTCCCTGACCCGAATGGGGCGGCAACGACATTTGCCCCGTCTGAAAACACTCGTGGTAGAAATCAGGAGTGGCCCGGTTTGGGTTATACCAGGGAGTTGCCTCGATGAGTTGATTGTCCTGGCGCGGGCAATTCCGGTACGTTTCAAAGCTACCGTTGGGAATAAGGTTCTGGCCCGCGAGCATTCCGGGAAGGAACACGACGAGGCTAAGCCAAAGCCAACTATATCCTTTTTGCATAACCCTGATGTCATTAAACGAGGGGTATCTAAGGTACTGATTTTTTATGAATACGAGCACTATTCGCACAGGGTTGCTTCCTTTCCGCAGCCGGTACCCACGAAAAAAGCCACTCACGAACAGAGTGGCTTTTTTTCAATAGTGTGGATGGATGCTGTTGCCTCAGATCGGCACTTTTTAATTAATGCTGAACCGAGATGACTCGTTGGCCAAGCCCGGCTCAAACAGAGGAAGGTTTTGTTTAATACCATCCTAAAGATACTACTCAACCTGATGTTCTAGTGAAGAAAAGGTGTCAGTAGCAGAAATTAGTAAGTGAACTGGCAAACCAGCGATGTGAACGGTTCTCAGCCGATAAGCACAGGCATACATCAACCCGTCAAATAATTCTTAATAGTGATTAAATCGTTGCAGAAAGTCTTCTTTATAGCTCCGGCTTAAGGGAAGTAACTGCGTTCCAATGCTTAGTTCGGCGTCATTGAAGGAGTCCACTTTATGAATATTGACGGCGTAAGACCGATGGATACGGACCAGAGACGGCAGATTCATCCGCTCCAGAATACCACTCAGCGTTTGCCGGACAACGTATTTTCGATTCGTAGTAACCAGTGTGGTATACACGTTGTCGGCCTCCAGATACAGCAATTCGGTTACGTTTATTTTAACGAATTGGTAGTTCTGCTTAACAAATAAATGGTCCTCAATTTGTAGAATTGTTTCTTTATCTCGTGACGTGCTACGCTCCGCAACTACCGTGGTCGCGGGAGCGGGCTTAGTCCGGAGACTGAAATTATGAATTGCCAGCTCGATAGCGGTTCTCAGGCTGTTCAGTTGATAAGGCTTATGCACATAGGCCGCCGGATACGTCTGCTTGGCTCGTTCCAGGGTTTCCCGGTCTGTCAGGGCCGTCAGGTAGATGACAGGAATGGGCCGTTCGGCCGTTATGCGTTCAACAGTTTCAATACCATCCCAGTCACCTTTGATGGTAATATCGCAAAGTAATAGATCCACTCGTTGCCGCTGGCATAAATCGAGCGCCTTGCGGCCATTATTAGCAATACCTACTACAAAGTAGCCATCAGCTTCGAGGCTGTCGCTTAACTCCATAGCTAAAATACCTTCATCTTCCACTATCAAAATATGGATACGTTCATCAATGGTCATCAAAGGGTACTATTTAATACTGTTTAGGGGAGGTTAGGTTGTCTGCTGCCAGACACATCGTTTACCATCAGCTTTTGTAGCTTAGATACATACTGTTTGCCACATGGACTCTATAACTGAGCCGCGCCCACGGTATGTATTCTTATTTAGAAAGGTGTAGAGTAAATGTGTATTCCAACAAGATACAATGCATTAACTTACATAATTAACTATTGTTGGTCTATTTTTAGTAAGAACAAGTATAATTGTATACGTAAAAGCCAACTATGTAGCCAGTAAAAAGCTTTTTTTTATTTATTTGACACAAGATCAGGCGGCTAAGCGAGTTTGAGGTATGTGCAGCCGACACAAAGTACCATTCTGGGTAGTTAACTCGAACTTACCCTCTAACTGTTCGGTAAGGGACGTAACTAAACGCCGACCAAATGACGTTTTACTATTATTTTTCTGCCAGTCGGCAGCCTGTATACCCGGCCCATTATCCTGTACTTCCAGCGTAATGCCTGGTTGAGATTCGCCGTTGGCATAATCCAGTTTGATACGAAGCAGCGGATGCTCCTGATGCGTAAAGGCGTACTTAAACGAATTGGTTATTAGCTCATTGACGATCAACCCTAGAGGCATGGCCACATCGACATCCAATTCTTCCAGCGCGACATCAACCTGTAGATCGAAGTTAGCGGGTTCATATCCGTAAGCCTGCATCAGGCTTTCAGACAGATCGGTTAAGTATTCCCGAATGTTAACGATCGTTACCCGATCCGTTTGGTACAACCGCTGGTGAATGAGCGACATGGCCTGCACCCGCTGCTGGCCTTTGCGAAGTGCCTGCACGGCCTTCTCATCTGTCAGCCCGTTTGCCTGCAAGGTGAGCAGGCTCGATACAATGGCCAAATTGTTTTTAACCCGGTGATGGAGCTCTTTCATCAAGGTGCGTAATTGATCTGACTGACTGACCAACTGGTGGCTGTTGCTGGTAATAATCTCATTCTGAGCCGATAATTGCTTATTGGCCCGACGCAATGCCCAGTATTGGCCCACCAGAAGGCTTAGCAGCAAACCAAGCAGCCCTAAGCCACCCGCCATGTAGTTGACCTGCCGGGTTTGTTGCTGGTTTTCCTGATCGAGAGCCGCAATTTGGTTCATCCGCTTTTGCGTTTCATACTTTGCCTGAACATCGGCGATAGCGCGTGCTTTTTCAATATCGACGACCGCTTTTATGCGGGCAACCCGGCGGTTCTCTTCGGCCTGAATAGCCGCAATTTCCTTTTCCTTACCAGATTCTATACGAGCTATTTCTCTGGTTTTAGCCAAAGCCAGCTGGGCCTGAATCGTGGCCAGCTCATTCGACTTTTTTAGCGTATACTGTTCTTCCAGGCGGGCAACCGTGCGTGTTTTATCCAGGTTCATCAACGAATCTTCAATTCGCTTCTGCTGTACAGCGTAATTATAGGCTTTCTCATATTTCCCTACACTCGCGTACATCTGCGACATCATTTTATAAACCGATCGGGTCAGCGGAGCATCCTTGCTTTTCTCGACCAGCGCAATGGCTTTTTCACCGTATAAAATGGCCTGGTCGGGCTTTTTCAGGAATTGATAAGCCGTCGATAGATTCCGGTAATTATGAACAAGGCTGGTTGTCCGGTTGAGTTCCAGGTTGATCGCCAGGGCCTTGTTGAGGTACATAACTGCCTGCTCATACTTGCCTTGTACATTGGCATTTTTACCAAGGTCATTATAAATAACCCGATAGTCCTCCGGCTTGGCATGGATGGCGTCATTGATCGCCAACGCTTTCAGGAAACATTCCCTCCCGCGCTCATACTCAAGCAGGTCCTCATAAATAATGCCCAGGTTAATGTAATTTTCAGCCAGCGAACGGTTATTCTTAAGCTCCTGATTTATTCGGATGGCCTGTTGGATATAGTACATACCTTTTTCCAGATTGGCACGAATCCGTAAATCTCCCCCCATCGTTTTATAGAGTAGCCCTAAATTATGGTATACTTTGGCAATTGAACTGAGCTTATGGCATTTAGTGAAGTAGTTAATAGCTGCCTGCGCACACAGGATCGACTCGTCAAATAAGCCCTGATGGAGACGTACGACGCTGGTCAGTAGATTATAATCACCAAGCCCTGCCAAATCATGCGTCTTCTGGCAATGTTTCAGCATCGGTTTCAGGTAATAGAGCGCCGAATCGAGCTTACTTTCCTTGTAGAAGCTATTGGCAATATTGTAGTAGGTGCGTGCTCTGGTTGTATCGGGGAGTTTGTACGTCAGTGTCGTTTTTAAGCTGTCGATCAGCCGACGCTGTGCCTGAGCGGGATTGCCTACTGCCAGTACGACTACCAGAAGGCAATACAAAGCCCATAAATTACTTTTCATGATAACATTTCGTAATTGTTGACCAAAGTAGAAATATCTGGTAAACGATAGTTTAACTAGGGGAAATATACGACTAAAATTAGGTTTAGTACGTTTAGCCTACCGTTTAAAAAATCTAATTTCTGACTGGCTTTTCCCTGATCTGTTGGCCGTTACCGGAATAGCAAGGGCATTAACCGACTGATTCACCCTTTGGAGGTGAATCAGCAAGAACTGGTATTTACGCCAGAACAAGGTGTTACATGAAGATCCGGCTAGCATGCCCACCAGTATCGGCTCCCCAAGTAGTGCGTTAATTCGTGTGGGGCTGGCGGGTATCGTTGGGCGCTGGTCTGGGTTTATGGAGAGGCTGGTCTGCCAGCTTCTCAGTTATTCGCTTTTCAACACCCTAGCCGGGTTTCGGCGAGCGGCTTTCAGCGTTTGTGAGCCGATCAGTAGGAAGGCCAGGAACATGACAATCGCAACACCGATAAGCAGCCCGCCAAGACCAATCGGCTGGTGATAGGCGAAGTTGACAAGCACCACTTTGTCGAAAAAGAGGTAAGTGGCCGGAAGCGCCACCAGCGTAGCCATCAGGAGCAGAGTTAAAAATCCTTTACTGAGCAGATAGATCAGGCCAGTTTCGCTGGCTCCCAGCACTTTACGGATGCTGATTTCTTTCAAGCGTGTTTCTGTCGTGAACACGACCATACCGAACAAACCCAGCGAGGCAATACAAATAGCCAGGAAGGCAATGAAACCAATGACCTTCACCATCACGGAGAATTGGCTATAAGCCAGTTCAATCTGATCGTCGTAGAATTTGGCATCCATCGGATGGATCTTATCCACTTTCCGCCAGGCATTTTCAATACTCGCCATGGTGCCAGCCAAATCAGTCGAGCCGATCTTAACATTCAGGTATCCCCAGGGCTCATCGGCCGAGTAGCGGAACATGACGGGCTCGATCTTTTTATCCATCGTCCCATAATGAAAATCCTTTAAAACGCCCACAATGGCGAGCTTCTGCCCATCCACGGTTACAAGTTTACCCAAGGCTTCTTCAGGATTTTTTTTGGCGATGTTGAACCGTTTCAGTACTTGCTCATTAACAATGATTTCGCTCTCTTCTCCCTTTTTGGGCCGCCGGGTGAAATTTTTTCCGGCTATTAATTTATGGTCATGGACGGGCAAATAATGCTCATCCACATGATTTAACCAGACCATGGCCGAATCCCGGGGATCGGTGTATTTCATGCTGGTTCCATGAATGCTTCCCAGACTGGTAATCATCATCGACTGAGAAACGTCACGCACAGCCGGAATTTCCGACAACTCTTTAGCCAGTACGTTTCCCTTGTTGCCCTGCAACCGAATATTTAAAATGTTGTCCGTCGTGAAGCCCAGGTCAAATGAAATAAAGGCACGGTACTGATTATAGCCGATCAGGGTTGTGGCAATAAACATCAGCGACAACGTATATTGAATCACAATCAGCGCTTTGCGCATACTGACCCGTTGGAATACTTTCATCGACGAGGCATCTTTCAGAACCTGAACGGCGTTGATCCGAGAAAAGAACAGAGCGGGAAAGAAACCTGCGGCCAGGCCAACCAATACCGCCAGGCCAATAAAATAGAGGATGATCCGGGGCGACAGCTCAAGGGAAACCAGATCACTAATATGGGAGTTAAGGGCCAGAAAATGAGTGCGTAAGAACAGAAACAGAGCAACTGAAAACACCAGCGCCAGTAATGAAATGATTACCGATTCGACCATAAACTGCCCCAGCACATGACTTTTTAGCGCACCGTTAATTTTACGGATACCCACCTCCCGCGACCGTCGGAGTGAACGGGCAATGGACAGGTTGGTGTAATTGAAACAAGCCGAGAGAATAATAACGAAGGCCAGACCGCCTAAAATCCAGGCGACCAGCGGTATCATCGTGGGCCCAATCGAGTTATCGAGTTTCCTGCCTAAGGCCGCTTCTTTTAGCGGTTGAAGCGCTACGGTAAACGTTTTATTCCTGATGGCAGCGTTCTCCTTCGTATTCAGTTCAGCCAGAGCCGCCTGTAGCGGACGGCTGGTTGTGTTCTCTGGCAAAACGATGTAGACATAGTTCTGCCAGACATTTTCCCAACTGTAAAAATTAGGATCTTTTTTGGCAAGTAGCGCATCCGCCGTAGCAAACGATACAAGTGCCTCAAACCGGAGATGGGATAGCTTAGGAACGTCTTTGGCAACGCCCGTAACCGTATATGCAAGGCTATCGAAGCGGACGATTTTGCCCAACGGGTCGACCTCCCCAAACAGTTTTTTTGCCGTTTTTTCGGTTAATATCAGCGAATAGGGCTCTTTCAGCGCCGTAGCCGGATCACCCTTAGTCAGGGGAAATGTAAATACCTTAAAAAATGACTCATCTGCCCACAAAGCATCGAGTGGCACGATGGTTTCCTGAACATGGGCGTCGCCATAAAACCCATTTCGGAGAACGGTCACCGCTTCTAAACCCGCTATTCTTTTACGAATTTCCGTTCCGACTTTAACCGATGTCGACGCCATGTCTACAGGCGTGTGATCCGATTCCTGATACGTCGTAATGATACGGTATGTTCGATCTTTCTTTTCCTGAAAATCATCGTACGAACGTAAATCGCTAACAAAGGCAATAACGAGCAGGCCCACCGACATACTAACCGCCAGGCCAAAAATGTTAATGAACGAAAATAATTTGTTGCGCACCAGACTGCGCCGGGAGGTTTTGACATAGCTGCCAATCATGATCCAATGAATGAAAAGGTTGATAAAATCGGGAGTACGAACGGTATACATCCTGAAAAACTTCAGGGCATCAAGACAGTAAATCAGCCGGGCGCGCCGGGTCCCTTTAGCTTTCAGGTTACGCTCAAAATATTCATTCAGATCTCCTTCCAGATCTTCCAGTAGATCAGGGTTGCAATACCAGCGCAGCAGACGTTGCGCCCAACGGGGCGGCTGGGGAGCGCCTGATTTAGCCTGGTCTGCCCAATCGTGCTGGCGGGTAAATCGTTTCATATCGAGCCTTCCAGATCGAATCCGGGTATAATGTTCCAAAGCGATTCGCGTACCTCTCTTGCTTTCGTGAGGGCTACTTTTCCAGCATGGGTTACTTCATAATAGCGTTTCCGTTTCCCTCCCCGCGTACTGGTTGCATCGCCCAGATGGCTTTTCACGAGCCCTTTTTCTTCAAGCCGATTCAAAACAGCATGAACAACGCCCAGTTTGGCCGAGCGTCCCGTATGTTTTTCCAACTCATCGCAAACGGCCACACTATAAGCGTCATTGACCAGTGCCGCAATGGTCAGCAGCACCAGTTCTTCAAACTCGCCCAGGTTACTTCCCTTCATGATTTATTAATCAATATACTTCGGCTATTAATTCACTAAATGTATGTAAAATAGTTTTATTAAGTAAGTATTTGTATGTAAAACAATTTCTGTCCATAAAAATGGATTTTCAGGGAGTCCACCCAGCGGCTACAGCACATGCTGCGTCACGCTACAACTAATTTATTGAAATCAGCCCAGCGTTTTACGCGTAGATTGATTAACCGTTTCAGGTGCAACTCATTCAGAAACACATTCGACCAGTTATCGAAACGCTGGCACTGAACGCCCAGATAGAAGAAATATACGCTCAGGCCCAGCATGGGCAACAGACTTTTCTCTTCCTCGCTAAGCTTGGTAACCGATTCATAGCCAGTCAAAAAGCTTTCTTTCTTTTTCCTAAACTCGGCCTCATCGGCTTCCGTACTGTGAATCTGTAGGATGTAATAAGCGACATCGGTACACAGCAGTCCATTCCCGCAAAAATCAAAATCGAACAGCGTTACCTGATCGTCTTTATTGATATTCAGGTTGTCGAACCAAATGTCCAGATGCACTGTCCCTTCCCGCGTTTCCGTATGGTCTATTCTCGAAAATTCCGCTAATAAATAGCGCTGAGCATCGTAGAGAAAGTTCATTTCAGCCGAATCATTTGGCAGGAATGGCTTTACCGACTTAACGGAATCGACCAGCATGAGTTGTGGTGTGTAGCTTACCCGATCCAGTTTCAGGTTATGCGTGAGTTGGTGAAACCGGGCCATGATCTGCCCGATCTTATGGTGTAGTTCCTCCGAAAACGTCAGCAGTTTCTCCCCTTCGGCAAACGAAAACAAGACACCCAGGCGTCGCCCCTCAGGCGCATCCAATTCCTGAATAAAGGTACCGGCTACATCAGCCAGCGGATAGGATACCGGCAGCCCGTTTTCCTGCAAAAGCGTCAGTAACTGCAACTCTTCCCTTATTTCGATTTCGGTACGCCAGTTAAGGCTATACAGTCGAAAAACGGCCTTTTGGGTGCCATCCGTCACTAGATAGGAATGATTGACGCCTGCTTTTAGTAACTGACAGGATGTGTTGTCACGAAGGTCGTATTTCCCCTGTAGAAATTGGCCCAGATGAGCCGACGACAAGATGGAGGATGTAACTGGAAAAGTGGGCATAGCGGAATGATGGGTCTTGGCTATAAACAACGTGGAGCCAGGTTCTCAAACCTGGCTCCACGTCAAAATTATACTTTGTGATTTGTACTTACCTTACAATCCCAACACCTTCTTATTGAAAGCGTCATCGGCACCGGTTCCGGCAAAATCGTCGAAGGCCCGTTCCGTAACCCGGATGATGTGACTGTCGATGAAGGGGGCTCCTTCAGCCGCGCCCACTTCGGGGTGCTTTAGCGCACATTCCCACTCCAATACGGCCCAACGGTCATAATCGTATTGCGCCAGTTTGGAGAAGATTCCCGAGAAGTCAACTTGGCCATCGCCTAACGAACGGAACCGGCCAGCCCGCTCAACCCAACCCTGGTAGCCGCCATAGACGCCCTGCTTGCCCGTCGGATTGAACTCAGCGTCTTTCACGTGGTAGGCATAAATACGGTCGTGGTAGAAATCGATGAATTGCAGATAATCAAGCTGTTGCAACACAAAGTGGCTTGGATCATAGTTGATGCCAGCACGGGGGTGATTGCCCACTTTTTCCAGAAACATCTCGAACGTGATGCCGTCGTGCAAATCTTCGCCGGGGTGAAGCTCATAGGCCACATCGACACCGGCTTCGTCATAGGCATTCAGAATAGGCAACCACCGATCAGCGAGTTCTTTGAAACCCGTCTCAACCAGACCCGCCGGACGCTGTGGCCAGGGATACACGAAGGGCCATAGCAACGCACCCGAAAAAGTAGGACTGGCCTTAAGACCAAGATTCTTGCTGGCTTTCGCCGTCATCATCAGTTGGTCAACCGCCCAGGCCTGCTGGTCTTTGGGCTTACCCGCCAACTCCGCCGGGCCGAATCCATCGAACATGGCCCCGTAGGCCGGATGAACGGCAACCAGTTGCCCTTGCAGGTGAGTCGCGAGCTCAGTGATTTCGACACCGATATCCGTCAACTTTCCTTTCAGCTCGTCGCAGTAGGTTTGGCTCTCCGACGCTTGCTTGAGATCGATCAACCGCGAATCCCAGGTTGGAATCTGGATACCTTTGTAGCCCAGATCAGCCATGTATTTGGCAATCGTATCGAGCGAATTAAATGGGGCTTCGTCACCCAGAAACTGGGCAAGAAATATGCCCGGACCTTTCATTGTCTTCATTCTTCTATGGTTTGATTATCAGGCTACTACTGCACGATACGCTCCTTAAATCTCCACCCAAGCCTGCTTGCGGTTGCTTTCCAGAATTTTTTCGCAGATGAGCAGTTCGCGATAGCCATCGGCGAAGGTTGGATACGTTGGTCTTTCGGGTTGCTTGCCAGCCTCAATGGCATCGTACACTTCTTTGAATAACTGCTTCGAGGTATCGGGGAATCCTTCGTTGTGACCACCGGGGAAACTGATGACCGACCGGGCTTCGGGGTGAGCCAGCGATGGATCGCGCATAAACGACTCGTTGGCGCCGTCGCGGTTACCAATCCACATTTCGTTGGGCGCTTCAGAATTCCAGGCAAACGTTTTCTTCGAGCCGGCAATTTCTAACCGCATCTGGTTTTTACGACCGGCTGACACCTGCGATACCGTGATGACACCCCGATTGCCGTTATCAAACCGCAGCAGCACGTTGGCGTGGTCTTCGGTATTGATGGGGACATCGGCGTAATCTTCGGGCTGGAGCATCTTACCCGAGTAGGTTTCAACGGGTTTGAGTGGCTTCTTCCGCACTTTATGGACCGTGTTAAAATCGGCCATAACGGCTACCGTTTTCAGGCCCGTAATGTATTCCAGACTGTCCATCAGGTGAGAGCCAATATCAGCAATGGCCCGCGAATCGCCCGACTTATCCGGTTCGAGCCGCCAGTTATAATCGGTGTCATAAAACAACCAGTCCTGCAAATAAGAGCCAATGACGGAATACACATCGCCCAGAGCTTCCTGCTCGCGCATTACCTTCATCTGACGAACGAGTGGGTAATAGCGCAGGTTGAAGTGAACCGCATTGACCAGACCCGTTTGGGCAGCCAGCTCAACCAGTTCTTTGGCTTCGTGCAAATCCTTGGCTAATGGTTTTTCACAAACAACGTGCTTCCCCGCCAGCAATGCGGCTTTCGACTGCGAGAAGTGCAGGAAGTTTGGGGTACAGATGTGTACTACTTTAATATCGTCCATCGCCAGCAGTTCGTCGAATGTGCAGGAACGTTCGATACCGAGCTGGTCCGCTTTCTGGCGCGCTAGTTCGGGGGTTACTTCGCAGAGGGCGAGGACGTTTGTGTTAGGCAGGCGACGCAGGGCTTCGATGTGCGCGGGACCGATGAATCCGGTGCCGACAACACCGATGTTGATTTTTTGCATGAGGGTTTGGTTTAACGAGCGAAAGAGTGAATAAACGGTCCGCCGTGGCGGTAAAAAGTCTGCCGGATGGCTTCGTTCCTGCGTTCATTCACTCTTTATTTCAGTCGCTCACTGTTTTTCAGGATTTAGATAAATTTTTAACTAACTAATAGCCTTCATCGAGTAATCGGTAGCTCGTTCACCACTTTGGCAAACCGCTCATTTGCTCTTTGCCTTTTACTCAACAAACTTAGTCCACTTTGTCGAATCATCCTGACTCGATGCAATGACCGTGTCGATAAAGGCCAGACCACGAACACCGTCTGCCGCTTTCGGGAAATCATAAATCGGGTCAGCCTCCCGACCTTCCATATGCGCTTTCACGGCATAAGCAAAGTTGCGGTATAGATTAGCGAAAGCTTCAAAAAAGCCTTCGGGGTGACCGGCCGGTAAGCGCCAGTGTGCCGATGCCGACGCTGACAAGCTTCCCACGTTCGGGCGGATGATGCGCTGGCCTTCCTGCGTTTTGTATTTGAGCGTATTGGGCTCCATCTGATGCCACTCAATACCGCCCAGCTCACCCCAAACGTAAATTTTGAGCGAGTTTTCTTCGCCATTGGCAATCTGACTGGCGTGCAGAACACCCTTGGCTCCATTGTCGAAACGAAGCAGCACATTGCCATCATCATCAAGTTGACGACCCGGAACGAACGTCGTTAAATCCGCACAGAGCTCGGCAATTTGTAGGCCCGTAACGTACTCCGCTAAATTTTCGGCGTGCGTACCAATGTCTCCCATACAACCCGCAGCCCCGGATCTGGCCGGATCAGTACGCCAAATAGCCTGCTTGTAGTCATTATGCTCTTCATCTTTTGAGAGCCATCCCTGCGGATATTCAACGACCACTTTCCGGATCTTGCCGAGCTTCCCGCTGCGTACCATATCACGGGCTTCTTTCACCATTGGGTAGCCGGTATAGTTGTGCGTTAGGCCAAACACCAGCCCCGACTTCTCAACAATAGCAGCCAATTCTTTCGCTTCGGCCAGATTCAGGGTCATGGGCTTATCGCACATCACATGAAAGCCATTTTCGAGCGCCATCTTAGCGGGCGGGAAGTGCATGTGATTCGGCGTCACGATAGACAAAAAATCCATTCGCTCGCCTTCGGGCAGCGCCTTTTCCCGCTCAATCATCTCCTGAAAGGAAGCGTAAACACGGTCTTCGGGTAAGTACAGGGCGTGACCGGTTGCCTTCGATTTATCGGGCGATGCACTGAAGCAGCCACAAACCAATTCGATTTCACCATCGAAACCAGCGGCCCGGCGGTGAACGGCACCAATGAAGGCATCAAGCCCTCCGCCAACCATACCCATTCGCAATTTTCTATGCATTGGTATTGATGTTGAGAGTAAACACGTTAGAAAAGGGTATTTTAGTGTTTGGTTTACTGTAGTCCATGGTTCAACGGGTTGTGCTTTACCTTTTGTGGTTGGCTGACCCCGGCAATACTCATACGCCATCCAACTGTAAACCACAAACGGTAAACTATGAACTAGAGCCCCTAACTCTTTTTTTACGGCCGAAAATTAGCTGTTTTCTCTTATTTTTCGGAAATTTTGCACAAAAACGATCCCCGGGTGGGGAGTTTATGGAATCTACTGTCTTTTAATTTTTTAATTAACTCTGTCGCTAAACCACTTAAATCCCTCTTGCAGAAATGAACCTAACCATTAATCGTTCGCGGCTGTTCAACGCCAGTTGCTTTTCGCTTATCACCACCGCCATGGCTTTTGCCATCCGGGCTGGTGTCCTCACCCAGTTGGGTAAGGAGTTCAATCTGACAGCCGAACAGCTAGGCTATGTCAACGCTATGGCTTTTCTGGGTTTCCCGATTGCCATGATTTTTGGCGGTCCGCTCTACAACGTAATTGGTCCCAAACGCATCGTATGGGTGGCTTTCGCTACGCACATACTGGGTTTGGTAATGACCATTTTTGCGGGTGGCTACTGGACATTGCTCCTGTCGACTTTCTTCGTCGGATTTGGCAATGGTACGGTAGAGGCTGCCTGTAACCCCATGATTGCTGATATGTATGACGGGAATGTGAAGATCAAAATGCTTAGCCGCTTCCACATGTGGTTCCCGGGCGGCATTGTTATCGGAACTCTCGTATCGAAATTTATGACCGATGCTGGCTTGGGCTGGCAATTGCAGATCGGAGCCATTCTGATTCCGGCTGTAATTTACGCTTTCATGTTTTTGGGTCAACAGTTTCCGGCTAGTAAAGTAGAAGGCGCTGCCTCTACCGGCGAAAACCTGAGAGCCATGGTTTCTCCCCTTTACTTGTTCATGCTGGCCTGCATGGCACTGACCGCTATTTCGGAGTTCGGCCCTGAGCAGTGGGTTGGTCCAATTCTGGGAAAAGCAGGTGCTAGTCCAATGCTTATTCTGGCTCTGGTAACGGGACTGATGGCCGTTGGCCGGTACTTTGCCGGACCCGTTGTGCATAACCTCAATCCGACCGGTGTATTGCTCGGTTCCGCCATTTTTGCTTCCCTGGGTGTTTATCTGATGAGCACCGCCACGGGTCCAATGGTGTATGTATCGGCGGTCGTTTTTGCCATTGGTGTATGTTATTTCTGGCCGACCATGATCGGTTTTGTTGCCGAATACATCCCTCGCGCGGGCGCCTTCGGTATGTCGATCATGGGTGGTATGGGCATGTTTGCAAGCTCTATTTTCCAGCCAATCATTGGCAACTGGCTCGATGAAGAGACAGCAGCGGCTAAGGGGCGGGGTCTTACGGGCGATGCCATTGAGTTGGCAGCCGGACAGGCAACGCTGGCCCACATGGTTATTTTCCCAGTGATTCTCATCCTCGCGTTTGGTGGCTTGTACTTCTTCATGCGCAACCGGAAGCCAGGTCACGTAGATGAAACGGTTATCCTGGAACAGCCTCAGCTGTAAGTTATCGAATCAAATAATCTATTAACGGAAAGGCCTGAAATGAAATCATTTCAGGCCTTTCCGTTAACTAAACAATTAAAAGTCAGTTAATTATACCGTAATTGTTAAACGTATCGCTTACTTTATTGTCTGTCAGTTAATTTACTGATCTAACGTTCAATCAATAAGGCGGTGGCACTACTCGATGCGTACACAACGCCCCTAACGGCGGCTCAGGTCGCTCACCTTCTTCGGAGGGCCACCTTCGGCCCTACCCCCGAGCAACTCAAGACGCTAACCGGCCAAACGGCCGCGCAGATCGTTACGACTCTGCTGGCCGACCAGCCAACGCCTGCTCCTCCGCTCGATCCGGCCACGAGCAAGCCATTTCATGACCAGCCATTCAACGCTGCCAACGCCGGTAAACTGAACACATACGTCAAAATGTGGTGGGCTAATCTGATGCTCAATCAGCCGGTGTCTTTACTCGAAAAGATGACCCTGTTCTGGTCCAATCACTTCGTTACCAATATCACAACGGTTAATGATTATCGGTATATGTATCGATACAATGCGTTGCTCCGGCAATTTGCATTGGGCAATTTCAAATCGTTCGCCGTCGCCATTACACAGGACCCGGCCATGTTACGGTTTCTGAATGGAAACCAGAATCTGGTGGGCACGGCCAACGAGAACTACGCCCGCGAGCTTCAGGAACTCTTTACTATTGGGCGTAACGGCGGCTACACCGAAGACGATGTCAGGGCAGCCGCCAAAGTCCTGACCGGCTGGGTAGATGCGGGGTACCGCGATATAACCAATGCTCCCATCAGCAGTTCCTTCAAGGCCAGCCGACACGACACCACGGACAAAACATTCTCGGCTACCTACCAGAATACCATAATCAAAGGGCGGTCGGGGGCTACAGCGGGCCTTGACGAATTAAATGACCTGCTCGACATGATTCTCAAAAACGGCGAAACACCCCGGTACATCTGCCGAAAACTGTATCGCTGGTTTATCAACGCCGATATTCCGGCCTCGGTCGAAACGAATTTCATTCAGCCGCTGGCCGATCTGTTCCGGAAAAGTAATTTCGAGATAAAGCCGGTCATGAGCGTTCTTTTACAGAGCCAGCACTTTTTCGATGACGCCTTGCGGGGCGCCATCATCAAATCACCTACTGATCTGGTGGTCGGCACGTTCCGATTTTGGGGGTTACAGGCACCCGCCCCGGCTCAAAACATAACGGGGTTCTACCAGATTGGCAGTTATATAAATGCCCGCGTTATGGAAGAGCAACAGGATTTACTGAATCCACCAACGGTATTTGGCTGGACAGCCTACTACCAAACGGGTTATTATCAGCAGTGGATCAACTCGACAACGCTCGGCCTGAGGGGCTATTTCGGTGACTCACTCACCACCAATGCCCTGAAACTAAACGGCAAACCAGCTATTGACGTTTTGGCGTATGCCAAAACGCTTTCCAACCCCGGCGATGCCGCTAAGCTGGTAAACGACTTTACGACGCAACTGCTGGCGCTCTCGCTCGACCAGACGCAAAAAGACTTTCTGACGGATACCATCCTGCTGAACTCCATTCCCCGCTACGAGTGGACCAGCGAATGGAATGAGTACATTAACGCGCCCTCCGATACCGCCAAAAAGCAGGCGGTTCAGTTAAAACTGACGGCTTTTCTGCAATATATTTTCCGCATGGCGGAGTATCAGGTAAGTTAACTCCACTTCGGCGGCCAGATTTCGCTCATTAACCCATGAAACGTCGTAATTTTCTACAGCACGCAGCCTCATCGCTGGTCCTTCCGGTTCTTATTGACGGCTTCGGAGCGAAGGCGTTTGCGCGGCCGTCGTCATTTGTGCAATCACTCATAAATCTGGCCGATCAAACGGACCGGGTGCTGGTCATCATTCAGTTGCAGGGTGGCAATGATGGGTTGAACATGGTCATTCCGCTCGATCAGATGAGTGTGTATACAGCGCCAAACTTTCGGGGGAATATTGCCATTCCCGAAGCCAAAGCCCTTCGACTTAGAAACGTTTCCCAAACGGGCCTGCACCCGGCCATGACCGGCATGCAGCAACTGTTCAATGACGGCAAACTGAGCATTGTTCAGGGCGTATCCTATCCAACGCCTAACTTCTCGCACTTCAGAGCCAGCGATATCTGGATGACCGCCGTTGACTCTACTCAAACTGCCGCATCGGGTTGGGCAGGCCGCTACCTCGACAAGCAATATCCCGGCTTTCCGGATAGTTATCCAACCACGAAAATGCCCGATCCGCCAGCCATTCAGATTGGCTACGTTACAACTACCTCGCTGCTTGGCCCCACGGATTCCATGGCCATTGTTCTACAGGACCCCGACACGTTTGCCCGGCTGGTGGGCGATACACCCAAAAATCCGCTTACGAGTCAGTCAGGGTATGCAGGCCAGCAGATTGATTACATTCGGCAACAACAGGCCAGTTCGGTCAGTTATGCCGGTCAGATTAAAACGGCCGCTGGAAAGGGGAAAAATCTGGCAACCTATCCGGCAATGAACTCGCTGGCAGCGCAGCTAAAAATCATTGCCCGGCTCATTAGTGGTGGCTTGCAAACGAAGGTTTATTATGTGACGCTGGGTGGTTTCGATAACCACGCCAACCAGGTCGATGCTACGGACACCACGACGGGGACACACGCGAACTTACTACGCACCCTATCCGACGCTGTGCTGGCTTTTCAGACCGACCTGGCCCAGTTGAAACTGGAAGACCGGGTGGTGGGCATGACCTTTTCGGAGTTTGGCCGACGAGCCATTTCCAATGGTAGTCGCGGTACGGACCATGGCACTTCGGCACCCATGTTTGTGTTCGGAACAGCTATCAAATCACCCATGGTGGGCAAAAACCCGAACCTCAGCGATCTGGACAACAACAACCTGAAAATGCAGACCGATTTCCGGCAGGTGTACGCGGCTATTCTCACGGACTGGTTTAGTACCGATGCCAGCACCGAAACAGCCGCCTTGTTTCGGGATTTCCCGGTGGCTACTGTCTTCAGAGCTCCGCAGGTGGTTACGGCCCTTGACCCGACAGAAACCGGTACCCGGCTCTATCCCAATCCGGCATCGGGTGACCTGGTTCTTGAATCGGACTGGCTGGTAAAAGGGCTGAAATCGGCCCAGGTTTCGGATATGCAGGGGCGGCTAATGCCGTTGAATCCCGTGCAGTCAGCGCCGGGTTCCGTTCGGTTTAACGTGGGAAATCTGCCCGTTGGCAATTATGTATTGCAGGTAGAGACGAGTCAGGGCTTGTTAACGAAGCGACTATCCGTGGCCCGGTAATAATTATTCGTTACCTTGTTTGCGTTAATTCGATTGAGCCAATGGCCCCTCTTACGCGTAGGCAACACCTTTATGCCCGGTTCCTTGTGGTGCCGATAGCTGCCTTTGTCGCAGCGCACCTCGTATTTTACCGCCGTTTTCCATCAGAAATCAATTATCAGTTCCCGTGGCCTTACTTTCTGACCGTAGCCACCGTCATGTTAAGCTGTTGGGAAGTAAATCTGGCTATTTTTCGGCGACTGGATCAGCAACTACCTTTCTATAAAAATCCGGCAAAGCGAATTCGGCGGCAAATCATTTTTGGCGGCCTGGCCACAATGACCACATTTTCAATAGTGTTCCCCCTGGCTATCAGGCTTTATAGTGGCGCCTGGCCTTTATACCCGACTGTCATTTCGGGCATATTTGTTTGTGCGACCATTGCCACCGTGGTAAATGGAGCGTATGTTGGCCTGTATCTTATCCAGACTATCTACCTCGAAAAGCAGCAGACTACTCAGGAGTTAACTAATCAACTGACGCGACTTGCGCCTGCTCATTCGGAAGACTTACTTCGGGTTGAGGCTGGGAACGGGCAATGGCGTCTACGGCCCGACGAGATCGCTTATTTTTATTCTACAGGAGGGCTGGTATTACTCATCAAGTCCGACGGGCAGCAACTGACAACCGCCTACACGTCTTTCACAAAGCTGGGCGATCTGTTGCCGGAAACTTCTTTCTTTCAACTCAGTCGGCAATTTATTGTCAACCTGAACGCCATTCGATTTGTACAGGATGATGTCAATCAAAAGCTTTTAGTAGGCCTTATGCCGGCTTTGCACAAGAACGATCCCCACGAACGAGTCATTGTAAGTCGCTATCGGAGCGCCCAGTTCAAAAAGTGGTTCCGGTAAATTGAAGTTGCTTGACCATTCATGCCAGCATTGGCTACCTTTCGTTGATTATGCCGCTCCTGCAGTCGTAATAGCCACTTTGGCGGTGTTTCCTTTGCATACCGGGCTGTTAGCCCCGCATAAACTATCGGAAACCATGCAACCCAATTTAGTGTATCTGCTCACAAAGCCACCCCTCTGGCTGGCTGTTTGCTTCGCCCTGACAACGGCGCTGACTTTATTTGCCTTCCTGATGGCCGTTCGGCAATCTATGCCCAAACGTACATTTCCTATACTGATGGGCTTGCTCATCTGGCTATTTGTGTTAGGCTTATTGGCTAGTCAGGACTTTTTCCTCAACCTGAATGCACGACCACCCCGGCTGCCACTGGCGGTGGTACTTCCGATTCTGCTGATCATTACCTTGTTCGTCTCGCGGGGCGGGCGCCGGTTTCTGGATGCGCTATCACTCCCGGCGATTACTTACCTGAATACCGTTCGAGTGCCGGTGGAGATCGTCCTGTATGGCTTATTTGTTCACCATCAAGTTCCGCAGTTGATAACGTTTGAAGGGCGCAACGTTGATATCATAGCCGGTCTGACGGCACCGCTGGTGGCTTATTTTTCCTTTAATCGCCCAGTCCTGTCAACGCGATGGCTTTTGCTCTGGAACGTGCTGGCTCTACTGCTTCTGATCAATGTCGTCACATACGCGATCCTATCGACACCATTGCCTTTTCAGCAATTTGCCCATGAGCAGCCTAACGTAGCAATTCTGAAATTTCCCTTTATCTGGCTACCTGGTTTTGTGGTTCCAACAGTGCTTCTGGGGCACTTAGTGGCCATTCGGCGATTGGTCATGGCCCGGTCTTAACGAACCAATGGCTAGCCTGTAAAACAGAGAAGAGCAAGCAATTAGTTGGAAAGCTGAGCGGATTGACTGGCCTTCCCGAATCGGTTCTGGCTATCGTAAGCCAGCCCAAGACCAACGCTGGAGAGCTTGTTCTCATCGGCGATGGCGGCATTCGGAAATAGTTCTTTAAAGGCCACTTGGATCGAATGCACTTCGGTGGAGCCGCCCGTAAGAATGACCAGGTCAATGGCTTCCCGCCGAACGCCCGCATCCTGCAGACACTGCCTGGCCGAATCGGCTATTTTCTCAACTTCTTCTTCGATAGCCTTTTCAAACAGGTCGCGTCTTATCAATATAGAGAAATCTTCCTCAATAAAGTCGAAGGATGCTTTGTGCTCTTTATTGCCGGTAAGGGCAATTTTTGTTTCTTCAGAAGCGGCCAAAAGTGTGTGCCCCGTTTCGTGTTCAAGTACATGCAGCAGCCGACCGTAGCGCTTTTTATCGTGCGATTCGTGCAGCAGCTGCCGGGTTTGCGTAATCAATTTTGGTGTGTAGAGAAAGTTGACCTTACTCCATTCAGCCAGGTCGTGGTACTGCTTTAAGGGCACTTCGAGATTTTTAGCCCCATACGTACTCCGGTAACCCAATTCGGGCATGATGGCCGCCAGACTCAGCTCTTTATCGAAATCGTTGCCGCCAATCCGAACACCTGTGCTGGCCAAAATATCCGAAGATCGATCCGTTTTATGGATGGAATTTTTCGACAGCCTGATCACCGTAAAATCCGAAGTTCCTCCACCCAGATCGACCACGATCGCCAGTTTTTCACCAATCAGTTTAACTTCATGGGCAAAGGCTGCAGCGATCGGCTCAAACTGAAATTCAATGTATTTGAAGCCAATGCGCTGAGCAATGGCCCGAAGCTCATCCTGTGCCCGGCTGTCGGCGGCCGGGTCATTATCAACGAAGTGAACCGGGCGACCCATCACCACGTGCTCAATTTCCTGACCGGCTGCCGCGTCGGCTTTATCTTTCAGTTGCTTTATGAACGAGGCTATAATAGTCGGGAAATTCATAGCAGCGCCATTGACAACGGTTCCCTGTTTCATGAGCGACGTGCCCAGCACCCGCTTCAAGCTCCGCATGAAACGCCCCGGTTGTCGATCCAGAAACATATTGATGGCTGCTCGGCCATAAAATGGCTTGTTATCGTCGCCCCGGAAGAATAGAGCGCTGGGTATAGTCAGATGCGTCTGCTCGACCGGAACCAGCCCGACTTCGCCGTTCTTGTCAATGGCTATACTTGAGTTTGATGTACCAAAATCTATACCGCAGGAGATTATCGTCATTTCCGTCCGTTTCAACTATCGTCGTGCAAACACCTGGCTGCGGCAGGCGCAACTAGTGAAACCGAACTGGCGATGCACGACTTTTATCAAATAAAAGGGCGCAAATCTACTTCTAAAATATGATTTTGGTATCAGAAGCTTAGTAGAGTATAGAGCAAGTTTGTCTATTACGCAATATTGCTGTGGCTTATTGGCTCAAATTAACCAATCCCTTACACCACGAATCCCAAACCAGCTACTTCTTCAATTTCTTGAAATCGTCTAATGTGCCGGTAATTGTCGAAGCAAAGGTGCTGTTGGCGAATGATGAATTGCCTTTTTTGTCGATAAGCTTGCAGCGGAACTTAACCGAATAGGGCGTGTCTTTCTTATCGAACAACATCTTAGGCAACACGCTCAGCGTTTTACCCGGATGCGCCGTTACCGGAAAGACGACGGGCGTTGTGGCCTGTGCTTTTATTAGAATTGGCTCGGGCTGGGCTCCATCCGCGATTTCTTTACCATCGATAACCACCGTATAGTGCGCATCGGTAATGTTGAAGGGCATTTTATTTCTATTGGTAATGCTTACTTTAGCCGCCACATCAGTTCGCTTCAGGCCCAGCTTTCCAAAGTCGATGTCATCGATTTTGACCTTCGGCAGATAAAGCGTTGGCATTCGTTTATCCACCGTCGTCACAAATGTTTTCTGGCCCAGAATAGGCACATCGAGGGCAAATTTCGCCTGCATTTTATAATTGGTACTATCGATGTCTTTTCGGTCGAGGGTTTCGAGCACCTTGATCATTTTTTTATACACCAGCTTAGCGGGCAACACAACCAGTGTACTATCCCCCGATTTTACCTGAATTGGCTTTTTATACGCATCGACCATCACGGGTGTATTGGCGATAAAGAACGTATAATCCAGTTTGGGGGATTTGAAACCAACCGGCAATGGATTGTCGATGAGCATATACAGGTTCATCCGGATGGTATCTTCATCGATGTCTGTAATGGCGAATCGACTCATTTCCAGACGCGGCTTCATCGTATTATCATACGGCTTACCGGTACTTGTTTCCTTATCCCTGATATTCCGGTACCAGATATAGGCTCCTATGCCGCCAATGAGCAACAGCACGAGCACAACTAACCCTCCCTTTTTCATAACGCGTTATTGGTTAATAAGAAGGAGCAACAACTGCGTTAACGTTGGTGTTCAGATTTTGGGCAGGTTATTAGGTACTGTATCCTTTCAGAATGGGTTAAACTTTTTGACGGCATGCCGGTCTTATATACACAACTCATTCGTTAAACTACCATGCGAACTGCTTTGCTTGGCATGCTGCTTCTGACCGCTGCCTGTCGCCGTCCGTCCACCCAATTTGCGTCTATGCTTACGCCCGCCAATCAGGTAAACATTACCGATTATAGCCAGCAATTAAAATCAGGAGACGACCTCGTCGCGATCGGCAACAATCCGGCCTGGTCATTGACCATCAACGCATCAAAGAATTTCCTGCGATTCAAAGGGCAAAACGGCGACAGCCTCACAACACCGGCTCCCGAGCGCCAGCCTGACTCAGACGGTTTGATTCGGTTCAGCACCGGCACCGACTCGAACCGGATCAACATCGTATTTCGACCTGATAGTTGCGTGGATAAGTTATCCGGCCAACGGTATGATTACCGGGTCGAAGTCGATTTTCGGGGTAAAAGTTACGTAGGCTGTGGCGCTTCCCTGCGGCAACTCGCGTTACTGAACGATATCTGGGTACTCACCGAATTGGAAGGCAGTCCGATCGTGGCTGGTGGCCCCCGCAAGGAAGCGCCCCGTTTGGAGATTTCCCTCTCTGAGGGCCGTGTTACGGGCACAACCGGTTGCAACCGACTCAATGGCACAATCAAGGCCGACACGCGTCAGATTCTGTTCGGGCCACTGGCCACTACACGAATGGCTTGCGACAGTAGTATTGCTCCTATTGAAAGCAAATTCCTGAGCGAGTTAACCCATCCATTGACCTATCGAATTGGCGAAGGCCAGTTAACTTTCCTGTCGAAAGGGAAACCGATCATGACATTCAAGAAAGTAGATTAACCGCTAATTACCCTTTATTTTAAGCGAGCGGCTACACGATAGCGTTCGCTTTTTGTTTATATTTGTTTCTCAATAAAAGTCAATCGGATCACCAAATAAGTTAACCTTTCGATTTTCTTCATAGTCTACCCAAGCAATCTGCATAAATTGAAAAACTCTATGAAAAACCTACGGCTTCCCGCCCGCGCCTTGCTGCTGGCGGGCGTGCTGGCAACGGCTGTGCCCGGCATAATGCTGCCTGCTGAGGCCCAAACGGCGGCCAAACGTGTAACCAGCAAATCGACGGTGGTATCGACACAAAATTCCGTTGCGCTGAATCGTGTACTGGTCTTTTCCAGAACCAAAGGCTATCGTCATGCCTCTATTCCAGTTGGAAAACTGGCGATTATGAAACTCGGCAAGGAGAATAATTTTGCCGTCGATACGACCGAAGATGCCTCGAAGTTTACCGAAGCTAACCTCAAGCAGTACAGCGCCGTAATCTGGCTCAGTACCACTGGTGATGTGCTCGATGATGCGCAGCAGGCCGCTTTTGAACGATACATTCAGGCAGGGGGCGGCTATGTGGGCATTCACGCTGCCGCCGATACCGAATACGACTGGCCCTGGTATAATAAACTGGCGGGCGCCTGGTTCCTGAATCACCCCAAACAGCAGAATGCTGAAATTGAGATTATCGACAAAAATCACCCGTCGACCAAGATGCTGCCCGACCGCTGGAAACGCTGGGACGAGTGGTATAGCTACAAGAACATTCAGCCGGACCTGAAAGTACTGGGCAAACTGGATGAGAAAACCTACGAAGGCGGCAAAAACGGCGATAATCACCCCTTTATCTGGCATCATGATTTCGAGGGCGGTAAGGCATTCTACACAGGCGGTGGCCACACCGATGAGTCGTATAGCGATCCGCTGTTTCTGCAGCATATTCTGGGCGGCATCAAATCCGTTATGGCGACTAGCCTGAAATTCGGTCAGGCCAAAACACAACCTTTCCCCGAAGAAAACCGATTCGATCGGCAAGTGCTGACAGCTAATCTGGATGAGCCAACCGAGTTGGTCGTACTCGACAATGGTAAAGTACTGTTCGCAGAACGGAAGGGCGCATTGAAATTGTACGATCCCAAAACGAAGGCGGTGAAAGTGGTTGCCAACTTCCCCGTATTCACCAAGTTTGAATACGGTCTGATGGGTCTGAACGTTGACCCGAACTTCAAACAAAACAAATGGGTATATGCCTATTACTCGCCGATAACGGGCAAAACGGTAGCAGATACGGCTCAACACTTGTCGCGGTTTGTGTATGATGATGTAAAGGATACCCTACTGATGAGCACTGAAAAAGTTCTGTTGACGATTCCCGTCAAACGCGATGGCTGCTGCCATACGGGCGGTTCGATCGCCTGGGACCGGAAAGGAAACCTTTATTTATCGGCCGGTGACGATACGAACCCGTTCAACTCTAATGGGTTTGCACCCATCGACAACCGACCGGGCCGTAGCGGCTGGGATGCCCGTTTAACGTCGAGCAACACCAATGATCTGCGCGGAAAGATCATGCGTATCCATCCCGAAGCAGATGGCACGTACACCATTCCCGAAGGCAACCTATTTCCAAAAGGCACGCCTAAAACCCGCCCCGAGATTTATGTCATGGGCAACCGTAACCCCTACCGTATTTCGGTCGATCAGCGCACGGGCTTCCTGTACTGGGGCGAAGTGGGTCCTGATGCCGGTGAAAACAGCGAGAAATATGGCCCCCGTGGTCATGATGAGATGAACCAGGCGCGCAAGGCGGGTTACTTCGGCTGGCCGCTGTTCGTGGCCGATAACCGGCCGTATAATGCCCGTAATTTCGCGGATAGCACCACAGGGGCGCTGTTCGACCCGATGAAGCCGATCAATAACTCGCCACACAACACGGGCCTGACGGAGCTTCCTCCGGCACAAAAAGCGTTTATTTACTACCCCTACGCCGACTCGCCCGAGTTTGGCCCGATTGTCGGTAAAGGTGGTCGTAATGCCATGGGTGGCCCGGTTTATTACTACGATGATTATGCCGAATCGGCGGTGAAGTTTCCCCGCGCTTACGATGGCAAATTCTTCGCCTACGACTGGATGCGTGACTGGATTCACCCGGTAACGATGGAAAAAAACGGTGACTTTGTGAAGATGGAGACGTTCATGCCTAGCACGAAGTTCTCGCACGTGATCGACATGCAGTTTGCCAATGACGGCTCTCTCTACACCCTTGAGTATGGGCAACAGTGGTTTGCTGCCAATGCCGACGCCCGCCTGTCGCGCATTACCTATAATGCGGGCAACCGTAAACCCGTTGCCATGGCCAGCGCCAGCAAAACGGTTGGTTCAGCTCCATTGACGGTGAAATTCGACTCGAAAGGATCAATGGACTATGATGGCGATGCCCTGAAATATGCCTGGTCGTTCGGAAACGGCATGCCCAAGCAGTCGACGCCAAACCCTACAGTTACGTTCAGTAAGCCAGGTACCTATCCGGCCACGCTAACAGTGACCGATGCCGCCGGACATGTAGCCACGAAAACCATGGAGATAAAGGTTGGTAACGACGAGCCAAAAGTGGAAGTAGCCGTAGCCGGAAACAAGACGTTTTACTTTCCTGACAAACCGGTTAAGTATTCGGTAAAGGTTATGGATAAAGAAGATGGCACCTTACAGAAAGGCATTAGCCCCGAGGATGTGACCATGACGATCGACTACCTCGAAGGTTTCGACAAAACGATGCTGGCACAGGGCCACCAGGCTAATTTGGGCTTCTCGTCGGGTAAACGCCTGATCGAGCTGAGCGATTGCAAAGCCTGTCATGCTATCGACAAAAAATCGATTGGACCGGCCTATATGGATGTTGCCAAGAAATACAAAGGTGCTTTCCAGATCGAAGGAAAACTGGCGCGCAAAGTTATTACGGGTGGCGGTGGCGTTTGGGGCGAACAAGCCATGAGTGCGCACCCTCAACTGAAAGAAAGCGAAGCGACCGATATGGTACGCTATATTCTTTCCCTAGCCGACGAAAAGAAAGCGAACCGTCAGCCATTAGCCGGTGATTATGTACCCGCTCAACAAAAGAAGGACGGCTCATACATCCTGACCGCCAGCTATACCGACCGGGGCAACGGTGCGATTGGTCCATTGACGGGCTCAACGTCACTAGCCCTGCGGTCGCCATCTGTAAAAGCGGTTTCGGCCGATGGCAAGCAGGATATTTTCCAGTATGACATTCCTAAACTGGGGCCAGCCGCTATCGGCACAAAATCGGGCAGCTATCTAGTGTTCAACGACATTGATCTAACCGGTATTCAAAGCATTTCACCATCCGTATTTGCCTCTAACGATCAGGTAGCGGGTGGTAAACTCGAAGCGCGGCTCGATTCGCCCACGGGTACCCTGCTTGGAGAAGCCGATGTCAAGAAAGGCACCGAAGGCGCAGTTAACCTCCCCTTCCGCCAACCCGTTTCGGGGGTTCATAAGCTCTATCTGATTTTCATCAATCCCGAAGCCAAACAGAAACCGCTATTTGCAGTCGATAAAGTACAGTTCTCGACACAGGGCATGTAAATGAACTCCATCTGTAAAAACGAAAAGCGCCCCAACCAGGACTGGTTGGGGCGCTTTTCGTTTGAAATGAGTCTATCAATACCGGATTCCGGCCCAGCCATATGGAGTTTGGCGGGCGCTTATCCGATCAGCAATATGTTGCTTAATCAGGTCATCATAGGCGGCATCAGTTAACTTCTTCCCTTTCTGCTTCGGCAGCTTCAGATCGTCGGGCGTGAGCGGACGAAAGGCCACACTAACGGCTTCAATTGTTACGTCGCCATCATTAACATCCAGTTCAAGAATGAGTCCGGGCAGGCCGTTCATGCGTTCAGGGCCAGCCGATACAGGTATATCCTGCGCAAACCAGGCGGTTAATTTCTGCTTCTTGATCGGGTCTTCCGTTTCAGCTTTCATGCAGATGTAGCCAGCCACCTCCTTAATCTGGTTCCCGATTTTCCAGACCGGCGCGTGCAGTGAATCATCAACGATGTAGGTTTTACCCAGCATTTCGATAATGTCTGTCTTTTTATCTTTCTCGAAATTACGGTACAGGTAGAACTCCGATTTCCGCCTAGAGTACCCCCCTTCTTCCGGTTCATCACTATTGTATGTGTATAGGCTTTCGCTTGGGCTGAAAGCCAGTTTCATCTTGTCCCCTTTGCTTTCCGCTTCCCAGTTTTTCCAGGTTTGGGTTTCGCGATCTTTCTGTTCCTGGCTCAGGAATGTCAGGCGGTTAGTAATTTTCAGCCAATGTTCTTTTCGAACATAGGTAACGACACCTTCGGTTTTCTGGGCGATTGTTACCGAACTGGTCAGCAGGCACAGGAGTATGACTATATTTTTCATAATACAGAGTTAGTTAAAATCAATAAAAGCCATCCCGGCGAACTTTACCCTGTACACCCCGCATGTTATAGGTAATGCTAAGCAGGAAATAGCGTGCCAGCGACTGAATTCGCTCGGTGCTCGTGTAGTTCTGACCGGCGTACTGCGACACGACCACGTTTCGGTTGAGCAGATCGACGGCCGACAGACGAATTTCGGCTTTTTTGGCTTTCCCAAGAATGTGGTAAACGGCCATATTCAGAATTGGAATCTGCTGATTGAAATTCAGCTTTTCGTTCTTATATACCCGGTAATTGAGCGAGGTATTGACAAAGAAACTACCCGGCAGTTGCAGGTTCAGATCGCCACGGAATGTATTGTTGTAGATAACCTGATTCTGTGCCGTGTTGATCGAATAGCGGGTATCGGTAATCCCAAAGTTGACATTCCCGTAAAAAGCAATCCAGTCCTTGGGCGTCAGGGCCAACTGCCCACCCAGCGAATAGTTCTGGTTGTCGGTTTCGTTCAATACCGAATTGATACGCGTCAGGTTATGCCCAAAATTCAACTGCGTGTTTATATTGAGCGTGGCTTTGGTCTTCTTGATTGGAAAGCCAAATCCCATATACGTTCCCAAATTACGACCACCCGTCAGGTTTTCAGGCATGGTGGTGACAATATTCGTCTGAGGATCTACCGTCTGGCTATACACAATCTGATTCACGTAATAGGTCGTGTAAACACTGGCCCACAAGTTGGTAAAACTACCCGGATTGAAATAGTTGAAGTAAGCACTAAGGTTATGATTGAGCTGAGGCAACAGATTAGGATTTCCCCGGCTCACGAATAATGGATTACTGTTCGTCGTAACCGGCTGTAAGTCCCGCGATGAGGGTATCTGAACGCCTACGTCATAGCCAGCGTAGAGGGATCGGTTGTTTTTTAAGGAGTAGTTAAGTGCTACGTTCGGTATGACTGTCGTATACGTTCGCTGGATAGATTGAAGCGGCTGGCCCTGATCACGGGCAAATTTCCCGTCGAGATGGAATTGCTGCCCGGCTACCCCGGCCGAGATGTTTAGCCCCTTGAACGCATACCGTAAACTGCTGCCTAACCGGTTGAACAGGTAGTTATTCTTGTAATACAAGCTCAGTGAGTCGATGCGTCGGCGGCTGTCGTCAAGGTTCACCACATCGCGGTCAACTTCATCATTGCGCAAGCTGAAATTATAGAAGGTTTCCCAGGTGTATTTTTTTCCAAATGGCTCGACATACAGCAGGTTAGCTTTGTACTGGTTGCTCCGCGAATTGGTTCCCTGATCCTGATTCAATACCCGCAGCATGTCGTTGACGCTGGTGGCCTGATAAAACTCGTTTCGGGCCTTCAGTAGTAAATCACCATCATTGGAATTGGTCTGAAAGGTACCGCTGGCGGCTAAACTACGTCCCTTCTTTTTAAGCTTCAACCGGTACAGCAATGTACTAACTATGGCAAACTGGTTTGCTGAGGTGTTATTCAGCGACTGACTGTTGGTTGTCGGCACTTCACTACCCGCACCTGCGTTAAGAAAAACCCGTTGCAGACTTTGCAGATTGCTGTTGCCGCTTCCAATCCGGGCATTGCTGATTACCACCATCGTCTGCATGGAATCGAGTTGTTTCTCAAACCGAAAGCTTACCCGGTGGTTTGTGTTCAGATTGGACTGATTGCTGGTATCCGTTGTCCGTAGCGATTGTTCACCGGGCAGATACCGCTTGTTTTCCCGAAGCGCGTTCAGGTCGACCCGTGTTTGGTTGAAGTAGTAGCTGGTGCTAAGCTTGGTTTTCTTAGTGTCGTAGTTGTAGTTGAGGCCACCCGCTGTGTTTTTTGAAAAGCCTCGTCCTTCGCCCCCGCCAACGGGAACGGTCAGGCTTTCCTGATCATCACCAAAATAAAGATAGCGATTCGCCCCGCTGAAGCCAAAATCGGCGTTGTCATTGACATTGAAGGCATTACTACCCCGGAAATCCTGGTAATCGTTAAATGAAAGCCCTTGCTGGTTCGTGTTATTGCCTAATAATATAGCCGAAAACTGCTGCTTACTGTCGAATTTATTGTAAATGCCCTTCCCATCAAACCGGGTGGATACGTTGTTGGAGGCAGGTCCGGCGCCAGCTGTTACTTTGCCAAAGCCGCCTTTTTTAAACTCCTCTTTCAGTTCCAGATTAACGGTTTTTTCTTTCTTACCGTCATTTATACCCGTTAGTTTGGCCTGCTCTGTTTTATCGTCGAAGACCTGCACTTTGGTAATGGCCTCAGCCTGTAGATTTTTGGTTGCTAGCTTGGGATCATTGCCAAAAAAACTCTTGCCATCTACCGTCACTTTCTTCACTTCCTGGCCCTGCGCCCGGATGTTGCCGTCCTGATCGATCTGCACACCGGGCAGTTTACGCAGTAAATCCTCGACGGTTGAGCCCGGCGGCACTTTGAATGAGCTGGCATTATACTCGATTGTGTCACCCTTTATCGTCAGTGGAGCCTTCGCCGTTCTGACAACAACCTCCATTAATTCTCTTGTAATGGGTTTTAGCTTCAAGGCACCGAGATCAACGACGGCCTCTGTGGCTGGCTTGATGACCTGGTTATATGGAATCATACCAACAAAGGATACTTTCAGCACATAGGTACCAACTTTAAGATTTTTGAAGGAAAACGCACCATTGTCGCCCGTACGGGTGAAGTTGACAAGCGATGAATCTTTAGCGTTCAACAGCATAACCGTTGATGAAGCCAACGGTGCAGCTGAAGTGTCAACGGCTCGGCCCTGTAGTGTAAAACGCGTTATACCGGGTGGACTTTGTGCAGAGAGTGTGGCAGAGAGCAGGCATAGCATAGCCAGCAGGAAGAAGTTTTTCATCCGGAAAAAGGTAAAAGGTTGAGGTGTAAGGGTAGCAAAGCTAAGCGCAATAGCGGCAAATGCTCATACCGTTAACGATTTTTAACTAAATTTATAGTAGTAAATTTAGTTAATGGCTAACACTACTGATAATGAGTCACTTTAGAGCAAAAGCGTTGCAGACGCCAGCCTATAAGATGACTTTCTGTAGAAAATTCCACACGGGCAGGCCAACTTTTTAGAAAGTGGCGCTAACGGATCGAAAAAGATGAGTTCAGAACATCACGAATGGCTTGGGCTTTCAATAAACATTCCTCCCATTCCTGCTCCGGTTCGGCCTCGTAGGTAATAGCACTCCCGACCGAGAAAGACGCATACTGGCTTTGGGCATTGTAAAGCAGCGTTCGGATAACGACGCTGAAATCAAAATCCGCATCGGGGGTTACAAAGCCGATCGCGCCCGAATACACCCCCCGCCGACTAACTTCCAGCTCATCGATCAACTGCATGGCGCGAATTTTGGGCGCTCCGGTCATACTCCCCATGGGAAAGGCATTTCGAATGGCTTCGGCCCAGGAAACGCGTTCGTGAAGCGTGGCCGAAACCGTCGAAATCATCTGAAAAACGTGCTGAAATCCGTAGATACCGAATAATTCATCGACCCCTATCGAACCCGTTTTGGCACTACGGGCGAGGTCGTTCCGGACCAGATCAACAATCATCAGGTTTTCGGCCCGCTCTTTCTCCGAGTTAAGCAGGTAAGCGCGCAGGGCCATGTCTTCGTCGGGCGTTTGTCCGCGCCGGACGGTGCCTTTAATGGGTTGCGATAAAACCTGGCTGCCCGTTTTCTTCAAAAACCGTTCGGGCGAAGCACCCATCACATACCGGTCACCCATCTTCACAAAACTCGAAAACGGCATGGGGGACCGCTCAGTCAAGGCACGATACGTTTGCAGGGGGTCCAGACGGGCAGCCTGCTGAATAAAAAACTCAATGCAATAATTCAATTCATAGACATCGCCCGCCCGAATGTGATCCTGAATCCGGCGAACAGTAGCCAAATACTCTTCCGGTAACACCCGGCATTGAATGATGGGCGGAGAATCAGGCAAAGCTACTGGGGAAGCAGCCGGATTGAATGACCGTAATTGCTTTAGCAAAGCACCAGTATCGCCCTCCCCCTGTATGATCAGCGCATCACCTAAAACGTCGGATTGCTCAAAATCAATAATCCATGCTGGCTCAACAAAATAAGCATCCGGAAACTGAAGTCGATCCGGGTTTCGGCTGCTGAGGTTCTCCAGTTGATTTTTTAGGTCGTAGCCCAAATAACCGACCAGATAGGCCGGTTTTTCGCGGTGGGCCTGCTGCAGTACGTCAAACACATCGCGATCCGCAGCTGTCTCCCCCGAAAACGAAATGACCCGTTTCGCCCCGACAAAAAGCCGGTTGGGAAAGGGGTCATTCGGGTAATCAATCCCGTTATTATTCAGGAAGGCAATAAAACCGTCTTCGTGAGTCTCTTCGGCAATTGCCCAGGCCAATGCCTGCCAACGCCAGCTTGACAGATCTTCGACCGACACACGAACACTATTCATCATTAGACAGGTAACAGCCGCACATCGATAGCGATATCTTTCCCTTCGGCATTACGGCCAACGGTGAATTCGACCTCATCATCTACCTGTAGTTCATTGAAGTCCGTATCGATCAGGCTCGTATAGTGAAAAAACAGGTTGTTAGGCGGATAATTGACAAAACCATAGCCTGTTTTGAGGCTGCGGATCGTACTGATTTTCCGTCCTTCCGGGTCATCGTCTACTGTGTCGGCGAGGTTATAATTCGGCTCACCGGATGCGGGATACGCTTCTTCATAGGCATCACCCGCACTGAGTTCGCCAAAGCTGTTTCCATTACTGAACGAACTTCCATTGCCAGATCCAGACACCGCCGTAAACGTTGGCCGTGCCTGCTGTTTCACAAACAGGTTCTGAATGATTACATCGTTTCGGCGGCTCCGGTCATCGATCAGGCCATGCATGGCTACCGGATACGAAACTTCTTCCAGTAAATCCTGCGATGTGCGGGTCACCTGCTTTTCTCCCTGCTCGTTCAGGAATTCAAAATCCCAGCTCAAGACCATAATTCGTGAGCCGAGGGTGTTGAGCTTCCGGATCAGCGGCACGTAATCGCCATCCGACGTAATCAGCACGACAACGTCGAATTTCTTGTACTGGGCAAGCTCAAAAGCCTCCAGCGCCAGCCATACATCGATGCCTTTTTCCTGCCGGTAGCCCTGATACGTTTTTACGGGTAAATAATGGGTTACCACCCCTTCCGACATCAAAATATCATCAAACAGGCGGTCATAAAACAGTTGATTACCCCGTTGATTTGCTTCATGGGCATTGAGCCGCCCCCGAAAATAATGGGCGTCCACAATTTGGCAAAGCCGTTCATTTACGCCCTCCTCTTCGGCTACCTGCCGACGAATGAATGCGTGTAAGCCTGAAATGCTGATGCGACTGCGACGTTCGTGAGAATAGTTATAATAATTGCTTACATGTAGAAAATAATTACCGTCATAAAAAACCCCGATACGGGTCAGTCTTGATGCTTCTGCTGGCATGTTATTAAGTAAGAGTTATTAGGTGTATGTTTATTATGTACGTCAATGAAAGCTACTTGTTATCTTTTACGGTTATCTCTCTGAGTCGGCAGAACTATACTTATACGAACAGCTTTTTTTTACAGGCACTTGTAGAAACAGTACATTAATAAATGTAGCCGAAACGAATACGGTAAATAATGATATGGATATCGATAGAAACGGTAAAAATAGCTATACAGGAACTATCCTGCAAAAATAGTATATTTTCGTTTGCAATACGCTCTGGCCGTATCTTTGTCTGATTTCTCTTATTCACTGTATGCAAAAGATAGTATTTGTTGACCGTGACGGAACGCTCATTGCTGAGCCACAGCCCGATCAACAGGTTGACTCACTGGCCAAACTCGACTACATTCCGAAGGCGATTTCGGCTATGCGAAAAATTGCCGAAGAAACGGATTACGAACTGGTCATGGTTACCAACCAGGATGGACTCGGTACCGATTCGTTTCCCGAAGACACATTCTGGCCCGCCCACAATAAGATGATGGCCACCTTTGCGGGCGAAAATGTCAATTTCGCAGCCGTTCACATCGACCGCCATTTCCCGCGCGACAAGTCGACGACCCGCAAGCCGGGCATCGGCATGCTGACGCAGTACTTCGAGGCTGGGTATGACCTGGCCAATAGCTATGTGATCGGCGATCGGCTGACGGATGTTCAACTGGCCGTAAACCTGGGCGCCAAAGCTATTTTATTTCTACCGCCCAACGGCTTATCGACCGTACAGGCTGCCGACGTCGATGGACTGACCGATGCGATGCAGGACGCCATTGCGCTTAAAACAGGCGACTGGGATGAAATTTATGAATTTCTTCGCCTGCCCGCCCGCACCGCTAGCGTTGAACGAAATACGAAAGAAACCCAGATACGGGTTGATTTAAACCTCGATGGGCGCGGTCGTGCCGACATCCATACGGGCCTCGGCTTTTTCGATCACATGCTCGATCAGGTAGCGAAACATTCCGGCGCCGATCTCACCATTCGTGTCGATGGCGATCTGCACATCGATGAACACCACACCATCGAGGATACGGCGCTGGCACTGGGCGAAGCCTACCGTCGCGCGCTCGGCGATAAACGGGGCATTAGCCGCTATGGATTTTTACTGCCCATGGATGAAGCGCTGGCCCAGGTGGGCATTGATTTTTCGGGCCGCCCGTGGCTGGTCTGGAACGCTGACTTTAAGCGCGAGAAAATCGGCGATATGCCTACTGAAATGTTCTACCATTTTTTCAAATCGTTCTCAGATACAGCCCTTTGCAATTTAAACATCAAGGTAGAAGGCGACAATGAACACCATAAGATCGAAGCCATTTTTAAAGCATTCGCCAAATCAATAAAGATGGCAGTTCGGCGTGATATCAATGAATTGGATAACATGCCCAGCACGAAAGGGGTTCTATAAACAAAAAAACGACAAGGTCTTATCGTCCTGATAGGTTTAAAATCAAAAGGCTATCGTATTTTTGCACCAGCATTCAACTGAAAACTGACATGGATTTATCAACACCTTTGACACTTCTGTTTTACGCGGTACTGCTGGCGTCGGCGTTTGTAACGGGCCGCTGGTTAGAGCGCAAAGACCGGAAGTACTAAGCTGGTTTACAGTTTATGGTTTACGGATTGGCCTTCACGTTGACAATGGCTTGACTAGCTGGAAGACCAGTTCGTAAATCGTAAGCGATATACCACTCCCCAAGTACATGCTCAGTACCCTTACGCGTTGGTTATTTAAACTATGGGGATGGCGGGTCGTTGGTCCCATCCCAACTGTTCCGAAAGCGATTTGGGTAGTGGCCCCGCACACGACGAACTGGGATTTCCTGCTCGGGCTCGGCATTCGGCCTACCATCCATATCTGGATTCAGTATCTGGCCAAAAGCTCGTTATTTACCTGGTATTCAGGCTGGCTGTTTCGGGCGTTAGGCGGCAAACCCGTTTATCGGGACAAGTCCCACAACCTGGTCGATGCAACGGCGGAGGTCTTCAACCAGACCGAACGTCTCCATATTTGTATTGCGCCCGAAGGCACGCGCAGCAATGTAGACAAGCTTAAAACGGGCTTTTACTACATCGCCCTCAAAGCCAACGTCCCGCTTATTCTGGTTGGTTTCGACTGGCCCCGGAAACTCATTCTCCTGAGTGAGCCCCTCTACGTAACCGGCAATTACGAAACCGACATGCTTCCTTTTTATACGTTCTTTTCTCAGGTGCACGGCATCAAAAAAGACTGGCTGAAACAGTGGGAAGAAACGGGTATGATTGCCTGATTCCTATCTTTTAGCCACTCATAGCTATACTTTTCGGGTGTTTTGTTTACGGGTGACAGTTGAACAAGTACCTTTCGAGTATCCTTCTTACGTTGACCGTTTCATGGAAAATCTTAAGATTGCAACCGCACAATTTGAAAATGCGAGTGGCGATAAAGCCTATAACCTAGGCGTTATAGAAACCCTTTCGGCCAAAGCCGCTCAGCAGGGCGCTCAGGTCATTGCGTTCCATGAGTGCTCTATTACCGGCTATACGTTTGCCCGGCACCTATCCCGGGAGCAACTGCTGGCCATAGCCGAATATATTCCGGACGGTGCTAGTATCCAGGCACTTACCCAGATTGCCCGCGCCAATGAAATCGTTATACTGGCTGGCTTATTTGAAAAAGACCAGGAGGACCGGCTTTTCAAAGCCTACGTCTGTGTCGACAAGAACGGATTAGTAGCCAAGTACCGCAAACTGCATCCGTTCATCAACCCGCATTTGCTGCCTGGCAATGAGTATGTAGTCTTTGATTTACTGGGTTGGAAATGCGGCATTCTCATCTGCTATGACAATAACGTTGTCGAGAATGTCCGGGCGACGGCTCTGTTGGGTGCCGATATTATTTTTATGCCCCATGTAACGATGCTGACGCCCTCGACACGCCCCGGAGCTGGTTTCGCTGATCCGGCACTTTGGTATAACCGACAAAACGATCCAACTTCCTTACGGCTGGAATTCGATGGCATGAAAGGACGCGCCTGGCTCATGAAATGGCTGCCCGCCCGCGCTTATGACAATGGCGTTTACGCCGTATTTGCCAACCCCATCGGCATGGATGATGACCAGTTAAAAAACGGCTGCTCGATGATTATTGATCCGTTTGGCGACGTGATAGCCGAATGCCGTGAGTTGGACAATGACATTGCTATTGCTACCTGTACGCCGGATAAACTGGAGAAATCAGGCGGCTATCGGTATCGGAAAGCGAGACGGCCTGATCTGTATCGGGATATTATTAGTCAGGACCATACGCCCGAACAAAAGGTTGTGTGGCTGAATGCTACGGATGCACCGACTCAGCCTCAATAAGCATTTATAAATTAGCTGGCTTATCGGCTTTGCAAGTCTTCAACCATTAATCGACCAGCGCGCTCGGATGCACCGGGCGTCCCCATTTTCTTCTGCACCTCGGCGTAGCCATTCAACAGAATGGAACGGCCGCCCTGTCCGGGCAAAATGCGCTGGAGCTCGGCCGTGATTTGATCGGGTGTGAGGTCATTTTGGATCAGTTCCTTCACCACTTCGTGATCCGCAATCAGGTTGACGAGTGAAATAAACGGCACCGCAATCAAGTTTTTGGCGATGGCGTAGCTAATGCCGGTTGTCTTATAGCACACGACCTGCGGAATGTTGAGCAGGGCTGTTTCGAGCGTGGCCGTGCCGGAGGTAACGAGTGCCGCCGTGGAGATGTGCAGCAAGTCATAGGCGGCATCATCCACGCGCCGGACGGTGGGATAATCAGCTAAGAGAGCGTCGTATAAGGAAGCAGGCAGATTGCTCACGGTACCAACAACAAACTGATAAGCCGGAAAACGAGTAACGACCCGCAGCATCAGCGGCAGAATAGACGTAATTTCCTGGTGGCGACTGCCGGGCAGAAGCGCAATAACAGGGCGCTCGTCGACACTTATTTTCTGCCGAAAGGACGGATCGGGATGAAAGTCGGCGAGGGCGTCGAGTAAAGGATTACCGACGTACTCCACTTTATAATCGTATTTGGCAAAGAACTCCGTTTCGAAAGGTAAAATGGTAAATAGCTTATCGACGGTTGCCTTTATCTTCAGCGCCCGACGTTGATTCCAGGCCCATACCTTCGGCGAAATATAATAGAATACCCGAATACCGTGCTTTTTGGCAAAACGAGCCATCCGCAGATTAAAACCGGCATAATCGATCAGGATAAGAGCGTCGGGCCGATTCGCCAAAAGATCGGCCTGGCATTCGCGCATGATCCGGCGAATGGTACCCAGATTTTTTGCCACCTCCAGAAATCCCATAAAAGCCATTTCACGATAATGGCGTACCAGCACCGTTCCGGCAGCTTCCATCTGCTCGCCACCATAGCCCCTGAAGGTAGCCTGGCTGTCGCAGGAGCGAATGGCTCGAACCAGATTGGCACCGTGCAAATCGCCGGAGCGCTCCCCGGCAATGAGGTAATAGTTCATGTATGGTACAGGCTATGGGCCGTATGTGGTGTGTGGCAATTGTTCAGCATATACAGCATACGACCCCTAGCATCCATCATGAGCCTATTCGCCAAAATAATCTACAAAGTTTTTTGGGGTCTCGTAGAGCCGGAGCTGGTGCAGATGCGCGTCGGTAACGGGTTCGAGCGCTCGTTCGAGAATCTTCCATATTTCCATAATGAAGATTTCGCAACTGGCCATTTTGCCCTGCATGAAATCTACATCGAGGTTCAGATTTTTATGATCCACCTTCTCGATTACTTCCCGTTTAACAATATCGCCCAGCAGTTTCAGGTCGATCACAAATCCGGTTCCAGGATCAGGTTCTCCCTTTACGGTCACGATCAATTCGAAGTTGTGTCCGTGCCAGTTTATGTTCGCACAGGGGCCAAATACTTCTTTGTTCCGCTCTTTTGACCAGGCTGGATTGTAGAGCCGGTGAGCCGCGTTGAAATGTTCAATTCTGTTAATATAGACCATTTTTCTGGTTTAGATGGGGCGGTTGCCAGAAACGCCGTTTGACAAATAAACCGCAAAGGTACGAAAAAGGTGCGAACAGTTCAGAGGCAACCTACACCGAATGTCGAACCCGTATAAGAAACGTAGGCACGCCCAATCATATAAAATAAATCCAATTTAATCAGGAAATACGCTATTCCTTTGTCCGTCGAAAAACCCGTATCTTTACACCCTCTTTGGCATAACCTCCTCAACTACTTATCTAATTATCACCACGAATACCTTTACGACTACCACTTTATGATCATCGTTACTGGAGCCGCCGGTTTTATTGGGAGCTGTTTAATCAGCAAGCTGAATCAGGAAAATTTCAATTTCATCATCGCTGTTGATGATTTTTCAAATCCTGAAAAAGAGGCCAACTTAGCCGGGAAACGCATTCAGGAACGCGTGGATCGTGAAGTGTTTTTTGACTGGCTCGACCAGAATTACCACGAGGTCGAGTTCATCTTTCACATCGGTGCCCGTACGGATACGACCGAATTCGACCGGCAGATTTTTGAACATCTGAACGTCGAATATTCCAAACAGATCTGGAACCGCTGTATTCAATACCAGATTCCACTCGTTTATGCTTCATCGGCGGCCACCTACGGTTTGGGCGAGCTAGGCTATGACGACAACGAATCACTGATTCCACAGTTGAAACCGCTCAACCCTTATGGCGACTCCAAAAACGAGTTCGACATCTGGGCACTGGAACAGGAACGTAAACCGTTCTTTTGGGCCGGATTGAAATTTTTCAATGTTTACGGCCCGAACGAATACCATAAAAGCCGGATGGCCTCGGTTATTTTCCATACTTTCCGGCAAATCAAAGAGTCTGGAAAGATGAAATTGTTTCGGTCGCACAACCCTGACTTTGCCGATGGGGAACAAATGCGCGATTTCGTTTATGTGAAGGATGTGGTCGACGTGTGCTCGTTTCTGATGCACCACCGGCGCAATTCCGGTATTTATAACCTGGGTAGCGGTAAGGCCCGTACCTTCCTCGACCTGGCTCGAAACACGTTCAAGGCGCTTGACCTCGAACCCGATATTAGTTTCGTGGACACGCCCATTGACATTCGCGACAAATACCAGTACTTCACGCAGGCCAACATGGCCAAACTTCGCTCAATCGGTTACGACCGGCCATTTTCATCGCTCGAAGATGGCATTTCCGATTATGTAAAAAACTACCTGAGCAAAGGCGAATATCTGTAATATACTGACGCAACAATATTAAAGCCGGGTCGTAGTGATGTGCTACGACCCGGCTTTTTTCACATCGTTACCTGTTCAGCGATAAACCTATTTAATCTTCTCCTCAAGCATATTTTTTGTCATGCTGACGACGTTTAAAACAGCCTTTATAACAAATTAACTAACCGACTCGGGCAGCGACAATTCGCTGGTAAACGCAAAACCCTGCCAGTCGAGACGTAAGTTTCCACCAAGCAATACGGTCAGACGGTGGCTGATCCAAAGGCCTAACCCATGCCCTTCCTTGAGCGGATCGGCCCTAAAATACGGTTGCAGTAGATCGAGCGTGGGGCCGCTGGCCCGAGCCGTCTGGTTCTGTACTCGAACCATCCAATTCGTCGAATACGTCACCCGAACGAGCACCGAGCTCCCCGTTACGGCGTACTTAATGGCGTTTTCGATCAGGTTCAGCAAAATATGTTCCAGCTTGACGGCATCCGTCAATAGCGGCTTCTGCACAAACTCATCCGTTTCCAGACGCGTTGTTACCTCATATTCAACCGCCAGGTTCGCCAGCTGGGTTAGGCAATGATTGATCAACTGGGGAACATCGACTTCACTTAACCGGAGTGGCTGTGCTGATTCTTCAGGACGGCTGAGGGTCAGAAACTCATCGAGTAGTCTGGCTAACCGGCTAACCTCATCCAGTTGACTGGCCAAAAACGGCTTCACCGCACCCGAAACCTGTTCGTTGCCGAGGGTTACTTCAAGGCCCGTTTTCATGATCGTCAAGGGGGTTCGCAATTCGTGCGCAGCCGCCCCAAAGAAATTCTGTTGAAGGTCAACATTTTCCCGAATCCGCCCCAGCATCCGATTCAGCGTATCCGTCAGCTGGTATAACTCATCGCGTGATTTCGGTAACGTTATTCGGCTATTACCGGTCGCATTACTAATTGTATTTGCCTGATCGACAATAGATTGAATCGGGCGTAATAACCAACCCGCCACGGCGTAGCCAGCTCCGAAAGCGAGTGCCAGGCTCAGTAGCCAACCCAACCCAAAGACCCAGCGCAGTTGGTTTATATCCTGACGCAAGCTCCTATCGGGCACCGATAAGGTCAGTCGGATCTGGCCATCCGGAGCCTGCTCTGTCGTTGTCTGCGTCGTTACAACGCGGTACGAAAAGTGGTGCGGTTCCTGATGCCGGTACGGACCGGATTTATCCGGAAAGCCCGGACTTCGGAACAGTTCATGGGTGCGGCCGTAAGCATGGTATAGAACCCGCATCCGCTCCCGGTCGGTGGGTAAGGGTAAAATAACCGGATCAACGCTAACCATCGACAGGAGCCATTCGGCCCGTGTTCTGGCTGCCCGATCAAACGCCGTCCGTAAACTCGTTTCAGCATGGTTGAGCATCAACCAACCGGCGAGCAGACTGATGCCGGCAAACACCGCCGTAACCGCCAGAACGATACGACTACGAAGGCTCATGTCGTTTTGAGCCGGTAGCCCCGGCCAATTAGCGTCTCGATTAAGCCCGTCATACCGATGGTATCAAGCTTTTTCCGCAACTGGTAGATATGCACTTCGATGACATTGCTGCCCATATCGAAATCGACCGCCCAGACTTTTTCGGCAATTTCGTTTTTCGTGACCAATTGCCCGGCCTTACGCATCAGCAGTTCCAGCAACGCAAACTCCCGATTAGTCAAATCGAGGGTTGTTTTGCTTTTCACAACTTCATGGGTAATGAGGTGCATTTCCAGATCGCATACCCGTAGAACGACATCATTACTGGTGGTACCTTTACGTTGAAGCACCCGAATCCGAGCCAGTAATTCATTGAAATCGAACGGCTTACGAAGGTAGTCGACCGCGCCAAGATCAAGTCCCTGAACAACTTTATCGGGATCACTCAGCGCCGATAGAATCATAACGGGAACCGTTAAGCCAAACGCCCGCAGGTTTTGCAATACCTCGAATCCCGTTTGCCCCGGCAACATTAAATCGAGAAGTACCAGATCGTACAGGCCACCCGCAATCTGGTCGAGGCCTTCAGAGCCTGAGTGCGTCAAATCGGCTACGTGGCCATGCTGCTCCAGCCCCTGTTTAATAAATCGGGCCAGTTTCCGTTCATCCTCAATAACTAGTATTTTCACAAAGGTGGGTGAGTGAAGGCCACACGGATTACAACCCGTGTGGCCAAGCGTCAGTCAATCATTACCGTACTAAATATTGCTGTCCATTGATAGTCAGAACTGAAGCCCGCAGGACATTTACTTTTTCCAGCTGAACCTGCCCATCCCGAATCGTTTTTGGGTATCCCTGCACGGTGATGGTGCTTCCTTTTTTGGCCAGATCCGTTAGTTGGTAAGCCACGTGCGACGGGATACTGACCACGGTTTTATCGTCCAATACCAAACCATTAACACGTCCTCCCCGATCGAGCCGGTAATCGGCAATTTTCCCCGTAGCGGTTGTCAACGCAGGCGCATCGGGCAATGTGGCCGGGCGAACCGGGGGTGAGTCGAATACGGTCGTTTTCCCAGCCGTCAGGCTATTCATACGAAATCGCGTTTCACCGGACGGCGTTGTTTCTGAATAACCGGTCACACTCACCGTACTACCCGCCTTAATGGCTTTTTGAACCTGCGTGCCCAAATGGGGCGGAAACTTTACGGTCGTAGCCGAACCAGAACCGGCATTGAGCGTAAAGCCGTCCAGGATAAAGTCATCATTGCCGATAAGCTGCCCAACCGTACCTGAAACGGTCGTTAGCGAAGTCAGCCCGCTAGTCCGATCTCTCCGTTCTGGTCCCTGATCTCTTCCGCGATCATTACGATCCAACCCAGGCCCCGGCCGACCAGGCCGACGACCAGGGCCACCCGGCCGGGGCCCATCTGGAGGAGACCCCTCCGGGCCATTGCCACCCGGTTGGTTCTGGGCTACGGGCGGCCCGTCGGGACTTTGAGCGTGTGCAAAGGGAGAGGCTAAGGCTAGAGCAAGGGCAACGGTAGCGATTAATCTGCTGTTGGTTTCCATAAGTCAATTGTTGTTTACTGGTTGATTACGGAAGCAAAGCTAGAAATGCCGTCTAAGGCCGATCTGAACTGGAAATTAATTTTTATTCATACTGAGTTTTACTCCCAGATGATTTCAATAACCTCTTTTTTCAAATCCACCGTCGTCTGTTTTTCATCCGTTGCCCGGCGCAGGACCACTTTACCGTTGTTTACCTTAACCGCTTCCTGCTGCAATACGTGGGTAGCGTCTTTCTTATGAAAGACCGATACGGCCAAATCATTTGTATCGACAGGCAATGTAACTGTTTTGCCAGTGGCCTGAACGACCCGGGGTACTGTAGGTAACGGCTGATTACGGAGCAAGGCCAACGCCCGCGATGCCTGCGGTACGCCATAGCCAACGTAATTATTTCCGTATGGGTAGAGGTGTGCCGATTTTTCGATAATCTCCATGACCTCTTTATTGGTCAGCCGGGGGTTGGCCTGCATGATACAAGCCGCAAATCCGGTGATGACTGGCGCCGATAAAGAGGTGCCATAGAGTGAAAAACACGCTAAGTTTGGCTTTAAATACGGCAAACTTTCGGGCCCTATACTACTATACCCGATTCGATTCCAAAGGCGGGCATTGGTGGCCCCAATCGCCAGTACCCCCTGTGCATCGGCGGGTGTGCTGATGATCCGCCAGGAACGATCTTCTCCTTCGTTTCCGGCCGATACAATGATTAAGATCCCTTTTTTGTCGGCGGCTATCTGGGCAGCCTGACTAATGAGACTCGTATGACCGTCCATCTGGCCCGGTTCGTAATTGTCTTTAGGATTGCTCATTCCCTTAGCATACCCCAGTGAAGTGTTGATGAGCCGAACACCTAAGCTATCCATCCATTCCATAGCTGCGACCCAGTTATCCTCCTCGCCCCGATACTCCCGATTACCCTGGTCGGTGCGGGCAAGGTAAAATGTTGCATCTGTAGCCAGACCAAACTGAATATTTTCGGTTGGGTCATTACCGGCTATCGCGGCCAGCACCTCTGTTCCATGAAAATCAGCATTGGATTCGAGCGTACGGAACAAATCGTTGTGTGTCTTTTTCTCGTTCACATAATCGCGCACACGCTTCACGCCATCGCGGGTAAAAACATGTTTGAGCGCATGAGCCGAATCAGCCCCAAAAAATCCGGCATCAATAACGCCAACGTTTACAAACCGGCCCGTCAAACCCGCCCGCATAAAATCGGGAGCCTGGATCTGCGACATGACGGGAGCCATCTGAGGGTTTGCGGGTAAGGCAATGGAGGTGATCACAATAGCCGGATCAATGGCTTGAATGGCTTTCACAAAGGGCAGTTTTCCAACCTTTGCGTATTGTTCAGGCGTTAATCGGACCGATACCGCATTGAGCCATCTAGACTGGCAAATGGGCTGAATTCCTGCCTCCTTAAGCTCTCTTAGGTAAGCTACCGAAACAGGCTGATCAGTATCATCTAAAGGTAGATTCTGCACTTTCCGCTGGTCAATAGCGGTTGGCGACAGGGCGACTGCCGATGCCCGGTCTTTATCCTGTAATAAAATCCAATATTTGGGTAGGGCCACGTTAGGCTGGTGTGTACCAGGCTCGGCCAAGCGTGGCCCGCCCTGTTGGGGCCCGGCCTGCGCAAAGAACACCAAGAGGCAGAATATTCCGGATAGTCGAATTGTCATAGGTAGTTTAGGAAAGAAAAAAGCTTGCGGTATGCTTTACCTGTAAACTGAATAAAGTCTAAACTCAAAAACGCGCAGAAACTCTTACCGCTTTTGAGTTTCTTTGCAAACTTAATCACAAACGCGCCTTCAATAGTCACTATATGCGTTATCTACCGATTGACAGTCAACTTTTTGTTAACAATCGCCAGCGGCTTACGGCCCTGTTAAAGCCTAAATCGCTGGTCGTGGTCAATGCCAACGACATTTTGCCGACCAATGCAGATGGCACGATGGCCTTTCGCCAAAATAACGACCTCTTTTATCTAACGGGAGTCGATCAGGAAGAAACCCGTTTGGTTCTGTTTCCCGAACATCCTGATCCAAAATTCCGGGAAGTTCTTTTTCTGCGTGAAACCAGCGAGCTGATCGAAATATGGGAAGGCCACAAATTGACAAAGGCTGAAGCGGAACAGGTTACGGGCCTGCCACAAAAGCAGATTTACTGGATGCATCAGTTCGAGCAGGTTTTTGGGCAAATGGTCTTCGAAGCCAGCCATATCTACCTGAATACCAACGAACACACGCGCGCAACGGTGGACGTTCAAAGCCGGGATGCCCGGTATATTGCCGAATTTCGGGAAAAATACCCGCTGCATCAGTTAGAGCGGCTCGCTCCCTTGATGCACCATCTTCGGGCCATCAAACAACCGCAGGAACTTCCCCTGATCCAGACAGCCATTGATATTACGGACAAAATGTTTAGGCGGCTTCTGGGCTTCATCAAACCCGGTGTTTGGGAATATGAGATTGAAGCCGAGATGATGCATGAATTCTTGCGTAACCGGTCAAGAGGTGCCGCTTATTCGCCCATTATTGCATCGGGTGCCAACGCCTGCGTATTACACTATATCGACAACAGCCAGCAATGTCAGGATGGGGATGTCATTCTGCTGGATATTGGCGCGGAATATGCAAACTACAACGCCGACATGACCCGTTCTGTACCCGTAAATGGTCGGTTTACGGCTCGCCAGCGGGCCGTTTATGAGGCTGTACTACGCGTAATGAAGGAGGCAACACAAATGCTCAGACCTGGCAATTTGTGGGACGAATACCACCGTGAAGTAGGTAAGGTGATGGAATCTGAACTGATCGGTTTGGGCTTGTTAGACCGAACCGATGTACAGAATCAAGACCCCGATGCGCCTTTATACAAGAAATATTTCATGCATGGCACCTCTCATTTCCTGGGTCTTGATGTTCACGATGTGGGCAACAAATACCGAAAAATGGAGCCAGGGATGGTCTTCACGGTAGAACCGGGCATTTACATCCGGGAGGAAAAACTGGGTATACGCCTTGAGAACAACGTACTCATTACCGAATCAGGCAATGTTGACCTGATGAAGAACATACCGCTCGAAGCCGAGGAGATAGAGGAAATAATGCATTAATTGTTGATGGACGATTGACAAAGCACGGTTCGGAAATAACGTGTAAACGTATACGTTGCCAATCGTCCATCACATCTTATTTCGTCTTCGACTGCTCACGTTCGAGCGCGATATTCAAGCTAGAATAAATTCGGCGTATGGCGGTTTCCAGGCGTTCCCAACCAGAATCGGAACGGAGATCGATATCACCAATATGGTCCCGCTGTGTGCTGGTGAGTACAATATTCGTTACCGCAGCTACCATTAAACTGGTGATTGCCAGTGGATCGAAATCCGAATAAGGGGCTAGTTTGGCCACCATACTTTTATAAGACTGATCCCGAAAGTCAGCCAGTCGGCGAGCTAGTTCGGTTTCGCCATTGGACATTTCCCAGCGAATGAGTTCCTGCGAAGACTTTCGTGTCCGGAACTCCCGCATAAACTGGATTGTATATTCTGACCAGGCTTTGCTGCGTGCCTCCGGTGCTAAATTATCCGGCACCGAATCCATGAATTTTTCATTGAACATGGAAAGGAAGAAACCACGGTGCACGTAGGCTTCCAATAAACCGTTCCAGCCACCGAAGTACCTATAAATTAGAACTTTGTTAACTCCGGCTCGGTCCGCAACGGCATTAATGCCCGCTTTTTCAGTGCCTCGTTCGGCCATTACTTCACCCATGGCGCGCAAAATTCGCTCCATGGTCATCTGGCGGTTTCTACGCTTGACGACTTTCATATATTGGTCGTTGTTTTTGTTAAGAGGAAGAATCAATTATTGCCTTCTCAAAGAGAAATGAAAACCTTACACCAGGGTCCACTAATTTACTCTTGACACAAATATGAGTATTAGCGCCGACGTTTTCAAACTACACAATAAGAAAACCCAAAAAACTGATACTCCGGTTTATCCAATGGACAATGCTCTATTTAGTTAATAAAAGTACTAATATTTAAATTTAAACTCAATTTAAATATACTATTTATATTAAACGCATATAAAATTGATAATTTATACGCATTCATTTTTAATCGTTATAGTAAAAAGAATAGGTTGGTCAACTCCTTGTAAACAATTAAAAAGAACCAATAAAAAACTGGTCAAGCTGGGCGAACCCGCTAATTAATGGTTTATTTCAAATAAATATTAATTTATTAATAATATAATAAAGAAATTAAATCGTATGCTTTTTATTTATTTTCCTTCTCACAATCAATCTATTGAGGTGTAATGCGTCCGTTCTGGCGTTAATCATGTCTACCTTGGTTATAAATCACATAGGTTTTGTTTTCCGAACGTACCAAATAATGTTGTTAAAGGCCAATTTATAAATAACGGTACTGGTAAACGTAACAGCGAACGGTTAGTTGGGCAATCGTCCACACGCAGGCGACTTACAAGCCCAAAGTTGCTTCAGTGGTGAATTAAGCCATGTGAATCCTAAAACGGTATTATCTTTGGCCTGTCTGTTGCCAACCCGTTCCATTTCCCATGAAAGTAGCCGGATTTAGTTTCATCCGAAATGCCATTCAATTCGATTATCCAATTATTGAGGCAATTACATCCGTTCTGCCCTTATGCGATGAATTTGTTATTGCCGTTGGTGATTCGGACGATGACACGCTGGGCCTGATTGAAGCCATTTCGTCGGATAAAATTCGGATTATCAGGACTACCTGGGATGAGGAGGCCCGTGCCGGAGGGCGTGTTTTAGCGGAGGAAACTGATAAAGCGCTGGCGGCTGTTTCGCCGGATGTTGACTGGGCTTTTTACATTCAGGGCGATGAAGTACTGCATGAGCGCTATATACCTGTCGTTCGCGAAGCCATGCAGCAATACCTGGACGACAAACGTGTAGAAGGTTTATTGTTCCACTACCTTCACTTCTACGGATCATACAGTTATGTGGGCGATTCCCGGCGTTGGTATCGCCGGGAGGTGCGTGTGATCCGGAATACGGGCAATGTCGTAGCGTATAAAGATGCTCAGGGCTTTCGAACCCGCGATAACCAGAAGTTACACGTCAAACTGATTGATGCCTACATTTATCATTACGGCTGGGTGAAGCCTCCGGAAACGCAAAAAAAACGACTCCGGAACGCGAATCACTTTTGGCATACGAGCAAAACCATAGCCAAAGCAGATGCCAGTGTCGATGTGTTTGACTATAGTCAGATTGATTCACTAGCCCACTTCACGGAAACCCACCCGGCAGTCATGCAAGCCCGTGTTGACCGGCTCAACTGGCCGTTCACGTTCGATACCAGTCAAAAACGGTATTCGCCAAGAGTACGTTTTTTAACCTTCATCGAAAAGTTAACGGGCTGGCGAATTGGCGAATACAAGAATTATAAATTGTAGAGCCGCAAGGGATTGCGGCTCTACAATTTTTACACATCACAAATCAATACGGCTTCTTTCAGGCTGGTGAGCGGGTCGCGTTTAGGAATAAACTCCTGCGCCACATAGCCTTTGAAACCCGTGTCGACAATAGCTTTCATTATAGCCGGATAGTAAAGTTCCTGGGCTTCATCAATCTCATTCCGACCGGGATTGCCACCCGTGTGGTAGTGCCCAATGTATTTATTGTGTTCACGAATCGTGCGGATGATGTCGCCCTCCATGATCTGCATGTGGTAGATATCATATAATAGCTTAAAATTTTCGGAACCAACCCGCTTACAAAGCTCGACTCCCCAGGCGGTGTGATCACACATGTAATCCTTATGATCCACTTTGCTGTTGAGCAGTTCCATGATCATCGTAATGCCATGTTTTTCGGCGCTTGGCATCAGCCGTTTCAGGCCCACGGCGCAGTTTTCCAGGCCTTCTTCATTGCTCATGCCTTGCCGATTTCCCGAAAAGCAAATAACCGTCGTCAGACCAGCTTCTTTCAACTTTGGGAAGATAGCTTCGTAACTAGTGACCAGTTCATCATGGAACTTAGGGTTGTTGAACCCATCGCCAATGCCTTTACCGGCGCCCTGAGGCAACGCCGATGTCAGACCATATTTTTTCAGCGTAGGCCACTCTTCAGGACCGGTCAAATCGATCGACTTGATCCCCATCTCTTTAGCGGCTTTGCAGAGATCATCGAGTGGTATTTTGCTGTAACACCACCGGCAAACTGAGTGATTGATGCGGCCCTTGAGCGGAGCCGCTTTTTCAGATTGAGTCATAGAACTTGCAAAAGAGTCAGACAACAGCGGTAGTGTTAGTGCAGTACCGGTCAGAGTTTTCAGAGCCGTTCGGCGTATCATAATGAATGAATGAATGAGTGATTGATTGAATGAGCGAATGGTAAATGGGAGACGATTCGCTCATTCACAATTCACTCATTTAATCATTGGTTATAATTCCCGTATCCGAATGTTGCGGTACCAAACCTTATTGCCATGATCCTGTAGGGCAATGTGGCCGGTGGCATATTTACCAAAGCCTTCCCACCCTTTAAATTTACTCTCTGCCACCATTTTGTCCCACTCTGGGCCGCTGGTTGGATATTCGGCCGTTTTCTTACCGTTCAGGTATTGCTCCGCTTTCCCATTGTTGATAACCAGTCGGGCCTTATTCCATTCACCGGCGGGTTTGGCAGCACCGGGCGTAACAGGCTTTTGCAAATCGTACAGTGACCCAGCCGTGCGGTTGCCATCACGTCCCTGCTTGGCATCCGGATGCCGTTCATTATCAAGGACCTGCATTTCGGGGCCTGTCTGATACGTGGCTTTGTACTTGGGATCTTCATGGACGTGGAAAATGATGCCGCTGTTTCCACCTTCCGCAATTTTCCACTCGACTTCCAATTCGAAATTACCATATTCTTTGTCAGTCACCAGGTCGCCGGCGCCACCAGCGGTGAGGTGAATGGCTCCGTCATCGACCGTCCATTTATCCGATACGGGCTGCCCTTCCTTGAGGTATGTATGCCAGCCTGTCAAGGTTTTTCCATCGAACAGATTCTCCCACTTACCTTTCTTAAGCAAGTAATCAGGCTGGTGGCTGGATGGCTTGGGATCGTGCGAATTTGTAGCGGCAATGGCAGAACCAATGTTGAGTGTGATCGTAAGCGCCAGCAAGCCTACAGTTGCCTGCGGGCGAAATGAGGAAGTAATTGCTGGAAAACGCAGATTGTTCATAGTTGAGAATCGTTAGGATTTTGTCGGGGCAATAGTACTAAAAAAAAACACATTCATAACGTTTGGTAAATATTTCTATCTGGGCTTCATTCGGTGCAATTTTAGCCCCCCTAAATCTGTTGGATTAATGCAACACTGCTCAGGGTTGCCTATTATTGTGTCATTATGGAAGCGACAACCCTAATTCCTGCCGAAAAGCAACGCTATCAGAAACACTTGAACTTACCCGAAATTGGCGCGAAAGGCCAGCTTCGGCTCAAAAATGCCCGTGTGCTGGTAGTCGGCGCGGGCGGTCTTGGCTGCCCGGTACTTTTGTATCTGACGGCGGCTGGTGTTGGTAAGATTGGCGTTATTGATCCCGACGTCGTTGACTTAAGCAATTTGCAGCGGCAAGTGCTGTACACAACAGACGAAGTGGGCAAATCAAAAGCCAAGGCTGCGATCAATCACCTCAACCGGTTAAATCCTGACCTGACGTTCGATACGTACACCATGGCGCTGGACATCAGTAACGCTCGTGCCATCATTGACGGGTATGATATTGTGGTGGATTGTACCGATAATTTCAAAGTACGTTATCTGGTCAACGACATCTGCGTTACGCTGGGAAAACCATTTGTTTACGGAGCCATTCACCGCTTTGAAGGTCAGGTAGCCGTGCTGAATGCCGACCTGGGCGATGGCAAACGGGGACCTACCTACCGGTGTCTGTTCCCCGAGTATCCGAACGAAATAGAAATCCCGAATTGCAACGACACGGGCGTATTGGGCGTGTTACCCGGCGTTATTGGCACCTTTCAGGCCAATGAAGTCATCAAACTCATTACGGGCATTGGTCAGTCGCTAAACGAACAGTTATTAATGGTCGACCTATTGACGATGAGTCAGCAGAAAATAAAGACCAAACGTCGGGCTGATGCCGAAAAAATAGCGCGCGAAGGGCTCACGTCGGCTGGCACCCGCACGAATCCCGGTGCAGCGGGTCCCCAGAAAATATCCGTTCAGGAACTGGCCGAACGACTCGCTCTGGGCGAAGACATTTTCTTACTGGATGTCCGCGAACGGCCTGAATATGAGCTTTGCCACCTGGAGGGAGCCGTTCTGATTCCGGTGGGTATGATCCCCAATAACCGGAAGCGAATCCCAACCGATCGACCCGTTATTGTGTATTGTCATCACGGTATTCGTTCAGCCAACGTTGCCCAATATTTGTATGCCCAGGATGGCCTGACGAACCTCTATAATCTGGATGGCGGCATTAATGCCTGGGCCCGGGATATCGAGCCAGAAATGGCCGTCTATTAATTGCCCCGGTTAATACCCGTAGGCGAGCCAATGGTAGACCCTGACGGTCAACGCATTGGCTCGTTTGCTATCCGGCAATCCCTAAAACCGGAACCAACCCCTAAAAGCGGCTGTTTTGGGAACAATCGGCGAGGAGTCCATCAAGCAACTCCCGTATGGCATTATCCCATTTCCATGTTTATTACCCTATTAAAGTCAAAACTGCATCGCGTCAAAGTCACCCAGGCGGAACTGAATTATGTTGGTAGTATTACCATCGACGAAGAGCTGATGGATGCCGCCAACTTACGCGAAAACGAGCAAGTACACATTGTCAACAATAATAACGGCGAACGGCTGATCACCTACGTTATAAAAGGCGAGCGCGGCTCCGGCATCATTTGCCTGAACGGGGCCGCTGCCCGCAAAGCGCAGGTGGGAGACATTGTCATTATTATCGCCTACACCATGATGACGGAGGAGGAAGCAAAGACCTTCAAGCCAACCGTAGTTTTCCCGGATGAAAACAATCGACTGGTGAACGGCTAGCTAGTCCTTTTACTAACCATTCTCACCGGTTTCCGTGAAACTCCGTTACTTTGTGGCGGAGTTTTCTATTACGAGGCCAAAAGGCCGCGTTCATCACCATACCACAACTTACGGAGCACATTACGGCTATATGACTATCAAAAACATACTTAAATACCTTATCTCGCTGGCTTTCGCTGGCGGATTGCTCTGGTTTACATTCAAACAAAGTCACCTCGACGCAGGCGATTTATGGCAAAAAATAAGCGGAGCCGATTATCGTTGGGTGCTGGTATCGGCCCTAATGACCATTGTGGCTCACTGGAGCCGGGCCGAACGCTGGCGAATTCTGCTGGAGCCGGTGGTATCGCAACGCACCAATTCGCTCGATACGACAGCAAGCGTCCTGACGGGTTATCTGGCCAATCTGGCCCTGCCCCGCGCGGGTGAAGTAGCCCGTTGCGGAACGCTGTACCGCCTGTCGGGTGTACCGGTGAACGTTAGTTTTGGCACCGTCGTGGCCGAACGGTTATTCGATCTACTCATGCTCATTCTGCTGTTAGGAGCAACATTCATTCTTGAGTTTGATCGACTAAGTCAGTTTTTTATAGAGTTTCTGGGTGGTAAACTACCTAAAGGATCCAGCGGTTCGGGCATTTTGTTACTGGCCGGAGCCGTCCTGATCGGGCTGGCGCTGTTAGGCTGGTTTCTATTTAGCCGATACCGCGAAGCACTGGGCCGTCACCCGCTTTATCAGAAAGTGAGTGCCTTTGCCAAGGGACTTCTCGAAGGCCTGCTGAGCGTTCGAAAGCTACGGCGGCCGGGGGCGTTCGTTTTTCACACCCTGCTCATCTGGACGATGTATTACCTCATGTCCTTTTGCCTATTTTTTGCAATGCCCGCCACCGCTAATCTTGGTCCGCTGGCCGGTCTAACCATCCTGGTGGTTGGTTCGCTGGGCATGGCGGCTCCAACGCCGGGCGGCATTGGTTCATTTCACTTGCTGGTTGGACAGGTAGCGCTGCTGTATGGCCTGACCAGCCAGGACGGACAAGTGCTGGCTACGTTCATTCACGGCGTCTCAACCATCATGATTATTATTCTGGGCATTATTGCTCTGCTAGTTGTCCTGTTTCGGGGTAACAAAACAACCAACGCAGCCGACGTGCTGGATGACCCTAAGGCATTAAAACTGGAGCAGTAACGCAACCCTTTCATTCACTATGACTGAATCTAAGATACTCACCCGCGAGCAGGCTATTCAACAAGCCAATAAATGGCGGGCTGAAGGCCAGCAAATCGTTTTCACCAATGGCTGTTTCGACATCGTTCATTTAGGACATATCGACTACCTCGAAAAAGCCCGAAATCTTGGCGATAAACTGATTTTAGGCCTCAATACCGATGCGTCCGTCAGCTGCATAAAAGGGCCATTACGGCCTGTTGTAAACGAGTACGCTCGTGCCCGACTTATGGCTGCGCTGGAATTTGTCGACGCGGTTACCCTTTTTGGCGAACCGACTCCGCTCGAACTCATTGAGGCCGTACAACCCGATATACTTGTGAAAGGAGATGATTATACGGTGGCAACCATTGTTGGCTCTGACTTTGTTCTGGCACGTGGTGGACGCGTCGAAACGGTCGCGCTTGTGCCCGGTTACTCGACCACCAAGCTTATCGAACGGATCAAAGCTGGCTACAACTAAAACGCTTCTATTGAATCGGTTTACTCCATCTACATGAAGCCTATTGCTTTGTTAAATGGTAGCCCGAATGGATAAATGGTTAGCCCAGCGGGATACTTTTTGAGGCTAACTGTTGTTTTACTATAAACAGGCCAGTGTGCTGGCTGTTTTATTAGAACCACAAACCTGACTAATTGACGATGATCTCACCTTGGTTAATCATGATTCTTATCTTCGGCCTCAGCGCATTCGTGAGCTGGCGGTTACGAAGTAAATTTAACGAATACGCCCAAATTGGCCTGAGCAATGGATTGAGCGGTGCCGAAATAGCCCAAAAGATGCTAAACGAAAATGGCATTTACGATGTGCGCGTCGTTTCGGTGGAGGGTATGCTAACGGACCATTACAATCCTGAAGATAAAACCGTTAACCTCAGCGCCGACGTCTATTATGGACGGAGTGTAGCCTCAGCTGCCGTTGCTGCCCACGAATGTGGTCACGCCGTACAGCATAAAGTAGCCTATGCCCCGCTGAAACTTCGGTCGGCGATGGTACCTGTTTTGTCGGTCTCTTCCCGTTATTTACAATGGGTCTTGCTGGCGGGTATTTTGTTGCTGCAAACAACACCGCTACCACTCGCCATTGGCGTTGGCCTGTTTGCGTTAACTACGCTCTTTAGCTTTGTGACACTACCCGTCGAGTTCGACGCCAGCCGCCGGGCACTTGCCTGGATTCAGGATAGAGGAGTTGTCAATCAACGCGAGTATGGCTTTGCGAAGGATGCCCTCTGGTGGGCAGCCATGACCTACGTTGTTGCAGCGTTGGGTTCGCTGGCTACGCTCCTGTACTATGCCAGCATCCTGATGGGTGGTCGCCGGAGCAGCTAATACGTGTTAAGCGGGAATCCACCTGTGTTATAGCAAAAAGCCGTGTCAGTGATGACACGGCTTTTTTGTTTAATGGCTATAAGCACGTATCAGACCAGCCGCAGACTGGAGATCAGCGATACGACATACCCTGACTCGACCATTTCGGGCGTTGGAGACGATCGATCGATGAGCATGCCAGCCACGGCTACGGCAAACGCAATGAGCACCGCAGGCCAGAAGCCCACAATGGTGAAGCTATCCATGAACTTGTCGATGACTTTGAGCAGCAATGCCGTTACTAAAATCCGAACAATACCGGTTAGCAGGAAGAAGGTGACCAGATTCAATGGGAATCGAATAACCCAACCGACGAAGAAATTAAGGAGCCCGAGCAAGAGCGCAATCAGCACGGCCGTTCCAAAGTTCTTTACGTCAATTTGAGGCATTAGGTAAGCCAAGCCGAAAATCACGGCGGCATCGAGTAGTAAATGTAGGATGAGATTCATATTCAGGATGTAATTGGTTCTTTTGAACAACTGTTTTGCGTCACGATGGTTTACTACCTGTACTTGACCCCGTTCGCCATGCACCGTATTCCGGTTTTATTTTTTGCGCTGCTTTTCGCCTGTTGCCGGGGAGCCTCTCAACAACAGCCCACCACCTCGCTCCCGGCCGATTCAGCAGCCGTCTACCGGATTGGCAGTGCCAGCCGCGACGGAATCGGCAAATTTTATCAGGGCCGCGAGATTGCCCAGGTTATGGGGCATCTGGGTGCGTCATGGCTCGAACGCCCGGAACGTGAACAGGAAGAGCGCACGGACTTATTACTAAAAGCCTTGTCTTTAAAGCCAACTGATGTCGTTGCCGATATTGGGGCCGGAACTGGTTTTTTTACGTTTTTGATGGCGCCTAAACTGCCACAAGGTAAGGTACTTGCTGTTGATATTCAACCCGAAATGATCGAATACCTCAATGAGGGAAAGGCCAAACGCAAGGTTACCAACGTACAACCGGTACTGGGTACAGAGTCGGACCCTAAATTGTCAGCCAGCAGCATCGACATGGCCATCTTGATTGACGCGTACCACGAATTCTCGTATCCCCGCGAAATGATGGAACACATTGCATCAGCCTTAAAACCGGGCGGGCGCATTGTTCTGGTCGAATATCGGGCCGAGGACCCTAACGTTCCCATCAAGGAACTTCACAAACTGAGCGTCAAGCAGGCAACCAAAGAAATGAAGTCTATCGGGCTGAAACTCCTAAAAAACGATGATCGGTTGCCACAACAGCATATCATGTTTTTTGGGAAGTAACACGGCCAAATCTATCCTCTCAATGAATTCTCCTGCTTCGCCAGTTTACTCTTCCTGAACCCGTACGAAAAGTAAATAGCCAGGCCAATCACCAGCCAGATACCAAAAATCTGCCAGTTGCTTGCCCCCAGTTCAGTCATCAGATAGAGGTTAGTCAGCACGCCAATGACTGGTAGCAGTGAGAAATTGTAGCGGAAGCCTTGTATGGCCAACACTGCCCATACACCCCAGAAAACGACCAAAAGGGGCTTACTTTCCAGCGTTTGCAGGGGCGCATCTTTTGTTAGGGCATAAGCCAGAACAGCCAGTAACACGGCACCAATGATGTATTTTCCATTGATATACGGAACCTTGAATTTCGATTGTGCCGTAAGCCCTTTCGCATCGAGGAATAAAATACCGGCGCAGACGAGAATAAACGCGAAGAAGGTCCCGACACTGGTGAGATCGACAAAAAACTTGAGGTCCATGAACAACGAGGGAACCGCAACCAGAAAGCCCGTGACTATGGTAGCAAACGACGGCGTTTTGTATTTAGGGTGAATCCGGGAAAAACGTTTCCAGAGCAAACCATCTCGGCTCATGGTCATCCAGATCCGAGGCTGGCCGAGTTGATACACCAGCAAGGCGCTCGTGATGGCAACGACGGCACTCACCGAAATCACACCCGCGACAAAATCAAGGTTTACTTTCTGGAACACATACGCCAGCGGATCACTCACGCCCAGCTCTTTGTAGTTGACCATACCTGTTAGGACCAGCGTAATCAGCACATAAAGAACCGTGCAGATTCCCAGGCAATAAAGCATGGCACGGGGCAGATCGCGTTGAGGATTTTTGCACTCTTCGGCCGTAGTCGAAATGGAGTCGAAGCCGATAAAGGCAAAGAATACCGAGGCCACGCCACTCAATACCCCCGATACGCCATTTGGAGCAAAGGGCGACCAGTTGGCCGGCTTTACGTAAAACGCGCCTACGCCAATGACCAGACCAATTACCGCCAACTTTAGCACTACCAGAATATTACTCGCCGTGCGCGACTCCTTGATGCCAATATAGACAAGGGCCGTGATTAGTACCGTTATCGCTCCGGCAGGCAGATTGGCAATCAGGTGCAGGTTGCCCACAACAGGCGCATTCGCGTACGCATCGGCCAGTATTCGCGTATTTTCGGGGATGGTTGTTAGCGCCGTACCCGCCTGTTTCGCCTGTTGCACCAGATCGAACGCACGAGAGGCCGACCCATAGTCGGTGGCGAAGTATTTCGGAAAGGTAACCCCGAACCCACTCAGCATGGAGGTGAAATATTCTGACCACGAAATGGCAACGACCATGTTGCTTACGGCATATTCGAGGATGAGTGCCCAGCCAATGATCCACGCAAAAATTTCTCCGAATGCGACGTAGGCATACGTATAGGCGCTACCACTCACGGGAACGGTACTCGCAAACTGTGCGTAACTAAGGGCTGTAAATACGCAGGCAATGGCCGTGAAAACAAACAGGAGCGATACCGCAGGTCCACCGTTATAACTGGCCAGCCCGATGGTACTAAAAATACCGGCCCCGATGATAGCCGCGATGCCAAATGACGTTAAATCGCGGACGCCCAATGTCTTTACCAATTTACTTGACTCGCCTTCGGCAGCATCACTCAGGATTTGGGTTACGGTCTTTTTGCGTAAAAGGGACATAGGCTAGTGAAAGAAAACGATGTCTATTGATGTTAAACCGATAAAAATAGAAATTCTTTCCGGTTTTTTGTAGGTTAGAGTCAGATAGCGCCTATGCCAATGAGGCACTATTCGTCGTTTACTAGCTATCTGTCAAGCGTCAACATGTCTATCCGAGTTCAGAATCTTACAAAAGAGTACAATCACCAGCGGGCTGTCGATCAGCTTTCATTCGCTGTGCAACCGGGCGAAATCGTCGGATTTCTGGGGCCTAACGGAGCGGGGAAGTCGACGACCATGAAGATAGCGACGGGCTACCTCTCCCCTACCGACGGGACGGTGGAGGTAAATGGGTTCGACGTTCGGACGCAGCCTATGGATGTACGCCGGAGCGTTGGCTATTTGCCCGAACATAATCCGCTCTATCTCGATCTGTACGTGAAGGAATATCTGCGGTTTGCCGGGTCATTGCATGGTATGCGTGGCTCAGACTTAAGTCGGCGTATGGCCGAACTAATTGAACTGGTTGGGCTGGAGAGAGAGCAACACAAACGCATCGGGCAACTATCGAAAGGCTATCGGCAACGGGTAGGTCTGGCGCAGGCCTTACTGCATAATCCCCCCGTATTGATCCTGGATGAGCCGACAACGGGACTTGACCCCAATCAGTTAGCCGAAATCCGGCAAGTCATCCGCAACGTGGGGCGTGACAAAACCGTCTTGTTTTCAACCCACATTATGCAGGAAGTCGAAGCCATTTGCGACCGGGTCATCATTATCAACCGGGGAAAAATTGTGGTCGATCAACCGCTGAGTCAACTCCGAAGCGCATCGGTCGGAGAAAGTATTGTCGTTGTTGCCGAGTTTGAGGGTACTTTAGGCAATCCAGCCATACTGAATGCGTTACCGGGCGTTGAACGGGTAGAGCCCATGGAGTTAGGGCAATATCGAATTACAGCCTCGCCCAAAACCGACCTGCGGGGCTCTATTTTCCGGCTTGCTGCCGACCAGAACCTGACGCTGGTTGGCCTTCGTCAGCAGGAAAACTCCTTGGAAGGAATCTTCAAAGAATTGACAAAGTAAAGCGTTGGTGCAGCCTGCTGCACCAACGCCTTGCATAAGCCATTAGTACCTATTTGACGGTAGCCATCAGCGGGTATTGATCGAATATGGATCGAACAATGCCTTTGAAATAATTATTCTTGAAGTTCTGATTTCGCATCATTTTCGATGCGTAGCCTTTCCAGATGACCTGATAGGATTCAGCGTCGATCAGTGAAATCATCAACGTGCCTTCATCCAGGTTATAGTCAATCCGCTTGTAGGTAGCGTCGTCGTCTTCGCGAACAACCCAATCTTTAATGACAGGTTGTTGGTACCCCCGGAAGCGCAGATCAGACCGGAAAATATTATAGGAAATCAACAGGTTTGGATTGCGGTTGCTGACCCGATACCCGCGAGCCTCCATCTGGTGCCGGATAGCATCCTGAATATCGGAGCAGAGAAGGGTGGAATCGACAAATTCACATTCCAGAAAATTAAACGATTCGTAGTTTTTAAAATGGCCCTCGTAGCTATAGTCATGCTCTACAAATAACCTACTCGGCGAACAGCCCGCCATAACGACAACAGCCAACGCAAACAGAATTCCGATGCACTTTTTCATACTACCGTTTGTAAAGAGTTTTCAATAGATAATTGGTCTTAAATAGATCGTAGTGATAATATTTTGTCAAACCCAAATATAAACGTAATTGTTTCTTAAACAATACAGTACGCCAAATCTCTGCTACTTATTTAGGCCTCGGTAAAACTCCAGACCCTTGCGCATTTCGGAAGCCGTAACGGGTATATCGAACGCACAGCTTCCAGGCCCGTCGAGCAGGGACATGCGCACTTCACGCCCCCGGTTTTTCTTGTCCTGTAGGGTCAAGGCTAAAATGGGCTCAATGTCCTCGTCCACCAACCGCACATTTCCATATACGGAAAATATGTATTCTTCGATTTGTGTAAGCAACGATTGGTCGATCATCTTTTTATGACAGGCAATGAAGGCTTCGGCAACCATCCCAACGGCAATCGCTTCACCGTGTAAAAGTCGTTTCCGCGGCTGCATTAAATAGTGTGTTTCAACGGCATGTCCCAGCGTATGACCAAAGTTGAGAATCTTGCGAAGTCCTTTCTCGGTAGGGTCCTGTGCTACGACCTGTTGCTTAACCGCCACTGAATGCGCAACCAAAGCAGTCCAATCCTGCTCATCGAGATCACGACGGCGTATTTCGTCCCACATGGCCGCGTCGGCAATGAGGCAGTGTTTAATGATTTCGGCAAAACCCGACCGAAGTTCGCGCTCGGGTAGTGTGGCCAGAAAGGTCGTGTCGATCAGTACGGCATTGGGCTGTTGAAACACCCCGATGTGGTTTTTAAATCCTCGAAAGTCGATGCCGAGTTTACCACCTACGCTGGCATCGACCTGAGAAAGTAAGGTAGTGGGCATCTGGGCAAAGGCAATTCCACGCTTGTAGGTAGCCGCACAGAAACCGCCCATGTCGCCAATGACCCCTCCACCAAGATTAAGCACCAGCGCGTGCCGATCAAAGTTCGCGCGTGTCAGCGCATCCCAGATCATTTCGCAGGTGGCTATGTGCTTCTGTTCTTCGCCCGACTTGATCCGAACCAGGGTGTGTTTGGGCAACAGCGCTTTCAATTCGGGGTAGCAGAATCGGAATGTATGGTTGTCGGCAATGACGGCAATGGCCGAAAAATCGTAGGAATCAAGGAAAGCCGGCAGGCTTTCGGCAAGTGGAGCAATCGTTACGGTTGACATACCGTAAAAGTACATCCGCCAACGATTGGTAAGAAGGTCGGTCGGTTTATTTTTTCAGAACAACCAGCAAGCTTGTTAAAAAAGCTGAAATCAAGGCTGTCTATACGTGCCCGATAGCCAGCGATCAATGGCATCGGTTGTTTTTTAACTAGGCAAACTTATCTTTACCTGACACCATGTTCCTACCTTCTTATCCTATTCTTTATGAAAGTTCGCTACCGCGTTCTTGCGGGCTTATTTCTCCTCTCGACCATTACCTACCTCGACCGCGTTTGCATGAACGTGGTTAGCAAATATGTAAAAGCTGACCTTCATCTCGATAACGAACAGTTTGGCTGGATACTCGGTGCTTTCTCGCTGGCCTATGCTCTTTTTGAAATACCAACGGGCTCCCTCGGCGATAAAATTGGCCCCCGGCGCGTGCTGACGCGGGTCGTGATCTGGTGGTCTGGCTTTACGATGCTGACGGGCACGGCCTTTAATTTTATCTATCTGCTGGTGGTTCGGTTTCTGTTTGGCGCCGGAGAAGCAGGTGCTTACCCCAACTCCTCCATCGTTATTGCGCGTTGGTTTCCGGCCGTTGAGGTAGGAAGGGCGCAATCGGTGATTTGGGCCGCCGGACGGCTGGGCGGAGCCTTGACTCCGTTGCTGGTTATTCCGTTAGTCCATTGGGCTGGCTGGCGCTGGGCTTTCGCTGCCTTGGGTTTGCTGGGTGTTGTCTGGGCTATTGGGTGGTTCGCCTGGTTTCGCGACGAACCCGCAGCTCAGGAGAGCATCAGTCTTGAAGAGGTTCGGGAGATTGAACGGGGTCGTAAAATCAAATCGTCCGATCACCTCATTCCCTGGAAAACCATTATCCGTAATCCCGATTTATGGGCACTCATGCTCATGTGCCATCTGTTCTTTTACGGCTCCTATTTCTTCACGAACTGGTCGTCAGTTTACTTCCAGGAAGGCCGGGGCATGACCGAAGATCAAACGAAAAACTTCATTTCTCTTTCCTATTTCCTGGGAGCGGTTGGCTGTCTGGTGGGTGGAATCTTGAGTGACGCCCTAACCAAACGATACGGCCTGAAAATTGGCCGTCGGGCAGTGGGTGTTGGTGGACTAGGCTTATCGAGCTTGTTTTTCCTGTTGGCGGGTATCACCACCGACAATCAGACGGCAGGTTATTTTCTGGCCATATGCGTCCTGGCAAAAGATTTGGCCTTACCCGTTGCGTTTGCGGTTTGTGTAGATATCGGTCAGCGCAATGCTGGTTCTGTAACAGGTGCCATGAATTTCGCGGGGCAACTGGGTGGCTTTTTCATCACCATCCTGTTCGGTATGATTGTCAAGCACACCAATAACTTCAGCTACCCTCTGTTTATGATTGCGGGCTGTTTACTCGTTAGCGCCCTGCTCTGGCTACGCATCGACCCCACAAAACCGGTAACGATAAAGATGTGACCGCTATAAAATGACAGTATTTGATCGTATACTGTTTGGCGATGTTTTGTTGGGGTAGATGGAATCGAACCACCATACTCTGAACCAAAATCAGATGTAATAACCGTTATACGATACCCCACTAAGTGGCTCCATAGGGACTCGAACCCCAACCAACAGTTCCGAAGACTGTGATGCTATCCATTACACCATGGAGCCCTACTCACTAACACGGAGGTCCGTCCCAGATTCGAACTGGGGGTGGAGCTTTTGCAGAGCTCTGCCTTACCACTTGGCCAACGGACCCTACTTGCTGGCGTTGAGGAATTGGGACCCTCTTACACCGAGACTGTATTCTTACCTTTAAACTAAAAATGCCCCTACCGGATCGAGTCAGACAGGGGCATCTATGAAAAGTCTTACCACTTTAATCAATAGTGCCCCTCGTCTGCCGATAGCAGCCTGGTTGTTGGCGTTGATATTGATTCCGTGTGTTCATGGTCACAAAAGTAAAGTAAAAACTCAACTGACCAAAAATTTATCCTAAAATATAACGAGACGTTTATCTCTTCGCAATACTCAATGTACTGAATGCATCAGTACAAGGATCCCTACCGAAAGGTGATGATCTTGAAATTATATGGCTTATGGCAAATCACATCCAGCTTTCGCTCGGTAGTTTGGTCGTAAAATGGAGGTGCATGCCTACGTCAGTAACGATGTGGCAAACACCAATTTTTCATTGACCTAATTGATTGTTTAAGTTTTACTGTATATTCGCCTGTACTGTACTCTACTGTACTACATAAGTCGTGCATAATTGTAACGTTTCAAAAAAGAGCACTCATGCAGGACGCAATCATCGACCCCGCCATTAACCAGCCTAAGTACCAGCAGATTATCGGTGCTGTGTTGATAGGTATCGAGCAAGGGACGCTGGTGCTTGGCCAGCAACTCCCATCCATTAATGAACTGGCGGGGCAGCACGGGGTGGCTAAAGTAACCGTAACCAAAGCCTATGAGGCTCTGCGGGAGCGCGGAATTGTACTGGCACGGCATGGAAAAGGGTTCTACGTAGCCACAACCGATGTTCGGACACCCCTGAACGTACTGGTCCTGTTCGATACATTGAACGCCTACAAAGAGACGCTTTACGATTCGCTGAAAGCTGCTTTACCACCCGATGCTACCCTGAACGTATTTTTCCACCACTACAACCGACTGTTATTTGAGAGCCTGATTCGCAATAATATCGGTCGCTACAATGCGTATGTGGTGATGCCGCACTTCAACGAAGATGTATCCGACAGTGTGGGGTTGATTCCGGCCGATAAACTCCTGCTACTTGACCAGACGATACCCACCTTGCCGGGCGACTTCTCGGCGGTTTATCAGGATTTCGAACAGGACATTTATAATGCCCTCATGGCAGCCACGAATCGCCTGCAGCGCTACCGGAAACTGACGATGATCCTGTCGAAAGATCATTTTCAGTACGTACCGACCAGTTTACTGACGGGTTTTCACCGATTTTGTCAGAATAGCGGATTGACCGGTGCCATAGAGGATAATTACCAGGACAGACTCGTGCTGGCAGAGGAAGCTTTTCTAATCTTCGCTGAGCGCGATCTCATTGCCTTTATCAAAAAGGTCAGCCAGAACGGATGGACGTTGGGGCAGGATATTGGGCTGATCGCCTATGACGATACACCCGTAAAGGAGATCCTGGCGGGTGGCATCACCGTTATTTCGACCGATTTTGCGCAGATGGGGCAGTTGGCGGGCCAACTGCTGACCAGCCGAATACGGGCAAAAATGGCGAATCCGGGCGGGTTGATTATGCGTCAATCGCTATAACCATGCCACACGGAGAGATTTATTGAGTGCTAACTAATGAAGATTATATAATGACTAACATTGCTTTAGTAGGTGCGGGTGGAAAAATGGAGTGCCGCCTAACGGATAATTTTTTAACCCATCCTACATACAAGGTGAAAATCCATATACTCGTTGCGCTACTCCTTTCGCTGTGCCTGTCGGCCGGGGCGCAAACGCACGTGGCGCATGGACCGCTGAAAGTGGCCGATAACAAGCGTTATCTGGTGCATCAGGACGGAACGCCTTTCTTCTGGTTAGGCGATACGGCCTGGGAGCTGTTTCACCGGCTCAACCGCGAGGAAGCAGACAAATACCTTAAACGCCGGGCCGAACAGGGCTTTACGGTCGTGCAGGCCGTTGCGCTGGCCGAATTCGACGGCTTGAAAGAACCAAATCCGTATGGAGAGACTCCGCTGGTAAAGGATAACCCGGATACGCCCAACGAAGCCTATTTTACCCATGTCGATTATATCATAGATAAGGCGGCCCAGTATGGATTGATGATTGGGTTTCTACCGACCTGGGGCGATAAAATCAACAAATCCAGTTGGGGAAAAGGCCCCGAAATTTTTACCCCGGCCAATGCCCGTACGTATGGTCGCTACCTCGGTAATCGCTACAAAAACCGCTCTAACATCATCTGGATTCTGGGGGGAGACCGTAACCCCCGCGATGGGTCGACGGACCTGGCTATCTGGCGCGCCATGGCCGAAGGCATTCAGGAAGGCGTTGGCGGACCCGAAAAAGCCCTTATGTCGTATCATCCCCAACCGAACGGCACCGATGGTGGAGCCTCGAAGTGGTTTCAGCAGGATAGCTGGTTCGACTTCAATATGCACCAGAATGGTCACTGCCGCTTTACGCCAGTATATGACAACATTTCGGCAGCGTATAACAAGCAACCGACCAAACCGACCATGGATGCCGAACCCATTTACGAAGATCACCCCGTTTGTTTCAACGTGAAAGACCTCGGCACCTCCAATGCCTATGATGTCCGCCAATATGCTTATCTGGATCTCTTCGCAGGAGCGTTCGGGCATACGTACGGCTGCCACGATATCTGGCAAATGTACAGTGCCAGCCGCCCGGCCGTCAATGGGCCACACCTCTACTGGCCCGAAGCCCTGGAGCTGCCAGCCGCTAATCAGATGCAGTTCGTAAAACGGTTGCTGACCTCACGGCCGATGCTTGAACGGGTGCCGGATCAGTCGTTGATTGTCGAAAATAACCTGAACCCGGCCGACCGAATTCAGGCCACGCGGGGGCGGGATTATGCCTTTGTTTACACGTCATCCGGGCGCCCCTTCACGGTCAATCCGGGTAAGATTTCCGGTCAATCCATCACAGCTACGTGGTTTGACCCACGCACTGGCAAAACGAAACCCACCGAGACATTTTCCAATCAAAAGCCGCAGTTGTTCACACCACCAGACAGTGGGTATGGTCATGACTGGGTTCTGGTGCTGGATGACTCCACGAAAAAATATGCCCTGCCATGAGCCGGCATGCAGGCCAACGTACATGAATTCCTTAATCGACCTGCATAGTAAAGTCAACTTATGGGCTGGTAGACTTGGTAATTAGTTCAGGCAGGGGACGAGTGGGCAGCAGGTAATTCTCCCCATCCCAGAATGTATCATTCGTTTTGTCAAACGATTCCATACGCATCTTACTATAATCGGCTTGTTGGTCAGCGTCAAAGGGCTGAGTCGTAACGTCCCTTTCCTGACGACGAGTAACGACAATATCGATCCGGGATTGAAACAGAGAACCGGTCTCAACAGACGAAAAACTATTCTCAATAGAACCACTCTGAAAAGACCAATAATCGCCAAATTTGGTGTAATTGGCCCGGTAACTACGCTTACGCAAACGAGTCGAATAGATTTGCATATTTTGACTCTTGTTCAATAACGCCAGGCCTTGTTCCGCCAATTCATACTCGGCCCGCACGATGGCTAAACTGCCCTGCAGTAAGAATAACTTACCGACAAAGTAGGCATTGGCTCCATGGTGTCTGCGCGGCTTGAAGTTGATGATGTAAACGGACTGGCCGCTGGTCATTGTTCGGCCAGCCAGCTCAAAAATATACTCTTTATTGAGCTGGCCATTACGAAATAGAAACTCCTGATAGTTAACAATGTCGAGCATATTGCTACTCCAGGGCCCGGGTGTCAACACCGGAATTTTAAACGTAGCCAGGGGCTTGCGACGCCCTTTGATAAAGCGAATCTGATCGCTTTTTTTCGTGAACGAATAAGGTGGTTTATAGATATCGATCAGGCCCTCGGCGTATGAGATATATACATCAGGTTGTTGCTGCTGGATCGTCTCTCGGTAAAACCCGTGTAACACAGTTGGTTTTCTGGTATAGTTTTTCGCGATAGAGGCTACCGCTTTCAGTAACGTATCCCTGGTCTGAAATGGCCTTTCCATACTAAAATAGGAATCCGTTGGCGGGCTAACTTCCGGGAAAGTGTTCAGCCGGAAAATCGTATCGTTTGCGGTCACTTGCAGCAAAGGGACTTGACGCGTCTGATAGTTAATACTATTGATAAGCAGCGTAGCTGACTTGAGTTGCGGGGGTAAAACCAGTTTAAAATACCCATCACGGTTGGTCTCATTACTTACTTCGCCGTTGTTAACCGAAAGCGTAACGAAGGGAATAGGCTCGCCCGTACTGGCATCAACGACCTGACCATGAATTGTGTGGCCTGTTTGCCCCTGTCCACTTCCTGAAGATACCAACAGCATTGCGAGCAGAACGCACCTGCCGACAATAGCCTTTAATCCAGATTTGTAGCTCATTGATAGATAATTACCTGCCAGGGGCAATGCACTATACAGGTATGAAAGACTAATGTAAATAAACTATCCCGACTATATCCTATTTTAAAGTAGTATCGTTAATACGATAAAAACCAAACTCCTCGCCAACATGCTCTCTGTCAACCGCTCTATCCGGATTAGTCTTTTCCTGTTGGCAATCACCAGCAGTTGCACCAAAAATACGTTTACCCTACCCGATCCAGCGCCATCGATCGAAGGTACTTATCAGGCAGAGATCATCAATAAGCCCTTTCCTGTTCAGGGCGAGACGGTGAAACTATCCATTAAAAGTCTATCGAAGGATTCAGTCAGCGTATCTTTACGGGCTACTGTGAACGGCCAGCCCGCGGATAGCATTACTTATACCAAAGTATTTATTAGTCAGCAAATCAGCCGTACAACTGTCAACCAAGGCTGCGTCGGTTACAGGATCAATTTAACGCTTTCTGCTTCAGATCAATCGGACTTTTTAAGCATGACTTGCAGCGAAGAGAATGTCATCAGTTATTTCTATACGCCTACCGGCCAGAAAATCGGGACGATTACTAAATTCAAGAGAATCTGATTGGATAGCCCTAACCAAGCATGTATCTCTTTCGTCATGAAAAGCTATTGACGTTCAGCTGAGCCACCCTAAATTCATAAAAAATGGCGACACACAATGTCGCCATTTTTTATGAATTTAGGGTGGCTATTCAAGCCATAGGCTTATGATATTGTTTTCAAACCGTCGGCAAAGGCCTGCATTTGAGGCATTGTGCCGAGGCTAACACGACACCAATATTGTCCGTCAAATTTCCACTGGCGGATACCTACACCCTGATCCAGCATACGGCTGACAAAATCCTCGCCTTTCATCCGAATCGGGAACATGACAAAGTTGGCCCCCGATGGTAGCGGTTCGTAATTATGCTGCTTCAGAACACCGTACAGATAATCTTTCGATTCCTGCGCTTTGCCTAAAGAGTATTTGATAAAGTCTTTATCCTGTAAACTAACCATAGCCGCCCGTAATGTTGTCATGCTCATGGAGCTGCCTCCTGTGGCAAATTTGCTGATCTGCTCCAATAGCTCGGGTTTCGCGATCATATAGCCCGTCCGCAACCCAGCGAAACCATGTACCTTCGAGAACGTTTTGGTGATAATGACGTTGCTGCCCTTCTTCACCATATCGACCATGGTATAGGCTTTGGGGTCAGGCGTATAATCAATGTAAGCCTCGTCGACCAGAATGGGCGTCTTAGCCCCTACCGCTTCGCAGAAAGCCCGCAGCTTGGCCGGATCGACCGTGATAGCGGTTGGGTTATTGGGGTTGCATAAATACACCATACCCGTCTGGCTACCAACGCGCTCGTTCAGCTTATTCAGGTTAATGTCATAGCCATCCGCTGCCACAAGCGGAACCTTATCCATCGTGATCCCGTGCTTAATGGCCGTTCTTGGCAACGCGTCAAACGTCGGGTCAGGCGCAACGATGGTTCGACCTGCATTAGCCCGGTAGGCTGCCCAGAGCGAAGCCGCAGTCAGCAATTCGCCCGATCCAGCGCCCAGCAGTACATACTCTTCTGGAACGCCTTCCGTATCGGCAACCAGCTTCCGAAACTGCTTCGAATACTCCATCGCATAGAGGTAGCCATCGGGTGCAGCTTCGGTAATGGCTTTCAGGGCTTTGGGCGAAGGGCCGTACGGATTTTCGTTGGCGGATAAACGGGCTTTGAGTCCTCCTTTCGGAATTATGTATCCCTTAGGCATTTCGGGTTCTGATTCGCAGAATGCCGCAGGTGCAGCCGCTAAACTCAGGCCAGATAACATACTGGCCCGTAGCCAGTCACGACGGTTGATAGACATAGCAGAAAGGATAATTTATAAGCCAAATATATGCCAAATACCTATATTAATCAAATAATATTCTGCAATATAAACTTACATCTTATCTAAAATTTACATAAACCAATTTTATCCAAACAAAGTATAACTAGTAGTCTTCATATGGGATCAAGACTGGCAACGAGACCATAATGACTAGCCCGTAAGTATTCCTCTCCCAACGATTCAACGCAGAAGATGACTCGACAACAACAGCAATATAGCTAATCTAACTGGGCCAATTCCTCGATTCGAATCCCCCACGCACACCGGAAATGACCGAGCGGGCAACGTGTTCGGCCGTGCAGATTGCAGGGTTTACAATTGAGCACTTCCGACGTTTGTACTACCCGCGAAAAATCGGCCAGGGGCCCAAACCCAAATTCGGGAACCGTTGAACAAAAAACGGCCGTTGTCGGCGCGTTCATGGCCGAACACAAATGGAGCGGAGCTGAATCGTTCACGTAGTTCATCACGGCCCCCTGCTGTAAAGCCGCCGACTGTAGCAGACTTAATTTACCGGCCAGACTCACTACGTCTGTTTTGTCTCCTGCCTGCGTTTTGATAGCCTCACAAGCCGATGCATCAGCTGGAGCGCCCAACAGGTAGACCCGCATGCCGATTGGTAACGTCTGGATTAGTTCGACCCAGCGCTGGGCCGGGTACTGTTTGGTAAACCAGACCGACATAGGGGCTATGCAGATATAAGGCTGACGCTGATAGGTTTTAACGGCCGCATAGTCATTGAGCGACGGATACAGCTTAGGTCGACGCACAAACCCACCGGTTATGCCCAGCGCCCTCAATAAACCAGCATTACGATCAACTTCGTGCACGCCCGGCTCAAATCGGTGTTCGACCTGGTGCGTAAAAAAACGGGCAAATGGATTCTTGTCGAAACCAATCGTCTTCTTTGCTTCCGACAGAACCGTTAGTAAGCCCATCGTGCCGTATCGTTGCAAATTAAGCACGGCATCATAATGGCGGGGGCGGATGATGTTGAGCAGACGCCAAAAGTCCCGGTATTTGGCCAATGGTCCGCCGGCTCCCTTTTTATCCCAAATCAGGACTTCGTTCAGAAAGGGATGATTCGCCAGTAAACCCTCGTTACCTTTGCGCACCAGCATATCCAGTACTGCCGTTGGATACGCTTCATGTACTTGTTCAAGCATGGCCGTAGCCAGTATTACATCACCGATGAAGGCGGTTTGAATAATCAGGAACCGGGGCGGATTGGTAGCGGTTATCATTAGTACGCTCAATGCGTAAAAGCTAAGAATGGAAGATTACGAAGTATATACTTTACCCAACGGAATTCGGATCGCGCACAAACAAATGCCCTATACGCAAATTGCCCACTGTGGTATTATGCTCGACATCGGCAGCCGCGACGAACAACCGCATCAGCAGGGATTGGCCCATTTCTGGGAGCATATGGCATTCAAAGGTACGGAGAAACGAAAATCCTACCATATCATTACACGCTTAGAAACGGTTGGGGGCGAATTAAACGCTTATACAACGAAAGAAAAAGTCTGTTTCCATGCGTCTGTACTGGATGCTCATTTTGAGAAAGCTACGGAGTTATTGGCAGATATCACATTTCACTCGGTTTTTCCCGAGAAACAAATCGAGCGGGAGCGGAGTGTTATCCTCGAAGAAATGGCCATGTACTACGACTCCCCTGAAGATGCGATTCAGGATGATTTCGATGAACTGGTCTTTCCAAATCATGCGCTGGGTGGTAATATCCTCGGTACAATCGACACCGTCAGTTCATTCAGGCGCGAAGACCTTCAGCACTTTATCGCCGAAAATTACGACACCAGCCGAATTGTCTTTGCCTCGGTCAGTAAGTTACCCTTCAGCCAGGTAATAAAAGTAGCGGAGAAGTATTTCCGGGATGTTCCGGCGCAGCACTCAGCCCGCCAGCGGAACAAACCCACCGATTACGTACCCCGCCACACTCGGGTAGAACGGCCCATAACCCAGGCGCAGTGTGCTCTGGGACGGCCCGCCTACGGCCTGACTGACCCAAAAAGGCTCCCCTTTTTCATGCTGGTCAACCTCCTTGGCGGCCCCGGCATGAACTCCCGATTGAACCTGAACCTCCGCGAAAAATACGGCCTGGTTTATTCTATCGATGCCAGTTATACGCCTTATTTAGATACGGGTTTTCTGGGTATTTATTTTGGTACCGACCCCAGAAAAGTTGACAAAGCCCAGGCGCTTATTATAAAGGAATTGAAACGGCTACGTGAGCAACCCCTCACAACGCTACAATTGCACCAAACCAAAGAGCAGCTTATTGGCCAGTTGGCCATGGCCGAGGAAAGCAATAACAGCTTTATGCTGATGATGGCAAAAAGTCTGCTTGATATTGATCGGGTTGAAGCGCTGAACGACATTTTCAACGACATAAAATCGGTTACTGCAGAGCAGTTACAAACGCTCGCTCAGGAAGTCTTTGACGAAAATCAATTCAGCTACCTGACCTTTGTACCAGAAAAGTAAGGACAGTTAATAATTTGTGGTTTGTGGTTGGCTAACGCGTCAGTAATACTCGTGCGTCAGCCAACCATAAACTACAAACCACAAAAAATCAGGCCATGACCATCAAAGAAGCCCAAATCACCGTTGACGATTGGATAAAAACCGTTGGCGTTCGTTATTTCAACGAATTGACCAACATGGCTCAATTGACGGAAGAAGTTGGTGAGGTAGCCCGAATCATTGCCCGGCGCTATGGTGAGCAGTCAGAAAAAGAATCCGACAAGAATAAAGATCTGGGCGACGAACTGGCCGATGTGCTCTGGGTACTCATTTGTCTGGCCAACCAGACGGGTGTCGACCTGACGGATGCCTTCCAGAAAAATCTGGACAAGAAAAACATACGGGATGCCACCCGGCACCTGAATAATGAGAAACTACAGTAAACAGACAAGATATCCGCGTTACACGAAAAATGCCCGCTGAGTTATCAGCGGGCATTTTTTATAGCTAACAGGAATCTGGATTACTTCTGAAATGAGCCGAAAACATAATCCCAGAATGGCGATGACACACCATAATTACTTTCTGGATTCTTATAATGATGTACACTGTGATTGACCCACAATACCTTGAAGAAATTCTTCGGGGGTGCGTAGGCATGAACGATAAAGTGTACGGCCAAGTACCCCGAATAGCCTACCAGGAAGCCCGGGAAAAACGCATAAGCGGCTTCGCCCATGAGCAGGAAAAATAAGCCAAAAAATCCACCAGCCACGAAAATAGCCAGAGCCGGAGGCATAGCCAGCCGGGTTTTATCTTTCGGGTATTCATGGTGAACACCGTGAAACGTATACTGTATTTTGGCGCGCTGGGGCGTCGATGGAGCTAAATGGTATAGATATCGGTGTAGTACGTATTCAAACAGAGAAAACACCAATAAACCCGTTGCAAATAAAGTCGTAATGGTTGCGGCTCCCATATCCGTATACGTGAACGCATACCACCCTAGAAACACCGACAATACCAACCACATTGATATGGGCACCATGATGTGCGTCCGTGAAAGCGCTTCCAGGATCGGATTGTCGAATAGCTTTTTACTACCGCTGTTCTTAGGCCGGGTTTTACCGTGGCCAGCCATGGTTTGTAGCTTTTCAGTAGTTGATTCCATAGATAGATAAAAATTAACAAAGAATATTATGACACAAAAATAAAACGAAAATCAGGTTTTTGCTCAGATAGTAAACTAAATTTACTATCTGAGCTATGTTTTACTGACCTCCAACTGATCAGAGAGCTTTTCCTGCATAGCCGCCATGTCGCCCTTGGGCATTTTCTGGCGAATAATAAGCCGAAGTGAGTTATTATAAGTAAGGTAGTTAAACATCCAGTTCAGAAAAATAGCCAGTCGGTTTTTCACGCCGACAATGGACATGAGATGGACAAATAACCAGGTTATCCAGGCAAAGAATCCCTGAAACTTAAAAAAAGGCAAATCGACCACGGCTAACCCCCGCCCAATAGTGGCCATTGTCCCTAAATCGCGGTAGACGAACTCTTCAGGTTGCTCGTTACGTACCCATCGAATCATGTTTTTGGCCAGGTGCTTTCCCTGCTGAATAGCAGGCTGTGCAATCTGCGGATGTCCGTTGGGCCACTTTTCTTCGGTCATCAGGGCGACATCACCGATGGCAAATATATCCGTAAAGCCCTGCACCTGGCTGTATCGATTAACCAGCACCCGCCCTCCCCGACCAATCGTTTCCGGTGGCAAACCAGACAGTGGGTTGGCTTTAACGCCAGCCGCCCAGATAAGGTTATTGGTCCGGAGCGACGTGCCATCGTTCATGGTCACTACGCGCCCATCAAAATCTTTGACCCGCGTATTCAGCCGCACATGCACGCCCAGCTTTTGCAGATACGCCAGCGAATGCTCCTGCGATTGAACGGACATGGGTCCCAGCAACTCCCCCCCTGACTCGATCAGGAAAATATCCATCATCTTGAAATCCAGTTCCGGATAATCGGCGGGCAACACCGTTTTACGCATCTCAGCCAGCGTACCACAGAGCTCAACGCCCGTTGGCCCACCACCCACCACCACCACATCCATCAAACCCTCCCGTTCATCGAGGGTTTCAACGCTCAGCGCATCCTCGAAGTTTTGTAACATCCGGTTTCGAAGGGCAATGGCCTCGGCCACCGACTTCATGGGCAGTGCCTTCTCAATAATGTTTTGCTGATTGAAAAAGTTAGTATCCGCACCCGTCGCCATCACGAGATAGTCGTATGTGACCGGTCCGAGCTCGGTATCAACTGATTTATCAGCTGGTCGAATACCCGTTACGTTGGTAACCCGAATGTGTACATTTTGGCAATTCCCAAACACAGCACGCAGGGGAAACAAAATGGAGTTAGCTTCCAGCCCGGCCGTCGCCACCTGATAGTAAAGTGGCTGAAACTCATGATAGTTCTGTTTATTGAGCAATACTACCTGAAACTCTTTCCGGCGCGACAGGTAGCGGGCCAACCTTAGGCCACCAAAACCAGCACCGACAACAACGACGCGCTTGCGGTCTGTTTGTGGTATGTTTGGATTCATTTGTCTTCGTTTACGGTCTACGGTATTGGTTTATGGCATTTCTCCGTAAACCTAAAACTGTAAACCTGGTACTAAGTTCAGGACACTAAAGGTTGAACCGACTGCAGTACACGCTCGTAATGGGCTTCGTAAAGGGGCAAAATCCGCGATAGCTCAAATTCCTTAGCGCGCGCCAGCGCATTTTCTTTGAAGGTGGGCAGGTTAGCATCGTCCAGGACATATAGCGCATTTTTGACCATATCGTCCACGTCGCCCACCGGACTCAGGAAGCCCGTTACGCCCTGTATATTCAATTCAGGTAAACCACCGGCGTTCGAGGTAATCAAAGGCACTTCGCAAGCCAGCGCTTCCAACGCAGCGAGACCAAAACTTTCGTTCTCGGACGGCATCACGAACAAATCAGCGACAGACAGTACTTCTTCCACCGCATCGAGCTTACCCAGAAAACGAACTTGATCGTAAATACCCAGGTCACGCACCAGCCGTTCAATACGAGCGCGTTCGGGGCCATCGCCAACGAGCAGAAGCTTGGCTGGCGTTTGCTGCTGAATATGAAAAAACATCATTACGGCGTCGTCAATGCGCTTTACCCGCCGAAAGTTCGACGTATGCACAATCAGTTTTTCGCCATTCGGACAAATGGCCCGTTTGAAATGATCCTTTTGCTGACGCCTGAAACGACTCAAATCGATGAAGTTAGGAATGACCTCAATTTCACGGTGAACATTAAAGTGCTTGTAGGTATCCTGCCGTAAATTTTCAGACACGGCCGTTACGCCATCCGACTCGTTGATGCTAAATGTTACTACGGGTTCATAAGAAGCATCTTTCCCAACCAGGGTAATATCCGTACCGTGCAGCGTTGTTACAACCGGCACATTACGCCCCTGCGACCGTAAAATCATTTTGGCCATATAGGCAGCCGATGCGTGCGGGATAGCGTAGTGAACATGCAGTAGATCAACGTTTTCGTTTATCACTACGTTGACCATCGCACTTGCTAGCGCCGATTCGTAAGGCGCATATTGAAACAGCGGATAGGATGGTATATTTACCTCGTGGTAAAAGACGTTCTCGTTAAAAAAATCGAGCCGTGGCGGCTGCTGGTAGGTAATGAAATGAATTTGATGGCCGCTTTTGGCCAATCCCTTGCCAAGTTCAGTCGCTACAACGCCACTGCCTCCAAAGGTCGGGTAGCACACAATACCAATTTTCATGCGTCAGAGAACGGTTTTGTTTATCAACATCAAACAGGAGTAAAAAGAATCCCTAAAAATAGAAGAAAGGGGAAAGAGGCAAAATGAAGCAGTTTTTGTTGTTTCTTTGCGGTCTCGCCTTCCCGTACTTTCTATCCGACTTTCCAAAACGCGTACTTTGTAAAAACAGTCATGGTGGCACGGCAGTCCATTCCTTTCTCGGCGTTCACAGTTGGCTTTCTGCGGCTTATTCGGGTGCAGAACCTGCTGATTGTTGTTCTGACGCAGTTTCTGGCGCGGCTGTTTTTAATTGGCGACAAATCAGAAATTGTCCAGTCACTTACCGACCCAAAAATATGGATTCTTACCTTATCAACGGTTTGTATAGCAGCCGCCGGTTACATTATCAATGACTATTTCGATGTTAAGATTGACCTCATCAACAAGCCTCAACGCGTAGTTATTGGGCGTTACCTGAAGCGCCGGGTGGCCATGGGCGTTCACCAGGGACTGAATGTCATTGGCTGTTTGCTGGGTCTTTACTTGAGTCGATGGGTCTTTTTGGTCGATGTCCTGTCCGTTACGTTACTTTGGTTCTATTCGGCTCAATTTAAGCGGCAGCCCCTTGTCGGGAACGTTGTTATTTCCCTGTTAACGGCCCTCTCATTTATCGTTCTGGCCGTCTATTACCGTCAGAATACGGATATGCTGCTGATCTATGCCTTGTTTTCGTTTGGCATTTCGCTCATCCGTGAAATCATAAAGGACATGCAGGACATCCGAGGTGATGCCCGTTTCGGGTGCCGTACATTGCCCATTGTGTGGGGCCTCCGACGAACGAAATACCTGCTATATGGTCTGCTTGGTGCCTTTCTTCTGAGTCTGTTCCTCATTGCCAGTTCACTCCATAATGATCGGCTCACGTTTATTTTCGGGTTGCTCCTTTTTCCTGTCGCCTGGCTCACCTATCGACTTGTTATAGCCGACACCCGGCACGATTTCGGCTATCTGAGTAACCTTTGCAAACTCATTATGCTTATGGGCGTGATGAGTATGATATGGGCGTAAGAAATGTATGCTATAAGGTGTATGATGTATGTTTTAAACTATATCTTACATCATATATCGCTAAACGTACCACTATTCACATGAAAACACTAGTACTTTCATTACTCGTTGCCGTTGTCGCAGGAAGCACAAGTATGGCTCAAGCCTGTATGGGCATGAATTTTAAGTCGGGAATGAGCTTCGAGCTGAGCCAGTTCAATGCCAAAGACAAGCCCATTGGTAAAATTAATTACCTGGTCAAAGATGTTCACAAAGAAGGCAGTTCGACGGTTATGGACATTACGGCTCAGGTAGAAGATGAAAAAGGAAAACAACGCCCACCCTATACCATTCATTACACCTGTACGGGCGATGAACTGATCGCGGACATGTCGGGCATGATGCAGGCGATGCAGAATGGCGGTATGAAAGACATGGAAATGAAGCTCAAAACCAACAAGCTCGTTTATCCGGGAAAACTGAGTGTGGGGCAGAAATTGAGTGACGGCCAGATGGAAGTCGAAATGAATACGAACGGCAACACGATGATGACAATGAACATGGTCATGGCTAATCGGCAGGTAGACAGCCAGGCACCCCTGACGACGCCCGCTGGTACATTTAATGCCTACAAAATTTCGTCGGACATGAACATGGAAAACAGAGTGATGGGAATGCCCATTCGCAGTACCATGCACATTGTTAGTTACCGCGCCGACAATCAGTTATTCGATATAAAATCAGAAACATACAACAAAGGCGGTAAACTGATGGGCTATTCGCTGCTGACAAAAGTGAACTGATCTTTAGGGGCGGCCAGCGAGGTGAAATCTGGCTGACGCCGGGGACCGTACCTCACTATTTGCGCGCTCCCAATCAGTTTACGCAACTTTGTTGCAAGAAAGTGGGTTAAGGGAGCGTACGTTTGCCCAAAGCATCGTACTTTTGTGCGTGCTCATGAAGATAGATATTCTCTCCCGCAAAGCTGATTATATTGGCATAACAGGCTCGGTGCTGTGCATTATTCACTGCCTGGTCACTCCTATCCTGTTGCTGACAAGTTCGGTTTTCCAGAACTCAACCCTCCGTGTTGGCTATCTGAGCCTGGACTACGTATTTATCGGCGTAAACATCGTAGCCGTTTATTTCGCTACCCGCCATTATGCGGCTCCAGCCATCAAACGAGGTCTCTGGGGCTTTTTAGCCCTCTTTACGATGGCTCTTTTGCTGGAAGACGTAGCTCCGGTTTTCGAGTATCTTGCCTATGCCGCATCCGCCGGTCTGGTCATCACTCACCTGATCAACATCAAACAGCATAAACTGAATCATACGCATTAGTCTTAACCGCCGGGCGGTCTAATTGGCGCCGAACGCCCGGTTGTTGATGAACGTATCATCTGTGAGGGTGCGCAGGAAGGCGATGACCTGCTTTTTTTCGGAATCGGTCAGAGCAATGCCGAGCTGACCGTTGACTTTCAGCGCTGGGTCGAGAGAAGGGGTGTCTTTAACGCCGGCTGTGTAGTGATTCAATACCTGATCCAGCGTGGCAAAGCGACCGTCGTGCATGTAAGGAAACGTTTTTTCTACGTTCCGTAAACTCGGCACTCTAAACTTCAGTCGGTCAGCTTCATTCAGGGTGATTGTATACCTTCCCTGATCATTTATACCTTGGCTAGCGGGCAGGCCATTGTTGCGATAGCTCTTATCGGTGAACAAATCGGTGGCATGACAGGTCGCGCATTTTTGCTGAAACAGCGCCAGCCCCGCCAGTTCGTCGGTACTCAGGTCGCCACCAGCCTCTTTCCGTACATATTTGTCGTAACGGGAATCAGCCGAAACCAGGGTCAGTAAAAACTGAGAAATCGCTTTCAGAAAGCGAGCTGTCGTGACCGTATCTGACCCGAAAGCCGCTTTAAACATCGACGGATACTTCGGACTTTTCTGCGCCCGGCTCAGGGCATCGGAAAATTTCATATCCATCTCGACTGGATTCTGAATTGGCGAAATGGGCAGTTCATCCAGGTTTGTCACGCCCCCGTCCCAAAAGAACTCACGGCTCCAGGCCAGATTTTGCAAACCCGGCACATTACGCGTACCAAACTTACCGCCAATGCCATGACTGAGCGGATGATCGGAGTGCCCAAACCCCGCAAACTGCTGGTGGCAAAATCCGCAACTGATCGTTGTATCGCGCGAGAGAGCCGGATCATAGAATAATGCCTTGCCTAATGCTACCCCTTCGACCGTAAGTGGATTCTGACTCAAATCATAGACTACGTCCGGGAAATTAGCCGGTTTTCGAAATGCTACGGGAGTTGTTTGATAAGTTACTCCACCACCGGGTGCAGGCGGGTTAGGCTCGGGCGTTGGCTCACCGCCTTTGTTTGTCTGGCAGGCAATGGCCAGCATAAACAAGCCGGTGCTGACCGTTAAGCCAATACGCTTTGTCGATATCGTACGTAGCCACCTCATGGATTAGCCTGCAAGCGAACGTAACTAAACATCTTTGCGTAATTATCCGAAATAGAAGTCGAATAGGTATCGAACATCACAGACGGATTCTGAGCAATACTGAGCTTCGTTGATCCATTAAAAAGCGCCAGTACGTCGGTTTTTAGTTGCACGGATGGCGTCACAGTGGTTTGAACGCTGGCTAGGTCGGTTTTAAACGGGATTGTGATGGTACGTAGATTATTGATTGTTTTCTTGCCGTCATATCCCCCGCCAAATCCACCAATGTGGTAGTAGAATGCGTTATTCTGGGCGGCTGGTGCTACCGCCGATGTGCCTTCCAGTTTCAGGAAAATATAGCCTGAATTCCATTCCCAATACATTCCGTCGTTGAGCCCCGGATCGAGAACACCGGTGCGCTTGCTGATGTTGGCCAGACTACGCAGACTATCCACCCCAACGGTGAACGTTATGCCCGTATAATTGCCTGTCGGTATGCTGGATAGCGTGATCGTTTGTGAGGCTGGCTTTTCTTCCTGAATTAGGAAATAGCTGCTATCCTGCGGCACCACATAATCACTGCCATCATCTTTACGAAGGCGAATGTTACTCACAAAATAGTTGAACTTCGTAACGGTGAATGACTCACCAACGGCATTCTGATACGTGCCCGAATTCAGCACCAGATCCGATGTACCGGCTACGTTATCAAAAGCAACACGCAAACGGCCTGTGGCCACCGGCGTCATGGGCGTATCGTTTGTATTACAGGAAAAAACAGCCAGACCTAATGCGATACTAGCCAGCAACCCAACAGTAATGGTCCTTTTCATAGCATGTACGTTGGCTACCTGTTCGTTTGGGAACAGATGGGCGTGTAAATTACTAACGTAAGGAAGCTCAAAATCATGCAGGCTACCGAATTAAATCTGGTTTAAAGGCTACCGGCCTGAAAAGCCGCTTATTGTAGGCGACTTTTCCAGGCCGGTAGCCTTTACAGACTTTTCAGGTAAGCCAGACTCTGCGGCACCTGTTGCTCAGCGGCCTTGCTTTCGTCTTCGATATAGAAGTGAGCAATTGAGCTCTTACGAGCCGCCTTCAAGACAGCAGGCCAATCGATTTGACCCGTACCCAGTACGACCGACTGTTCGTTAGCCATACTTCCTTTATCGCTGCGGGCAACGCTTTTGTCAACATCTTTCAGGTGAATTAGCCGGAATCGTTTGGGGTACTTGGTTAATAACGCGGCCGGGTCCTGCCCCGGCAGATAGGTCCACGTTACGTCCATCTCATAGCCCACATACTCAGGATTGGTTTCCTTCACCAGATAATCGAACAGCGTCCCATTTTCGTAGGGCTGAAACTCGAATCCATGATTGTGATAACAGAACATAATTCCTTTTTCATGTGCCTTCTTACCAAACCGATTGAACACTTCGGCGGCTTTCTGCATCATTTCCAGCGTAGCGGCCGTCTTGTGCGGTATCGACCCGATACGAATGTACTGAACACCCAGCGCCTGAGCATTTTGCAGGATCGAATCAGGCTTTTTGTCAATGGCGTCATAACTCACCCCATAGCTACTGCACTTGAGTCCACGCTGATCGAGAAGTGCCCGAAGCTCGGGTGCCGTTTTGCCGAAAAGACTCGAAAACTCAATATCCGTAATACCCCAGGCTTTGATCTTATCGAGGGTTCCGGGAACGTCTTTACCAAAGCTATCGCGTAGGGTATATGAGACAATACCAGGCGTTTTCTGAACAAGTTTACCAAACGGTTGCGCCTGAACAGTCCAGGAACCAGCCAGAAATAAAAGTGACAACAGGGTTTTACGTAGCATATCGAAAATGAGAAACGAAAATTAGTGAACTGGTTAGTTAAGCGAGTACCCTACAACTATCAGGTATGGTGGAAGCACCAGGATAGGCAGGTCCTAAGTCAGTAAGGAATCTCGGCAGCCGTTTCTACTTAATTATGCTCTTCCACAAGCCCGTTTCTTAGCCTGTTTCTCCTTTGTTTCTTAAAGAAAATCCATAGCTCATAACGAGTTCCGGTCATTTGCTCAGTAATCCTCACCGTTCACTCAAAAGTTATGCAGGCAATGAATCATATGCTATAACTTCCTGACCAATAGACTCAAATCCCCTATTTGAAACACCGATCCAAACTTATGAAAACATTACACTGCCGAGATGCTGGCTTCGATTGCGACGCTGTCGTAAAAGCAACGACTGAAGAAGACGTTTTAAACCAGGCGGCCGAACACGCTCAGACGGTTCATGGTGTTACGGTCACGCCCGAACTAGCGGCTGGAATCAAAAGCCTGATTCGGGAAGAGCCGGTCTAACGTCGAGCCTTTCTATCCTATTTATTGCTTAAACACAACAGCACTCGACCCGTGCAGAGGGCTTACTATATCCTTTTTTCACTCAACCATCCATTTATTATGAATCAAAAATTGACGCTTTACGGTTGTCTGATGGTAACTCTTTTCCTGACGAGTTGTCAGGATCATCGCATACCTGCCCCCCCAGACCCTACATTCACGGTCGCTCCACTGGCGACGGGCCTGCTGGCTCCCATTAGTGTGGAGACCGATGCAAGTGGGCGTATTTTTGTTGCTGAACAAGGTACTGGCAAAAATGACGGCAGCGTGTCGGAAATTACATCCGATGGCAAGAAGCATCCAATTGTTACCGGAATTTACTCACAAACCAATAACACAGGCGACCTCGATGCGGTCGATCATCTGCTGGTAGCCGATGGAATGCTTTATTTCCTGACTCCTAAAGGACTTTGTAAAGTTGATCTCTCTTCTTACAAAACGGATGTGACGCCTGCCATACCGTTTTCCAGCCTGACACCCGAAAATATTCAGAAATTTGTGATCGACTATACGTTCAAGAATGATACCGGCGAATCGCACCTCTATAATTTGACGCTTGGTCCCGACGGTGCTCTCTACATTACCGATGCCGCGGCAAACGCTATCATTCGCCGATCAAAAACCGGTGAGCTAAGCGTCGTGGTTGAAGTTCCGGGTATTGTCAATCCAAATCCGGCCGGTCCTCCTCCTGGTCCCCCTTTCATTCAGTCGGTACCCACGAGTATCACGTATGATGGCCATCAGTTTCTGATCAGTACATTGCTGGGCTTCCCGTTTCCGGCTGGCAAAGCCATTCTTTATCAGATGGATCTGACGGGAACACTCGGTATCTATCAGCAAACGTTCAATAGTCTGGTCGATGTAGAAAACGATGGTAACGGAAAACCCCTGGTTCTCGAACATGCTGTATTTGGGCCAATGGGTTTCACACCAAATACGGGCCGTCTACTCCGGGCCAATGGAATGAGCAGCACTGTTTTGCTCGATAAACTGAACCTGCCAACCGACCTGAAAATAAGCAATAGCCATCTGGCTTACATAACCAGTCTGGGCGACGGTGCCTTGCTGAAGGTCACCTTCTAAGTAAATCCATGAGGTTAAATGTTGACCACATCGAACCGCCGAAGCGGAGGTACAAAGAAAACAGAGCATGACTTGATGAAGTCTACGTCTTAACCCTCTGTGTTCTTTGTGCCTTCGCTTCGGCGGTCTGATGTGGTCAACATTTTTACCATTAATCAGATAAATCCAGATGTGGCTTACTTAACTAGTCAAGGCTTCGCGTGGCGCATTTCCAGGCCAACCGACATGCGGGGTTTGAAACCCGTCCAAGGCCCAGCAGCGTCTGTTTCGGGAAGATTTAAATACTTGGCGTAATCCATTTTCTTGAGGTGAATCCCCAGAAATGCCGTAACAAAGTGTTGGTTGATGTTATTGATCCGGTGTTCGTTCCAGGCGGGTTCGGCATAATGCATGTACTCATCAGGCGATACACTGGGTTGTAGCGAAGCCGCTGGTGGCGGATTGGGCGCCACGTTGTGCCGGGCATTTACGTAGGTCAATAGGTAACGATCCGCATTGACGGCTCCGTCATAAATGGCTTTGATGCCTTTTTCGTAGCCCGATACATCGTCTTTACTACCTGCAACAAATAACGTGGGCAGGGTTAAACCCGCCAGTCCGGCAGCGTCCCAGAAACCCCGTTCCATGCCCCAGGGCGCAAACGCAACCACGGCTTTGATGCGAGGGTCTAGTGAAGCTTTGTACGACGGGGAATCCATAGCCCGGACTTCAAGGGCCGTACTGCCCTGCGCCAGTTGCCCAAACGCCTTAACAGCCTGAGCACTGAACCCCGCCCCGGTGGCATTGAGTGCGCCATAGCCGCCCATCGAGTAGCCAATCAGCGCCGTGTTATCGGCGTTCAGCAACCCAGCCAGAAAAGTATTGCTGGACTTAGTGCCTAGCCGAGCCATTTCGTTCAGCACAAACAAATCATCGAGCGCCCGATTCAGAAGTGTACTCGGAAATCCAGCGGCATCACTGTAGGTAGATTCAGTATGGTCGATGGCAACGACAACGTACCCTTTCGAGGCCAGATTTTCCGTTAAATAGGTGAGTAACAGCCGCGAGCCAAGATACCCGTGCGAAACGATCACCAACGGATACGCTCCTCCGCTGGCATCTGGCTCGGCATCACGACCGGCCCGGCCCATAAATGTGAATGGGATAAGGGGACGCTTGGGATCGTTGGAACGACCAAGTACGGATTCATACGTGACCAGAGCCGGTTTGTTGGCCACCACACGGGCCGGATACCAGACCTCAACCGTAAGCGGACGATCATAGAGCGGGTGTTTACCCTCTTTCGTGTGCAGAACGTCAACTTGGTCTTTATGAACCAGCTTCAGGGTTCGTACCCCGACGCTATACGTTCCGCGAGCCGATAGCTCGGGGGAATTGGGTAATAAATCACCATTGACAAAAGTATTGTCCGGGGTTTGGGCGATAATTGGGCAGACAGCTCCCAGCGTAAAGAGCAGGAGAAACAGGTAACGAATAGACGTAAATTTCACGGAATGTAGGAATAGGAATGTTGGCTGTAAAGCTATCTCAAACTTTCTAAAGTCAGCCGATGGTCCTGCATTTTTTACAATTTCGTAATTCATTATCCGTTACCTTTGCCAGACAACTTTAGGGGTGTCAGTTCCTGATTGAACTGACTGAGAGAATACCCTTATTACCTGATGCAGTTTATACTGCCGTAGGGAAAAGTTAACGAGACGCGCTCCGCTCTCCTAAAGTTGCTGTTTACCGAACCATTGACAGCAACATGATCCAATCTCCTCAGTCCATCTGGTCCGATGTTGAGCGTATTCGCGCTCAGGCCCCGCTTATTCATAACATAACCAACTTCGTGGTCATGAACAATACGGCCAATGCGCTGCTGGCTTTGGGCGCGTCGCCCGCCATGGTCCATGCGCCCGAAGAAGTCGAAGACTTTGTGTCTATTTCGAGTGCACTGGTCGTCAACATCGGCACACTGGATGCAACGTTTGTGGCGGGCATGCGGCTGGCCATGCGCCAGGCAAGGGCCTTGAGCAAACCCATTGTTTTCGATCCGGTTGGTGTGGGGGCTACCACCTACCGCAATCAGGTTAGTGAGGAATTGCTGGCGCTGGCCGCACCGGATATCATTCGGGGGAATGCTTCCGAAATTATGGCACTGGCGGGCCTCAACGCCCAAACGAAAGGCGTAGACAGCCTGTACGGCTCCGAAGCAGCCCTAGACGCAGCCCGGAGGCTGAGTTCCGTTTGGGGCAGCGTGGTGGTCATTAGTGGCGAAAAAGACTACATTATTCACGGTGATAAAACAGCCGTCATTGCCAACGGACACCCGCTCATGACTAAAGTGACGGGCATGGGTTGCACCGCCACAGCCCTAACCGGTGCTTTTGCCGCCGTTAACGCCGATTATTTTCTGGCGGCCACGCACGCTATGGCCGTTATGGGTATTGCAGGTGAACTGGCAGTCGCTAAAAAATCGTCTCCGGGTAGCCTGCAAGTCAACTTCCTGGATGCCTTGTATGAGTTGACCGAAACAAGTATTGTTAATCGCCTTCAACTGACCGAAGCGTGAACAGGCTTTATCTGGTAACCGACAGCGCCATTGCGCAGCAGGCGGGCCATACGCTCCCCTTCGTGGTCGAAGAAGCCTGCCGAGCGGGTGTTCGCTGGGTGCAGTTGCGCGAAAAAGAACTGTCGACCCGCGCTTTTCTGGAACTGGGCGTGACACTGAAACGCATTACGCAAGCCTACGGAGCGAAACTCATTATCAATGATCGGGTCGATATAGCCTTAGCGATCGATGCCGATGGCGTGCATGTTGGTCAGGACGATATGCCGCATCAACTCGTTCGCTCGCTCATCGGGCCAGACAAGACCATTGGCCTATCGATCAATAAGTTAGCCGAGTTGGAAGCCGCTCGCGATGCTGATCTGGATTATCTCGGCATCGCCACCGTTTTTCCGACCGGCACCAAGCAGGATACATCGAGCCTGCTTGGTCTGGATGGCTTACGGGCTATTTGTCAGCAGACTACCCTGCCAACGTTTGCCATAGGCGGCATCAATGCCAGCAATATTCAATCTATTCTCCAGGCCGGGGCTTCGGGAGCCGCTGTGGTTTCATCCATTTGTGGGCAACCGTCACCGTATGAGGCCACCCTCGAACTCATTCATCGAACAAACTCATGAAAACATACGCACGTACCCTCACCATTGCCGGGTCGGATAGTGGCGGGGGAGCCGGTATCCAGGCTGACCTGAAAACGTTTGCCGCCCTGGGCTGCTACGGCATGTCGGTGATTACGGCCCTGACGTCTCAGAATACCAAAGCCGTAACGGGCATTATGCCGGTTCCTCCCGCATTTATTGCCGAACAGATGAAAGCGGTGTTGAGCGACATTGGGGCCGATGCGGTGAAGATTGGCATGCTCCACTCGGCCGAAGTCATTGAACAGGTAGCAAAAACGCTGGTCGAGTTTGGGGTGAAAACGATTGTGTTAGACCCGGTTATGGTGGCCAAAAGTGGCGATAAGCTGTTGCAGGATGAAGCCGTCGACGCGCTTAAAACATACTTGTTGCCCATTGCGTCTGTCATTACGCCTAACCTGCCCGAAGCCAGTGTGTTACTGGGTCGCCCGGTCGAGACGTTTGACGATATGCAGCAGGCCGCCGTTGATCTGGCAACGCTTTGCCCGGGAGCGATTCTGGTGAAAGGCGGTCATTTACCCACAGCCGAAAGTACCGACTTACTGTATATCGGAGCAGAAGAGCAACATTGGTTCCCCACAAGCCGGATCCCGACGGATAATTCGCATGGAACGGGCTGTACGCTTTCTTCAGCCATTGCCGCCGGGCTGGCCCGGGATTTATCGGTGGTGGATGCGGTAGCTGCGGCCAAAGACTATTTGACTCAGGCCCTTCGCACGGGGGCCGTTTATAAACTAGGCCATGGGCATGGTCCTGTTCACCATTTTTTTAACGTTTGGCAGTAAATCCGTATGACATTCACCGACCAACTTTGGCAGGACATCAGCCCTATTTACACGTCCATACTCGAACACGGCTTTGTTACCGAGCTAATGGAGGGCAGCCTTCCATCAACAACGTTTCAATACTACATCCAGCAGGATGCGCTTTACCTGACGGACTTCAGCCGGGCGTTGAATCAACTGGCGACAAAGGCCACCACACCCGACGATATGCTGGCCTTCACGCAGTTTGCCCAAAACGCTATTCTCGTGGAGCGGGCATTGCACGAGACGTATTTTGCGCTCTACGATATCCAACCCGAAACAGCGAAAATGCCCGCCTGTTTTGCTTACACGAACTACCTGCTGGCTACCACCTCCCTTCAGTCGATAGCCGTTGGTGCTGCGGCCGTTTTGCCTTGTTTCTGGATTTATCGGCAGGTGGGCAAATACATTTATGAACGAGCCATTCAGGAAAACCCCTACCGAAGCTGGATCGACACCTACGCGGGCGACGCCTTCGACCAGTCGGTCAATCAAATGCTGGCCCTGACCAATCAATATGCCGAAACGGCCGGACCGCTGGAGGTAGCCCAAATGCGGGAAGCGTTCCGGGTATCGAGTCGGTTGGAGTGGTATTTCTGGAATGACGCGTATGAGCAGACCCGCTGGCGTGTTTGACAGATAATCAACATTCTACCCTTACTCCCGCCGAATGGCTTCGACTGGATCGAGCCGGGCGGCTCGCATGGCCGGGTACGTGCCGAAAATAACGCCAATCAGCATCGCAACGACCATGATGATAATAAACGTATTCCAGGTATACGCCATCTGAAACGGGATGTCGGTGAGAGCTTTCACAATCGGCACGAACGCCAGCGTGCTTAATAATCCCAGCGCCAGCCCAAGTAAACTACCAAAGGTGGAGATGGTGATGGATTCGGAGAGGAACTGCCATAAAATATCCTGCCGTTTTGCGCCAAGGGCCTTTCGAACGCCTATTTCGACCGTCCGCTCCGTTATCGAAATGAGCAGTACGTTCATCACACCAATCCCGCCCACCAGTACCGAAATACCCACAATCATTCCCATAATCAGGCGAAACAGAAGAAAGCCTTTGGCTACCTGACTCACACGCTGCTCATTGGTGATAATGGAAAAATCGGCCAGTTTGGTCTTCATATGGGTGGTCAGCCAGCCCTCGATCTGCTTTTTCAGTTCAGGCACATCTTCTACGCTCTCAGCCTCGATAAAACACATGGCTGGGGTGGCTTTCAGGGCACTATCCGAAAACAGAGTAACGGGCATCATCAACTGCCCAACTTTGGCGTCTTTATCGGCCGAAATCCCGATTATGGTCAGCGGAGTGCCCTTATATAACACTTGCTGATTGATAGCCGTTTTTTCTGGCTTTTTGCCCACCAGTTGCTTCGCCAGTTGCTGATTGATAACGGCAACCGGATGCTTGTTCTTCAGGTCCGTTTCGCTAAACGCCTTGCCATATACCATCGCTATGTCCGGGTGCATCGGAAGGCTCATGCCGGTCACGATTGTACCAATGTCCCGGTTAGTTGCCCTTGCCGTAATTTCAGCGGGCTGCCGACTATAGAGATACCCCGTTGCGGGCTTTGTCAGGGACGAGCGCAGTTTACCAAACGAATCGTAGGTCAAATAGGCATACGTCTCTTTCTTCACGCCTACCCCATTCACCGATTTGAACAGATTGGGTTGAATCAGAATTGCTTTCAGCGAGGTCGTTTTCGTGATTTGTTCCTGAGCATATTGCTCCATACCATCAATCAACGACAGCATGGCCACCAGGGCCGCCACCCCAATAACAATACCGAGTATCGACAACAGGGTGTGGAAAAAGCGAGTCCGAATATTTTCTAAAGCCGTTACAAACGAAACTAAGATTTTCTTTCCCATGACTGGTTTAGCACTGCTGGTTAGCGGTATGTAAGAAAGTCCAAGGTAAGACACTTTACCAGGTAGATGCAGTGCTTATGTGATAAGCGGGCGTACTCATGCATCAGCACAGCCCGAACCCGATCCGTCGTTTGTAGTTCATCCCCAGATCATCTACCGAAAATGAAGCCAGCAGAATACCAGCGTCGAAAGGGGACTTTCCGGTAGGGTTGAGCCGCAGCAAAGCCCATCAGGTTCCAAACTGTCTGGCGGCAATCAGTTGCCGGATCAGATGCGCTTGTGGCTAAACGTCGCGATGAAGGCGCTGTATTGTTTCGGCATAAAGCCTCACGGGTACGGTCGTTAAAACCGTACACTAAGGAAATGTATTTTCTAAAAAGCGGTTTGACCAATCCTGTTGTTAAACATAGATCACCAATTTACCCGTTAACTCAATCGGTATGGATAGTATCAATCAACAGCAACCCGAAAAAAACCACGAAGACCTGATTGGCAGCGAAGCCGGCAAGAAAATCAAAGAGTTGGTCGACAAAAGTAGTACGTGCTTTTTCTGCACAGGAATCAAAACCGGCGAGCCATTGCAAACAAGGCCCATGTCGGTACAGAAAGTCGACGAAAAGGGTAATTTCTGGTTTCTGAGCGCCAACGATAGCCACAAAAACGCAACGATCCAGTCCGATAACAACGTGCAGCTCCTGTTTCAGGGGTCAGACTACTCCGATTTCCTGAGTATCTACGGAGCGGCTACCATCTCTACCGATAAGGCACTTATCAAAGAACTTTGGGAGCCCATTTTAAAAGCATGGTTCACCGAAGGCGTAGATGATCCGCGTATTACGGTCATAAAAGTGAATACGCTGGAAGCTTATTACTGGGACAATAAACACGGTGATGCGGTGGCATTTGTCAAAACAATTGCCGGTGCCATCATGGGCAAAACACTGGACGACTCCATTGAAGGAACTTTAACGGTCTAGGGCAAGGTAAGCGCATGTCTGCTGTTCAGGTAGTCTGAACAGCAGACAGAAAAGAAGCATGTATGGGCACTCTGACGTGGGCAACTAACCACGCCGGGGTGCCCATATATAGTTGTTAACTGGTTGATCTCAGGTAGATCCGATAAAATCTCAATGTATACTGACGCCTGATTCGTAGAAGATCCGCTTCTTTTGATGAGCGGAATTCAACCACAACACCTAGCCTTTTAGCAAAACGATGGACTATCAGGACCTGATCAATCGAGCCTACAACGCGTTCAACACAAAGGATATCGATGCTGTGCTTGCCCTCATGCACACAGATGTACAATGGCCTAACGGCTGGGAAGGCGGCTACGTACACGGGCATGACGAGGTACGGGCATATTGGACGCGGCAATGGCAGGAAATCGACCCAACCGTAACGCCCTTATCAATTCGGTCGATGACCGGTGGACAGATCGACGTGCTCGTCCATCAACTGATCCACGACAAAAAAGGCACTATTCTGACAGATGGTATGGTCAAACATGTCTATACGATTGAGGAAGAAAAAATCAAACGGATGGACATAGAATGACCTGCCTGATCCGTTTCAATGGATTGACCAGTCTTATTTCTCCATCAACGCCTGTAGCGCTTTAATCATATCGGCCTTCTTCTCGTGGGCGTTGTTGCAGAGCAGAATAATCGTTTTGTCGGCGTCGATGTAGCGCATGATCTGAGTTTTGTAGCCGGGGTTATCACCGTCGTGCCAGACAAGACGGCCAAGTTTCGGGCTTTGCGACAACTCCCACCCGAAGCCATACGAAGACAGTGAGCCATCATTGAGTTTAGCCGGAGTGAAGGCGTCTCTCAGCGTTTGCTGACTAACCAGTTGATTAGAGTACAGCGCACGGTCCCACTTCAGCAAATCGTCGGCGGTCGAACTGATACGACCGGGGCCTTTGCGGTCACCCAGCCAGATGGCGTAATTAAATTCGGGAAAGGAATCGGCCTGAACGTACCGTTTTTTCTCAGGCACATAAATATGTCCCCAGGCCACATCAGGCAGTTTTAGTTTTGCTTCTCTGGTGCGAATGTCGGTATGCGTCATGCCGACGGGGTTAAAAATGCGCGTTCGGCAAAAGTTGATAAAATCCTGTCCCGATGCCCGTTCGGCAATGCTCGCCAGTAGCATGTAACCCGTATTGCTGTAGGTGTATTTGGCTCCCGGTTCAAATAGTTTCGCGGGGTGGTACTTGATCAGATAGGCAACGTTGTCGGCGTTGTTGGCGACTTTGCTCTTGTCCCAATGCTTGTCCATCACATCCTGATAATCAGGCAGACCGGACGTATGGTTGAGCAGGTGCCGGATAGTTATTCCCGGATACGGCAGACCCGAAATGTATTTATCAATCCGGTCATCGTAATTGAGCTTTCCCTCCTGCTTCAGCATCATGATCGTCATGGCCGTAAACTGCTTGGAGACGGAGGCCAGTTCGAAAATAGACGAAGTTGCCAGTGGCGATTTCGTCTCGAATCGTTTATAGCCGAACGCCTTTTCGTAAATGGGCTTGCCTTTGTCGGCAATGAGCACCACTCCACTAAAGTCGGGCGTGCTGGCGAATAATTTATCGAGGTCGCCTTCGAGTGACTGCTGGGCACTGGCACAAAAGTTAACGGATACTACGATAAAAAACAGGTAGGTTAATAGATTGATTTTCATGAATGAGCAGGTTGTATTAGGATACCGGTAAAAATACATGTTTACCCAAATATCCATCAACGAGTGCTTAAATTGATGCAGAAAGGTCTTTATTCCTAATCGGTACCTTCGTTCTGGTATTTGCCGCAATTGTAGTAAAAGTACCGAATGCCCCATAAATTTAGGCCGCTGGAGACTTTGTGCAGTTAATTCCAAAAACAGATTTCTATTTTCGACGTACCCATTGTGCCTATTTATCAACCTGAACTCAGAACCGTCAGCGTAACGCGCTATGCCAAACCCTTGCGGGAGGGTGGCTCGTTGCCCGCCCTGGTCGAGGCCGATGACGATTTTCTATACGTACTCAAGTTTCGTGGAGCGGGGCAAGGAGCCAAAGCGCTTATCGCGGAACTGATTGCGGGTGAGATTGCCCGTTTGCTTGGCCTACGGATTCCGGAAATCGTGTTCGCGACGCTCGATGAAGCGTTTGGCCGTACGGAGCCCGACGAAGAAATTCAGGATCTGCTCCGGGCCAGCGAAGGCCTCAACCTGGCCCTGCATTATCTGGCTGGCTCCATTACGTTCGACCCACTGGTCACGACAGTCGATGCCAAACTAGCGTCGCAAATTGTCTGGCTGGACTGTCTGGTCACGAACGTTGACCGCACGGCCCGCAATACAAACATGCTCATCTGGCATAAGGAATTATGGCTGATCGACCATGGCGCAGCCCTGTATTTTCACCACTCCTGGGAAAACTGGGAAGCCCAGAGCAAGCGCCCGTTCGTTCAGGTGAAAGACCATGTATTGCTGCCTCAGGCCAGCGAACTCGATGCCGTCGATGCCGAATTTCGAACGATCCTCACCCCTGACCGTATCCAAGCTATCGTCGGGTTGATTCCTGACGAATGGCTGATAAACGAGTCGACGCCGGAGTCGCCCGACGAACAGCGCGCGGTGTACGCCCAATTTTTAGTATCGCGAGTTGCCTCATCCGAAATCTTTGTGAAAGAAGCTATCCATGCCAGAAAAGCACTTGTTTGAGTACGCCGTCATCCGCGTCATGCCACGCGTCGAACGGGAAGAATTCCTTAACGTAGGCGTCATTCTTTACTGCTCTGCGGAAGGCTTTCTGAAAACAATGTATACATTGAATGAAGATCGGCTTTGTGCTTTCTCGGACAAGATCGACTGCCAGGAATTGAAAGAGCGCCTGCTGGCCTTCGAACGCATCTGCGCTGGCCGTAAAGAAGGCGGCACCATCGGTCAACTACCCATTGCGGGTCGCTTTCGCTGGCTGACCGCAACCCGAAGCACAGTGGTACAAACGTCGCCTGTTCACCCCGGTCTATGCATAAGCGCCCAGGAAACGCTGGAAAAACTTTTTGAGCAGTTGGTCCTGTAACATGGCTAATTGCAATGGCTGGTCTTATTAGCCCAACAGTTATGCGGACCGGATGTCGGAATGCCGCATCACCGCATTACAAACTATACCTATGCACCATCTCGCTACCGCTCTGTGCCTGCTGCTCCTCGTCGTACGTAGTTACGCCCAGCCTCGTACAGATGCCCTGCTTAAGGATTTGCTTTTGACGAACAAGCACCCTGTTTTTCAAGAAGTTATCCAGCATCCGGAAACTTATCGACTACAGATCATTTATACGCAGATTGACCGGGATGCCAACAATAAACCGTCTTTCAAAAACTACTATTTTCGGGTCGATAGTACGGAGTATTTCAACCCCGCTTCGACCGTAAAATTACCCCTGGCCCTGCTGTCACTTGAGAAAATAAACCAGTTGAAAAAGCCTGGCGTGACCAAGTTTACGTCCATGCAGTTCGACAGCGCTTACAGTGGGCAAACAAAAGAATGGCACGACAACACGGCCCAGACGGGCTATCCGTCGATCGCTCAGTTTATCAGAAAAGCGTTTCTAGTGAGTGACAATGACGCCTATAGCCGCATGTATGAATTCGTCGGGCAGGAACGCATTAACCGAAATTTACACGCCAAAGGGTATCTGGATACACGGATTACACATCGGTTCGTGCGGATGACACCGGAAGAAAACCGCCATACCAACCCCATTCGGTTTATTCAGGCAGATGGAAAGCTCCTGTATGCGCAGGAGGCAGCGTATAACAAAGACCCGTTTGACTTCAGTCGGACGGCCAAACTCGGCAAGGGATATTATGCGAAAGACAGCCTGATTCAGGAGCCCTTCAACTTCACGGAACGGAACAAATTTCCGCTTGAAAGTTTCCAGCAGATTTTACAATCCGTTATGTTTCCGCTCTCCGTGCCGAAGAAGCAACGGTTCGACCTCACGCCCGACGACTATGCCTTTCTGTATCAGTACCTGTCGCAATTTCCCCGCGAAACCAATTACCCCAAATACGACGCTCAACAGTATTATGATAGTTACGTAAAATTCTTTTTTATGGACAGTCTGCACCATCAACTCCCTCAGAATGTCCGGGTTTTCAACAAAGTTGGCTGGGCCTACGGCTTTCTGACAGACGCGTCTTACGTGGTGGACTTCAACCATAAAGTCGAATACATGCTAACCGCGACTCTGTATGCCAACAGCGATGGCATTCTGAATGACGATAAATATGAGTACGAGACCGTGGGTCACCCGTTCCTGTATCAGCTTGGTCAAACGATCTACCAGCATGAATTGAACCGTAAACGAACACATGTGCCCAACCTGAGTTCGTTTCGGATTCCGTACGAGAAACGGGCGAACGACAACCGGACCACAATCAAAGACGTCGATAATTAGGTCAACTGGGTTTCACAAAGATTTTTTCGTTATTTACCGACTGATGGTGGGGCTGTTTTGCATCGGTTTAAACACGGGGCAAAATGGCCACTCATATCCTTCCCCTTACCGACATGAACCTCACGACTACTTTCCGGGCAAGCGTATTGCTGGTGCTCACCACCATTTCGGTCTATGCACAAACAGGTACTAAGCAGGCCCCTCCGCTCCTGGCCGCGGCTGCACCCGAAATGGTCGGTTTCTCCAGCGAACGACTCAACCGCATCGACGGGCTCATTCAATCGTACATCGACAAAAAAGCCTTTCCGGGTGTCGCTGCGTTGGTGGTAAAAGACGGCAAAATTGTGTACTACAAAGCGTTTGGCACCGCTGATCTGGACATTAACAAGCCGCTGGCGAAAGATGCGATCTACCGGATTGCGTCCATGACGAAAGCCATTACGTCACTGGCGGTGATGATGCTTCACGAAGAAGGCAAAATCATGCTCGACGACCCGATCAGCAAGTATATCCCGGAGTTTGCCAAGCCGGTTGTTCTCGACAAATTCAATGAAAAAGACAGCACCTATACCACCGTTCCCGCAAAGCGGGAAATTACCATCCGGCATTTATTGACCCATATGTCGGGCCTCAATTACAACGTGATTTCGAGCGATCCCCACATGCGGGCCATTTATACGAAAGCAGGAATTATCGATGCGTTTACAACCCAAAACGTAAAAATTGGTGATGCGGTGAAGACGCTGGCAAAGTTGCCGCTCAATCATCAACCCGGCGAAAAGTGGACCTATGGCCTGAGCATCGATGTGTTAGGCGCCCTGGTGGAAGTCGTATCGGGAATGCCGCTGGACCAGTTTTTTCAGAAACGTATTTTCGAACCGCTGGGCATGAAAGACACGTATTTCTATCTGCCCGACTCGAAAAAAGACCGACTGGTGCCGGTCTATTCGGAAGACAAGGACAAGAAACTTGTCAAAACATCGACCATAAAAACGCTGCCTACCGATCCTGATTTCCCAATCGTTGGCGCCAAAGCCTATTTTTCGGGTGGTGGCGGTTTGTCGAGTACGGCCTACGATTACGCTATTTTTCTCCAGATGCTGTTGAATAACGGCGTGTACAATGGCAAGCGGTTTCTAAGCCGGAAAGGCGTTGACCTATTTACCAACTCGAATCAGACGGGCACCCTTTTCCCGGATCCGCACGGCTATTTCAGCCTGGGCTTTTCCGTTGTCAATGAGAAAGGGCACACCAAAGACCTGAGCAGCATAGGCACTTTTTCCTGGGGCGGGGCTTTTAGCACGGACTATTTTGCCGATCCTAAAGAAAAAATCTGCGCGGTGCTCATGAAACAGATGTGGGGAACAAGTTACGGCGGGGAACTCGATGATAAATTCAGTCTGATGATCTACCAGGCACTGGACAATTAATTAATGTGGCGAATCTTACCGCTCCGGATAAGTTTCGATCTGTCCTGATAGCTCCTGTATGGCTTCCTGGAGTTGCGTGCGGCTCAACACTATATCCATTTCTACCGGAAAGTCAGGATATTCGTTCCAGGCGGGTGTCAGATCGTGTCCCAACTGGATTTGCAGCCGGTAGCTATCATCGGATATCGCCTTCGCGTCCATACTTAAACCCGGCTCGGAGAAGGTCAGGGCCACATGATTGGTGGCTTTATTCCAGAGTGCCCGAAGTCCCGTCAGCAGACGTTTAACCTCCCAGGTGTGCAACCTTGCCGACTGTGTGTCAGCCTGTTGCCGCCAGAAGGTCGAAAACCGGCATTGAAGCCGATTGCGGTCACGCCAGCTTTTTGTCGCCTGGCCGTAACCCAGGATGGCGAACTCAAATGAGTCCAGTGAGTTAGCAGAAGATACAAATTTCATAACGAAGTAATTTAGGGAGGGCAACTATTCTCTACCTAACAAATATACTAAATATGTTGTTACAGATTCCCGGCAAAATTTAACTATTCGTGATGCCCGTATTCAATTCTATCCAACGGGAAAGTTTATCAATCCGTTAACTTCCGCCCTCAGTCACTCATCTGCGTAGTCAGTTTCCTTATCTTTGCGGCCGAAAGGATACACAAACTAATCATTCAGATAGATGGCAAACGTGCTCATTATTGGAGCCGGTGGTGTTGGTAGTGTTGTGGCGCACAAATGTGCCATGAACAGCAATGTCTTCACAACGATTATGCTGGCTAGTCGCACGAAATCCAAGTGCGACCGTATTGCGGCCGAAATTCAGGAGATGCACGGCGTCACTGTTCAAACCGCCCAGGTAGATGCCGATGTGGTGGCCGAAATGGTCGCCCTGATCCGGTCATTCAAGCCCGTGCTGGTCATTAATGTGGCCCTACCCTACCAGGATTTGCCCATTATGGATGCCTGCCTGGAAGCGGGTGTGCACTATATGGATACGGCTAATTATGAACCCAAAGATGTTGCCAAGTTTGAATACAGCTGGCAATGGGCTTACAAAGAGCGCTTTGAGGAGGCTGGCCTGATGGCCCTTCTGGGCTGCGGCTTCGATCCGGGTGCCACGCAGGTATTCACCGCCTACGCTAACAAGCACTACTTCGACCGGATGGATTATCTGGACATCGTAGATTGCAATGCAGGCAACCATGGCAAAGCATTTGCCACCAATTTTAACCCAGAAATTAACATCCGGGAAATAACCCAGCCCGGTCGTTATTGGGAAAATGGCGAATGGATCGAGATTCCGGCCATGAGTATTCACAAACCCATCGAATACCCCGAAATCGGCGCTCGTGAGTCGTACGTGCTGTATCACGAGGAACTGGAATCACTGGTCAAGAACTTCCCAACCCTGAAACGGGCTCGTTTCTGGATGACCTTTGGGCAAGCGTATCTGACTCATCTGGAGGTACTTCAGAACGTGGGCATGACCCGAATCGACAAGGTGAAGTTCCAGGGTATGGACGTTGTGCCGCTCGAATTTCTGAAAGCGGTGCTGCCTGCTCCCGATTCGCTGGGCGAAAACTACACGGGCCAGACCAGCATTGGCTGCCAGATTAAAGGGGTGAAAGATGGGGAAGAGCGCACGTGTTTCATCTGGAACAACTGCGACCATGCTGAAACCTACCGTGAAGTGCGTGGACAGGCCGTTAGCTACACGACGGGCGTTCCGGCCATGATTGGTGCCATGCTGATGCTCACCGGCGTCTGGATGAAACCCGGCGTCTGGAACTGCGAAGAACTGGACCCGGATCCGTTTATCGAGCAAATGAACATACAGGGGCTACCCGTTCAGGAGCGCATCAACATCCCGCTCCCGCACGATTATTAGGAAGCTCTGCCGGTTACGTTGTGCGAGAGTCGACTCTCGCACAACGTAATCGGTATTGATGATTTATCGATCTCCCGTTCATCCCAGATGGCGGGATTTTTCGTTATTTAGATACCCAATCAAATCCACTGACCATCCATCGCATGAAAACTCTATTTCTAACGACAATAGCCCTTCTCTCCCTTTCGATTGGGTATGCCCAAACCCGTGACACGACCAAAGCGAACAGCGCCAGCCGACAGGATAGCCCTACGCCCCTCAACCAACGGAACGGATACGAAACGTACCAATCGACGAATCAGATTATTGGCGCTGGGCCAAACGGCATGGTTAATACCCTCGATAACCGCTACGAAGGGCTGAAGGGAACTCCTTATTTTTTACCCGACTGGATCAATGGGCAGGTCGAGATGACGACAGGGAAGAACTACACCAATGTGCCGCTCAAATTCAATGCCCACAAACAACAGTTGATTCTACTACGAACAGGCTTCGGGAATGACTCGATCATTATCGATGCCAATCAGGTAAAGCACTTTGCCCTCAACAGTAAAGACGGACAAGTATACTTTTTCGAGCGCTTACCAACGGCCAAAACAAATGATCAAACCCTGAAGGACGGCTACTTTCTGTTGCTCTATCAGGGTAAGAACGCCTTACTGAAGCGAATAGCCAAAACGGTCAAATCAGCCGATTATAAAAACCCGTACGCCAGCGATGTACGCTATGACGCCTACCAGAATGCGTTTTCTTATTATCTGCTCAGGCCCGACCAGACATTGACCAAAGTCAAACTCTCAGACAAGTCGATTATCGACGCCCTGGGTGATCGGAAAGAAGAACTGAAAGCATTTGTCAAGCAGGAAAATCTGTTGTTTAAAACCGATACTGACGCCATTCTGCTCGTAAAAAAGTACGACAGTCTGTAATATGGAATCTGGCGGGTGCGAGCATCCTGGTAAAACAAACCAAATCACACAGCGCCATGTACACATCTACTATGCCTGAACCCGTCGCATTAACCTACGACGACATTATTTTTCAGGCACGCAACCGAGCCTATGGAGCTTTCGACCTACGCAAACAGTACCGCCCAACGCTCAACCGTGCCCTGGGACTGGGCATCGCCCTGTTTTTAGGCACCTTGGCCGCTCCCACGCTGTATGCCCGCTTCTGGCCGCAGGCTCTGGTGAACCCTAACCAGTCCATGAACGAGGTGACGTTCACTGAACTGGCAGAGCCACCCGTTGAGCCGCCCATTGCCCTGCCGCCCACCGAAACGGCTCCGGCAGTCAATACGGTCAAAAACTTACCACTCGTCGTCATGCCCGAAGCCGATGTCATCGAAGAGGATTTACCACCCACAACGGATCAGTTAGAGAATGCCACGTCGGGTACAGAAACCGCTCAGGGTACGGGCGATATTGACATCATTGCGGCACCGGAGGCCAGCGCCCCGACCATAAAAGAGAAAGCGCTGGAGATGGAAACCAAACCCGAAGCACCCTTTGTAACAGTCGAGCAACAACCGGAATATCCTGGCGGGCTGGACGCCTTACGCACTTTTTTAGGCAAGAACCTCAACTACCCCAGGTCAGCGGCATCGGCGGGTGTGTCGGGCCGGGTGTATGTTAGTTTTGTTGTCAATACGGACGGTAGCCTGACGGATATACAAGTCCTGAAAGGCATCGGATTTGGCTGCGACGAGGAAGCCGTACGGGTCATGCAAAAAATGCCCCACTGGCGGCCCGGTAAACAGGCTGGCCGCGCGGTTCGGGTGAAGTACAACCTACCCATCTCGTTTACACTCGAGTAAATCACTTTATGCAAAAGCCGTACAGAATGCATCAAGGCGGTACACAAACATCGCAAAGTGGTATGCTCATCTTCCGGTCTTCTCCCCAACCAGCGCCCATCGTTTTCCTATATATACATTTTGGGTTACTTTTTCTAACCCAGATCACCTTAGCCCAACGGTCTGAAAAGTTTGATCCAAGTGTATATACTATTGTCGAAAAGCAACCTCAATTTCCGGGCGGTATGACGGCGCTGGACAAATACATGAAAACAAATGTCAATTATCCATCTGCGGCTGAACAAGCAGGCGTCAAAGGGAAGGTCTATGTTTCCTTCATCGTTGAACCTGATGGCAACCGTACCGATATTACTGTTTTAGAAGGTCTGGGGTATGGCTGCGATGAAGAAGCCATACGGGTTATCAGAACTATGCCGCTTTGGGAACCCGGTGGTCAGTCAGGCCATCCACTACGAGTCAAGTACAAATTACCTATACTATTCGGCGTCGACTATCCCAAACGGAAAGGGCATTAGTTATACCTTTGTGGCATGAATACGACTCTGCTTCAACACCTCGATTTAACCGACGAATCAGTTATTCCGTCCCCTTGCTTTATCCTTGAGGAGGCCAAACTTCGCCGTAACCTTCAGTTGATTGATTCGGTGCAGCAAGCGGCCGGAGTTACAATTATTCTGGCGCTGAAAGGTTTTTCCATGTACAATGCGTTTCCGTTGGTGCGTGAGTACCTGAGCGGTGCCACAGCCAGCTCACTCAACGAAATCAAGCTCGTCAACGAATACATGGGCGTGCAGGCACATACCTACATACCCGCTTATCAGGATGCTACGTTCGATGAAGTTGTTAGTCGAAGCAGCCACCTGACGTTCAATTCATGGACGCAGTGGGAGCGCTTCAAGGATCGGGTAGCAGGCAAACCCGTTTCCTGCGGAATTCGCGTCAATCCGCAGTATTCGGAAGTGGCGACGGACATGTATAATCCTTGCGTGCCCGGCTCCCGGCTGGGTGCCACCCGCGATCAACTGCCCGATCAGTTACCGGAGGGGTTGGAAGGTATCCATTTTCATACCCTTTGCGAAAACGATTCGTTTACGCTCGAACGCACCCTCGATGCCCTCGAAAGCCGGTTTGGTAATTTGCTGCACCAGGCCAAATGGGTCAACTTTGGCGGAGGCCATCTGATGACCCGCGAAGGCTATGATACCAATCACCTCATTAAGCTGTTGACGGCTTTCCGCCAGAAATACAATGTAGACGTCATTCTGGAACCCGGTTCGGCCATTGCCTGGCAAACGGGCGTACTGACGTCTACTGTACTCGACGTTTTTGATAGCCAGGGAATTTCGGTTGCGGTACTGGATACCTCCTTTGCGGCCCACATGCCTGACACGCTCGAAATGCCCTACAAGCCCCGCATTATCGGGTCCTATCATGAGCCGGTTGCGGGCAAACCCACCTATCGCCTGGGTGGCATGACCTGTCTGGCGGGTGACTTTATGGGCGATTATTCGTTCGATAAACCGCTGGCCGTGGGAGACAAAATCGTGTTCGACGATATGATTCACTACACCATGGTGAAAACGACCACCTTCAATGGCGTGAACTTACCCTCAATTGGGGTATGGAAGGAAAATGAGTCCTTTCAGCTACTCAAAACGTTCGGCTACGAAAGTTTCAAAGACCGGCTATAGCCTTAATAGGACACTTTTTTAGCGCACTTTAACAACAAAAAACCTGCATACGATATCGTGTGCAGGTTTTCATTAGACAGCTAAAGGTAACCACCTAAGGCAGTTACGAAAAAGTAAATCTACGATGTTTTCGGGAATCGACGCCCGATCGCTTACTTTTTTGAAAACTCCCGGTGGTAAGCCGCCGTGTATAATTCTTCTTCCGGCAGATTTTTAAAGTAGTCGTACGTGATCCGCAGACCTTCTTCGCGGGACACTTTTGGCTCCCAGTCCAGAATTGCTTTTGCCTTTGTTATATCGGGCTGGCGTTGTTTTGGATCATCAACGGGCAAATCCTTAAGCACGAGCTTCTGCTTGGTCCCGGTAAGTTTGATGATCTCTTCGCCAAACTCCTTGATGGTAATTTCCGATGGATTGCCAATATTGACCGGATACGCGTAATCGCTGAGCAACAGGCGGTAAATACCCTCTACCAGATCGTCGACATAGCAGAATGAACGAGTTTGGCTACCATCGCCGAAGACCGTCAGGTCTTCCCCCCGCAGGGCTTGCCCGATAAAAGCGGGCAATACCCGACCGTCGTTCAGGCGCATCCGTGGGCCGTAGGTGTTGAAAATACGAACGATGCGCGTTTCCAGACCATGATAGGTATGGTAAGCCATTGTGATTGCTTCCTGAAACCGTTTTGCTTCGTCGTAGACACCCCGTGGTCCAATTGGGTTTACGTTGCCCCAGTATTCTTCGGGTTGCGGGTGAACGTTCGGATCGCCGTATACCTCTGATGTAGACGCAATCAAGACACGAGCCCCTTTTACCCGCGCCAGGCCCAGGCAGTTATGAATACCCAGCGAACCCACTTTCAGCGTTTGAATCGGGATTTTCAGGTAATCGATCGGGCTGGCTGGAGAGGCAAAATGAAGAATGTAATCCAGTTCGCCCGGCACATGGATGTACTTGGATACATCGTGGTGATAGAACTCGAAATTTGGCAGATGGAACAGATGCTCGATATTACGGATGTCGCCCGTAATGAGGTTATCCATGGCCATTACGTGATAACCTTCTTTAATAAACCGGTCGCAAAGGTGCGACCCTAAAAATCCGGCTCCACCCGTAATCAGTACACGTTTCATATATTGCTTGGAAAAGGATTACACAGAAATACACAGAGTACACAGTCTGTCTATGCTGTGCAAATCTCTGTGTATTTTGTCTTTATGCGTAAAAAAAGTTAGACTTTCTGTTCAACGGGTGCCAAAACAGCTTCGCGTCCAATACTGTAATAGGTGTAATTCACTTCGCGCATCTGCTCGAGTTCGTATACGTTACGACCGTCGAAAATTACTTTGTTTTTCAGCAGCAGATTCATTTTGTCGAAATCCGGCGTGCGGAATAAGGGCCATTCGGTAACGATAACCAGCGCATCGGCATCATCAAGGGCAGCATATTGTGTGTGTGCATACGTAACGGAGTTACCAATCACGTTCCGAACGTTTTCCATCGCTTCGGGATCATAAACCGTCACTTTGGCACCTGCATCGAGCAGCGCCTGGATGTTATCCAGGGCTGGGGCTTCGCGGATATCGTCGGTATACGGTTTGAAAGCCAATCCCCAGACAGCAATCGTTTTACCCGTCAGATCGCCACCGAAGTGGTTCATGATCAACGGCATCAATTTGGTTTTCTGTTCGTAATTCACCTCCATAACCGATTTCAGTACTTTGAAATCGTAATCGAAATCCTTGGCCGTTTTGGCTAGTGCCTGCACATCTTTCGGGAAGCAGCTACCGCCATACCCAATACCGGCAAACAGGAAGCGCTTGCCAATCCGGCTGTCTGTACCGATACCCCGGCGAATGTCATCGACATTGGCACCAGCCCGCTCACACAGGTTGGCAATCTCGTTCATGAAGGTGATTTTCGTGGCCAGGAATGCGTTAGCGGCATATTTGGTCATTTCGGCCGACCGCTCGTCCATGAAAATAACGGGATTTCCCTGGCGAACCAAGGGGGCGTAAAGTTTATTCATGACCGCTTTGGCCCGGTCTGATTTCGTACCGATAACTACCCGGTCGGGCTTCATAAAATCTTCAACAGCAACCCCTTCCCGCAGGAATTCAGGATTTGATACAACGTCGAAATCTACTTTAGCATTGTCGGCAATATGGGCGTGCACTTTTTCGGCTGTGCCAACAGGAACCGTGCTTTTATCAACAATTACAGCGTATTGGCTAAGAATTGGCCCTAAATCGCTGGCTACTTTCAGGATGTATTTCAAATCGGCCGAACCATCTTCGCCCGGAGGAGTTGGTAAGGCCAGGAAAATAACCTCAGCCCCTTTAATGCCTTCTTCCAGATCCGTGGTGAAGGATAACCGACCTTCTTCTACGTTCCGGTGAAACAACGTTTCAAGACCCGGTTCGTATATGGGAACGATACCGTTGTTAAGCTTTTCGACTTTACGTACGTCGATGTCAACGCACGTCACCTGGTTACCTGTTTCCGCGAAACATGTCCCGGTAACAAGTCCTACATATCCTGTTCCAACAACTGCTAATTTCATATCTATTTATTGATAAAATTTCCCGTTACCCTAATTACAGACTCGTCCAATTAAGCAATGTCACAAAAATAGGAGTTTTTCAATAAGCACCCTCATTTACGATGCAATAGTGACTTATCGGTCTAGCCCGCTACTTATACGGACTTTTACCTATTTCTGCAGCTAATGCACAGACCCTATGATACCGTTATTGATATTAACCGTCTATCTAGTTTCAAATATATAAAAATCATAAACATAAATCTTAGGTAACGGTAAATAATCCCGTTGATTGGCAAAGGAATTCAAACAAAAAAAAAGATTGAACTTATCCTGGAAAATGTTTAAATTACTCACTGGCCATTGGATTAAGAGGCTTCACTTTATGACAAACGAAATTGTAGAAAATCAAGAATTAATTGCCCAATCAGTCCGTGATCTTGGCGAACGGCTTATTCGACCGAATATACGGCATTGGGATGATACTCAGCACTTTCCATCCGAATTATTTCAGCAGCTTGGTGAACAGGGCCTGATGGGTATGCTGGTCCCTGTCGAGTATGGGGGCGCTGGCTTGGGGTATCATGAGTATGTAGCCGCGATTGTCGAACTTTCGCGTATCGATGGCTCCATCGGCCTCTCCATGGCCGCTCACAATTCCCTTTGCACCAACCATATTTTATTATTCGGCGACGAAGATCAGAAACAAACGTACTTACCCCGCCTGGCTACCGGCGAATGGCTGGGTGCCTGGGGCCTGACGGAGCCCAATACGGGTTCGGATGCGGGTAATATGCGAACGACAGCCGTACGCGATAGCCAGGGCAACTGGGTTCTAAATGGGGCGAAAAACTTTATCACTCATGGCAAAAGCGGCAACGTGGCGGTTGTTATCGCCCGAACCGGTGAACCAAATACGCCCCATAACGCAACAGCCTTTATTGTTGAGCGTGATACGCCTGGTTTTTCGGGCGGTCGCAAAGAAGATAAATTAGGGATGCGAGCCTCAGAGACCGCAGAGATGCTCTTTGACGATTGTCGAATTTCGGATAGCCAACGGCTGGGTGCCGTGGGTGACGGGTTTGTGCAGTCGCTAAAAGTACTTGATGGAGGCCGAATCTCGATTGCTGCTCTTAGCCTTGGCATTGCGCAGGGCGCTTATGATGCCGCTCTGGCCTACGCCAAAGAGCGTGAACAATTTGGCCAACCCATTGCTTCGTTCCAGGGAATAAGCTTTAAACTGGCCGATATGGCTACCGATCTTGAAGCGGCCCGGCTATTGACCTATCAGGCAGCCGCCTTGAAAGATGCCGGGAAGCCCGTGACAAAAGAATCAGCGATGGCGAAATTGTTTGCTTCGGAAACGGCCGTGCGAGTGGCCAATGAAGCGGTGCAGATTTTTGGTGGCTATGGCTACACGAAAGATTTCCCTGTTGAGAAATTCTACCGCGATGCGAAACTCTGCACGATTGGGGAGGGTACCAGCGAAATTCAGAAACTTGTCATTTCGAGGCAGATACTGAAATAGTCAGAAGCGGGATTTATTTGCTTACGCCAATTTTTCAAAAATCAGTGTAAGCAAATAAATCCCGCTTCAGATAATTATACTGTACGACGCGAACCTTTGATGAGGGCTGCGATGCCAAGAATGATGACAGCGCCAACGAACGCCGTCAGGATTTGATCGACTATCCCACCATCACGGCCAAAAATCCAGCCGCCGACAAATCCGCCAGCGATACCGAGTAAAATTTCGGCGAATAGAGAAAACGAAAACCGTTTGAAAACAAGGTCAGCCAGCCAGCCAGCTACTGCACCTACCAGAATGGATACTAAGATTCCCATGACGTTTGAGTGTTGAGTAAAAATTATGTTGTAGAAACAGGTACATAACTCAACAGAACAACGTATTGTTTAAGCCGCCAGGCCGATTACGGCCAGCATACGTCCGGTTTGGCCCTGCTCCGCCCGATACGAAAAATAAGTGTCATTATGAATGATGGTCGAGAAGATCGAAACTTCGATCTGTCTCTCAGGAATACCAGCCGTTACCAGCAAGTGTGCGTTAGCCGCTTTCAGATCGACAAAGCTTTTATCGCTGTCGGCATCCGCCCGTTTGAAAGCTGTGTCAAACTGCTCAGCGACTTCCGGCCCAACTTCGAAAGCACATGCATCAATACAAGTACCCACATAGGCGTAACACTGCCCGGCATTTGTACCAAACTGTTGCTGCATTTGAATCAGCGTTTTTGTGACAATACCACCCACCGTACCACGCCAGCCCGCATGAATGGCCGCAACTGCCTTATGTTCCGGGTCATAGATCAGGATGGGCACACAATCGGCAACGGTGACACCAATCAGTAAACCAGGTTTGTTGGTGATGAGTGCATCGTAGCCCGTATAACGATCAGCCTCCAAAGCATACAAAACTTCGGTGCCATGAACCTGGTGCGAGGAAGCGAAGGCATGGGTACTGGCGCCAATAGCGCTAAAAAATCGACGGCGATTCTCGTCAACATTCGCGACCTCATCGGCGGTGTTAATGCCCAGATTAAGCGACGTAAACGGCGCTGGACTAACACCCCCATGCCGGGTGCTTTCGGCAGCAACGACTTCGGAGAAACCGGAAAAGATTACCGGTGAAGTGTACAAGAACGTGTGCGTCGTTTGGTCAGTCATAAGGTAGTTCATCAAAGGAATTGAGTCGTGCAGACGACTAATTCGTAACTGGTCAAAAGTACTGGCAAGTCCTGTTTTATCCAAAAAGCAGCGCTGGCAGCAGTGGGGCCGATTGTCTGAAAATCTATTTCGCTCCTACTGGAAAATTAACCTATGAATTTTCTTTATTACAAACATTAAAGTAGGTGTTCTATGATCTTTGTGTAGAGAATACACAGCAAATAGTATCAATATAGTACGGAATCATATCAATTCTGATTAGTTTTATCGACATAAAGTTTACATTTAACCGTATGGTACGTCTGCTCCTGCTTTTTTTAGTACTGATTTCATCAGAGCAGGGCTTTCCGCAGGTGCATCCTGCTAATGGAGAACAGAGCCGGCCCATTATCAATCAATTTGACCATTTATCCGTCAAAGACGGGCTGTCCAACAATTCAGTCAATTGCATTCTTCAGGATCGTGAAGGATTTATCTGGCTCGGTACCAGCGAGGGGTTAAACAAGTATGATGGCTATACATTCACGATCCTGCAACATGACCCAGATCACCCCACGCAAAGCTTTCAGAATAACAATATAACCGGCCTTTGCGAAGATCACTCAGGACAGTTATGGGTGGTAACCGAAGGGGGTGGCCTGCATGAAGTCAACAAAAAAACGGGTCTCGTTACGCCCCATTTCATTCAGGCCGCCGAGGCCCACAAGTGGAATAAGCAGCTCTCCATTTATGAAGACAAAGGCGGAGTAATCTGGATAAGCACCTTTGCCGGTTTGGCCCGCTATCAACCAGCACGGCATCAATTCATACTTTACCCTTCACCCCAACCCGGCGTGCCCATTAAAACGGTCTTTGAGGATCACCAACATCGCTTTTGGGTGGCCACGAACCGGGGGCTGTATCTCTTCGACCGGCAAACAGGCCGATTCACACTCCTGCCCGTTGCAGGGCTAACGGGCAATCAGCCTGCGTTCATTTCATTCCATCTGGATGCCAACGACATGCTTTGGCTCGGTACGGCAGGCCATAGTCTTTTTCGGCTCGATTTACGCCGTCAACCCTGGCAATTGATCCCGTATAATCCAAGGGGCCTGATTAATCCGTTTGTGTACATGAATTCACTCCATCGCGATGCCAAAGGAATTCTGTGGATAGGCACAACGAATGGTCTGCAAGGTATCAATACACAGACTGACCAGGTTTTCACCTACCGTCCTCAGCCCAATGCCTCCAAAGGGATCAGCAGCATTAACGCCCAGGCTGTTTACCATGATCGAACGGGTATGCTCTGGATAGGTACGGACAATGGCATTGACCGGCAAGCTATCAGCATAAAACCCTTTCAGACCTATCAGGTCATCCCCAATAAGGGTACGGCAAATTTGCCCGAAAATAAGGTCGTTGCCCTGTTGAAGGATAGTTATGACCAACTCTGGGTTAGCAATCTGCACGTTGTTTACCGAACCAGGACTGGTAAGGACCAGTTCGAACCCATACCTTCGGCAGCGCTGGGGTCTGTGGGCCAGCATGAGAATTTTGTGTGTGCCTTATTACCGAACAAGTCAGAGGGCATCTGGCTGGGCACCACCGATGGCCTGTACCAATTCGAGCAGGCAACAGGTCATTTTCACGGATACCCATCTGAAGTACCTGCCCAGTTTCTGGATCGCTCGCCCTCCGGCGATTTGTGGCTGGGCGGAGAGGGCGGCATTGCCTCATTCAGCCCCATTACGCACCACTATACCTATTATAAAACGGGTCCCAACGCCCTGCCCGACAAGTATGTGCATGGCGTAATGGCAAGTCGAACGGGCGATGTATGGATCTTGATAGAACGACAGGGAATCTGCCGTCTTCATCCGCAAACGGGGCACTTCACGCGTTACACAGCAGGCTCCGGAGGCCAGTTGAGCAGTAACGATGTGCAGTCCATTTACGAAGACGCCAATGGCGTTATATGGGTTGGCACGCATCAGGGAGGCCTTAATCGTTTTGATCCGCGAACGGGGATTTTCTCCGTCATTTCGCACCAGGATGGCCTACCGGGAAACAATGTGCTGGGGATCACGGGGGATCGTTTCGGGCACCTATGGTTAAGCACCGATCAGGGACTGTGTCGGTTTGACCCAACTACCCGGGCAATTCGAAATTATGAGCTGAACAATGAGCTGCCAAGCAATGATTTTGTCCGAAACGCGACCTTTCGGCAGCCTGATCAACTCTATTTTGGTAGCCTGAACGGGGCCGTTTCTTTTAAACCAGACAGGATTCGCGATGACAAACGGCCCTTTTCTATTTACATCACTCAGATTAATGTACTGGATCAGCCGAGACCGCCAATGGACAGCGTACTTACGCTGAACCATGATGAAAACTTTCTATCGTTCAGATTCGCAGCCCTTTCGTATAATCAACCACAGCAAAACCGGTATGCCTACCAGCTCGTTGGCGTTGAAAAAAACTGGGTTCAGAACGGGAACAGCCATTTTGCCAACTATACCAACCTGTCGCCGGGTCATTATACATTCCGTGTCAAAGCGGCCAACAGCGATGGCATCTGGACGACCAAAGTTGCCTCTATACAACTCCTTATTTACCCGCCCTGGTGGGCTACCTGGTGGGCCTACAGTCTGTATGCCTTACTGGTGGGGGGAGCCATCTGGGTCTATTTCCGCTTCTATACAAACCGGATCAGGCAGCAGCAGGAACTGGAACTCAATCGGCGCAAAGCCGAGCAACTTAAGTCGGTCGACGAGTTGAAGACCCGCTTGTTCTCCAACATCACCCACGAATTCCGAACCCCTTTATCCTTGATTATTTCGCCCGTAGAGAAGCTGCTACAGGATGGGCGTCTGGATGCATCGACCCGGCAGATTCTGGCTTTGGTACAGCGCAACGCCGATCAGTTGCTACGGCTGATCAACCAGTTGCTGGACCTCTCGAAGCTGGAAGCACACCACATGAATGTATCGCTGATGCGGGGTGAAGTAACGGAATTTGTCAACCATCTTGTCGAGTCGTTCCGGCAGGGAGCCCAGGAAAAAAACATCCGGCTCACCTGTTCAACCTCGGCTATCTTACCGAAAGAACTCTTATTTGATGCCGATAAATGGGAGAAAATACTGACAAACTTACTGTCGAACGCCCTGAAGTTTACGCCGGAAGGCGGGCAGGTGACTGTTTCACTCGACGCAGGTTCATCGACCGATACACCGTCTGGCACCAGCCTACAGCTTCGCATTACCGACTCGGGTATTGGTATTCCCCCCGAAAATCTGCCGCATATTTTTGACCGCTTCTATCAGGTCGATGATTCGCGTACCCGCTCCTACGAAGGTACCGGCATTGGTCTGGCGCTGGTGAAGGAATTGATCGAGTTACTAGGGGGAACTATTACCGTAGAAAGTCAGCTCAATGTGGGCACTACCTTCCTGTTAACCTTGCCTGCTTTATCTATACATGAGAAGGCTGATGCACCGTATGTGACTTTATACACTAAAAAACCCTTGTTCATCGATTCGAGACCTGTTCCTGAGCCAACTTCCATTGACGAACCATCGCTCAACGATACACCAAAATCGCTGATTCTTATTGTCGAAGACAATACCGAATTACGCGAGTTTTTGTCTGCCGAACTGGCCGTTTCTTATCAGGTTATGAGTGCCCCAAATGGAGCAATAGGCTGGCAGCTGGCACAAGCGGAATTGCCGGACATCGTACTTTCGGATTTGATGATGCCTCAAATGGATGGCTACGAGCTGACGCATCGCATCAAAAACCAGCCTGACACCGACCATATTGCCGTCATTTTATTAACGGCCAAAGCCGCTCACCAAAGCCGTATGGAAGGTTTGCAAAAAGGGGCCGACGATTACTTAGCCAAGCCTTTTCATTTAGACGAGCTGCATATCCGACTCCATAATCTGATTACCCGCCAGCAGAAGCTACGCGATCAATACCATCGTCAACTTACCCAGCCAGATGCCCAGGTTCCGCTGGAGTTAACGCAGGATCCGTTTCTGCAGCAGATTTACACACTACTGGATAAACACCTCGACGATTCAGCGATCAGTGTAGACTGGCTGGCCGATCAGGTGGCCATGAGCCGTAAAACACTCTATCGAAAGATTCACAGCCTGATTCAGTTGGCACCTAATGAACTGATTCGACAATACCGGCTCCGAAAAGCAGCTGACCTATTGCGGGCAGGTCATAGTGCAGCCGAAACAGCCTACCTGGTCGGTTTCAAAACCCCATCGCATTTCTCGATTCTTTTCAAAGATTTTTACCACATGACACCTACCGAATTCATTTCCCACAGCCTAAAAAACAGTGAATAAGCCCTTTCAAGGCGTATGGCCGTCTGATTGTCCCAAATCTGATAGCATTTGTCCCAAATCTGAAAGTGAATTCCTGTGTCTCTATCGACATTTGATCCGTTGTAATTTCTATCCACACCTTTCCCTTTGCTGATGTATGCTGGGTGTAAAACCTGGTTTAATCCGCATCTTTTTACTGCTTTATCTACCGACACGGGCCACTATGGGATATATCCATACTGGCCCGTCCTGCTTTTACTTTGGTAAATAGGTAACGCAGACAGCTTGTCCGCTGGGGTTATTGCGGCAAGATGTCCGCGTTACATTTCCGTCAGCGATTACGAATCGCTACCCTGCTACCAAACAGCCAGCGATTCCTTTCTATCACAAAAGCCTCCCTTGCCTAAACAGGGGAGGCTTTTTAGAGTTAAGACTTTGGCTGTGAGCCACGCCAACGCGTCTGAATCCAGATGCGGCTCATAACCAAAGCTATACCTACACACAGCTACACCCGTTTGGCCGTTTAGTCCAGCGTTGGCGATTTCTTTTTTAGTGTATATTCAAGAAATTTTTGACTTGTGCTGTGTGACGCCCTAACGTATTCGATTTTCATTTATGCTCCCAACGCAATCAATTAATCTGCTTACTTCTTGGCTCGACGCGGGTTCGAATGGCCAGTTCTGGGAAACACTGTCGCAAACCGTATTGCCATCTTACGTCAATACATGCCGGTGGTTCGCCGGAAAAGCCAGGCAACAAACGGGCTTTTCGGTAAAAACGGTACACACGCTCCCCCTATCCGATGGCGATGTTGCCTATTTGCTGATTCTGGAAGCTCGCTACACGGACGGTATTCCTGAAAATTACCTGTTACCCATTTCATTTCTGGCCGACAATGCAGCGAACAGGCTACCCTTTCAGCTAAATAATGTTCCTGAAAAAGGGCGTATTGGTGATGTCACAATAGCCAAACAAACGGGTCTGCTGATCGATGCCATCTACGATGAACGATTTCGGGAAGCTTTATTTTCCGCTATTTACCAGAGTCGTACGTTACCGCAGCCCGACGGCACCCTGACGTTTCACCGCGGAAACGGGCTGGAAGAGGGCGATGAACAACTCTCCTCACGCGTGCTGCCCGTCGATTCGAGTAACTCGGCCATGACGTTCGGCGATAAATATTTTCTTAAGCTCTACAGAAAGCTCTTTCAGGAAACCAACCCCGAAGTCGATATGGTCGCCTTCCTGACGGATGAGAGTCAGTTCGACCACATTCCGGCTTTTGGCGGAAGCATTATCTGGCAGGGCGATCACCGACCCGATATTACCCTGGGAATGGTGCAGCGAATGGTGCCCAACGACAAGGACTCGTGGATGCAAACCGGCGATTACCTGAACGATTTTTTATACGCCGTACCGCAACGCCTGTTTGCTATCCGGGAAGATGTGTTCGATAAGGTTGAACTGCTGGGACGCCGAACGGGCGAAATGCACTGCGCCTTATATAAACCCTCCCGGCCTGACGCGCCTACCGATCCGGCTTTTGCACCGGAACCTTTTACAGATGACTATCGTGAGTTTCTCATCAAGCGTTTCGAAGACTTACTTGACCGTCGATATGCCCTGCTCATCGACAATTATACAAAGCTCGATATACAGGCGCAACGACTGGCCTGGGTGTTTATGGAAGCCAAGGAGATGATCGACACGTTTATCGACGACTTCCGTACGCGCCCCATCGAGTCGCTTCGGGTCCGTATTCATGGCGATTACCACCTTGGGCAAGTGTTGGCGACTGAAAATGATTTTGTCATTATTGATTTCGAGGGGGAGCCAGAAAGCAGTATTACCGAACGAAAGATAAAGCACTCGCCCCTTAAAGACGTGGCGGGTATGATTCGGTCGTATCACTATGCCGTTTCGGCCAAGCTGTTCAACTCGACAGAAACCGACGCGCTGGACCCCGACCATCTGCAACGCGTATCAGATCGCTGGTTTTACCTGATCCGGGATACGTTCCTGAATGCCTATCTCGATGTTTTTGGCACCCCGCACCCCTTGTTCAAAAATAATAGCGAAATCAACTTTCTGCTCCTGATCTACCTGCTCGAAAAAGCAGTTTATGAACTAGGCTACGAAATAAGTTACCGACCGTCGTGGGTGAAAATCCCCCTCAAAGGCATCATTGATGTAATTCGTGAAATTGAAAAAATCCGCCTGAGCGACGGCAACACCGTTCCTCATGTGGCCATGCTGCAAACGAATTTGCTGCAAACCAAATAAAAAACGGTCAGGTGCCCAGGCCGTCAGGTTACATTTTTTTAAACAACTACGGCTATTCAATCACCAAATTGACCGGACGTTTTTGTAGGTAAGGGTAAGTTTTTTTCTAACTTTCCGCTTCTGATTACGTTCAACAACGTATCTATTAGTTCCAACAAATGGCAAAACGCAAAACTTCTACACCTTCGGCCGAAACCGAACGAACGGTGCAACCTACACTACCCGAACAACCTGCAAGCACACCCGCCACGGCAGGCGAAGCTTCTCAGAACGACGGTCTTTATTCCCGCTTCTCCGACTTCGACATTCACCTGTTCCGTAGTGGAAAACATCAGCGGCTTTACGAGAAATTTGGCGCTCATGTCGTTGAACATAACGGGGTTATCGGCACCTATTTTGCCGTGTGGGCACCTTCGGCCAAATACGTTGCTGTCATCGGCAACTTTAATGGCTGGAACAAAGGAAGCCAGCCCATGAATGTCCGCTGGGATTCGTCGGGTATCTGGGAAGTGTTTGTTCCGAACATTGGTCGGGGTGAGACCTACAAATATTTTATTGTCAGTGAAAACGGTCGCGAATTGGAGAAAGGCGATCCGTATGCCCATTGGTGGGAAGTACCCCCCAAAACGGCCTCCGTCATTTGGGATACCTATCATGAATGGCAGGATCAGGACTGGATGAGCAACCGAAAAGAGAAAAACGCGCTCGATGCGCCTATTTCTGTCTACGAAATGCACCTCTCCTCCTGGCGCCGGGACCCTAGCAACCCAGACCGGGAACTGACCTATGGCGAAATTGCCGACGCACTGGTACCGTATTTACAGGATCTGGGCTTTACGCACGTTGAGTTCATGCCCGTAATGCAGTACCCGTATGCGCCATCGTGGGGGTATCAGATCACAGGCTATTTTGCCCCCAGCAGTCGTTTTGGCACACCCCAGGAGTTCATGAAACTCATTGAGCGATTGCACCAGGCGGGCATCGGCGTATTCCTGGACTGGGTTCCCTCCCACTTCCCGGGCGATGCACACGGCCTGTATGAGTTCGATGGATCGCATCTTTATGAATATCCGGACCCGCGTAAAGGGTATCATCCGGACTGGAAAAGCTACATCTTCAACTACAGTCGGCCAGAGGTTCGCTCATTTTTGATGAGCAATGCCATGTTCTGGCTCGACCGTTGCCATGTTGATGGGCTACGCGTCGATGCAGTGGCGTCGATGCTTTATCTGGATTATTCCCGTAAAGCAGGCGAATGGGAGCCCAACATGTTTGGTGGGCGCGAAAACCTGGAAGTTATTTCGCTCATCAAGGAAATCAACGAAGCGATTTATAAAGACTTCCCGGATACGCAGACAATCGCGGAAGAATCGACTGCTTTTCCGGGCGTATCCCGCCCTGTTTATACAGGTGGGCTTGGCTTTGGAATGAAATGGATGATGGGATGGATGAATGACACCCTTCGTTACTTCGAGCGCGATCCGGCCTTCCGTAAATTTCATCAGGACGAACTCACTTTCAGCACGGTGTATGCCTACACAGAAAACTTCATGCTGCCTCTCTCGCACGATGAAGTGGTTTATGGTAAACACTCGCTGGTCGAAAAAATGCCCGGCGACGAGTGGCAGCGATTTGCCAATTTACGGCTCCTGTTTTCCTATATGTTCACCCACTCTGGCACGAAGCTGATTTTTATGGGTGGCGAATTCGGGCAAACATCGGAGTGGAAATTCGATACCAGCCTCGACTGGCACCTGCTCCAGTACGCTCCCCACAAAGGGGCGCTGGCCTGTATGAAGGCGTTGAACTCGCTCTACAAAACAGAACCGGCTATGCATGAGCTCAATTTCTCGCCGGATGGTTTTGAATGGGTCGATACTTCTGACCGGGAAAACAGCGTTATCAGCTACCTGCGAAAAGGACACCGTCCCGAAGATAATTTATTGATTGTGCTTAACATGACACCCATTCCACGCACCCATTACCGGATTGGTGTACCGTCGGCGGGTTCATACAAAGAGATTTTTAACAGCGATGCGACTGAGTTTTACGGTAGTGGCGTCGTGAATGCGTCACCGATCTCTAGCGAAGCTGAATTGTGGCACGGTCGCCCGCAGTCGATCAATGTGAACATACCGCCCCTGGGCGCTGTGGTGCTGAAAATGAGTTAACTTAGTAGAGTACGGGCCATGGGTTGACGAGATGCGGTAGGGAAACCAATGGCGTCTTCTCAACCCATTGCCCGTATTCCATTTAAGCGTGTACCTATCGGCTCCTTTTCATTAACTATCTTTGCCCCAGCAACAGCCTTACTGTATTGATGAAGCAATTAATTTGTATACTTTTATTGAGCGTCTTTCCCCTTTTCACATTCGCCCAATCGCCGGTATCAGCCCGTCTCAGCAGTGGTTACGATCTGGGGATGGCCTATTCGAAGCGCAATTACAACCCGTCCATTACTTACTATCAGCTGATCAATATTGGTGAAAAGAAACGCTTTTCGCTTGGCTGGACAGCCCGTTTAGGTGCTTTTTACGGCGATAATATAAATTACTACACGGCACCGGCCCGCCTGACACGCGGCAAAACCGGCTTCAATGCTTTATCAGGTCCTGTTCTGGTTAATAATATAGACACCGTCCGATACGACTATATGTCCATGACCACCCTGAATGTGGGCATTCGGGCGCAGGTTAATCTGGGAAGAGTAGAGATAGGCGTCAGCGCCGATCTGTTGGGACTTTCGTTCGGCAAATCACGCATGGGCCGCTACCAGTCGTCGGATGGCCAGTTTCGGGTAAAATCATCGACAGGAGCGGATTCCACTACGGCCTATTTCAGAGGAGCAAACACGTTTCAGAAAGCTCGACCCAGCATTGCCAATGTGCGTCTGCTGGGCGATAATGACATCGGCACGTTATCGACAGAGATATACGCCCGGATTCGCATCAGCCAGCGAATTGGTGTCAAAGTAGGCTATCAATGGCTCACGACCGAAACGACCGTAGCCAACCGCGACATTGTGGCGGACAACAATCGTTTCCGCAACCGCGCAAACATGGCTTATGTGGCCGTGACAATACCCGTCTTTTATTAATCTGCTTTGCGAGAGCTGTGCGGCACAGCCCCAAGGGTGAATTATGAAACAAGTCTAGGCAAAGTACAACTCACTACCCCAACGTGAGTTAGCACTATTCCTAGACTTGTTGTATAACTACGATTATGTAAAGGAACAAAAGACAGAAGTGCTTTCACAGTGTTCAACTATAAAATATTTGAATAATAAAATATGAAAGCTCAATCTCTAGTACTCATTTTATTGACCATCGTTTTACCCAGCTTTGCTCAAAAAGTTTTAACCTGGGAGCCCAAAGAAAAAAATCCGGCAAATATGCCTGTTGATGAGCAGGGGGAAGTACGATTTCGTGAAGTCGTTTCCTTGCATAACGTCGCGCCAGCTACTGTAATAAAACGAGCTTACACTTGGGCCACCAATAACTACCCATCAGCTAGCAATGTCATTCAGCAAACTAAGAATAAGCTTGTTATTCATGGATCAAAGAAGATAAAAGTAGATGCACTCATTGGTCATCAACTCGTTTTAGAGGCAAAACGGGGTCAATACCAAGTTACAGTAGATAGTCTTCATTACATCTTTGACATGATATCTCCGAAAGTTACTCGTACCATGCCCATTCACACATACGGAGCTTCGGCCGATGACTTTTACGAGTTTTATAAATTTTTAGGTAGCCAAAGCGACGCCCGAAAAGCGGATGGAACGAACTCAAAAAAGATGGCTACCACTTATGCTAATCAGCAGGAGCTAGCTTTGATAGAAATCAAGCAGATGATTGATGGACTTTTGGTCAGCCTCAAAAAATCCATTAAAAATGAGGGGGAGCAATAGTATACGGGCTGTTATATAAGTGGCGTGGCTGTTGCAAAAGCCTTTAAAGTGGTCAACGAGCTTGTTTAGGTGGCCATTTTCAGGCAATTAAAAGGCTAAACGCTACAGTCTACGAAGCCATATCAAGCAGCTTCCCGCTTTTGCAACAGCCACTGGCATTATGTTAACCTACAAGGAAAGTTAAACATAATTGCAGTTTTGTTTAACAGATAGTTTGCTTATTCCATTACGGATCTGGTAAGCAATGAGGATTTATTCAGGCTACCGGGCAATACGATTCTGCATAGAAACCCAGATCGCAGAGATAGCTCTACAACGCCTGTCCGCCATTGACAGCCAGCACGTGTCCATTGACAAACGAGGCTTCGTCGGAGGCCAGGAATAAGTAGGCATTGGCAATGTCTTCTGGTTTGCCAATGCGCCGTACCGGAATGGTTACCACGGCTTGGTTACGAACCTCATCGGGCATCGCATCCGTCATGGCAGTTTGTATGAATCCTGGTGCTACCGCATTCGCCGTAATGCCTTTGGGCCCAAGTTCTTTCGACCAGGACCGTACCATACCGATGATACCCGCTTTGGCAGCCGCATAATTAGTCTGGCCAAAAGCACCATGCACACCGTTGATGGATGAGGTGCAAATTATGCGTCCGTATTTTTGCTCGACCATATAGGGAGCAATGATTTTCGTACAGGTAAATACACCCGTCAGGTTCACATCGATAACCTGCTGCCACTCATCAAATGACATTTTCAGCAGCGTTTTATCCCGCGTGATGCCTGCATTGTTGATCAGGATATCGATTCGTCCATACTGGTCATATACGGCCCTGGCCGCTGCCTCGATTCCAGCTACATCGGTTGTACTGACGTGCCTAAAATCACAGCGAAAACCCTGATCCCGAAGCGTTTGGGCAGTTGTTTCACCCTCGGCCAGCACATCCCAGATAACAACGGTAGCACCCTCCCGGCAAAATAGGTCGGCGGTAGCCTGTCCAATACCCCGGGCCGCGCCGGTAATGATCGCGACTTTATCCTGTAGTCTCATAACTCAGTGTCAAAATAATAGTTAACCTTAGGAAATAAATAACGCACGAATTCAGCCTACTTATCAACATTGTCTGACTGACCAACCCAGGCCCTGCATCAGACAAACCTCTGTATATGAAACAATTCTTTTCTATTTTGTTGCTCAGTCTGCTGGCTTTCCCTGCCCTGTGTCAACCGTTATCTCAAAAATTAGCCGCGAACCGCGACCGCCGAATCATTTTAGAAGCGCTAAAACGACAAACCGATGACTGGAATGCCGGCCGCATTGATAGATTTATGACCAGCTACTGGGATTCTGACTCGCTCACGTTTGTGAGTAAAGTGGGTATTACATACGGGTATCAGCCCACACTGGCAAACTACAAAAAGCGCTACCCTGACCGGGCATCGATGGGTAGCCTCAAATTTGATATTTTACAACTGGATTTACTAACGCCAACCCTTGCCTACGTTATTGGTCGATTTCAGCTCACACGCCCGGAAATTGGGAATAGCGAAGGACATTTTACCTTACTCTGGCGCAAGATTAAAAATCGGTGGGTCATCATCAGCGACCATTCCAGTTAGGCTGGCAGAAGACAACCGGTTGACGTTCACTCGTTCACGCGCTCGCTAACCAACTGCGTGGGTTCCTTCGCAGATATGCGTTCGCGGAGCTGGGTAACGGGTTTTTCGAAGAACTTGAACAACAGGGTCGACAATACCAGAACGAGCGCCCAGAATAGACCGACCTTACACCAGCCAACAGCAAGAGACGTGGTTGGTATCCGCTCAATGAAGGTCACCATAATGGGTGTCAGGTTAAGCAGGTACATTGAATAAGAAATCAAACTAATGTGCGTAATGGTCCGGGCAAGCCCGAATCGCGCCCACAAGCCCGTAGCCGTGCGCCACCCGTCCATGTAGGGCATCAACAGCGCCATGCTCAAGCCGATCGCCGGGAAATAGAAGGTGCGTTTGTAAAACGTGTAAGCGTGAAAAAGCCCGAAATCGCCATAGTACTTAATAATAAATATGGACGAGGTAAAAGCGGCTGTTAATGTAAGGGCCAGACCAATCCATAAAAACCGCCGACGCAAGGCATGGTCCCGCCACTGCACGGGAAAATAGTTCTTTACGTAGGCGGCCAAAACCCCATATGAAATGGCATCCAGCCGGGTAATCACAATACCCCGATACCCTAGTTCTCCTTCAGTGATTGGAATCTGAAGCGCCGTGATGAAACGGTACAGGTTGGTTCCGATAATGATAAATAATATCGTTGCCAGCACGATCCGCTGCCGCGACCAACGAGCCGAAAAAAGGCTATGGACTACCCATAGTACCAGTGGCAATGTTATGTACGACCATTCTTCAATGGCCAGACTCCAGGTCTCGGGAAAGAAATCAGGAATATAATGCGCGAAATTTTGCAGAAAAAAGAAGTAGCTGATCAGGGTGCCTTTGTCGGGCAATTTATTCTGGAGACCACTTCGTAAGGCCTGGAGTAAGGCAAAGGCAATCAATCCACCTAAAACCAGGTAATAGTTGGGCAACGTACGAAACCACCGGCGCGTCCAGAAATTCATCAGCAACTGTCGGTCAAACGTTGCTTTTTTCTCATACGACCGAATGAGAATTCCTCCGATCAGGAAGCCACTCAGGACAAAAAACAACTCCACACCATCGGGCAGAAGGTGATGCCAGAAGGCTCCGCTATAGTATTCTTTCAGCGCAACGGTTGCATGCGCATCCACTACAATCAGAATAGCAGCCGCCCGCATAATGTCTAAGCCAAATACGCGCTTTGCTGTCGCCGTATCGAGTTCAACTAGTTTTCTCAGCATAATTACCACGAAGGTACAGTTGAATAATAAATTATGAATTCAGAATGATGAATGATTTAGTGGTGCGTTACGAACTTTACCGACTTTTGCATCGCTTATCATTCTTAATTTATCATTCACCTTTCGATATGATTCCTGATTTTGGCCTTGATGCCGTCCATCGTTACTCGTTTCGTTTCTCACAGGCTGATGTAGCCGACTTTGCCCGGGTTACCGGCGATAATAATCCGCTTCACCTCGACGCTGATTTTGCCGCGCAAACACCCTTTAAGCGACCCATTATACACGGTATGCTGGGCGCCAGCGTGTTTACGAAAGTACTCGGCACCGAGTTTCCGGGCTATGGGTCGGTCTATCTGGGTCAGACACTGGAGTTTTTACGACCCATGTTTGTGGATACTGATTATGAGGCCACGTTTACCGTACAGTCGATTGATTCGGCGAAGCACACGGCTCAGATTCTGGGTGAAATTCGGGATAAACAAACCGGCAAGGTGACGACCAAAGGCATTGCCACGCTTATGCACCGGGAAAAAATTCTATAAACCCGTTAGACGTTTCTGCAGAATCGTCCAACAAGCAAACTAAAAACGCCCTCGTCTGACACAGACGAGGGCGTTTTACTTACTGGTCAGAGCGACCGTTTACTTACGCAGCACCGTTCTTGGCGTTCTGAACTTCAGAACGGATTTCCTGTGCTAACGTCTTCAAATCTTGCATTCCTTTGCGAACGCGAGTTCCGGCAGCCTGGTTATTTTTTTCGTAGAATTTCTCGAAATCACCTTCAAGCGACATAACCAAATTCTTTACTTCATCGAAGCGTGCCATAGCGATGTGTATGGGTTTAAGTGTGTAAAAATGCCCAAATTCCGCTAAAAACGCGGTTTTAGATCGAAATTTAGTCATTCTCTCATACAGCGCAATAGGCAAGACAAAAAAATAGCCAAAAAATGCAACTTTTTTACGAAAACCCTACTCACTGGCTGCTTCCGCAGATACTTCAATGGTTTCTGAAGCAATTTCGTTCGTATTTTGGCGATAATATCCCTTTTCCAGATTATCGGCTACTTTCGAGAATGCTTCGAGCGTATACTGCACATCAGCGAGCGTATGAGCAGCCGTTGGAATGATCCGCAGCATCACGATTTCTTTGGGAACAACCGGGTAAACGACAATGGAACAGAAGATGCCATGGTTCTCGCGCAGGTCACGAATCAGGCCCGTCACTTCCGGTATTCCGCCTTTTACATTCTGCAACAGAACCGGCGTTACCGGCGATTGCGTGTCCCCAATGTCGAAGCCCCGCTCGCGTAAACCGTTCTGAAGGGCGTAAACATTTTCCCACAGTTTATCCCGGAATTCCGACGAGTTGCGAATCATGTCCAGGCGCTTCAACCCACCCACCACATACGGCATTGGTAAGGCTTTGGCGTAGGTCTGCGACCGCATGTTGTACTTCAGGTACATAATGATGTCATGGTCGGCAGCAATGAAGGCACCAATAGCCGCCATCGACTTGGCAAAGGTAGAGAAATAGAGATCGATACCATCCTGGCAACCGAGCATTTCACCAACACCCGCGCCGGTTGCACCCATCGTACCGAAGCCGTGCGCATCGTCGACTAACAACCGGAATTCGTATTTTTCTTTTAGCGCAACAATTTTATCCAGGCTACCAACTTTACCTGACATGCCAAATACGCCTTCCGTAATCACCAGGATACTTCCTCCTTTTTCGGCGGCTTTTTTGGTTGCCCGCTGGAGGTTTTTTTCCAGGCTGGCCATGTCATTGTGGTTAAACTTATAGTACTCGCCCATTTTGGCCTTGTGCAGCCGAATACCGTCAATTAGGCAGGCGTGGCACTCCGCATCATAAACGATTACATCGCGGTGGTCGACAACGGCTTCGATAGCCGACATAACGCCCTGGTAACCATAGTTTAACAGAAACGAGTCTTCCTTACCAACAAACTCGGCCAGTTCTTTTTCGAATTGCTCATGCAGATCACTGTTTCCCGACATCATCCGGGCGCCCATTGGATAGGCCAGCCCCCACTGCGCCGACGCTTCGGCATCCGCCTTCCGGATCTCAGGATGGTTGCCTAACCCCAGGTAGTTGTTCAGGCTCCAGTTCAGCACTTCCTTGCCCCGAAAACGCATGTGTGGGCCAAGTTCGCCCTCAAGCTTAGGAAACGCGAAGTAATGGTGGCCATTGAACTCCCGTGCCGGCGAACCAATGGGGCCTAAGTTGTTACGTAGTTTCTCAAATAAATCCACTTATTGCTATTGTTTATCAGGGCAAACCCTTACTTTATTACAGAGTAAGTGCAAAAATACGGTTAACTTTCGGTAGCACAAATTCGAGCCCGTAAAATTCAATTTGATAATCGTTTTGTGACAAATGTGTATTATTGATTTGTCGTACAACAGCGTATCAAGCCATTTTCCCTCAAGCTACATTGAATTTGCTAATTCTTAGCCGCTTGACGGTTCAAAACCTTGCCACCGCCTACACCGCTTCGGTGGCTCTGTCCGTTAGATAACCCTATGCCAACGATTAAAAAACTTCTTATTGCGAACCGGGGCGAAATCGCTTTACGGATTATGCGAACAGCCCGGGAAATGGGCATCCAGACAGTAGCTATCTATTCCGAAGCCGACCGGACTGCTCTTCACGTTCGCTACGCAGATGAATCGGTTTGCGTTGGTCCCGCTCCTTCGTCTGAATCCTACCTGCGGGCCGATGTCATTATTGACGTTTGCAAACGACTGAACGTTGATGCCATTCATCCTGGTTATGGCTTTTTGTCAGAGAATGCTAACTTTTCCCGCGCCGTGCGCGAAGCGGGGCTACTTTTTGTTGGTCCATCGCCCGAAAGTATTGAGGTCATGGGCAGCAAACTAGCCGCCAAAGCAGCTGTAGCCAACTACAATATCCCAATGGTTCCGGGGACACCATCGGCGATTACCAACCGCACCGAAGCGAAAGCGATATCAGCAACAATTGGCTATCCGATTTTAATAAAAGCGAGTGCGGGCGGTGGCGGCAAAGGAATGCGGGTCGTAGAAAATGAAGCGGATTTCGATGAGCAGATGGATCGAGCCGTTAGCGAAGCTATATCGGCCTTTGGTGATGGATCGGTATTTATTGAGAAGTACGTTACATCTCCCCGACACGTTGAAATTCAGGTACTCGGCGACCAGCATGGAAATATCATTCATCTATTTGAGCGTGAGTGTTCCATACAGCGCCGACACCAGAAAGTAGTTGAAGAGGCTCCCTCGTCTATCCTGACGCCCGAAATCCGGGAGGCAATGGGCCGGGCAGCTGTCGATGTAGCGCGCGCCTGTGGGTATTACGGCGCTGGAACGGTTGAGTTTATCGTCAACGATAATCTCGACTTTTACTTTCTCGAAATGAATACGCGCCTACAGGTAGAGCACCCCGTTACGGAGCAGATTACGGGTGTAGACCTGGTGCGGCAAATGATTTACATTGCCGAAGGCAAACCCCTGGCCATTAAGCAGGAGGACTTAACGATAAAGGGCCATGCCATGGAAGTTCGGGTTTATGCCGAAGACCCGGCGAACAATTTTCTGCCCGATGTGGGCACCCTCGATACGTACGTCCGGCCACAAGGGAATGGTGTGCGCGTAGACGATGGTTTCGAGCAAGGGATGGCCATTCCAATTTATTACGACCCGATGATCGCTAAACTTATCACGTATGGCGACACGCGGGAAGAAGCTATTCAGAAAATGATTCGGGCGATTGACGAATACCAGATTTCGGGCGTACAGACAACGTTGCCCTTCTGTCGGTTTGTGATGGAGCACGACGCTTTCCGGTCGGGTCAATTCGACACGGGCTTTGTGAGCAAGTATTTTACGCCCGACAGCCTCACTCCTCCGCCCAATACCACCGAAGAGCAGTTGGCGGTTGTGTTGTCAGCCTGGTTGATGGAAAATAGTAAGCCTAAGAGCGCTGGGCAAGTATCAACAAGTACAGTAACCGCAGCGACCAGGCCAAGCAAGTGGAAAGCGAATCGATTGCGGTGAGACGTCCTGCCGATCAGCTACATCAGTCCTAAAGCGTTACAAGAGGCTGTTCGTCCGCTATTAAAGTCAGAGTAAATTCAGTGCTTTGGCCGGGCGTACTGTCAACCGTTAAGCTACCGCCATGGCCTTTCGTAACGATGTCATAGGATAACGAAAGGCCCAGACCCGTTCCGCTACCGGCGGGTTTGGTCGTAAAAAAGGGCTGAAATATCTTCGCTTTTACAGAGTCGGGCATACCGGTCCCGTTGTCCAACACATGAATTTCTACCCGGCCGTTCACGTATCCAGTAGTCACGGTTACGGTAGGTTTGTAGGTTGCCAGGTCAGATTCATTGAGTTGCTGCTTCTTTTCGGAAACCGCATAAAAGGCATTCGTGAATAGGTTCAGCAACACCCGGCTAATGTCCTGCGTCACCACATTCACGATAGGCAGGCCTGAATCGAGGTGAGTGACTAGCTCGCAGTTAAAGTTCTTGTCTTTGGCCCGGAGTCCATGGTAGGCCAGTCGAAGATACTCATCGGCCAACGCATTGAGGTTCGTAAGTTTGCGTTCACCCGTCGACAGTCGGCTGTGCTCCAGCATTCCCTTAACGATGCTGCTGGCGCGATTGCCGTGGTAAGTGATCTTTTCCAGATTTACGGATAAGTCTCCCAGGATTTCCTCGGCATACTCTTTCTCCGAATCGGGCAGTTTCTGCCAGAGGCCCTCTTTTAGTTCGTCGAGCAGCTCAACACTGACATCGGAGAAGTTGGTAACGAAATTCAATGGATTCTGAATTTCGTGGGCAATACCTGCGGTTAATTCACCCAGCGACGCCATTTTCTCTTTTTGTACCAGCTGGTTCTGCGTAGCACGGAGGTTATCCAGAGACGTTTTCAATTGGGCTGTCCGCTCTTCAACCTGTTGTTCAAGGAGTTCTTTCTGGCTTTCAATGAGTCGGATTCGTTCCATTTCCTGTTCTTTCTCCATCTGTTCGCGCTCAACAATCTGCTGAGCCACGCGCTGACGAACCAGGTTGTAACGATTCACAAGCGCCCCCGAAAAGAAAATGATCAGCCAGGCGAAACAGGCATTTTCAGTGTACTCGGACACCATCCGAGCCTGTGGTGATACGTCGATACCGAAGTAAGTACCCAGTATCCGGTTGGTTAGCGTGTAAAGCCAGAATATAAATAAAGGTGTTGTTGCCAACAGGGCAAATCGCGCATCAATAGATCCGATTTTCATCATCCTTACCATGAGAACTGTGCACAAAACATACACCACCCGAATCAAAATCTCGATTGAAAATTCAATCACGTCCGGTGGAACCCATGCGATAGTATACGAGAAAAACATCCCAATATCGACGAGCACAGTGACCCAAAGAAATAGCGAAATAAATTTATCCAGCAGGGAAAAAGCCGGAATGGGCTGGATAAACTTACGGATCGACTGGATAAAAAAGACAAAGTAGATAATGAAGAAAAAGTGAGCCAGCAATTCGAACTCATAAGGATGCTCGTAAAAAAAAGCCAGTTGAATACGAGATTGGTTTCGCGACAGTGTGAAGAAAAATAGACTGATAGAAAAGTAGAGATAGACGCGGTCTTTTATCGAAAAGAAGACGACCAGATTATAAAAAACGGCCAGCAAAAGGATGCCGATCATAATCCCATCGAAAAAATAGGATTCCCAGCCATTCTCTACCCGGATATAGTTGAACAGTGCATCAACGCGTTGGCGCTCAGTCTGCAACTGCGTGGAAACATTGGTTAAGGGGGGCCACCAGAAGACTCGTTCTGACCTTTGGTAGAGGGTTGTCTGCTGGCCTGGTAGCAGGCGAAAAAATAACCGATTCCGCTCTTTGTTACCCTTTCGGTCGGGTAGCTGGCTTTGGGGAATCAAGCTGCCCGTGCGCTGGTGTTGCCACTGATTGCTGGTATCGAGCCAGTACATATCCAGGTAATTACTGGCAAAATCGCATAGATAAAGGTTCAGCGTGTCGGATAACGAATTCTTGATCCGCATCCGAACCCAATACACATGCGAGCGTCGATGCCGATCGAACGCGGGTTCGACGCGAAAGTTCGGATCTTTCTGAACCTGCTCAAATGTAAAATCCCCAGCACGATCTTCAAGTATCTGGAAATGAGTTGTGTCAATTTTTATCGACGAGTCCGCTTTGATTTCGTAGACAGGTGGCCAAGCCGTTTGGGCAAAGACTGGTAATAGAATTCCTACCCAAAAGCAGCAAAACAGATAACAACTTTTCATTCGTGAGTATAGTTGGAACAAAGCAGTTGGTTGGGTATCGTATCTGCTTCTTCTAAGCTGTCTATTCGCCGTTATGATCAGGCAACAACTCTACGTAGCAATGGCCACGCTCTACTCGCATCGGTAGCTACGAAACGATAGCTTAAAAACCGACTTTTTGCGTTTCCTGGCGCTCACCGGATACCGTTTGCTCATCGAGGTTAAATATATCGGCCAGGGTCATGGGCTGGTCGGTTCGGTACTCCATACCAAGCTGAGCGAGCAGGCTGTTGGCTTTAGCCGGCATTAATTTCCCAAACGCATAATCGACCATCAGTCGTCCCTTTCGGAGCAAGGCCTTGTCTAACAAGTGCTTACTGGCGTTGAAGGTTGCAATAACCTGAATATGCATGCAGTCGGCCAGCAACCCATCGGTCAGGTTCAGGATATTCGAGACACTGTTGGTATCTCCGCCCGCTTCGCGTGATTGGAGTATCCGTTCGGCATCTTCAATAATGAGCACCGACTCTTTGTTCTCCAGTAAAAACGGAATAATCTCGGGCGAGGTCAGGTAGTTTGTCATGTAAGGCGGCAGGATGAGCATATCCTTTTTGACCAACGAACTGAGGTGTTTGATATAGGTTGTCTTACCGGTACCTGGTTCGCCATGGAGCAAGATCAGCCCTTTACTTTTAGGTTGTGCCAGTAAATTAACTAACCGCTCATGAACGGCCGGAAAGTCGTCGTTGTAATGAAGGTCAAGGTCTATGTCGGGGGGCAGAATCTCGACCCGCTCCGTATGCAACCCACCTAATCCACTCTGAATCAGATAAATGTGCGTTTGATTGTCTTCATGAACGTATTTGTGTTCCTGAAGCCCATCCATCAGTACTTTGGCCGATGTTTCATCGCGGTAGTAGCCATACAGCCGAAAGAAGCGATCACCCACATACTCGGCCTTTAAGATCATCCCGTCCTCATGCTGATAAATCCGCTCAATCACATGCCAGCCTTCATCGTTTACGCGCGTTGAACTGTTTACGAGCGTAAAACCACGGCTATCCAGCAACTGCTGAGCCGACGGCTTAAAGTCGTCGTTGAAATGAAGGTAATTCGGATAGCTCCCGAACGTTTGCACATAATGGGGTGCCAGCGGAAACTCACGGTCGAGGTCGCTGGGAATATACAAATTTTGAATGGTGGTTTGGTTGGGCATACGACTGTTGGCCGACAAATAGCGCAACATATCGGCCCTGGAAACCTCGTTGTAGGCTTTCAATCGGGCGCAGCGTTACGTTTATTTGGGTACGAAGGTATCGAAATTTCTATTATGGATTGAGGACGAGGCTTTTCTCTCAATTAATACGTGAATTTAAGGCCATTGGGCGAAAAACGAAGCATTATCTCATGGACGCTTTTTTGATCGTACTGTATGGCATTCGGACTTTCGGGCGTTTGCGAATTGAATGTGTATGCCAGCCGGATGGCTTTCGTTAACTGGTATTCGACAAAGGCCTGCAGGTAGTTGGTCTGAATAATTCCGGGGCTATTTTGCCGATACGATAGCCCCAGGCCCACTTCTTCATCGAACCAGACCCGCAGGTTCACGTCTACACCAAGCGGCCGATCCGCAATTTTCGAGACAAGAACGGATGGGATCAGCACCGTGGTCTCGGCTACCTCAATGGGCACACCCGCCTGAAACATAATGGGTCGAACACTTTTGTAGATATATCGGCCTGTTGCGTCCGTTATCTGTCCGCCTAATTCGGGTGCAGAGACGCCCGCAAAAAAGCGATCTGACTGATAATAGACGCCTACCCCTAAGCTGGCAACGGCCCGATTTATGCTCGCGGCTGTGGTAACGTCATAAATAGGCAGAACATTGACGCCCCCCTGAAAGCCAATCGACAGTTTAGCCAATGCGGGCATGTTGAAGCGATAGGCCACGCTCCCATAGACACCCGTTGTAGCAAACAACCCCATCCGGTCGTTTAACGCCTGAAATCCCAATCCAACCCGACCATTGGCAATAGCCCCATCGGCCGAAACACTCTGCGTTATCGGCGCATACCGAACGCTAATCCATTTGCGCCGGAGAAAGGCCGATAAGTGGAAAGACTCGCGGCTTCCGGCATAAGCCGGATTAATGCTCAGTGGATTTAGCAGATACTGCGAATAAAGCACTTCTTTCTGAGCCTGAACGTGTTGGCTGGCTAACAGCATTAGGCTGCTCACCAACAAGCAACTAACTAAAGGGTAGTGAGTAAAACGCATAGGAACGTCGAATTAGCAACCAATTTGCAGGAGTTACTACTAAAAACCTAAACGCCAGGCATCCTATTTCCGTACAGGATGCCTGGCGTTTAACGGCTGACTCGTTCTTCAGGCCCAAGCCCGACTTTAAATGACTGATTATTAGAAGTTAATTATACACCCTACAAGGGCATAGCACCGACCTTATAATTTCATTATTTTTATTTCGGTCCGACGGTTTTGCTGGTGATCCTCTTCTGGACAATTCACGCCGTCTTTGCATTTATTCAGCAATTCCGTTTCGCCATAGCCTTTGGCCACTAAGCGTTTCGGTGAAATACCTTTCGATTTCAAATAACCGACTGCCGCCCTGGCTCTATTGCCCGATAAGGTTTTGTTGTACGCAGCAGTGGCCCGACTATCGGTGTGCGAGCGCATTTCAATGGTCATACTCGGATACTTAGCTAACAAGGCCACAACCTTATCTAGCTCAACGGCAGCATCCGGGCGTATGGTCGATTTGTTACGATCATAGTAAATATTGTCGATTTTGATAACGTCTCCTTTCTTAAACATCGTTAGATCGGTAACGCCTGTTCCATCTTTGGCAACTCGTCCACCAATGGTTCCCATGTTATCCTTCATGGCTTCGAGCGAGTAATCGCAGCCAGGCTGAACAGCGAATTCATAGCTACCATCAGGGCCCGTGATGGCTTCCTGAGTGGTCCCATCACAGCCATTTACCAGGACAACTTTTACACCGGCAATGGGCAATTTATCCGTTTGTGTCGTTACGCGGCCACGTAAAGTTGTAGCCGTTGGCTTATCGGAAGCTTTCGGTTTATCCAGCAAAATTTCCAGGCGCGATGGCTGGTCATCAGAAAGATCTTTGGTCGAAAACCCGACTTTGTTGTCAACGTATCCCTCGTGGGTAGCGAGAAACTTAAAATCGCTGTCAACATTGAGGCAAATCTTCACCTGTCCATCCGCATCGGTCTTCAGGTTTTTCTGCTTGTCGTTAAGTGGATTATCCAGGGTAATTCCGGTATTGGCCAAAGGCTCCCTGGAAGTAGCATCTACCACACTGACGGTCAGTTCCCGGCATGGATACAGAGACCCTTCGCGGGTAAACCGGTACACGTCATCGTCGGCACCACCGTGCTTACGATTGCTACTGAAATAGCCCGCATTACGATCACCATCGGTAACAATGCCAAAATCATCATGAGGAGAATTGATTGGTTCACCCAAATTGCGAACGACCTGCCCCTGCTGGCCATCGCCTGACAGTTGGGCATAAAAAATATCCAGGCCGCCCAATCCAGCGCGTCCATCCGATGAGTAATAGATATTCCCTTTTTCATCGGCAAATGGGAAAAGCTCATTTCCCTTTGAGTTGACTTCTTTACCAAGGTTTACGGGCTCCCCCCATTTTCCACTTGTCCATTTGGACACATAAATGTCCGTGCCACCAAACCCGCCGGGCCGGTCAGACGAAAAATACAGCAGTTGATCCGGTTCGCCATTGCGGTTTTTTGCCAGGGCAGGGTGCCCCGTCGAATACTCGTCACTATTGAACGGTAATTCTTCGGCTTTGCTCCAAACGCCATTTGTTTGGGTAGCGGTATAGAGTTTTAACTTATTTACGCCGTCGGAACTCTGACGATACTGGCCTTCATTAAAGTTATTGCGGGTAAAGATAACCCGGGAGCCATCTTTGCTGAATGTAGCAGGCCCTTCGTGATACTTGGTATTCAAGGTCCGACTAAACCTGTCGGATTCGCTAATGGGCTGATCTTCGTAGCCCATACTAATATTATTGCCGCCATAGAAGCCAACCGTACGCGTATCATTGGCCGTTGGTGCGGTAAAATCATCACTACCCAGCGGCCGGATCAAACGCGTTTGCTCCCGTTTTGCCGATGATGCGCTACTACCTCCCAGGCTGGATGTCTTTGACGCCCGTATCGTCTTGAGATCCGGTAAGTAATACAAGTCCAGAAACGGCGTATTATTCCACTTAAATACACGCTTCACACCATTGCCTCCGTTACCCGCCGAAACAAACACCAGGCCATCTTTATAGATTACCGGGCTAAATTCGGCCTTTCGGGTATTCATACTTAAGAATTCAACCTTGTAGCTCCCGGCATTCCGGGTGAGGGCACTCACATCCGCATAAAGTTTCGAAAACGACAGACTGCGCTTATCACTCGACTGCACGCTACCGTACTTGTCATAAGCCTCCTGCGCTTCGCGGTATTTGCCATTACTAGCCAGGGACTGTGCATAAAATAGATAGCATTTATTATAATCGGCAGATAACGCACCGCTACCGATCAGGTCACGATATACCCGTTCGGCATTCGGCATATCGCGCGTTTGCTGATAGCTATAAGCTAGTTTAGCTCGTGCATTCCGGCGTTCATCATCGGTTAGGCTGTTAGGTTTGGCGAGCGCCTGTTCATACAGTTCAATCGCTTGCGCATAGGCCAATTGATCGAATTGACGATCAGCCTTTTTCGTGAGCGATTGTGCGAACAATGGGGAGATCGTCAACCAGAAAAGCACCAGAATGGAAAGAGTACGTGTCATATACGATGAAAGTTGGGAAGCCGCAAAAACAGAAAAGGTATATCCTCACCATACAGGAGTATATACCTTTTCGATAAGCAAATACTGAGCCGAAATTAGAAATACCTCGGCGTCAGGATACGATTCTTGCCAAAGCCAAGTTCGTAGCGAATCATAATTTCGTGTGAGCTTGGCGCAACGCTTTGCAGGTTGCTCATCGTACGATCATACGAATAACCAAACCGGAACTGATCGGTCAATTGAATTTCCAGAAGGCCTACAACCGCGTCAGTCGTGTATTTAGTCCAGGACGAAAACTGATTCCGGCGAATGGATGCACCCAGTGCAATGCGGTCAGCAAACCAAAAATTAATGTTCGCATCAAATCCTAACGGAGCGTTCTCAGCATATTTAACTAGAAACGATGGTTTCATCTTGACCACCGGGCTAATCCCAACCACAAAACCAGCGGCTAAATAGGCCTGCCGGGCTTGCACGGACCGCAGATCGCCAACGTTGTACTCACTCAACTTGTTTTTGATCAGGCGTGGCACCGAAATGCTCAGATAGGTCCGGTCGTTGCTCAGGTAAATACCTGTACCAAAGTTCGGCAGGATCTTCGAGATATTACTGGCAAACGCCGGGTCGACCTGCCCATCAGGCGACGTTCTAACCTCCGTCAGATTGGCCTGGTAGCTGGATGCACCTCCCTGCAGCCCTAACGCCAGTGTACTCTTAGCGCCAACTTTGATGCGGAATGCGTAGGAAGCAAATGCGCCTGTTTCCTGGATAACGCCAGCCTTATCACCATACAGTTGTAACCCAACGCCAACACGCTCATTATTGAGGGGCATATCGGCCGTAAACGTCGCCGTTTGCGGAGCGCCGGGCAACCCAGCCCACTGATTCCGATAAAGAGCTGACATACTTAGCACGTCGCGACTGCCGGCATAAGCCGGGTTAAGGGCCATCATGTTGAACATGTACTGCGAGAACATCTTGTCCTGCTGTGCCCGGACCTGGCTGCTACCGACCCCAAGGATCAGTAGCAGCGCGACTGCCGAATGTTTTATTGAAAACTTGTTTGACATCGGTATTAGCGGTTAATCGTCATGTATCGTACAAACTTGCGTCCGTCGCTGGTATTAATCACGTAATAGTACGTTCCATCCGGCACCCCATTCGCATCCGAACTAATGGATATGCCCTGGTTTGGCTTACCATCCCAATCATTGTGGTACTCATCGTTTTTATAGACCATGTGTCCCCAACGGTTGTACACTTCCAGACTAACGGTTAACCCGGCTGTTCCCCGAATGACGAACAGGTCATTGACACCATCTCCGTTTGGCGAGAAACCTTCCGGAATGAAGATCGACAGGAACGTCTGTGGGAGGTTCAGTGGAGTAGCTTCGCGCTCGTTCGAATCCGTTGGATTGTTGTTACCATTCAGATCCGGATTCAACCCGCTCGTCGACACATCGCTTACCTTTCCGGATTTCGCTATTCCCTCAGCATAAGCCGAGTTCAGGAAGGTAGTCGTGCTACCATTGCTGGCGACATTGACAACCATCTGAAGCGTATCCACCTTGCCCGCAGCTAATGTGCTGGTGCTGTCGCCAAGAACCAGAACGGGGTCGGAACCACCATTATAGTTCGGATTCAGCTTCAGTGCACTGCCGGTAGAGGTTGTGAACGGTGCTTTCACCAGATTGAAGGTCGAGCCAGTCTGGCTGTTGAAGACCTTCGATAGCGTATCACTGATGCTCACATTCTTCAGATTCTCGGAACCGTAGTTTTTCACCACAATCTGGTAGGTAACATTGAAGCTACCGTCCGTTTGCCGAATCGTGTCCCGTACGCTCATTGCCAGACCGATGTATGAAGAGGTTGAGAGACTATTCAGCGAAACCGGTGTTGGGGTGCTGTTGTTGCGCGGGTCAAGGTCATTGTCCGGATCATTGTTGATACCAGCCGTTGACATATCGTCTACGACGTCATTTGTTGGCGTCAAGGCCGTTGCATCCGCCATGTTAAAGAATGTCAGTGAATCGGCATTCTTCACATTCACCCGAACCGTGAAGCTTAGCATGCTCTTGGCACCTACTGCGAGCGTACTCATCGAATCGACCAGCATTTTAGTCACCAACCCTTGCCCTGTGTAGAGCGAATCGACTGCGAGATTGCCGGTGCTCGTCACTTTAACGCGGTTACTCACAATCAGCGCACCATGACCAAACGCCTGAGACAGGTTGTCTACTACCTGTACTTTCTTCAATGGTACAGTACCCATGTTGCTCAATGTGATGGTGTATGGGATGTCATAGATACCCTCTTCGACCAGGGTTGGCGTTCCAACTGATTTAGCCACACCCAATAATCCTTTCGGCAGGTCGAAGCGAACGGTTGTTGATACGGAACCAGCAGGAGCCGGATCAATGCCGCTATTCGAGATGTCTTTAACCACCTGACTCGAATCAGCCGTATGACCAACCACCGTAGCACTGGAGTAGAACGGACCATTGTTTCTGTTCGGCCTAACATTCACCGTAATCAGCACAGTATCCTGAACACCAGCCGCTAATTGGCTGGCACTTGTCAGTATATTCGATTCCGTGCTTCCGTTGAATCCAGCATTGACGATTAACGTACTACCGGCACTAACGACGGGGGCGCTAACGACGCTGAACGATGCAGGAGAAGCAAACGCCCGCACCAGGCTATCTGTCAGGACGACTCCTTTCAGATCGACATCACCAAAGTTCTTAAGTGTTGCTTTGTAGGTGATGTTATACGAACTGTCTGGCAACGACTCTATCTTGACAACCGCCAGGGCCAGGCCAAGGCTTGGCGACTGGGTTTGCTGGGCGCCTAAAGTAAAGGTAGAGAAGCCCATGTTGTTAGTCGGATCGCCGTCATTGTCAGGATCCGCATCACCACCATTCGTCGACATATCCGTCACCATCGTCAGACTGTTCATAGCCGATGCATTGGCGACGTTCTTGAATGTACGGGTCGTATCGCCAGCCATACGTTTCACAGTCACATCCAGTCTGAACGTCTGTGAAGCACCTGGTAGAATCGTGCTCAGTGTATCAAGTAACTGGAAGTTCGGCACCCGACCGGTAAAGGCAGGGTTCGCTTTCAGGGTAGAGCCACTGGCCACGGTTATTTTCGCCGATTGTATCTGGTTTGGTGCAAACGCATACGCCAGATCATCCGTCACCTTAACATTGCGCAGGGTGTCATCGCCAAAATTCGTTGCCAGGAAGCTATACGAAACTTTGATGAGTGAATCGCCTACCGCTACTGGTTGACCAAGTACCGCTTTTGCTAAACCGATCAGGCTAGCCCGGTGCGTCGATGTATCTTTCACGGTCACACTCGATGTATTGTTAGCCAGGTTGGTGTCTTTGTTGTCGAGATACGTAATCTCGGCTTTATTCACCACCTGCTCACCTTTGATCGTAACCCGGGCGGCAAAGACGATCTGCTCAGACTGTCCGGCTTTCAGGCTATCAATCCGTTTGGTGATCACACCGTTCGACACTTTGTAGCCGGCCGTTGAGGTTGGCAGTAGCTCCAGACCTTTCGGCAGAATATCACGAACATCGATATTATGCGCCGTGTGTGGTCCTGCGTTGCTCACCGTAATGGTGTACGTGACAGGAGCGCCGTTTTTCACAAAGGCGGTGCTGGCTAGCTTAGCAATGCTCACGTCAGTTGCCAGTGTGTCGGTAGCGCAGTTGAAGACTTTAACAACTACTTTAACCGGTGCACTTAAACAACCTGAAGCACTCCGTTCAAGAATCCAGTAATTGCCTTCGCAAACCGAATCTGGGCGGGTAACGATGTTCGACGTATTACACTCGCAAATGCGATAGATATAGGAACTACCTACTGTCGTTGACGATAACGCTTTCGTTAAGTCGACAATTTTAGACGGGCACTCATTGCGCAGGTTAGACACAATCGGAGCCTTGACTGGTTCAGCAACGTTTACCGTTACAGCATCCGATTTGACCGAGCTACAACCTTTCTGGTCAAATAACTGAACGTCATACGTACCACTTGTTTTCACGACGATGGATTGTGTCGTTGCCTTGTTACTCCATTTGTATCCCGAAGCACCGGCTGGTGCTTTCAGGATTACAGAGTCGCCAAAGCAAAGTTTGGTTCCACCCACTACCGTAATTACAGGTACCGATTTGATTCCGTCAATAGTCAGTATCATATCGTCCTTAGCAACTGGGCAGGCCGCGTTGTTGGTACTTACCGACAGGGTCAGGGTTACTTTACCCGACAGAATGTCTTCTGTACTAGCCGTATATACTGCGTTCAGCGCATATGAGTTATCGAAAGACCCGCTACCACTGGTGGTCCAGTGAGCGGTTTTACCCGCGCCACCCATGGTACCACTCAATTGATATGTTTTCGCGGCACAAACGCTGGCATCTGCACCCGCGTTGGCTTTTGCTGGATTCTGGGTATCGCAAGGCGTTGGTTCATTGCAGGTGTTGATCTGCACATGAATAGCAACGGGCAGACTCGAACAGCCGTTGACCGTTTTCTCAACGACGTAGTACGTTCCCGTACCAACCGCTGCTGGGTCAGCCACTTTCGAAGCACTGTTCAGGGTCGCATCCGTGTAGTACTCAAATACACCACCGGCTGTCGCTACTTTGCTGGTTACCGCGGTAGCCAGATCGACGGTTACGAACGGACAGGCATTCGTTTTATCGATTACTACAGGTTGCGGCACTTTCGGCAACACCGTTACAGCGATTGGGTTCGATGGAGCGCTCTTACACAGGTTCGAGTTGCAGCACTGTGCCGTGATGGTCGTCGAGCTGGCCAGGGATACAGTGATCGATGAGCCAACCTGATTGTTTGACCAGGTCACATAACTGTTTGGCGAACAACCTTCAGCAACCAGGGTCACTGGTGCACCGAAGCAAGTTGTCGTGCTGGCTGTCGAGCCAATGATCGAGATTGTCGGAGCTGCCGGAACACCAACCTTAACGGTCGTGTATGCAGACCAATCGCCTTCACATTCGCCCACTTTACACTTCACGCGGTAGCTAACATCGGCCGTTGGGGTTATTGTCAGCGTACTTCCGACGGTCTTATTGTCTGACCAGATGTATGTTCCTCCTACACAGCCCGTTGCCGTCAACGATACGGTTTCGCTTACGCAAACAGCCGGTGCGCTACTCACAATGATTGGGATGGCCAATGTACCTAACGTAATGTGTATACTTGCTGATGGTACGCTTAAGCAACCATCAACCGTGCAGGTGGCGGTCAGCGTCTTGTCGCTGTAGATCGGTTTCGAGTAGGTTGCTCCTATCGTACCATCAGACCAGTTTACGGTACCACCTATACAACCGGTAGCAGTCAGCGACACCACACCGCCGTTGCAGACTGTGAGGGATGAACCACCCGATAAAGTTGGCGGATTAACTACACTTACCTTCACTTTGGCGCCAGCCACATCCAGACTGGCACACTTGGTGCCAATTAGTTGTAGTACATCCGTAGCAGTGGTAATGCCCAGTTTCACCGCCGACAGATCGATGTAGTTCTTGTCCGTTGCGTTGGCATTGTAGACCAGGGTATGGATTGTATAGTCTGCCGCGTCCGACGAGACAACAAACTGTGGCGCCAAGCTGGTTTGCTGAACAATTTTCTCAGCTCCTTTCGTCAACACATATAGGATCGAGTAGCCCGTTGGCTGTACCAATCCACCATTCAGAGAAGCCCCAATTGTTACTGTTGTGCTGGAGCCTCCGCATACCGTTGGATTCACAGCCACCAGCGTTCCGGCTTTAGCCGAGCAGTCGCCGGGGTTAACGATAATCGTTGTTGACGGATCACTCAGACATTCCCGGAATTGACACTGTGCGTAGTACGTCTGCGTACCTTCTGGCCGAACGACGATAGATGTCCCTTTATTATTCCCGTTAATGTCATTGGCCGACCAGATAACAGTACCTGCACAACCGGATGCCGACAAGGTAACCGTACTACCTGGCTCAACCACCGTAGCCGAAGCGGTAATGGTTGGGGCAGCTACCGGAATTACCGTGATGGTGTATGGCTGCGTACTTGTGCTCTTGCAGACACCGTCCTGACAGTATACGGAGTAGCCCGTCGTTACTGTTGGTGAGACAATGATGCTCGTCGTTGTTTCACCGGTGCTCCAGTAAGGCGTGCCCTGACAGTTTTTCACCGACAGTTTCACGTGTTCACCTGGGCAGATCGTATCAGCACTGCATAGGCAACGAACAATAGATGGCGTTGGCGTCGGTGTTACGTTTACGTTGATAACATTCGACTTTCCGGTGCCACACTGTGTGCCAACCTGGCAAAGTGCGTAGAACTCGTGGTTGGTAGGCGTTGCCGTTACCGAAACCACCGACCCTGTCTGACCGTCAGACCATTTTACCGTGCCGCCGTCGCAACCGGTAGCCGTCAGCGATACCAGACCGCCATTGCAGACGGCTAAGGTAGAAGCCGTAACGACTGGCGCTGGAGACGTAGACGAGCTAACGGTTACACGAACCTTGTTAGACGCTTCGCTTTCACAGGCACCCTGTTTACAGGTTGCATAGTAATCGAGTGTACTCGTTGGATAAATGTCGATGCTCGCACCGATTTTATCGACACCGTGCCATTGCACCGTACCAGCGCAACCTTTCGCGGTGAGCGTTAATTTATTGCCACTGCAGAGCGTTGTGCTGCTTACCGAAATAATCGGTGTTGCCGGTGTCACTACGGTGATGTTTACCGTATTCGACTGAGCACTCAGGCAGGTGCGGTATTTACATTGCGCGAAATAGCTGATGTTGGCCGTCGGATATACGGTGATGCTCGGACCTGTTTGACCATTTACGTTCCACACAACCGTTCCGTTACAATCGGCAGCCGTTAAGGTAACTGCGCCTTTTGCACAGACCGTATCAGCACTGGCCGTTACCGTTGGAATAACCGGCGCCACAATGTTGATTGTATATATGGCTGACGACTTACTTACACAAGCGCCATTTTTGCAATAGACCGAGTAAGTATTGTTACCAATGGTTGGCGTTACAACAATGCTGCTCGTCGTAGCGGTTGTGCTATTCCAGACGGGTGTACCGAGGCAGTTTTCAACCGTCAGGGTCAGCGTTTCGCCTGGGCAAACAACGCTTGAACTACAGACGATCGTTGGTGTCGGAATATCGGTTGTGATACCAATCGTTTTTGTAGCTGGGCTGCTCAAACAACTGCCCTGCCGGCACTGAGCCGTATAGGTCGTTTTGCCGTAGGGCGTCACCACAATCGACTTACCGGTTTGCGCCTTATCAGACCATTCAATTACACCGCCATCGCAACCCGATGCCGTTAGTGTTACGGATGTACCAGGGCAAACATTATCTGCACTAGCCGTAATCGTTGGCATTTTCGGATCCAGTACGACTACTGTAATTGGGTTCGATGCCGCGCTTACGCAGTTACCGACCACACAAACTGCCGTATAGGTAGTCGTCATGCCAGGTGTTGAGAAGATGGTCAAGCCTGTTTTACCATCCGACCATTTCACGGTCCCACCAGCACATCCGTTAGCGCTCAGCGTCGTTGTTCCACCTTTGCAGATCTCAGAGATAGCACAAAGGATCGTTGGTGGCTGAATAGCAACACAGGTGTTCACATCAATAACAATTGACGACGTATCATTTCGCGGATATTTCGGATCATTTTCCGGGCTACGGATGATCGCCGTATTTTTAATTGAACCTGCCTTGACAATGGTCGCTTCAATCAGCAGATTACGATTGGCTCCATTCGTCATCGTGCCAATCGTCCAGATACCCGTTGCCGGGTTATACTGACCAGCTGGCGTCGAACTCACATACGTCAATGAGGCTGGCAATACGTCGCTCACGTTGACACTGGTGGCCGTTACTGGCCCATTATTCGTTGCCGTGACGGCGTAGGTGATCGTTTGACCTACACTGTATGGCCCTGGCGTTACGACCGTTTTTACAACGGCCAGATCAGCCAGACATGTGCCAACTGCGATTGTCAACGATGTACGGGCACTGACACAACCTGCATCTGTGAAAGATTCCGCAAAGTACACAACAGCACCTGCTTTAACTGGCGTGACAACCAGTTTACCACCACTCTGGGTTGTACCGATCAGCTTGCCATCCTGGTCGTACCAGTTGATTTTACTCCCTGGTGCAAAACCGATCAGCTTGGTGCTGCTTCCCTGACAAACCAGCGTATCATCGCAGGCAACATCGACAGGAGCGGCTGGACGGGCATTAATCTTGGCAATCAATGAGCTGGTAGCCGACTGGCAAATACCACCTGGCCCATCCGGATCATTGGTCGTTGCCGTTAATAATACATTCCCCGTTGTGATATCAGCGATCGAGGGTGTGTATGTTGTTGTCAAACTGGTTGGGGTACTAAATGTGCCCGTGCCGTTCGTTGTCCATGTCACACTCGTTGCCGAACCCGAGAGAACCGCTTTGAGCGGGATAACATCCGTAGCGCATACCGTTACACCTGGGCCGATATTCACACTCGCAACAGTTTGACAGTTACAATCAACAATACCAACCGTCAATACCGCCGGGCTGCTGTAGCAACTACCTGATTTTGCAAAGAGATAATATTGACCAGCCCCAACAGCCGTCAGATTCGTTACCCTTGTCGATGTCGAACGATTCAGGCTGGTATACCACTCGTAGGTAATACCTGTAGCGCTGTTTCCAACATTGATCTTGGTTAGATCAACCGTCGTTGCCGGACATGTATTTTGCACGTTGGTCAGAATGGTCGGCGTTGGCACCGTTGTAACCGTTATAGTAACTGGCTTACGGGGGCTCTTACATCCATCTTCTGTTGTCAACTCGACGTAATACGTTGTCGTAATGGTTGGGCTAACCGAAACAGGCACTCCGCTGCCAACCGTGGCAAAAGCAGTTCCACCCGTTGGAGTTAAATACCAGCAGATTTTAGCACCTGGAACAGGTGTTGTTGCAATCAGCTTCGTCGTGTCTCCATTACAGATCGTTGCATCATTCGAAACAACCAGGCTAAAGTCAGTTGGACACGATGGATAAAAACCAGCATCCAGATTTGGGTTGTTCTCCCCCGCAGCCAGCGTCACCGAACGGGTCTGTCCCGTGATCGGATTGGCATCGCTGTCCTTCGTATCATTGCCGCCTACTTGGGCTGACGTGGACACATAACCGGTTGGGGTTACGAAGCTCATCGAGTAAGGAGCACCCGGCGTCAGGCCCGTGAACGAGTAGATACCCGAACTGTTGGTTGTCGTGGAGGCAATTGGTGAATTAGTCCCATCCAACAAGACAACGACGACCCCTGGAATGCCCGGCTCACCCGGTTCCTGAATACCGTCTTTGTTGGTGTCCACAAATACAAAGTCGCCCAGGCTAGCCGACGGAATGTAGAAACCAGCGTCCAGCGTAGGGTTGAACTCGCCGTTGGCCAGCGTCACCGACTGCGTCCTGCCCATGATGGGGTCAGCGTCCGAATCTTTGGTGTCATCTCCTCCGGCGTTGGCCAGTGTAGCGGTGTAGCCTGCAGGGGCTGTGAAGCCCACCGAGTAGTTGTTGCTGCTGCCAGAGGCCAATCCCGTGAAGGAGTAGAAACCGCTTGAGTTGGTAGTAGTCGTTAACGACGATGCGCCATTGACATATAAGGTTACCAACACATTTCCCAGACCCGGCTCAGCAGGATCCTGAATACCATTCTTGTTCAGATCGATAAATACAAAGTCACCCAGTCCAGCCGAAGGAATGTAGAAACCAGCATCCACAGTTGGATTATTACGGGCGGTGCTGGACGTTGGCTGACTTGTATCGATTGTATAAACACCCGTAAATCCACCCACGCCAGCATCGCTATCCAGATTATCTGGAACACCGGCGGCATTGGCAGTGGTCAATTGGTAGTTTGTTGGCGCAATGAATCGAACGATATAACTACCATCGGTAAGGCTATCAAATAAATATTTACCGCCACCAGCGGTAATCATTGAGTCTAGTTTTGTTGTCCCAAGTTGATCGTATAGATACACTTTTACACCATCTATACCTGGCTCTCCTGATGACTGAGCACCATCCTTATTCAGGTCATTAAACACAAAATCACCCAGGCTACCATAAGGACCCTGAATGACCTGGATGTCGCAGCAATTCGTTGCCGGACAATCCGTGCGATACGTTACAAATCGATAGGTACCTGTACTTTTGATAGTCAACGAGAAATCACTGTTGACTTCAGCAAGTGAGGTTGACAGAGCCGATGTACTGATCGGTACATCGTTGCGATACCACACAATCTGATCATAGCCAGATGGAATCGTTACGGTATATTCGTCACCAGGATACCAGAGAATAGGAACCGAAAAACAGACGGCATCATAATCATCTTCGGTTAAACTTTGGTTGTTAGGGATCGAATTCGAATCTGTCTGGCCGGCTGCCACAACTTCCGCTTTATTGAACCAAACGCCCTGTTGTTGTACAGTCGCCTTCAACGTCAATACCGAGGAGTCGCCCGGAGCAATTGAGGGAATAGTCCATATACCCGTATTAGCAGCGTATGTACCGGCACCTCGGACAATAGTGGCCGAGTTAGGTACGTAAAGCACGCCCCCACTCGGTAACTCCTCTTTAACAGATACCGCAGTTGCGGTAGCTGAACCAGGCGCATTCACGACAACAACTGTATACGTAATAATGTCGCCAATTTTAGGCGCCTGACTACTGATCTTATTATAAAGACTTAGGTTGATTGTTGGCGTCTGCGCTTGTGCCGATGAACTCACCAGCCAAAGCATGAATAGGCTCAGAACCGAACAAGACCCTTTTCCAAGGGCCAAAAACATCCCTTGAGAAGTGCAGGCAAATGCAGATAGCAGCTCGCTAAAGCTGCTCGTTCTCAATGGCTTCCGTCTCAGCGGCACAGTCCCTCCACCTGTGTCTGCCACCGCCTTTGGAGAATCCCCGTAAATCAATTTCTTTAGTATAAATTGCTCATTCATTGGATGTTGTGCAAAATTAGTAGAGGCTTTTTGTGAATGGTGGGTTCGAAAACCGGATGGGCTCAAACCAGCTAGATCAGGCGGCTCGCCATCAAACCTGCCAAACTCTTCAGCCATAGACTCTGTATTGTCAGACGATACGGTTGCCGTTGTTGCCGACAACTTAACCGTGGGTGAAGACATAGCTTTTTCCAGGGACAGCAATGGCCCATGTAATGCTCCCAGAATGTAACTGATTAACCGTCCGGCAAAGGCAACTACCCGATTTTTCCGACTGACTAACAGGCCATAGCCCATTGCTGGTTTTGCATGAGTCAATGGCTTGAAACGGGTAGTGTATAGCGTAGATACTTTTTCCATCTGCAACTTAATTTTGGACGGTTTTCTGTTTGCAAATTGAGAGCTGCAGGTTCATAAATAATTCAGACCGATGGACCGGCAATTGGTCACGGTTTATTATTCAGCAATGCAGGGGCTCTTATGCTCCTTTATAAGTCAACTAAAACTATGCCAAACCACACTTTTAGCTAAGAGCTTACCACTAATTACCAATAATGATCTAATTTACAGATCATTATTAGATGATTATTCTTTCATGTAATTAAGTTATCAGGCACTTATCAGTTAATTGCCTGGTGTAGGCCGATCATAAAGAGGGTGGCAAGAGATTAGCGAAAACTATGCCAAGTATAGAATATTCATGCATATTTTGGTTACTTACTTCAATTAAGCCAGCTTCGAGAATCTAAGTCAATAGAGAGAATCAACCAGCCGATTAGAAAAAGGAGAGGAAGAGAGGAGTATGAGCAGTTATGTTTAGTTACTGCCTGTTATGGGTGAGCGAATATATATATGAAGCAGGGCAGTTTTGTACCTATTTATTGTTCGGTGGTATTATAAATAAAAAAAGCCGCCCTTTTTGGAGCGGCTAGCTTTCAACAGTACGTTTACTTAAAAATCATATCCTAGGGTTAAATAGGGAATCGGTTTGCTTACCGTACGATCCTCTAACCCCCATCCATAATCGAACTTGACAAAATAACCGAAAATCATTGTTCGTACGCCAGCACCGTAACCAATCAGGAATGGATTCTTAAAGTTGGTCACGGTTGCTCTGAAGGGTATACTTCCTCCGCCAACAATCTCTGTATTCAAGCTATTCTGCTGACTGAATGGCCCGCTACCTGTCCAGGCGGTTCCAATATCGGTAAAGGCAACCAGCTGTAGATTACGCAGAAAATTGGATGTAATATTTCCCCGATACAGGTAACGGATAAGTGGTAAACGAAGCTCAGCATTGAACAGCATGTAACTATTCCCCGTTAGCTTACCCTGATTGAAGCCTCGCAGGGGCGCAGCAAAATCCAGGAAGAAAACGTCCCGATAATCGTACGGAATTTCGTTTTGTATCGTATTCGGTATCAGCAAGGGATTAGAGGCAATAGGCTCTTTCTGCCCGCCAATCCAGTTTTCCATACCCCCTAATGTGCTTTTCTTTGGAGCAGCTCCTCCCGATTGACTGAATGAAAAACGGGTAGCTAAGATCAGATCGCGGTGAATACGCTGGTAATGCCGTAAATCGAGCGACAACCGCCGGAACCCTTGCGATGGCCCCCGTAAGCCAGCATACTCTTCATACCGAAGCTTGGCTTTTGTACCAACAGTCATATTCATACCGTTCACTTTGGTGTTGTCGAACACAAACTCACCCCGTAAACCGGCATAATCCGAAACACGATCTGGCTCTGAAAAAGACGATAGATCGATCAACCTGGTAATGGCATAGAAAGGCGACACCGTAAAGCGGCTATTTACCGAAATCGGGTACGAAGCCGAGACAGCCACCCGGTTATACCGATACTTCTGCAAAATACCGGCCCCGTCCGCAAAAAGCGTTTGTCGATCCACACGGGCGCCATAATCAATGCGGTGCGTCAGGTTTGTGTACTCGGCAAACAGATCGCTGTTCCGCAGCGTATTCGTTAGACTAAGAAAGCCACCAGCCCGGAGTACGTGGTTTTCCAACAGGTCAGTCAGCGTAACTTCCTGTGCATAGCCAAAGCCCTTGATCGGGTCAACACGCCAGTTCGATGGGGCTTCGTTAATGCCAAAGGTAGCTTTATAGTCGAAGGGGCCGCGAATTGTAATATTTTCCCGACGTCGGTTGCGAGGAAGCGTCGTAGTCAGGCCCGGCGAAACACCCGTCACCGACCGGCGTTGGCGATATTCTGCCGCCTTGACTACTTCAGGATCAAACTGGTAATTATCCGTATCTACTTCGCCTGGCTCCAGAGCCAGCTTTGATCCGGAAGCAGGCTGTGCCGTTGTGGCCGAGCGTCCTGCCGCCGTCGAATCGGTTACGGCACGATTGGGTTGCTGGGTCGTATCGGTTTTTGCGGGACTAATCCGCGGTGCGGTGGACGGATTTGCCTTATTGAGCGCCACACTTCGCTGTGTGGGTGGTGCCTGAGCCGTTTGGGTAAGACTAAGCTGCGAACGGAATCCGATGTACTCATCCCCATTTTTCAGGCTGCTATACACGAACCCGCCATTCGCTGGTTTGAGGTCGTAGAGCCGGATGCTTTCAGGAAAAGCAGTTAACTGACTAACCGACTTGCTTTCGGTTTCGAGCCGGTAAAGGTTCCGAATACCATTGATATCGTTAAGAAAATAAATCGTCGCTTCACTGGCCGGAATAGGCTGGGTTGCGTGAGACAATGAATCAGTCAGGCGGACAAGTGATAAATCCCGGGCGCTGCCTTCATGCGAAAATAAACTCAACCGATCCCGTACGGTCCGGTAAGAGCCTTTATCTACTCCCAGCGTATCATCTTTCCGGTTCGAGCTGAATATGACCTGACGGGCCGTTCGGCCAACAAAAGCGGGGTATAAATCGTCGTACAGATCGTTGGTCAACTGCTGATAAGAACCCCGATTGATACTGTATAGGAATAAGTCGTTCTGCCCCTTCCGGTCAGCGCTCATGATCAGACTGCCGCCATCCTCCGATGCATTCATCCAGACAACCTGCGAGAGTCCATTTACCGCCCGTTTAAATTCCCGCTTAGGTCGTTTATCGAAACCGCTGAACTGATATAGATTTGTTTTGCCTAACTCATCCGTAACAACAAGTAGGTTATTATCGCGCTGCCAGGCCAATAATGGTGTGCTGGTCTGGGTTATTTGCCCATCGAGCCGATAACCGCCTGTCAATACGGTCATCTTTTTCCGATTGGTCGTGTTCACAACCTCAACGCTGAACTTGCCATCGCGGAGCACAGAATAAGCAATAAACTGTTTATCGGGGCTCAGCTTCAGGCTGATCAATACCGTCTTGTCATCGGACGAGCCTACTTTTATCTGGAAATCGTCGGTACTGGCGCGATATGACTGCGCTACGCTATTGGCCATGCCAGCGTAATACTCGCGCCATTCGCGCAGAAACCGATTGTAAGGCACCCCCAGTGTACTGGATATGCTGCTTTGCTCATTCCGGATGATACGCGTCAAGTTCAGAATATTCGAGACATTATCGCGACCGTATCGCTGAACAATGTAGTTCCAGATCGAGTGTCCAACCCGCTCGGCATCGGCACCGGACAATAACGACGGTTTCTTGACGGGCCGATTAACCGACACGTCCCGCATGTAATCATCCAGTTCCAGGCTATTGCCCTGGGCGATATAGGACGCGATTCCAGGCATAAACCAGTCCGGCAACGTCAATAAAAGCGAACTTTGAAGAGCATCTTTGAGGCTACCTCCGTAGAGCATGTCATACACGAACAGCATTGCTATGTCGTGAATAATCTGCTGGCGAAAACTGATCTGATCACCCGTGAAGGCGAGTTCAACGCGGGACTTGGACAGATTCTGCTCACGACTGCTCAAACCACCCTGCGCCGTAAGCCCGATGTTGCTTTGAGCCAGTTCCTCCGGCGAATTGAACAGAAAAATCTTGACGCGATTGTAAGGAGTATAGCCCAACAGTTCGGTGATCCGGTCAAACTCCGATTCGGCATACTGAGCCGTCAGGTTAGCAATCTGATTGCCATCCTGATAATAGTAAATCTCAAAGTTTGAGGTTCGGATGATCTTCCATTCGAAGCTACGGTACTGGATACGATTTTTTCCAAACCGCTCCAGCGACGGATAATTTTGTGCCGTAGCCACGCCCAATCCGGCCAGCCACAGGCCCAACATCAGTATGTATTGATTTCGCATACGGGTATAAAAGACGCTGATTAAGAACTTTTCGGGTTCAACATTTACGGCAAATCCACCTATCTGGTTTTGACTTTCAGTTACCTTAAAATCCTTAATCGGAAAACTAATCAACTGCCATGATATAACGAAACGCACCGGCTAATATTCGCTTCCGGCTCCAAATCTTCACCATCTAAAAGGTATCGGGCAAACTGTTCGGCCAGATAGGGCGCCAGCGACACGCCTTTCGTACCTAAACCCCCAAAAATCCCTACTGCCGGCTTGGTTGGATGAAGGCCAATAATTGGTCGTCGATCTTTGGTTGATGGCCGGATGCCCGCCTGTTGATTCACAATCTGATAAGGAGCCTTCAGAACAGCCGCTACTTTCGTCTCTAAAAACGCACGACCATCTTCCGTTGTTTGCCAGTCCAGGTCGTGCCAACTGTAGGTTGCGCCAATCCGAATCAGGCCCGGTCGGACGGGCAGTATAAAAACCCCTTGATTCACTATATTTCTGATCGAATAATTCTCGACAAGGGCCGTCAGAATCTGTCCTTTCACGGGATTATAAGGAAGCCAGTCAAATAACGGATTCTCGCGCGACTGAACACCGTCACAAAATATAACTTTATCTATTGAGACCCCTTGCCACTCTACATGCCTATCACTGATAGTCAAGTCGTTGATACTAACAGTCCCTTCAAAGAATTGATTTTTACGAACAAAATATCCTTTAACAATTCGGACAAACTCAGTTAAATCGACCCACCCTGCCTGCGTCACTTCCAGGCCACCTAATGGATTATTGATAAACGAGCTATAAGCCTGATCATCAACAGATTTAGAAATATACGGCTGTATATCAGGGTCGGCTGTTAAGGCCAAATAGTCCGTTTGTTCGTTAACGGACCGGAATGGGCGGTAGATATTTTTGGGGTGGAAGAAAGTAACACCGAGCTGCTGTTCGATGCCGCTATAAAATTGGTGTAAAAAAGGAAACAGCTCATCGGCCTTCCAGGTACGAACAAGTTTCCGGCCAGTGAGCGGATTCACCAGACCAGCTGCCACCGCCGACGCCGATGGGAGCGTCGGCTCATCGACCAGCAACACAGTGCACCCGCGCTGGTCGAGCGTCCAGGCTAGCACTGAACCGGCCACTCCCTGCCCGACAATCAAAAAATCAACAGCCATGTAGTTCGGTATAGACGTCGCTCGTAAATATATTAACGCGTGGGCCTGTATCAGCCCAGCCAACCCAGTTGGTGCACGTCTGGGACTTATGCTTTCTTTTGCATTTCCTGCTTTTTGCGGTGCAACTCAGCCAAACGGCGGTCGGCCAGTTCGATCACCCAATCTACCTGCTCTTCAATGGTCATGTGCGAAGTATCCAGCAAGATGGCATCGTCTGCCTGCCGGAGCGGACTTTCAATACGGGTGGTGTCGATCAGGTCGCGTTTTTCAAGATTCTGAATGATATCGTCCAGGTTTATCAATTCGCCTTTAGCCAGCAGTTCCTGTTGTCGACGGCGTGCGCGGGTGTAGGTATCGGCGGTCATAAACACCTTTACTTCAGCATCCGGAAATACTTTAGTACCAATATCGCGACCATCCATAACAACGCCCCGCCTGCGGCCCATTTTCTGTTGCTGAGCAACCAGTGCCCAACGCACTTCCGGAATGGCGCTTACCTCGCTGACAATGTTGGAAATGTACATTTTCCGAATTTCATCTTCAACGTTCAGGCCGTTCAGGCAGGTTTCGTTTTTACCCGTGCGGTTGTTGTGGTTGAAGGTAATGTGAATTTTTTCGAGCGCAGCGATCACTTCTTTACTGTTGGAGAGGGAAATTCGCTCCTGAATAAAAAAAAGACTGACAGCCCGGTACATTGCACCCGTGTCAATGTATCCGTAACTCATACGGGCTGCTACGGCCTTGGCCGTCGTACTCTTGCCGCAACTTGAATACCCGTCAATTGCAATCACTATCTTCGGCATGAACGAATCTTCCCGCCGAAGCGGTACTATTTAAGACAAACTGATCACAAAGATGAGGCTTTGACACGTAAGATTCTACTTCATTCAGCCCAGGCACTTTGTATTGGCGCTAACTTATGGTCTGAATACGCAGTAACTGACTAGGTTAACTCCCGATGTTCCGACCGAAGCATCGAAAAAATATGTTCATCAAGATACTGATTATTTTTAACTGCCGCTTTTCGATGAATGGCTTCGTGCTGGTATCCGGCGGCCTCTAACACCTTCATTGACCCAACATTACCTTCGAGCACGCAGGCAAAAATGCGGTTTACTTGAAAGTATTGAAAAATATATTTTGTTATAATGGGTAGAGATTCGGTCATAATGCCCCGGCCCCAATAACTCTCGCTAAGCCAATAGCCGATCTCGGCATTGTAGCGGTAAATATCATCCTTTACGGTGAAGCCAACATTACCTACGGCCTGCCCATCAATCTCAACGGCGAAGTTATTGGGCTGCTGATACGATTTGTTCGAACGGACCCACGAATGAGCATCCCGCGGTGTGTAAGGGTACGGGAAAAAATCGCGGACATTGTTCCAGATGTGTCGATTGCTGGCATGTCGAACCAGCGAATCTTCGTCGCCCTCACGCCAGGGACGTAATTGGCCAACAGAAAGCGGAAACGTAATCAACGTGGTAGTCAAGGTCGATGGAAGCAAATGGGTAATTACGTCACTAACAACGTACGAATCCAAATGTTAACCCAAATTTATCCCACTCCTCCCCTATTTCATACTGTTCTTACCGGCATTCGTCGGAAAAATCAGGCAAGGCGACCACACATCGGGTAGTTTTGACTCAATCAATCTATCCACCCATTAACTTTATAACTCTGCAACCTATGACGAAGCAACTTACGACTTATAGACTCACCGGCATATGACCCGCGAACAACTTATTGGGACCATTGGCAGAAACGGTAAACGTATTCAGTTGCGGGGCACGGACCTGGCCAAATTTGACTTCAGCGGGCTTGACCTGACCGGTGCCGATCTTAGCTTTTCGAACTTGGGAAAAGCTAACTTTCGGGGGGCTATCCTTCGGCAGGTAAACCTGAGTTTTTCGAACCTGGGCGGGGCCGATTTTACGGATGCCGACCTGTATGAAGCAAATTTCAACTTCAGTTCACTGGAAGATGTCAACTTAAGTGGCGCCAACGTGGAAGGGGCTTCGTTCAATTTCTCGGGTCGCAGTAAGTACCGGCCCGAAACTACCCCCGTTCGGGAAGAACCCATTACACTAACCACTATTCTGCAAAAAGCAGGTTGGGGTACCCTTATCGGCGCCCTCATCGGTGCCTTACTGGTGTACGGCTGCAACGCCATTATTTACTTTTCCGATCTAATCCTGAAGGCTGACAATCCGCTGATGGTGGGTTTATATCAGTTCCTGATCACTCAGAACATGGTCGATGGAGCGGCCTGCTTTCTAATAACCTGGGCACTTTCGGGCTGGCTAACGCGCCAGTTTAGAGCCGTCTGGCCACGGCATCTCACTGTCACGATTGTAGTCATGTTCAGTATTCTGCTGATTAACACAGGCTTGTATTACGCGTTGGGAAAACCATTTATCGACGCCTTGGCCAAGCTACCCGGCGGCATCGAACGAACGGCAGACTGGTATATTTACATAGCTGGTGACCTGCTGGTTGCCAATGGATTTCTGTACGTTCTGCAACAGGGACGGCAGTTAACGCGCAAACTGTCCGACCAGGAGTTTCAATTGCTCAATCTGGAAAAGCTGAAGACCCGCGCTGAACTGGATGCGTTACAGGCCAAGATAAATCCGCATTTTCTCTACAATGCCCTCAACAGCATTGCCAGTCTGGTTCACGAAGATCCCGACAAAGCGGAGGAGATGACACTTCTGCTGTCCAAACTCTTTCGTTATTCGACCGGGCGAGATGGGGAGCTGTTTGCGACGCTGGCCGACGAATTGGAAATGGTCCGCACGTATCTACAGGTGGAACAGGTACGGTTTGGTAACCGCCTTACGTTCAGCGTAGAGATCAGCGATCCTGCGCTCAGTGAACTGCGGTTGCCGCAGTTCCTGCTGCAACCCATCGTCGAAAATGCCATTAAACACGGTATTGCCAAACGGGCCGATCAGGGCCGGATCGATGTTCGTATTTATGAGAAAACCGGTGAATTACACCTGTGTGTTCATGACAATGGGCCCGCTTTTCCCGAGGATATGAGCGGGGGATATGGACTACGCAGTATTCAGGATAAACTCAAGCTACTTTACGGCGATGAAGCCAAGGTTGAGTTACAAAACTGGCCACTCAAGCAGGTACTGATCTCTATTTTGATGACTAAAATCCGGAGTGTTCGCGATATTGAAACACCCAATGCTTAACCGAACGGATCATGACACTTCCCCTCAAAACGATACTGATTGACGATGAATCGCTGGCGGTCAGCCGCTTGCGTCGCTTATTGGACAAACACCGTGATAGCATTGACATCATTGGCGATGCAGCCAATGGTGCTGAAGGCCTGACGCTCATTGAAAGCCAGCAACCCGATCTTATTTTTCTGGATATTGAAATGCCGTTGCTGAATGGGTTCGAAATGCTCGCTCGCCTGACAACCATGCCAATGGTGGTATTCGCCACTGCCTTCGATCAATACGCCATACGGGCGTTCGAAGAAAACTCCATTGATTATTTATTGAAACCGATCGAAGCCGAGCGGCTAGCTCGTACCGTGCACAAAATCAAAGCACTGGTCGACCGGCAGGATGTGTCACAACCGCTTCTCAATCCCATGTCGGAGAGTGTAATGCGGCTATTGGCCCAAATGCAGCCGAAGAAAGAAATTTATTCGATCTCAGTAAAAACCGGTGAAAAAATCAAGCTGGTCCCCCTTTCCGATATTGCCTTTTTTGAAGCAGAAGATAAATATGTCTTTCTGGCGACAATGGATGGACAAAAATTTCTGACGACCTATACACTGACGACACTTAATGAGAAGCTCCCGGACACATTTGTACGCATCAGTCGATCAGTGATGGTTAACCGACACAAAATTGCCGAAGTACACCGGCATTTCGATGGTAAATTCCTGTTGGGAATGAGCGATAAAAAGGGAACAAAACTAACATCTGGCAGTACCTACGGCGATACTGTCCGGCAATTGCTGGAACTCTGATACTCAACCTCATAAAAGCAGCTACGGAACGTAAATTCATTCGCTGGTTTCATATCCGTCCAGCATACCTATTCCGGGCTACATTTACGGTCCAGTGGCATCGCTGCCCGAGCCAGCCTTTGCGGTCAAGTTTGTGATCTTACCCGCCGTAATCATCTCGGGCTTTTGGTTATGGCAAGGCTACCGGGTCAAAAAATGGTGGCGCACGGCTTAGTGGCGCACCGCATAGTGGCGCAGTTGATGAAAGGTTTTATTTTTACGCGTAAATGATTCATTTATGAGTAAGAAGAACAGAACGGGTATCCTGTATTCCACTGATCCGGATTTTCAGTATCAGTCCAGCGATGAACCCGAAGTCGACACGTTGCCACCCGCCCAGCAGAATCTTAAAATCTGGCTTATTAAACTGGGTGGCAGCAAAGTAGTCACGACCGTGCGTGACTTTGTCGGCACCAATGCCGATTTAGCTGATCTGGGTAAGCAATTAAAAGCCGCCTGTGGGGCAGGCGGCTCAACTAAAGACAACGAAATTCTAATTCAGGGCGACCACCGCGACAAAGTGCTGGCATGGCTCACCGGAAAGGGATACAAAGCTAAAAAAGCAGGAGGATGAAAAAGATGTATCATACCTTATTCTATCCCACCCATCCATTTCTTCAGAGGTTTGGTAAATAGCAGCAGAATAAAGCCTGACACCAGTGTAAACACCGCTACGCTTTGGAACATCTGAGGCATTTGCTGAACGTTTTTTTCATCAAAGCCGCCCGCAAATAGCCCCGCAATAAGGTTGCCCAACGACGACCCGACGAACCAGAGCCCCATCAATTGACTGGTGTACCGTTTGGGCGCCAACTTAGAAAATGCGCTGAGTCCTACAGGGCTCAAGAACAATTCGGCGACGGTAAAAAACAGGTACGTAAAGGTTAAATACAAAGGCGATGTACGGACACCGGTCAGAGCGACGTTTGCGGCAAACACCATCACGACATACGCTAATCCGAGTAATAACAGAGAGACGGCAAACTTAGCCGGTACCGGGAAGCCAATCTTGTTATTGGCCAGAAAAACCCACAAAGCCGCCAATACTGGCGAAAAAAGTAAGATAAAGGCAGGGTTTAGATTCTGAAACCAGCTAGATGGCATCTGCCAGCCAAATACGGTCAGTTCCGTGTACCGATCCGCAAAAATTTGCAGCGACGACCCCTGCTGTTCATTGCCTGCCCAATACAGAGCCGAGGCCAGAAAGAAGATAAACAAGACGGCCACCCGTTTCTTCTCCGTTGCATCCAGCCCACCTGTCAGTAATATATAAGCGAAATAGCTCAGCGCAATGAGTGAAATGATCGTACCCATCGCTTTAGCCAACCCTTGCGCTGTTGTTAAATCGAGAATACCCGTTAATTGCAGGGTTGCCATTAAGGCCACGATGAACGCCACAAACAGGAGCAACGAGCGGTTTCCCGTCATTGATGATTTAGGTTCATCGGTTGTCTCCTGAGCTACAAAATGACCATAATTACCCAGGTATCGCTGCCCGAACAGGCGATACGTGACCAGGCCCAATGCCATTGCTACGGCAGCCGCACCAAAGCCATAATGCCAACCGACTTTCTGACCCAGGTAGCCTACGATGGAAATACCCAGCAGGGAGCCGGTATTGATCCCCATGTAAAAAATAGAGAAAGCCGCATCTTTACGAGCCCCGCCTTCGGGGTATAGTTCGCCAACAACGGTACTGATATTTGGTTTGAGAAGCCCCGTTCCGAGCGCTACGATACACAAGCCACTATAGAACAGACCACTGCCAGATGGAATAGCCAGAACGATATGCCCCAGCATAATAATGATTCCGCCATACCAAATGGATTTACGTTGCCCTAATAGGTTATCGGCAATCCACCCGCCGGGCAACGACAGGAGATAGACCGATGCCGTATAAATTCCATAAATGGCGGCTCCATCAGCTTCGCTCAGGCCCATGCCACCCCGAACTGTATCGATCAGAAATAGCAGCAGAATAGCCCGCATACCGTAGTAGCTGAAGCGCTCCCACATCTCAGTAAAAAACAGTACAAAAAGCCCCATTGGGTGGCCAAATAAGGTGGCCGTTCGAATGGGCTTTATATCAGTAACTTCCATAAAATTAGGTTAATCAATCAGTTTGCCGAAGAATAATACTGCTCGTAGTCACGCTACTAACGAACAATTAGTAAAAAAATAGGTGTAAATATATCTTCGATTGGTGAGACTGCCTTATGTTCGATTAAATTTGCTTATGCTCCTCCCCTTCAATTTTCAGAAAGACCCGTTCCTGATTCTTGACTTCTCGGCGACAAACCCGGATCTTACGCCCGAATCCCAACGGCAAACGGGACTTGATCTGACCAACACCGCCATTTTTTCAGACTATGTGTTCGGTAAAATGAGTACTGCGGGTGTACAGGTTGGCGTGGGAGGCTATAATGAACACCGGGTCATCTACCGCCGAAGCGAACACTTCTCCCGCACCGAAGAGCCCCGGGAAATTCATCTGGGCATTGATTTCTGGGCAGCCGCCGGTACACCGGTTTTCGCTCCGATGGATGGCATCGTGCACAGTTTTCAGGACAATAACAACTTCGGTGATTACGGGCCTACAATCATACTTGAGCACAGTTTGGCGGGCAAGCCGCTTTACTCACTCTATGGTCACCTCACCCGCGCATCGCTCCGTGGTTTGTCTGTTAGGAAGGTGATTAAGGCCGGTGAGCAACTGGGGGCCATTGGCCCTTTCCCCGAAAACGGCGACTGGCCCCCGCATTTGCACTTCCAGCTTATGACCGACATGCTTGGTTTAACGGGCGATTTTCCCGGCGTTTGTTCCTTATCCGACCGAGCCAGGTTTTTAGCTATCTGCCCAAATCCAAATGATTTACTAGGCATTCCAGGACTTGCTTAGAGACGCGAAACGCATCGATAAACAGGCTAGCGTTTTTACAGTTCCTGATCAGCAGTGTGTTGGTCTGCGGTGTCAGTTTTAAGAATCGCACCGCAGCCGCGGACGGTCGGCGACCCCGGCTGACATCGCTACTAGAGAATAATAAACAAATAAACTTTCAAAATATTTTGAAAGTTTAAAAACATCTATTTACATTTGGCCCATGACATTCGAGGAAGCAAAAGAAAAATTTATTCACACGTGGGGGACACTCGCCACCCAGTGGGGCATCAATCGCTCGATGGCGCAGTTGCATTCGCTACTCTTGATCTCACCAGATGCTTTGGCAATCGAGGATATCATGGAACAACTTCAGATTTCCCGGGGTAATGCCAGCATGAATCTACGCGATTTAATGGACTGGGGTCTTATCTATAAACAACTTAAGCCCGGCGAACGCAGAGAATTTTTCATTGCGGAGAAAGACATCTGGAAAGTGGCCCGGCAGGTAGCCAAAGAACGCCGTCGCCGGGAAATTACGCCCGTTGTAGAAGTATTAAATGAGCTTAAAAATATCTCTACCGACACGCCCGAAGCCCAGGAATTCCATCGGGTGATGACGGGGCTCAGCAATGTCGTCGGCTTTGCCGATAACACCCTCAATGCGGTTATTAAGGCGGAAGAAAACTGGTTGATGAGTCAGTTTCTGAAGGTTTTTCGGTGATATTTTTTTATCAATATCTTTCAATTATTTCTGAAATTTCAAAACAATAAATTAAACCAACAATCCGCTATGAATTACAATGTGGTAACCTACGCTTTTTACTTGTCCCTCGTCATTCCCATTACGATATGGGTAGGTCGGACCTTATTCCAAAACGGACGGGTATTCCTAATTGATATTTTCCACGCCAATACTGAATTGGCCGATTCTGTCAACAAGCTACTGTTGATCGGATTTTATTTACTCAATTTTGGCTATACCGTTATGCTATTGCGGGTGGCTGATCTGGTGAAAAATCCACAGGAAGTTTTTGAGGTCCTGAGCTATAAAGTGGGTGGTATTCTGCTAGTGCTCGGTCTGGTTCACCTCACCAACTTATATGTACTCTTCAAGATGCGGAAGCGCACACTGAACGAGCCAAGCCCCATCAAAATAACCTTTCCTGAACGGTAATAATACGCGTCAATGGTTGCCTCTTATCAACTATACGGCAACCATTGACGGTAAAACGACAGCCCATTAGCCCATCATTAACGTCATGAAAAATACATTTGATCCTTACGAATGGCATGAAAGTCTGAACTTTCGGTGGATAGCCCTCCCTGTATTAGCGCATGTATTTAGCTGGATGACCGGAATAAGTGGCATAATTCTCTTCCCCATTTTGGTAACGGTGGCCCAGTATCTGATTTTCAACATCCATCCCGCTGTTGACCGGCCAGGCGCCTGGTTTTTCACCCTGCCTATCACATTTTTCATTTGGGTAAAGTGGGGCCCCATTATGACTTATTCCAAACCCAACGGCATTCTGTATGGGGTAATAGCCTATTATGCCGGACAACTTATCAATGCGCTGTTTATCCCGCTGATTATCAAACAGGGACGGCCAGAGCTTTTGCTAAACTGGATAGAATGCAATGTGGTAACCCTACTGGTTTGGATAGTATTGTATTGGTTTACAACGGGTTTGATCAGCAACACATCCAACGTGGCCCAATTCATTATTTACCCCGGCATAGCCCTGGTTGCAAATAGCATCAGTAGCCTTTTTCTGCTGAAAGAATAACCGTTATCCCTTGCCTGACCATTACTTTGTCAGAAAGGCTACCACAGCTTTAGCAAATTCGGGCGTGCGCATAGCCCCACCGTGGTCGCCTGGCACAATGACCAGCCGGGAACCGGGAATCGCATCGACCAGGGTCTGGGGATCGCCGTTGTCCTTGTCCTGATCGCCGTTAACGACCAGCACCGGCACTTTGATCTTTCCTAGCTCCGCCCGGGTGGTTACGGGCTGAAACTCCTGCAAACGAGCCAGCACGACCGTATCTGCCCCCGATTTCTTGGCGTAATCGATGGCGGGCTGCAATTCGGGATGGCTACCGGGTTTGATTAATGCTTCATGAAAATTCTTACGACGATACCAGTTTGGGTCTGAGAAGTCGACGCTGATACCGCCCATCACGGCCCGATGCACCTGCTTGTCCATGGTAAGCAACTTAGCCGTTAGGATAGCCCCACGCGAGTAGCCCACGACATCATAGTTAGTAAGACCCAGGTGTTTCATCAGGGCCATCACGTCCTTTAACTCGGCATTGTCCCGGTAAGCTTCAGCCGTGTGGGGCTTATCCGACAAGCCATTACCCCGTAAGTCGAGCATGACGACTTTAAACCCAGCATCGGCCAGCGCTTGTCGAACGGATGCTCGCTTCCAGCTTTCGCTATTCGAAATAAAGCCATGTAACAAAACGACGGGCTTTCCTTCACCCAGCACATCATAATGAATCTTTGTTCCGTCAAACGACGTAAATAACGGCTCACGGGCTGTTTGTGCGCGAACAAAACCAGAAAGCAACAGGCTGGCAACGAAGAAAAATGACTTTAGGCGGAACATGGATCAGTTGTAACGTTTGTGACAGCGAAATAAGTCTAACCTTTCGCTATTCTACCGGGTTATAGTTTACCACAACTAAATACGCATCGACTATGACAACGCTAGAGAACAAGCAGTTACCCATGGATGCCGAAATAGTCGGTTCCAGAGTTGGCCGCATTGACCCTGACATCTTCAGGAATCAGAGCACAGACCCGGATGAGGAGGATGATAATTCCGTAGAGAGCGACGTTGATGAGGAACCCACGGACGAGGATGGCGATCCAACCGGCGAACACGATTACCACCAGGATGATAACTACGCGTTGGGCGGCCATGTAACCCGATCAGGTGGCCTTTAACAGCCATAAAAGCAAAAATAAAGTATCCATTACGCTAAACCCCAACCACATGAACCCTAAAAAAACGACAATGTATGATCCTGCCGACGATGAAAATCAGGGCATAATGACAAAAATGGTCCAGGGAGAAAACGCTGGCGGTGGCGTAGCCCAAACGGAGTACATGAACCCCGTCGTGAACCAGGGGCCTGAGCCAGAAAAGGAGGAAGTCAATGAGTCGGATTCTGAAGCCAACGGCATCAATGACGACATGCTTGCCGAGGAAGAGGTTGAAGCGGGCGACATAGACGAGAGCGATGACGAATAACCAGCTCGCTCAACTCATTATACGCATCGGCCTTGGCATCAATATGCTCATGCATGGTCTGGTTCGTCTGCCAAAACTCAGCGCATTTGTGACTAAAATGGAAGCAGGCTTCGCCAGCACGATTTTGCCAACTTTGCTAACAAGAGCGTTTTTATACACACTCCCCTTTGTTGAACTGGCTGTTGGCATCACGATTTTGCTGGGCGGCCAGTTCACAAAATGGGGCTATTTTGCGGGTGGGCTTGTTATCGCGGCACTTTTATTTGGCACTACGCTGAAAGAGGACTGGGCGGGCGCTGGCTTACAAATGACTTATGTAATAGCCTTTTATCTCGCGTTGCGTGGTCTGGACTCCTCGGGGCGAAGTCGGTTCAGGTAGCTTTTTGCGATAAGCTTACAACGGTTACTAATTCGGAAGAGTCAATAGAGCAAACAAACCGAGTTAATAATGAAATCAACGTTGTTCTTAGTTGCCGTTCTCGCGGTCAGTTCACTCACGTTCACGGCTTGCCAGGATGAGAACGTTCCTGTACAACCGGGCCTCCCCTATCAGTCTTCTTTTCAACGCAACACGGATGGCTGGGTAGCCGATATTACGGATTATGGCACGGATCAGGCCAACATTATGGGATTCAAATCGGCCTATAAAGGGCTACCAGCTCCGCTCGATACAACCCGTAAATCAATCATGATCGAAAGCATGAATCGCAGCGACGATGCGTTTATGTTTCTGAAACGAAAAGTGACGGGCTTGACGCCCAACACCGATTATTCGCTAGTTTTTGATATCGAATTGGCCTCAAGATATCCAGGAAATTCAATTGGTATTGGTGGTTCGCCGGGCGGCAGCGTTTTCCTCAAAGCAGGCGCATCGGCCATTGAACCGGTCAAGGTGTTGAAGGACGGTTTTTACACCATCAATATTGATAAAGGTTCTCAGAATAATGAGGGTAAAAACGCCATTTTATTAGGCGATATCAGCAGCGGAGCCGAGACAGAAGACTACAAGCTTATCAGCCGTTCCAACGTTAATAAGCCGTTTGTGGCCCGTAGTAGTGACAAGGGGGAACTTTGGCTCCTGGTTGGTACAGATTCGGGTTTCGAAGGATTAACGACGCTGTATTACAGCAAGATCAACGTAACGACCAAGCCAACGATGTAAAGTTGCGGGTAGAGGCTGATTGATTTGAATTAACTATTGCCGTTTTTTTCTTCTCGCCGGTATTTAACCTAGCGAGAAGAAAAAAACGGCAATAATTTTGCGCTTATTTTCCTTAAATCAATTAACCCGTGAATACAATGCTAACCACATTTTTTGGTCGACTGCTATTCACTATTTTTAACGACATCCGGGACCCGCAGGGATGACTTTCGAACCACTAAGTTGGTCTTCAAAACATTGCTGATGGAAGTACTGTGTTCGCGCGGATTCCGAATCAGGTTGATCAATAACTCCGCTGCCGAACGGCCCATTTCGAAGGCAGGCTGTGCCACAGAGCTGAGCGGTGGATTTAACAAAGCAGCCATCGGCAAATCAGAAAAACCAACCAGGGCAATATCATCGGGCATCGTTAAGCCTGCTTCCGTAATGGCCGCATGACAACCAATGGCAATGTTATCGCTGGAAGCAAAAATGCCGTCGGGTTGTTCTGCTTTTGCCAGCAAGCCACGGGTGGCTGCCAGCGCGCTGGTCATGTTATAGGCTGAGGCAACTACCCAATCATCCTGAATAGGGCGACCATAATCCAGTAAGGCAGCCCGGTAACCGTGTATCCTTCGGCGACTAATGAGCAAATGGCTAGGGCCCGATACATGGGCAATGCGTTCGCAACCTTGTTTGATCAGGTGTTCCGTTGCTTTATAAGCCCCCTCAAAGTCATCGACCGACACATTATGCGTGTCTATTTCCTCACAAATCCGGTCGAAAAAGACAATCGGAAATCCCCGCTCATGAATACTCTTGAAGTGGGCATAATCTTTCGTTGATGTAGACACCGAAACCAGCAGTCCATCTTTACGACGGTTATAGATGTGCTTGACATTCAGCACTTCCCGTTCATAATCTTCGTGGCTCTGGTAGATCACAACATGGTATCCCTGCGCGAACGCTACATCTTCAATACCCGCAATAACAATGGCAAAGAATGGATTGGCAATCTCGGGGACTATAACGCCGATATCATTGGTCTGGTTACTAAGCAGACTAAGCGCTACCGGATTCGGATTGTAATCGAGCCGCTGAGCCAGTTCCAGCACCCGTTTTTTTGTCTCAACGCCTATTTCTGAACTATCCCGCAACGCCCGTGAAATAGTGGATGTAGACAGATTCAATGAACGGGCTAAATCTTTAATAGTAATCGTTTTCATGCAAGACCCGATAACGAAAAAATTATAGTCTACACAGGGGAAGACACCCTACCGTTTTTCTTCTGGTAACTGGGCAAGTCTAAAATTATATTCTTTTCTTTAGAAACAATTAAAAAATAATAAGTTTACGCAATCGATTTCGGGAACGTTTGCGTGAAAATAGCCTGGTTTTTGCGCAACTTAGTTTGTATTGATCAGGGAAGCTGCTTAAACTTAGTAAGTAGCAAGGCTGTCCAGGCTACCTTTCCACTAGGCGTTTTCTTCTTTTTCTACAATTAGCGCTAAGGGGGGATGGTCTGGGAATCAGCTAGCTACCTTGCTCCAAACTGACCCTTTATATCCACTTAACATAGCCTTACGCATGCATCTATTCAGATACTCATTACTCGTTCGGGGAGGCCTGTTGTTGGCCTGCTCCGTACTGATCACCAGCGTACTGGCTCAAAAACCCGTCCAACCGACGCTCGGTTACCGATCCGTAAAGTCATTGACGCAGAACGGTTTGTCATTCAAAGACCTCAATAAGAATGGAAAGCTGGATAAATACGAAGACTGGCGGTTACCTGTTGAGACGCGGGTACAGGACCTGATCGCACAAATGACCATTGAGGAGAAAGTAGGATTCATGCTCATTAGCACGACCCGACTGGCCGGAGACAATTCATTTCAGCAGGGAGCACCCAAGTCGGAGATTACCAGCGGCTTCAATGAGGAAGACCTGGTGCAGAACATGAACATGTTCACCCGAAAGCCTTTGCCCTACCCGATGACAATGGCCGTGGGCACAACCAAAGGAGTGATGCAAAACCAGTTGCGTCATTTCATTCTGCGCGCCAATACATCGGCCAAAACCATGGCCGAATGGAGTAATAATTTACAGGCTCTTTGCGAAAGTTCACGCCTGGGCATACCAGCCATCGTTGCCTCCAATCCGCGTAATCACATTACTGTCGATGCGGCAATCGGGCTTAGCGTCGGCACAACGGTCTTCTCTAAATGGCCGGGTGAGTTGGGGCTATCGGCCATGCACGATCTGAAACTTACCCGCGAATTTGCCGATATTGCTCGCCAGGAATGGGCTGCTGTCGGCATCCGAAAGGGTTATCAATACATGGCAGACCTCGCCACAGAGCCGCGCTGGCAGCGAATTGAAGGCACCTTTGGCGAAAGTGCGGACTGGACAGCCGACATGACGCGTGAAGTGGTCCTGGGTTTTCAGGGACCTAAGCTGGGTCTTCATTCGGTGGGTCTGACCACAAAACATTTTCCCGGTGGTGGACCACAGGTAGAGGGGCAGGACCCGCACTTTGATTGGGGGAAAGATCAGCATTACCCCGGCCACATGTTCGACTATCACCTCAAGCCATTCCAGGCTGCCATCGATGCCGGTACGTCGGCCATTATGCCGTATTATGCCAAGCCCATTGGCACGAACTACGAGGAAGTAGCTTTTGCCTACAACAAAGCCATTATCAAGGACTTACTTCGGGATAAAATGGGCTTTCAGGGTATTATCAACTCCGATACGGGCCCTATCGAGATGATGCCCTGGGGCGTTGAAAAACTAAGTATTCCGGAGCGATATCAGAAAGCCATCGACTGTGGCGTCGATTTATTCTCGGGTTCCGGCGACCCATCCATTTTACTGGAAACGGTAAAAAAAGGATTGGTATCCGAAAAACGCATCAATGAGTCGATTGCCCGATTGCTGCGGGAAAAGTTCGTACTGGGCTTATTCGAGAATCCTTATGTCGATGCGGATATCGCCCAGAAAACGGTAGGCAATGCCGAATTTCAGAAGCGGGGCGACCTGGCCATGCGTAAATCCATTGTGCTACTCCGGAACAGCGCCAAACTCCTGCCCCTGGCTCCCCAAACAAAGGTGTACATGGAGTCCTACTATGACAATGGCCGTTCCCAAACACCCATAACAGTTATTAAACCAACGGCAAATACAGGCAGCCTAGCCTTTGTCGGTACCAAAGAAGAAGCCGATGTGGTGGTGCTGTGGCTCACGCCCAATAGCGGCAGTTTATTCAGTTCAACCGGCGCACCGATTGAACTACAGTTGTCGAAAAATAAAATTGACGTAGCACATGTCAATGCGATAACCAGCGCCAAGCCAACCGTTTTACTCATTAATTACACGAGTCCCTGGATCATTGATGAAGTTGACAAGGCAACCGTAAAAACCATTTTGGCTACCTTTGGCACCACTACCGATGCGGTGCTGGATGTGCTGAGCGGGGCGTTTAAACCAACGGGCAAAATGCCGTTCACAACACCCGTTTCGCGCCAGGCGGTGCTCGATAACCAGTCAGATGTACCGGGCTACATGAAGCCGAAAGGCTATGCCTTGTTTACCTTTGGCGATGGACTGACTTACGAAAAATAATCGTTAAAAATGGCATTAGAACAAACATGGCGGTGGTTCGGCCCAAACGACCCCGTCTCCCTGGCGGATGTGCGGCAGGCAGGGGCAACGGGCATTGTATCAGCCCTCCACCAAATCCCCAACGGGCAGGTCTGGACCCGAGAGGCAATCAATGAACGGAAAGACATCATCGAAAAAGCGGGCCTCAGGTGGTCGGTGGTAGAGAGCGTTCCCGTTCACGAAGACATCAAAAAACGGTCGGGCAACTATCGGCAATACATCGATAACTACAAAGAGTGTCTGGTGAATCTGGCGGCTTGTGGCATCGACACGGTATGCTATAATTTCATGCCCGTTCTTGACTGGACCCGCACGGATCTGGATTATCGCCTGCCCGATGGCTCAACGGCACTTCGATTCGACACAACCGAATTTTGCGCTTTCGAGGTGTATATCCTAAAGCGGCCCGACGCCGGGAAAAGCTATTCAGAACAGCAGCTAACCCGAGCCCGGCAATGGCTCGATGCCGCTCAGGATGCCGATGTGCATCGCCTGACGCGCAACATTATTGCGGGCCTGCCCGGTAGTGAAGAGAGCTTTACGCTCGACGCGTTTGCGGATGTTCTGCAAAGTTATAAAACCGTAGATGAGGCTGCGCTTCGGCAAAACCTGTACACGTTTCTGGCTGAATTAACGCCCATTGCTGAAGATGCGGGCATCAGGCTGGCCATTCACCCCGACGACCCACCGTTTCCTATTCTGGGGCTACCCCGCGTGGTTAGTACGGAGGCCGATGCCCGACAAGTGATGGCGGCTCATGATAGCCCATACAATGGCTTGTGTTTCTGCACGGGCAGCTATGGCGTGCGGGCCGACAATGACCTGGTGGGAATGGCCGAACGACTGGGCGACCGCATCAATTTTGTTCACCTGCGCGCCACCCAGCGGGACGCCGACGGCAATTTCCATGAGGCCGACCACCTGGCGGGTGATGTGGATATGTATGGTGTTATGAAAGCCCTACTAACGGAACAGAACCGGCGGAAGCAGGCCGGACGGGAAGACTATCGACTCCCCTTTCGGCCCGATCATGGCCATCGGATGCTGGACGACCTGGAGCCAACCAGGAAAACGAACCCTGGCTACACAGCCATCGGGCGACTGCGCGGGCTAGCCGAGTTACGGGGCCTGGAAATGGGCATTGAACGGAGCCTGTTTTAATCATTGCGTAATCAAAATTTCACCCCTGCCTGGCTTCGTCAAGAAACTGAATAGGGGTGAAATTTTGATTACACGATTGGCAATTTCATGCCTTCGTGAGAATCAATAAAGCCAAGCGAAGTGTAGAACCGTTTTGCATCAGGTCTTCGCTTATCCGTTGTCAATTGAAGCATATGAGCCCCTTTTTGTTTCGCTCGTTGACTAGCATAGTTAAAAATCTCTGTACCAATTCCCTGGCCGCGGTGCGTAGACTTTACGCGTACTGCTTCAATTTGAGCCCGTACTCCGCCCCGGTACGTTAGGTATTGAATGAATGTTAGCTGGAACGTAGCCACAACGGCACCATCAGCCTCCACAACGGTTAATTCCTGTTGCTTGTCATGCGCAATGACCCGAAAGGCTTCGAGGTAGGCCGCTAGTAAGGGTTCCTGAACCATTTCTCTGGAAGTTCCTAATTCGTCATCGGCAAGCATTCTGACGATCTCGGATAAATCTGCTTCGGTAGCCAGTCTGTACGTCAACTTCATTGTTCTTTTTTTACAAATAAAACTCGATTCCCGTATACCCGTGTAGCGCTTCGTTTTGACGTAAGCCGTATATCACTTCCCTAGGGCTTGTTATAAAAAAGAATCGATGACTTTATAATTACCCGGCTGGCCGCTGGGAATCGTCCTGGATTCATGGGCAGCCATAAGCAGATAGACTATAGAAAGGAGATGACTGAAATAGCGGAAAGTTTCCGATATTTGTCCAACCTGCCCGGAACGTACCCACCCGGCAGATTGTTAAAAATGTATTGCAGTGGTGCAAAAACCACGCAATTAACCGAGACTATGAGCAAGGACGCGGATATTTTAGAAAGCATAACCAACGCCGAATATAAATACGGGTTTGAGACAATAATCGAAGCCGACGAGGCCCCTATGGGTCTTGATGAGAGCACGATTCGTTTCATCTCTGCCAAAAAGAATGAACCTGACTGGCTGCTCGAAAATCGCCTGAAAGCCTTCCGGATGTGGCAGGAAATGACCGAGCCTAAATGGCCCAATGTTAGCTATCCTAAAATAGACTATCAGGCCATTAAGTACTATTCGGCTCCCAAGCAGAAGAAAACAGTTAACTCACTCGACGAAATCGATCCTGAGCTGATTGATACGTTTAACCGGCTGGGTATCTCGCTGAACGAGCAGAAACGGCTGGCGGGCGTTGTTGATGTACCTGGCCTGGATGTGGCACCGGGCGAACGACCACGGGTGGCCGTCGATGCCGTTATGGACTCGGTTTCGGTCGCTACGACCTTCAAGAAAGATCTTGCCGAACGCGGTATTATTTTCTGTTCCATTTCGGAGGCCGTTCATGAGCATCCCGAACTGGTGAAAAAATACATGGGATCTGTCGTGCCTGCCAAGGACAATTACTTTGCCGCCCTGAACGCAGCGGTGTTTACCGACGGTTCGTTCTGTTACATTCCTAAAGGCGTTCGCTGCCCGATGGAATTGTCCACCTATTTCCGAATCAACGCGGCCGGAACCGGTCAGTTCGAGCGGACGCTGATCATTGCCGACGAAGGGTCGTATGTCAGTTACCTCGAAGGGTGTACAGCCCCGATGCGGGATGAAAACCAGCTTCACGCAGCCGTCGTCGAACTGATTGCGATGGGTAATGCTGAAATCAAGTATTCGACCGTTCAGAACTGGTATCCCGGTGACAAAGACGGTAAAGGAGGCATTTATAACTTCGTGACCAAACGCGGTATATGCGATGGTCCGAACGCTAAAATTTCCTGGACACAGGTTGAAACCGGTTCAGCCATTACCTGGAAATACCCTTCGGTCATTCTGAAAGGCGACAACTCAATTGGCGAGTTTTACTCGGTTGCTGTAACGAATAACATGCAACAGGCTGATACGGGTACTAAAATGATTCATATTGGCAAAAACACCAAGAGCCGGATCGTGTCGAAAGGCATTTCGGCGGGTAAGAGCCAGAATTCATACCGGGGTTTGGTACAGGTGATGAAGCGTGCTGAAAACGCCCGTAACTACTCACAGTGTGACTCATTACTGTTAGGCGATCAATGTGGTGCTCACACGTTCCCGTATCTGGAAGTAAACAACCCATCGGCTACGGTGGAACACGAAGCCACGACCTCGAAAATTGGTGAAGACCAGTTGTTCTACTGCAACCAGCGCGGTATTCCGACGGAACAGGCAGTAGCCCTCATCATCAATGGATACGCGAAAGAAGTATTGAACCAATTACCCATGGAGTTTGCCGTTGAAGCACAAAAGCTGCTGGCCATCAGTCTGGAAGGTAGTGTTGGTTAATATATGGATTCCTCATAAAAAAGGCCGCTTCGAGAACGAAGCGGCCTTTTTTATATCTACTAGATGCCCTATTTTTTTTCGTGATACACGAGTACGGGTATATCCGACTTTTCAATAAGCGCCGTCGTATGGTTCGGATGGAACAGATTGTCCAGGAAGCCTGCTTTGGGCGACAACTCCATGACAATCAGATCAGCATGGATATTGTCGAGTTTATCTTCCGTTACAATGACCAATTGTGCATCGAAGGCATTCACCAGCGACTCTGTCTGGAACGTTACCTGGGCCTGTGTCGTCTGGGCCTGCATGGCATAAGCGATTGTATGCACCTGCGCCGGCCGGATAGATTGCCCGTCGGCCGTAGTTGGAACAATCAACACGGGGCATCTCGCTTCGTCAGCTACTTCGGTAACGGCGCTCCCAGCCAACCGATCGAAGAAGGTGCTCAGATCGCTGCGCCCCATAACGATCAGGTCGGCAGCGCGTTCCTTAGCCACCTCCAGAATACCATCATCAACGGCACCGATACGCCATTCGACTTCGACCGAAAAGCCCTCAGCCTGTAGTTTTGACCCAAGCTCGTTGATCTGCTGACGACTGATCTCCTCAACCTCCTGAGAAGCCATAATACCCAGGCCAGGATCGCCGACGGTGGGGAGGGTCGAATCAGGAATCATGGGTTGGTAAACATGCAGCAGCGTAATGGTTGCGCCCGTTTTACGCGCCAATAGCCGCACCCAGTCCAGCGCGGCTGTTGTATAATTCGAAAAATCTGTGGGAAAAAGCAAGTTTGTCATTTGTGCGTGAATCAGGGTTTGTTAAGGAGAACAAACAAAACGGCCAACGTTCCCAACATTTTTTCTTGATTGTATCAACCTAGCGTCTTCCTGATGTAGTTGGTGGTGTAATAATAGTACCCGAGTCGACATTGGTATTCATCTTTTCGACGGCCAACAGTTGCTTCATCGTTTTGTCCATTCCTTCGGTTGACCCATCCAGAAAAATGACGTTACCCCGCCCATTTTCGGCGAAGTGTTTAATGGCTTCCGTCCAGATCGAGAACAGAATCAGCGAGGCATCCAACTTTGCTTCGGTCATCACTTTGGCCGATTCGGCCATGCCCTTGGCGACCTCCTCCCGGAACAAAGCAACGCCCTGGCCGCGTAGCTGAGAGGCTGTTTTTTCGGCTTCGGCCGAAATCTGAATGGCATTCCCCTCGGCTTCAGCAGCTTTCGTCTTCGTGATCAAGAGCGCCTGTCCTTCGTTTTCGGCCGCAGCTTTCAGGTTGGACGACGCTACCACCTGTGCCATCGACCGCATAATGACTTCATCGAAAGCGATATCGTTTAGTTGCAGGTCCGTCAGGTGGTAACCCCAGCTTTCGAGCAGGGTATCGAGCTGTGATTTTACGTGTTCAATAATTTCGGAGCGAAGCGCCAGAATTTCCGATTGCCGTTTGGTGGCCACAAAACTCCGGATGGAGCCTTCGATGGTGCGGATCAGCGCCTGCATGAACGAAGACTCGTCAATGAATTTGAACGCCACGTTCTTAACGGTTTCTTCTTCCTGGTTCAGAACAGAATACACGAGCATGGCCTTGAAGTTTACATTCGCCTGATCGGCCGTAATGGCCTGGAAGGCCAGTTCTACGGAGCGGTTCTGGATAGAGATCCGCCGGTAAATAACCTCGATAAAGGGAATCTTGAAATTCAGCCCTGGCCGAAGCACACGGGCATACTTACCAAAAACTGTAATTACGGCCACCGTACCCTGCTGCACAATGACTACGGAGAGATAGACAACGACAAGCGCCAGCCCGAAAAGTAGCAAGAGAAAATTCATGAGGTGAAATGGTTAAACATAAAAAACGGATTCCGCGTAAAGTACGGAATCCGTTGATAGGATAATAAAAGTTTTGCCGGACCGGTCTACTATTACGGTCAAATAAGCCAATTATTTGGCAGACTAATGCCCCGTAACCAGCTCGTAGCTTTCTACCTCTTCGTGCTCCACCACTCCTTTTTCTCTCTGCCGGAAATAGACGACTACCGCCAGCAGAAACCCGGCAAAGGCCAGACCAGCACCAACCCATTCGGGCGAAGCATAGCCCAGACCAGCCGCAATGGGCAGACCACCCAGGTAAGCACCTAGTGCATTTCCCATATTGAACCCCGCCTGACTAACCGACGAAGCCAGCATTTCGGAGCCGTTTGCCGCGCGAATCATCAGGATTTGAATAGGCGCTCCTAACGAGAACGCAATGGCCCCCGTTATGAACGTCATGATTAACAGAGGAATCTGATAAGACGACACCAGATAAACACCGATCAGCGATAAGGTCATTAACAGTAAAAACAAAGCCGTGGCTTTACTGGGTGAAATCAAGTCGGCGATACGTCCGGAGATCAGATTGCCCGTGGCCATGCCCAGGCCCGCCAGCACCAGAATCCAGGTGATCTGACTGCTGCTAAAATGGGCTACCTCCGTCAGTAAGGGAGCAATGTAGCTAAACCAGGCAAACAGACCACCGGTACCGATGGCGGTGATACCGAGAATGAGCCATGGCTCCACTTTGGTAAATAGCTTCAAATCTTTACGCAAATTTGACTCGCCTACTACGGGCATAACCGGCAGTAGTTTATAAATGCTGAACATGGTCGCCAGTCCTACAGCGGCTATAATAATAAAGGTGATCCGCCAGCTCATGGTGTGGCCAATATACGTTCCGAGCGGCACACCAATGATGTTGGCAACGGTAAGGCCCGCAAACATCATCGAAATGGCCTGAGCTTCTTTACCCTTGCCCGCCAGCCGACTGGCGACGACAGCCCCCACGCCAAAAAACGCGCCATGTGGCAACCCGGAGAGTAGTCGGGTAACCATCATGATTTCATAATTGGGTGCAAATGAAGAGAGTGCGTTGCAAAAGGTGAAAAGAGCCATCAGGCCCAGCAGAATTTTCTTGGGTGGATAATTCCCGGCAATACCAACCAGCAACGGAGCGCCCAGCACAACGCCAAGTGCGTAGGCCGAGATAAGATGACCCGCTACGGGAATTGAAATGTGTAATGAACTTGACACGTCGGGCAGAATACCCATGATGACGAATTCCGTCATGCCAATGCCGAAGCCACCTATGGCGAGGGGTAACAGACTTTTTTTCATTTGCAGCGTACTAGTTTCTGACAGCTTGGGTAAGCTTTCAACACAGAAAGCTCACTATAGACCGCTTTGATAAGCAGTCTATTTGATCAGACAAATAGAAAAAGTGCAAAATTGTTCCCCACTCTACAAATGTTCTAATTTAATAGCCAGCCTGTACAATTTGTTTATCTGTACCGTCTATTAAATGAATAAAGAGTTACCCTAAAGTCTTAAAAAACACTATACCTCCGCATTTTAGGCGTTACCCCTCAGAGAGAAGTATTGGGAAGGTTAGACAATAAAAAGTTCGAAAGCGGTTTAAACCACTTTCGGACTGATCCCCTTTACCTTAAAATTATTCAATTAATCAAACAATCAACGTACCCGTTTGCCAGGTAGGTTCTGTCCATTCTGGTGCAGAATGAGCTGCTCTACTTCACCTTTGTCGTTGCTGACAAACGTTACTTGGGCGTCAACTACTTTGAGGAAAAACTTGGTTTTGGATTCAGCAAATAACTCAAATACGGGTTGGCCAGTTGCCTGCCCAAACAGTTTATCACCTTTCCGGGTAATTTCGATCGAAAAAGATGGTGCCAGTTGGTAGTTCCCTACATACGATGCCAGCGTGGCTTCATCGACGGCGACTGTTACCTCTTTAGGCGCTTCAACAGCTTCACCTAATTGGTTCAACTTATCGAAACCGTTCGTGTTACGCGGATTGAGCGCCACCGATTTTTTGTAATCCTGAATAGCCGCCGATTTGTTTCCGGCCGTCATATAAGCCTCTCCCCGACTATCATACACATTGTAAGAGTTTGGGAAAGCCTCAACGTTGAACGTAAATACGCTTATTGATTCCGGCAGTTTGCCGTCGCGCATGAGTTCGTACCCCAGGTTGTTCAGGTCGTTTTCATTGATGCCATACGCTTTGTCGGTCTTCCAGGTCGTAAATTTTTCCCGTGTTTTGGCCAACGGTTCGGACAAAATCGACTGCCGCAACAAATCAGTAATTGGCTTTTTGGGGGACACAACGGGCTGGTCATACAGAATACGCAGTATATTCTGACGCATATCGTTGAGCGGTGCCCCACCGGTGTTGTTTAAGAGGACAACCAACTGTTTGTTTTTTGGCAGACGGCTAATAATGGTATTAAAGCCATTGATACCTCCCCCATGTTCAATCAATAGTAAGCTATCGTTTAGCTGCCCGACCTTAGTTTTACCGACTATCCACCCATAGGCGTAGCCAAACCCGGCCTCATAGCTTCCCCGAAATGGCGTAAACATGGCTGTTTTTCCGCTCGCAGATAACAGCTTATCCGTATATAAAGCCTGATCCCAGCGGTATAAATCCTCGACCGTTGAATACATAGAGCCCGCTGCGTACGGAATCGACATATCCAGATAAGGGGCATTTACGTACTTGCCTGCCTGCTTTTCATAACCGGCTGCCCGTTTGGGTAAAATGGGACTAAACAAGTCGTAGCCCGTATCGGCCAATTGAGCAGGTTTAAGGATGTTTTCGGCCAGCACCGTGGCGTAGGGTTTTCCGGTTACCTTTTCGATGATAACGCCCAACAGGAAGTAGCCGGAGTTGCTGTAATTGAACTTTGTCCCAGGTTCAAAATCCAGCGGCTGGCTGGAAAATTCTTTGGTAAAGGCCTGAGGTGTATACGGGTTACGGGCCAGTGTTTCGAAAAACTTTGGCACATTCGTGTAGTTCGGAATGCCCGACGTATGGGTAAGCAGGTGGTGAATGGTGATTTTATCGCCGGTCGCTTTAGGGTAATCCGGCAGGTAATCGGTTATTTTACCATCCAGTTTAAGCTTGTTTTGCTCAACCAACTGCATAATGAGCATGGCCGTAAACTGCTTGGTAATGGAACCGAGTCTGAACTTTGTATCGGGCGCGTTCGGAATATTCCACTCCATATTAGCCATACCGTAGCCTTTCTTGAAGATCACCTGCCCTTTATCGGCCACGAGTACGGATCCATTGAACTGTCGATTGGTTACATACTGGTTAATAAGCGCATCGATCTTAGCGGCTTTAGTTTGGGCAAACGTCGTGAACGTTGTCACAAGCAGGACTATGACCGATAAGCACACACGGTGAAGTATAAATTTATTTTTCATGGGAGACGATGGAAAGGTGATTACTCACCAAGATGACCATTTTCTGGTTTGGGGCCTCATGGAAAATGATTTGTCGGTTTATAGTCTGGATAAATGGCAATAAAAAACCCGCCTTGATCAGTTGAGCCAAGGCGGGTTTTTTATTGCCATTTATCCAGGCGCTGCTATCAACTTGCCTGTTTAGTATATTCCAGCTCTCAAGTGGTACAGAAACCTGCCGAGCAGAAGGCTGGCCATGTTGGTAGACGGCATCGAAACGTTTTTCAATTTGCTTCAATGTTAATACTGTTTCCAATAGCCTGCCCGACTTCATCAAGAGTTAGGTTGTCGGGTAATCGCTCCTTATCAGCATAAGCCGGATAAAAATACGCTTGTTCCTCAACACATCGCTTAGTCTAATCGAGTTTTATCATACTTAATATTAAGATTAGCTCACTCAAAATCAGTGTGCTACCAGCCAGTTTTCACCGATCCCAATCCCGGTTTCCATTTTCACACCCATCGGGATAGCATTCTTCATGATCTCATCGACGCGCACCCGAAGCAGATCGATCTCGTCGCGGTGAGCGTCAAAAACGAGTTCATCGTGCACTGTCAGGATCATTTTCGATTTTAATCGCTCGGCCTGCATGAACTCATGGATCTGAATCATGGCAATCTTGAGCATATCGGCTGCGCTTCCCTGAATGGGCGCGTTCACGGCATTTCGCTCGGCAAACATCCGGTCGGTCTGGTTACGCGAGTTAATATCACGCAGGTATCGGCGTCGGCCCAGGATGGTTTCGGCATAGCCAAAGCCCCGCGCCTTTTCAATGCATTGGTCGATATAATCTTTCACCGCCGGAAATCCGGCAAAGTATTCTTCGATGATCTGAGAAGCTTCCTTACGTGGAATCTTTAACCGTTGCGACAAGCCGAACGATGAAATGCCGTAGATGATGCCGAAATTGATGGTTTTCGCCTTCCGACGCATATCGCCCGTGACCTCATCCAGCCCGACGTGGAATACTTTACTGGCCGTTTGGGTGTGAATATCGACACCGTTATTGAAGGCTTCGAGCATGGTTTGGTCCCCACTGAAGGCGGCCATGATGCGCAGTTCGATTTGCGAATAATCGGCCGACATAATGACGAACTCCGGCCCACGTGGCACGAATGCTTTCCGAATCTCCTGCCCGCGTGGTGTCCGGATGGGGATATTCTGCAAGTTCGGATTCGTCGACGACAAACGACCGGTTGCCGCTACTGCCTGGTTGAACGATGTATGAATTCGTCCCGTCCGCTTGCTGATGAGCAACGGCAAGGCATCGACGTATGTGTTCTTGAGTTTGATCAACTCCCGATAATCCAGAATCTTACGGGCAATTTCGTGCTCGGCTTCGAGTTTCGACAGGATCTCCTCCCCCGTTGCATACTGACCGGTTTTGGTCTTTTTTGCGTTTTTATCAAGCTTAAGTTTATCGAACAGAACCTCGCCCAATTGCTTCGGCGACCCAATGTTAAAGGGTTCACCGGCAATGGCAAAAATTTCCTGCTGCACCTGCCGCATATCGACGTCGAGCGTAGCAGAGAGTTCAGCCAGCGCGCTGGTATCAATCGTGATGCCTTCCAGTTCCAGGTCGGTCAGGACCTGAACAAGCGGCATTTCGACCTGATCGAACAGCTTGTGCAGATTATCTTTCTCCAGACGAGGGGCGAACGCTTCTTTGAGCTGAAGCGTCACATCGGCATCTTCACCCGCATAATCGACTACCTTCTGAATGTCCACGTCGCGCATGGTAAGCTGGCCTTTTCCCTTCTTACCAATCAGCGCTTCGATCTCAACCGGACTGTAATTGAGGTAGGTCATAGCCATCATGTCCATATTATGACGCATTTCCGGCTCAATCAGGTAGTGGGCAATCATGGTATCGAACAGTTTACCCTGCACTTCCACGCCATACTTTTTCAGCATCAGCAGGTCGTACTTCAGATTCTGCCCGATTTTTTCAATCACGGGATTTTCAAAAACAGGCTTGAACTGATCGACAATGGCCTGCGCTTCGTCGCGGTCGGCGGGAACGGGCACATAGAACGCTTCGCCGGTGCGATAAGCAAAAGACAGACCAACTAAATCGGCTTCAACAGGATCGATCGCCGTCGTCTCCGAATCGAAACAGATACTTGGCTGAAGACTCAGGTAATGCACCAGACTGGCCCGCAGTTCGGCGGTATCGACCAGCCGATAATCGTGTTTGACGGAGAGAATCGTCTTGCGCCGTTCGGGCTGATTCTCATCCAGTTCATAATCCGGATACACGTCCAGATAAGCCGGTGTCTGGCCGTCTTCGGTTTCGGTCACCTCGGCCCCTACAGCATCGTCTGTTGTGATGGTATCCGATACTTTTTTGCTGGTAGCCGCGGAAGCCGACGCTACAGGGACTTTCACAGATGTGCGTTTGCTTTTCGGCTTTTCGGCAGGAGCGGGTGCCGTACCAGAACCAAAATCGAAAGGAAGATCGTCAGCACCAGTAGGATTCAACGCGCCCATGTTTGGGAATGGCAGGAACGCCGGGGAGTCTCCATTGGGCGAATCGAACAGGTTCATTTGCGACGTGTCACCCGTTTTGAAGGCGGCTGGCATTGGCTTTTCGTCGTAATTGCCACCCAGCAAACGGGTCTTCATCTGCCGAAATTCCAGTTCATCCAGCAAAGCGGCTAATCGGGGTTTGTCGTATTCGGTATGGCGCAGGTGCTCTTCATCGAACGGCACCGGCACATCCAGATGGATGGTTGCCAGCTCTTTCGACAGTAGGCCCTGCTGCGCAAAATTGACAACATTTTCTTTCAGCTTCCCTTTCAGTTCGTCGGCGCGGGCAATCAGGTTTTCGACTGTGCCGAAATCGGCGATCAGTTTCTGCGCTGTTTTTTCGCCAATCCCCGGAATACCCGGAATGTTATCGACCGAGTCGCCCATTAGCCCGAGCATATCCGTCACCTGATCGATCCGCTCGATTTGCCAACGTTCCAGAACTTCGGCTACCCCCAGTTTCTCGGCGGGCTTGCCCATAAAGGCGGGCTTATAAATATGAATGTGCTCTTCGACTAACTGGCCGTAATCTTTATCGGGTGTCATCATATACACCTCAAAATCAGCCAAAGCGGCTTTTTTGGCAATGGTACCAATGATGTCATCGGCCTCGTACCCGTCCAGAATCAGCATGGGAATGTGCATGGCCTCCACAATCTGCTTGATGTACGGCATGGCTACGCTGATATCTTCGGGTTGTGACTGCCGGTTCGCCTTGTACATCGGGAAAGACTCATGCCGAAAGGTCTTTTTGGCCGAGTCAAAAGCCACACCGATATGGGTTGGTTTTTCCTTCGTCAATACCTCGATCATGGCATTCATAAAGCCAAAGACAGCCGAAGTGTTTATACCCCGCGACGAAATTCGAGGGGATTTACTGAAGGCAAAATGTGCGCGGTAGATGAGAGCAAGCGCGTCTAACAAAAACAGTTTTTTAGTCGGTTTGGCCATTCGATAAGAGTAACGGGTCAGTAAGCCAAAGGTCGAAAGTCTTGGCGACAATCGCGCAGTTCCGGCTTTATAAATTGCGAAGAAATGCGAGGAAAATCCCCTTTAATAACAACAGGTATATAGGGGTTTTGATTCCAGAAAAAAGGGTTGAATGCGGCTTCCAAACGTACTATCGGTGACCACAAAAGGCGAAGCGGTAACGCAGGAATCGTAAAGAAAATCATTTAGTTTTCTTCTACAACTCCCGCGCCACCGCTTCGCCATTTATTATTAAATTCGGTTATTGGGGCAATAGCAATCGGTCAATAATATGCACTACTCCGTTTGTAGCCGTAATATCAGGACCAACGATATTCGATGCCGTACCGCTATTTCCTTTGCCGGTAACGGTCAGGGCTGTCGTGCTGATACCGGCCGTAATCGTTCCTCCCTGCAAGGTTGACAGGCTGGCTCCGTTGGTAATGAGTGGTGTATAGGTACGGCTGTTGAGCACATGATAACTCAATATAGACGTCAAAGTACCAACCGGGGTTTTGGCAATAGCCGCCGAGTCGATTCCGACTGCTTTGAAGGCCGCATCAGTCGGCGCAAATACAGTTAATGGGCCCACTGCCGTTAGCGAGGCACCTATGCCCGCTCTCGTTACTGCCGCCTGAAGAAGTTTAAACGAGGCCGTTGGCAACAACACAGGAATGCTCTGAATCGTGGCGACAATGTTGCCAAAAACAGGCGGCAATAACACGCGATCAATCGCGTGAACAACTCCATTACTAGCAAAGCCATCGGCTTGCAGGATGTGTGCCCCGTTGATGGAAACCGTGGACGATGTAGTGGATGTGGAGGCTGCTTTCGATACGTAAATCGGCAGTCCGGCCAACGTTTGTTGAGGGGTGTTAATACCCGCCGGAATATCTGAAGCACTTATCCGGGTGCTGAGTACGTGGTATTGAAGCACTGTTTTGAGAAGATCGACAGGAGCCGCATTGATGGCCGCAGCATCAACGTAACCAAAAGCTTTAAACGCGTCGTCGGTGGGTGCAAAAACGGTATAGGTTCCGGGTTGAGCAAGCGCCCCATCCAGGCCAGCCCGAACAAGGGCTGCTTTTAGCAACGTAAACTTGCTTCCCGTATTGACGAGTTCGCCAATCGTCGACAATGTAGGAGTAGTCGTATCTGCTTTTTTACAGGCGGTGAACGAAAAAGTCAGGGTAGCCAGTAAGACAGCGAGCACAGCCCACTTCTGCCCTGCAAATGCGTTTTTGGTTGGTAACATAAGTAATTAGGTGTTTGTAAAAGAATGGTAGCGGCTATCCGTTCTGCAAACAACAACGAATGAATTATTTTGTTCGCTTTTCTTCATGCATTCACCGGAAAGCCAGCTTCTCTCCTCAAACTATTGATGATGGCAACGGTTATTTTTAAAATTTCTCCCCATTCACTATGAAAATTTACATCCTTATTGGCTTGCTGGCCGGTACACTGGCCTGCCAGAGTCATTCATCTGAACAATCGGCAGCCACGCAGTCATCTGAAAAGGCAACCGCATCCTCCGACACGCTCTGCTTCCGTCAGATCCTGAGCCGCGATACCACCACACTTCAGTTAGTCATAAACGGCAATCAGGCCACGGGTTATTTAGACAGCAATCCTTACGAAAAGGACCGGGCGCGGGGACCGTTTCAGGGAACAGTTAAGGAGGGCCAGATTCAGGTTGACTGGAAGCGTTCGGGCGAAGGAACAACCCAGCCGTATACACTCGATCTACGCATGAACGGAGACAGTCTCTCCTGGCTCGAGGGCGAACGGATTGAACAACAGGGCAAGTGGGTTCTGAAAGACCCTAAAGCTGGCTATGCTTATGTACTTACCAAAATTGACTGTTCGACAGCACCACGGCCCTAATCAATTAGATACGATAGCCAATCTGACATACCTCATAGCGTCAAATTCAGCACTCCGTTTGTCCGTCTGCTTTTTTGGTCGTTGGTTTGTGTACCCTAAAACGGTTTGCTATTAACGCATCATCAACAAATGCCCCAGCCCAAACATGCCCGCGAATCCATTACGGTTATGACCGAAATGGTATTGCCCAATGACACCAATACGCTCAACAACCTGATGGGTGGTCGACTTCTCCATTTCATGGACATTGCGGCTGCCATTGCTGCCCAGAAACACTCGAATCGGCTGGTGGTAACAGCTTCCGTCGACAATGTGTCTTTTTCGGAACCAATCCGGCTGGGCAACATCGTTACCATGAAAGCTCAGGTAACCAGGGCTTTCAGTTCGTCCATGGAAATTTTTATTGAGGTTTGGGCAGAAGACATTCCGGCCGGACACCGGGTTAGCACCAATAGCGCCTATTATACGTTTGTGGCCGTCGATCAGAGTGGTCGGCCCATCGAGGTGCCAGCCGTTATTCCCGAGACTGATGAAGAAAAAGACCGGTATGCAAGCGCCCTTCGTCGGCGGCAGTTGCGCCTGGTACTGGCCGGCCGTATGAACGCTCAGGATGCTACGGAATTAAGGGATTATTTGAAGGTCTGAAACCATTCATTTATTCACGTCTTATGACGAACCGCTGGCCGTCTGGCAAGATGGCCAGCCACATCTACACCGCTTACTTATGCAGTCAGCGTCACCATTTTCCGTATAAATGATCGTAGCCAGTTTGTTTTCTGTAGTTGATGGAAGAGCGTGATGCCTGTCAGCGCACAGGTGATGCCGGCCAAAACGTCCAGCACATAATGGTGGCTCGTATAAACCGCAGAAAACCAAATGCCCACCATGATCAGCCCGAAAAACCAATTGACGAACCCCATCTTTTTCTTGAGGCCATAATACAGGACAATCACCGGGTAGGAGGAATGGAGTGATGGCATGGCCGCAAAAACATTGGAGCTTTTGGCATAAATGGATGCAAAAACGGGCACCCCGACGTACTGATCGAAGGCAGCTAAACCACCCGTGTTGCCGGGGGTATGCGGTTCAAAAACAAAACCGTGGGCCTGTATGTACCAGGGCGGAGCCGCCGGATACACGTAGTACAGAATAAATCCTAATAAATTGACCAGAACAAACGTCAAGGCAAAAGGATAAAACGTGGGCCGATCTTTGAAGAAAAGGTAGGTAGCAAATGACAGCGGAATAGGCACCCAGGTCAGGTAAAACAGGCCGGTCAATACGTTCAGGAAGGTTGTTTTATGCAGCAGCCAATACTCATTGGGCGTCAGGATCGACTGGCCGTGGCCAATACCAAACAGGCTCTTTTCCAGCGCATACAGCGATTCGATGTGTACCGAATTGTACTGGTAATTAGGGAACGCTTTCATGTAATCGAAAACGATCCAGTAAACCGCGAAAATGGAGAACCCAGTTACGAATTTACGGCTTTGACTGGAGGCATAATACAGCCCGTTTACCAACCCGACCAAGACAAGCTGATCAGAGTTGAATCCGACCAGCACATACGACAGTAATAGGTAAGCCACGGATGCCGCGCTTACCACGATTACACCTTTATTAATAAACGGGCTATTGATTTCCGTAGGTTGATTCATTTCTAGACCATGATCCGTTCTACCATCGACTCGCCCGTCAGCGCATTCGTGCCTTCCAGCTGGATGTATTTCACATTCGGCATCCACATGGTCCCTCCTTCTATGTGAAGATAAATCCGTTTGAGGATCACTTTCTTCTGGTTCACAGTCGCGTAGACGTAATAACCGGCATCACGGTCCGACTTTGCCAAATGCAGAGGCAATTTTTTATAAGACACAAAGGTCAGTTCGTACTGCTCGTTCGCTATCGGACGGGCTTTTACACCGTATGCAAACGTGCGCTGGATGTAGGAAAGCTCTTTTTGCTGGCTCTGTTCGGTATATCGAATCCAGAAAACATGAACCGGGTCCCGCTTATCCAGTTGGCCATCTTTCAAATTCAGTGTACAGATAATGGTATTCGGGTTGGGATCCCGCTGAATGTAAAATAACTGATTGGGAATGCCTTTTGGTACCGGAAAGCTTGCTTTTGCCTTTTCCTGATGACTATCGTCTGACAAGGCACTAACTGGCGTTCTGTTGGCCGTCAGTGCGCTGGTCGCCAGAGCGCTGGCCGGAACAGAGTACCCAAAAACGCTGCTGACAAGCAGGAAAGTCACCAGCAACGTTTTTACTGAAGATGGCTTTTCTTTCTCTTCAAGTCCTTTCTTGGCGTCCATGAGCCGGTTATAGGCCGTAATGTTGGTCATAATGGCCATGACGACCAGGGGCAGGGTAAAAATGGACATGGTTTCGAAGACATGTACCGGTACTCCAGGCACATACACTTTAAAATCAGAACCCAGCAACGGGGCAAAACAACCACAGGCCAGCGCCGATACCCCAATGGTGATGACCCGTTCGGGGCGCTGCATGAGCCCCCCTTTGCACTCGATCCCCAGTCCTTCAGCGCGGGCACGGGTGTAGCTAACCATCATGGAGCCAATCAGGGCAATAAACGCAAACAGCGAACTAAAAAAGTAATGATGCGAAATCAGGTAATAGCAAATACCCAGAAACATAATCAGTTCACTGTAGCGGTCCAGCACCGAATCGAAGAGGGCACCGTATAAGGAACTCATTTTCCCCAGCCGTGCCACCTGTCCGTCGAGCATATCGAACAAACCGGCAAACAGCACAAGCGCCCCCGCCCAGCCAATGTAGCTAAAGTCGCCCCGGTTCCCCTGCTCGGCACCGGCGATAAAAATAAATGCTACGCCAATATTTAAGATAAGCCCAATGGTGGTCACCATGTTAGGTGTCAAGCCTAACCGGATCAATAGTTTAACAAATGGGTTTATGACGGTATAAATCCCCAGTTGAATTTTTGTTCGGAGTGTAAGTGCCTGTTGCATAATACATAATCGTTAAAAATCGAGCGTAGCACGAGCCCGAATCCCCCATGAGGACACATTAGGATGATCAAGATAATTGAGTCGTTTAACCAGATCGATCCGGAAAAACTTAAATACGTTGGCAATACCCGCACTTGCTTCGATATACGGCGTTCGGTTAAGCGTGTAGGTGTACGGAACGCCCATTGCGTTAACCGGAAACTGGTAGAGCGATGGGTGCTGTTGCGGATCGTTCTCACTGCGTAACCCGCCATAAAGGGCTTTAAATGAGACCGCTTCCCGCCATTTCAACCGTTTGAACAACGGAATTTTATTAAAGAAAAACCCATTGAACGAGTGATCTATGCTAACGCTGGCATACCGGTCACTGACGAACTCAAGGAAATTCATCAGGTTATAGGAGTTTAACTGATAGGCATACGTTTGGTTAGCCCGGTGAATGGTTAATAGGGGGAAAGGAACCTGACCAAAAATATAGCCACCCTGAAGCGTTACCGTCGAATAGCCCAGTTGTGAGAGCCAAAACCGCTTGCTGGCCGTAGCCGTCAGGTTCTGGTAATTATATTGACTTTGCAAGAGCCCTTTTATTCCGGCAGCAAAACGCAGCGTAAATACGGGGTAGCGCCCAACAATCGGCACCCGATAAATTTTACCCTGATAAAACTGCTCATTGGGCGCCCAGCGGGTCTCCACCGAGAATTCGGAGGTTGTTAACGTAGGTGATGGCGTATTTTCGTCGTCGCCCAGCCGTTTGAACTGCAGAGCTCCTGCGGGAGACTGCTGCCAGTTTTTGAACCCAAGGCTGTAGGAGAAATGGTTTTCAAACTCGTGGACGTAGTCGATTCGCCAGGTATCGTTGTATAACCACTTGTCATTCACACCCCGTTTGAATGATAACAGAAAATTATCTTCCTGCACAAATTGTAGCTCCTGCCCCGGAATTTTTGTGTCGCGCTGGAAACTGGCCCGGACGTAATTCTGTGGGAACTGGTAAATAGATTTGTTGTTGAGTGAATAGGTCCCGCTTAGGAAGTACTTCCATCGCTGATCTTTGAACCCATACGCTGCGTATGTCTCCGCATAATAGCGCTTGCTCAACTCCGGCGTCGTCCGTCCGCCCACCCGCAGGCGAAACCCTTCTACCGGGTTGAAACTGTAAAATGTATTGGCGGGACCAATCTCAAACGGACCAAAGGATTTGTAACCGGCAATGACAAAGGTCAGTGCTTCCATAGTTCGCCGAAACGACGGCATTCGCTTCAGGCTGTCAATGTTGGTATACACTTTCGATTCGGCCAGAGACAGTGAGTCATGGCGGTTGGTCTTCCAGAACTCATCGGGTTGCGTGGCTGCTTCGGCATCTACGATCTGTTGCTGACCGTCATAAAACTGAGCGGGCAGCGCTTCGTCCGTTTTGTAGTTTCGGTAAGAAAGGGTTCGCTGCCCGAAAATACCGCCCCCTTTGTTTTTGTTGACACCAAAATCAGCCAGCAGGTCGCTCTTGCTCAGAAAGTAACGACCGTCGGTATTTTGCTCAAACTGCAGGCGAATCTGCAACTCCCGCACCCAGTTCAGATTGATTCTGGGATTGATCGTCAGGTTGATTTTCTGGACTGCATAATTACTGTCCAGCGTGATGTACATTTTTCCCTCAAACAACATATCCGTTGGATTACGGGGCACGAAGTTGAGGCCAACGAGTTTTGTCTTGTTAACGACAATTGTATCGGCCAGATAAAACTGATAAAAAGTGGGTGCACTATTGGCAATTGGACTCAGGAACTGATTGGTCATCAGAAAGATCGAGTTGGAATAAATGTCCACCTTCGAGTACATTCTGTTCAGATAAAGGCTAAGCCCGTTATTATCGAAATACTGGCCAAAATCGACCCGTTTACTGCCTTTAATGATCACTTTATCCCGTAGCGGGCTTTTGCGAAAGTAATGATCGGCTATTTTTTCTTCCAGATAAATTGGCAGCAGCGATTTTCCTGGCAACGTCGTCGTATCCCGATTGTCCAGCAGGAAGCGATACTTCTGAAAGATCTTTCGTTCCGATATTTTCGTCGATAAACTGCTGAGGGAGAACTGCAATTTGTCATACTCCTCGTAGGCTGCGTAGGCGTAGTTCCCGATTTGGTTCTGCTCCTTGTGGCTGATTACATTCCGGATCAATTCAACCGCCGGATTGTTTTTATTGCGATAGCGCTCTCGCTTACCACTCCGGATCACCACTTCGTTCAGGAGTTGTGATTCGGGCTCCAGTTTAATTGCTACCGTTTGGGTCGTTCCGGGAGTAATGGCTCGGGTCGACAATTTATACCCAATGAACGAGACGGCAACTTTAGTAAAGTTTCCATTTCCCGTTAAGGTATACTGCCCTTTTTCATTACTGGTTGTACCAACAGTAGTACCAAAAAAAACAATATTGGCAAATGACAGGGGCTGGTTGGTAACCGCATCCGTGATCGTTCCGGTAACGGTGGTTGTCTGCGCTCTGGTTAAGCTACTAAAAAGCAGCAATCCGCCAACGAGCAGGATTGATAACCGGAGTGAAGTATAGCGCAGAAATATATTCATGATAAGCTGAAGACGAAGTCCTTCTGAAAAAAGTAATTGTAACTCACGCCAACTAGAATGGCTACACCTGTTTTCGCTACCAGATACTGAATACCCATGAACTGAGTAGCGACGAAAAGTCCGGCCGCATTGAGTCCTGCGTTGCCGAGCCAAACCAGTACGAACCGGCTAAACTGGAGGCCGATTGGCTGATTGCTCTGGGCAAAAACCCATGCCTTGGATAGACCGAAACTAACCACACCTCCACCAATGGCCCCGGTCACGCTGGCCGACATATACCAGAAATGACCCAGACTGACGCAGGCAATAGTTGTCAGAAAATCGACACCTGAAGCGATCAGAGAAGTAAGCTGTGCTTTAAAGAACGTTTGCATTTATACGTTTATAAGAGGCCAGTTGCCCATACAACCTGTAGGAGCACATTAGCATAAAGTCCTGCCAGTACATCATCCAGCATCACCCCCCAGCCGCCTTTGAGCTTTTCCAGTTTGCGGATACCGAGCGGCTTGGCGATGTCGAACAAACGAAAGAGGAACAAACCGGCAAGCAGGCTTTTAACGGTAATTGGCACAAACAACAGGCTAATACACATCCCCACTATTTCGTCAATAACAACCCGATAATTATCCTTGCCCCATTGATGCTCAACTTCCGTTGCTGACCAGATACCGACTGCGGTTAGAACAATCGTGATCAGCACTGGAAAAAAAAACGAAAAATCAGCAGGATGAGTTGCATTGAGACGCGCCATGTACCAGACAGCGCAACACACAACCGAGGCTACCGTACCTCCGCCTTTACGGATGTAGCCTATGCCCAAACCCGTGGCAATCAGCTTATGTATGAATTGCACGATTTGCCTTTTTTCGTCTGGCCTCTACACCCACAGCTGTTGCTGCTGGCAGTGCCTCCGAGAGCAAGACATGTAGGTTGTTAAATGACTTGGTAGTATACTGTTTCATTCAGGTAATTTTTTAGCTCATAATGGTCTAATGAAAGCCTTTACACACCCGTTTCCAGAACTAAATCTGCTGGCGGATCTCTAAAACACCCACCTCGGTTCAGCTTCTGTCAATGTCTACTAACTATAACCTGCTAAATAAGTTGTAGTTATTTTTGTTATGTTGACAATCATCGTTATTTGATTAAACAAGTACTTTAATCAGTTGTTTAAATCAATTAAATAAGTTAAAAAATAGTTCACGATGAAGCCGATTTTTGTATCATTTGATGAGCAGAGCAGGCAGTTTTTTTTCGCTAATAGTCTTTCCATCAATATATAAACAACAGAAAGAAGGCCCTTTAACCAGTTAGGGTTGGTTAAAGGGCCTTCTTTTGAGCAACACATTATTAATTTTGTTGAGCGAATCCAACAAAGCCCACGAATTGTACTAAACTAAGAATGCGCCTAACTTAAATTGTGGATCGCTAGCTTAGTTTAGTTCTCTAGCTTCATCGATTGCCTGGACACAGTTACTACTGTCCGGCATTGCACCCCCAAACGGATAAGTAAAGAAGCTGAAGGTTGATAGTGATACAAAAAAACCGGCCTGATGGCCGGTTATAACACCCGAAAGTTTTAGGAACCGGTGCAAAAATAGTTATTTCTTGACCCCTGTAATGTCTCCCCGCTTGGTAAGTGTAACCCCAAGCTGGAGCGTTTCTGTCTTTGTATTAAGGGTAATTACCTTATCCTGCACGACAAATTGGCCCTGAGCTGTGTAGGCAGCATCGTATGTTTTTCCACCAAATACGAGTGGTTCGCTTTGCTTATCAATAATGGTATACGTTGCATCGACCAGCTCAGCCGTTAATGTTTGCTTGGTTGTATTATTGAAAAGTAATTCCAGGTAGACTTGATTGGCGGCCTGTGCTTTTGTGACCGTGATCTGCACTTTACCGGCTTCCGGATCGGAAGCCTGAAGACTGTTATTGATGTAGGTTGTCGATTTATAATCACCTGCATACACACCTACATATTGATCTCGGGGGTCGACCGCATCCGCTCCGCCGGATTTTTTGCAGGCCGTGGTTAACGAACCAAGGATAACCAAAGCAAGAATTGTGTTTCGTAAGGATCGAACGGCATAAGCAGTAGCCATAAGTTACTATGTGTATTAGGTTATATTCAAACGTTGTCTATCAAACGCCGTGCCGGGTTTGTGCAGTATAAAGCCCGCACAAAACTACAAATTTGCGCAGGTTTACACTATGGCAGAACGATACAGTAATCAGCTTTCTTACGGGGCTAACAATCTGGTTATTGCACTTTCAGATACAGAAGTCGCCAAGTTTTTCGGAGCGACACCCGCTCTTATATCGGATCAGAAGCCGAAAAGCTTAAAGTGGCTAATCGTGTTTCATCAGACTCGATTATGACGATGAGCACAACTGGGACATGTTGATTATGGAGCGCTTGTATCCACTCGATTTTCGCAGCCTGGAAATCAGCAAACGTGAGTTGCTACTTGATGTGTTCGAGGATGAACTGAGACAATTGCATCAGGCCGGCTTTGTCCACCGGGATGTCAGACGACCTTCTGACCAGTCTGGGGAGCGCTATGACAATGTGTTTCTGACCAATCAGGGTCTGCGCCTGATCGACGCAGGCATTTCGTTTCGGCGTTGCGCGTGCAGGTAGGCGATAAGCTGTTCGGGAAATATCTGGAGATCGAAGAGCGGAAAATGGCCGAATTTCAAGCGTATTTTTTGAATAGGTAAACAACGCTGACAGACTTGACTTGTCATAACGTCGCCTATGCCAGCGCTGTTTACCTAGCCTCGTCGTTGTTACTGAGGCTCATCACCAAACTTTTCGTTGCGCCCCGACTTATCGGAGTCGCCGGTAATAGCGCCTTTCGCCATTTCGAACAGTTTCACCATTTTTCCACCCGGCCGATCCCAATATTCGCCGGCATGAGTCGTTACTTTCAGCAAGGTAACATCCGGATCGTCTTTACCATTGGGAAACCATGTTTTCAGAAAATCGCTCCACAGCTCATCCACTTTAGCCTGGTCTTTCACGACTTCTGCGTACCCTGAAGTAGATACATAAACCTCTGAGCCGGGGTCCGAAAAGCCCAGCGCGACACGGTCGTTCTGGCGTATTTCGGCCACCTTGTTTGACTTTTCGTAAGTAAAGAACCACATTGTTCCATCGGGCTCTATTTCGTGAGTAGCCATGGGGCGGGTGTGAAAATCGCCGTCGGGCTCCTGCGTAGTAAGCATAGCAATCCGAATATCCTTGATTTTGTCTTTCAGTTTATCGACTTCGAGTGAAGTCAATGTCCGTTGTTGAGTTTGCATGAGATTTTCAGGTTTTTGTTGTCCAAATGAAATACCGCGTTTAGCCATAGGGTTTATAGGTTAAAGCATTTTTTTCATAAGTTGAGCCTACGGCCTTTAAGAAAGTAGAATGATCGTCGGAGGCACTTCGGATGAGTATTCAGTAAACGGGACGGAATAGAATAATGACAACGGAAAGTAGGCACCGACCAAATTTGTTTAGCTATGCCACTAGTGAGCTATCACAAGATGCGTTTATATGCTGGCTTGCCGCCTGGGCTGATCCAGCCTTCAAGTCTGTCGATGCTCAATTACACCAAGTTGCCTGCGAATTTATTGCTTCGTTAATTCATAAACATAAGCCGTCCTACGACATGTCTAATGTCAGGACCATTGATGTTGAGAGACAAGTTGAAAAATTAGATGTATTGATAACAGTCAACGAGAAGTCTGGCGATGATAGGCTGGCAATCTTAATTGAAGACAAAACGCATACTGACCATCATTCAGGTCAATTGGGAAGATATTACGAGAATGCTATTAAGAATTTTACGGCTGAACAGATTGTACCAATATATTTTAAAACGGGCTACCAGTCGAAGTTTGATGTAGGCCAGTATAAAACATATTTACGGAAGGATTTTCTGAATCTACTAAAACGGGGAAGCACACAAGTTAAAAATGCCATTTACGATGATTTCTTAGCTCATTTAGAGCACATGGAGTATGTAGTTAATCAATATGGCGTTAAAGAATTAACTAAAGTAGATAGTACCAGTAACTGGGACCCTAATGACTGGCGTGGATTCTTCATGAGTCTGTACGATAAACGAAGCCAACTTTATGACGTTACAAATAGCGATGCCGCGAACTGGAATTACATTGCCAACCCTTCGGGCGGCTTCTTTGGCTTTTGGTGGTATTTTAAAGAATTGACCGGGGAATTTTATACACCCTATTTACAACTTGAGAATAACTCTCTTTGCTTCAAGATTAAGGTAGAGGACGCCCAGAAGCGAGCACAAGCTCGTGAGGAAGCTTACGATAAATTAAGGGCAGTCCATACAGAAGTAGAGCGTCCCAAACGAATGGGGAACGGACTCTATATGACTGTAGCTCGCTGGAAAGGCGATTACAGAAAATCAAAAGATAATAAGCTAGATTTCGAAGCTACTTTGGAAACCTTAAAGAAAGCACAACAAATTCTGGATACAGCTTTCCCTAACTTGTCCTGATCCCTTAGCAGTGAGTCTGTCGAAACAGGAGTCGTAAATTATCGATCTACTAAGGCCAAACCGGCCTAACGTCAATATGCAAAAGAGTCTACAGCCAGATTGGCTCTATGGTGCAGTGACTGTTAAGCTTTTTCCAGAAAGTCGTTTGCCTGGTTCACGATGAGCGGGGAATGTGTATACAAGGAGCCATGCGAAAAATCGGGGTAACAGGTCAGCGTGACTCATGAGAGCGACCAATTAATACCCATCTAGTATACCTTTTAGAATAATATACCACTTATATTTGACTTCTAATCCCAGAACCAGGCATTAATATACTACAAATTGAAAGCGCTCAGCCTGGTTTTTGCCTTCTTCCTCAGTTACTACTCAACAGCCAGAGCGCAGCATTTTGCGGCCTCCGTTCAGCACTATGGGTTCGAGCAGGGGCTGGCCCACCGCGAAGTGAACGCTATTTTTCAGGACCGCCGGGACTTTATGTGGTTCGGCACCAAACTGGGCCTTAGTCGCTTCGACGGGGCTACCTTCACCACCTATACCCGGGAGAAAAACGGGCTCGATTTTGATGATATCCAATCCATTGCCCAGGATGCTGACGGGCTGCTATGGCTCTTGGGGCCTGAGGGCAAATCAGCCATCACCCTATTTGATCCGGTAACGGGTGTGGCCACCTCCTTTCAGAAACGCTTTCATCAGTCCCGACACAACCGATCCCCGGCATTGCCGCAGTTGCTGTTGAATGGTCCTGACGGAACGATATTCTTTGTGGATTACCAGCCAGTCAAACTGAATAGCTACCATCCCAGGTTGGGTCTGAAGACGGTGTCATTACCCCAGTACACGACATTGACGCTAGTGGCCGTTACCCCACACAACACCGTTTGGGCCATTGCCAACCAGAAACAACTGGTGGAACTAACGCCGGACGGGCGCGTACTGCGTACCTACGACCACTCAGGAAGTATCATCACCTGTTTAGGCCAGCGCCATGCCAGTACGGAATTCTTTTACAGGGTCGTACCAGACGCAAAGTCCCCTTCTACAGGCCAACTGTTTAAAATCGACGGCTCGGGTCGTCGTCAGGAACAATCCATTGACCTCATCAAATCCGAGAAACTGCAACGACAACTTGGCTATGCCTTTGACCGGAACGGACTTGTCTGGAATGGTAGCCAGTTGCGGGACTCCACCGGGAAAGTTACACTCGATATCAGCGATCAACTGGCCAGCGGCTTGATTGATAACCGGAGCTTTTTTCGGGATAAAAATGGGGGCTTCTGGTTGGGAACTAGCTTTGGCCTCTACCAGATCCAGGTCAGACAGAACTATTTTCAGCGTTTATTCTATCAATCTGGCAACGGGAAACAACCCGCCGTTCGGGGTATTACCGCCGTAGGTGATACGCTCTTCACGAATCTGGAGAATGGTTTAGGTTTATTCGCCAGCCGACGTTCGGGGGCATCGGCCCGCCTGCTGATGGAGAGGCCGCGGTCGTTGCTTAGTTTGAGCGGTAACCTGGCGGGTAAACTCTACTTAGGCGAAGGCTATACGCTGGTCGCCTATGATTACCGAACGACTAAAAGCACCGTGATGCCCCTACCCGGCCCGGGAGCCGTTTGGACCATTCATCCCTTTTCGGCCAACCCCCGCCGGTTGCTGGCCGGTGGCGATCCCGGTTTGTGGCTGGTCGACCCGGCCACCAACCGGATAACTCCTTTCCGGGGCTATAACCAGTTTCCCGAATTAGCCCAGGCGCACGTCCTGCACATTGGCACCGACCGCCAGGGCACGATCTGGCTCTGCGCCACCACGGGGCTCTACACCCTCGACTCGCGAACGGGCGTTACGGCCCGCTACTGGCGGGGTGGCCTGGGAGCCCACAAACTACCCGCCGATAGCTACCAGCATTTTTACCAGGCGCCCAATGGACTCTTCTGGCTGGCTACGGCCAATGCCGGACTGGTGCGCTGGGATCGCGCCCGGAGCCGCTACCGCCAGTTTAAACGGGCTGAGGGGTTGAACAACGATAACATTTACGCGGTGTATGCCGACCGGCGGGGTCACCTCTGGCTCAGTAGTGATAACGGTATCATGCAGTTCGATCCGGTCCGGCTCACCACTCGGTCCTATACGGTGCAGGAGGGTATCACACACAACGAGTTCAACCGTATCGCCCACTATCAGGATGCGCAGGGACGACTTTATTTCGGCGGTCTTAACGGCGTAACGGCCTTCGATCCGCGTGATTTTGACGCCGAACCCCCGCTGCCCTCCCTGCCTCTGCGGGTAGTTTCTTTCCACCAGTTCGATGCCGAGCGCAATACGCTGGTCGATAAGACGGCGCAACTGCTCAGGACCAATCAGATCACACTGCTGCCCAACGACCGGAGCAGTATTATTGATTTCGCGCTGCTCAACTATACCGATGCCCAGAAGAATACGTACGCCTACCAGTTCAAGGGGGTGGATAATACCTGGCGCTACCAGACGGAGTCCTCGCTGCGGTTGGGCAACCTGCCCTACGGCGACCACCAACTGCTTATTCGGGGGCAGGCCGCCGACGGTCGAATGTCGTCGGCTACGCTCTCCATTGGGGTGCGGGTGTTGCGGCCGTTTTATATGCGTGGCTGGTTTGGCATTTCCCTGGCATTTCTGTTGTTGGGCGGGATTTGGGCCTGGGGCCAGTGGCGGGAATGGCGCTACCAGCAGGCCCAGATCCGGTTACAAACCCAGATCAACGAGGCCACCCAGACCATTACTCGACAGGCGCAGGATCTGTTGCAGCTTGACGAGACTAAATCCCGATTTTTTGCCAACATCACCCACGAGTTCCGTACACCGCTGACCTTGATTCTGTCGCCGGTGGAAACGTTGCTAAGTGACTTGAAACAGACGCCCTATGGCGAACGGTTGACGCTGGTGGAGCGAAATGCCCGGCAGTTGCTGGGGCTAGTTAATCAGCTCATGGACCTAGCCCGGCTGGATGCCCAGCAGATGACGCTAACGCTGGTATCGGGGCGGCCTGATGTCGTGGTAGGCCAGTTGCTGGAAGGATTTGCCGTAGCAGCCACCACGGCGCACATTGACCTGGTGTACCAACCCGAAGAAACGGGCCTGTACTGGTTCGATGCCGACAAGCTGGAGCGCATCGTAACGAATCTGGTGGCCAATGCGCTCAAGTTTACGCCAGGCAGTCTTCAGCAACCGGGCCGGGTAACCGTAACGTTGCACGCGCAGGACGGCTTTCACCTGACGGTAGCCGACACCGGCATCGGCCTGGATGCTGACCACCTGGCACACCTCTTTGAGCGGTTTTACCGAGTCGAGAAAAGTGTCGATCCTCAGCCAACAGGAACGGGCCTTGGGCTGGCGCTGGTGAACGAACTGATCGATCTGCAACAGGGAACCATCCGGGTCGAGAGCCATCCAGGCCAGGGCACCACGTTCCGGGTCTGGCTCCCCTATCAACCCGTTACCGATGTAGTGACCGCCAGTCAGGCAGGGAGTGCTCAAGAGGAGGTGGCCCGCGAGGAGCCTGCTCTTGACAAGGAGGCTGCAGACTCATCCCAGGATGAACCCGCCGTGTTGTTGCTGGTAGAAGACAATGAGGATATGGCCCAGTTTATCACCGCCAGCTTGCCCCCTTATTACACCGTACATCGGGCCGCAGATGGTCTGGCTGGCCTGGAACAGGCCCGACGGCTGCTACCTGATCTGATCATCAGCGACGTAATGATGCCCCGCCTGGGCGGTTACGAACTCTGCCAGCGGCTAAAAACCGATGCCGGTACCGATCATATTCCAGTACTCTTACTCACGGCCAAAGTAAGTCTGGATAGCCGAATGCAGGGGCTACGGCTAGGTGCCGACGAGTATCTGACTAAACCGTTCCATGTAGCCGAACTGTGCCTGCGGGTACGCAATTTGCTGGCCACCCAGCGCCGACTGGGTGAGAAGATTCGGGCGGAGCTACAATCGCCAGAAACCTCGTCCGAACCAGCGCATCCATTTATTCAAACGCTGTACCAAATTCTAGATACGCATCTGGACGATGCCTCATTCGGGGCGGAACAACTGGCGATGCAGGCCAATTTAAGCCGAATGCAGCTTTACCGTAAACTCAAAGCGCTGGTGGGCTTACCGGCCACCGACTTCATTCGGGAGTACCGACTCAAGCAGTCGATCGCCTTTCTGCAACAGGGATTATCCGTTAGCCAGTCGGCTTACGCGGTGGGCTTTGAGAATCCCTCCTACTTCGGTCAGTGTTTCCGCGAACAGTTTGGCCAGCCCCCTTCCCGCTTTATTACCCGGCCCGTCTAAATCGCGGCCTTACTCGTGTGCCGTTTTAATGACGGCCTATCTTCTCGCAGGTAATCCAAAGCGCTTAACGTCCCACCCGTATGGCTGCGTTTTCGCGCCCCAAACCGCGCCGACCGGGCTCTCCACGTTTGGCTTCCCCCAACCAGCAGCTACCCTTGGACATGGTCACCCGTTGGGCTGGTTCCAGGAGGTCGCCCCAGCTTTGTTTAATGCCCTGATGGGCCACCCACCTGCCGGGTTACACCTAATTATAGTACCCACAAGACCCTGTAACGGGCTTTTTTTCAGTATCTGTTACCACAGCAAGAGGATGTGTTACCAGCGTAAGAGTCGGACAAACGGGGTTAGTCTACTTTTGAGGACCCGGCATCCCAGCCCAATCTCCAGGGCCAAGCCGGTAAAACCAGGCTTACCGGCTTGGTAGAAATACATTAATCTTTATGAATCTGCAATTAAATACCCCTCGGTTATGAACTTCCTAAAAAAGCTTTTCAGGCAGGAAAAACCCCGGCCTACTGAACTGACCCTCGCTATGAATAAAGAGATATCAACTCGCTTAAAACAGGCGGCTGAGTTACGCCTGAGTAAGCAGTGTGAGCATGCTCTTGCCACGTGTAATGAAGTTTTGTTGCTCCATCCTACCAATCATCTTGCTTATCAGATTCGGGCTCTGACCAAATATGATATGAATGATCAGGATGGAGCTATCCGGGACTGGAACCGATTCAAATCCTTGCAAAAATGGGCCAAGTGACCAAGCCTGCTGGCTAAAAAACGTACGATGTACCCGTCAGGGTGTCTTAATTAATCCGGTTACCCTTATCCAACGTTATATATGAATTCTCCGTTTTCAGTTCCCATTACTGATTGTTCTGTTCTTTCGGACAGTATCAGATCCATACGTATCAATGATTTTCGCGCCGGCTGGAAAAGTAAACCAATTACTGATTTGATCATGATTAAAGGAATACGGGGCTACAGCTGGCTATACTGGAACGATGGGACCAGACAGATGATGGCCTATACGTTGAAGCATTATGTCAACCAATTACCGATGAGTGCCTTTATCCGTGTTCACCAGAACTGCGTAATCAACCGGGATTTTGTGCAGAAAACTCAGTTGACCCACCGTGGTCCCCTACTACGTCTTTCCACAGGAGTCGACATTGCCATCTCCCGACGGCGGTAGTCGATAGTCAAAAAAGAATTACAGGATTTTATTAAGCAGAACGGCCAGGATGACTGATTAGCTGATCGCTTAAAAACCAGGTCATTCAGACAGTCAGATTACAAGCGTTTGTATGAGCCCATAATTGGGAGGAGGTTACAACAGGCGCACCCGCTCCTTTGACTTCTTCACTTCTTCCCTTTCACCCTCAGGCCCTTATCAGAATCATTAAAAAAATCCCGGCCCTTCGCTGGCAGTTTGCCCAATGGTTTGCCTATTTTTACATACGAACGCACTTCTGCGGGGCCGCCCGTGCGGTTCAGATAATTTAGAAATATGCAATTCTCTCACCTCCACTGCCATACTCAATACTCGCTGCTCGATGGTCAGGCCGATATTAAAAAGCTGATCAAGAAGGCGAAAGCCGATAATATGCCCGCCGTTGCCATCACGGATCACGGCAACATGTTCGGCGTATTTGAATTTGTGGCCGAAGCCAGCAAACAGGGTATCAAACCCATTGTCGGTTGCGAATTTTATGTGGTGGAAGACCATACAAAAAAACAGTTCACCAAAGAGCAGAAAGACATCCGATACCACCAGCTCCTGCTGGCCAAAAATGCTCAGGGGTACAAAAACCTGGCAAAATTGTGCTCACTGGGCTATATGGAGGGTCTTTACGGCAAATATCCCCGTGTAACGAAAGAGCTTATTGATAAATATAAAGAGGGCCTGATTGCGTCTACCTGCTGCATCGGAGCCTCCGTTCCGAAGACCATTCTCAAGAAGGGCGAAGAAGCGGGCGAAATTGAGTTTAAGTGGTGGCTCGATCGGTTTGGGGAAGATTATTACGTTGAGCTACAGCGCCATGAGATTCCCGATCAGATCAAAGCCAACGAAATACTGATCAAGTTTGCCCGGAAATACAACGTCAAAATCATTGCGTCCAACGATTCGCACTACGTCGATCAGGACGACTGGGTAGCGCACGACATTCTGCTCTGCGTGAACACCAACGAAAAACAGAGTACGCCGTCAATGAAAGATTTCAGCGACGACGATGTAATGCCCAAGAATACGCGCTTTGCCTTCTTCAGCGATCAGTTCTATTTTAAGAACACGCAGGAGATGACTACGCTTTTCAAAGACCTGCCCGAAGCCATCGACAATACCAACGAGATCGTTGGAAAAGTAGAGACGCTTAAGCTCAAGCGGGACATTATGCTGCCCAACTTCCCGATTCCGCAGGAGTTTCAGCAGCATAGCGACGACGTACTCAACCAGTGGGAATACCTGCGCCATTTGACCTACACGGGCGCTAAGGAACGCTATGTCGACATCCTGCCACACATTCAGGAGCGCCTTGACTTTGAGCTGTTTACCATCAAAACAATGGGTTTTGCCGGGTACTTCCTCATCGTAGCCGACTTCATTAAGGCGGGGCGCGATTTAGGCGTTATGATCGGCCCCGGCCGTGGTTCGGCCGCGGGTAGCGCCGTGGCCTATTGTACGGGAATCACCAATATCGACCCCATTAAATATGACTTGCTATTCGAGCGGTTCCTGAATCCCGACCGGAAATCAATGCCCGATATCGATACGGACTTCGACGATGAAGGCCGTCAGAAGGTGATTGATTATGTGGTGCAGAAGTACGGAAAGTCGCAGGTAGCCCAAATCGTTACGTATGGCACCATGGCGTCGAAATCGTCCATTAAAGACGTGGCCCGGGTGATGGATTTGCCCCTACAGGACGCCAATGCCGTAGTGAAGCTCGTGCCCGACAAGCCGACGTACAACATGACGCTCAAACGCATCTTTGAGGATCCACTCGAAGGGCCGGGTGGGCTGTCGAACGTTATTCAGCCAGAAGAGCTTGAAAACGTGAAGCGGATGCGGGCGCTCGAATCGGGAGACAAAAGTGCGGCCCAGGCCATGCGGATTGTCGATTACGAAAAAGTATCGGCCGTCCTCAAGCAAGCGCGCAAACTCGAAGGCACGGTTCGCAATACAGGGCTTCACGCAGCCGGAATTATCATCGCGCCCAGTGACTTATCCGATATTGTTCCGGTATCGACATCAAAAGATACGAACCTGATTATCACACAGTATGAAGGAAAAGTCATTGAGGATGCGGGCGTAATCAAGATGGACTTTCTGGGGCTTCGCAACCTGACGATCATCAAGGAATGCTTGCGGCTCATTCGGCAAAATCATGGTGGTTTTTTCATCAACGGTGTTGAAACGGATATCGATGATATTCCGCTGGACGATGAAGAAACATACAAGCTTTTCCAACGGGGCGAAACCAACGCCGTTTTCCAGTTTGAATCCGACGGCATGAAAAAGCACATGAAGGATCTGAAGCCTGACCGCTTTGGTGACCTCATTGCCATGAATGCCCTTTACCGGCCGGGGCCGATTGCCTACATCCCGAACTACATTAACCGGAAACACGGTCGGGAAGAGGTCAAGTACGACATGCCCGAAATGGAGGAGTACCTGGCAGATACCTACGGCATTACGGTGTATCAGGAGCAGTTGATGCTGTTGTCGCAAAAACTCGGCAATTTCACCAAGGGCGACGCCGACGTGCTGCGGAAGGCGATGGGGAAAAAGGACAAAGCCACGCTGGATAAAATGAAGGGCAAGTTTATGGACGGCTGTGCCTCCAATAATTTGCCACTGAAAGTCTGCGAGAAAGTCTGGACCGACTGGGAAGCTTTTGCTTCATACGCCTTCAACAAATCGCACTCAACCTGCTACGCCTTCGTCGCCTACCAAACGGCTTATCTGAAAGCGCATTACCGCTCGGAGTATATGGCGGCTGTCCTGACAAGCTGCCTGGGCACGATTGACAAAATTACGTTCTTCATGGAGGAATGTAAGAACATTAACATCCCAGTTCTGGGGCCCGATGTCAATGAATCGGAGCGATTTTTTGGGGTTAATAAAAAGGGCGAAATCCGATTTGGTCTGGGCGGTATCAAAGGCGCGGGCGATGCGGCTGTCGAAGCCATCATTGAGGAGCGGAAAGCGGGTGGCCCATTCAAGGATATTTTCGACTTTGCCATTCGGGTCAATCTCCGCACGGTGAACAAAAAAACGTGGGAATCGCTGGCCTACGCGGGTGCCTTCGACAGCATCGACGAATACCACCGGGCCCAATATTTCGAGATGGGCGAAGGAGATACGTCACCCTTCCTGGACAAAATTATTCGGTACGCCAACAATTACCACGCCGAAAAGGCGGCCGCTCAACAGTCGCTGTTTGGTGCCATGATGGGGGGCGAACCAATGCTTTCCCGTCCTAAAGCCCCCACTGTAACGGAGTGGAACCAGATCGAAAAGCTCAAATTCGAGAAGGACGTTGTCGGCTTTTACATTACGGGCCACCCACTCGATGAGTTCAAACTCGAAATGGATGGGTTCTGTAACGCTACGTTAGCTAATCTTTTCGAGACGAAACAGGCTGAAATTAAAGTTGGCTGTATTGTATCGGCCGTACAAATGCGCGTGACCAAAAGTGGCAACCCATTTTGTATATTCAAAGTAGAAGATTACAATAGCTCGCTGGAAATGGCTCTTTTTGGTGATGACTACGTTCGGCTGGTTCAATACATCGAAGTGGGCCGTTTTCTGCACATCACCGGCAAGACCCAGAACAAATGGGGTTCGGAACAACTGGAGTTCAAACCAACGAGTATCCGGCTACTGAACGACATGCGCGAAAAGTTCTGCAAAGAGCTCCGCGTATCCCTAACCATCGACGCCCTGAATGCGCAACTGGTTGCCAAAATCAATGAACTGGTCAATGCACACCCCGGCACCTGTACGCTCTCGCTGAACGTGATCGATCATAACGAGCGTATCGAAGTCAGCTTGCAGTCCCGAACGCTGAAGGTCTCTCCTGCCAACACATTCCTGCGGGCACTGGAGGCTATTGATGGCGTGACGTGTAAGGTGGCGTAGCGGTGATATCGTCAACTGGTTTTACAGCGCATCGGTGTACTTGATATGCAGCCGTAAGGCTTTCAGATTGGCAACGCCCTGTAGAGGCTCTATATCCAGATATTCCATGTCTGGTTGTAGCATGCCCCGCTCTTGTAACTGGGTGATCACCGGCAGATAATCCGTCAATTCCATGCTATGGCTATAGACCATGGCAATGGTGTCGGGTTGCGTTAATCGCTGCTGACCGCCTTCAATGTAGGCTTTGTCGATACGCTTCTTAAGTACCTCATACCGAATACTGTAAGAACCTTCCACGTCAAACCGGCGCTCATCCTGTCGGAAAGCGATGTCTACCGGGTGTGTATGGACCAAAATCAATTGGGTCGTTCGCAGCGGTAGCGGCAGTAACGGAACCAGACGATGCGTCAACTGCGCCATTTCGACCATCGATGTCAGTTGCCATTCGGATAATCTCCGGCAGTAATCCTGATCGAACGGCTGGTGGGGAGCGATGGACTGTCCAGCGTACACGGTATACTCCATTCCATCGGTCCGATACCGTTCAAAGTAGTGAGGGTAAATGGCTTGTGACTTCTTTTCCTCCTGGTTAATATAATCGTTTATCGTCGCATTGATCCAGTTCATACTGCGCTCATATACTTTCAACGCCTGATTGAACTGCCCCGTCTGGGGGTCCGTTCTGTTGAAATACTGCTGGAGCGAGAGGCCCCACTCCTCCTGATAGGGCAGCAATTGTCGCAAAAAAGGATGCAGTTCCTGCGCCAGGAAATACGTAATATTTTGCTCGTCATTAAATTTCAGGCTTGCCGTCAGTTTCTTCAACCAATGCCGACATTGGGCCAAGATACGGTCGAAGTGGTCAGCATCGGCGGGCCGTGGAATCTGGTTCAGCAGTTCGTTAACAACGGTCAGTTGATCCAGCAAATCCTGCCGAACCGCTTTATGCCGCTCGATGGACGAATCACGAATATCGATGGCGCCGTAGTAGGGATATACCTGCGAAAACTCGACCCGCATTCCGCTCGCATTGGCCGACAGATTCTGTTTCAGCCGTAATGACTCCCAGGCAACCTCATAAAATTTCCATTCAACGGCGGGCTGTAGCGACGTAAACTGTTTTTTTATCAATCTTTCCAGCGTATCATGAAATTGGCGCAACTGATACCGCAGTAATTCCTGGATTAACGGCATGATGCGATCGATTTTCGTTAATATTTGCTCATTGAGCGCATTTCGATGCCGGCTACCCATTTCCAGAATACCGAGCACCTCGCTGGTGGTCGTGATCGGGTACATCAAAAAACTCCGGATACCTTTCTGAGTAAGTAACTCTCGCTCCGTCTCGGGTATACCATCAAGATCGGGGAACAGATAAGGAATGGGGTGCTGAATAACGTTTCGTAACTTTTTCTGCACCGTCGTATCGTCAATAGTCCCCTGAAAATTGATACCGGACTGGCGCAGAAAGATACTCCGTGTACGGAGATCAGGATGATCGACAAACGAGCCATTTACCTGCGGCAACGGCACGATACTAATTTGCAGATCAGATTGTCCACATAAGTTACGCAACGCGTTTTCAAACCGCTGGTAGATAGCCGTTTCCGTATCCGACTGCAGATGCGCAAATACATCCTGCAGTTGCTGAATAGTCTGCGCTTCGGTTATATCCTCAATTTTAAAGAAGGAAAAACCTTCGATTATAAACTCATTAACGCGTAAAGGATTGCTAACTGGGGGCGTTTTGCTAGTGCCATTAGCATAATCAACCCAAGCCTGTTGCAGGGGGGGTACCACTCCATTGGCCTTCACTTCTACGAACGACATGTTTATATCCATCCGGTAATACCTCATCAACCCATTTACGTCCCGCTGGAAGGGAACAGAAAGAACGGTCTGGGCTGTCGTTCGAATGCCGTAAGTTCTTTCCAGAATAAGCTGATAAAGTAAGCGTTGCTTGTTTAACGTTTTGGTTTGATCACGCAACTCGACCAACAAATTCGGAAACTGCTGGACCAGCTCAGAAAAAGCCGTTGACGGGCAATACATCGTCATGGGCTCAGGCAGGCCAAACGCAAAAGCGATGTCCTGACTAGCCCCGGTCAGGGGCAGTACCGCTACCGTTGCCAGCTGAAAGAGTTCCGCGAGCTGATCAGCAGGCAGTAAATCTGTTGGTGTATCAGACGACAAAACAGGCGTAAACTGGTCAATCAGATAGCTATAAAATTGGGAGAGGGCTGCAGAGGATGCCTGCTTACGCTGGTCGTTCAGATAATTTATAAAAGGTTGAAACGATAACCGAAAGGCAATTGGTGGGTCAACCTGATCAATAGCGTACAATTGTTCCATAATTCATGCTTGGTATCCTGAAGCTGGTACTTCCTGAATGGATCCAGATCAGGCCGATACGTTGACGCCTTCAGGCCGGCAACTGTACCGGCCAGTGGCATCTTAGCGGAACACGCAAAAAATAATATCAATTCCCGGCGAAAACCAGTACCGGGAGCTAATCCACTGAAAGATAGCATAGAACGGAGGCCTATCTTATCAATTATCAACTAACAATGACGCCCTTCCTAACTTTGAGAGGGCGGGAACTGCCAGCGATCTGTACGATTCGTCTATTTCGCCGACGACGTCGGTCAACTGCTCAATCAGCGTTTGCATGGCAGCATGTGCCAGTGTAAGTTTCCGAATAAGTACTTCATTGGTTAAGTCAACACGAAGTTGCGCCACTTTTTCGGTCAGTAACAAGGCTAACTCACCAAAAAACTGACTGCGCTGGTGCATACACTCGCGCAGATACTGGCTCAATATGCTAAGATCGGTATGTATTTTCCCGATTTGAACGAGTTGACAATCATAATTACGGATAGTAGACCGAGAGGCCGTTACAAATTGTAACCAACGTTCATAATCGGCCAGAAGTACTGCCGTTGAGATATCTGAATGTGAGGTTGTCATTGGTTGGTTGTTGAGACTTATTAAACGATCTGACCTATACGTTCTCTTTTCTATAATTGATGCATTAAGTAAGGGAGCCGCCATCGAAAATAACTTCTCCGGCCAGGTATGTTTTCAATTGGCCAACCGTTCGTATAGACCACCAGTCTTCATCGGGAATCCGAATACTGAAACTGGTTTCAATTTGGAGCATCAAATCGGTTATGTCCAGGGAATCGAGGCCCAGATCCCGGCTGAAGTGCGCCTGATCAGACAGAGCCGTTACACTCAGACCTATGTTGGTGAATACGTCGAGTAAGCGATTGTTTAATTGTTGACGTGTCATGATGGCAACTGATAATACGTTTTACAGCGTTACAAGAAGCACTTAATACGACCGGTTACTAGTTTAGTAACCGGTCGATGGTATTTTTAGTGAATTGGCTCGGCAACAGTCACCTGCTGAACGTTATCTGCCTTCGACTTACCCCGAAAGGTGGCCCATTTTTCCTGTATCCGGTCAACGATATAATACATCATCGGCACCAGGAAAATGGTCAGAATCATTGAACTACTCAGACCACCGATCAAGACCCAGGCCAGTGAGTTTTTCCACTCGGCTCCCATCCCTTTAGCCGTGGCAATGGGAATCATCCCAATCACCATGGCAATGGTCGTCATCAGAATAGGCCGGAGTCGTTCTTCGCCCGCGTGCAGGATAGCGACCCGGAAAGGCACCCCTTCCGCTTTCTGCTGGTTGGCAAAATCGACGATCAGAATGGCATTTTTTATCACCAGCCCAATCAGCATCAGGAAGCCCAGCATGGAGAAAATACCAATGTCGGACGAGGTGAGCGCCAGCACGAGCAGGGCACCGATCACTGCCACGGGCACGGAGAACATAACCACAAACGGATAGATAAAGCTGTCGTAAAGCAACACCATGATAAAGTAAACCAGCATCAGACCGATCAACATGGCCAGCCCCAGCGAGCCGAAGCCCTCGTCCTGATTTTTAGCATCGCCCCCCCAACTCACCGAAATACCGGCGGGCATTGGATTCTTGATCAGATCAGCCCGAATTGCACTGATCAGCGTTCCAGATCCGGTCCCCAGCATGTTGGCCGTGATGGTTACGGCTGACCGACGATTTTTGCGTTCCAGCAGCGAGGGTGCGTTGCTCAGGGTTACGTTGGCAAACTCGGCCAGACGCACCGGACGATTAGCCGTAGGACTGAAGAAGTTGATGCTTTTTACGTCATCCGGGTTCTTGCGATCGAAGGCATCGAGCATCACCCGAATATCGTAATCTTCCCCTTTATCCCGGAATTTAGAGTCGTCGTTGCCCGCAAACGCATTTTGCAGCGTGCCGCCAACGGTCGATATGTTGAGCCCTAACTTGGCCATTTTCTCGCGGTCTATTTCGACCCGAACTTCCGGATTACCCGACTCGATGGATACGTTTACGTCGTTGGCGCCCGGTGTTCTGGCAATACGGTTCGCCAGATTCTGAGCGGCTTCCAAGTTTTGATTGAGATCGTCACCACTGAGGAAAATCTCAATGGGCGACCCGGTGTTAACCATACCGATGATGGATGAATTGAATTCGATGGCCGGGAAACGTGCCTCCAATTCTTTCCTGACGTTGATCATGTATTGCTCCGTAGGTACATTACCGGGTCGTTCGCTGGCTTCCGCTAGTTGCACTGTTAGTTCCGTCCGGTTGGTTTCGCCCTGCCCGGTACTGTTTACGCCGGTACTGGCGCCACCTACGTTAGCGAATATGTTCTGTACTTCCGGTTTTTTCTGGAGGTATTCTTCAATACGTCGGGCCGTCAGATTATTCTGTTGCAGCGACGCACTCTTGTCAACTTTCATCGTCAGTAGAAACTTACCCTGATCACCCTGGGCAACGAATTGTGAACCGATAATCCCCAGACTCATTACCCAGGCAGTGGCCGCAAAAATGGCAACCAGAATACCCGTGAAGGCCAGTTTGTGGCTCAATACCCATTCCAGACTGCCACGATACCATTTCGTCAGACTCGTCAATTGCCCTTCGAACCAGAGCAAAAACGCCTGAAAAGGATTTTTCGGGTTCAGGGTTTCGAGTTTGGCCAGCCGTGAGGTCATCCAGGGAGTCAGGGTGAAGCTGGCCAGCAGACTGACCATCGTCGCAAAGGCCACCGTCAGCGAAAACTGGCGCAACAAGTCAGCAATGACCGAGTTCACAAACGTAATCGGAACAAATACCACCACAATTACCAGCGTAATGGCTACGGCGGCAAAGCCAATTTCTTTCATACCATCCAGCGTAGCCTGCCAGCGATTTTTACCCATTTCCATGTGTCGCTGAATGTTTTCCAGCACCACGATCGAGTCATCGACCAGAATCCCGATCACCAGCGAAAGGGCCAGCAGCGTCATCAAGTTGAGCGAATAGCCCATGACATACATGAACAGGAAAGCGGAAATGAGTGATGCCGGTACGGATACCATGACAATGAAGGCGTTCCGTAGGCTGTGCAGAAAGAGCAGCATCACAATTGCCACCAGCGCAATGGCCAGAAATAAATCATGCGTAACGGCTTCGACAGAGGCCAGCGTGGTGATGCTGGTATCGTCGGCAATAACAAACTTCACATGGTCCTTGGCGTTCTCCTTCGAAATAGCAGCCAGTTTTTCCTGCACCAACCGACTGATATCGACCGCATTGGCATCGGACTGTTTCTTAATGAAGATACCGATACCATTCTGTCCGTTGTAACGGCTGATGCTGGTTGGCTCGGTCAGGCCGTCGGTTACGTCGGCAACATCACCCACACGGATAGGACTACCATTGGGCCGACCTACCGATGCGGGGGTTACGATCACCAACTTTCGAATATCGTCCAGCGATCTGAATTTACCTGCCAGCCGCAGCGTCATGTTCTCGGTCGTGCTCTTTACTTTCCCCGTCGGGAAATCCACGTTGGCCTGGTTGATCGCCTGCGTAACCTGAAGGAGCGACAGACCGTAATAATTCAACTTATCGTCATTGACGTTGACCCGAATTTCACGCTTATCGCCACCCACCATCGTAATTTCGGCAACACCACCAATTTGCTGAAGCTGGGGCAAATACCGGTCTTCCATCTGCTGGTAAAAAACCTCATTTGGCAGCGTCGAGGTAGCCAACAGCTGCATAATTGGCTGATCACTAGGCGATATTTTGGCCAATGAAGGTGTTTCGGCATCGTCGGGCAGATCGCTTTGCATTTTATTGATTTCCCGTTGGGCGTCCTGCATGGCCAGCTCAATATCGGTTCCTGCTTTGAGCTGCACGATAACGACAGAAGCGTTCTCGTAGGAGTTGGATTTTATATCGTCCAGATTATCCAGTCCAGACATAGCATCCTCAATCTTTTTGCTGACTTCTGTTTCTACTTCCGACGGCGCAGCCCCTGGATATACCGTCGTAATTGTGATGGTTGGCACCGAAAATTCCGGCAGCAACTCGTAGCTCAGCAAATTATAGCTGAACAGGCCACCAATGGTCAATACCGCAAACAGAACGATAATGAGCGAAGGGCGTTTGATGATTGTTTCGACAAAATTCATAGATAGTTATTTTTGTAGAGACGCATATTTGCGTCTCCTGACCGGATGGTTTTAACCGCTTCGTCTCCAGACCGGATGGTTTTGCTGACGTTGCTGACGCCTATGAGACGCAAGTATGCGTCTCTACTGGGCCACAACCGGGGTGCCATTTTGCAGGTTAATCTGACCGCTCGTAACTACCTGATCGCCGGATTTCAGTCCCTTCGTTATTTCGTAATATTCATTTGTCGTTGTTCCGATCTCCACGGCTTTCAGTACCGCTTTCCCATTTTCGATTACATAAATCTGCGGCTGTTTCGCTGATCCTAGAATAGCCTGACGAGGAACGGCCAAGGCCTGCGTCTTCAATTTGTCGGTATTGGCAATCGAACCATACATACCCGCTTTCAGTGGGTTTTTGCCGGCGTTATTGACCGTAATCTCAACGGGGTAGTTATGAGCCGCATCGCCCTGAGCCGCAATCATCGAAATGCGTCCGGTGAAGTTCGCTTCCGGATACACTTCGGTAGATACAGCGATCGACTGTCCGGTGCGGAATTGATTAATTGCTTTTTCAGGCACATCGACGACTAGTTTCAGCGACGATATATCCGTGATTTTCGCAATCGGCGAACCAACGGATACCACAGATCCTTTCTCAACCATTTTCTCGGTGACGATGCCCGCGAAAGGAGCCGTGATGGTGGTGTTGGCAATCTGTTTTTTTAGTTGTTTGATCTGTGCCTCCGTAGCCCGGATATTCAATTGTGCCCGTTCAACGTTGACGGCAGGAGTAGCGTCGCCTTTTACCAGGTTCTCATACCGCTTGAGGTCATTCTGATAGCCTTCCAGGGTTACCTGCAACCCTTCTACCTGATAGCGCAGTTGTTCGTCATCCAGTTTGGCCAGCAAACGGCCCGCCCCAACAAGCTGGCCCTCCTCGAAGGGCAACTGAATAATCTGCCCGCCTGCCTGGGGCCGGATTTCAACCTCCCGATTCGGCGAAAAAGAGCCCAGAAATTCGGTTTCCTGCGACAGGTTACGTAATTCGGCAATGGCCGTGCGTACCCCTATTTTCTGGTCAGGGTTGGGTTTGTAGACTTTCGCTTCGACTTCTTTTTTATTGGTCAGAAGCGTCCAGGCGGTCAGACCGAGCGTTCCAACCAGGGCAAGTAAAATAATGATCCGTTTCATAGTCTTGACAGGTTGTGTTTGTTAGTTAGTGGCAATGAGATTTCCCGTGGCTTTCTTCCAGTCGAGTTCGGCTGTGCGGAACTTCACGAGGGTACTTAAGTAGTTGTTTTGTGCATTATGGAGTTCGTCTTCCGTTTGAATAACCTCACTGACACTCACGGTACCCTCCTTGAATTGTAGCTGTGTCTGGCTATATATTTTTTCGGCCAGGTTAACCTGCGCGCCGTTCGTTGTCAGGTTTCGTTGTTCCACCAGCAGTTTGTTCCTGGCATTCGTGATGTCCATCGTGATCGACTCACGGGTTTGTTGCAGTTGCGTATCGAGTTTCTGATTGTCGAGTCGACTTTGCGTCAGTTTCGCTTTGCGGGCAAAACCATCGAATACACTCCAGTTAAGTTGTAGTCCCAGCCAGTAGCCCGGTACATTTTTGATATACGAATACTCACCACCCGTCGCATACACGGTACTATTGGCAACCCCATACGCCGAGACGGTAGGAATAAAGCCCGCCTTAATGTTTTGCTGATCGAGGCTATTCAGCGCTTTCTGCCGATCCAGCAGCAGCAAATCGGTACGGTTAATGGCGGGCGCATCCAGGGTAACCGTCGGAGTACTTTCGTTGATGGTTGTCTGAACCGTAAGCGGCTCGGACTGGGGCGTGCCGGTCAGGTACTTCAGCATATTGAGCAACTGGTTATAGTTGGCCTGCAACGATTCGATTTGTGTTTCGGACGCTATTTTGCTCAACCGCAACCGATCGACATCCACTCCTTTCGCGAGTTGATTCTGCCGTTGAAGGTCCGTGATCTGAATCAGCCGATCCGAGGAAACAAGGTTCCGGCGCAGAAAAGCCATTTGCTGGGCAGTCGTTTGCAGGTTATAATAGGTAGCCGCCACGTTGTAGGCCACATCTTCTTTCGTTTGCCGGGTTTGTAGTGTCGATACTTCACGACTCGTTTTAGCCGCCTTCAATCCAATCGTCAGGGAGGGGTTATAAATGGCCTGCGATGCCTGTACGGACGTAGAGAGATTGTACGGCAATCCAAAAGCGAGTACCTGATAGGTGCCTTCCTGGCCACCAAAGGCCGATGCGGGTACGACTTGGCCGGGTATTTTCAGATACCGTTTATAATCACCAGTCAGGCCAACAGATGGAAGAGCTCCCGCTTTTACTTCGGCAATCCGGGCTTCAGTTTTCGCTTCATCGAATCGGGCAGCCTGAACGCTCAGGTTGTTAACCAGCGCTTTATCGATCAATTGCTCAAGCGTAAGGCTGTTTTGCCCCTGAGCGGCCAAACTAAGCAAAACGCTTACCCCGCTTAGCACTTTCGTTAACGGCTTCATCTTCATTTATCAGTTTGATTTAACTAATCATTTAATTTAAACATTTGATTAAACGTAGGGCAAAAAAAATCAGGTTTTATCCTGATTTTTAAAAAGATACTCACAGATCATCTCTTTCACATAAATCATGTGTTGTCTGGCAAACTTGTTAAAGCTTTCCTCATCGAACCCCTGGGTTAGCATGGTCATTGGCTTAGAAACATACAAAAACTGAATGTTAGCGATGATCATGGTCATAATATGGTGAGCATCGATCGGAATAATAATTCCCTCCTCAACAGCCTGCTCTACCTGCTGCTTAAATATGGATTCGGGTATTTTTTTGGCCATGCCGATGGTAGCCGCCATCCGCTCAGGATTTTTATGTAACTCGTTCATGACGAATATACTTAAGCTCGGGTTACACCGCATCATTTGGAAGTGATGATCGATCAGGGCCGAGATCTTTTCCTTCAGGCTGATCGGCTGCTTAAAGGTGTCGATCATTCCTTCGAACATCAAATGACACATGTCATCGAAGATGGATTGAAACAACTTCTCTTTGCTACGGAAGTAGTAATTCATCAGGGCGCTGTTGATCCCGGCAGCCTGAGCAATATCTCGTGTGGTTGTACCATCAAACCCTTTCTCCAGGAACACCGCTTTTGCAGCCTCTTTTATGCGTTCTTCGGTGGATAATACGGTTTCGTTCATGTCGTGCTTTGTTGTAAGGTCAAAAGTAAATGAGTGAGCTAAATAAATCAACTGATTTAATCAAAAATTTTAATCATTTGATTAAATTCCTGTTTATCTTATAAAATTTACCTAAAAAGTAAAAAATACCACAGTTATAACGTTTACGCAGCCTTAATCATTCATTAAAAAACATCTCGTTCATTAATGTACAGTTAGTTAATAACCAGTCAACTAAACGATTGATAGTGGCAGACAGCGAAAATAAGTGGACCAAAAAGCAGCCGGAACAAATCTTTAGTTGAACTAGCGCGCAAATAAACACACGTATCGTAGGTAAACAACCATTTTCTCCGTCTTACGGATAACAGATCCGAGTAGAATCCTTGCATCCGAACAGTTTATTTTTGATGGCAGCCCTAGTCCAGCAGCGCCTTCATAACGACATCTCCTTGAGTAAGTTTGCTTCGGTAAGTTTCCTGTTCGATACCTTCTGTCTATGTTTCAACCAATTCGTATGCTCCGCTTTACAAAGCCTTTTTGTACTATCCTGCTGCTGGGTATGTTCCCTATCGCTGGCGGCATTGCTCAACCTAAACCCGTTGACATTCGGGTTGATCTATCAAAAACAAAAGAGCCATTGAAACCCATTTGGGCCTGGTTTGGCTACGACGAGCCAAATTATACGTACATGAAAGACGGTAAAAAGTTGTTATCCGAAATCGCCAATCTGAGCCCTGGTCCCGTGTATGTGCGAGCGCATAGTTTGCTGGTTACGGGTGATGGCAAGGCCGCACTGAAATGGGGATCGACCAATGCCTATACCGAAGATAAAAACGGCAACCCGGTTTATGACTGGACAATCGTTGACAAAATATTCGACACCTACATTGAGCGCGGCATGAAACCGATTGCTCAGATCAGCTTCATGCCCGAAGCCCTCTCGACGAAGCCCGAGCCCTATAAACACAACTGGGGCCCTGGCAATCAGTACAATGACATCTATACCGGCTGGGCGTACCCGCCAAAAGATTACAAAAAATGGAGTGAGCTGGTCTATCAATGGGTTAAACACTCGGTATCCCGGTATGGCCAGAAGGAAGTGGAAAGCTGGTACTGGGAACTCTGGAATGAACCCAATATCGGCTACTGGAAAGGCACCGTCGAGGAATACATTAAGCTGTATGACTACACCTCCGACGCCGTTAAGCGGGCACTACCGACCGCCAAGATGGGCGGACCCGAAGTGACCGGACCAGGTAGTGAAGGCTCCGCCAAGTTTTTCCGGGCCTTTATGGATCATATTGTGAGCGGGACCAATGCGGTTACGGGCAAAACTGGTGCGCCCCTCGACTTTGTTACGTTCCATGCCAAAGGCTCCCCTAAACTGGTGAATGGCGTGGTGCAGATGAACATGGGAACCCAATTCCGTGATATTGATAAAGGCTTCGAAATTGTAGCTTCCTACCCTACCCTAAAAAACCTGCCGATTATCATCGGCGAGTCGGACCCGGAAGGTTGCGCGGCCTGTTCGGAAGACCTGCACCCCGAAAATGCCTATCGCAATGGCACCATGTATTCCAGCTATACGGCGGCTGCTTTTGCCCGGAAATATGATCTGGCTAAGGCACGGGGAGTCAACCTGCTGGGTGCCGTAACCTGGGCGTTCGAGTTTGAAGATCAGCCCTGGTTCCGGGGATTTCGGGACCTGGCTACCAATGGTGTCGATAAACCCGTCCTGAATGTGTTTCGGATGTTCGGCATGATGCAGGGCAATCGCGTGGAAATCAACACCGACCTGGCGTATGATTTTACCAAAATCAAAAAGGAGAGTGTCCGTGGTGAACGGGATATTAACGCCCTGGCGGCCAAAGACAGCAAATCCGCTACGGTGCTGGTCTGGAATTACCACGACGACAACGTGCTGGGACCTGATGCACCGGTGACTGTGAAACTAAAAGGCATTCCTGGCCAACGGGTATTTATCCAGCATTACCGCATCGACCAGCACTTCAGTAACGCCTACGAAGTATGGAAGAAAATGGGCTCCCCAAAATCGCCAACCGCCGAACAGGTTGCCGAGTTGGAAAAGGCCGGGCAGTTGCAGCTATTGACTTCTCCGGCGTGGCTCAACGTCAAAAATGGTAATATCGATATACCTTTTTTATTGCCTGGACAGGGTGTATCCTTGGTAAAGCTGACCTGGTAGTGCCACCTGTTTGCTCACTTCCAGCGGGACCGCTTCCTCATTATTTCGCCTGCCAACTAACAAAGCCCTCTGTAAACAGTAAACCGTTCAATTACAAATACATTACGGTGAGATACGACAGCCGCTATCTGGTTAGATAGTGGCTGTTTTTTTTATTTTTCTCCGTATGCCCGGCTACGCCCCAGTGCCGCAAGACTGATTCCATAGTTGTTATTACTAGCCTTCCCTGTAAGGTCCTTACCGAACTATTCTAAAGGAGCGTGGTTAAGAAAACCCATCCACTAGTCGATACCGCTATAAAAAGATACGTTAACCGCCCTTACTTTTCCGCTTATGAATATAACAAGAGAAGCCTATGACCGTCAACCCCTGTTGATCCGACAGGGGGCTTTAAAACTCTGGGGCGTGCCCCTGGCCACTCGTTCCGACTTTTGCCGAACTCGTCGGCTTTATAGCTTTAATAACTTTTTTGCCGAAGTCTGTTACGACAATACAAATAGCCAATTGACCTGCATCTGCTCTTTTACACAATTGAAACGGTTAGACCCTTATTTAGATCAACTGGATTTCAATGAAGCAGACCCATTACAATCTAGTCAATAAAAGAGCGGTCTCCCCGGACAGATTGCCCGGGGAGGACATTTCCAGGATTAAGTCTATGCCACTTATAACCAGTTTCTCATAAGCAGATAGTCATTCAGGAAAAGCATAATCTGGCATAACGTTGCCATGCGTAGGAAATTCCGGCCTGCTTCTTTTGACGGCATCCGCCATTACCTCACGCACATGCTAAAAACTGCCTTTCAACATGAGTTACTCTTTACGGCTACGGTTCAGCAAGGAAGCACCGGAACCGACGTCCGGCGGGTTCAGGAATGGCTCTGCCTCAATGCCTTACGTTACCCAAACGCAGCCCTCTCCACCAGCCTCGATGGTGAGTTTGGCCCAGCCACCAAACGAGCCGTGCAAAATTTCCAGGTCCTCTTGAAAACGGCCCAAACGGGAGTGGTATCGCCTGACCTTTTCAGCAAATTAAGCGCACCGTTGGCTACAGGTTTCCAGCAGAAATCAACGGGTACACCTCTTCGCAAGGCCATTGTCCAGCTTGCACAAACGCATCTGAAACAGCGTTCAGCAGAGCTACGAACTGGGGCGGCACAGAACCTAGGCCCCTGGGTACGTAGTTATTGCGATGGCTTTGATGGATCTCCTTTCAAGTGGTGCGTTGGTTTTGTTCAATCCATTCTGGATCAGGCAGCCTCGAACGTTGGGCGTGATTTTACCAACATTATGCCTCACACATTAAGCTGCGATGTGCTGGCCCTGAGTGGTCAGAAAAATGGTCGACTGATTTCAAGTGAAACCTTACGAAAGAATCCCCGGCAGATCCAACCCGGCGATCTGTTTCTGCTTCGCGCCAAGGCGCATGAGGCAAACCAGCCAACCGACTGGTTTCACACGGGGCTGATTACGGCGGTATCTGGTGATATTATCGAAACGATTGAAGGCAATACCGATACGCAGGGTGGCAGCAACGGAACAGCCGTTTACGCCCGCGTGCGGAACAGTCAAAAAACGACGCTAGATGTTTTTTCCATCGACGGCTTATGAAATCAGTCACCCATGAACAGGCGACTAATTTCTAAACCACCCTTGTTATCCAGCCCGATTTTCCGTAAATTAGCCAGATTCTAAACGGCAATAATGGACTTTAAACTAACCTCTGAATTTCAACCAACCGGCGATCAGCCAAAGGCCATCGAAAAGTTGGTGAAAGGTGTAAACGAGGGTGAGCCAGCACAGGTACTTCTGGGCGTAACCGGCTCGGGAAAGACCTTCACGGTCGCTAACCTCATTGCACAAACCAACCGGCCAACGCTTGTACTAAGCCATAACAAAACCCTGGCGGCCCAACTCTACGGTGAATTCAAACAGTTTTTCCCGGAAAACGCGGTCGAGTACTTTATCTCCTACTACGATTATTACCAGCCGGAAGCTTTTATTGCTACCACTAATACGTACATCGAAAAAGATCTGGCCATTAACGAAGAAATCGACAAACTTCGGCTGGCGGCCACCTCGGCCCTGATGAGCGGTCGGCGCGATGTGATTGTAGTAGCTTCGGTATCGTGCATTTATGGCATGGGCAATCCGGAAGAGTTCAAACGAAACGTGGTAACAATTGGCGTCGGTCAGCAAATGAGCCGCAACCAGTTTTTACACCAGTTGGTCAGCATTCTCTACAGCCGAACAGAAGGTGAATTTCAACGGGGCAACTTCCGCGTGAAAGGCGACACGGTCGATCTGTATGTCGCCTACGCCGATTTTGCCTATCGTGTCATTTTCTTTGGTGACGAGATCGAAACGATACAGCGAATCGACCCCGGCACGGGCAAAAAAATATCGGCTGAAAGTATCGTAACGATATTCCCGGCCAACCTTTTCGTAACCGGACGCGACACGCTCAACGATGCCATGTACCAGATTCAGGATGACATGGTGGCGCAGGTACGTTACTTCGAATCGGAGTTTCGGGAACAGGAAGCCACCCGCATACGCGAACGGACGGAGTTCGACCTCGAAATGATGCGCGAATTAGGTTACTGCTCGGGTATTGAGAACTATTCCCGTTATTTTGATAAACGGAAACCAGGCCAGCGTCCCTTCTGCCTCCTCGACTATTTCCCGGACGATTACCTGATGGTGATCGACGAAAGCCACGCGACAATTCCGCAAATTCGGGCCATGTGGGGGGGCGACCGCTCGCGAAAAACCGCCCTCGTGGATTATGGTTTCCGCCTGCCCTCGGCCATGGACAACCGACCGCTTACGTTCCAGGAATTTGAGGATTTATCGGGTCAGGCCATTTACGTATCGGCTACACCATCGGACTACGAACTTCGGAAAAGTGAGGGCGTGGTGGTCGAACAGCTTATCCGGCCAACGGGCCTGCTCGACCCCGAAATCGAAGTACGCCCCAGCCTGAATCAGATCGATGATCTGCTCGAATCCATCGACGCCCGTATCAAAAGTGGAGAACGGGTTCTGGTCACGACGCTGACCAAACGCATGGCCGAAGAACTGACCAAATACCTGGATCGGGTAGGCATAAAAACCCGCTACATCCACTCCGAGGTGAAAACGCTGGAACGCGTCGAGATCCTGCGGGATTTACGACTGGGCAACTTCGATGTGCTCGTGGGCGTCAACCTGCTTCGCGAGGGACTTGATCTGCCCGAAGTGTCGTTGGTTGCCATTATGGATGCGGACAAAGAAGGGTTCCTGCGCGACATTCGGTCATTGATTCAGACGATTGGCCGCGCAGCCCGGAATGCGAATGGTAAGGTGATTATGTATGCCGACCGGATCACGGGCTCCATGGAGAAAGCCATTGACGAAACCAATCGACGCCGGGCTATCCAGCTGGAGTATAACACGGACAACGGTATCACGCCGAAGACCGTTCTGAAGTCTCGTGAAGCCATTATGGGTCAGACCAAAGTGGCCGATTCGAAGGCAAAACATTTTTATGTGGAGCCCGAAGAGATCCGGATTGCTGCCGATCCGGTCGTGCGTTACATGGGCAAAGGGGATCTGGAGAAAGTGATCAACGAAACCCAATCGAAAATGGAGCGTGCCGCCAAAGACCTCGACTTTATGGAAGCGGCTCGCCTGCGCGACGAGTTGTTCCAACTGCGGGATAAGTTGAAAAAGGAAACGGCTTAGGATTCACCATTTGCTTACTATTTCATTACTCTTTGTCTTTACATCGGTTGGGGTGAGAGCCTCGACCCCTACCTTGAGGTGATGCGGTTCGGCCGTGTCACCTCATTGTATTTTATGCACGGTGAGTAGTGCAACTATTGGCTCGGTTTCGCCCTTGCGCAGGTCTAGATAAACAAGTGGGTAGTCAATATTGGCCATTCTGGCCTGGTGGAAACCATACGAAAGTTCGCAAGTTATAAAAACTTCATACCTTGCAATCTGTCAGCATAAAATCACTGAATAGCCATGAAACGTATCCTTATTATTCTCGGTGTCATTGCCGCTATAGCCCTCGTCGGCTTTTTTACGCTACGTAGCTGGACTAAATCCAGCAGTCCTGAAGCCATAGCACAAATTGATCAGAACGGCCTGAATATTAAAGTAGATTATTGCCAACCCTATAAGAAAGGCCGTAAGATTTTTGGCGGTTTGGTTCCTTACGGCCAGGTCTGGCGCACGGGTGCCAACGAGGCTACCGTTATTGACTTCGATCAGAATGTGATCGTGGCCGGACAACCCCTGGACAAAGGTGAGTACTCCTTGTGGACTATTCCTTCGCAGAATGGCTGGATTGCTATTTTTAATGGCGAAACCGGTCAATGGGGCACCAATTATGACCAGACAAAGGACGTTCTGCGCGTACCCGTCGTTTCGCAGAAGCACAGCCCCATGTCCGAGCAATTTTATATCACCTTCCGACCAGCAACCAACGGAGTCGATATGGTATTGGCATGGGAGGAAACAGAAGCCGTTGTACCAATCCAGAAACGGTAATCATCGCACTAATTTTTAGCTAAAGCTACCGGTGAAAGCTGGCAGCAATGAACTTGAGCGCATCGGGCAGCCCGGTGCGCCAGTATGTCCAGGTATGCCCCCCATCGCGGACCCGATACTCGTGCGGAATGTTGCGGTCGAGCAGCGCCATATGTAATACAGAATTACCTACGGTTAGGGCATCATCGTCGCCACAGTCAATATACCAACGCACTTTTGACAGATCGCCCTCTGGAGCCGATTTAGCCAGCGTAATGGGACTATTACGTTTCCAGGCAACCGTTAGTCGCTCTTCGCCTTTAGCAGGACCACTGAAAACAGGGGCAAAAACGAGGTTATATCGTTCGTCGGGTATGTTCATGAACCCTTCATCAGTACGAATTCCGGCACTGAGAGCCGCACAGGAACCAAACAGATCAGGGTGGTGCATGGCCAGCACCAACGACCCGAAGCCGCCCATCGACAGACCAGATATAGCCCGAAATTCCCGTTGCGTTCGGGTTCGAAATGACGAGTCGATGTGCGGGATTAGCTCTTGCACGAACATATCCTCGTAGCGAACTTTATTCTGGTAGTCGTTCACAAAGAAGGTTGCCCCGCCATTGGGCATGACAATGATCATGGGCGGTAACTCGCCCGATTTAATGTCTGTGTCGGCAATGCGGTCAGCCTCGCCAAATTGAACCCAGCTTGTTTCATTATCGCCGTACCCGTGAAGCAGATAAACAACCGGATAACGCCGGTTAGACACATAATAATCAGGGGGCAGGTAAATAGAAAACTTGACAGCCCGGTTCATCAGTGAACTATTCATTGTCATACTTTCCAGCAAGCGGGCTTGTGGGGCCGCTACTACCGGAACAGGACCATTCGTTTGTGGGGCCGTCAGTTGGGCCCGCCGACGCGACTGGGCCGAAACCGTCTGAACCACCAGAGCCATCAATAAGCAAATCAGTAACCTACGTACAGCCATTAATTTCAGGAAACGGTTGAATTCTGGTTCAATTTATAAGGAAATAGCAGCCATGCAGTAAGCCGGCGCCTGAATTGGTGTTTTATTTACAGGAAACAGGCATACCACCAACCAGCGCTTATTTATTGTTTAGCCAATAACGGGTTATGTTTACGACTTCAGAGGTCAAGTCCTTCTTTATGTATTATACGTTTAAACGTGGGCTCAGTGTATGGTATTGGTCTACTTTATGAAAAAGAAAGGAGATTTTAGCAAATTTCAGACCTAGTATAACGTATGCCGATGCAAAATCCCCTATTTTCGGGCTATACTAAGTAGTAGCGAATCGTTACTTTATTATCGAATTAGTAGTAACTAGCTAGTTATCAACGACTCTTTAACAAAAGAACGTTACCAGATTCACTACCGCTACCTTTACTTACTTAATACCTACTGTTTAAATTCACTCCAGTTGTATGGCCAAACTGATTATCGTGGACGACGAAAAACCTATTCGGGCGGCTCTACGCGATATTTTAGAGTATGAAGGCTACGATGTTGACGAAGCGAAAGACGGCGAAGAAGGACTGGACATGATCATGCGCACCAGCTACGACGTAGCTTTATGCGACATTAGAATGCCCAAACTGAATGGACTGGAACTGCTCATGAAGGTCAGCGAAGCCGAAAAGAGTACGCAGATCATTATGATCTCGGCTTACGGTAACGTCGAAAACGCAGTTGAAGCAACGAAGCGTGGTGCCTTCGATTTCATTACCAAGCCCCCCGATTTAAATCGGCTGCTGATTACTGTTCGTAACGCTATTGACCGGGCGAAGCTGGTTCAGGAAACTAAAACGCTCAAAAAACGCATCTATAAACTGAACGAAATTGTCGGCGAGTCCGAATCAATCAAGAAAGTTAAAGATACGATCAATCGGGTTGCCGCTACCGAAGCACGGGTACTCGTGACGGGTGCCAATGGATCGGGGAAAGAAATGGTTGCCAAACAGATCCATGAAAAAGGCAGCCGGGCAAACCAGCCACTCGTTGAGGTAAACTGTGCTGCCATTCCAAGCGAACTGATTGAAAGCGAACTGTTTGGCCATGAAAAAGGAGCCTTCACGGGTGCCGCTGCACGGCGCGTGGGCAAATTTGAACAAGCCGATGGTGGCACCTTATTTCTGGACGAAATTGGCGATATGAGCCTGTCGGCACAGGCAAAAGTGCTTCGGGCATTGCAGGAAAGCAAAATTACGCGCGTTGGGGGCGACAAAGAAATCAAAGTCAACGTACGGGTTATTGCCGCTACCAACAAAGACCTGCGGCAGGAAATCGTTAATGGCAATTTTCGGGAAGATTTGTTTCACCGCCTGAGTGTCATCATGATTCACGTTCCTCCCCTCACCGAACGGCGGGGCGACATTCCACTCCTGGCGGATAAGTTTCTTCACGATATAGCCACCGAATATGGTGCTCCCGCGAAAGAAATTTCACCCGATGCGATGAGCTTTCTGCAATCGCTGCCGTGGTCGGGTAATGTGCGCGAATTGCGTAACGTTATCGAACGCCTGGTCATCATGTGCGGAGACGAGATCATGCTGGATGACGTGAAGTTATATGCTTAGATGGCTGTAAATAACAAAGTTGTTTGTACTTTATCATGTGTACGAACAACTTTGTTATTTACAGCCATCTAGTTGATAACAAGCAAATTACACCCTCTGACGTCGGAATTATCGAAGCGACCGATAACGCGGAAATTACCCGGTACCAATCCGCCTTCTTCGTCAACGTATTGCCCCAAATCCTGCGTTTCAATGAATGAACACGAATCCAAATTTGCCAGATCGACAACATTGATCCCGCCGGTGCGACGCTCGCCGGTCTGGCGTGACCCGGTCTGGCGTGACCCGGTGTGAGGGGAATCATCTGGATAAATGAAAAAGGGGTCATTTATATCGCGCAACAAGACGCGAAGGGTTGAACTAGGCTTGAAAATGCCATCACCCGCCGAATAAGCTTGGGAAAGTAATTCCGTCATGCCATATTCGGAATGTATGGTGCTAACGCCCAATCGATCGGTCAGAATTTCATGTACCTCCTCGCGGAGGAGTTCTTGTCGACGGCCTTTCATACCGCCGGTTTCCATAATGACCAGGCGGGGAAGCTGGCCAAGAAATGACAAATCAGAGGCCGACTCGGCCCAGTCCAGCAGGCCAAACGTCACACCAATCAGCAAAATCTGTTTTTGGTCAGGCTGTTGGGAAAGATACCGGAGCCGGTCCGTCAGCTCCGTGTGATTATGAAGAAAAAAACCAGACTGATTTGAGTTAGTTTGCTCCATAAATCGCTGAACCATATACACGAGTGAGGAGTTATTTCGTTCAAGATAAGACGGCAGCAAGGCCAGAATGTGGAAATTGCTGAGCGAGCCGTACGTCTGCTCGAAAATCCGGGTGCTGATGGCATCATACAGAGCCGGGTCAGGTACCACATGATGGCTGGTTACGACAGGACCGATACTACGATCAGTGGTACCACTGCTGGCAAAGGTGAGCATTGAGTCGGGCCGGTCCAGTTTTGAGTCCGTGCTGATACCGGTCAGAACCGTATGTGTTTTAAAAAAACCAATCGGCATGAACGGTATTTGCCTGACATTCGTGATCGTTTCGGGCAGAACGTTCAGGTGACGTACATAGGCTGCGTAAATAGGGTTATGAACCGCCTGATATCGAAAAACGGCTAATGCCAGCGAATCGAATGACTCGCGGACGGGCTGACCAGCGCTGAGCGTCAGAATTTGTTGCCGAAGTGATTGCCGACGTGCAGCGGTCTCGGCTGGAAGTGTTGATAAAAAAGACAAAATAACAAAAGCGTTTATTGCACAACGAATACAACAGTATGCGACGGCAACTAATTCAACCGTATTTCTTCGTAGTAGGCATAGCCCTCACTTTATCTTCTTGCTTTAACGAGCCCAATTACTCCAACACGCCTGCCATTGATTACAAAGGTATCTTCAAATACACCATTGAAGCCGGTAAGGGTGTTGGTAAAGGAAAGCGGGACTCCGTTGTAATCACCATCGGCTTTAAGGATGGCGATGGCAACATTGGCAACAGCATTCCCTTGCCTAAAGCTGACTCCCTTCAGTACGCCACAAACGGCAACTGGGGAAGCTACCGCATCCGAACGTTTCGGTTGATTAACAAGAAGTATCAGGAAGAAACATTAGCCGTCAACAATGCACTTTATATTCCCGATCTGACGAAGGGCAAGCCTAAGGGGGCTATTGAGGGATCCCTTGACTTCAATCAGATTTACCAGTACGGTTCCGGTTTTAGATTTTACCCCACTAAGTATCAGATTGAAATTCGCGACCGTACTCTGAACGTCAGTAACATCGTTGAAACCGATACTATTTCGGTACCCTGGACTCAATAAGCTGTTAAGGATTTTCAGACGTTACATCACCGAAAGTAAGACGTCATTTACGTTGTGGGTGAGCCGGCTAACGTAAATGACGTCTTACTTTTTATTCAGGATAATTCGGAACGTTGTGCCTTTTCCCACTTCCGAGCTTTTGACGTAGAGTCGGCCATTGTGGTACTCTTCAACAATGCGCTTGGCCAGCGTCAGGCCTAATCCCCATCCCCTTTTTTTGGTACTGAAACCGGGAGAGAATACCTTCTGCATGTTTGCTTTGGAAATTCCCTTGCCGTTATCCGTAATGTCGATGGCGACCTCATCGTGGGGCAACGGCACCATATTTAGCCGCAGTTCGCCCACGCCCTTCATGGCATCAACGGCATTTTTGCAGATGTTTTCAATCACCCATTCAAACAGTAATTTATTGATTCGGACCATCTGGTTGGGCGGCAACTGACTGGTAACGCTCATTTTTACTTTCGTTGAGATCCGCCTTCCCAGATAATCGGTAAACTGCCGAACAACATCGTTTACATTCTCCTCTTTCAGCGTTGGCACTGAACCAATGCTCGAAAAACGCGCCGTAATCGTCTCTAATCGTTGAACATCTTTTTCAATTTCGTCCGTGATCGAGCCGTCGAACTGGTCAGGATCGGAACGCATGTACTCGACCCAGGCCATGAGCGACGACATGGGTGTGCCTAACTGGTGCGCAGTTTCTTTGGCCAATCCAACCCAGACGCGATTTTGCTCTGCCCGTCGCGATGAGCTGAAGGCCAGGTAAGCCAACACACCCAGGGCGGCCAGAATCAGCAATAAAACATAGGGAAAGTATGTCAGTTGCCGCAACAGATTCGAGTTGGTATAATAGACGAGGCCACGAACGCCATTTCCCATCTCCACAATCAATGGCGGGTGTTTTTTACGCATCTCGATGGTTTTCTGACGCAGAAACTTTTCGGTTTCCTCGGGCGTATACTCCGCCGGGACTTCAATATTTCGTTGCATAGCTATCTGGCCATCGGGGTCTATGTAAATAGCCGGAATCGTACTATTAGCTTCCAGAATTTCGCTGGTTACAAAGGTCAGGTCACCGGCATCGACGTGGCTCGAATCGACCAGATACGCAATGCTTTTCGCATAGAGTTCTACATACTGCTCTTCGCGGGCTTCCAGCTTATTGATCAGTCGGTTTGTGTAGAGCACGGACCCTGTTCCAACCAGAAGCAGATTGAGGGCCACAATAATTTTCAGAATGTTATTCTGATTGTAAATATCAAATGACTTCAGCATAGGGTTCTGCTGCTTTTCTGTACCAATGATCGAAAGGACCATTGTCTAAAAGCGGCTCGTGTGGTCGTGTAAAAGTAGGCGTATCAGGCGACTAAACAGCTGGTTGCTTTTCAGCCTTGGGCAACCTTCTCTCTAGCCTTACTTTATAAACGGCAAAAGCGCTTTAATTGTGTAAAACCGAACCACCAGCCAGGCCATTACGTTACCAATTTGAATAGGATTGAACAAAGAATTTGGCCATTTATTTGGACGAATTCTAAATAGCAAATTCGATTGCCGTGGGTATGTTCATGTACGGCAATAATGCCGTAATTTTGTCAAGGCTACAAGCCAATTTGCGTGATTTACCATAATGTTAGACACCTTCAAAACAATTAGTTTATCGCATAAAACGGCACCTCTGCAGGTACGTGAACTAATTGCACTTAACGAAGACGAGGCCAAGCGACTGATGCTTCGGTTGCGGGACTTTTTTGGGTTAACCGATTTGCTGGTTATTTCAACATGCAACCGTACGGAGGTCTATTACGCCTTTGAACAGGACCTGAACGCCGATATTGCCCGGTTGTTGCTCATTGAAAAAGGCCTGACCGATACCGATAACTATTTGCCTTATTTCCAGTTTTTCGCAGCGCATAACGACGCTGTGCGGCATTTGTTTGAAGTATGCGTCGGCTTGCATTCGCAGGTTGTCGGCGACATGCAGATTCCCAATCAGGTGAAGCAATCGTATCAATGGTCGGCTGATTTAGATATGGCCGGGCCGTTTTTACACCGGCTCATGCATACGATTTTCTTCACCAACAAACGGGTAGCCCAGGAAACACCGTTCCGCGATGGAGCCGCTTCAGTTTCCTATGCAGCTGTCGAGCTGATCGATGAGTTGATCGGCGAAAAACAGAATCCGAATGTGCTGGTCATTGGTCTGGGTGAAATTGGAACCGACGTTTGCAAAAACCTCGAAGCCCGGAACTTAACAAACATCACACTGTGTAACCGCACGCAGGCCAAAGCCGATGTGCTGGCCAGCCAATACGGATTCCGGGTAGCCGACTTTTCGAACCTGACCGATGAAATTCGTCGGGCCGATGTGATCATTTCGTCCATCATGCGTGATGACCCACTGATTACGCCCGAACTGCTTCAGGACGTGAATGTACTGACATTCAAATATTTCATCGACTTATCGGTCCCTCGCAGTGTGGATGCGGCCGTTGAGCAAATTCCGGGTGTACTCGTTTACAACATCGACCATATCCGTAACCGGGCCGACGAAGCGCTGAATCAACGTCTGGCGGCTATTCCCAAAGTCGAAGCAATCATTACACAGGCCGTGGCCGAGTTCGGCGACTGGTCGAAAGAAATGGTCGTGTCGCCCACGATCAATAAATTAAAGAATGCGCTGGAGCAAATTCGTCGCGACGAAATTGCCCGCCATATGAAGCATCTTACCCCCAACGAGTCAGAGAAAATAGAGAAGATTACCCGGGGTATTATGCAGAAGATCATTAAACTACCCGTTCTTCAACTCAAAGCTGCCTGTAAACGGGGCGAAGCTGAAACGCTTATCGATGTGCTGAATGATTTGTTCGATCTGGAGAAGCAATCCGTCGACGAGCAGAAACACACGTATTAATTCATATAGTTTTCCGTTATTAAAACTCCTGAATCGGTATCGGTTTAGGAGTTTTACGTTTATACGGCTCCCTTGAACCACGGCACGTTTACCGGCTCATCCATAGACCATGTCCCGACTCATCAATACCCTGTTCCGCTTATTCCTGATAGCTGTGCTCGTGGCTGGTCTGATCGCCATTTGGGAGCAGATACGGGGCAATACACTACTGAGCCGTTTCCGGCGGGGCGATAACACGACGCAAAGCATTGTCCTGAAAGAAGTTAAAACACTGGGTAAGCTGGAGCTCGTACGCTACACGTTCAAAGACATTGTTGAACACGAGCAGGTTAATACGTTTTTGCCCAATGCAAATGCCGTTCTGATTGTGGAAGGAGAAGCCACGGGTTGCCTCGACCTTACCCAGATTAACCTGAATGATATCAGGACCATGGCAGATTCAATCACGATCCAGCTACCCAAACCAGAACTCTGCGGCTGGAAAATCAACCACGACCGGTCGCGGGTATATGATACCCATTTCTCCTTCCTGAACGAATCGCAGTTAGTAAGCGATGCTTATCGCAAGGCCGAGCACCAGGTTAAACAATCGGCATTGACCGGCGGCATTCTGAACCAGACCCAACAGAACGCTACCCAGCTATTGCGTCCGCTACTGGAGCGCATTTCCGGCAAAAAAGTGGGCTTTACCTTTCAGGATCAGGCAAAATAATACATGATCCACATCATGGCGCTCGTCAGTATACCCGCGTAAAAAATATCGGATTGGTAGAAAGCAAGGGGTTCTTTCTCCCGCTTCATGTACCACCAAAACAGCGCAAATGTCAGCAAAGCAGCCGGAATAGATGCTTGCTGGGGCGTAATGACGTTTATAAACACCAAACTGATTGGTAGCAGCTGAAGCAGAAAAAACCGCAGCAAGGCGCTACCGATTCCATTTACCGGAACCGCCATGTCGTGATCTTTCACCTGACCGGTCCGGCGGTTGAAATAAACGCTGAGCAGCGCAATCAGAACCGAGCCGATCACAAAAATCAGGAATACCCGATACAGGAAATTGAGGGTTAGACCGAAGGTTTCCCGAACCCAGGCCGAGTCGACCAGCACATGATCGTACAGCCAATCGCAGCCAAAGCCAATAAACGGCGAACTCATCAGGACAATGACGGCCGCTTTGGGGTTGGTCTTCCGCCAGAGTATGCCCCAGAAAAAGACAACGACCAGACCAGGTTTCAGGTACGAGGTTTGATTGGCCAAGATCAGAAAAAAATTATCCGACGACGTTGGATCGAAGGTCGTGTAGGCCAATCCCGTCGCGATGGCGCACATCACAAAAACACCCAGTTGCCCAAACCGAACCGTTGATTTGTCGGTAGCATTGGGTTGCATGTACTTCCGGTACACATCGTAGGCCAGCATGGTCGATACGGAGTTCATCATGGAATAAATCGCCGAAAAGATGGCACACATCAGCCCGGCCAGAATCAGTCCCACGAAACCATAGCCCATCGGTACAACGGTTTTCAAGAGCGTCAGGAAGGTGTCGTCGGGCTTGATCACATTTTCCCCAAAACGGCTTCTGAACAGATAAAAAGCAGCCGTACCCGCTCCGATCGAAAAGAACGGAATGATCAACTTCAGAAAACCAGCAGCTATTGAACCTAACTTAGCATCGCGCTCCGTCTGAGCGGCCAGCACCCGCTGCACCTGATACTGGTTGGTTGTCCAATAGAAGAAATTGAGAATGGTCAGACCCGTGAAAATACCCAGCCAGGGTAATTTCGGGTGGTTAGCGGGCAGATACAGGTGCATCTTGTTCGCTTCGGCATGATCCAGCGCAAGCAAACCCGAGAGGCCCCCAATTTCTGGCTGCATGTATGTTAACGTCCCCATCAACAGCACAGAGATGATCATGACGACGGTGAGAATATTGTCGGCAATGACGACGGACTCCATGCCGCCGAAAACCGTAAAGAGGATGGTGACCGTAGCAATCACCAGAATGCCCTGCAAATAGGTTAGCTCCCAGCTGGTACCCTGAAACAAAATACCCAACGTCCGGCTACCAATATAAAAACCGCCAATTAGCTGAATCATAATAAACGCAATCATCAGCACGGTGTACACCAGGCGGGTCTGGCTGCTGTACCGATTTTCGAGAAATTGCGAAAGAGTAAAAAACTGCCGTTTTCGATAAATGGGAATGAATAGATAAACAAGAACCAGAATGGCCGGTACGGCCCAAACCTCATAATGGCTCTGAACGAAACCGATCGAATAGCCGATGCCCATCATACCAATTATCTGCTGGGCATGGATGTTCGTACCGAATATAGACCCGGCCACGGAATACCATTTCAGCGAGCGGCCAGCCATGAAGTACTCTTCGGAGCTTTTCTTTTTAAAGCTGGAATACATACTGGCTGTCACTAAAAATAACAACAGCAAAACAACCACGACCAGGTCGAGGGCACTCAGGGATTGAAGCATGCTAAGAAATATAGTTCAGCCAGCCCGACAGCACGGACGCAATCTTACACCCGTAATTCACCGGTTGTCAGAGGAGTAACGGGAGTAGTCGTCGGTGTTCGCCCCTGCTCAACCGATAATTTAACGTTAGGCAAGTGCGGCAATACGTGTTTACCGAACAACTCACACTCCTCAATGAGCGGATAACCCGACAAAATAAACGACCGAATACCCATATCCATGTAGCGGTTTAGCTTGTCGATGATCTGCGCGGGTGTACCCACCAAAGCGCCCCCACAGCCCGACCGGGCACGACCAATACCCATCCAAAGCATCGGTTCGATAAAGTCGTCGGGGTCGGCCTGCGCACGAAGCTCATTCTGCCGAAGGACGCCCGCCGACTGCCAATCCTGCGTCCGGCTCTTAAGTTGTTCGCCCACAACAGCATCGAATTTCGACATCAGGGTCTTGGTGTAGGCTCTGGCTTCCTCTTCCGTTTCACGCACAATGACGTGAATGCGCAGACCAAAGTCAATGGTACGACCATGCCGGGCAGCTCGCTCACTCATGTCCTGCATGGTTGCGTAAATATTATCTTCGGGCTCGGGCCACATCAGAAACACGTCGCAGTGCTTGGCGCAGACCTCCTTTGAGCCAGGTGAAATACCGCCAAAATACAAAAGGGGCCCTCCGTTTTGCTGGTAGGGTTTTACGGGGTCTGTTTTCATACTTATTTTCCCGTAAACCTCTCCATCAAACTCAATCCGATCCTGGGTCCAGGCCTGTTTCAGAATGTCAATTACCTCCTCGCAGCGTTTATACCGAAACGCATGGTCTTCTTTCAATCCTGGCAAGTCGGAGTTGATAATGTTGATCGTTAGCCGCCCCTGCAACAGATGATCGAGCGTAGCGATGTGGCGAGCCAGCATTGGTGGGTGAATTTCGCCGGTACGAATGGCGGCCAGCATCGAAATATTGGCTACCTGAGGAGCCATAGCACTGGCAAATGGAATGACCTCCTGCCCCACAAGGTAGGACGTCGGCAATAGAATATTTTCGAAGCCCAGGCGATCGGCCGTTTTCAGAATATCGGCACAGTGCGCATAATTACTGCGTCGATCAGGGTCGAGCGTACCCAGAAAGGCCGTGTCGCCCCCGCATAAATCATCGAACCAGGCCACTTCACAAACACGCTTTTGCGTTCGAGCCGCTACAGCCTGAATAGGTTCACTAAGCATACGCAAACATAATCGTAGCCGACTTTCCAGATCGACTGGAATAAGCTATTGAGGTAATTTATACCATTGAATATCTTTCAATGACTGACGCCGAAACGTGCCGATGCTCACTGCATTCTGGGGCCCATAATTCTTTTCGAGATAGTCTAAAACCACTTTCTCGGATTCGCCCAGGTCCCAGAGTTTATGGTATTTCTGCATCCAGCGAATGCGTTCTACCCAGCCCGCCCGCGTAAAGCGATGCTGCAAAATGAGCTTAGACGAATGGCAGGCCGTACACTGCGCTTTGACCATCATCAGGTTGGGATCGTTGATCATCCCCGATTCTGCATCAATTTTCACCGTATCGGCAGCCAATACGGGTGCTTTGGCAATCGATGGCTTTTGACTAACGGAAACGTTCCGAAAACTAGCCAGGCTTATCAGTAAGACGCCTATCAGAAAAAAAGCGATTACGTACTTCATGTTGTTATAGGTTGTTCATTAGTCTCCAAGCTCACAGGCTACCCTTAAGCAGACGTCCTAGCTCGCTTTTACGGCAATTCGATGGCAAGCATTATTCAGGTAACCACCGGGATTCCATTGTGGAATAACCACCGGCTGGGCAACGCCACTACTATCCGTAGCCCGAACCCATACCTCATAATAACCCGGCTGAGGGAACGTCAGTTCGGTGGACCAGTGCTGCCAGGCCAGGCGATTTTTGGGAGCCTGAAGCTTACTTTTTTGCCAGGTAGCGCCATAATCGATCGATGTCTCTACCGCACTCACCGTTCGATCGCCCGCCCAGGCATGTCCGCGAAGAGCGAGAGGTTTCTTCGAATCGACCATAGCACCCGTTTTGGGATACGTGATCAGCGACTTAACGGGCATGGACTCAATGATGCGGAAATTTTCGGGCGTCTCCGGGATTTTTTCACCCGGCTGAACGGGCCGAATGGGCATTCTATAGCTGTGCCCTTCCATTTTTGCCCCGTCGTGAATTTTGTCCCGCACAGCAATCGTATGCAGCCATTTGCCCGATACCGATGCCGGCCAGCCTCCAATCACCAGCCGGAGCGGATAACCGTGAGCCAGCGGAATATCCTTTCCATTAAGTGCCCAGGCAATAAGAGTTTCGTTTTCGAGGGCTTTTTTCATCGGCACACCCCGCGAGATTGCCACTTTAGTGGGGTCCTGGCTCAGGTGCGGATCTTTGCCATAATAGCCAATGTAAACAGCATCCTCTTTCAACCCAACATCAGCCAGAATGTCCTTCAGCCGAACGCCGGTCCATTCAGCGCAGCTAACGGCCCCCTGATCCCAAGGATTTCCCGTCGTTTGCGGTTCAAACCCAGAGCGGCCGTTGCCTCCGCACTCAAGCACAAGCTGATAGGTATAGGGTTTGAATCGTTTTTTCAGATCGTTGAGCGTGTAGGTTTTCGTCGTTTTTACCGACTCCCCTTTTATGGTCAACGTCCAGGTTTCAGGGTTAATGGGTTCCGTGGGAATCAGGCCGTTGTTGCGAATAAACATTTTTTCGACAGGCGTGACGGCATCGTCCAGCAAATGAACAGGCGTCTCCACGTTCCAGGGTTTATCACCCAGCACTTTCATATCCGGGCTTTTTCCTTTGAGCGGATCATAGTCGAACCCCAGAGGAGTATAAAAAGGCGGTATCCGATCGGCAAAAACGATGTGCGTGCCAACCAAGGTTGTCAGCGTAGCCAACGCACTTTTCCGGAGAAATCCCCGCCGATCGTGAATCTGGTGATGCATAGATTCAGTTTAGTTATTCTTGAGTAGACAAAGTTGGCGAATAGCCGCTTAACAACACGCATATAAGCGTTCGACTTTTTTCTTTTCGGGGCGTTGACCTGACAAATCAAACAGAATGCCTGGGCATATGCCTGATCCTAAGCCCTGTCGATAATTTTTTAACGGAAACCCAGCCAATACCGTATTATTAACGGGTTAACCAGCGTATTTAACAGTTTTTAACCAATATCATTCCTAAGAAAGACGTTTTGTAGTACAATCGTTAACGGCTTTATGACTCATGAATACGTCTCCGCAACCTGTTAAGAATGGCGATTTGTTGATTGCCGAACCCTACATGGGCGACAATAATTTTGAACGTAGTGTGGTTCTAGTCTGTGAACATAATGCAGTTGGCACCTTTGGCCTGGTCCTGAATCAACTTACGGATATTCACCTCAGTGATGTTATTGACGATATTCACACGGATTTACCGCTGTTTGTTGGTGGCCCTGTTCAACAGAACACGCTTCACTTTATTCATCGTCGGCCCGATTTAATCGACGGTTCGATCCATGTCGTTGATGATTTATACTGGAGTGGCGATTTTGACCAGATTAAACAGGCGGTCAATCTGGGCACGCTCACTGAGCGGGATATCCGTTTCTTTATCGGCTACTCGGGCTGGAACCAGGGGCAACTCGACAGCGAATTACTCCAGAAGGCCTGGATCATCAGTCGTACGAAAGCCGATTTTCTGTTCGATACGCCAACAGCCGAATTCTGGCGTGAAGTGCTGAAACGTAAGGGAGGTGAGTATAAATCCATTGCCCATTATCCCGTTGATCCCCGGCTTAATTAGCCCGTCAACGCATCGACGGCCCAACGGCCAACAACGATTTATTAACTTTTTTCACCAATTTTACGGCGGTCCGACGTTTCGGGCAGTCCGCCGTTTCGGATAAAAACTTGTTATTGAAGGCGAGTCGCCTTTCAACAGTCCTGCATGCATACATCTCGCTTACTACTTCTCTTTTTTTTAGTGACCTCTCCCCTGCTCATCCGGGCGCAAAGTGATAAACCGATTGGTGGCCATTTTGGGGTAAAATTAGGGGCTTCATTTACCCAGGTGTCTATCTCGGGAACGACTGTCAACATTCCAAAGCGGGCGCTGGAGCCGAATATAGGGGTTATGTACCGGTATCGGTACAACCGCCTGGTGCTTCAGCCCGAAGTGCTTCTGGCGGTCAAAGGGGGCACATTTCAACAGGAACAGGTTGGAGGACGGTCAACCACCAGCCATTCCTATTATTATGTGAGCGCCCCTATTCTGCTGGGTTATATTCCAACAGAGGGCCTGACCATACAGGCTGGTCCAGAGTTCAGCTATGCGCTCAATTCGGGCTCAACCAATGGCCCCGGTGCTCAAAATGATCTGGGAGCCGTGTTAGGTGTTCATTATGATTTTCTGGATATGCTGAGCAAATTCAGCTTACACGTCCGCTACGTATACGGGTTTACCAATGTTTCCAACGAAGCAACGGCGTCTTATTATAACCGGAACCTTCAGGTAAGTCTGGTTTATAATATTTTCCCGAAGAAAAAGAAGAAGTAAGTTAACCGGTGGTTTACGGAGTACGGTTTAGAGCGGACCGCCGTAAGCCTTAATCCGTAAACCAGCTACCGCATGCTTTCCGACTTTGGGATTATTCTGCTGTTTATTCTGGCGGCCTTCGCCTTTATTGCCGTCGTTCTGTTTGTGGCGCGTATGCTGCGCCCTGATAAGCCAAACATTGAGAAAAACAGTACGTACGAATCGGGAGAAGAGCCTACTGGCAATGCCAATGTGCAGTTTAACATTCGGTTTTACGTCGTGGCCCTGGTTTTTGTCCTGTTCGATGTTGAACTGGTTTTTCTGTTTCCCTGGGCTACGGTATTTGGCCAGGAACGACTCATCGCGGAGACAGGCGGTTTGTGGGGCTGGTTTGCGCTTACCGAAGTCTTTCTGTTTGTTGTCATTCTGGCCCTAGGCCTTGCCTATGTATGGGCAAAGGGTTACCTTGACTGGGTAAAACCGCAACCCAAGCTACCATCGGTTGAAACTAAAGTACCAGCTCAACTGTATCAGCAGGTAAACGAACGCTACAAACGCTGACCCCCTACGAACCAGCCAGGATCGTATTTTCGGGAGCTTTATAGCCGCGATTTTATTTATCTCTGCCCAATTATGACCTCTCAGACAACTGATAAAACCGGCGAAGCCAGCGTTATTCTGATGCATTCGGAAGACCTGCTCAACTGGTCGCGTGAGAAATCAATGTGGCCGATGAGCTTTGGGCTGGCTTGCTGCGCCATCGAAATGATGCAGGCCTTTGCCGCCAGTTACGACCTCGAACGTTTCGGTATCTTTCCGCGTCCTTCTCCCCGGCAGTCCGACATTATGATTGTGTCGGGCACGGTAACGTATAAGATGGCCGACCGTATCCGGCGACTCTACGAGCAAATGGCCGAGCCACGGTATGTTATTTCCATGGGCTCCTGTTCCAACTGTGGCGGGCCCTACTGGCAGCACGGGTATCATGTTGTAAAAGGCGTGGACCGAATTATTCCAGTCGACGTATACGTGCCAGGTTGCCCGCCCCGCCCGGAGGCATTGATCGATGGTTTTTTGAAATTGCAGGAAAAAATCAGGACAGAACATCCCCTGTCTACCCCTAAAGAAGATCAGGCTAGCTCCTAGAAACGTGAACGCACTACGCACATCCCTTCAACAAACACGACGTTCGTTTCGGCTTCTGTGGCTGATTTACGGCATCACACTGGTGCTGGGCCTGCTGGTTGCCTTACCGTTTTACAATACCCTCAAGGTAGAAGACCAGAATTCACTGGCCTTTATGAACCTGTTGAAAGGCTTCGATTATACAGTTTACTCGGACTTTATGCACCGCAGCCAACGCACGATATCCCCACTAATGAGTGTAGGGCGTTGGCTGGGCAGTCTCTACGTGTTGCTGAGTTTATTTTTTGCGGGAGGTATCTTGCTGCGCTTCTCTCAGCCCTACAATTCATTCAGCAGTGGGCTGTTCTGGCAGGGGTGCGCGCATTATGTAGGCCGTTTTTTGCGCCTTTTTGGCGTTACGTTACTCTTTGTCGTAGTTGGGGCCGGGCTGTGGCTGGTCATTGGATCGTTGGTTAGCGTTGCGGTCAACGATAGCTTTACAGAGCGTGGGCTGTTCTGGATTGGCGCGGGCTTCTTTGCGCTCTTTGCTCTCACGGCCACGTTGGTCCTGTGCATTGGCGACTACGCCAAAGTACTCATGTTTCGGGAAGATGAGCACAATGCCTTTCGGGCCTTTGGGCAGGCCGGACGTCTGGTTGTGCAAAATCTGACCCGAACATACGGCCTCTACTGGCTAACGATTTTAGCGGGAACGGGCCTGTTCGGCATCTATTTTCTGCTCGATGATCTGATTCTGATGAGCGGCTGGATGACCATTTTGATCATGTTTATTGTTCAGCAAACGTTGATTTTTGCGCGTGTAGCCCTAAAAGTATGGTGGTTGGGCACCGCGTATATCAGCTACCAAGCACTGCCCAAACCCATCCCTGTTCTTCGAAAATCGCCACCGGTTGCGCACACGACCGAATCCGAACCGGAGCCGCCTTTGAACCCGCTCGCTTCCTGAGTGGTCCTGAACGGCTGTTATTAATCCGTTTCTACATGCCCCATTTGGTCGAAATCAATATGTATAAACCGGTGTAAGCTATCATGGCCACAATGAATGTTATTCAGCCAGGCCTGGGTCAGTATGCCGACGAAAAAACCATTCGGTGACTAGCGGCTTTTAATCGTTCTTTTCCATTTACATCAGGATTTAGATTTCCGGTAGTCATTTCTGCACAATCTTCTTTGGTCATTTCGTATACTTGCAGAACCGTTTCGCTTTTTAACTTCGCTTTTTGCCGTATGGCTATTCCTGCTGTTTCGCCTAAACCACATCCTCCTACCGTTGGGTACTTCGGCCTGCCCGTCATTGTGGCCGCTCTGGGTTACTTTGTTGATATTTATGACCTGCTCCTTTTTGGGATCGTTCGGGTGCCCAGTCTGAAAGACCTTGGCCTTACGCCCGATCAGATCTCGACCGTTGGGGCCAGCATCATTAACTGGCAAATGGGTGGACTTTTGCTCGGTGGAATCCTATGGGGTGTTATTGGCGACAAACGGGGCCGACTATCGGTGTTGTTCGGCAGTATCATTACCTACTCGATTGCGAATATTGCCTGCGGCTTTGTCAAACACATTACCTTCATGGATCCAGCTATGTATTATGCGTTGATGCGTTTCGTAGCGGGTATCGGGCTGGCTGGTGAATTAGGCGCGGGCATCACGCTCGTTAGTGAAGTACTTCCCAAAGAGAAACGTGCCATCGGCACCTCGCTGGTGGCAGGTATTGGCCTCTTCGGCGCTGTAGTGGCTTACTTCACGGTGAAATTATTCGATTGGCAAACGGCTTTTTTTGTGGGTGGCGGCCTGGGATTTGGGCTGTTGCTGCTGCGGGTCGGTGTCGTTGAATCGGGTATGTTCAAAGACGTGTCCGATCAGAAACATGTCAATCGGGGCGATTTCCTTTCGTTTTTCACCAATGCAAATCGCCTGAGCCGCTACCTCAAATGCATTGGCATTGGCTTACCAACCTGGTTTGTCATTGGTATTCTGGCTACGTTCAGCAACGAATTTGGTAAGGCGCTGGGCATTGCCGAAGAAATTCAGCCGGGACTCGCCATTATGTGGTGTTACGTTGGGCTGGCCACCGGCGATCTGGCCAGCGGATTCATCAGTCAGGCCATGGCCTCCCGCAAGAAAGGGGTTGCCTTGCTCATGGCCATTGCTTTGGTTTTCAGCCTGATTTATCTGTATGTAGGTATTACGTCGGCCACGGCCTTATACGGCCTCTGTCTGGCAATGGGCTTTGGCATTGGCTACTGGGCCATGTTCGTCACCATCGGGGCCGAGCAGTTTGGCACGAACCTACGCGCTACGGCGGCCACCACCGTGCCTAACATGGTGCGTGGTCTGGTAATTCCAATGACCTTAACTTACCAGTACCTCAAACCGTCGCTGGCGGTCATCAATGCCGGAGCCGTCGTTGGTCTGATTTGCTTTATCCTCGGCTTTTACTCGATTCTGACCATCCCCGAAACCCACGGCAAGGACTTAAACTATCTGGAAGAATAAGAGCTGAACGGACGCCTGTCAACATACCATTCATTCAGACATCCATTATGCAAACTCTCTCCCCTCCCCGCGTTTCCTTCCGCCCGTTGTTTGCTCTACCCGTTATCGTTTCGGCGCTGGGTTTCTTTGTGGATGTCTATGACATGCTGATTTTCAGCATCGTACGGGTACCAAGTCTGCAATCACTGGGATTGTCGGAAGCGGAGGTTTCGCAGGCCGGTACGTTTATTCTGAATTGCCAGCAGGCGGGTCTGGTGGTGGGTGGTTTTCTGTGGGGAGCCCTGGGTGACAAGCGGGGGCGCATGTCAGTGCTGTTTGGCAGTATCGTCACCTACTCGATCACAAACATTGCCTGCGGCTTTGTACAGGACGTCAACGTTTATGCCCTACTGCGATTTATAGCGGGAGTCGGGCTCTCGGGTGAGATCGGCGCGGCCATGGTGCTCGTATCGGAAATACTCCCGAAAGCCATCCGAAGCTACGGCTCGTCGATGGTAGCGGGTATCGGGTATCTGGGCGCGGGTGTAGCGTATCTGACGGTTGAGTATTTCAACTGGCGAACGGCGTTCTGGGTGGGTGGTGGCATGGGCATCGCGCTGCTCCTGCTGCGGGTAAGCGTGTTCGAGTCGGGCGTTTTCAACCGCATGAAAACCGACCACAAAGAAGTCAGCCGTGGTAATTTTCTTTATTTTTTCAGTAGCTGGCCTCAATTTATCAAATACATCCGGTGCGTATCGGTGGGCGTTCCAACCTGGTTCATTGTCGGCATTCTGGCCACATTTGCCAATGAATTTGGTCAGGCGCTGGGCATCGAAGAGGTCGTAAAGCCGGGTCGTTGTGTTATGATGATCTACGTCGGACTAGCGGGTGGCGATTTGCTGTCGGGGCCCATAAGCCACTGGCTGCAATCCCGCCTGAAAGCCATCACCGGTTTGTTGATTATGAGCGCCTTATTGAGTGGCGTTTATCTGTTTGGTGGCATCAAGACCGCGAGCGGTCTGTACACGGTTTGCTTACTGGCCGGTTTCTGCACGGGCTATATTGCCATGTTTCTGACGATGGTTGCCGAACTTTACGGCACAAACCTCCGCAATACGGCCACCACCTCGGTGCCAAGTGTTGTCCGGGGCACATTGATTCCGATGACCCTTCTATTTCAGTTTCTTAAACCGTCGATGGGTGCTTTACTGGCGGCTGGATTATTGGGCATTGTGGTGTATGGCCTGTCTTTCTGGTCGCTGAGCCGCATGGATGAAACGTTCGGCAGGGATTTGGATTTCGTAGAATGACCAGGAACCGCTCATCATTTTTCTAAACCGTTGCTCCAGAACAACAGCGGTTGGGGGGCTTCCCGGCATCATTGGGTTGACAGCTAAAGGTTTCCATTAAACTCCTTTCAACTCCATGAAAACGTCCATCAAAGTACTCGCCAGCGCTCTTCTCGTAGCTTTGACAGTCTCTATTTCATCGCCTGCTCTAGCCGATGATCACAAATCTCAAAACAAAGTATTCTCAGCCGCCATGTTCCCGGCGGCCAATGCCAACAAGCTCTGGTTATGTCTGGAAAAATACAAATCGGAGAACAAGATCGATCTGATGCTGATCAGTGAAAAAGGCGAGGTTCTGTTTCAGGAAGTTCTGTGTGGAAAAAACAGCAAGCAGAACGCCTATCGCCAGCAATTCGATATGAGCGAACTGAAGGATGGTAATTACACCTTCCGGGTAATGGCAGGTACTCAAAAAGAAGAATTCGCTTTCAGATTGACTACGCCTGCCGTAGAGGCCATTCAACCCACACGGCTCATTGCAATCAACTAAACACCTCCCCTTCTCATCATCGATTATAGCAAAAAAGCACGGATTAGCTTCCGTGCTTTTTTGCTATATGGGAACGCAACTTACGTTTTAGCCCAGTGAGTGTTAGATATCTGATACTGATTGTACAAATCTGCAAATGATTTTACCCAACAGTAAGCCTATTTGGAGAATTAATTGCTTTTTTACAGGCTGATTCCAAAACTCATTCTATACGTGCTGAAATGAACCAACTTAAACAAATAGACTACATTATTTTCCTTCTGTATTTCATTGGTGTCTCCTCTTACGGCTACTGGATTTACAAACGAAAACAAACGACAAAGCTTGATACTAAAGATTTCTTTCTGGCCGAAGGGTCATTAACCTGGTGGGCCATCGGAGCCTCCATGATTGCCTCCAACATTTCGGCGGAGCAGTTCATTGGCATGTCGGGCAATGGGTTCACCTTCGGGGTGGCCGTGGCGGTATATGAATGGTTTGCGGCTATTGCCCTGATTATTGTGGCCGTTTGGTTCATGCCGATCTACCTTAAGAACCACATTTATACCATGCCGCAGTTTCTCAAAACGCGGTACAACGAAACGGTGAGTTTGATCATGGCCATTTTCTGGCTGTTTCTCTATGTGTTCGTCAACCTGACGTCGATTCTTTTCCTGGGCGCACTGGCCATCAGCACCCTGGTTGGGGGTGAGTCGTTTCACCCCATCGTTATTGGCCTGAGCATATTCGCCATTGTCATTACGCTGGGTGGGATGAAAGTGATCGGCTACACCGACGTTATTCAGGTTGCCGTTCTTATTATTGGGGGGCTGGTAACGTCTTATATCGCGCTGACGCTGGTCAGCCAGAAGTTTGGGCTGGGCAACGATGTCCTGGCGGGCTTCTCGGCCATGATGGGCGACGCGGACGATCACTTCCACATGATTTTTGAGAAACCAGGGCCCAACACGTCGCAGGTCGATATTAACAAATACCTGACGCTGCCGGGTCTTGCCATGTACTTTGCTGGCATCTGGATCGTAAACCTGAACTACTGGGGTTGTAACCAGTACATTACCCAACGGGCGCTCGGTGCTGATTTGAAGACGGCCCGTACGGGTATTCTCTTTGCGGCCCTGCTCAAAATTTTTATGCCGCTGATCGTGATGCTGCCGGGCATTGCTGCTTACGTGCTTTATAAGAACGGCAGCCTGCAGAGCGAAATGGCACCGGGCGGTAAACTCCTCGCCGATAACGCATATTCGGCCATTTTATCTTTCCTGCCCAACGGTTTGAAAGGACTTTCGATGGCCGCGCTGACAGCTGCTATCGTGGCATCGCTGGCGGGTAAAGCCAACTCGATATCGACCATTTTCACCCTCGATATTTATCAGAAATACATTAAGAAGGACGCTACCCAAACCCAACTGGTGTGGGTGGGCCGAATCACCATTTTCGCAGCGATGCTGCTTTCGATTGCGCTAACGTGGCAGGATGCGCTGGGTATTGGCCGCGAGGGTGGTTTCACCTTTATTCAGAAATACACGGGATACCTGAGCCCGGCCATCTTTGCGGTGTTTATTCTGGGATTCTTCTGGAAACGCACCACGGGATCGGCTGCCGTAGCGGGTATTCTTGGTGGATTTGGTCTGGCGGTGCTGTTCAATAACTTCGCACCAGCTTTGTTTGGCAACGAAACGATTCTGTACACGGCCTACCCAAATGGCAACGGTGGCTACGAAATTCCCTTCCTGATCTGCATGGGCTGGGCGTTTTTCTTCACGGTGCTGATGATGGTTGCCATCAGCCTGGTTGGGCCACGCATCAATCCCAAAGGATTCGCTATCGACGCCAGCATGTTCCGCCTGAATCCGTCGGCAACGGCATTGGCGGTCATTATCATGCTGCTTATCACCGTTCTCTACGTTCGACTCTGGTAATAAAAAGATGAGAGAAACGCTGGAAACAGGACAGCAGGCTACTGGATTAGCTGATGGTCCCGTTTCCAGCGTTTTTTATTTAGCCTGATTAACGCCCATGCCCACCACGACTACCTCTACTTCTCTCCGTCCGCTCTTCGCCTTACCGGTCATTGTAGCCGCTCTGGGTTATTTTGTCGATGTCTATGACCTGCTTCTTTTCAACATCGTGCGGGTACCAAGCTTAAAAGAGTTGGGGCTATCGGAAGCTGATATTTCGCTGACTGGCGGGAAAATTCTGAATTTTCAGCAGGCCGGTTTGCTACTGGGCGGCATTCTGTGGGGTATTCTGGGCGACAAGCGAGGCCGCCTGTCGGTGCTGTTCGGCAGTATCATCACGTATTCGCTCGCCAACATTGCCTGTGGCTGGGTGCACGATCCGCAGGTATATGCCCTCCTCCGCTTTGTGGCCGGGCTGGGTTTAGCCGGTGAGTTGGGCGCTGGCATTACACTGGTGAGCGAGATTTTGCCGCCACATCTGCGTGGCTACGGCTCGTCTTTAGTGGCGAGTGTCGGGTTACTCGGTGCCGTCGTCGCCTACTTTACCGTTACGCTTTTTGACTGGCGGACAACGTACTTCATCGGGGGTGGCCTGGGTCTGGGCTTGCTGGTTTTACGGGTGAGTGTATTTGAATCGGGGATGTTCAAACGGGTACAGCAGATGGGTGTGAGCAGGGGTAACTTCTGGGCGCTGTTTCAGGGGCGCGAGCGGCTATTGCGTTACCTGAGGTGTATGGGTCTCGCCCTGCCTACCTATCTCGTCATTGGCATTCTGGCCACCTTTGGCAATGAATTTGGTAAAGCGCTGGGCATTACCGAGGCCATCCAGCCCGGTCGCTGCGTGATGTTCACCTACGTCGGTACCGTTGTGGGTGACCTGACGAGTGGCCTGCTTAGTCAATACCTGCAATCCCGCCGGAAAGCCATTGGCCTGATGATGAGCTTGACGTTCGTCTTCGTCGTCATTTATTTGTTTGGCGGCATCAACTCATCCGGTGCTTTTTACGGCGTCTGCGTGGCGATGGGTTTTGGCATTGGCTATATCGCCATGTTCCTGACCATCACGGCCGAAAGCTTCGGCACCAACCTTCGGGCGACGGCGACGACGTCTGTTGCCAACAACGTTCGGGCGACAACTTTACTGACAATTCCGGCTTTTCAGGCAATGAAACCAAGCCTTGGCGTTCTGGAAGCCGGAGCGGTGGTAACATTTATTTGCTTCGCTATTGGTTATTGGTCCTTAGCAACCATGGAAGAAACCTTTGGTAAAGAATTGGATTATACTGAATAGCCCGATGAAGGCCAGCGTGCAGTTACTTGTCTATTAACGTAAATTACGTATCTCATTAAGTAACGGTAGATCAACTTATCTATTAAATTAGGCTAACCTTTATAACCCCAACAGACATGAAACAGACAAGCTTACTTATGCAGTTCAACCAGTTAAAAACGGAAGTAAAGACGTTCCTGAACGCCGTGATTCGAGGCATGATCAAGATTGACGTCGTCTGAAATCCGCTATAAAACTGCCGTTTTATTGAACCAGGGGCGTTCCTGTTCCAACTGTCCGGCCAGTCGAAGCAGTGTAGCTTCATCACCCTGCCGGGCGGCAAACATAACGCCAATCGGCAAGCCTGCTGAATCGCCTTCGTCCGACCAGTAGAGGGGCACCGACATAGATGGCTGCCCGGTCATGTTGGTAATGACCGCAAACGATATATACCCTAGTGAGCGTTCGGCCAGATCAGTTACCGTTTTGCTGCCCTTCATGTATTTCAACCCACCCAGCGAATCGACCAACTTGAGCAGCCGCTTTTCTGATTCTGTGTTCTGAAACGTCCCGATAGGGATGGGCGAACGCGGCAATGTTGGCGTCAGGAACAAATCATACGTTTCGTGCAATTGTCCCATACTTCGGTTGAGCGTGTTCCAGCGACGTTTCTGGTAAGCCGCATCAGCCGCCGAGAAGCCTTCAGCCAGCCGAGCCTGCGCCCAGGTGTTCAGTTCCACATCATCACGCCGAACGGGTCTGCCCAGGTAGTTACCCAACTCCCGAAGCGTGGCGGCCGTTTCGCTCAGCACATTCAGGAAAAAGGCCTCCGTGACCAGCGTTTTTTCATAAGGCAACGGCACCTCTTCGACCGTATGCCCTAAGCTTTCCAACAAGCGGGCGGTTTCCTGAACGGCTTTGATGCAGACCGGATCAATGGTTTGTGAAGCCATGAGTGCCTGCGTCGAGAAGGCAATTCGTAAGGGGCCCGGCTCCCGGCCGACTTCGTCGGCAAACGGGCGCACCGGTGGAGCAATGCCATATGGATCACCCGCCAAGGGCCGATACGCTGGTCCACCCGCTACCACATCCAGCAACCGCGCACTATCGCGCACAGTCCGCGTAAGCGCATGAGCCGTTACGGCACCATTCCATAACTCGCCATAACGGGGACCAAGCGTAATGCGCCCACGTGAGGGTTTCAGACCAAACAAGCCGCAGCAGGACGCTGGAATACGAATGGACCCTCCGCCATCGGAAGCCGTTGCCACCGGAACAATACCAGACGCTACGGCCACCGCCGATCCGCCACTCGATCCACCCGGCGAATGAGTTGTTTTCCACGGATTGCGGGCAGCCCCGTACAGTTTCGATTCGGTATAGGGCGTCAGGCCAAATTCGGGCGTATTGGTTTTACCAAAAAAGACAAGTCCGGCGGCTTTTAGTCGCTTGATAAGTTCACTATCGGTTGTCGACACGTAGTCCTTGTACCCGTTGCAACCCGACTTCATCGGTGTTCCGGCCCATTCAAACTCCAGATCTTTCAGCAAAAACGGTACACCACGAAAAGGCCCTGTCTCGGGCAACTGGTTCGCCATTGCTCTTCCCTTATCGTACAAGGGTGTAACAATCGCATTCAGTTGTGGATTTACGGCTTCGGCACGAGCAATGGCCGTTTCCAGTAATTCTCCCGGCGATACCTCCCCGGCACGTACCAGTTCAGCCAGCGCCGTTGCATCGTGTTTAACATATTCCTCGAAAGACAGAGTTTGGGTGCCGGATGTTTGCATACGTTTCGATTTTGATGGCGCAAGGCTCTAGCCTTGTGCCGATTATTACCCGGCCTCTGGCCGGTAGCGACAAACTGACAAATAGTAAAAAAACGTAATTAAATACCGGCCAGAGGCCGGAGAATAGTAAGCACAAGGCCAGAGCCTTGCGCCATCTCGCATGTCACTGCTTCGCGACGGCTACACCGATTTTTGAGTCGGCGGTGCCATAATATAGGAACCAGCGCCCACGAAACGGAACCATCCCTTCCAGAAAGCAGACCTGATTTACCTGTCCAACCATCTCATAAGGCTGATCAGGCTTGATAAAATAGGTTTCCGACCGGTCAAGCAACTTGGTTGGGTCTTGGGCATCGAACAGGAGCTGGCCCCCAGCGTAAGCGCCTTCGGGCAAGGTTTTATCGCCATTTTTGGCATCGTTCATCCCATTGTAAATCAACAGAATGCCTTTCGCTGTCAGCATGGCGAAGGGACCGGGCTCGATCAACCGAACATCGTGCTTCCCTTTTCTCGACTCGGCCGCTACCGTAGGCTGACCCGTACTGGACTCCAGCGGTGTCCAGTGCAGTAAATCGCTGGATGTAGCCAGACGAAGCTGCGGCTGATCGCCCCAATACATCCAGTATTTTCCGTTAATTTTCTGCGCAACAAGTCGGCTACCAATTCGCTTACACACGATAGCGCCTGATTTTGACCAGCTATTGCGGTATTTTCCGTTGTCGACATCACCAAAAATCAGCCCCTGTTTGGTCCAGGTCATCAGGTCGCGCGATGTAGCGACACAGAGCCGGGCCTTGTCGCCATCGTAGGCCGTATAGGTCAGTATATAGACGCCATTGGGGCTTTCGACAACGCGCGGATCTTCACAACCGCCCTCCCACTCATACACTTTCATGGCGTCATTGTTGGGATATAATACCGGTTTGGGCATACGCTTAAAATGGATGCCATCCGTGCTGACGGCCAATCCCAAACGCGATGTGCCGCCTACACTCCGCACCGTATCCTCTGCCCGGTAAAGCATGTATACTTTGTTGTTACGAACCACCGCTGCCGGGTTATATACATCTTTCTCCTCCCAGCGAACGAGCTTCTTCCGAATCGGGCAATAGAACTCGGTATTGGCTTTAGCGTCTAAAATTGGGTTATGCGCATTCTCCTTTTGAAATGGACCAAGCATCCAGGACTTTTCAGGTTTGGCCTGGGCCAGTAGGAGGCTCGGCAGAAGAAGGAAAAGAAAAAACAAACGATTCATCATGAACAGGTCAAGGGTTATTGATTAAAGTAAATAGTTGTCCGTAGATACTAGAAGAATGGCTTTGATGGCGCGAGGCTCCAGCCTCGTGCCGACTATTCTCCGGCCTCTGGCCGGTAGTGACACACGGATAAGTAGTTATGAAATGGTAATTGATAATTATATACCGGCCAGAGGCCGGGTGATAGTGGGCACAAGGCTGGAGCCTTGCGCCATCGTATCTGAGTTATTTCGCCACTACGTTTTTACCGGGCTTGTCTTCAGGTATGGCATGTACGTGGCCATCCGGCGTTGGTTTGCCGAGTGCACCATTGAACCAGCGTGCTCGTTGCTGGCGCCCTTCCGGGTCATCAAGTTCCAACAGGCGAATACCACCCGGCTGTTCAGGCGTAGGCTCTTCATAGCCGATGAGCAACCCTACCCAGGCTAAGTATTCATTCAGTTTAGCCTCGAGGGGCTGGTTGCCGAAGATGCACAGGTCATAATACCAGTCCAGTGATTCGCCTGCTACTAACTCGGTTATAGCGCGATAATCGTCCAGGGTATAGCCAATGAAGGGTTTCCCAAAACGCTCCCACATGAGTCGCATGACATCGTCTAATGAGCGGGCGTGATTGGTCAGTTGCCGAATGTGTAAGTCCAGAATCAGGGCGGCAATGGCTCCTTTATGGTATACCGACACTTTACGGTCGGGAACGCCCTTATCGTACCCATCGAGCCACAGATCCCAGGACGATTCGGTCAGCGACTGAAACGCCTGCCCGTTGTGCTCAAAATGCCGTTTGAATAAAACCTGCAACTCTTTCAGATACGCTTCATCCGAAAAAACACCCGATTGCCGAAGCATCAGGTCACCATAATAGGTCGTTACCCCTTCGGCTACAAAACAGGTGGAAAAGTAATTTTCCTTCGTAAAATCGTACGGGAGCAATTCGGTAGGGCGAATACGGATAATGTTCCAGGCATGAAACAATTCATGCGACGACACGCCCAATAAATCCTGATAAAGACCCTCTCCTTCATCATTTGGGCCCAACACCAGCATGGTTGAGTTTCGGTGTTCGACGCCGTGATAATAGGGCACGGGCAAAATAAGCGTCAGAAAATGGTATTCCTGCTCGGGGAATTCCCCGTAGAGTTCGAGTTGCTTAGCCGAAAACCGACTGAAATCATCAATAATGCGCTGGGCATCGAATGTCGGATTGCCATCCGTCCGCCGACCGCCCTGAATCCAGACGTGAAACAGTATCCCGGCGATGTCGTACTGGATGTGCTGAATCACCGGTGCTGCAATCAGCGGGCAGTCGACCAACGCATAAAAATCCGCAGCCTGTAATGTCCGGCTTCCCGTATGGTCCGGGCTGGATTCAGGTAGCCCACAAGCAATTGTCCAATTGTCGGGAATAGTTAATTCGAGAGTACAAGGCTCTTGGATTCGACCTTCTGCATATAAACAAAGATTGACCGGATTGACATACAGGAGCGTGTCACTGATAAAACTACTGCCTGCATTGAGTTGATTGGGCGTTCCCAGTAAGGCATAATAGTTATAGCGAACGATCAGTTCAGTAGCTCCCTTTGTCTGCACCCGCCAGCGATCTTTGGTAACTTTGTGAAAAACCAGGGGATTTCCGTCGCCATCGACCACCTCGAATCGCTGAATATTTTTGGCAAACTGCTGTAATTCATAACGACCAGGGCGCCAGGCAGGCAATTGTAAATCAACCGTTGGCGTCGTAATTCCCGTCAATTGAGCATCCACAGCAATGTAATGGGCGGCATGAGGATCAGCAGACAAGCGATAGTGCATAGGCGTATGAGCAAATAGATTCGTACAAAAGTAACTCCCAGTTAATCAAATCGTTTTTATGAATTGAGGCTTGGTAAAATCCGAGCATTCTCCTATCTTTGCGGACTCATTTGGAAAAATAAAGGTTTTAGGTAACATATATCATGAAAAGAACGTACCAACCATCGAACCGGAAGCGGAAAAACAAACACGGCTTCCGCGAGCGGATGGCCTCTGCTAATGGCCGTCAGGTTCTAGCCCGCCGTCGCGCCAAAGGCCGCCACAAGTTGACTGTCTCTGACGAGAAAAAAGGCGAACGCTTTAAAATTTAATCAGCCGTAGAAAGCGTACCGTTGTGCGTGCCGTTTCTACTCGACCGGCGCTTTTTGATACGTACAACTTCACGACTTTTAGGATTGGTATGCCACAAACCTTTGCAAAATCTGAACGGCTTTGTAGCAAAAAAATCCTGAGTGAATTATTTAAAAAAGGTAGTACTTCCGTGCGGACGTTCTACCTTTTTCCGTTTCGGATGCTCTATATTCCCCAATCCGAAACGAATCCGGACGGCGAAACACCCCCACCCGCCATTGTCATTACCGTCCCCAAACGGCTCTTTAAACGAGCCGTCGACCGCAACCTCATTCGTCGCCGGGTTCGGGAAGCCTACCGCCTGAATAAGGATATACTGGCTCCAGAAAAAGCCCCACCTGCCTACATTGCCTTTCTTTATACGGCCAAACAAATAATTTCGTTTGAAGAGATAGAAAAAGGTATGAAATTAGCTTTAAAGAAAATGTAATGCGGGCGGGCCGCCGTTGCTGCCCGTGTATTTAGCTAACTGCGGGTTTCACTCGTACTACTCCTATGCGCTTCTCGAAACGCCTTACCCTGTTAGCCTCCTCGGCCCTAGTGGCAGGCGGCATTGGCTTTTTTTCGTTCAAGACCGATGACCGGTTTTTCGAGATAGCCCGTAACCTCGATATCTATGCCACGCTGTTTAAAGAGCTGAATCTATATTATGTAGATGAGGTGAACCCAAACCGCATGGTCAAAACCAGCATCGACGCCATGCTGAAAGCCCTCGATCCCTACACGAACTTCTTCGCCGAAGACGAAATTGAGGACTACATGACCATGACCACCGGCCGCTACAATGGTATTGGTGCCCTGATTGGCCAAAGGCAGGGCAAGAGCATCGTCCTGATGGTATATGAAGGCACGCCCGCCGAAAAATCGGGTCTGCAAATTGGCGATGAAGTGGTCAAAGTGGATGGCGTGGACCTGAAAACCCGCAAAGACGCCGATCCCGGGAAACTGCTGAAAGGACAGAATAATACAGCGGTGAAGCTGACCGTCCGGCGGTTTGGGCAGAAAGACCCCGTAGAACTGAGCGTTATCCGGGATGTGGTAAAAATGACCAACGTGCCCTATTACGGTATGGTTTCCGACGATGTCGGGTATATCGATCTGAAGGATTTCACGGCTACGGCCTCGCGGGAAGTACGCACTGCGTTTCAGGAACTGAAGGGCAAGGGCATGAAAAAACTCATCCTCGACGTTCGGGAAAATCCAGGCGGTCTGCTCAATATGGCCATCGATATCTCCAATATCTTTATTCCGAAGGATTCGGAAGTGGTGACGACGAAAGGGAAAGTGACGGAATGGAACAAGACCTACACGGCTATGAACCCACCGCTGGACCTTGACATGCCGATCGTCGTGCTGACCAATAGCCATAGTGCATCGGCGGCCGAAATCGTGTCCGGTGTCATTCAGGATTACGACCGGGGTGTTTTGATCGGGCAGCGTACCTACGGCAAAGGTCTTGTCCAAACCACCCGTGAGCTGTCGTTTAACACCAAGCTGAAAATCACCACGGCGAAGTACTACATCCCCAGCGGGCGTTGTATTCAGGCCATTGACTACAGCCACCGCAATCCCGATGGTAGTGTTGGCAAAATTCCGGACTCACTCAAAACCGCCTTCAAAACCAAAGCAGGCCGGGTCGTTTATGATGGTGGTGGTGTATTGCCCGATGTCGTCGTGGAAGCCCAGACGCCCTCGCCGGTAGCGCTTAGCTTAACGAACAAAGGGTTGATTTTCGATTATGCCGTAAAGTATCGTCACGAGCACGCCAGCATCAAGCCCGCCCGCGAGTTTCATCTGACGGATGCCGAATACAGCGATTTTTCCAAATGGCTGGGCGATAAGGAGTATGATTACACGACGCAGGTCGAGAAAGACCTGGGTACACTCGAAGCGTCGGCCAAGAAGGAGAAATATTTCGATCAGATTCAGGATCAGCTAAAGTCGCTCAAAACGAAAATGTCGCACAGCAAAGATGCCGATCTGAATACCTTCAAGCCTGAACTGAAAACGCTGCTGGAGCAGGAAATAGCGGGCCATTATTACCTGCAAAAAGGACTCAAAGAAGCCTCCTTCTCAACAGACCCCGAAATGAAAGCGGCTCTCGATTTATTTAAAGACATGCCCCGCTACGGAACGATCCTGAAAGGAAAATAGCCCTATAAACAAGTACCAAACAGAAACGCCGGCGGTAAACCGCTGGCGTTTCTGTTGGTAGGCATGAGAATGTCGGATCCGATCAAGGCAGTATAAACACCACCAGCGAGCGGGCGCCGTGGGCACCAATGACCAGACTTTGTTCGATGTCAGCCGTTTTAGACGGGCCGCAGATGAACGTTCCAAAGCCGGTTTCATCGACAGTTAATAGCTTGTAGGCATCATGCATGTTGGGCACAATGGTCGACTGCCGGATGATAATGACCAGAAATTGAGTAATCATGGGTACGGCGCGTTGAGGAATCTGACGCTCATCAACCCAAATGGCCGCATTCTCTGCCACAGCCAACGGTCCTTCGATAATAGCCAGATTTAACCCGGATAGCTCATGCGGATCACGAACGTCCATCCTGACATCGGCCAGATCGGCTAGTTCCGGACAGGTCGTTGCCACATTTGTCAGCGCGGGATATTTCTTTTGTATGTCTGCTTTGATAGCCTCATAGTCAGGCACAACAACGGCGGCCCCACCCACAAATGTGAGTACGTCAATAAACTGCTTCGTCAGGTCAGAGAACACCGACGTAAACGTAAACTGAGTCGGGATAGGGCGTAAGGCTGGCTGATTGGCCTGAATGCTGGCCAGCATCTGCTCGCGGGTGGTCATGCTTTTTTCTGATTAACGTACCAGTCATGGAAACTTTCGGCGGGTGGCTCGGGCATTTCCCGTTGATGGTACCAGGGGTTAAGACCATTTTCGACCGTGATTGGCGCAAACCGCAACACGCCCCGCCCTACTTTACCCGCCATCCGATATAACCGGGGCGACTCAAGCACGGTGGCCATCGCCTTCATAGCCACCGTTTTGGTCGTAGGGCCATAGCCTTCCTGCATCAGTACCTGCCGCCATTTATACAACTGCTCGTGAATATCAATCTTAACCGGGCATACATTGGAACACGACCCGCAAAGCGTGGAAGCAAACGGTAGATCGGCGTTTTGTTTCATGTCCAGATTCGGAGCCAGGATAGACCCGATTGGCCCGGCCACGGCACTGTGGTAGCTGAATCCACCCGACCGCCGGTAAACAGGGCAGGTATTCAGGCAAGCCGCACACCGGATGCATTTGAGCGAATTCCGAAAATCGGGACGACCTAGTTGGCGACTTCGGCCGTTATCCACAATAACAATGTGCATTTCCTGTCCCGGTCGCGGACGGTGGAAATGACTGGAAAACGTCGTAATCGGCTGACCCGTAGCCGAGCGAGCCAGCAACCGAAGAAAGACGCCCAAATGCTCAGCGCGGGGAATGATCTTTTCAAAGCCCATGGCGGCAATGTGCACATCGGCCAAGTGAGCCCCCATATCGGCATTGCCCTCGTTGGTGCACACCACAAACCCACCCGTTTCAGCAATGGCAAAGTTGACACCCGTCAGCGCTACTTTTCGCGTCAGGAAGGTCTCCCGCAGGTGTTGCCGGGCCGCTTCAGTCAGGTATTGTGGGTCGGTGGCGCCTTTGTCGGTGCCCAGGTGCTGGTGAAAGGTTTCACCCACATCTGCCTTGGTCAGGTGAATGGCGGGTAACACAATGTGGGAAGGTGGTTCGCCCCGCATCTGCACAATCCGCTCGCCCAAGTCGCTGTCAATGACGTCGATCCCTTTGTCGATCAGGTATTTATTGAGGTGGCACTCTTCCGTCAGCATCGACTTCGACTTGACCAGTTGGGTTGCCCCCGTCTGCTGAATGATCTGATGAATGATCGCGTTGTGCTCCTCACCGTCGGCTGCCCAGTGGACCTTGATTCCGTTACGGATCGCGTTTTGCTCAAACTGGATCAGCAGATCGTGCATGTTGGAGAGCACGTGGTTTTTTATCTGCGAGGCTGCCTCGCGTAGCTGCTCCCATTCGGGTATCTGAGCAACGGCCCGATCACGTTTAGTGCGTACGAACCAGAGCGTTTCGTCGTGCCAGTCGACTTTAGCTTCGTTCTTATTGAATTCAACAGCCGCGTGGGCGTGGTCTAAAGTAAGCTGTTTGTTCATCAGCCAATGTGATTAAAGCGTCGCTGTCAAAATTTCGGCAATGTGTTTGACCTGCACGGCCGAATTCGCCCGTTTCAGAATACCTTCCATATGCATCAGACACGATACGTCTACGCCGGTAATGTAATTGACGCCATGCCGAAGGTGATCGGCCACGCGGTCTTTCCCCATTTTTACTGAAACGGCTTCTTCCGTCACGCAGAAGGTACCACCAAATCCGCAACACTCATCGCGTCGGTCGAGTTGCACCAATTCAAGTCCATTCACCAGGTTGAGCAACTGCACCGGCTTCGAAAAGGGCGGTGCCACCAGCTCCGACATTTGCGCCAGCCCGAGCCCGCGCTGGCCGTGGCAGCTCTGGTGCAAACCCACCTTATACGGAAACGTTGCATCCAGCGCCGAGACGTGCATAACATCCGTCAGAAATTCAGTGAGTTCATACACCCTAGACCGGATGCCTGTGGCAACCTCTTCGTTGGCCGAATGCAGGTGATGTTTAATATGCAGCGTACAACTTCCCGACGGCGAAACGATGTAATCAAAGTCAGCAAAATTGCGAACGAAATTCTCATTGCAGCCTCCCGTCAGATGCTCAAAGCCAGAATTCGCCATAGGCTGACCGCAGCAGGTCTGCTGAAGCGGATACGACACCGCACACCCTACTTTTTCCAATAAGCGAAGGGTAGCAATCGCTACTTTCGGATAGAACTGGTCAATGTAACAAGGAATAAACAGGCCAACTTTCATGTTCGATTCAGACTAACAGTTGCCCTGAAACGTATTGGGCAAAACAGGGCGGCTTTAGGCAACAAATGTAGATACCACAAAGCTACATCCTTCCTGTACTTTCCCAGTCAAAAGGCATTGATATAGAAACGTTACTCCCTGCCGACTATTCTTTACCTTGTCGTTTTTTATACTAGTCTGTTTTCACGTCCACGGTCCTTGAAGACACCTAGAGTATATACACATCTCACCTGATGCCATAGGCATCGAATGTTTATAGAAAAGAAAGCCATCTCTCCGTCTTTTTGGTCGCGTAGCGATCGAACCGAGCAAAAGCTTGATCGCTACGCGACCAAAAAAGGTGCCGGATCTACAAACATTTAGTCGCTACGCGACCCAAAAAAGATGTGTGCATACTCTAGATGTCCTAACAGACTATGGAAAGACCACTGGCTTTACTGTATAAATACGCCAGAATAAACTCTAGTGTTTTTTGAACAAGCCGAGCAGTAAAACCGACTCAATTCATACCTTTTTCGTCCTCCAGGCCAGCTAACCAAGTAAATTCAGCACCAGATTTTCTTACATTAACAGCTCACTCTTCCGTATAGAAACTGCCTTACATGAAAAACCAACGCCGAATTTTCCTTCAGCAGGCCGCCGGTCTATTGGCTTTAGCCTGTCCGTTATCGTTTACGGAGGTATTGGCGAATGCATCGCCTTCAGCCAAAGCGAAGAAACCTTATGTCGTTTTCGTCACCGGCGACCATGAATACAGTGGAGAGCTGACCTTACCCATTATTGCCGCCGAACTGGAGAAGAACTACGGCATGCGCACCAAAGTCCTCAAGGCTTATCCCGACTACAATGGCGAAAAAGATATTCCCGGCCTGGAAGTCCTGAAAGAGGCCGATCTGGCCGTATTCTTCCTCCGATGGCGCCAACTCCCTCAAGACCAGCTAAATTACATCGACGCTTACCTAAAATCAGGCAAGCCCGTGATGGGTTTCCGAACAACGACCCATGCCTTCAACTACCCCGATGGCGACGAACGGAAACACTGGAATTCATTTGGCGAGTTCGCCTTTGGAGCACCACCGGGCTGGGGCGGCAAGGCGCAGCACACCCATTACGGCCACAAAAGCACCACCGACGTTACCATCATTCCCGAGGCCGCCAAAAACCCTATTCTGACGGGCGTCGAACCCAGCTTCCACGCAGCCTCCTGGCTCTACCGGGTTCTCCCCGACTATCCGGCCAAAGGGGCGGTGCCGCTGCTGATGGGCAAATCGGTCAATCCCGACAAAGCCGCCATTGACAATCCTGTAGCCTGGACCTGGAAAAACCAGTGGGGCGGAAAAGCGTTCATAACCACGCTGGGTCACCCCGAAGATTTTCAGGTAGAATCGTTTCAGCGCCTGGTCATCAATGCCATTCACTGGGAACTGGGCTTGCCGGTCCCCAAGAACTGGAAAGGTAAACTGGCGATTGACGTGCCATACGGCCATCCGAATAAATCCTGATGCGCATTCGCAAAGCACATACGTACACGTAGTTGGTAATCATTTTTAACAATCGCCATGTCGCTACCCAGAAAAAAAACACTCAATCGATTGCTAATCGTATCGGTGCTCGTGCTGCTTGCAGTTAGTGCGTTTCAAACAAACCGGGGTTTGACCAACACCGTCGAGCCGTTGGCCGTTAAGAAAGGTGCTCATATCATGCTCCTGGGTGGCAATCTGGGATCAAGGATGATGAACTATGGTCATTTCGAGACGGAAATGCAGGTTCGTTACCCTGAGGACATGCTTTACATCCGCAACATGTGCGACGGCGGAGATACGCCCGGCTTCAGGCCCCATGCCAGCCGAAACACACCCTGGGCGTTTCCGGGAGCCGAGAAATTTCAGACCGAATACGCCAATAATTCGGAGAGCGAAGGGCATTTCGATTATCCCGACCAATGGCTCACCCGCCTGAAGGCCGATGTGATCGTGGGCTTTTTCGGCTACAGCGAATCCTTTCAGGGAAAAGAAGGGCTGGCCAACTACAAAGCGGAGCTGGACGCCTTTATCAAATGGACGCTGAAGCAAAAATACAACGGGGTCAGCGCGCCGAAACTGGCCCTTGTATCGCCTATTGCCTTCGAAGATTTGTCGGCTATGTATGACCTGCCAAATGGCAAAAAGGAAAACGAAAACCTTTCGCTTTACACCAAGGCAATGAAAGAGGTGGCCGATCAAAACAATGTCCTATTTGTCGATGCCTTCACGCCTTCCAAACAATGGTACGATGCCAGCAAGGAACCGCTGACCATCGACGGCTCACAGCTCAACGAAGCCGGGTATAAGAAACTTGGCGTTTTACTGGCCGATCAGATTTTTGGCAAAGCAACCCCGAAAGCCGAAACCAACCGGGCGTTGGTACACGATGCCGTTCTTGAAAAGAACTGGATGTGGCACAATGACTATAAAATTCCGAATGGTGTTCACGTGTACGGCCGCCGGTATAACCCCTTCGGCCCCGACAACTACCCGGCCGAAATAGAAAAGATTCGGGAGATGACCGCCATTCGGGACACGGCCGTTTGGCTGGCCGCTACGAAAGGAGAAAAAATGGACGTTGCTGCGGCTGATAAGAAAACCAAACAACTCCCCGCCGTTAAAACCAACTTTAACCCGGAGAAGAACGGTAGTCTGACGTACCTCTATGGGCAGCAAGCGTTGAGCAAACTAAAAGTGCCTCAGGGCTATAAGATCGAGCTTTTTGCCTCCGAAGAAGAGTTTCCTGACCTGGCGAAACCCATGCAGATGTCGTTCGACAACAAAGGGCGGCTGTGGGTGGCGGTCATGCCCAGCTATCCGCACTACAAACCCGGCGATGCCAAGCCCGACGATAAAATCCTGATTTTTGAAGATACCAACAACGACGGGAAAGCCGATAAGGAAACCGTTTTCGCCAATGGCCTTCACTTGCCGCTTGGCTTCGAAATTGCTAAAGAGGGCGTATATGTCTCGCAGGGCACGAACCTGAAACTGCTCGTCGATACCGATGGCGATGGCAAAGCCGACAAACGGGAAATTCTGCTGAGTGGTTACGATGACCACGACACGCACCACAACAGCCACGCCTTTACGGTCGACCCCTCGGGCGCTATTTACTCGGGAGAAGGCGTATTTCTGCACACCAACGTAGAAACGTCTTACGGCACCGTTCGGGCCACCAATGGCGGCTTCTATCGCTACAGTCCGCAACTCCGCAAACTGGAACGCACCGCTCAGTTGTCCATTCCAAACCCCTGGGGCATTGCATTTGACGACTGGGGCCAGCCCTTTTTTGCCGAAACCTCCAGCCCCGATGTCCGGTGGATGATGCCCGGTTCGGTATTACCGCGCTACGGTGAAGCGACCCACAAATCGGCTCAGTTGATTGAAGAAGCGCACCGGGTTCGGCCAACATCCGGGCTTGAGTTTGTTTCCAGCCGCCACTTCCCCGACGACATCCAGGGCGACTTTCTGATCAACAACACCATCGGTTTTCTGGGTATGAAAGAGCACACCCTGAAAGACGACGGAACGGGCTACATCAGCAAGCACCGGGCCGATCTGGTCGTGAGTGAAGACCGCAACTTCCGCCCGGTCGATATGGAGTTCGCGCCCGATGGCTCGCTCTATCTGATCGACTGGCACAACATCCTGATCGGACACATGCAGCATAACGCCCGCGACCCCCTGCGCGACCATTCGCACGGACGGATTTACCGGATTACTTACCCATCGCGGCCGCTGGTGACGCCCGCTAAAATAGACGGCGCCAGCATTGACGAATTGCTGGATAACCTCAAATTACCCGAATACCGCACGCGCTACCGCACCCGGCGCGAACTTCGCGGACGGGATGTCAATCAGGTTTTGGCCAAGCTAAATACCTGGGTAGCGGGGCTTGATAAGAATGCCCCCCGCTACGAACATCATCTGCTGGAAGGCCTTTGGGTGAGTTGGGGCATGGATAAAGTAGACCAGAAACTTTTGAAGCAAGTCCTCAAGGCGAAAGACTACCACGCTCGGGCCGCTGCCGTTCAGGTCGTTCGGTACACCGGCCATCAGGTTGCCGACCAGGCCGATCTGCTCATGCAGGCCGTCCGGGACGACAATAGCCGGGTTCGCCTGGCCGCCATTGTGGCGGCCTCGTGGATCGGTAAAGAAAAGGGCCTGCCCATCTTGGCCGAAGCGGCAAAAAAACCGCTGGATGAATGGATGGTTCACGCCCACGAAGCGGCCGTTGCCCACCTCAAAGGAGTCAACGTGAAGAAGGTAGAAGAAAAGGTCGTGAAATCGACATTGAAAGGAGAAGAGCTGGCGCTCTACAACATGGGCAAACAGATTTATTTGAAGGAAGGCTATTGCACCACCTGCCACCAGCCTGACGGAAAAGGGCTCACGGCCTCTGGCTTCCCTCCTCTTACCGGCACCAACTGGGTATCGGGCAATGAGGAACGGTTGATAAAAATAGCGCTCAAAGGCCTCATGGGCCCTATCGACGTCGTTGGGAAAACGTATCCCGGACAGGTGCCCATGACCCCGTTCGGTGGCTTATTGAAAGACAACGAAATTGCTGCCGTACTGACCTACGTCAGAAATTCATTTGGCAATCAGGCCCCCGCCGTCCTTCCCGATCAGGTGAAGAAAGTACGGGCCGCCACCGAACGCAAAAAGGATTTTTACTCGCCACAGCAGCTGTTGAAAGAACACCCAATGGAAAAGTAAACGTCCGCTGTTTTACGTCTCGCATCCATTGCCCAAGCCCGGCTGGATGCGAGACGCCTTATCACTTATTTGCTCTTTCACCACAAATGAACGCTACTTTCCCTTTTCGCTTCGGTGCCGAAGCTTATACCTGGTTCATGAATAACAATGGTCAAACCCACGCGAACCGCCTGGGGCACATGATCGACATTACAGCGCAGGCAGGTTTTGCCGGCATCGAACCTATTTTCAACTGGATGGGCGACCTGCCCGATCCCGACAGTCTGGGCGCGAAACTAACCGAACAGGGCGTTGAACTGGCGGCCATTGCGCTGGCCCTGGACTGGAACAACCCCGACGAAACGGAGCAGGAAAAATACGAAGCCGATCGGGCCATTACCCTTCTGAAACACTTTCCGGGGGCGTTGCTGTGTACCGTGCAGAAACCAACCGGGCGGCATGACCTGGAAACCCGCCGTCGTAACCTCGTCAATATCGTCAATCGGGTATCGCGCCGGGCGGTCGATCAGGGTGTTCCCTGCACGTTTCACCCCAATTCGCCCCATTCGTCCATCACCCGCACGGAGGAAGATTATCGGGTCATTCTCGAATCGCTCGATGCCTCAGTCACAGGTTGGACACCCGACGTCGGCCACCTTATCAACGGCGGCATGGACCCGTTGACCAAAATGAAAGAGTATGCGTCGCTCATCAACCTTGTCCATTATAAAGACTGGAATGGCGAGCCCGAATTTGCATTACTCGGCAACGGCAAAGTCGATTTTGTGGGCATCACCCGGTGGTTGGTCGAGCAGCAATACAGCGGCTGGATTATCTGCGAAGATGAAGGTCCCGAAGCCATGGATGATCCCGACGGTGTTACCCTTCACGACGGTCGTTGGGTGTACGAAACACTGCTTCCGGCCGTAATTTAACGAGCGAAAAAAGAATGAGTGAAAACTACCGAATAGCATTCGCTCATTTACTAACGTCCTCTTTCACTATGCCCCTACTAGAAACCAACGGCATCAATTTATATTATGAGGAACGAGGCTCGGGGGAGCCGCTCCTGCTGATCATGGGCATTACGGCGCCCGGTTCAGTCTGGGAAAAACACGCCGATGACTGGCAACACCAATTCCGCTGCATTATGGGCGATAACCGGGGCGTTGGCAAGTCGGATAAACCGGCAGGGCCTTATACCACGGCCCAAATGGCCGACGATTATGCGGGCCTGATCGACGCGCTTGGGCTGGGCTCGGTTCGGGTCGTGGGGGTCTCGATGGGGAGCACCATTGCCCAGCAACTTGCCCTACGGCATCCTGACAAAGTGCGTTCGCTGGTGCTCATGTGTCCGTGGGCACGCTGCGACCGAACCGCCGAAGCGATCTTCCAGCACATGGCCACCATCAAAGCCAGACTGCGACCCGAAGAGTTCTCGAACTACATTCAGTTGCTGATCTACGCCAAACGAAGCTGGGACGACGACACTATGTTTGCCGACCTTCTGGCCAGCCGGGAGCAGGCCGCCGTCGATTCTTCACCCCAGCCGTTGCATGGCCTCGAAGGGCAAGCCGAAGCCTGTATTTCGCACAATACGCTGGCCGAACTGGGTTCGATAAACAAGCCTTGTCTGGTCATTGGGGGTCGTAAGGATATTTTTACGCCTGTCTGGATGACCGAGGAAGTAGCCGGGGCCATTCCCAACAGCGAGTTGCACCTCTATGATGACGCCGGACATGCGTTTCACTGGGAGTGTATCGATGACTTCAACCCCCGCATTCGTACCTGGCTGGCTGCCCATTAAAAGCTATGAGGGGGCCAGATTCGAATCTGGCCCCCTCATAAATCTGTGTTTTATTGCTTGTTGCTATCGACAATCAGGCGTTCATCGCGATTGGCAATTTCCCAGGCGGTGTAGAACACCAGACGGGCACTCCGTTCGGCCAGGTTGAAATCAATCTTCTCAACGTCATCGGTCGGTTTATGATAATCACCGTGCAACCCGTTGAAGTAGAAAATGATGGGAATCTGGTGCTTCGCGAAATTATAGTGATCGGAGCGGTAGTAAATCCGTTCGGGATCTTTCGGATCATTATACTTATAATCCAACTCCATTTTTATGTTCTTTTCGTTCGCGGCTTCGCTGATTTTGTGTAACTCAGACGAAAGCTTGTCGGAGCCGATGACGTAGATGTAGTTTTCTGATTTTCCCTTGTGCAAATCATCGACCCGGCCAACCATGTCGATGTTCAGGTCGGCGACCGTCTTGTCGAGCGGGATAACCGGGCTCATGTCGGCATAATATTGAGACCCGAGCAGCCCTTTTTCTTCACCCGATACCGTCAGGAACAGGATCGACCGGCGGGGACCTTTCCCCTCCGCTTTGGCTTTGGCAAACGCCTGCGCAATTTCGATCACCGACACCGTACCGGAGCCATCGTCATTGGCCCCGTTGTTGACCTGGCCGTCTGCGCTGATACCGATGTGGTCGTAATGCGCCGAAACAACCAGGACTTCCTCTTTTTTATCCGTGCCTTCAATAAAGCCCAGTACGTTGGATGATTGGGCCTTCTCCTCCACCCGATCCGCTTTGACCGTTACCTGACCTGCCAGCGACGAGCTAACAGGTGTAGCCGATTGGGCCAGTTGGGTTGTCGTCTGTGCCAACGTTGCCGCCGAAGTGTTGAGCAGGGTAGCTGCGGTTTCTGACGACACAAGAAATACGCCCATCGAACCGACATTTTCAGCCCCTGGCTTGAGCATCAACCGGTTAAAGCGTCCCTGCAAGGCTCCTCGTTGGGCAAGTATTTGCTTGAAGGCTTCCGGCGATTCGGCCGAAATGATAAACACCTGGGCTGCCCCTTTCTCCTTGGCCAGCAGACTTTTGGCGCGCCACCCGTTGGGACCGCCCCATTTAGAGGCTTCGCTACTCCCGCTGATCAGTACTTTGTCGCCCGTTGTTTTGGGTTCGCCTTCCAGCATAACAACGGCTTTTCCTTTTACGTCCCGTCCGGCATAGTCGTCATACGTGGTTTCGCCGATACCATAGCCAACAAATACCGATTCCACGGTTGTTTCGGTGGGTTGATAGAGCAGGCCGTTGACCACGAAGTCTTTGAGGTACTCGAATTTCTTCCCACCGGCAGTGACATAAAAATCGCCCCAGTTTTTCTTGTAAAGCGTAAAGGGTTGCTGATAACCCAGTTTACCATCCTCTGTTTTCACAATGGGCTTCAACCCCTCGGCCGCAAACTGTTTAGCAATGTATTCGGCGGCTTTTCGCTGCCCGGCCTGGCCTGTTTCGCGGCCTTCCATATCATCGGCGGCCAGAATGCGGAGGTGTTTTTCGAGATCGGCCGCGGTGATGGATGCAGCATATTTTTTCTGGCCGAAACTTAAGAAAGGCAGCCCAAGTAAAGTGGCGCCCAGCAAAACCTGTTTGTACGTCATTAAATGAAGTGAGAAGTAACCGATAATTTTAAGACTAAGATACAACCCAAAAGCCGAAGATCGTAATAGCTGGCACCTCAATGGCGCGAGGCTCTGGCCTCGTGTCTACTATTCTTCGGCCTCTGGCCGGTATTAATGAACTTGCAGATAAAAATGCAACAGTACTTTACACCGGCCAGAGGCCGGAGAATAGTAGACACGAGGCCGGAGCCTCGCGCCATCCCGCCTATTACGGTTACCTAATAAGCTAAAAAATAGTAGAAATAATAATATTTATTGGATTGTTTAAACGATTAAGCTTATCTTTGGTCCAGTATAGTTTCACAGGCCTTTATCCACATTAACCGTGTGTGCCTGACCGCCCATTGATCACATGAGTAAGACGAAGGTGTCTATAAAGGATATAGCCCGGGAAGCGGGCGTTTCTACAGCTTTGGTGTCTTATGTGCTGAATGGCAAAGAGAAAGAGAGCCGGGTTGGGCAGGAGATTGCCCTAAAGATCAAGCAGATAGCCTCAGAGCTAAACTACCAGCCCAGCCATCTGGCAAAGAGTTTACGCAGTGGCAAAACGCATACCATAGGTTTGATTATTGCCGATATATCGAACCCGTTTTTTGCAAACATAGCCCGGGTAGTTGAAGATGAAGCAAAACGATATGGGTATACGGTCATTATTGGTAGCTCGGACGAAAACGCGGATAAGTCGCAGGATTTACTCGACGTACTAATTAACCGGCAGGTAGATGGCTTTATCATTGTATCAGCCGAAAATTCTGAGCAGCAGATTCATTTCCTGAAGGACAAACATGTGCCGTTTGTGCTGTTGGACAGGTATTTCCCAGAAATAGCCACAGACTTCGTGTCGACGGATCATTACAAGGCATCGTATGACGCCGGGACGCACCTGGTCGGCAACCAGTATAAACACATTGGAATGATTGCGTATGAGTCGCAGCTGTTCCACATGAAGGAACGGATAAGAGGCTATCAGGATGCACTCCGGGATAACAACATCACACAGCATACATCCTGGCTAAAGGCGGTGCGGATCAACCAGATTGACAGCGGAGTCAAAATGGCACTGGATGACATGCTCTCGTCCGACCAACCAATTGATGCGCTATTGTTTGCTACGTACAGTCTGGCTGTCAGTGGTCTGAAATACATTAACAAACTGGGCCTGAAGGTTCCCGATGAATTAGCCATCGTTAGTTTCGGACAGGCTGAAGTCTTTGAACTTTACTACTGCCCCATTACCTACCTGAAACAACCTATTGTGCATTTAGGCCAGACAGCCGTTGAACTTTTGACCAAAAAATTGAAAAATAAACCTGAAGAACCCGCCCAGATACTTATGCAGGCCGAATTGATTGAGCGCGCGTCGTCAAAAACCAGAAAAACACGGAAAGCTTAGTTTTATTCCCTTGCTTAATCGTTTAAGCAATAATCACATTTACCTATTCCTTACCCTTAACTTTATGGAAAGAAGAAACTTCCTCAAGTCTGCATTAGTCGGTTCAACGGCAGTCTGGGCTGGTCTGCCAATGAGTCTGGCTCAGGCGGTTCCTAAACTTAAAATAACGAAAATCAGGTATTACAGTGCCCCTGGTTATAACAAACCACTTTTTAACCAGGCACGCGGTATCGTTGAAATTCAGACGGATGCTGGCCTGATCGGTATTGGCGAGGGCGGCTCCAAAGACATGATCGAACAGTGCGCCCAGATGATCATCGGCGAAAATCCGTTCCGCATCGAGCACATCTGGCAAAACGTGTACCGGGGCATGTTTTATCCGCCGGGCCGGGAGAAATTACACGCCCTGGGCGCCCTGGAAATGGCCCTGTGGGATCTGAAAGGCAAAGCACTGGGTGTTCCCGTTTATGAGTTATTGGGTGGGGCCACCCGGGAATATGTCGAATGTTATGCCACCGGATTTCGGGCATCGAAAGCCAAAACGGAAGAAGAACGCGCCCGTGATTGTATCGAAGCAGGTTTACGGGCCTACCGCATCGGGCCCACCGGCGGCAACGGTGAAGCCCCCTTCGACTTTTATGACAATGCCAAAAAGACCATCGAGCTCTGCAAACGAATCGACTCGGCCGTGGGCGGTGGTGGCAAATGGGCCCTCGACTTACATACGCGCTTCGATATGACCGAAGGCGTCAAGATTTGTAAGGCGCTCGAAAACATGGAACCTTATTTTGTCGAGGACATTGTGCGGTCCGAAAATCCGGCCGTTTATAAAACCGTTCGCCAGATGACCAATGTGCCCATTGCCGTTGGCGAGCAGTTTGGCGATCGGTGGGATATTAACGAGTTCATCGAACAACGGCTGATCGACTACACGCGGATTACCTTACCCAACACGGGTGGTATCGGCGAATTCAAGAAGATCGCTTCCCTGTGCGAGACACACTATGTGGGCATGATTCCGCACTTCACCGGTCCTCTATCCACAGCAGCACTCGTCCATGTGCTGGGCTCCAGCAGTCCCAACCGTTGCCTGATGGAGTTGGGCGGTGGTGAACCGGAGCGCCCAGCCTATTTCAATGAAGATTTTATAAACTTCAAAAACGGCAAATTATACCTGAATCCAGAGCCGGGCCTGGGCGTCAAATTCGACCCGAAGAAAGCAACGTTTGTCATGGAGGTTGCCACCAAAACGCAGTTCCCTCACCCGATCCTGAAAAGTCCCGATGGAGCCATTCACAACTGGTAAGTGAGCTAAAAGAGCCAGTAGCTATCAGTCAATTCCGGCAAGAGTAAGCAGAGATACAACCTGAAGATTGATTAAAAAGTACAGTGATGAATTCCTGAAGTCCAGCCTGGTCTGGGTTGGGCGGCCTTTTTCGTAAACGCCAAAAAGTATAATTATATCAATTTTAAAAGTTAATATAATTAGAATACATTACCTAATTGTCCTTTTCCTTAATCGCTTGAACCACATGAAAAAATCTCTAATCTTTCTCTTCTATTTGCTGCTAAGTAGCGGCCTGACGGTCGCGCAAACTAACAGCGTGACCGGCAAAGTGACCGGCGCTGACAACCAGGGCCTACCGGGTGTCAACGTAGTCGTGGGTGGTACGTCGGTGGGTACGGCTACCGACGCATCAGGCAACTATACCATCAATGCGCCCGCCAATGCATCGCTGATTTTTTCCTACATCAGTTACGTGAGCCAGACCGTTCCGGTCAACAACCGCTCGATCATCAATGTGCAGCTGGCCGAAGATGCTAAATCTATCAACGAAGTAGTCGTTACGGCGCTTGGGATCAAGAAAGAGGCCAAAACGCTGGGTTATGCTACGGCGACGGTCAATGCGGACCAGATCTCGACCAACCGCACCCCCAACTTTGTGAGTGGGCTACAGGGTAAAATGGCGGGTGTCAATATTACCACGATGGGAACGGGACCCGCCGGAACGGCCAAGATCCGTATTCGTGGGCAATCGTCGTTCAGTGGGCAAAATAATCCGCTGATCGTTGTGAATGGCGTACCGATCGACAATTCCAACAGCTCCCTCGGTGGCGATTACAGTGCCCGTAGCAATACGGGCCTGCCTGTCAACAGTTCGGATGGGGGCGATGGGTTGAGCAGCATTAACCCCGACGATATTGAAACGATGACTGTACTAAAAGGGGGCACCGCAGCCGCCCTGTACGGCTCGCGTGCTAAAGACGGTGTGGTGATGATTACCACCAAAAACCGGGGAGCCGGTAAAGGATTCGGCGTGACGTATAACGCCAACCTGACCACCGACACACCACTGGACTACACGGATTTTCAGTACGAATATGGCCAAGGCGAAGGCGGTGTACGACCAACGGTCCGTTTCCCATCGTCGGGTGTGTGGAGTTTCGGTGAGAAGTTTCAGCCGGGCATGACACAGACCCTGTTCGACAACAAAACCTATCCTTACGAACCGGTCTATAATCGGGTAAAGCAGTTCTATCGCGTGGGCACCAACTTTACCAATACGGTCACCGTAGCGAATAACGGCGCCAATGGTGGTTTCAGCCTGTCGTTTGGCAACACCGACAACCGGGGAATTATGGAGAATAATACCTTCAACCGCAAAGTGATCAACCTGGGATTCACCCAGAATATCAACAGCAAACTAACCGCATCGGGAAATATCAATTACTCGAAGGAGAACAACGTCAACCCTCCGCAGGTAAACGCCCAGGATTTTTCGGTATCGACGGTCGTGTTCACCCTGGCTAATTCCATGCCTTTTCAGGCCCTGCGCGAAAATCAGACATTACCTAATGGCGATGAACTTTCGATCGCGCGCTTTCTGGTACGTAATAACCCGTACTATTCCATGAGTCATCACTTCGAGAACATCAAACGTGACCGGCTTTTTGGCAACGTTGCCCTCAAATACCAGTTCACCGACTGGCTGTATCTACAGGGCCGTATTGCGCAGGACTTTTATATCCGGAACCAGGATTACAATATTCCGAATGGCTATGCGCCGATTGCCAAAGCGCCTGTTGGCTATGTAAACGGTTCATACACACAGGATGTACGCCAGAATACTGAACGCAATATCGATTTCATTCTGGGCGCGAACAAAACGTTCGGCAAGATCGGCGTGGATGTAACGCTGGGTGGCAACGCACGATACGCCCGGATTGACTACAATAGCGTGACGGTACAGGATTTTATACAGCCAGGCCTGTACACCGTGGCCAACGGCCGGATTAAAAATCCCATTTACGCGCTGTCGGAGAAGAATATCAACTCCTTATTTGGGGCGGCAACCGTCTCCTACCGGGATTTCCTGTTCCTGACCGCAACGGCTCGCAACGACTGGTTCTCGACCCTGGCTCCGTCCAACCGCAGTATCCTCTATCCCTCCGTTACCAGCAGTTTTGTGTTCTCGCAGGCGTTTGACGGGCTACCCGCCTGGCTATCGTTCGGGAAGTTGCGGGCGGCTTATGCGCAAGTCGGTTCAGACAACGTAGATCCGTATTCGAACGCACTCTACTATCAGGTCGATAATAACTCGTTCCCGAATCCGTCAGGACAACTGGTGCCGGTGGGTGGCATAAATGCCTCGCAGGTGCCGAACAAAAATCTGCGTCCGCTCCGCATTCAGGAAGCCGAAGTTGGTCTGGAACTGAAGCTGTTCAATAACCGGGTAGGTTTCGATTTCACCTATTACCATAAAACAACGGAAGACCAGATTCTGGCGGCTCAGATTTCCGATGCCTCCTCGTATACCAGCAAGCTCATCAATGTTGGCCGGAGCATGAACCAGGGTCTGGAGATGTTGCTGACATTTTCACCCGTGGTTACCCCCTCGTTTCGCTGGGATGTGAGTGCCAATGCCTCCTACAATACCTCCAAAGTTCTGCAACTAGGATTGTCGCCCAATGATACTGTCATTACCGTAAGCGGTGGCAGCGGTCGGGTACTGAATCAGGTGGTGGGCAAACCCATCGGCCAGTTGTACACCTTCAAATATTTGCGGGATGCCCAGGGACGGCAGGTATTCGATAAAAATAGTGGGATGCCACTTCGAAACAACACGCTGGTGGATGTGGGGAACGCGTTGCCGTCCTACTTCGGCGGCATCACCAACACGTTCACCTACAAGGGATTATCTCTTTCGGTCCTGATCGACTTCAAGCTGGGTCATAAAATGATTACCGGACGCAACATCAACTACATGCGTCATGGGTTGTCGAAACGGACGCTACCGGGCCGGGATGTAGGGTACGTGATTGGCAACGGCGTCAATCCAAATGGGGAGATCAACACGACAAAAGCGGCTGTACAACCCTTTTACGAATCCATTAACCCGCTGGGTGTCAACGAAGATTTTGTAAACAACGCCGGTTTCTGGAAACTGCGGCAGATTACGTTAGGCTATGACTTCACCAAATTACTTCCCCAGAGCCTGTTCATCAAAGGATTGAGGCTGAATGCGGTGGCCAATAACGTCCTGATCATCAAGAAATGGACCGAAAACATGGACCCCGAAGAAGCGTTGGTTTCCTCGGATAACAGCGTAGGGCTGGACTTCTGGCCAGGGCTTCCCCCAACCCGCAGTATCGGCTTTAACCTCAATGTTCGATTCTAAAGCAAGCTGAAATCATGAAACTAACTATAAAATACACACTTACGCTGGTCCTCTCGTTGAGTCTGCTTACGGGCTGTGATCAGGGCTTCGATGAGGTAAACACCAACAAGGTCGACCCAACGTCTCTGGCCGCTCCCATGGTGCTCAACAAGGCCATTATTAACACCAACTACCTCGATGGGTTCGGCACGCTGGGTATGCTGACCTACAACTTTGGCATTGTGCAGCAGATCATTACGCCATACGGCAGCTCGTTGTCCGGGGCCAATTACGATCAGGTCAATAGTAGTAATACGCCCCTGGTCTGGCAGAATTTCTACCGCAATGTGCTCAAGCAACTGGTATCGGTACTGGACCAAACCAAGAACGATCCATCGCAGGTAAATACCTACCAGGCGGCCCGTATCTGGAAAGCCTACGTATTTATGATTCTGACCGACACGTATGGAGATATCCCCTATTTTGAAGCAGGACAGGGGTACACTACGGAGATCATCACCCCTAAATATGATGCACAACAGGATATTTACAAGGATCTGTTAAAAGAACTTGACGAAGCCTCAGCGGGTCTGACTACCACGCAATCGCCAATTGTTACGGATATTCTGTATGGTGGCGACGTAGCGAAGTGGAAAAAATTGGGATACTCCTTCATGCTTCGGGCGGCCATGCGGCTGACCAAGGTCGATCCGGCCATGGCTGAAACGTACGTAAAAAAAGCCGTGGCTGGTGGGGTGTTGCAATCCAACGCAGACAACTCAACCCTTCGGCATACGGCTATTTATAACAACTACATTGCCAACCACTTACAGGCGCGCGAGAAAACCAACTTCTATCTGGCGGCCCCGTTTGTCGATTACCTGAAAGCAAACAATGATCCCCGCCTGCCCATTTTTGCCGTTCGCTACGTAGGGGCCAAAGGTGGTCAGGAACAGGTAGCCACACGAGCCTCATCGGATCCGGCGGTGCAGGTTGGCATGCCGATGGGCTACAACGACGTATCGATCAACACCGTGCTGGCGCAAAACAAGGTCGTGAGCCTATGGGATTTCACCCAGGTCAACCTGAGCACGGTGCTAAAACTGGACGCGCCCGAATACCATCTCACTTACGCACAGACTCAATTCCTGCTCGCCGAAGCGGCCGTTCGCGGATGGGTGACCGGCGCAGCCGCTGACTATTTTGCGAAAGGCATTCGGGCCAATCTGGAGCAGATGGCGTCGTATGGCTCAACCATTCCGGAAGCGACTATTAAGGCTTATCTGGATGCTCACCCGCTGGACGCCACCAACGCGCTGGATCAGATCAATACGCAATACTGGGTCGCTTCCTTCCTGGACGGCACCGAAGCCTTCGCCAATTTCCGACGCAGTGGTTTTCCTGCTTTAAAGAAAAACCCCTACCCTGGCTCCGAAGTGAAAGGTGACTTCATTCGACGTATGCCCTATCCTGATAGTGAGATTGTTGTCAACTCAGGAAAACTGAACGAAGCCATTTCCCGGCAGGGGCCTAATACGCTCGATACGCGGGTCTGGTGGGATAAGAAGTGAGATTTACCCAACCCCTCCCCTGAAAAACAGGGGAGGGGCTAAAACACCAAAATTTTTAATACACGAAAAGATAAAAAAGGCAAAGTCCTCACCCCTCCCCTTAATTTAAGACGGGCGGAGTCGGGAGTGGGGTAATTCACTAATCAACTATAAGTTCTAAACCCTTTCTTTTCTCTCATGAATAATCCTGATCAAAGTCGCCGTGACACGTTAAAAATGCTGGGCTTCGGCTCCACGGCCGGTGTACTAAGCCTCTTTGGGGGCATCTCCACCGCCGAAGCCCGCGAACAGCAAACCAAACCTGCCTACGCCATCGGCGCTCCGCCCGTCAAAATCAAATCCGTCAAAGCCATCGCCACCGCCCCCCAAGGATCCAACCTCATCGTCGTCAAAGTCGAAACCACCGAACCCGGACTCTACGGCCTGGGCTGCGCCACCTTCACCCAACGGGCCGCCACCGTGGTGGTCGCTATCAACACCTACCTCAATGAGTTCTGCGTGGGCAAAGACGTCGATAACATCGAAGACCTCTGGCAGTCGGCTTATGTGAGTTCCTACTGGCGAAATGGGCCCGTGCTCAACAACGCCCTCTCGGGACTCGATCAGGCCCTGTGGGACATCAAAGGCAAACGGGCCAAGATGCCCGTCTACCAACTTCTGGGTGGTAAGGTCCGCTTCGCCATTCCCTGCTACACCCATGCCGGAGGCAACACCCCCGAAGCCACCGCCGACAGCGTCAAGAAGTTCATGGAGCAGGGCTTCAAGTACATCCGCATTCAGCAGGGCGGCTACGGCGGGGTGGGCAGCAACGTGGACAAACCCGACTTCAAAGCGGCCGGTTTCGGCTACGAAGGCGACGCCTACATGAACGTGATGGGGTATCTGAAGTCGGTGCCCAAGATGTTCGAGGTTGTGCGCAAGCAGTGCGGAGAAGAGATCGAACTGCTTCACGATGTTCACGAGCGGGTGCAGCCCATCGAGGCCATCAACATGATCAAGCAGGTGGAAGACTACCGGCCTTTCTTCATCGAAGACCCCTTCTCGCCCGAGAACATGAAGTGGTTTGCCCAGCTTCGGCAGACCACCACGGTGCCCATTGCGATGGGCGAATTGTTTAACAACATCAATGAGTTCAAGGAACCGATGGTCAACCAGTGGTTCGACTACATCCGGATACACGTGTCTCAGATAGGGGGCATCACCCCGGCCATGAAGGTGGCCCGACTGGGCGAGTGGTTCAACGTGCGCACGGCCTGGCACGGCCCGGGGGACGTTTCGCCGGTGGGTCATGCGGCACACGCGCACATCGACCTGGCGGTGTGGAACTTTGGGATTCAGGAAGCGGTGGCTTTTTCGGAGAAGACGCAGGCGGTTTTCAGCGGGTGTCCGACGATGGACAAGGGTTACATGTCGGTCAATGAGGTGCCGGGTCTGGGCGTGGACATCAACGAGAAGGAAGCGGCCAAGTATCCCATCAGCACCAAGTCCAACTGGCAGGTGCGCCGGATGGACGGGACGATCATCCGGCCGTGATAGGTACGGCAGTTATCGATCACTCATAAAAGAGCTAAATGAGGACCAGGTTGTCATTCCGACAAAAGAAGAATCTTGACGATTGTCTTGCAGTAAGATTTCTCTTTGGTCGGAATGACAAAACGTATACAACTCAACTTCGCATCAGCAGCCTTCTTTTTCATCGGCTGCTTAAACGATTAACTGACTGAACCCTTAACTCAGAACCAAATGAACTCATCAAATAAAAAAACCGGCATGTCACGCCGTTCTGCCATACAGTCCGTTTTGGGTGTGGCAGGCATGGGAACGATGGTTTTGCCACAAACTTCCTATGCCGCAAAACCAGGCCACTTTGCCGATTATAGTAAGGTAAAGATTACCAAACTGGAAACCTTCCTGGTCAAGCCCCGCTGGATTTTCCTTAAAATCCATACCGATGTAGGCGTCGTCGGTTTAGGCGAACCGTTGCTCGAAGGGCGGGCGCTAACGATCCAGACGGCGATTAAAGAAGTAGAACCGTATCTGATTGGCAAAGACCCTCGGCATGTTGTGCACCACTGGCAGGCGATTTACCGCCATGCGTTCTACCGGGGTGGCCCCATTTTAACGAGCGCTCTGAGTGGCATCGACCATGCCTTATGGGATATTAAAGGAAAGCTGCTCAATGTGCCGGTCTATGAATTGCTGGGTGGCCCTACCCGTGACCGCGTCCGGATTTACGGGCGGGCCAGCAATGCGGACGACATCAAGAAACGGAAGGCCGAAGGATATACGATTATCAAAACGGGCGTTGCCCATAAGAACCCGGCCAACATTGTCGAGAATCCGCAATTCATTAAGTACGCCGTCGACAATTTTGCGTCTTTACGCGAAGCGGGCGGTCCTGATATGGACATTGCCATCGACTTTCACGGAAACATTTCACCCCAGACGGCCAAAGTGCTGATCAAGCAGTTAGAGCCGTTTCAGCCCATGTTCGTCGAGGAGCCCTGTCAGGCGCAGAATGTGGATATCCTGGCCGACATCGCGCGCGGTACGCATCTTCCGATTGCGGCTGGCGAACGAATTTTCACTAAATGGGGCTTCCGTGAACTGCTGGAAAAGAAAGCCGTCAGTATCGTTCAACCCGACCTCTGCCATGCGGGCGGCATTACCGAAGGCCGTCTGATTGCCGGCATGGCCGAAGCTTACTATGTGCCCGTTGCTCCGCATAATCCAATGGGGCCAATCTCCCTCGCTGTTGGCCTTAATCTGGCAGCCAGTATCCCTAATTTCCTGGTACAGGAGCAGGTCTCGCTGGGTGAAGGCTACATAAAGAATCCGTTCAAATTGCAAAAAGACGGCACTGTTCTGATTCCACAAGGCCCCGGTCTGGGTGTCGAACTGGATGAAGACAAAATAAAAGACAAGATCGGTCATGACTGGAAAAACCCCGAGTTGTACAACGCGCTCGATGGCTCCGTAGTCGACTGGTAATCAATAGTCTATCGAAAAACAAATAAACGACCCATAGTGCCCTAAAAATCAGTATTTCTCTTACCCAATTAATTTTTAATCATGAAAAAACATGTAACCTATTTCTTTTTGCTACTGCTTCTGTGTCAGGGTTATGCCTTCGCCCAGAACGCCAGAGTAACGGGTACGGTGACCGGACCCGACAATCAGGGGTTGCCTGGTGTCAACGTCCAGGTGAGCGGTACAACGGTGGGTACCGCCAGTGATGCAGAAGGCAACTTTTCGATAAACGCGGCCAGCAATGCGTCGCTGGTCTTTTCCAATATCGGCTACGTTAGCCAGACGGTGCCCATCAATGGCCGCTCGGTAGTTACAATTCAGTTAGCGGAAGACCAGAAGACGCTGAATGAGGTGGTTGTCGTTGGGTATGGTACCCAGCGCAAAACCGACGTAACAGGCGCGTTGACCGCCATTTCGACCAAGGAGTTTGCCCAGCAACCGGTTACCCGCCTGGATCAGGTGTTGCAGGGACGTGCTGCGGGTGTGCAGGTAAGCCAGACAAACGGGGCGCCCGGTGGCGACGCCCGGATTCGAATCAGGGGAGCGAACTCCGTACTGGGCAATAACAACCCGTTGTATGTGGTCGATGGGTTCGTGGGCGCTGATTTTAACTTCGTGAACCCCAGCGACATCGAAACCATTCAGATCCTGAAAGATGCCGCATCGACCTCCATTTATGGGAGTCGCGGTGCCAATGGCGTGGTGATCATTACGACCAAAAAAGGTTCTAAAGGCCTTAAAGTCAACTACGAAGGTCAGTTCAGCACGTCGGAGGTTATCAAAAAATACGACGTATTGCCAGCGGGCGAATTTGCCGAAATCGTCAATGCCCGCGCCACCGCTACGGGTTCCAATCTGCCCTTTACGTCCGATCAGATTGGGCAATTCAAACAAAATGGCGGCACCGACTGGCAGAGCCTGGTATTCCGCAACGGAACCGGTCAACAACACCAGATCACGCTGTCGGGTGGTAGCGATAAAACGACCTTTCTGGTGTCAGGAAACTATTTGAACCAAAATGGTATCGTCAATAACAGTGGGTTTAAGCGGTATAACCTGCGGACCAACATCAATACACAGATCAATAACAAGCTTTCGTTTCGGCTGAATCTGTGGGCTACACGGTCACAAAATCACAACACAATCGATGGGGGTGCCATCGTTCAGGCCCTGGCCTGGGCCCCAACAACGCCTGCCTACGGGGCCGATGGACAGCCGACGTTTACCGATCCGATTGGCTCCGTTTACCGCAATCCGCTGGATTATTTATACGATCAGTCGGTCGATGCAAACAAGAGCGGAATTAACCTCAATGGCGGGATAAACTACAAACTCCCTATCAAGGGACTATCTCTCGATTTGCAGTATGCCGTCAATTACCTGAATGCGCAGAACCTGAATTTAAACGGCAAGCGACTTTCGAACAACGTACCAACGGCAAGCCGCTATTCGGCGGAGCAGGTGACCCTGCAAAACACGAATAATTTGAATTACGACGTCAAGCTAGGCAATCACTCGATCAACGCCGTTGCCGTGCTGGAGACGCAGCAATTCACAAGCCGAGACTTCACCGCCAGTGCGTCGGGATTACGGTTTCCACAATTGGGATACGATAACATCGGTGGCAACACAGCCGCTACCGTGGCATCCAGCTATCAGAAATGGACTCTGCTGTCGTTGCTGGGACGCGTAAACTACAGCTATAAAGACAAATACCTGGTATCGGCCGCTGTTCGTCGGGATGGATCATCCAAATTTGGTGCGGGTAACCAGTACAGCGTTTTCCCATCCGTAGCCCTTGGGTGGCGTTTATCGGAAGAAGAGTTTATCAAGAAACTCAACGTCTTCAGCAACCTCAAACTGCGGGGAAGCTGGGGTATGACCGGCAGCCAGGCCCTTGGTCCGTACTCGACTATATCGTCGTATAGCTCAGCCCAGGTTGCCTTCAACAACACGGCGGCTACATCCGGTGTGATTCTGGGCAACCCCGGCAATCCAGACCTTAAATGGGAAACGACCAAGCAGGTGGATGTAGGTCTTGAAATGGAATTCCTGAACGGACGGCTGCATATTGAAGCCGATTATTTCAAGAAAAACACGACCGACTTGCTCCTGAACGTAGCCATTCCGAGCTATGCCGGTGGTGGTACCCAGGCCCGGAATGTGGGTGAGGTTGAGAACAAAGGCTTTGAGTTTTCAATCGGCGGCACACCGTTGACAACGGGTAGTTTCCGCTGGGAGACAAATCTGAACGTTTCCACTTTACAGAATAAAGTACTCAGTCTGGGTGGTCTGCCCCGGCTAGGCCAGGGTACGGGCGTTGGGGGCGGCATGTCGACCACCAATGAATTTATGCTGATACCGGGCGAGCCATTGGGTTCGTATTGGGGCCTGAATTATCTGGGTACCTGGAAACCAAACGAAGCTGATGCGGCAGCCAAGCAGGGCCGCGTGCCGGGCGATCCACACTATCAGGATCTGAACGGCGACAATTCGATTACAACGGATGACTTCCAGATTATAGGCCGGGCATTCCCGAAAGCAACGGGTGGCTGGAACAACACCTTCACCTACAAAGGACTGACACTGAACGTGTTCTTTAACGGTGTATTTGGCGTCGATAAGCTCAACTATACCCGGGCAGCAGCCCTGTCAGGCTCGGGCGATGCGCGGCAATTCATTCTGTCTGAAATCCGGAATTATTACCGCCCCGGCAATGAAACATCCGACGTTCCGGCGTTTACGAAAACGTACCAGCCCTTCACCCAGTCGAGCCGATTCCTGGAAGATGGCAGCTTCGTTCGTCTGAAAAACGTAAGCCTCTCCTACAACGTACCAACCGGGTTCATTCATAACAAAGCGAGCATCCGGGTATTTGCCAGCGCAACGAATCTGCTGACGATCACCAAATACAAAGGGCCAGATCCAGAGTCGGCCCGGGTTGGTTCGAACACCGATACAGCCATCGGTATCGACTACGGTTCCTATCCAAATGCCAAACAATATACGCTCGGTATCAACCTGGGCTTTTAAACTCCTTACTGAATCATGAAAAAATTAGTCATACTTGGATTGGCAGCCCTGCTCACAGCAGGCTGCAAAGGTTACCTCGAAGAAGATACAACGGGGCTATTATACGGCGGAAACGTTCTCTCGACTCAGGACGGCCTGGAGTCGGCCCTGACCGGATCCTATAAAGGCTTAGGCAATCAGTGGAGCTACGGCTTCCTGCATCCTTCCGCCAATGCAGCCGTCCTGGGTGCCGATGACGTAACGACGCACCCAGCCAGCAACAAAGCCGACTGGCGTGAGTTCGACCAGTTTAATGTATCGACCACAAACCAGCGCTCGGGGGCTGTCTATACGGGTTGTTACAAAGCCATTCAGGGTGCCAACAACGTAATCAACAATTACTCAAAAACGGTCGGCACCAAAGCGACGATTGACATCATTGCGGGCGAGGCCTATTTCATTCGTGGCTTTTCCTATTATTGGTTGACCCGCTTTTACGGCAGTATTCCGCTGGTCACTGCCGGCGAATACTCAGCCAGCCTGCTCACCATCAAAAAATCGACGCCAGCGGAAGTCTATGCCCTGATCGTCGAGGATTTGAAGAAAGCGGAAACCATGCTGCCTAACACCCGACGCGATCCGGGCCGGCCCAATGTGGGTGCAGCCAAGGCGTTCCTGGCCGACGTATACCTGACCATGGCGGGCTGGCCGCTCAAGCAAACCGACAAGTATGATCTGGCTGCGGCTAAAGCCAAGGAAGTGATTGACAACCGCGCCACGTATGGTTTTGCGTTGATGCCAACGTTTGCCGCCGTTTTCGACAACGATCCGGCCGTCGCGATCATTCCGGAATCGGTCTTTCAGATCAGTGGGTTTACGGGGGGCAGCGGTACGGCCAACGCCACCTATGGCAATACGACCATGCCGGGTGAAGAAGGGGGCTGGGATGATATGTTTGCCGAGCTTAATTTCTTCAAAGCCTTCCCTGCCGGTCCCCGCAAAGATGCTACCTTCCGGACGCAGTTTGGTTTGGGTGCCACCACCATTCCCTGGGAACAAAGCCTGACGAAACATCCGTACTACAAAAAATGGTACATCAAAGGCAACGTCGTTACGTCCAGCATTTCGCTACCCTCCGTTATGATGCGTTATCCGCACGTACTGACCATTTATGCCGAGGCCAAAGCGCGCGGCACAGGAGGCCCGGATCAGGCAGCGTATGATGCCCTAAATGCAGTTCGGTTGCGGGGTTTACCAACGGGTGCCAAGGCGCTGGCACCGGGCGATGGCCTCACGGCCGCCCAGTTTGCCGACGCGGTGGTGCAGGAGCGCGCCTGGGAGTTTGCCTGCGAACGGACGCGCTGGTTTGACCTGATTCGTCTGGAACAGGTAGAAGCCGCCAATGCGGCCAAAAGCCCTGAGGATCTGCAACCCATCAAACCCATTACCAAAGCAAATTATTGGTTCCCATTGCCGTATACTGATACGTCTATTAACCCGAATTTGTAGGTGATCTGACAAGTAGACCTATAAGGTTCCAAGAACCTTATAGGTCTTTACAAACACATACAATGTTGAAAAAGGCAATCGTACTCACAACCGCAATCTTTGGCTTATGTGCCGCAACATTGCCCCTGGCGGAATGGCCGCAGGCCGAACTGTCGAATGGCGTTATTCAAACGACATTGTACCTACCCGATGAGCAGCAGGGATATTATCAGGGCACCCGGTTTGACTGGGCGGGCGCCTTTCGGAGTCTGACCTACAAAGGGCATAGTTTTATTGACCAATGGTTTGAAAACTACGACCCCAAGATGCACGACGCCATCAACGGCCCCGCCGAGGAGTTCACGCCACTGGGCTATACCGACGCTAAACCGGGGGAGACATTCGTAAAAATAGGTGTAGGAACCCTCCTTAAGCCGGACGATAAAGCCTACGCTTTTTCGAAATACTTCGAGGTAGCTGATCACGGCAAATGGACCGTCAAACGCCACAAAGACCAGATTAATTTTACGCATGAACTAACCGATCCAACCGGCTATGGGTATCGGTATACCAAAACCGTTCGGCTGAGCAAAGGCAAACCTGAACTGGTGCTGGAGCATAGCCTCAAAAACACGGGTAGCAAACCCATTCAGACAAGTGTGTATGACCACAATTTCTTCATCATCGACAAACAACCCACTGGCCCCACGGTCAACATTCAGTTTCCATTTGAGGTGAAAGCGGACGGGAAGGGATTCGGAACGACCATTCTCGCAGAGGGCAACCGGCTGATGTATTCGCGGGAACTGGAAAAAAAAGAACAGGTTTACAGTGCCGGTTTACAGGGCTTCAAGCCCGTTTCCAGCGATTATGACATCCGTATCAAGAATCAGAAGACGGGGGCTGGCATCCATATAACCAGCGATCATCCCATGGAAAAGTTAGTTTATTGGGCTTGCGCCACTACGTCCTGCCCGGAGCCTTACATACGACTGGAAGCTGCCCCCGGCCAGGAGGTAACCTGGAAAATCACATATGAGTTTTATGAGAAAACGAAGTAGCGGTATGGTTTGTACGTAATGTCATTTGAAGCTTACCAACGATGCCACCCCCTTTTTCTTAACCTTTAACCGACTAAATAGTCAATGAATTTTTTCCTAAAATCCTTATTCGGCCTACTGATTCTGGGAAGTTACCTATCCTTGAATGAGGACAAGCCGTCGGCAAAATCGTCTCCACCAAACGACGACTGGCCTACTTATGGTGGCAATGCGGCCGGAAACCGGTATTCACCTTTGTCGCAAATCAACACCCAGACCGTAAAGAACCTGACGCTGGCCTGGAGCTACGATACTGGAGAAAATAAGGGGGAGTCCCAGCGGGGGATGGACATCCAATGCCAGCCCATCGTGGTAAGAGGTGTTCTGTATGGTACCTCTCCGAGGTTGAAACTGTTTGCTGTCGATGCGGCCACGGGCAAGCAACACTGGCAATTTGACCCCTTTGCCGATCCCGAAAAAAAGCCCCGTTTTCATCCCGTCCGCGGGGTCATGTATTGGGAAGATGGCCAGGATAAACGGATTCTGTATACGGTCGGCTCGTTTCTGTATGCCATCAACGCCACTACGGGCAAGTTGGTAGAGAGTTTTGGCAAAAATGGAACAGTCGACCTGCACGAAGGGCTTGGCGACAAAGAAACGCTCGGTCATGAGGTAGCCAATCTTTCCATTCGCGTAACGACGCCCGGCGTTATTTACAAAGATTTACTGATTACCGGTTCGGCTGTCAACGAAGGGGGCGATGCTCCTCCGGGCTATCTGCGGGCGTTCAACGTGCGTAGCGGCAAGCTCGAATGGGTATTCCACACCATTCCGCTTCCCGGCGAGTATGGCTACGAAACCTGGGCGAAAGATTCGTACCGGAAACTTGGCGGGGCCAATTGCTGGGCCGGTCTGGTAGTCGATGAAGAGCGGGGCGTTGTGTATGCCGGTACGGGCTCGCCCTCCGTCGACTTCTATGGCGGAGCCCGCCCGGGCCAGAATCTGTTTGCCAATTGCGTTATTGCCCTGAACGCAAAAACCGGCAAACGAATCTGGCATTTCCAGACGGTGCACCACGACCTGTGGGATCGTGACCTGCCCTGTCCGCCCAATCTGATTACGGTCAAACACAACGGAAAGATGGTCGATGCGGTGGCACAGGCTACCAAAGATGGCTATGTTTTTGTTTTTGACCGGGATACGGGTAAACCGCTGTTCCCGGTCAAGGAAGTACCCGTTGTAACGTCACCCGCCTTACCCGGTGAACAACCCTGGCCCACCCAGCCCGTTCCAACCAAACCGGCACCGTTTGTCCGCCAGGAGTTGACGGAAAATGAAATCACAACCCGGACGCCCGAAGCCCATGCGTATGTCCTTGACCGCTACAGGAACAGCCGCCACGGCAGTAAATACATGCCGCCCAGTGTGGAGGGCACGTTATTTTATGGCTTCGGGGGCGGGGCTGAATGGGGTGGCAATGCCGCCGATCCGGACGGTATTCTGTATCAGAACGCCAACACCATGCTCTGGTGGCTCAAAATGCGCGATGTTCGGGCGCAGGCCGATGGCGTAGCCCTCTCCAGAGGAGGAGCCTTGTTCAATACCAACTGCGCCGTCTGCCATGCTGCGGGAGGAAAATCGGGCGGGGGTAGTCAGACAGCGCAGGCTTACCCCGATTTGACCGATGTAGGCAAGCGACTCACCAAAGAGCAAATTGCCAGCATTTTAATAACCGGACGGGGACGGATGCCTTCTTTTGGCCACCTTTCTACGGATGACCGGGAAGCGATCATCCGGTTTTTACTAAAACAGGAGACCAAACCAGCCGCCACAGTAGCGGCCAATGACAGCCATAGTTCAGTTGTCAACACGCCTACGCCCGAAGGCGCTGACTTTCCGTACAGTCCGCCTTACCTAAACAATGGGAATACGCAGTTTCGGGATCAGGATAATTACCCCGCCATCAAACCACCCTGGGGCACGCTGAATGCCATCAACATGAACACGGGCGAATACCTGTGGCAAGTACCGCTGGGCGAATACCCCGAACTGACGAAGAAAGGCATTCCACCAACGGGTACAGAAAACCACGGCGGACCCATTGTGACGGCGGGTGGATTGATTTTCATTGCGGCCACGTATGACGAAAAGCTTCGGGCATTTGACAAAAAAACGGGTAAAATCGTGTGGGAGTACAAACTGCCCGCCGGTGGTTTTGCTACGCCCATTACCTACATGGTCAATGGAAAACAGTATATCGCCATTGCCGCCGGAGGTACCCGATATGGCCTCAAATCGGGTGGATCGTATGTCGCATTTGCATTACCGTGAGTCGTACAAAAAAGGAAAATTAATGAAAAACTATCTATTAGGTTGCGACTGGGGGACTTCCTCGTTTCGTTTACGGCTCATAGACAGCACAGACCTTCGGCTTATCGACGAAGTCACTTCACAGGAAGGAGTAGCCAGCACGTTCAGCGACTGGAAAGCAAACGGCGAAAGCCAGGGTATATCCAGAGAACACTTTTTCCGCCAGCAGTTGAAGCGTCAGCTCGACTGGTTATCCAGTAAAACGGCCATCAACCTGGCAGGGATTCCGATTGTCATTTCGGGTATGGCTTCCTCCTCGATTGGCATGGAAGAGGTACCTTATGCCACCCTGCCTTTTCCAACAGATGGTAGCCTGGCCAGTACCAGGCGGCTTTTGGCGCAGGTCGACTTTCCACACGATCTTACCCTGATTTCGGGCGTCCGAACTCAGGACGACGTGATGCGTGGGGAAGAAACCCAGCTTATTGGCTTACTGGATTTACTGGACACCCTACAGGTTAACGTCGATGAGTCGATCCTGATATTTCCGGGCACCCATTCCAAGCATATTTACATTCAACAGCAGCAGGTCATCGACTTTCACACCTTCATGACGGGCGAGTTATTCAATTTGATGGCTTATCACAGCATCCTGAAAGATTCGGTAGACCCCACCGACCTGAGTACGTTTTCAGATGATGACTTGATGGCCTTTACGTCGGGAATCAATGATGCCGACTCGTCGGTTCTGAACGACTTATTCAAGGTCCGGACCAACCAGTTGTTCAACAAATTGACCAAGAAGCAGAACGCCTTTTACCTGAGTGGCCTTCTAATTGGCGACGAATTAAAAACACTTCAGAAGCAACCGCAGTGGCAGATGATCTTGTGCAGTGGCAATAACTTGTATGAGTTGTACAAACTAGCGATGGAAGTACTTCAATTAAGCGATCGCACAACAACTATTTCTGCAAATCTGATCGATAAGGCAACCATGGCCGGACAGCTTAAAATAGCCCAAAATCACCTGGTCAGCCTACCGAAATAGTGGGCAGCTGAATTGCTATACTCCTCAACAACTTACTTTCATTTACATGAGCCAGCACACATTCTCCTGGGAGTTATTTTCAAAAGCGCCCATCGTCGGCATTATTCGGGGACTGTCAGCGGAGGATATCGACCACATTCTGCCAGTTTATCGGGAAGCGGGCCTGACAACCATCGAAATAACGATGAATACAGCAGGAGCCGCGACTATCATTCAGAACGCGATAAAACACCATTTTGACGGGCTGAACATCGGCGCCGGAACGGTTTGTACACTCGACGACCTCGACCAGGCGCTCGACGCCGGGGCTCAGTTCATTGTCACACCCATCCTCGACAAAAAAGTCATTAAAGCCTGCGTAAAACGGGGAGTGCCTATTTTTCCCGGTGCCTTCACCCCGTCAGAAATTTACAAAGCCTGGTCATTGGGGGCCTCGATGGTGAAAGTGTACCCGGCCACATCCCTTGGGCCCGAGTACATTAAGGATGTAAAAGCGCCCCTGAATCAATTGAAACTGATACCAACCGGTGGTATTAGTCTCGACAACATGGCGGCTTATTTCAACGCCGGAGCCGATGGATTAGGCATCGGCAGCCACCTATTCGACAAGGCACTTATTCAGGCAAAAAACTGGCCTGGTCTGAGCGTCCATTTGCAGGACTTTGTCAAAAATATGCAGGTGGCTATGAATCAGAAATAAGGAGAATTTAACCACTTCAGTGGTCCGCCGAAGTGGTTAAAAAAATCCATTATACCTTAAACCCTACCTCTTGTGATTAATTCCCAAAGCCCTAATTACCGGTGGCTTATCGTCGTTTTATTGTTTACGGCAACCACGATCAATTACCTCGACCGCCAGATAATAGGCTTGTTGAAACCTATTCTGGAAGTTGAATTTTCCTGGACCGAAACTAATTTCTCCCGGATTGTCACGGCGTTTTCGGCTGCGTATGCTGTTGGTTTGTTGGCCTTTGGCTGGTTTATTGACAAGGTTGGCACCCGAATTGGGTACGCTGTCACCATTGTCTGGTGGAGCGTAGCGGGGATGCTCCATGCGCTGGCCAGAAGTGTATTCGGGTTTGGGCTGGCCCGAATCGGTTTGGGCCTGGGCGAAGCAGGCAATTACCCGGCCGCCGTAAAAACCGTAGCCGAGTGGTTTCCTACCAAAGAACGGGCGCTGGCCACGGGGCTGTTCAACGCAGGCACCAGCGTTGGCGTAGTCGTTGCCCTGCTGATTGTCCCCTGGATTCTGACTCACTACGGCTGGCAGGAAGTGTTCTGGATTACCGGGGCCCTGGGGTTCGTCTGGCTGATTTTCTGGTTCGTGTTTTATGAGGTACCTGCTAAACAGAAACGCCTGTCGGCAGCCGAATACACGTACATCACCAGCGGTCAGGAGGTTGAAAGCGAAAACAAAGTCGCCATAAGTTGGGTCAGACTGTTCACCCTTCCACAAACCTGGGCACTCATCACCGGCAAGGGGCTTATTGACCCGATCTACTGGTTTTTTCTCTTCTGGCTTCCCTCCTATTTCTCCTCCACGTTCAAGCTGGATTTGAAAAAACCAAGCCTTGAGCTGATGCTCATTTATACCGCCACGACCGTTGGCAGCGTGGGGGGCGGCTATTTGTCCTCCTGGCTCATCAAACGCGGGTGGCCGACACTGAAAGCCCGAAAAACCGTCCTTATCGTGTTTGCCGGTTTAGAATTATCCATTATACTTGCTCAATTTGCGACGGATGTGTGGGCAGCAGTTGGCCTGATTAGTCTGGCCGTAGCCGCTCACCAGGCCTGGGCAACCAACGTGTTTACCATGGCATCTGATCTATTTCCGAAACAAGCTGTCAGTTCGGCCGTTGGTATAGCAGGCATGGCCGGGGCCGTTGGTGGAATTTTCTTCCCCATGCTGGTGGGCAGTCTGCTCGATTCGTACAAAGCAGCCGGGAATCTATCGGGCGGCTACAATCTGCTGTTTACAATTTGCGGCTGTACCTATCTGCTGGCCTGGATCATCATTCATTTGCTTACTCGTAAGCCGAAACTAGTCGATATCAGTCAACTTACGTAATTACATAACCAACATGAACGAGCCACTCAATCCGTCATCAATTCCCGTGGGCGTGGTCGGGCTGGGCCTGATGGGTTGCAGCATCACCACCTGTCTATTGCTGTCGGGGCATCCGGTGGTGGCCGTCGCCCCGCTGCCCGTCGATATGGAAACGGCAGAGCCGCGCATTCGGGAGCATCTGGCAAAGGCCCACCAGGAAGGCCTGATCACAAAAAGTCCGGAGGACTACCTGAACCAGCTTACCATCACGGAAGATTATGGCCTTCTGAAGGACTGTAAACTAGTGCTGGAATGTACGCTGGAAGACATCGACATCAAGAAATCGGTTTACGACCGGATCGAAGCCGTTGTCGCCGACGATGCCGTCATCACCAGCAACACCTCCGCCATTCCGATCAGTATTCTCCAGCGCCAGATCCGTTTGCCCGAACGATTTCTGGGTCTGCACTGGACCGAGCCTTCGCACACGACCCGTTTTCTGGAAATTATCTGTGGCGATTTAAGCAATCCCCAAACCGCCGACTGGGTTTACGAGCTGGCCCATTTGTGGGATAAAGAACCGACACTGGTTCGCAAAGACATTCGGGGGTTCATTGCCAATCGGCTGATGTACGCCATGTATCGCGAGGCTTTCAATCTGGTCGAAAATGGGTATGCTACCGTTGAGGACGTAGACCGGGCCTGCCGAAACAACACCGGCTACTGGATGACACTGGTGGGCGTTTTCCGGTGGATGGACCTCACGGGCGTACCAGCTTACCACACGGTTATGAAGGATTTATGGCCCACGCTGAGCAACCAGACCGAAGTCCCCAAACTGATTGATGACATTGTGAAGGCGGGCGGCAAAGGCGTTCTGAACGCGCAGGGTTTTTACGACTACACGCCCGAAGAAGCCAAGCTCTGGAAAGAAACGTACGAAGAATTCAGCTACGACATCCGCCGATTGGCCTTGAAATACCCAGCCGACGTGGTGAAGAGGAAACTGGCTCAGACGGATGAGAATTCACCTGAGTAAGTAGTTTTTTACTACGGTCGCAGGATTAACGTGGGGTCGGATTCTTAAATCCGACCAGCGAGGTTTCTTAAAACCTCGTTTACATCCAATAGGGCGGTTTTGAGAAACCACTCATGGCCGTTTTAAGAAACGGCCAACACAATTAAGACAAGTCAACAACCAATTTCAGCCTTCATGTTCATTATTGATGCCCACCTCGACATGGCGCTGAACGCCATTGAATGGAACCGTGACTACCGAATGACAGCCCATGAAATTCGGCAGCAGGAAGGCGATATGACCGACAAAATTGACCGGGCAAAGGGCACCGTTTCCTTACCCGATCTTCGTCGGGGGAATATCGGTCTGGTCGTCGCCACACAAATTGCCCGCTTTAATCAGAGTAACGGCAATTTGCCCGGTGCTGGCTGGAACTCCCCGGAGCAGGCGTGGGCCATGACGCAGGCGCAACGAGCGTGGTACGAAACGATGGTCGACGCGGGCGAAATGGTCCAGATTCGGGATCGGGCCAGTCTCGACAGTCATGTGGCGCTCTGGCTCGATGAAACGATTGCCAAGGATAAAAAGCCCGTTGGCTACATTCTGAGCCTGGAGGGAGCCGATTCGCTGGTGAACTTATCCTATCTGGAAAAGGCCTACGCCTATGGTTTACGGGCGCTTGGTCCGGCGCATTACAGCACCGGGCGGTATGCACCCGGCACCGGCTTAAGCGGCCCATTAACGCCACAGGGACGAGAATTGGTCAAAGAGATGGATCGGCTGGGCATTATCCTGGATGCGACGCACTTGACCGACGAGGGCTTTAGCGAAGCACTTTCTCTGTATAAAGGACCTGTCTGGGCCAGCCACCACAATTGCCGGGCGCTGGTGCCTCACCAACGGCAACTGACCGATGATCAGATTCGGCAGTTAACCGAGCGCGGTGGTGTCATTGGCGGTTGCTTCGACGCCTGGATGATGAAACCGGGCTTTACGCAACGGGTCAGCAACCCGGCCAGCTTCGGTATTAGTCTGGAAACGATCATCGACCATTACGACCACATCTGCCAGCTCACCGGCAACAGCCACCATATTGCCATCGGTAGCGACCTCGACGGAACTTACGGCATTGAACAGTCCCCCAGCGATCTGGACACCATCGCCGATTTACAAAACCTGACGGGCTTATTGACCAAACGAGGCTATTCATCAGAAGACATCGAGAATATTTTTCATAAGAACTGGCTTCGATTTCTGCGAAATGCGTGGCAATGAAAGGCCTGCCCGGGATGATTGTTGATGGCTTCGTAAACTCCTAAATCCCCTTTCAGGGGATTTAGGAGTAACGTGACCTTGCAAAAATATCTTTCTTACTGCTTCTATATCGCCATTCTACCGCCTATTTAAAAAAAATTAAAATAAAATTTCGAAAAAGAGAGTATTGACTGCCCACTCCTGCATCTTTCCTTCAAATTCACAAATACCGTATGCAGGAGTACCGGGATTTAGCACCTGAAGAATTAGCCCTCGATTCATCTTTCCAGCGATGGCAATTAGACAATGACCCAGCAGCTACTGCTCTCTGGCAGGAATGGCTGACGCAACATCCCGATAAAACGGAACTTGTTGACAAGGCGGCTACGATGCTCCTTTCGTTACACAACACATACGGCCAGCACTTTACAGAACGCTTACCCATTTCGGACCAGGAAATTCAGGATGAAGTAAGTCGGCTTCGGCATTCGCTCGATAAGCCGAAGACTCCCGTCGTACCCGTAAGCTGGTTTCAGTTCGCGCCCGCTCGTTATGGTATGGCGGCCAGCATTTTGGTTGTTCTGGGTTTATTTGGCTGGTACCTACTCCACCCAACCACCAGCAAAACAGGGGTAACATATACGGACCTGGTGGCCCAGGTAACGGAGCCCCTTTCCGAAGTCAGCAACACGACCGATGCTCCTCAGCGGGTAACCTTACCGGATCAAAGCACCATTATGCTCTACCCCAAAAGCCGGGTGAGTTACGCAAACCGGTTTTCTGGCAGCAAACGGGAAGTTTATTTGTCGGGGAAGGGCTTTTTTGAGGTTATGAAAAACCCGTCGAAGCCATTCTATGTATACGCCAATGGCCTGGTTACCAAAGTACTGGGCACCAGCTTCACGGTGCAGGCTTTTGACGGAGACCAGCAAATGAAAGTGGTGGTCAGAACGGGGCGCGTGGCTGTATATGCCCAGAAGCAACTCCCCCCCAGCAACCAGCCAGAAACCTTTAAGCTGGATGGCATTGTGCTGACGCCCAACCAGCAAATCGTGTATTCACCGGCCCAGACACAGCTCATCAAGAGTTTGATCGAAAATCCGGTGCCTATCGAGCAGGCTCTACCGAAACAGACACTTGCCTTCAAACGGACACCCATTTCCGATGTATTTGCGGCCCTGAACCAATCGTATGGCATACAAATCGTTTTCGATGAGGAGGTTATGCGAGCCTGTTACCTGACCGCTTCCTTTGCCAACGAACCCCTTTTTGAAAAACTGGATCTGATCTGCCACACCATCAACGCCAGCTATAAGCAAGTAGATGGCACCATCATCATCAGCAGCAATGGTTGTTAAACGCTGGCTCTATTAATGACAAACCCGATTCTCAATCTACTTAAAATCGAAAACCCCGGAAGTAACGATACCCAATCAACTTAATCTAAGACGCCAACTGCCTATGGTCAACGACGACCCGATTTACTCACAAAAAAAGTCGAAGATGCGCTAACATCCCCGACTTAAAACTGCCCCTCGTGTAAGCTCATTACGACATCCGCCTGCAGCGGATTGGGACCTTATTGTGCCGAATTTTTCACCCGACAAAAGCCAAAACTATGTTAAAACGAGTACTTTGTCAAAAGACAATACAGAAAATCATGCGCATTGGATTATACCAGGCCTTCCTTTCTGTTGCTTTCGTAACCTTCGCCCATGCCTATGAGGTAAGCGGCCAGAAAGTACTGGAGCAAAAGGTATCTTTCCAGTTAGCCAACGCTGACGCCGAAAAGGTACTGGATAAACTGGAGGCCGTTGCGCACGTCAAGTTTCTTTACAACCCCCAGATATTCGGGGCCGAACGCCGACTCAATTATAAATTTCAGAACGAGTCCCTGTCCGACGTACTCACCAAGGTTCTTTCGCCGTATCAGGTTGCCTACGAAGTTTTTCAGGAGCGTATTATTTTAAAACGGCAGGAATTACAGTCCGACACCCAACCGACCCTCAAACAGGAAGCCCCGAAGCGCCGAATTACGGGCGTCGTTCTCGACGAAAAAGGCGCGGGTCTGCCGGGCGTGAGTGTGATCATTAAGGATGCTCAGAAAGGAACGACGACCGTTGCCGACGGTACGTTTGCGCTGGATATTCCGGATCAGCCCTCCATCCTGGTGTTCAGCTTTGTAGGCTACAAACGGCAGGAAGTAGCGGTCGACAACCAGAGTACTCTGTCGGTGAGCCTGGTACCCGAAGCCAGCACGCTCGGTGAAGTGGTCGTGACCGCCTTCGGCATTGCGCGGGAGAAAAAAGCACTGGCCTACGCCGTTTCCGAAGTAAAAGGAAGCGAATTCACCCAGGCTCGCGAAAACAACGTGGCCAATGCTCTGACCGGTAAAATTGCCGGGGTAAACGCAACCGGTATGTCAACTGGCCCCGGTGGATCGAGCCGGGTCATTATCCGCGGAAATGGCTCGCTGAACGGCAATAACCAGCCCTTGTACGTCATTAATGGGATGCCGATGGATAACAGTACCCCCGGCGGTACGGCTACGGACGGAAACGGAGCGAACGTTGACCGGGGCGATGGTATTGGCGGTATCAACCCCGACGATATCGAATCCATCAGCGTATTGAAAGGCGGTCCGGCAGCAGCGCTCTATGGCGCCCGCGCTTCCAATGGCGTTATTCTGATCACGACCAAAAAAGGCCGCGCCCAGAAAGGCGTTGGTGTTGAAGTCAACAGCAACACAACGTTTGAGGATATTGCCGTCATTCCGAACTGGCAATATGAATACGGCCAGGGCGTCGATGGCAAAAAACCGACGACCATTACGGAGGCCAAAAGCACCGGTCGCCTTTCGTATGGTGCCCGGATGGATGGCCTGCCAACGATTCAGGTCGACGGCCAACTGCATCCGTATTCGCCCCAGAAAAATAACCTGAAAAACTTCTACCGCACCGGCAGCAACTACATCAACTCAGTTGCGTTTACGGGCGGTAGCGAGACCGTAAATTTTCGCCTGGGCCTGAACAACACCCAGTCGAACAGCATTGTCCCGAACTCGTCGTTCTCCCGCCGAATTGCTAACCTTAACTTGAATGCCTTTCTGGGCAAAAAGCTGAGTGTTGAAAGTGTTTTCCAGTATAACGTGGAAGAAGGGATCAATCGCCCTAAAGTCGGGTATGCCGACTTCAACCCACACTGGGCTACTTACCTGATCGCCAACGTAGTCGACATCCGCAGCCTGGCTCCGGGTTATGACCCCGTAACGGGCAAAGAGATGGAGTGGAATCCCGTTCCAGCGGCTCCTAACCCGTATTTCGTGGTCAACAAGTTTAAAAATAACGACATGAAACACCGCTTTATCAGTCAGGGTAGTATCCGGTACGACATTCTGGATAACCTGTTTCTGAAAGGCAGTGTCAGCCAGGATTTCTACAGTTTCTCGTCGGAATACATACAGCCAACCAACAACGCCTACCAGCCATTGGGCTCGTATCAGGGACGCAAAACGACGTCTTCGGAAACCAACGGGATGCTGACCCTGAATTACAACACCACCTTTTTCAAGGATTTGAGTTTTACAGCCCTGTTGGGTGGCAATGCCCAGAAAGCCATCTTCGATCAGACACTGATCGAAGGTAGTGAGTTCACGGTGCCCTACTTCTACAGCTATACCAACCTGGCCACCTCGACCACGACGCCGACCTATCTCAAAAGCGCCATCAATTCGGTATTCGGCTCGGCTGACTTTGGGTACAAGAACATCGCTTATCTGACCGTGTCGGGTCGTCAGGACTGGTTCTCGGTACTGAATCCGAAGAGCAACCACATTTTCTACCCATCGGTTGGCGGTTCGTTCATTCTGTCCGACGCCATCCAATTGCCCAAAGCGATCAACTTTGCCAAGATTCGGGCCTCCTGGGCGCAGGTGGGTGGCGCTACTGTCAATGCGTATCAGATCTATCAGTACTACACCATGCAACAGGGTGGTCACAACGGCCGGCCGGTGCAGGTTCTGTCCTCGTCGCAGGTGCCAAACCCGGATCTCAAACCGCTGACATCGACCACCTACGAGGGCGGTATCGAAGCGAAGTTCCTGAACAACCGACTGGGTATCGACCTCACGCTGTATAACCGCAAAACAACGGACGATATCGTCACGTCGAACATTGCTCTTTCGTCGGGCTATACCTCTGCCCTATTGAACGTAGGCGCGCTGAGCAACAAGGGTATCGAATTACTGCTAACGGGTACGCCGGTTAAAACACCTACGTTCGGCTGGGATGTTAGCTTCAACATGGCTTACAACAAAAGCAAAATCGAACAGCTGGCCCAGGGGATCAGTGGTGTCGATATAGGTGCTGGTGTTGGTGGCGGATTGGTACGGAACGTACTGGACAGACCGTATGGTACGGTTTGGGGATACCGGAAGAAAACCGACGCCAATGGAAACGTTATCTTCAACACGGCCAGCGGATACGCGCTCAGAGGGGATCTGGAAGAAATCGGGCAGGGCACTCCACCCTTAACGATGGGGATCACCAACAATTTCCGGTACAAGAACTTCTCCCTGAACCTGCTGATCGACGGTAAATTCGGCAGTATCGTTTATTCGAATCTGTACCAGTATGCCTATCGGTTCGGCCTGCCGCAGGAAACGCTGCCCGGCCGCGAAACCGGTGTGACCGTAACGGGCGTAACCCCGGAAGGCGCTCCCTACACCAAAACATGGGCCAAAGAAGATGTCGATACGTATTACGATAACGACAAGAATTACACGGCTATGTTCATGTTCAACAATGACTTCGTGAAATTACGTCAGGTCGTTCTGAGCTACAATCTGCCCGTTAGCAAGCTGTCGTTTCTGAAGCTACAATCGGCTACGATTTCGTTTGTGGCTCGTAACCTGGCCATTCTCTACAAAGACAAAAAGAATCAGTATTTCGATCCGGAGTCGAGCTATACTAGCACGAACGCCCAGGGCCTGGAAGCGTTCGGCGTACCCAGAACCAGAAGCCTCGGTGTAAACTTAATGGTGAAATTTTAAGCGACTAACCTACTGACCATGAAGAATCTGATCAAAAAACTAAGCTATATAGCCCCGATGCTTCTGCTCTTGTCAGCTTGCGACAAAGGCTTCGAGGAGATGAACGTAGACCCCAACAAATACGCCGAAGTGGTGCCGGGCTACCTGTTCACCAGAGCCCAGCTGGACGGCGTAAGCACCAATTTTACCGGAGCGGCCTACCTGACCATCGGCCAGTCCATGCAGCAGTTCGCGACCTATAAGGAAGTCCCGGCGGCTGGCGACAAATACTTTAATTACACTTATTCCTCCGGCAACTGGAATGCCTACGCCGGTACCCTTGCCGGACAGGGCGCTGTGATTTCCATTCAACAGGTCATCGACGCCGTTTCGACCAATCCGATCGATGTCAACAAACGGTCGGCGGCCCGGATCTGGAAAGCGTATATTTTCCATCGCCTGACGGATATGTACGGCGACATTCCCTACTTCGACGCAGGGAAAGCGCTCGCCACCAAAAACTATAGCCCCAAGTACGATACGCAACAGGTTATCTACGCCGACTTGTTGAAGGAGCTGGATGAATCCATTGCCGCCTTCGATGCCACCAAAGCGACCTTTGGTGCAGCCGACCTGATGTATAATGGCGACGTGGCCAAATGGAAAAAATTCGGGTACTCGCTCATGTTGCGGCTGGGTATGCGCCTGACCGAAGTGGATGCCTCGCTGGCCAAAACCTGGGTTGAAAAAGCCATTGCCGGTGGCGTTGTGCTGGACGATGCCGACCGGGCCGTGATCGCTTACGTCGATGGGTCGCAGACGGCCAGCCGGAACTTCATTGCCAACGGCCTGATCAGCACCGATTACATTACGCCCGGTGGCGATAATGTGGAGGGCGGCAAGTACGCCAAGACGTTTATCGATTACCTGAAAAATACCAAAGACCCGCGCCTGAATGTGATCTCCATTGTGTGGACCACCACGGATGGCAAAACATTTGCCGCCGACACTACAACGGCATTGCAAAGCGGTATGCCGAATGCCGCTTACAATAGCTTACCCGCCAATTTCAATTCCTTTTCCGAACCAAATCCCAATACGCTGTTAAAATACAACACCCCGCTGATCGTACTGGGAAATGCCGAAACGAACCTGCTGCTGGCCGAAGCGTCGGTACGCGGCTGGGCCAGCGGAACCACGGCGGCCACGGCCTATGCCAATGCCGTCAAAGCCGGTATGCGCCAATGGTCATTGTTTGGAACGGGCGGCACGATTTCAGAAGCCCGGATCAACGCTTACCTGGTGGCCAACCCATACAAAACCGGCGGAACCGTAGCGCAGCAAATGGAACAGATCCAGACGCAGAAATGGGTATCTCTTTTCCTGGAAGATGAATATGAGATCTTCTCCAACTGGCGACGGACGGGTTATCCGGTCCTTACGCCAACCAATTATCCGGGTAACCTCACGGGTGGCAAAATACCGACCCGCTTCGTTGTCCCCGATTCGGAGGAAACGTACAACAAAACCAACTTCCTCGAAGCGCGTACTCGGCAGGGCGGCACCAATACACTTTCCAGTGTTGTCTGGTGGGATAAGTAAGCCAGCTATCACTTTGACTTTCAATCTATAAGCTACTCGATCGCCAATCAATGAAAGCGCAACGCCGATCCATCGTAAAACGTCTTTTGGCCACCCTGACCGGCATAGTCGGAACAGGCGCGTTTACTCAGGCTTTAGCCGAACGTAAACCAGAAAAAGAAATGTCCGGCATGGACGTGCCCGGCATGGATGTACCCGGCATGGATGTACCCCTTTATTCAGGATCGACCAGGTTGGGCAATCTGATCTTTGTTTCCGGGGCGGGGGCGCATTTCGAGGGCGATATCAGGTCGCATACGGACCATGTGCTCAAAGAGATAGAGAAGGAACTGATCAAAGCGGGTTCATCCATGGACAAAGTCCTGAAAGTGAATGTGCTGCTGCACGATCTGAAGGACTATAAGGCCATGAACGAGGTGTATAAAGGGCGGTTTGGCAACAAGCCGCCCGTTCGCACGACCGTAGCCGTACATGCGGGCGTTCCCGGCAATTCGTGGGTCGAGATTGATTGTGTCGCCTATGTGTAATGACTTGTACCAAACAGCTTCTAGCTGTTTGAACCGACGGCTAACATGGCAGCTGACTCATAAGCCGCTTCGCGGCTCAAACAGCCAGAGGCTGTTTGGTACAAATAAGACCCACTAATGAACCTCACCGTCTTCACCTTAGCTATTTTACTTGCATTAAACATGCAGCCCAGTCAGGCCCAAACCAGCGATTCGACCCAGCTCGTCGTTCGGAAAACGGACGACTTTCAGGTAAATGGCAACGGCGACAACGCGAACTGGGCCAAAACCGAGTGGGTGCGCATAACGCCCCAGGAATCGGCGGGTAAACCCTATTCTACTAAGGTGAAACTGCTGTACTCCGCCACCGGTGTTTACTTCCTGTTTCAGAATGAGGATGAGAAACTAACGGCGACCATTCAGGAAGACTACGGGCTTTTGTTCAAGGAAGATGTCATTGAGGTATTCCTCTGGCCCGACTCTTCGGTGCCCATCTATTTTGAGTATGAGCTCTCTCCCCTCAATTATGAATTAGCCATCCTGGTGCCAAACATCAATGGCGACTTCAACGGCTGGAAACCCTGGCATTACGAAGGCCGTTCGAAAGTGCAGCACGCAACCAGCGTACAGGGCGGAAACAAAGTGAGCAAGGCAACCGTAACCGGGTGGACAGGCGAAATTTTCATTCCCTACCGTCTGCTAAGACCCCTGGTGCAGACGCCCCCAACCGCAGGCACCCAGTGGCGGGGAAACCTCTATCGGATTGATTACGACCATAGTTACGCCACCTGGTCGTGGCAAAAGACAAGCGGCAGTTTTCACGAATTTAAGAAATACGGAACGTTTATTTTTGAATAACACAGGCGTTTTGCCTTCAACCCCAATTGACCATGCTCTCAAGAAGAAATCTTATTAAACACCTGTCAACCGTGCCCTTAATAGGCGGCATGTTCGGTAGCGCAGCACTTTCCAGTGCGGCACCATCTATCCTGGCAGCTCCGGCGACTGCGGCCGCTCGAAATGTACTGAAAGAACTTGGCCTGCGGACGTTCATTAACGCGGCTGGCACCTACACCGCCATGACGGGCTCGCTGATGGAAGATGACGTCGTGGAAACGATTCAGGCATCATCGAAGGAATTTGTCATGCTCGACGATGTACAGACGAAAGTCGGTGAGAAAATTGCCGCCCTGACCCATGCTGAATCGGCGGTCGTAACGGCGGGTTGTTTTTCGGCTATGACCCTGGGGCTGGCCGGTGTGCTCACGGGCATGGACCAGAAGAAAGTAGAGCTACTGCCGCATCTGGAAGGCACCGACATGAAGTCGGAGGTGATCGCCCAGAAAGCGCATAACATCGGTTACTCCCATGCGCTGACCAATACAGGCTGCAAAATTATTCAGGTAGAAACGCTGGAAGAAGCCGAAAAAGCCATCAACAGCAAGACAGCCCTGTTGTGGTTTCTGAACATTCAGTCCGACAAAGGGCAGGTTCAGCATCAGGAATGGGTAGCCCTGGGCAAGAAGCACAACATTCCCACCATGATCGATATTGCGGCCGATGTGCCGCCGGTCGAAAACCTCTGGAAATTCAATGACATGGGCTTTGATCTGGTGTGTGTATCGGGCGGGAAAGCCATGCGCGGCCCACAGAGCGCGGGCATTCTGATGGGCAAAAAACAATACATCGCAGCGGCCCGACTCAGCATGCCACCCCGTGGCTCCACCATTGGCCGGGGCATGAAAGTCAACAAAGAAGAAATTCTGGGCATGTATGTCGCCCTCGATAAATTCGTTGCGCAGGATCACCAGAAAGAATGGAAAATGCTGGAAGATCGGGTAGCCGTTATTGCCGGTGCCGTAAAAGGCATCAAGGGCGTAACGGTCGAAACTTACGCGCCTGCCTTAGGCAATCACACGCCATCCATGCGGGTGCTGTGGGAAACCGGAAAGATAAATTTAACAACCAAAGCATTGCAGGAGAATCTGCGCAATGGCAACCCATCCATCGAAGTCGTTGGTGAACCGAATGGCATCAGCATGACAACCTGGATGCTCAAACCCGGTCAGGACAAAATCGTGGCCGCCCGACTGAAAGAAGAACTGACTAAAGCCTCTGTCTAATGTAATGCAGACCTCTGGTCCGCACAGCCGTGCTGAGTTAAGCAAGTCACGGTTGTGCAGACCAGAGGTCCGCGTTACTCCCTCAACCATGAAAACACCGCTATTCCTACTCCTTTTCCTTTTCGCTGGTTCAGCCTGGGCGCAGCCCTACAGCATCGTCATTAAGGGTGGCCATTTGATCGATCCGAAAAATAATATCGACGCCCTCATGGACGTCGCCATTACGGACGGCAAAGTGGTTCAGGTCGCCAAATCGATCGACGCGAAACAGGCTAAACAGGTTGTCGATGCCAAGGGTATGTACGTAACCCCCGGTCTGATCGACATTCACGGGCACGTGTTCTACGGCACCGAACCTAATCATTATCTGAGCAATGGGCTCGTAGCTGTTTCTCCCGACGGATTCACGTTTCGAGTGGGCGTTACCACCATTGTCGATGCGGGTGGAGCGGGCTGGAAGTCGTTCGAGACGTTCAAGAAAAACATCATTTTTACGTCTAAAACGCGCGTGCTGTCGTTCCTGAACATTGTGGGCGAAGGCATGCGCGGGGGCGTTTTTGAGCAGGATACCACCGATATGGACCCAAAGATGGCCGCCAAAGTAGCCCTCGAAAACAAAAACGATGTCGTTGGTTTTAAGGTAGCGCATTTTCAGGGACCAAGCTGGGCACCCGTCGATCATGCCGTGGCAGCCGGAAAACTGGCCGATATGCCCGTAATCATCGACTTTGGCGGCAACAACCCACCACTTTCTCTCGAAGAACTGTTCATGAAGCACCTGCGCCCCGGCGACATTTTCACGCATGCCTACACGCTCCTGGAGGGGAATGTCCGGGAAACGATTGTGGACGAAGCGACCAAAACCGTAAAGCCATTTGCCTGGGCAGCCCGCAAAAAAGGGATCGTGTTCGATGTGGGCTACGGGGGGGCCAGCTTCAACTACTCGCAGGCCATTCCGGCCATAAAGGCTAAATTTTACCCCACCACGATCAGCACCGATCTACATACGGGCAGCATGAACGGCTCCATGAAAGACATGCTCAGCATCATGTCCAAATTCGTAGCCATGGGCGAAGACATCCCAAGTGTCATAAAAGCCAGCACCTGGACCCCGGCTCAGGTCATCAAGCGCGAGAACTTAGGCCATTTATCGGTGGGTGCCATTGCGGATGTCGCTATCTTCTCAATGCGGCAGGGCACGTTTGGCTTCTACGACAAGACCGGCTACAAAATGACGGGCAAGCAAAAGTTTGAATGCGAAATGACCATCAAAGGCGGCAAGATCGTGTATGACCTGAACGGCATCGGCATCGCCAGTGCCAAGTAATTTACCACTCCCAACCTCCTTGAAATAAGGAGATTGGGAGTGGTCATTCTAGGACGTTTTCAGTAAAATTCAACTATTCCTTCTCCTGACCAATGACAAAATTATACATCAAAGGCGTCACCCTCGCCTTACTAGCTTTTGTCGGATTTACCCAGCGAACCACTCAGAATGGCCTTCCCGTTCAGACGGATGCGAATGGTGGTCTTTTTCTGCCCGAGGGATTTGAAGCAACAGTTGTGGTGGATAGCCTGCCCGGCCGGGCGCGGCATATGGCCGTTAACGAAAATGGAGACATTTACGTGAAAGCCCGCTTTGTCCGCAACGAGAACGAATCCGTTATCGCGCTTCGGGATACCAATGGCGATGGCCGCGCCGACATCATCAAGACGTTCGGCGGACTGGGCCGCGAACGGGCCTATGGTACCGCCATGCGCATTTACAAGGGCTACCTGTATTTCAGTTCGGAGCTGAACGTGTTTCGCTATCGACTGAAGCCCGACGAGCTGGTTCCCAGCAGCCCCATGGAAACGATCCTGACCGACGACCATAAACACGGCATGCACGAGCACATTGCCAAGCCTGTTACCTTCGACAACGACGGCCATATCTACGTGGCCTTCGGGGCGGCTTCCAATGGCTGCCAACCCAAAAACCGGACGCCCAACATGGCCGGCATCGACCCCTGCCCAATGCTGGAAGATCATGGCGGTATCTGGCGATTCGATGCCAACAAGAACGGGCAAACCCAGAAAGATGGCTACCGGTATGCCACCGGCCTGCGGTCTGTGGTTGGCATGGACTGGAACCCGACCAACAATAGTTTGTATGCGCTTCAGCACGGACGCGATGATTTCCTGATGTTATGGGCCGAGAAATACACACCCTGGCAAAGTGCCGTATTCCCCGCCGAAGAGCTTTTCCAGGTGAAAGACGGCATGAACGGCGGCTGGCCGTACTGCTATTACGACCAAGCCCAGGGCAAAAAACTGCTCAATCCAGAATACGGGGGCGACGGAAAAACGGTTGGCCGCTGTGGCGATTATGAAAAGCCGCTGATCGGGTTTCCGGCCCACTGGGCACCCAACGATATTCTGTTTTATCAGGGTACAACCGCCACAAACGGCTTCCCGGAGCGCTATAAAAACGGCGCTTTCATTGCGTTTCATGGCTCTACAAACCGGGCTCCGTATCCACAGGCGGGCTATTTTATCGGCTTCGTACCGGCGAAAGCCAACACACTGTCGAGTGATTGGGAAGTCTTCGCCGATGGCTTTGCCGGTGTCGATCCCATCGTGAACGTGAGCGATGCCGTTTACCGGCCCATGGGTATCGCAATGGGTCCTGACGGCTCGTTGTACATTGCCGAAACCGAAAAGGGGAAAATCTGGAAGGTCACCTACAAAGGCAACAAGCAGAACTTCGGCGCGGCCCAGCTGGCCCAGATGGAGGCTCGCAAGAAGATGTCAAACATTCGTGATCCAGACATCATTGCCGATAACCTGGACCGGGACAAACCCGTTGCCGGTGGTAAAGTGTATGGTATTTACTGCTCGGCCTGCCACCAGCGCAACGGCCTCGGCGATTCGCAGCGCTTTCCACCTCTGGCTGGTTCTGAATGGGTAATGGGCGACAAAAAGAAACTGATTACAGTGTTGCTTAAAGGGCTGGAAGGCCCAATCGATGTTAAAGGTCAGTCGTATAACAATGCCATGCCCCAGCACAGCTTCCTGAAAGATGAAGAGCTTTCTGAAGTATTGACCCACATCCGGCAGAACTTCGGCAACACGGCCGATGGCATCAGCGCGGCTGAAGTCAATGAAGTTCGGCTGGCGATCAATCAGCAGGAGCGTAAAGAGAGCGCCCCAAAACGTAAATCCAGTAATAAAACCAAACGATAACAACCAGTAATTCAATTTCTCATGGAAACACAACGCCGTTCTATTCTTAAACGCCTTTTTGCCTCTGCCGCCGGTGTCGTCGGACTGGGTGCTGCCAGCAAAGCCATCGCTGAACCTGTAGCTGAACCGGCTGCCCAAAAAGAAGTTTTTAACGTGGTCACGCAGGATGATGTGCCACTCTTCTCGGGCTCAACCAAGCTGGGCAACCTGGTTTTCGTGGCGGGCAAAGGCTACCATAAAGAGGGCGATATTAAAGTACATACCGACGAGGTACTCAAGGAACTTGAAAAAGAACTGATCAAAGCAGGTTCTTCGATGGAAAAGGTCTTAAAAGTAAGCGTATTTCTCCACGACCTGAACGACTATAAAGGCATGAACGAAGTCTATAAGGGCCGGTTTGGCAGCAAGCCACCCGTGCGGACAACGGTCGCCGTTTATGGCGGTGTCCCCGGCGATTCGCTAGTCGAAATGGACTGCATTGCCTACATCTAATCTCTTTTCGAACGTTCCTATGTTAAGCAGACGAAAACTCATCAAGCGCTTATCGAGCGTCCCCATTTTAGGTGGCCTGGTTGGCGGTCTTCCCCTTTCGCTGGAAGAGGAAGCAGCCCCGGTGGCGGCTCCCAAACGCGATTTATTCAAGGAATTTGGCATCCGCACCTTCATCAATGCAGCCGGTACGCTGACCTATATGACCGGTTCGCTGATGCACGACGAAGTGCTGGACGCGATCAATTACGGCGCAAAAGAATTTTGCCTGCTGGATGAGATTCAGGATAAAGTAGGCGCGAAAATCGCCCAGATGGTGCATTCCGAAGCGGCCGTTGTTACGTCGGGCGCGTTCTCGGGCATGACGCTCGGACTGGCGGGCATTCTGACCGGTATGGACCAGAAGAAAGTGGAGCTGCTCCCCCATCTGGAAGGCACCGGCATGAAAACCGAAGTGATCTGCCAGAAAGCCCACGACATCGTGTATAACCACGCGCTGACCAATACGGGCTGTAAAATTGTGGTAGTCGAAACGGCCGCCGATGTCGAGAAAGCCATCAATGAAAAAACGGCCCTCATGCACTTCCTGCACATCGAAGCCGACAAAGGCAAGATCATGCACGAAGAATGGGTGGCGCTGGGCAAGAAGCACAACATCCCCACCTCCATCGACATTGCGGCCGATGTGCCACCGGTGGAAAACCTCTGGAAATTCAACGACATGGGTTTTCATTTCGTCGTCATTTCGGGCGGGAAAGCCATGCGTGGTCCACAAAGTGCGGGTATTCTGATGGGCAAAAAAGACATCATTTCAGCGGCCCGACTTCATATGCCGCCCCGTGGTTTCAATATTGGCCGGGGCATGAAGGTCAACAAAGAAGAGATTCTGGGTATGTATGTCGCCCTGGAGCGGTTTATCAACGAGGACCACGACAAAGTGTGGAAAACCTGGGAAGAAGGCACCGCTCATGTCGAAAATACCGTGAAAGCAGTCAACGGCGTAACCACCGAGGTTCATGTGCCACCTCTGGGTAACCATACACCCACGCTGCGTATTTCCTGGGACCCGGCCAAACTGCACATTACCGGCAAAGAGCTCCAGGAAGCCCTGCGTAAAGGCGATCCCTCCATCGAGGTTGGCGGCAGCGGCCCCAGTAACATCGGCGTAACCGTCTGGATGCTTAAACCCGGACAGGAAAAAATCGTAGCCAAACGCATCAAAGAAGAACTGACCAAAGCCGCCGTCTAACGTAACACGGCCATCTTGTCCGCGCAGCCGTAGGCTAACGTCTAGCTATGCAAATTAGCCTGCGGCTCGCGGACAGGATGTCCACGTTACTCCCTCAACCATGAAAACACCTTTCCTCCTACTGCTTCTTTTCTGTAGCACGCTGTGCATGGCGCAACCGTATAACGTCGTCATCAAAGGCGGGCATGTGATCGACCCGAAAAACAACATCAACGGCATTATGGACATCGCCATTGCCGATGGAAAAATTGCCCGGGTCGCCAAATCGATCGACCCCAAAGGAGCCATTCAGGTGGTCGATGCCAAAGGGTTGTACGTGACGCCCGGCCTGATCGACATGCATACGCACGTCTTTTTTGGGACGAACCTCGACCAGACCTACAGCAACGGCCCCAACGCCCTGCCACCCGATGCTTTCACGTTTCGCAATGGCGTTACGACCATTGTTGATGCGGGCTGTTCGGGCTGGCGTGATTTCGAGACATTCAAAAAACAAACCATCGACCTCTCGCAGACACGCGTGCTGGCGTTGCTCAACATTGTGGGCAGCGGCATGCGGGGCGGCAAATTTGAGCAGAATGTAGATGACATGGACGCTCAGCAAACGGCAGACATGGCGAAGAAATACCCCGACTATGTGGTCGGTGTCAAACTGGCGCATTTCAACGGCTACGACTGGACACCCACCAACCGCGCCGTCGAGGCCGGAAAGCTGGCCAACGTACCGGTTATGATCGATTTTGGTGGCAGCACACCCACGCTGTCCATCGAAGAGCTGTTTCTGAAACACCTGCGTCCCGGCGATATTTTCACTCATTGCTTTGGCCAGTTGAAAACGCGCGAACCTATTCTGGATGTTACGACCAATAAAGTGAAGCCCTTCGTGTGGGAAGCCCAGAAAAAAGGCATCATCTTCGACGTTGGTTACGGCGGTATCAGTTTCGCGTTTTCGCAGGCCATTCCGGCCATTAAAAGTGGTTTTTATCCCAACACGATCAGCACCGACATTCATACCGGAAGCATGAATAACGCCATGAAAGACATGCTCAACGTGATGTCTAAGTTCCTGGCGATGGGGATGAACCTTCAGAGCGTGATCAAGGCCAGCACCTGGAGTCCGGCCCAGGCCATCAAACGCCCTGAGTTGGGTCATCTGTCGGTCGGCTCCGTGGCCGACGTGGCGATTCTGAATCTGCACGAAGGCAAATTTGAGGTACGGGATACGGGCTATTTTGGCTTCTTCGACTATACCGGCCATAAAATTGAAGGCAAGCAAAAGCTGGAGTGCGAAATGACCATTCGCAAAGGAAAGATTGTGTACGACCTCAACGGCATTGCCAACCCCGTGGTGGTGACGCAGCAACCGCGCTCATAATACGCTAGCCTATTTCTCGTTATTTTGCCGGGCCGGGTTGTATTCCAGCCCGGCTTACACCCTTACGCATCCGTTATGTTTAGCCCAATACCCCGTTTCGTCAGCCTGGCCCTGGCCGGTGCCGGACTCATTTCGTTATCGGCAACAACTCTTTTACCCGTCGTCGATGACGTCGTTAAATCAAGCCTTTTTACGCCGGCCAACGGCTTTACATCGGGCGTCGAAGGCCCTGCCGTCGACAAGTCAGGCATGGTCTACGCGGTGAATTTTGGCAAACAGGGCACCATCGGGCAGATCACCCCCGACGGGAAAGCGAGCGTCTTTGTCGAGTTGCCGGACGGGAGCATCGGCAACGGAATTCGGTTCAGCAAACGGGGCGATATGTTCATTGCCGATTACCCGAAACACAACATCCTGAAAGTGGTCATGGGCACCAAAAAACTCAGCGTTTTCGCTAATGAGCCCCGCATGAACCAACCGAATGACATCGCCATCGACAGCAAAGACCGGCTGTATGCCAGCGACCCGAACTGGAAAGAAAACACGGGCAATATCTGGCGCATCGACACCGATGGCAAAGTGACGCTACTGGAAGCCAACATGGGTACGGCCAATGGCATTGAGGTGAGTCCTGACAATAAAAGCCTGTATGTCAACGAGTCAGCCCAACGCAAAGTATGGGCGTATGATTTATCAGCCGATGGGCAGGTTAGCAACAAGCGACTACTGATCGAGTTTCCCGATTTCGGCATGGACGGTATGCGCTGCGACACCAAAGGAAACCTGTACATTGTCCGCTATGGAAAAGGCACCGTAGCGAAACTGTCTCCGGCAGGCAAGGTGCTTCAGGAGATTCAGTTGATTGGCAAAAAACCCACCAACATTGCGTTTGGCGGTAAAGATGGTCGAACCGCTTATGTTACCTTGCAAGATCAGGGAAACCTGGAAACCTTCCGCGTCGATACACCCGGTCAGGAATGGGCCATGCGCCAGAAGTAATTGACCGTCAGCTCCGCACCACGCAGGAGAGCTTCCTCGACGGGTGCGGAGATTGGCGTTAAAGACTCAGTTAAGCACAGACCGTGGGCGATCGTCCGGGCGAACGCCCCAGTCTGTGCCGGGCTTGCTGTCCATCACAATCGTCAGTGTTCCGCCGTCCAGAATGGCCTGATGCGTCAGATACGATTTCGTGTAAGGTTTGCCATTCAAGGTCATCTGCTTGATGTAGCGATTTGCCCCCCTATTGTTCCGTACGTTCAGCTGGAATGTCTTTCCATTCTCCAGTTTTAAACTTATCTCATCGAAGACGGGACTGCCAAATACGTAGGCGCCATTCGCGGGATTGACCGGATAAAAACCCATCGACGACAATACATACCAGGCTGACATCTGCCCAACGTCTTCGTTGCCAATCAACCCGTCGGGCCGGGTCGTGTACATACTGTCGAGAACGAAACGCACTTTTTCGGCCGTTTTCCCCGGCTGTCCTACATAGCCGTAGAGATAAGTAATGTGATGGCTGGGCTCGTTCCCGTGGGCATATTGCCCGATCAGGCCGGTGATGTCGTTTGACGCTTCGTTGCCCATATCGCCTTTAATGACGAACAGCGAATCCAGCTTTTGGGTGAATGCCTGCTCAGTACCAAACAACGAAATGAGCCCTTCTACATCGTGCGGTACCAGCCAGGTATATTGCCAGGCATTGCCTTCGGCAAAATCATCTTTCATGTGCCGGGACACGATTGGGCTGAACGGCGTGCGCCGTTCGGTATCCGATACGCGACCCCGCATGAAGTGGGTCTCCGGATCGAAATACTGCTGGTAGGCCTTGGCCCGTTTACTGAAATAAGCGTAGTCGTCCGGCTTACCTAATTTTTTGGCTACCCGGGCAATGGCCCAGTCATCGATGGCGTATTCGAGCCCACGCGCAACGCTTTCCACCAGGCTATCAGCGGGTATGTAGCCCTTCTGTTTGACGAATTTCAGCCCACGCTCATCCAGCATGGCGCTTTTTTTCATGGCCTCGAACGCCCGATTTACGTCAATTCCGGCAATACCTTTCAGACAGGCATCGGCAATAACCGGCATGGCGCTGTTGCCGGGCATGGTGTTGGTTTCGTTACCGACCAGGTGCCAGACGGGCAGTTTTCCCTGCTGATCACAGATCGCCAGCATCGAATTCACCATATCCGATACGCGCCTGGGCTGGGTTAAGGTGAACAAGGGGTGCGCACTCCGGTAGGTATCCCAGAGCGAGAAGGTAGTCATGTTGGCAAAGGATGCCTTTGTGTGTACCTGCTTGTCGGCCCCGCGATAGTCGCCGTTGTGGTCATTAAACAACGACGGAGCCACCTGCGTGTGAAATAAGGCTGTATAGAAGATTTTCAGCCGGTTCTGGTCGCTGGTTTTCACGACGATCTTGCCCAGTTCCCTGTTCCAGGCGGCATCGGCGTCGGCGGCCACTTTAGCAAAGTTCCAATGGGGTAACTCTGCTCGAATGTTCGCCAGCGCATTGGCCGAACTAACCGGCGAAATCCCCACTTTTACCAGCACCTTTTCACTGGCCTGCGTGGCAAAGTTGACAACGCCCTTTATTCGAACGCCCCTGGCCGACGAGCCCGCAACGGCTGTCCGGTCGTTGTAAAGCGCCAGTTGGCGAACCGGTTTGGCAAAGACAACTGCAAAATACAATCGCTGGTCGGGTGCCCATCCTTTCGAGAAACGATAGCCAACGAGGGTCGAATCATTTACTTGTTCCAGATACGTTTCCGTTGGCCGGTCGCCCACGCCTTCACCCAGATCGAGCGTGATGTGGGCGTCGCTGGATTTGGGAAATGTGTACTGATGCAGGCCCACCCGTTCCGTAGCGGTCAGCGCCACAGCAATGTTGTACCGTTGTAACTTAACGGCATAGTACCCCGGTCGGGCGGTTTCGTCTTTATGTGAGAAACGGGATGCGTACCCGCTCCGGCTGTCCTGCGTCGTACCCCGGCTTAACTTAACGGGTCCAGTGGTTGGCATAATCAGTACATCCCCCAAATCACCAATGCCGGTTCCGTTCAGGTGGGTATGTGCAAAGCCAACAATGAGCGAGTCGGAATAGTGATAGCCCGAACACCAGTCCCACCCCTGCGACATCTGGGTTGGGCCAAGCTGAACAGCGCCAAAGGGCACATTGGCGCCCATAAAAACGTGTCCATGAAAGCCCGTACCAATAAACGGGTCGACGTGGTGGGTCAATCCCGCTAACTTTTGGGCTGGTTTAGCGGGCTGACCGACGGCCAGCATCGGCAGCAGCAACAGCCAGGCGGCAACAAGATGAACGCGCGTTTTTATTGGCTCGACGTGTAATTTATAATCTAGCATAGCAGGCTTTTTTTTGTCATGCTGACGAAGGAAGCATCTCCGGTAATCAGCTAATAATGCTACTAGCGAAGATGCTTCCTTCGTCAGCATGACAAAAATGAATCAGTACTCAGTGGGCTGATACACTCGATGCATTCGGTTTCAGATAGATGCTATTGGGTAACTCAAACGCTTTGGTGAGCCGGATCACATCGGACGACGGGCCCACCATGACGGTGAATGTACCCGCTTCGGCCACCCAGTGCAGGGCCGAGTCGAGCAGTTTGAGGTCATCGGCGGTCAGGTCGAACTCAATGGTTTTCTGTTCCCCTGCTTTGAGCGGAACCCGCCTGAACTTCTTCAGTTGCTTGATCGGCCCGACGACAGAACTGACTTTGTCATCAACATACAGCTGAACGACCTCATCGCCATCCCGCGTGCCGGTGTTTTTAACCGAGAAAGATACTTTTGCCCTGGTATCCTTCCCTGTGCCAAGCACCTGTATTGTGAGATTGCTGTAGTCGAACGAGGTATAACTCAGCCCATACCCAAACGCGAACAGCGGCCTGGCGTCGACTTCGACATAATCGTGGCTGGCCGGTTTCTTGGCGTTGTAATAAACGGGCAACTGACCGACCGATTTGGGAATCGAGATGGGCAACCGACCCGCCGGGTTGTAGTCGCCGGCCAGCACATCGGCCAGCGCATTACCGCCCTCCTGCCCAGGATACCAGGTCGTCAACAGGGCGGGAACGTGCGCGGCAGCCCAGTTCATGTTCAGCGGACGACCCTGAACGTGCACCAGAACAACGGGTTTGCCGGTTTTTACGATAGCCTCCAGTAGCTGCTGCTGGCGACCCATCAAATCCAGCGACGACCGGTCGAACCCTTCGCCACTTTCCATGTCGCTGATCGATGTCTCTGTCGCCTTGACCGAAGCCGCGCCGGTTGTCTGGTAGTCTGTTTTGAAATCGCGCGCACTGGAACCGCCCAGCACGACAACCACCACATCGGCGACACGGGCTGTCTCTACGGCTTCGGCAATACCCGCCGACGACGTATCCCGAATGCTGCACCCTTTGGCGTAGGTTACGCGGGTACCAGCCCCAAACTTGGTCCGTATTCCCTGAAGCATCGTTATGACCGAACCGTCGGGCTGGGGGGCCGTGTAATCGCCCAACTGGTTGTACACATTGTCGGCATTGGGACCGATGACGGCAATGTGTTTCGTGCTCTTGGCTAACGGCAGCAAGTTGTTTTCGTTCTTCAGCAACACGATGGCCTCCTGCGCCACCTGGCGAGCCAGCTTCACGTGGCTATCGGTTTTTACGCCCGTCGATGCCTTCTGGGAATCGACGTAAGGGTTCTCGAAAAGGCCCATTGCAAACTTCTGGCGCAGCACACGACTGACAGCCGTATCCAGCACCGCATTACTCACTTTTTTCTGGCGAATGGCTTCCAGCAGGGCTTTACCGAATCCGTACCCACTCAAATCATCGTCCAGTCCGGCGTTGATGGCCAGGGCGGCTCCGTCGGCGGGTGTGGCCGCTACCCGGTGAGTGCCGTAAAGTCCCGAAATACTGGTCAGGTCCGATACAGTGAATCCCTTGAACCCCCATTGATCGCGCAGAATCGTTTTCAGCAGAAAAGGATTGGCCGAACACGGAACGCCATCGATGGAGTTGTAGGCAGTCATCACCGACAGGGCACCCGCCTTCACGGCAGCTTCGAACGCAGGCAGGTAAGATCGTTGTAGTTCGCGCATACCCGGACTGACACTACCGCCATTATGCCCCCCTTCGGGTACGCCATAAGCCGCAAAATGCTTGAGCGTCGATATGATATTGAGGCCACTTTTCAGATCTTTCCCCTGGAAACCACGCACCATAGCGCTCCCCAACTGACTGGTCAGAACGGGGTCCTCGCCATACGTTTCTTCCACGCGCGACCAGCGCGGTTCGCGGGCCAGATCGAGTACGGGGCCGTAGCCAATATGCGCCCCCTGCAGCCGGGCTTCCCGGGCAATAGCAGCCGCCATTTGTTCGATCAAAGCCGGGTTCCAGGTGCTACCCTGCCCGAGTGCCGTTGGAAATACCGTTGTGCCAATGGCCATGTGGCCATGCGGGCACTCTTCGGCGAGAAACAAGGGTATGCCTAACCGACTGTGTTCAATGGCGTATTTCTGGAGAGCGTTCGTTGCCTGGGCGGCCAGCGCTGGGTTGAGGCCATTGGTCAGGGTCTTCTGCGTCCAGGGGTCGGCCCGCAGAGTAGCCCATAACGCGCCTATTTTCTGCTCCTGAATAGCCTGTTCAAACTTCTTGCTGACCTGAATCGTAGCCCCCTGCTTATCATACATCTCCCAACCCAGCAAGGTCGATAGTTGGCCCACCTTCTCGTCGACGGTCATGCGTTTGAGCAAGTCCTGCACTCGTTTTTCGATGGCTGCCGACGGATTTTTATACAGCGGAACGGGTTCTTTAGGTACGCTGGCCGAGAGGGCAATCAGGGTAGGAAACGTGATGGCAACGAATAAGGTGTAACGGACAGTAAACTTCATTCGATCGTAGATAAACAGGATACATAGCTACCCATTTCATAAACCAAAATGAGCAGTAAAAACTAGTTTCAGGGTCTTGGAATTGATAGTCGGGTCAGGACGTCACGATGGAGAAACAAACATACTCGACGTCAATGCGTAAACCAGCTATCGGGAATATCCATTGGCTCGGAGCCATTCAGGCTATATTTCAGTTTAAGCGTGAAGCCGCCCCCGCCTTCGATAAAATCGGCTTCGAAGGGGTGAGCACCTTTCTGTAATGCCACCTGGCCGCTTTTTTCAATCGGGAAATGGTTGCCGTCATTATCGACAACCATCCGATCCGCGATCCGGAGAATGCCTCCATCGTCGCAGGTGTAGAAGAAGCTGTACACGCCCGTTTTGGGCACCGTCAGATACCCTCGAAACTGAATGCCGAAACTGGGCGCGTTGACCGATAGAGGTACGACCACATTATTGATCGTGTATGTGCTGTCCACGGCCTGTAGCTTCATCAATTTCGTTTCCTTAAAATACTTCTTGAAGTAGCTGCTCTGTAAACCAGCCCTTGAACCGGCAGCACTGGCAGGCGTCGCATAGGTCTGTTGCTGGTAACGCAGCGAATACACATCGCCCCGCACGCCCGATGGTGTAAAAGCCGCCACCTTGATCGTCTGCGGTTTTGTAATGGCTAAGCCAGCAGGTAATTCCGGAGAGCCCGGCCCCGGCTGCGATCCGTCGGTTGTGTAACGAAGTAGGTAGCTGTCGAGTGGTTTTTTAATGTGCAACTCCGCTTTATCGACAAACACGTTCTCTTCGGCAAAGCCGGTCAGATCGGGTAAGCGGTAATGAATACCCATTGTTTCCATGCGCAGAAAATGGGAAAGGAGCCGTTCCTGATAAGACGAAAAATCCTTTTTCCCCGTCCAGACCACTTCCGATAGCGCCGTCATGCGGGGCATCGCCATGTAATCGACGCGATTTTCAGTTGAGATGTATTCCGTCCAGATATTGGCCTGAGCACCCAGAAACTGCTTCGTCTGGCTGGCCGTTACGCCCTCGGGAACAACCGCAATGTTGTATACATTTTCCACCGACCGAATGCCCGGAGGGCTATCGAAATACAGGTTACTAACCGGCGTCATGACCACGTCATTGCCATTTTTGGCCGCTTTCTGGGGGGCATCTTTCACCCAACTCCGCCAGTACATAACGGCGGTCGAAGGTTTTAGTCCGCCTTCGAGAGCGTCATCCCAAACCATTAGTTTCTTGCCTTTCGACTGCACGAATTTCTCGATCCGGTGTACGAAATAACTTTGTAACTCCTCCACGGTTTTGATACCTTCCCGCTTCATCAATTCGGTACAGGCGGCAGACTCAGTCCAGGTCGACTTTTCCACTTCATCGGCCCCGATGTGAACATACTGACTGGGAAACAGGGCGATAACTTCGCTCAGGACCGTTTCCATGAAGGTATAGGTAGGTTCGTTGCAGGGACAGATGGGAACAGAAAACGTCTTGCCCATCCCTGGCTTGCCCGTACAACTCAGGAATGGATACGCCTTGATGGCGGCACTCAGGTGGCCGGGCATGTCTATTTCGGTAATGATTTCGATGTGCCGGGCGGCTGCGTAGGCAATCAGGGCGCGCATCTGAGTCTGGGTATAAAAGCCACCGTATTGCGTCTGTCCGTTCTTTTGCCGAATAAACTTCTTTGGCAGCTCGAAGTCGGGGTTGGTAGCGGCCCGTTTCAACACGACCGAATCCTGGTTATTGAAGGTTCTCCAGGCCCCTTCGCTGGTCAGTTTTGGGTACGCTTTTATTTCCAGCCGCCACCCCTGATCGTCGGTCAGATGCAGGTGAAATTTATTGAATTTGTACAGCGCCAGCCGGTCGATAAACGTTCGCAGGTAATCCATCGAATAAAAATGCCGCGATACATCGAGGTGCATTCCCCGCCAGCCATAGGCGGGCTGGTCTTGAATCGTCACGGCGGGCAGCGTCAGCGACGCAACGGCTTTTCCGGGTTTCTCAATACGAATGGGCAATAGTTGCCGAATCGTTTGCACAGCCCGAAACATGCCAGCGGGCTGACTCGCTTTCAGGGTCACCTGCTGTGGCGTGATGGTCAGTTCATAGCCTTCAGGATTCGCCATAGCGGGATCGTGCTGAAGAACAATTTTTGACCCGCTCCCCTTCGCCGGAAGCGTTTTGCCGAGCCCCTGTTGCAACAGGGCATTCAGTTGACGGGCTTCACCCGCGAACCGGCGATCCTGAACGACCAGCGCCGTTTGCGCTGTTACGGCAAACTGCCCCGACGCGGCTTTCAGCGACGTTGGATAGGGAATGAGCGGATACCGCCGGGCCATATCCTGTGCCTGTCCAGACAAGGCAATCGATAAGGAGGTGAGGAACAGGAAATACAATCGGGTCATTGACATAGTGGGATCAGCACCTTTTATCCGGTAAATTCAGCTTTACTTTATCAGGTAGCGGTCAATCTCGCCGGGTTAAAACCCGGCGAGATTGACTAAACGCTTATTTTAGTCAGTCAGGAATCTGCTAGCCATTGGCAGCGACAGCGGTCAATTTTCCGGCTACTGCCCGAATGGTTATTTCTGCCGAAAAGATTAGTCCTGGGTCATGTCGGCCAGTAATAGTTTGCCGCAACGTTGCAGGCGTTCGCGTCACTTTTGCGTTAAAGATACGTTTCCCATCATACAACACCTCGACGGGCTTATCCAAATTCATCATCTTGTCATTCAGACGGATGCATAACGTATCATAGTCATTTTTCTCAATCCGGATGGTGTTGCCTTTGTACGACACAATGGCTTCCCAATCCGCTTTCCGTTGACTTTCGGGCGCGGCCAGCCAGTAGAAATCCGGCAGTAGCCGGTCGTCCTGCTTCCAGACAACTTTGTCGGGAATCGGGTTACGCCGGAACTGCCTCATCCAGGGAACTGCTACCGTATCTTCCCGTTGCATCCAATGGCTACGGCCCTCGTGCAACTGAACCAGGTGTTTATAGCCACCGGGATCGGCGGTTTGCAGGCTATCCAGCCAATGGCCCCATCGTTCGGCAATTTTGTTGCGGTCATACGCCTTATCCAGCGCGCCCATGTGAAGCGTAAAGCCAATGTTACGAAGGTTCACTGGTGTTACCTCGTTGGGGTGGCCCGCCATCATGGCGGCTGCCGCCCAGCGGTCAGCCATGCGGGTAGCTAATTGATAGACGCCATCGCCACCGGCGGAGTAGCCCATGATATACACCTTGTCCGGGTTCACGCCTTCTACCAGCACAGCGGCCTGAATCAGTTGGTCGAGCAACGGATCGATGTGTGCTTCGTGCCAGAGGTTCCAGGTATTAGTTGGCGCGCGTGGAGCGACGTAAACGCCCTCCGACGGTTTGTAGAGACCAATCTGGTTTTTCCATTGCTGGTCGTTGACAGCAGCCGGTGCATTGCCACCGCCGTGCAGCGAAATAAACAGGCTTCGACCGTCTTTTGGTTTTTCGCCAAACAGGTGGTAGTCGAATCTCAGCACGTGTTCGCCATCCGTCAGGGACTTTTCGGCCCACCCCTTTTGTAGCTGGGCAGCCTGTTGGGCACGGATATCGGCCAGCAAAAGCATAGCCGCCTGGTCAGCCTCCGAACGCGTCAGTCCGGTATGGCTGAACGATTGAGCGGTGAAGTTGGCTCGTTGTTCAGGACGCACGGCCAGCCAGTCTGTCAACGACTTAATGGGCTGCGCTACGCCCGTTGCGGCTATAACAAGCCAGATTAGTAAGCTAGTGAGGTAATTTTTCACACGGATGGGTTTATTTACGTCCACTCATTTGGCCATTAATGCTGTACTGCTGCGGTGTTAATTTCCAGTCGTTGTCGAAGAATCCCGCCATCCGAACACCCTTACTTCCCGTCTGCACCATATCCAGACCGAAGATCATGAAGTCAGGAAAGCCACTGGCTCCGGCAAAGTACTGGTTGGCCAAAGCCGCCCGCATACCTTTCACACCCGTTCCGCCAACGACGGCGACCGACGCGGTGGCCGACCCTTTGATGGGCCAGACGAAATAAGCCGCCAGGTCATCGCCCTGCCATTGCTGAGCGCCCACCCGCACGCGGTTCCGCTCCAGTTGAATCGGGCAGTCGGCCAGGAGTTGTTTCCAGGCGGCATTGGTAGTGGCGTTTCCGAACAGCACAACGCCCCGATTGGCATAGGTTACCAGCGAATAATCCGTATCGGCCACAAGGTCGATGGCACCATTGCCACGATAATACCAGGTTTCGGCATCGTAGCGGGCTTTCTGCAGGTTCAGGTCGTTTTCCTCTTTAGTGCCTTTGGTACCGTATACAAAGACCATTCGGTTGTTGAACGCATCTTTGAACGTACCGTTCCGATGTGGCCCTTTCTGCGCGACATCGGGCCGTTGAGCGGGCTGCCACTGCCCATTCGCCCGGCGTAGAAACAGCGTATCCTGCGCACTTGTCGTCGTATAGGTGATAGCCGTTGTGCTATCCAGCGTAATGGTCAGAGGTGTTTTTGCGGCAAATTCGTTCAGCGCCAATTTCAATAGAGCCACGTTGATGGTGGTTCCTGCAATAGTCTTCCCTTTGCGGTTGAGTTGTATGCGGCTGTAGAGCAGTGGCTGGGTTTGCTGCTCGATGGACGCCCAGCGATAGGTCGATGAGATGCCCGGATTGGCCGTCATGAAATCGATTTCGTTAACGGTCGAGTCGACGCCGATCTTGTGCCATTTGAAAAAGTCGAACAACGGTTTCCAGTCCACACTCTCATCGCCAAACCAGTGACTGCCACCAGGATACTCGTAATAGCTCATGTCGGGCTGCGATTCGCCAAGGATCTTTCGCATCTGGCGCGCGTAGGTCACGGGCACTGTCCGGTCGGCGTCGCCGTGCAGAACATAAATGCCCAGCGGTTTGTAGTTGCTCGTCAGTTTCAGCACATCGCTCTGATTGCCAGCCCGAAGCAACATCTGTTCGAGGGGATCACTGCTGGTTTCGGGAATCACGCCATCGGCAGAACCATATTCTTTCAACGTCGGATAACCTGCGCAGGGGGCAATGGCCGCCCATTTATCAGGGTAGGTAGCGCCCAGAAACCAGGTGCCGTGCCCACCCATAGAGTGGCCCGTCAGGTACACATGTTGCGGGTCAGGTTTGAACGTATTTTTAGCGATAGCCAACACTTCCAGGGCGTCGATGCGCCCCCAGTCTTCCCAGTTGAAACCGCGTGGCCGACGGTTGGTCGCTGCCACCAGATTTCCCCAGTCTTTGGCTTTGTAGGCCCGCGCCTGACCGCTGGCTTCTACACCTGCCCCATGTACCGACAAAAACAAGGCCGAGGGAGCCGTGCTGACCGACGACTGTGGCGTTACGGCATAGTATTGCAAACTCCCATCGATCTGACTAATGAACGTCCGGCTGTAGGATGCTCCCGTCGGAACGGCCTCCACCGAAACGGTACCTGCGTCGAGTGGTTTTCCTTTTTGCGTAAGCGTCAATGCGCAAGGTTGCGGGCCCCTGGCGGTGATACTGCTTCCGTCAAACGTAAATAACACTTTTCGACTCGACAATGCCGGAACGATGGGCAGCTCAGTGGTCAGGGTTTTTCCCGCTAGTTTGCTGGTCAATTGCAGACCCGACAATGGCGTTGTTGAGGTGTTCACGACAACGACAGCCCCTTGCAGGGAGGCATTGGATTCGCCCAATCGGATGCTGGGCAGTGTCGGGTCGTCGGTCGATAACAGCGCCGGTTTGTCGGGGAAAGCCAGGTTCGCCGTAATCATGACGCCCCGTACGTAAAACTCATTCAGCCCCTTTTTGAGCTTGATGGGAATGTGCAGATACCCCATGCTATAGGCATCACCCATGTGTAGCTCGCCATTTACGTAGACGTTACTGTTGCCTTTTATGGTCAACAACGCTACCTGGTCGCGCGTCGATGGGTAGGTGAGGTAGGTGTAGCCTCCGCCCCCACCGATGCCGCCCCGCAGGCTACCGGCCACCACACCCGGACCTGCTGGGGCTCCCCCGTTGCCCCGAAATCCAGTCCGAAGCCGGAGCCGATTCAGGCTATCAGCCGTTACAGCCATCCATTTTATGTCGGTTCCTTTCTCGTCGGCCCCGAACACGGCCCCTTCTGCGGGTTGTTTGAGCGTCCCGCTATAGAGTTGGTGAGCCAGCGGATCGGTATAAATGGCTTCCCGTCCGTAGCGGCTGCCGGTCAGGGCAACCAGTCCTTTGGTGAAGGTATATGTTTTGGGATCAGGTGTCTTGGGAGCTGTTTGCGCCCCTGCATAACCTAGCGGGATAAGCGCAGTGGCAAGGCAAGTAATTAATTTCAGCATGTTTGAGGTATAAGAGAAAAGTTAGTATTGAGGAAATAGTTTAACCGCTTCGGCTGTCCGATGTGACTAAACTATTTCCTCTGTTTGACGTCTGACTACTAGCGCGTTAGCACCCCTAATTCAGCAATAGAAACGGTGGCATCGTTACTGCCGGTGGTTTCGAGGGCGTCGAACTTCAGGTAACGCCCGGACTGCACCTGGGCGAATCGAATCGACTGCCCAATGGGGTTATTATTGATGTTGTTGAATGTACCCTGACTGACTGGGGCCGACCAGGTTTTCCCATCCTGGCTCATAGACACCGCATACCGATAGACGATGCCCTCTTTTTTACCATCCTGGCGGGGTAGGTACGTGAACCCACGCAGGGGCAGGGTCTCGCCCAGATCCAGAATGACCGAGGCCGGCTCGTCACCGGTCTTGCGCTGTTGCCAGAATGTATTGATGTTCCCATCAATCAGACGATCGGCTCCTTTGCTAGATGTCGAGCCACCCGCCGACACGACCGTCCATTTGGTTGCGCTGATGTCGAACTCAGCCGAAACGGGGCTGCTGGCTTTTTTCAGGTTGTCGATAAAAGCGCGGGCCTTGACGGTTCCGCCCTGCACCAGCGCAAATGGCTTTCCGAACCGGGGGCTGCTGGCCGTCGGCTCCGATCCGTCGGTAGTGTAAGTAATAACCGGGTCCGTAGTGCGGGGGCAGGCAATCGTCACCAGACCCTCTTTACTCCGGCTGATCACCGGCGTAACAATCAATTCGGGCGCGTTGTACACTTCGATCAGCCGAATGAGTGGGCTGGCTTTCGACTCCTCAATGTTCACCCGAATCTTACTGGCCGTTAGGGTTGGAAAGCGCAGAATACGCCGATTACCGATGGTCGTTCCCTGCGCGATGGTCTGGTATTTTCCCGCCTGCCAGGCCGATACCGAGAATTTCTTCACGCGCTGTCCTAACGCAATGTACTCTTCAATGAGCAGTCGGTTGAGCGTCGTAGGTTTACCCAAATCAATATCAAGCGTCGCTTGCTTTGCGCCATCAGCGGCCGCCCAGTAGGTATCGCGGCTTTTATCGAGGATGTTCGTAGCTGCGTAGGTAGGGGTTTTCCGAAAGATACTGCTGGCCGTTATCGACTTACCACCGGCCAGGTTAACCGATGCCTTATCGGTATAGGCTTTTAATTCCATGAGCCGGGCCACGTCGTTTTCGTGAACCAGCCCCCGCCGGTCGACGGGCAGGTTGAGCAGCCAGTTGCCATTACGCCCAATCGAGCTGTAATAGATGTCGACCAGGTGTTCCAGTGATTTTACTTTAGTATCCTCACTGGCGTGGTAATACCAGCCGGGGCGGATCGAGCAATTCACTTCAGTAGGTACCCAGTGGGTGCCATCTTCGTGGCCCAGCGTTAGCTCCCAGTAGTTCGGATAAGCGGGATACACTTTGTCCCGATTGAGCGTACTCCAGTTCGTTTCGCCCGCGTACCCATCTTCGTTACCCACCCAGCGAATATCGGGACCGGCATCACTAAAAATAACGGCGTTGGGCTGATACTGGCGCACCGTAGCAATGAAGCCCGGCCAGTCGTACACTTGCTTCCTGCCAGTTGGTCCTTCGCCATTGGCCCCGTCGAACCATACTTCGTAGACGTCACCGTACTGCGTCAGAACTTCTTTGAGCGTGTTTTTGAAAATGTCATTGTATTCGGGCGTACCGTAGGCGGGGTGGTTCCGATCCCAGGGGGACAGGTAAATTCCGAATTTCAGTCCGTACTCTTTGCAGGCTGCCGACAGGTCTTTCAGGACGTCGCCTTTTCCATCGCGCCACGTACTGTTTTTGACAGAGTGTTCGGTAAATTTCGACGGCCAGAGGCAAAACCCATCGTGGTGCTTGGCGGTGATAATGATCCCTTCCATACCCGCTTCTTTGGCTACTTTCGCCCATTGCCGACAGTCGAGCTGGCTGGGATTGAACTGATTAGCCGTTTCGGTGCCACGTCCCCATTCTTCGTTGGTGAAGGTGTTCATGTTGAAATGGACGAAAGCGTAGTACTTCATTTTGTGCCACTCCAACTGGCGGGGCGATGGTACAGCACCAAAGGGCGCTGGCGTTTGAGCAGGTGCCAGCCAGGATAGGCTGACAAAGAGGATAATGAAGCAGAAAAAACGCATAGACGTTAGGAAAGGGTCATTCAGACTGGTTGCCGGAAGGCCTGTAAAAAAGACTTACTTTTACCGAAACAGGTAGAAAGCAAAGATACCGCTATTTTAAATTTTATATAAAAGCTTCTGCCATTTAGAAAAAAATTTATTAACTATATCGTTAAATAGCCACACGGGTCTATATCGTTTGGCGGGTGTTTCTGGGACTGGATTTTAAATTCTCACAGACACTGGGTCGAAAACCGGCGCAGATAATTTAATTAGTGCATTGTGCGGAGTTTATTGATTTGTAGTAAATAAGGGCCGAATAAATTCTTTATTAGCCCCCGGCTTCAACCGGGGGAACGCCGATAAATACCCGTATTCTGTAAACCCACCGCTAAAGCGATGGGCTGATAGAGGGTTGATTCGAGACTTATTTAACACACCCCAATTAACCCGGCGTTTGCATAATTTAAAGGCTACTCTTTGTCGAGCCTGATAACAATTTTTGGTTCTTTACCTATTCAACTACCCTACAGCAACGTCATCATCTAATGCCTTCTTACACAATTGGTTTACTCCTCCTCGTTTCTCTTTGGATCGTCTCTTTTTCTCTTCCTGATCAACCGGCAATTAGAGAACGTACTTCGGCAACACGTACAGGCGTAACGCTACTCGACTCAAACGCCACGGGCAAACAACTGGCTATGCGCCATTGCGGAAGCTGTCATTTGTTTCCCGCTCCTGAACTACTGGACAAAAAGACCTGGGTTACGGGCGTTCTGCCAAACATGGCCAGACGGCTTGGGCTCAAACTTCCCGAGCAGGATACCTTAAAACCGCTTTCGCCCGAGGAAGAACAGGCGATTCGTGACTTGACGATTTACCCTGAAACGGCTGCCCTATCCCTGAACGACTGGGAGAAAATTGTTCATTATTATGAACAGGCAGCGCCCACCGAACCATTGCCGCAAAAACCCCATCCGTCAGTCACCAATGCGCTTCCCTTATTCAGGCCAAAGGAACTGACTCTCGGTGATAAACCCGTGCCGCAAACGACCCTGTTGAAATACGACAACAACACCGGGCAGCTTTACGTAGGCGATGCCCAGAATGCCCTGTACGTACTCAACGCCCAGCTTCAACTGGCCGATACGTGGTGGATCGACACCCCGCCAACGGATATCGATTTCCCGAAAAATTCGGCTCCAAGGCTCCTGACTATCGGTGTTTTCCGTCCGTCCGATCAGCACCTGGGCCGACTCATGACACTGGAACGATCGGCAAAGCCTGGTTCCAGCCCGATCAATATTCGGGATTTGCCCCGTCCCGTGCAGTTTGCTTCCGGCGACCTCAATGCCGATGGTAAAGACGATGTTGTCATTTGCGGATTCGGGAATAACGCCGGGAAGCTGTTCTGGTACGATGGATTCGAGCCAACGAAGGAGCATGTATTGAAAGCCGTGCCAGGTGCGCGCAACGTGGTGATTGCGGATTTCAATCGGGACAAAAAGCCCGATATTATGGCCCTGATGGCGCAGGCGCGGGAAGAAGTGTCGATTTTTTACAATCAGGGAAACGGACGGTTCAAAGAGAAAACCGTGTTGCGTTTCCCGCCCGTGTTTGGGTCCAGCTATGTTGAACTCGTTGATTTCAATAAAGATGGTTTTCAGGATATTCTGCTGGCCAATGGCGACAACTGGGACTATTCGGCCATCAACAAGAACTACCACGGCATTCACATCTATCTCAACGACAAAAAAGACAACTTCCGCGAAGCCTGGTTTTACCCCTTGTACGGCGCCAGCAAAGCCATCGCCCGCGACTTCGACAAGGATGGCGATCTGGACATTGCGGCTACATCGTTCTACACGACGCTGGCCCAGCCGGAACAGGGATTTATTTACCTGGTCAACGAAGGCCAACTGACCTTCAAACCGTTCAGCACCCCGGAGGCCGCCAACGGAAAATGGCTAACGATGGAAGCCGCCGATATCGATCAGGATGGCGATCTGGATATCGTGCTGGGGTCTTACTTCCATACGGTTGGTGAAATGACCCAGTTGCTCTTCAAAGGCATTACGTCTTTTCCGCAACTGCTGGTGCTAGAAAATCAGGGGAAGTAAACAGCCAGACAACAAAAATGGGCAAGCCGATCGGTTTGCCCATTCTAATTAAAAACACTTATTTGTCTTACTGCTATCAGGATTCTTATTTAACATCCCAGAAAATCTTGGTTGTCAGGTTATCGGTTGCTTTCACCGACGCGTAGTTGGCCGCATTGTACGAAATCTCGTTCCCCGGGATCGTCCACCGAACGGGCGGCAAGGTCTGGTTGTTCGCGTTATCGACCTGGAAGCTCAATGCTGGGTAATCCAGCCGGCGAATATCGGCCCAGTTTTCGTACGGTTGAACCAGGTTATAATGCAGCCATTTCTGGGTTGCAATCAGCTTCAGTTTGTCGGTGGCGCTGGTCGCGCTGCTCCAGTTCACACCCGTACCGGCAATGTAAGCCGAAATCGACGCTGCCGTTGCCGCGGTTGGAATCGTGGAGGTCGTGATACCCGTTGCGTTGGTCAGCGCTAAAATTCCATTGTAGAATTGTACCGACTGCGTGATGGCTGTTTCGTAGGCCGTTTTCGCCGACGCATCATTCGCCGTTCTCAAATAATACTCCGCTTTGATCAAATTCATTTGCGGAGCATTGATCAGGATACCGGGGAAGAACTGATTGCGGCTCAACGTATACCGGTTGTATATTGAAACCTGACCGGCATTGATGAGAGCCGTTTGGGCTCCTTCGGTCGCCAACGGATCAATACCAATGTATTTTCCGGCGGCTTTGGCACCTGGCTCAAACAGTATAGGCAAACGTGGATCGTTGTTGGCGTTCATGTTGTCGATGATCGCCTTGCCCGCCGTATTGCCATACCAGCCATCGCCTTCGATACCATCCTGAAATCCTTTCGAATTTATATCCGTGTTGATATCGTACACGTTGATCTGGATGTTCTGCGCGTTCGTTTCCACAATTGGATAGGTGGTCGCATTACCCAGAATCTCAGCCATTTCCGTGTTCGACCGGGTTTTGAAGCTGGCCACGTCCGACACGCGGTTCAGCAGGCGCAGACGAAGCGAGTTCGTGTACCGTTTCCAGGCCGTTATGTCGCCTTTGTTCACGAAATCCTGCGTTTGAAACGATTTCTGGTAACCGGCATTCAACGTAATCCCGTTCAACTCGGTCGCAATCCGTTTCAGGTCATCCAGCAGGAAGGTATAGATGCCTTCAGCTGTATCGAACTTCGCACTGGACCCTACATAATCACCGCCATTGGTGCTGAGCAAACCAGCCGTACTGAAGGGAATGGAACCATGCAGATCGACCATTTTCGCGGTGTAATCATACACATAAACCGCAGCCGCCAGCATGAAGATTTTCCGGTCAGCCTGTTGTTCCGCCGTCTTCGACGCATACACTTTTTGCAGTTCGCGGTACTGCGCCAGCGTATTGTAGTAGTTGTACCAGACGTCCTCTATCCCCGACGAACCCGGAACGTATTGCCCGGATGCATTGACCCAGCCCGTTGCCTGCGTGTAGCGATTGATGGATGTACGCAGGGAAACGAAGTAGTACCGATAGCCAGGAAGTACGTAATCTTTATTGGAATAGAGTACGCCCGTAAACTGCTTCTCGACGGTTGTCTCCGCAATTTTGGCCGGATTGGGGTATGCGTCGGTAAATTCGGACTCCTTGCAGGACACGTTTGCCAGCAAAAGTCCTCCTAAAAACAAAACAGATATTTTTTTCATTTTCATGATTGACATAAGGTTAGAAGCTGGCGCGTAACATAACGCCCATGGTGCGGAACGATGGGTTGTTACCAGCATTGTTGATGTTATCCGACCATTTCGTACCTACGTTGGTTTGCTCCGCATCCAGATCTTTGATGGTTCTGTAGATGAAGAACAGGTTACGACCAAATACCGACAACGTCAGGTTTTGCGTGCCAATTTTACGGGTGATGCTGGCCGGAATCCGATAGCCTAACGAGATTTCTCTCATTTTGACATAGGTGTTTTCCTTCACATACAGCTCATACCGGGCGTTGCCATACTGTGGGCCACCCCAGTTGTAGGTACTGTTGTAGTAAACAGCCTGCGAGATAACATTGGTGTTGGCTTCGCCCGTTGGCAGTACACCGCTCATCAGCATACCATCGTGGTAAACCGTTTGACCAGCCGGACCCGCCGACGCCGATGTCTGAACACCTTTGCCGTTTGCATCGATGTAGTAGCTAAGGCCACCATGTTCAGCATCCATAGCGGTCAGACTTTCTTCGGTCAGACCACGCGATGTCATCCAGTTGATACCGGTTGGCATAATCGAACCACCGTAACGGAAGTCAACCACGACGTCCAGATTAAAGCCTTTGTAGGTAAAGTTATTGAGCAACCCACCGGTCAGCTTCGGCATGGAGTTGCCTGCTTTTATCCAGTTGACACCATCCAGTTGATAAAGACCATTCGGGCCAACTACCTCACGTCCGCTGGCATCTTTCAATATGCCGTGTACATAAATATCGCCCATTGGCTGACCAACTACCGAGCGCAGCTGAGCCGCGTTGCCGTCATAATCAGCGTGCAATAACTCGGTCGAATTGTTGGCTAGTTTTTCAACTTTGTTGCTGTTCTTCGCCAGGTTCAGGGTCAGATCCCAGTTCAGGCCGTTGACATCACTACTTCTTAGTGGCGACACGTTCAGGGCCAGTTCAAGACCCTGGTTTCTCAAGGTACCGATGTTGGCCAGAATAGTTTTAGCACCGGAGGTAGCAGCAACGGTCAGTGGTAGAATCTGGTCAACAATCTGGGCGTTGTAATACGACAGGTCGATACCCAGTCTTCTTTTGAACAGTCTGGCTTCGAAGCCAAATTCAAACTCGTGTTTCTGTTCAGGCCGTATCTTGTCGTTACCGTAGTCGCTGCTGATGTTCGTATACAGCACCGAGCTACCACCGCTCTGCTGTACACTTAGACTTCCCTGATTGTAGGCATTGTTGGCGCTATAGATCGATGGGTAGTTACCCACAATGCCCCAGGAACCTCTTAATTTGGCGTAGTCGATAACGGTTGGTAACCGGAATATATCGCTCAGGACAAGGCTTGTATTGACCGATGGGTATACGAAGGCGTTGTTTCCTTTGGCGAGCGTCGAGGTGCGGTCTCTCCGGATCGTTCCTTCGACAAAGAATAAATTTTTGTAATCAAAGTTTAGTGTACCCAGGAAAGCATCCCGAACGTAACGGTCGCGGTAGTTGTATGCCGTATTGTAAGATGGCGTATTCACAGAAGCCGATATATCAAAGAAATTTTCGGTGCTTAATCCACCGTTTGTTTCCCGCTGCATCAGCGTATTCAGCGTCTTGTTGGCCGTGTAACCACCTCTTGCCGAGATGATAATGTCTTCGTTTACCTTTTTCGTGTAGTTCAGCAAAACGTCGGTATATACGTTGGTATACAGGTTGTTCCGCATTCCGAAGGAGCCAGTATAGCCAAATGCCAATGGAGTAGAGCTACGTTGCTTGTCTTCCATGCGTTCCGAGGTGAAGTCCGTTCCAACCCGGCCGCGCAGGGATAACTCGTCGGTGATCTGCCAGTTCTGGGTGATGCTGGCAATAATCCGGTTGCTGTACTCATCGTAGGTGTTGGCGCGGGTGCTCCATACGTAATCACCAATGTCCGTTTTGAACCCGTTCCGGATGATGTTCTCGTTCGGCGTCAGGCTCTGGTTAGTTCCGGTTACAAACTTGTATCCCTGGCTCGTCTGGTACTTGTTGAAATACCAGTCGGCCGACTCAAACCGGTTCATCATCCCCGAAAAGTTGTTGATCATGCGATCGACTTTAAACGGACGATTGTGCGTATACTGATTGACGTAGTTAACCATCAGGTCTGTTTTCAGCTTTTTGTTGGCATTGAAGCTGGCATTCAGGTTCATGATGTTCTTTTCGTTCTTGGCGCCGTAGCTGATCATACCATTATCCTGGCGGGTATACGAAAAGCGCAGGGTTGAATTTTCCGACGATTTGGACACGGCCAGGTTGATATTGGCACTGTGTGCATTCTGGAACAAATCGGCATAGCTATTACCGGATGGAGAATACGGACGAATAACACCATCAAAGGCCATAACAGGCTGCCCATCGAACTTGGGACCGAAGTTGACCGTAGCGTTAAGCAGTCCACGGGTATCGCCTTTTCCGTCGCCATCAGTATCATAAGAAATAAAGCCGTTTGCATCCTGACCACCGTTGTTGTAGTTCAGCATATAGCCCGGACCTCTTACGTTCTGATAACGGGGCAGGTAGGCAATTTTATCCACGCTATAGCTGGCGCTGAAATCCACGCCCAGGCCTTTTTTGCCTTTACCGGTTTTGGTCGTGACCAAGACCACACCGTTAACAGCCTCAGAACCATAAAGCGCAGCCGCCGAAGCGCCTTTCAGAATCGAGATGTTCTCGATGTCGGCTGGGTTCAGATCGAGCAGACCGTTACCCCGTATACGTTGATCGCCCCAATAGTCGTTGTTGCGCACTTCGCCGTTCCGAATGGGGATACCGTCCATCACGATCAGCGGTTGCGTGTTACCGGTAATGGAAGACAGACCACGGACGCTGATACTTACGGCGCTGGTGGCCCCACCGGGTGTCGCATTGATCGTGACGCCCGGCGCTTTACCATAAAGGGCAGTCGCGAAGTTTGGCGATGCCGTTTTGATAAGCGCTTCGTTGTTAACCACCGCGGTAGCGTAACCCAGGGCACGCTCCTCTTTTTTGATACCCAACGCTGTGACAACGACCTCATTGATGTTGGACGCATCTTCTTCCAGCGTCACATCGACGGTCGCTCGGTTGTCGATCGCTACTTCTTTCGATTTATAGCCAATAAACGAGAACACGAGCGTTCTGTTCTTGGCTGCCGTAATCGTATACTTACCAGTAGCATCGGTTATTGTTCCTGAGGTGCTCCCTTTCACTACGATAGAAACACCGGGTAAAGGCTGGCCATCATTGCCACCTGTAACTCGACCCGAAATGGACTGCGCCAACGCGGGTGTGCTTATTACCAACAAGAAGATAATAAGCCTGAGTAAATCTTTTGCCATAGATAAATCCGTTAAAATTGACCAATAAGGAAGTTTAATACAATATTAATAAATTCTCTGAACTTCTCCTGATAAAATAAAAAATTTTAAGAAATAGGCTACATTTTCATTTTAGTCACTTTACTAGGTGCTGTTTTAGCATTCAGCGTTTATACCCCTCGACCCGTGCCGGTAATAAACCCCGGAAGCTGATTAACTCTTTAGGAATCCATAGCCTGTGAAGCGTTGGAGACTCGTACCAGGCCGAACGGAACAATGACGGGTTAGAAAAGCGGGAAAGTAACGACGAGCCAGTAGGCATAGAAAGCCACCTGACTTTTCAGGGCACTGAGTGCTTTGTATAATAAGTTAGCTACAGACTGCCGGTTAATTTCCATTAACTCGGCGATCTGATCGTTTTCCAGCCCATTATAAAATTTAAGGAAGATCACCTCCTGCTGGCGTTTGGGCAGGGTGTTAATTGCCTGACGAACTTTAGACTGACTTTCTGAGTCGGCTTCTCCCTGCTCAATCTGCGTCTCGATGGTCTGCCAGTCCGATAGTTCGCTTACTTCGGGGCTGTTTAGGGATGATTGGAAAGGTTTGCTCCGTCGGAACTCCTGAACAAGCTGATTACGAAGCGATTTGAACAGATAAATAGATACGTATTGAATGGTGATTGTGGTTCGCTTTTCCCAGATGCGGATAAATAACTCCTGAATCGAATCTTTTATAAAATCGCGATCCTCGGTAAAGTTTGTGGCATAGGCAAACAAAGCCCTGTACTGTTTCTCGGCCAGTTGACAGAAAGCAGCTTTATCGCCGGTTTTCGTCCGTTGCCAGAGTTCCAGTAAGTATTCGTTCTCGTCAATTATGCGGTGCCGTTGATCCAAAATACCTATTTTGAGTAAGGAAATTTAACAGTTAAATTTAGAAAAACATAAGAAAGGTATAGTCGATCAGCCGCCAGGCAACCCAGCTATGTGCGAGAATTCTGTTTGAGCAAGGCACGTGTTCACTTTGCCAGCGCAAACACCCGTACTGCTTTTCCAGTGGCTCCAACGAGTAATTCGGTACGTCCGCCCACGGTTACCGGGACAAGATCACGAATGTCGCCATCCCACAGCAGACCCGCTTGCTCCATTGGCACGTAAGTAAACTGCCCTCTCCCCCGATTCAGGAATAACTGGCCCCGATTGGCATCATCCTTACCCAGCCGCACCCGGTTATACTCGCGGTTACCCCCAATGATCAGGTCTGTTAATCCATCCTGGTTGACATCCACAGCCGCCAGCGCATAAGCCGGAGCCACCTGCGCTTCGATGGGTAACGGCTGCATCGTAAACCGGGGACTTGAGCCTCCGCTGTTACGAAACAGGACGGTTTGCAGCGTAGTCGCGTCGAGCTTTTCGGCTCGTTTGAGCTCATCGGGATCAAACAGATCCGTAAGGGTTGCCTTCGAGTAGCTCGTATAATCCGTAAATTTTTTTCGCAGATTCACCACCTGATCGAGCATCTCATCGCGGGCGTTGAACGGGTGGGGTTGTCTGTCCGAGCTGTTATTCCGGTCATAGCCTGCCAGAACTGGCAGCAGGGCACCAGCTACGTTTTTAATCCCATACAGCGTCAATGGCCTGTCTGCCGTAGCCTGGAGCTGGCTATTCAGCCCGGCGTTTGCCGCAAGAATGTCGGGTTTGCCATCTTTATCAAAATCCTGCACCAGCAGGCGGTTCCAGCAACCGGTTGTGGCGGGCAATACCTGATCGAGCAACTTGGCTTTCCCATTCGGAAACGAAACAACCTGAATGGGGCCAAAGTCAGTGGCCGCAATCAACTCCGGACGGCCATCCCCCGTAAGGTCGGCAAAGGCGGCATCCGTTACCATGCCCAGGTGGGCCAAAGTCGGTTGCTGGCTCGTTACATCCGAAAAATGACCTTTCCCGTCATTCAGCAAGAGATGGCTGACGGGAATTTCGGGGTAACGGCCCGGCACGACCCGCGCGCCAATAAAGAGATCGCGGTCACCATCGCCATCCACATCGGCCGAACGAACGCAGGACGCACTCACGCGAACATCGGGAAAAGCCGTTGTTTTCGTCAGGTGTCCCTTTCCATCGTTCAGGTACAGACGAACCTGTAGCCGAGGATCATCGATGGGCAGTTCATACCCGGCACTGGCCACAACCAGATCCAGGTCTTTGTCACCGTCGACATCGAGCCAGTCCGCACCGGCATCTTCGCAGGCGCGGTCAGCCAGCAGAGCCGGTTGAGGGCTGGGCGTAAACCCATTGGCTCCAGCCAGAAATACCTGGCCTCCCTGCCCTCGTCCTCCACCCGCAAATATATCGTCGCGCCCATCGCCATTTACATCGCCAACGGCAAAATAGGGACCCGTTGGCGAAAGCATGTAGGGCAACAAGGGCTGAATTTTAAAATCATTGACCGCCTGCTGCTGGTGTGTCCAGACCAGCCCGCTGGTAGCCCGCCAGAATGGTGCAGGCGAAACGCCTGGCTGGTCATTGGCCGTTGGCGAGTAGGAAATTGTAAGCTGGCTGTTGGGCGCCTTACCCAGACTCGCCGAGCGGACAAGCTGCGTTTTGCCGTCGGCCCACCGAATCCGTATCGAGTCGACGGAAGTAGCTTTACCAAGCCCGAACAACAACGGCCCATACATAGCGGACTGAAACCCGCGTACCGGCATGAACTCCTGAACCTGCATCCGGCCACCCGCCCAGACGGTTGCCCGTGCGCCCATTAGCTGCCCCAGATTGGGACTTTTTAGTTGAAGGGTCAGGTGGTTATTCTGGCCTTTCGTATCCGCGTGGTTTTCATAAATACTCGCTTCGGCATTTACATTGTTAATGACCAGATCCAGATCGCCGTCATTGTCCAGATCAGCATACACGGCCCCGTTCGACTGGCTTTTCTCGTTAAAACCCCAGGCGGTAGTTTCGTTGGCAAACGTTAAGGCCCCCGCCGGGTTATCAGCTTTCGAAGCGTCAGATCCTGCATCGCCAGACTGATTCCGAAAGATGAAATTGGGCTCGTCGATACTTGGCATTTTGGCGATCACGGCCATTGGGTCCGAGGAACTAGCGGACTGGCCCGTCTGCCGTGCTTTCAGTTGCTCATCCACCGTAAACTTCAGAAACTCCATGTTGGTGTAATCGCGAGCATAGCCATTGCTGACAAACAGGTCTTTCCAGCCATCGTTATCGAAATCAGCGAACAGCCCGGCCCAGCTCCAGTCGGTATTGGCAATACCCGCCAACTGCCCTATTTCGCTGAACACCGGAATGGCAGCGCCCGAATCGTCGGCTTTGTCTTCACCCACATTCAACTGAAGCATGTTACGCATCGTCTGATGGTGGAAACCGGATCGAAGTAGTTGAGCATACTTATCGTAATTATCATCGCCCGACGTTAGTTTGATGCGTTCGTTCCGTTCGGGGAGCATATCCAGCGTGAGCAGATCGATACGGCCATCGTTGTTTACATCGGCCGCATCGGAGCCCATCGAATAAAGGGATGTATGCCCCATCGACGTCCGTACCACTTCGTTGAAGGCCGGACCCGCACCGCCCCGCTGGTTAATGTACAGATAGTCGTTTTCGTTGTAGTCATTCGAAACGTAGAAATCGAGCCAGCCGTCGTTGTTAAAATCGCTGACAGCTACCGCCAGTCCAAAGCTCAACACGTTGGACGTTAACCCGGCAGCAACCGATACATCCACAAACTTACCATCCTGGTTCTGGTACAGCTTACTGGAATAATTGGTGTTCGCCTGCTGTTTATAGTCGCTGATCATCCGGCTAAAACCGGCATATTCCTGCACCGAGTGATTGAGCAGAAAACAGTCCAGATCGCCATCCCGGTCATAATCGAAGAAGGCGGCCTGGGTTGAATACGCGGAATCATCGAGACCATATTCGGCGGCTTTTTCAGTAAACGTCAAATTCTTGTTGTTGACAAAAAGCAGGTTCCGGCGCAGTCGGGCATCCGTTGCCGCCGACCGGCAAACGTAGATATCCAGCCAGCCGTCGGCGTTAATATCGACCACCGAGACACCTGTATTCCAGCCCTCGGCTGCGCCAACGCCCGCTTTGTCGGTAATGTCGTCGAAGGTCAATTTGCCGGAGCCAGGTTCGGTCTTGTTCAGGTAGAGTTTGTTGGCGTTCAGGTTGCCCGTGAAGTATAAATCGACCCGGCCGTCGTTATTAAAGTCGGCAGCGGCCACGCCCCCGCCATTGTAGAAATACCCGTACTTCAGCACGTTAAACTCGGGCGCTTCCTGCAGTGAGTTCTTGAACGTAATGTTGGTTTGGGAGGCCGGTAGTTTTTCAAACAGCGTATCCTGATTATCGCAGGATGCGAGGAGCAGGACAAGTATAGTTACGAAAAAAAGCGTCTTCATAAAGGCAGTACCTGGCTACGATGGAGCAGAAAGGACGAAAGCGGACGAATCATCGCCCGCTTTCGCGACCTCTCTGGTAAAAATAATGGCTTTTAGTTTTTATCCCACCACAACGGCGTTGTCACTTTGTCGGGGCCACCGATGAGTGATTCAGCTTTTTTGGCCTCTACGGTGTTCGTTTGCTGTTCAACCAGCAGAATCGGAATCCGGCGCAATACGCCACCAGCCGGAATGTCTGGGTTATCCGAGTTCACGACGGGGTATAGTTTCGGAAAGCGCGTCCGGCGGTATTCGGCCCAGCCTTCGAACCCATCCGGGAAAATAGCCAGCCATTTCTGAGTACCGATCTGCTCCCGCTGGATAGCTTCGGTGCTTCCCCAGGCAACCGGAATGTTGCTAAGTGGTGCCGATTTCAGGAAATCGTTTGGCGCAACGGGCGTTTTCGTGCTGTTCTGGTAAGCTGTAATAGCCGCAGCGTCCGTTACACCCCATTGTGCCATGGACATAGCAATACCTTTATTGTACAGATCTTTGGCCGTTCCGCCCATCGCCCAGCCATTGAGGGCTCCTTCAGCGCGAAGGAAATACGATTCGGCGGTGGCCATCACGTTCTGGGGCGTTGCCAGCCCGGTTGATGTCCAGCGCTGCCCAACGTGCGAATTATAGTCGGCAGTATTGACCGTTTCCGTTAACTGCGTCGTTCCCAGCCCGTTCCGTAAGCCTTCATAGGTATTGGTCTTCACAGCAGGCACAAAGTAGGTTGGCAACCGTGGATCCTCGTAGCCTTTCAGCACCGACTCCATAGCGGCACTCATCCGGAACTCGTTCCAGTCCGACATAATAGACAGGCCATTATTGTCGCCACCTTTTGTACTGCGTTGTACGAGTGCGTCATCGTCGGGGCTCGTGGCCAATACGCCACCCGCTACCGCGGCTTCGGCTTCTGTTTTAGCCCGTGCCGGATCTACTTTCGAAATCCGCAGGGCCAGACGCAGCCGAAGTGTATTGGCAAACTTAATCCATTTCGTTACGTCCCCGCCGTAGATCAGGTCGAAAGCACCAAACGGTTTTTCAGCCGTTTTGGCTTTCAACACCGTCGTGGCAGCCGCCAGTCGTTTAAAGAAATCATCGTAGATTTTATCCTGAGCATCATAGGCCACCGCTGTCGCTGGTTCGCCCGCTTTGAAATACGGGATAGGACCGACGTAATCCGTCCAGCGGTGAAAGGAATACACCCACCAGATACTGGACAGTGCGTACTCTGCCGAACCGGCATCTGTGCTCGACATGATGGTTTTCAACTGGGGAACAACCTGGGTGTAGTGTGCGCTCCAGGGACCGCCCAGCCAGTCCATCCGAATCACAAACCGATCGGACGGGAAATACGTGGCTACGCAGGCAAAATACTGCGCATACTGATCGGAAAAGAGATTTTGACCGACCTGATAATTTCCCCCGGGTAGCGTTGCCGCCGACTGCGCTTTCGAGAAAAGGTAAGGGATTTCACCGGCACCAATAACGGATATCTTGGTTTGGTTGGTGTTGATCTCGTCGAAATTCTTCGTGCAGCCAACAGCCAGAAACAACGGAGCCGATAGGCTCGCTGCCACAAATGTTTGCCGTAAAAGCTTTTTATAGGATGTCATAGTGACGATAGTTTCAGATTAAAAAGAAAGTTTCAGGTTCAGACCAAGGCTCCGGTTCGATGGCAGCGTACCATATTCAACCCCCTGGAAGTTACCGTTGCTGATGTTCACATCGGGATCGAACCACATCTTCCGTTTACCAATACCGGGAATGTCCAGAATGGAGCTTCCGCGATAAATCCAGAATAAGTTACGGGCCACAAACGACAAACGAGCCGACTTGATGAAGAAATTCGAAGGCACCGGAATGCCGTACCCAATCGATATTTCCCGTAGACGAACGTTGGTTGCATCGTAGGCAAAGAATTCACCCCATCCGTACCGTTTCCCGGATACCGTCTGCCAGAACTGCTCGGACGAAATCGCCGTTGCGTTCGTTTTGCCCGCACCAATTAACGTTACGCCATCAGCACCGGCAACACCCGCCGTAACCCCTGGCAACACCCAGCCTCCATCACGTTTTTGAGCTGTCACTTCCGGAATGCCGCTGAACGCCAGGTTCATTTCGGTACCCGATACGGCAATACCACCTAAACGGGCATCGACCAGAAAACGAAGTGAGAAGCCCTTAAACGTAAAGGTGTTTGTAAATCCTAAGAGCATCTTTGGGTTGAAATTGCCAATGTATTCCTGCTCTTTGGTCGCAACAGGCAGCCCGGTAGACACCACCGATGCTTCAGAAACACTTGTGCTGTTCGATTGCGAGCCAACCAGATATTGACCCGTGTTAGGGTCTTTCGCCCAGCGATAGGACACGATGTCACCGTAGGAGCCACCTTCCTGCACAATCGGCGACGCCGACCGGCCAAACCCGCCCGACAAAAACGCCGTTTTGATATCGGGCGAAAGGCTGATGATTTTATTCCGGTTCAGGCCCATGTTCAGGGTCATGTCCCAGGTCAACCGGTCGGTTTTAATGGCCGTTCCATTGATCACGACTTCAAGACCCATGTTCCGGATATCGCCCGCGTTGATGTATTGATCCTGGAAGCCTGATGCTGGGGCCAGGCCCAGTTTCAGCAACTGGTTGATCGAGTTGGTTTTATAGGCGGTAACCGTTGCGCCAATACGATTGCTGAAGAAACGGGCGTCTATCCCAAATTCCAGGCTTTTCGTAATTTCAGGTTTCAGATTACCAATAGCCTGTGTACCGTCCCGGCTAATAAATCCGGAACCAGCCCCCTGGCTGTACGAGTAATTTGTCTGCAACAGATACGGGGAAGCGCCGTTACCCACCTGCGCGAATGAGCCATTGATCTTCAGGAATGATAGCGGCCCCGATAGTTTTAGCAAATCCGACAACACGACCGAAGCGCCGACCGATGGATACTGGAACGAATACGGTTTTGGTAAGGTAGATGTCCAGTCATTGCGCAAGCTGGCATTTATGAAAACAGCATCCCGCCAGGCCAGCGATGCCTGCCCGAACAACGACTGCGTCTGAACACGCGAAAAGTCATCCCCCAGCGTCTGGTTCGTACCAAAGTTCAAGTTATACCGGTTTGGTACATTCAGGCCGTCAGCCGTGGCATTCGTCGATTGATATCGGGTATCCTGAATAATAGCTCCAGCCTGATAATCGATAGTGAACTCAGGACTGAGTTTATTTTTTCCCTCGATCAGCAGGTCATACCAGCTTTGGGTATTCACGATGTTGTTCCGGGCGAATTTACCACCCGCCTGATTGGCCCATAAGATGGTGCCCTGTCCATAGCTTTCTTCGTTTTTATCGAAATACTTATCGAGGTTAGCCCGACCCTGAATGCTCAGGAAATCCGTTAGCTGGTACTTGGCCAGTACGAAACCGATCACCCGGTCGCGGTATTGGTTAATGGCCGTCTGATTGGTCATCCAGTATGGATTCTGGTAGATCGACGACAGCGTGGATGGCCAGGCAGTTGGCGTTGGCAGCCCAAAAGCGTTGGGCGCTGCGTAATCCTTCGCCGTAGCGATACTGATGTTACGAGGAATCTGATACAGATCGATGACCGGCGCATTTTCCTCACCCGTCCGGGGCTTGTTCACCACCGACTGGTTGATGTACGTAATTTTCGCATCGGTCGAAAACTTCGAGCTGATCTGATTCGATAAGCGCAGGTTGATGGTATGGCGCATCAGATCATTACCCGGCACCGTTCCCTGTAGCGCGTTATTAGTGTAGGAAAGGTACGTTTGCGAACGCTCGGATCCCCCCGTGATCCCGATGGAATTATTAAAGCTAACGGCACTACGGAAGAAATCCCGAATGTTGTTGGGCTGCGCCGAATAGGTGTCCGGCTTGCCCAGATAGTTGGTGTAGGACTGGCCCGTCATAGCCGCGCCCCAGCTGGCGCCAACCGCCGGATCTAATTTACCACCAACGCCCTGCCCGTACTGATTCTGTACCATTGGCAGCGCAAAGGGTTTATCGACCGACACGCCGGAGTTCACGTCAACCGTTACTTTGCCCGCTTTACCACGCTTCGTCGTGATCAGGATGACACCGTTGGCCGCCTGGCTACCATAAAGCGCGGCCGCCGATGCACCGCGCAGCACCGTTACGTTCTCGATATCGTCGGGGTTGATGTTCGAGGCTCCATCCGAGTTGGCAACACTACCAAAGTCGCTGGTCGCCTGCCCGAAGGTGCTGTTGTTGATCGGCACGCCATCCACAACCATCAGCGCATTGTTAGTACCCTGAATGGAGCGGTTTCCCCGCAGCACGATTCGGGAACCCGTTCCCGGCCCACCCGACCCCTGAGTGATATACGCCCCCGCAATTTTACCTTGCAGGGTATTCAGCACGTTCCCATCGCGGACTTCGTTGATCTGAGCAGGTTTGATCATCTGAGTCGCGTAGCTCAGCGCTTTGGCCTCCCGTTTAATGCCAAGGGCCGTTACGACCACTTCGCCCAATTGCCGATCATCGGCCACCAGTGTCACTGTGAGTTGCGTTTGACTCGCCGACACCGGAACTTCTTTGGCCGTGTACCCCACTGAAGAAACGGTTAGCGTGGTGGCTTCATTGGGCACCGATAATTTGAATTCCCCGGCAGCATCGGTTGTCGTACCACGTGTTGTTCCTTTGATAACCACGTTTGCGCCAGATATGGACTGACCCTGCTCATCGCGCAGAGTACCCGTTATTTGTCGTGTTTGCGCCCAGAGAGGCCCGGTGGCAGCAAATACCAGCAAAAAACAGCAAAGTAAGTGTTTAAGCATAGTTTAACCGAGGTTAAAAATGAATAGTAGTGTAAAAGAGAAAATATCTATTTAACGGCAAAATGCAAAATTTAAAGCCAACATGCATGCATTAATCAAAAAATTTATAAACTATCCCTATATTTAACCTTTCTTTAACGCTGAGTAGAAACAGTATATCTACTGTATTATTCTTTTGAGTAATGCGCCACCCAGGCAGCACATCAACATGCGTCTGCCCTCGACTTACGAGCGCAACTAATCCATTTATTGCTATAACAGTTGTGCCATTGGCCTGCTGCTCCTGAATGACACCCCTGAGTTGGTGCCCAACCACTCGATGCCGGTACGCCACGACTCAACGGATCAAATCATACGGCTCGGCCAAAAACTTTTGGCCGACAGGGTCGTCATCCCCCACCTTCGTCGCATCCATCGGATAAGCCAGGCGGTTCTGGCTGATTGTCTTCTTTTATGTATCGTTCACAGTGACACTCATCCCGCCAATCGGATAAAATCCGTTACCTCATCTCCCACGAATGGCAGACTTCTTCAGGTTTACCAAGCTGACTTACTTTTTACTCATGAAACTACTACACATCCTGCTTTCGCTGGTCGGTTTAGGCATCCTGGTCTCTTGCAAGAAGTCGGGTTACGAAACCAAAAATGGGTCTGTTTATTATAAAGATTACTTACTTGGCGAGGCTGACTACGCTTCTTTTAACATATTGAACGACGTGTTCGCAACCGATAAAAAACAAGCGTATTATCGGGGTATTGCGCTTACAGGGTCAGATGGGAGTAGTTTCAGCGCGCTTAATGACCATTATGGCAAGGATAAAACCTCCGTTTTTTACTGCGATAATTACATTGACTTTAAGCTGTTCGAAACAAAACGAAGGGACAGAATTCATCAGATTTTTGCTGCCGATGCCAGTTCCTTCGAGGTGATCCAGGATGACTATGCCAAAGACAGGTTTCGCTGCTACCACAACGAGAAAGGATTTGCGGTGAAGGACGTTGCGTCTTTCCAGCCGCTTGATTATGACTTTGGCAAAGACAATCAAACAGCCTATTTCAATCTGACACCCGTAGCCGGAAGTCACGGTAGCTCGTTCAGCGTTTTGAGCAGAAACTTTTCGAAGGACAACCAGCATGTTTACTATGCTTCGACGCTTATGGATGGTTCGGCCCCTTCAACAATCCAAAGGATCGACCTGGCAACCCCTGACTCATTTACAGTTGTCGGCCAGTATTATGCCTCCGATCAGGGGCACGTCTATTATCAGAATAAGCGCTTGCCCTCTGCGGATCCCGCTTCATTCAGGCAATGGGACTCCTCCGAAATTAATTATGCCTCCGATAAGACACATATTTATTTTCGGGAGAAACTAATTACGGAGGCAGACAAAGCGTCGTTTCACTTGCTGACGGATTTCTACGCCCAGGATGCCAAAACCGTTTTTTATGAACACCAGCCCTTACTCGGCAGTGAAGTAACGTCGTTCACGGTTTTGCAGTCCGGGTACGCAAAAGATGCGAAACGGGTCTATTATAACGGGAAGGTGTTGAAAAAGGCCGATCCGGCTTCGTTTGCACTCGTTGATAACGAGGCCGACCGGGATGCAGCCGACAACCATTATTCATACAAAGAAGGAAAACGGGTTAAGCCCGACTAAAACCGTTCGGGACCAGCTGAAATCTGATAGCAACCTGAAAAACGGAAAGACCTACCGGGATCGCAGGCCTTCTAAAATAATGCTCCAGATTACTTCAGCGGGCATCGCCTGTACCTGTGAAGCATAAATAGTACGCTCCCCGTACGCGAGATTAGCGGCCGCCAGGCCAGACGGATCACAACGCACCACAAAGTCGCCATTAGCCTGGTGAATAATGGTAAAGTGAAGGACTATTCCGGGTCTGACTTCCACGCACTTACTGCCCACAATAGACGAGCCATCGCTGTCAGGTAGGGAAGGAACGGTCGCCTGGTACCAATGGGATGTGCGGTCTTTCATTCCGTTATGTCTATGTTAAATGGGCCTCTTATTCCCGCCACTACCAGGTAGCCAAGAATGTCACCGAGTGACCCAACGCCAATAGGTTTTATTGATTAAGCCGTTTGTATCGTAAAGGCTATCAGTGGGTTCTGATATAATTTACCAAAAGCAGGAGTAAAATCCCGATGACCAGAGCGCTGATTTTCGCCCACGTATACGGCAGCAGGTTCAGAACAATCAACACGATAAGGACAACGATTCCCAGGCCAATCAGGGCAGATTCCTGATCACGTCCACCAGCATCATTATACGAACTCCTGTTCATCAGCGCGTAAATCATACAGGCGCTCCATCCACTGGTCAGTATCCAGCTAATCAGACTAATAATCTTCATTTTATTTATAGAAAATAGATGTACCGGGTTGGGTAGTGGTTCTACTCTTCACCCAGGTTTAGGATTTCATTGATCAGCCAGCGGTTGTTATGCCGAACAAGCCGAAATTCATAGACACCAAGAAGAGAAAATTGTACCGTAGCCTGGGGCCGGGCAACTGTCACCTTCTCTATCTTCAGCGATTTCAGCGAATCAAGCTGCTGATCGACATCCTGATTAAGTAACACCAGGTCATAATCGAATCCTGTGGGCGGCCCTTCAACTTGGGGATTAACCTGAAATCCGTCATTACGTTGATTAAAAAACAGCCGCCACTCGTTCAGATAGCTATCCGTCAATAAGTTGCTGGTTCGTAAGTAAGCCAGATAGCGTTCTCCATTTTTGAGATTGACCGAATACGGCTTGCCCGGTTCCTGGTTGACCAATTGGATCTGACTGATGGGTCCGATATGCGCTTTATACCAGGTCAGAAAGGCGATTACGGTCTGAGTAACCGCCACAGAGTCAGTAGCGATAGGCGCACCTGCTTTGGGCGATTGCTCCGCAACCGATCCGGTCCCGGAATGACATCCGAGACCGGCGCTAATCACCAGTACCGAGGCAAAAAACAAGCCTGTTTTCCTCATCGTATTGATCAATAAAATTGTGTTTAAACTCCTTTCAGGAAGCCTAGCCAGATTTTATTCTGTCACTAGCAGTCGGCTCCACACGTTGCCTTTATCGGTCAAATCGCTGGGCTTTTTACACGTCAAATGGCAGGTCGTATTCTTTGGTAATCTCTTTGGAACTTCGGGTCTTAACGACGACTTTCGCTTTCAGGGGTGAACCAAGGACCAGGTAGTTTTTCACAAACTGATCGGCATGAACCATCCACGATTTATCTTCCAGCAAGTAGTCCGTTACGTCGGCTTTCGTGGCCTGATACGCCCATCGCTCAGTAACGAGCGGTTCGTAATTGATGATGTTCCCCATATAAAGCACCTGAATACCGGGTAGCGACTGGTTGCCCAGTTCAGTACAGTTTACAACCGTGATGCTCAGGGAAGAGCCGTCTTCCAGATCCTTGACGGACCACTCGTCGATAATCGTTTTTTCGTTTGCCATAAGAATTATAGTTGATTGAGGTTATTTTTTATCAATTAAACGGCCCACGTTCGGCCAAAGCTCTCACGGCTCTAGTCAAAGTCGAACCGGCCAAACTCCTGTTGGAAATTACCTTTTGCTAACTCCTGCTCGAATCGATCACCAAGGGTTTTAATCAGCCCTTTGTCCGCATGGAGCAGGGTGAGCGTTTTATCCCTTTTGTTGAAATACAGGGTTATCTGCTTTTCATCAAGCGAGAAATCGGTAATGATCTGTTCGCTGGTTTCTCTGGTTTCCACCTTCGTAATTGTGGGGTATTGGTGCCGGACACAGTCCATAAAATGGGCGATCATACCCGGCAGAACGGGTCGTAGCTGATACTGGGCGGGCTGATCCGTGTTTGCGTGAAGCTCAAGCCTGCCTTGCCAGTAAGGGAGTCGATCAAACGGATGCAAGTTCATGGTTTCCTTACCTTCCGGCGTAACTGTCCAGTCGAAATAGGTGGAAACCCAGGCTGGCGTAGCATCCCAAATGGAGAAAAAACGGGTAGCCGTCCGGTCAAATGGTACGGCATAGGTCTTATTTCGACGAAAATCGATACATACCAGCGCGTATTCTGAGACGTTCGTTTGCGGATTTCGGCGATACCCGATCAGCACGAGCTGCGTTTTTCCCGGCGACAGGTATACCACCTCCGATTGAAACGCATTATAGCCGTCTAATTGCTGAACCAGGGCACTACTATTGTTATCAATTCGATAAGTAGTTAGTAATTGCGTATCCAGCAACGTTCGGGTATTGACCATCAGGTAACGGCCACCCGACAAAAACCGGGAAGCCTTCGAATTATCGATCTGGTAAATTTTATGCTGTGCTCCCGGTTGGCCTTTTTCACTATCCAACCATTGGTATTTACCAAAATCGCCTTCCTCGGCGTCCAGAAGTTTTACGCTGGCCTGCCCATCAACCTCCGTAATCAGGTACATTTGGTGGGTTCCGATCAATACAGCCGGTTTAGGGGCATCTTTTAGAAATAATGCCTGCCAGAAATAAGACGTTGTCGTTCCATTCCTGGCTGGCACCTCCACAGGTTTGCCGTGGTAGCTGACCTGAAAATAAGACGTAGCATCTTGCCCACCAGGCCTACTGCCCAGATTATACCAGGCGCGGGAGGCTGTATACGCGACTTCCCAGCGAATTTCGAACGGGCCGCTGGCCAGGTGACCAGTCTCCGTTTTTTGCTTAACCGTTTTGCAGCCAAGCAAGCCAAGCAAGCTGGCTAGAGTCGCCATAGTGCGCAATTGAAAAAAGAGTGAGGAGAATATCCCGTTCGTGCCGTGCACCATTATTACTTGAAAAACATTTGCTGCCATGAAGGTGGGACAACCGGCTCTGCTCCTCAAAAATGTTACGACCAGTCGTAAGTATTTAGCCGCTCAATGGTAAGTAATTAACCATGAACCGTTTTATGGAAAACCATTTTTTGGCGGTGCGCTAGCCTGCCACAACTTAGATTCGTCGGCAGGCTAGCGTCCCGATGTACTTCCAGGTGCTCAGGAATACTACTACCATCGACACTGTCCAGACCGTTACGAGCCGGGGCGAGCCCAGTATCCAGTCGGTTGCCAAGACTCCCCGGGCTAATAAACCATTCATCACACCTAAAAGAACTACGTGATCAACGAGCACCGGCAACAGAAAGAACGAGATAAAGTACGCAGTCTTCTGTTTATGTTCGATTACCTGATACGCTTTCAGCAGCGGGTAAATGGTAATCAGTAAGATAACCGAAAAACTAATACCCTGCGCCAGTGTATGATTATGGAGCAGTTTGGTCAGTGCCCAGGTTTCGTCACCGCCCCCCATCAAGGGTTGAAAAAGCCGGGCGAAAGGCATATTACTGAAGATAAGGGCGTACCCCATTGCCTTCTGTCGTTCTGTTCTTTTTTCGCTTAATAGCCGGGCACCTGCCCAAATCATGCTGAACGTAAACACGGGTCCCGCAAATGTTGCCGCCAACGCATAGGGATGTTGCTCGATACATCCTTCACATAGCCCCCATGCGTTGAAATCCCGCTTTCCCCAGCAACCGCACAGAATTCGCCCGATACTTGTATGGACCAGCTCGTGGGCTTCATTCATAACAAACAGTAAGGCCGTAAACGAGACAATGAATCTAGAGGTTACCAGAGGGACCATTTATGATTGAATGCCAGCCGTAACTGCCAAACAGGGTAACGGGTGAATATATACGTAAAGAGGCCAAGCCGGTAATTGCCTACTCTCATTGATCAAAAGCAAGCCTGATAGCAGGCAACGCTCATGACTTGACCAAAGCCGACTTCTGCTCATGAAGCGAACAAATCATGCGAATACCAAACCGTAAGGATTTATCGACAATGTCGGCATTGAGGCAAACCCCGTAGTCCCACGGATCGAGTAACGTCTGGTAGCGGTCCAGATACGATTCAAAGTGAGCGCAGGTAACGCACGAATCTTTATTTGCCTCTCTATCCAGGTCAACCGTATAAGCGATGTCAGTCATGGGTCATGTGGATAATCGGTAAAAAAATGGTTGTTGATCAGGCTGGCTACTTGATTGAGTCTGGCAACAAAAGCCATCTATGACAATAAGCGCCGTAACCAATGTGTGAAACGGGATTGCGACGCAGCCGAATCGATTCGCTTCTGATAGTGGATCCATTGCGAGGCAAAAATAACACTGAGCATGCCCAGGGCTGCACCCATCGGCTTGTCTTCCTGCCACTGCCAGGTAATCATATCCACTCGAACACTAATGGCAACGGCAAAAAGCGCACATAGGATTGTGGCGGTTCGGCATACATTTCGCTTTTCCATGATCATCGTTTGGTAAGGATGATACAAACGTACGGGGAAGCGATGTGCAGGGGTTAACAGGCTCGTAACATTCTACAGCACGGCTGTAACAATTAACGATATATTAGCCTTAAAGCCCTAAAAAAGGCATAATCTCTATTTTCTGTTATAAAAACCGGGCAGCTGCTACCAGGCAAAAGCGAATCGGGACGGGCTCATTGACGAAAGCAACCCGCTCCCGTTAGGCCGTCTGGTGCATAGGGCAGCCACTCGTGTGGGCGGGCCGTGTAAGTTTCTCGGCCGGTGCAGCCATTGGACAAACCCCGCCGGATATACTCACATCAAGACGATCTCCTTCCTGAATAACATCCAGTAGCCGGTTGTTAATCTGTCCATTCAGACTACCGTCTTTGCCAGCTACCCGTTTGACCGTTATGCCGTAATACTGCCCGTTTGGGGCGTTGGTAATTGTAAACTGGCGAGACTGTAATAAATTCAACTGGGGCATAAACAAGCGAATGCTGAGGTATTGACCAGGACCATGATCGGCTACGGACCCGCCATCAGCCGGATACAGATGAAACGAAGCCACCTCACTCGATTCGTTCCGTTTCATAGTGACCAGAAAGGGCCGCCAGCCGGTCCAGCCGCCCGGTTTTGTTAGCTGCGTTGCGTATAACTTAGCTTCGATGCTGATCAGTAGGCTGGCCAACTGCCCATAGGCAGCCTCCCAGGCACCCAGCAGCGCCGGGGTGGCAGCCGTGCCCAGCACTTCGCCAATGGAGGCAATCAAATGGCGACCGATAAGATTGTAATGCTCGGGCCGAATGTCCAGGCTGGTATGCTTGCCGGCGATACGGTTCAGGGCAGACAATAAAACGGACGGATCGTCAATATTTTCCGCGTAGGCCAGTACAGCCGTGGCCAGCGCTTTGGGCTGGTGGCCATTTTGCTGGTTGCCCATGTTGAAGGTGTTCTTAAACTCGGGATTGTGCGAAAAAACACGCTGGTAAAAATGGGTGGTCAGCAACAGGCCGTTTTCTTTCAGAACCGGTACGGTTGCTTTGATGAGTTGTTTTTGGTCGGTAGTCATGCCAGGAGGTGACTGACGGAGAGCGTCGCTCCGTCAGTCATAAATAAGAGAAGTGGTTAACTGGACAAAAAAAAGGAAGGAACGAATAAGGAGCTTACAAGCTGTTTGGTCCGCGCTCGATATGCAGGAATAGATTGACTTTTTCGGGTTCCTGACCCACGCGCACCGAATAGCCCGCACTGACGGCTTGCTCGCCCAGACCTATTAAGTGAGCCGGGTTGCGGTAGTTGAGCGGCCAGGCCACCAGATCCATATACGATTGGGATGGATGATTATCCGTAAAGTTTCCAATGATCAGTTCGCCATTCACAGCCAGATGCGAAGTAAACCGGCGAATCAGTTGGACGAACTGACGGTCGTTGAAATAATCGAACAGCCCCGCCGACCAGATAATATCGTACTGTTGATCGGGCATAAACCGGAAGACATTTTTCTGAATGAAGCGGACATCGGCGGCAGGCTGTGTAAATTTCTGTCTGGCATACGCAATGGCGTTGCTATCTAAATCCACACAATCTGTACGGATTCGGTACGACGGATTTTCGGCGATAAATTCGGCTAATTCGGTGCAGGGGCCACTAGCCAGGTTCAGCATCCGAATCTCGGTCCGGTTGTGGCGTTTCATGTAGGCGCTGACGACCTCTTTAAAATAGGTTTTGCGATTTCGCACGGCCCGACAGGCTGCATGATTTTGCAGGAACAAATCCCACTTTGTGTATTGCTGGTCGGGGCTAAGGTGCCAGGTATACATCCGCTCAATAATTTCATAGTCGCCAGCATAACCGTGGGGCTTATTGAGCATAAATCCCTGCATCGTCCGGTTCGACAAGGTCGAGCCGAATTCGGTACGAATGCTGGCCAGTTCATCATCGGTCATCAGCCCGGCCCGGACCTGGTTACTCAGGCGGATCATTAGGTTATCGACCTGCTGGTAGTCCTTAACGTCTGGCCCGCCTTGGCGAACCAGTTTTCCGATTTCAGCTTTTAAAGACGAAGAGACAGGGGTAAACGAAATATCGTCCATGGATTGTCGTGTTTGTGGTATAAAGGATTTGAGAAAAGCCTGCCTGATTGATAATCTCGGCGGTTTATTTACGATTGTGCTGTAAATGTGGCTGATCTGAATTCCGTTTATCAAACATTTCACGACGAATGGCACGGGTTCGGTCGTTGAATCGTCGTTAATTCAGCATTAGTTGTTTTCGGGGCGGAGCATCGCCTGCGTGAGCTTATCATAACAGGCAATCCAACCCTGTCGCACGTCGTCGCTCCAGTCGTTGCCAAGGCCACGCTCCAGCGTCCAGAGCAGGGCCTCTTTCACGGGCTCATAATGTTCGGGCTTTACACCATATTGTACATGACTTTGACCCAGCTGCTTAATTTCCTGCTCCACCGCCTGCGGACGGTCCAGACGGGCAACGAGAATGCTGAGCATATCCATAAACTTTTGATACTGTCTATCCATCGGCCCCGTAAACATGGGGCGCAGGTTAGGATATTTAAAAAACAGACGCCCATAAAAGACGTCGCCCAGTATGGCGGGATCTACCTCCCGCAGGAGCGTCCAGCTATGTTTTACGAGTGTGAGTTGCTGATTTGTCATAGAGCGCTTGTTAACAAAGTAAAGTGCGATATCGGTATGAAGTAAATAACCGGAAAAATGCCTCTATCGCCAATTTTTCTAGCACGAGTCGTTGGTTTTCACCCATCAACCGTGTAAAAATGTTACCTACCCGCTTTGGTGGTCGGCTTTACCATTCGTTTCTCCATTTGCGTCATTCAGGTCTTGCTGCCTACGGTTCAATGCCGAAAACTTGGAACAGATTACTGAAAATGAAAGATTTGGGCTAGATTACCCGGCCTAAAACTCTTGCCATGAACGCTCTGATCATTGAAGATGAAAAATTAGTTGCGCTGGAACTTACGGCGAGTATCGCTGAAGTGGATCCGGCCATTACCATTGTTGGTACGGTAGGCAGCGTCAAAACCGCCCTGCGGTGGTTTGCCGAAAACGCCGAACCCGATTTGATCTTCGCTGATATTCAACTGGCCGATGGCATTAGCTTTACTATTTTCGACAAGTTTCGCCTGACGTGTCCCATCATCTTCACCACGGCATACAATGAATATGCCATTCAGGCTTTTAAGGTCAATGGCATCGACTACCTGCTAAAACCCGTTGACTGGGATGAACTTCGGCAGGCCATTGCGAAGGCCCGCTCCCTGGCCAAACAGCCCGGCAAAATAGACATCGACGTACAGAAACTCATGGCTGCGCTCAACATGTCGCCGACAGCGCTCAAGCCAACCTATAAAGAACACTTCCTGGGAAATGCCCGTAATAGCTGGGTACCCGTTCGGATTGCAGATATCGCCTACATCATGCGGGACGAACTAAATTTCATGGTAACCAACACGAGCGAACGGTACATTCTGGATTATGACACGCTCGACCAGATCGAGTCGATGCTCAACCCCGACCAGTTTTACCGGGCGAGCCGTCATTGCATCATTAACATCAACTCGGTTCAGAGTGTGAAGGGATTGGCCAATCTTAAACTGCAACTGGTACTGAAAGCACCCAATCACCAGTTTATCATCGACATTAGCCGCGACAAAGCCCCCTCGTTTAAGAAATGGCTGGAGAAATGAGCACAGCTTCACTCCTCCGGTGGTTCATTTTATGCAGTTGGCTGATGCTGGAAGCCCGTTGGCTGGTCGCGCAGCCCGCGAATCTTGCGGTCGAATTTCAGCACATTCAGGAAGCGCAGGGACTATCGTATAACGTTGTCAACTGCCTCATGCAGGACCGCGATGGTTACCTCTGGATCGGTACCTATGGCGGTTTAAATCGGTATGACGGCACTCATTTTACCGTTTTTAAAACCGACCGGCAACGCCCGACAAGCCTGGGCAACAACATCGTTCATGCCCTATGTCAGGATAAAACCGGGTCAATATGGGTGGCTACAGACGATGGTATCAGCCGGTATGACAGCCAAACGGGGCAGTTTTATAATCATAAGACCGTGAATGGTAAAGCCCTGGGCCAATGCCTGACGATTCTGTGTGATCGCCAGGGCGGCATTTGGTTTTCCAGTGCCAATAGGGGACTATTTTTGTTAGACGCCCGTACCAATCAGTTTACCTCATTCAGCCATAATCCCGCCAATCCAGCCTCCATCTCCAGCAACGCCATTACCAAAAACGGGCTACTGGAAGACCCACACAGCAACGGCCTCTGGCTGACGTCAGAAAAAGATGGCCTCAATTACCTGGATATCAAATCGGGACGGTTTCTCAACCACCGCAACAACCCCGATCAACTCCCCATTTTTGCCCATCACCATACCTCGGCCTTAGCGCTGGACGGTACGGGTCGACTAATCTTTTCCGATAATACGGACGAGCGTATTCTGGTGTATGATCTGACGGAAAAGAAACTAACCAACCGCATTGCGCTGGCCAGCCGAACGGGCCGATCTGCATTTCCGCTCGGTACGGTTGTGGTTGACCGAAGCCATAATCTGTGGGTCAGTTCCTGGACATACACCATGTTTTATGTGGATGCGAACCACTATAAGCCTCAGGAATTTTTTCACGATGTGGCCCAGAAAACATCCATAGCCAGCGACTTTTTCTGGGCTGGCTGGCAGCAAAGCGATGGTACGATCTGGTTCGGCACCGTCAGTGGCCTGTCGTATACCAATCCGGGAAAGACGTTTTACCAGATTCACAATCTGGCCCGACAGCACCCGGACTTAGCCAATGGATTGGGCTTAACTTCATTTCTGGAAGACGATAATGGGAGCTGGTGGCTGCTATCAGCCGATAACGACCTGTTTAATTACGCTCCCCTTACCAGCCGGTTGACTACCCACCCCCTACCCCTCTCGGAGCCGAATCAGTATCGGTTCGGCTTACCGATGATGGTGGCAGGCCGTACGATGGATGAGCTGATCATTTGCCGAACAAAATCACTGGTCATTTTCAACAAGCGAACCCGAACGTTTTCTCCTTTTCCCCTGCCGCCCCTCGTTCGTACGCATGTTCGAGACTTTAGCACCCTCGTTCGCCAGGGCGACTGGTTGTGGCTGTTTGGCACCAGTGATGCTATCTTCCGGTATCACCTGCCGTCGGGGCAGTGGCGTACCTACGACCTCCCCGTTGAAACGGGAAAGGCCAAAATCAGGGTCTGCTCCGCGAGTTTCGATAAAAACGGAACCCTTTGGGCTGACCTCGACGGGAAAGGATTTATCTGGTTCTCGGCCAGGCAACAGCGGTTTAGGATGTACGCGCGTCAGATACGTACAACGGGCTTTACCGATCATTTTGCGTTTAGTACCGATGCCAAAAACCGATTATGGCTGCCCGTATCCGGGAGCGGATTAGTTGAATTTGACCCTGCCCGGGCTAGCTTCCGCACCTGGACCGAGCAGGACGGCCTGTGTTCGAACGAGTGCAAATCCGCCTTCGCCGATGCTTACGGGGATATCTGGATGGGCTCCTTCAACAAGTTTTCAATTATCAATCCGGCGCAATCATCTGTCCACAACATCACGTTATCCCTCAACGAATCTACCATTGGCTACGTCAATTACATGTTCCCCCTCCGAAACGGCAACATCCTCACCACCCTGAAAAATTACGTGGTCGAATTTATGCCCCGGCGAATCAACAGCCAGTCGACACCCACCAGCGTCCTGATCAGTGCCCTTACCCTACCCGATACGGCCATTCCTATTCATGGGCGCAACCCGACGGTTATGTTGCGGGCTAGTGAAAACAACTTCAGCATAAGCTACTCCGTTTTGAACCGAGCCCAACAAACATACGTATACAGCTACACGTTAGACGGCTATGATGACCATTGGGTGAAGGCCGACACCCGAACCATTGCCAATTACACCAAAATTCCGGGGGGCGATTATACGTTCAGGGTGAAGGCGATGGCGGGTAAAACAGAAACGGCCGAAACCAGACTGACGATTCATGTCAATTCGGCCTTCTACAACACCCGCTGGTTTCGGGCCGGATTGCTTTTTCTGATCTTGGCGCTGACATACCTGGTTTATCGCTATCGCGTTCAGCAAACGGCCCGGCTCCACCATTTTCAGATGCAAACGACCCGGCTGGAACGCGACAAAGCCCAGATTCAGTACCAGAATCTGATCAATCACCTGAACCCGCATTTTCTGTTTAACAGCCTGACCTCGCTCAATAGCCTGATTCTGATCAAGCCAAAAGAGGCATCAGTATTTCTGCGGAAACTATCGGCTATCTACCGGTATATTCTGCAGAATAAAGACAAAGAACTGGTCAGTCTTCAGGATGAATTAACCTTTGCCCAGACGTATATCGACCTGCAAAAGGCCCGCTTTGGTGATGGGCTCCTGATCGAGATCAATGTTGATCCAGCGTACCTGACCTGGCAGATTGTTCCTGTAACGATCCAGAACTTACTGGAAAACAGCATCAAGCACAACATTATTGATGACGAGAGTCCGCTGCAGATTCGGATTTATACCGAAAATTCGAATCTGGTTGTCTGGAATAATCTGCAGAAAAAAGAATTTGTCGAAACGTCGAATAAGCAGGGACTGGCAAGCCTGAAATCCCTGTATGGCTACCTGAGTGGACAGGATATCAGCATAACCGAAACAGAAACCCATTTTTGGGTTTCTGTTCCATTGATTTAGTAATTAACTTACCCGGAAGTAAGAAATGAAACAAAACAGGTCCAGTTTCTTACCGGTGCCTAACTACTTTACGATACGTATTCTGTCTGCGTATATCTTTCCGACTCATTGACCTTCCTGTATGAAACAGCTTTTCTTCCTGGTATTTCTTGTCGTTTTTATAGTGGCCGTGCCCTTCCCGGCAGGGGCGCAGCAGAGCAAGCGCGACAGTCTGGAAACGCTCCTTAAACGTAGCCTGGCCGACACCAATCGGGTTATTTTATTGAATAAAGCCGTTGGTTTATTTTATAGCAACGACCCCAAAAAAGCGAAGTCCTATGCTGAACAGGCGCTACAGCTTTCCCAGCAGCTCAACTACCAGCGGGGCATTGGCCGGAGTTACCTCAGCTTAAGCGTTTACCAATGGTCACAGGGAGCCTATCAGTTGGCGATCGACTTGTCGAAGAAGGCTCTACCCTATTTTGAGGCATTGAACGATCAAAATGGCATTGCTTCGGTCTACAGTCATTTGGGGGTAAGCGCACGGGGCTTAGGCGATTTTCCGCAGGCAATAACCTACTATTTCAAAAGCCTCAGCGTCAACGAAAAAATCGGTGATCAGGCGGCTGTCGCCCAGAATTATAACAACATCGGCATCGTCTTCAAGTACCAGGAAAAATACGACCAGGCGCTGTATTATTATTGGCGGTCGCTCCGTACAAGTGCGGGCATCGACCCCCGCAATCAGGCGGGTACACTGCAAAATATCGGCCTGATCTACCAACTCAAGAAAGATTATCCTAAAGCCATTACGTACTTAAACCAGGCCAGGGCGCGCTTTGCCACGTTGAATGAGCCGAAAGGCCTGGTAATCTGTGACAATAATCTGGGGGATACCTACTCCCGAATGCAGCAGTACGACCGGGCTGAACAGTTCATCCAGCGGGCGTTAAAAACGGGAACCCAGTTTAACTACACCGCCAGTATCGTGTCGAGTTTGATCGGTTTGGGGGAGATCCGACTGGCGACAGGACGGGCGAAGGACAGTTTTTCTTTTTTTGACAGAGCCCGTACGCTGGTCGAACAACTCGCCAAACCGGACGGTCGGCTGCAGGTGTACAAAGATCTGGCAACGGCCCATGCCCAAACCGGCGACTTTGCCAACGCCTATACCTTCCAGTCGAAATGGATTGCGCTTAAAGATTCTATCTTCAACGGAGAGAGCGCGAAAAAGATAGCCAGGGTTCAGGCCGACTATGAATCCGAAAAGAAGCAGGCCGAAATCGAACTCTTAAAGAAAGAGCAGGAAGTGTCCCGACTGTGGCGTAACGCGCTGGGCGTCGGTCTGCTGGCGGCCCTGATTATCGCGGGATTGATCATGAGTCGGCAGCGCCTAAAGATCCGAAACGATCAGGTCCTGCTGAATCAAAGTAAGGTAGTTGCCCAAAAAAATGAGCAGTTGGAAATCCAAACGCATTTGCTGGAAAGCCAGGCCACCCGACTAACGGCCCAGGCTGGTCAATTGCAGGAATTAGATGCCGCAAAATCCCGGTTCTTTACCAATGTGACCCATGAGTTCAGAACGCCCCTGACGCTCATTATTGGCACATTGAGCGAAAAACTCCATCTACTGACAGAAACGCCGGAAACCACTATCCGCCAGCCGGAAGTGAGTGTTATGTACCGGAATGCACAGCGATTACTGCACCTGATTAATCAACTGCTTGATTTGTCGAAACTTGAATCGGGTCGGCTGGACGTACGGCTACAAACCAACGACATACGACCACTGCTGAACGTGGTTGTCTCCCTGTTCTCGTCACTGGCCGAACAACGCCACATGCGCCTGTCGGTGCAGCTGTCGCCCGAGCAACTGCCGGTTCGTTACGATGCCGATCTAGTCGAAAAGGTAATCACGAATCTGTTGGCCAATGCCTTTAAGTTTACGCCCGATGGTGGTGAGATCACGGTATATGCCGGGCCGGTTATGCGCAATGAGGCTGCTTTTGTCCAGATCGTGGTCGACGACAGCGGTATCGGTATTGCGCCAGACCAGACCGAGCGGATATTCGAGCGGTTCTATCAGGGCCCTGCGTCGCAGGTAGACCGGCAACCCGGAACGGGCGTTGGTTTGTCTCTGGTCAAAGAAATAATTGACCTGCATCAGGGACGTATTCAGGTCGAGAACAAAGCCGGTTCGGGTGCCCGGTTCGTTGTGCTACTTCCTTTGGCCGCGTTAGCAGAAGAGACGGCCAGCCCAGTCGTACCCGCCCGCCTTCCGTCAGAACAAATCGTGTCGACCCTATCGTCCGAACCTGCTCCTGAACGATCACCCCTGAACAAAGCCAACGATGAACGGCCATTGTTGTTGATTGTTGAAGACAACAAGGATGTGCAGACATTTATCCGCAATCTGATGGAGACTCAGTATCGGGTAGTGGTCAGTCAAAACGGCCGCGAAGGGTTAAACATGGCACAAACGCACTTACCCGACCTGATCATTAGTGACTGGATGATGCCGGATATGGATGGCATTGCGCTTTGCCAGCAAATCAAGGCAACTGAATGTACCAGTCATATTCCCTTTATTCTACTGACGGCCCTATCGGCGCAGGACAAGCGCCTAACCGGTCTCGAAACGGGAGCTGATGACTACCTGACCAAACCGTTCGATTCGCGAGAGCTACTGATCCGGGCACAGAACCTGATCATGAATCGCCGGAAACTGCACGAACGATTCAGCCGGGAAATCCGCATCCAACCCAACGAGATTACCGTGACCTCGGCCGATGAGAAGTTCATGACGCGGGTTATGACAATCGTAGAAGCCAACTTAAGCAATTCCGAATTCAGTGTCGAGCAGTTCGGGCGGGAAGTGGGCTTAAGCCGAATGCAACTACACCGCAAGCTAATGGCCCTGACCGGACTGGCCTCGGGCGATTTCATTCGGATCATGCGCCTGAAGCGAGCGGCCCAGCTCCTCGATGGCCGGTCGGGTAATGTATCCGAAATAGCGTATGCTGTTGGCTTTAACTCGCTGTCTTATTTTGCCAAATGTTTCCGGGATCAGTTCGGCGTTCTACCCACCGAGTACCAGAGCAAGCTTCCTTCGCCTGCCTAGCGCTGGATAAACCTATCGAATTTGATCGGACCAGGCTGGTTACGACTCTCGCCCAGCCTCCGATTGCTCTTTCTTTGGAATATCCTGATTATCCCGCGTATTTTTCTGGACGGCAATAGCCCCGAATAACCCTAACAAAAAGGCAAATGCGTAGAATCCCTTTTCGCTCGGCAACAGGGTCGCGTTCCACAGGCCAATTGTCAGCAGCATAATGGACAGGATGGTTGAAAACCAGCAGATTCCGTAGTAAATATCGGTTACAGGTAATCCTTCAAGGCGATCTCTCACGCTTTTCTGTACGGAAACTACCGAGAAAATACCGAACATTAAGACCGTGAAATAAAAGCCCTTCTCGTTCAAGAGCATGTCTGAGCGCCAAAGGCCAATTAAATAGCCGAACATACCGATTCCAAGAGCAAGCCACGAAGCGCCAACGAAGGCGGGTGATGTTTTCTGATTCATAAAGATTTAGCAGGAATAAATGAGTCTGTAAATGTGACTATTGACTGATTCATTTTCCAAGTTTTTGTTCGTGAGTGGTTGGTATTCAGGGGTTGATCCGTACATCCTTGCCGATGAGTTGTATTCTGGATTACCCAAAAAAGACGGGCATTTTACTATCGCAATAGTCAATTGCCAGCATGCCCTGACCGCCCCCAAGCCCCTCCTAAAACAGAAGGGGCTAGAACAAGGGTAGCGCGTTACAGAGCCCCCTCCTAAAACAGGAGGGGAGTGGGGGTGGTAAACGGGTGGTTACCCTTCATAGCTGGAAGCATAGAAATGAAAAAAGGTGATCTTTTGTCCTGCCGGTATCGAATCAAAAAACCAACCGGATGTTAACGTGATTGCTTACATCCAGCAGCTAAGCATGTGGTAAGGGCTAGGGGTGAACCAATGCGGGCGTGGGTATACAGCCTAAAAAATTACAAAAACTGTATCTTGGCGCCCTGCCGTTGCCACTTATCTTTACCCATTCATTAGCCCTACTCTGCCGATTCATGAAAAAAACGCGGATGCTTTGCTTTCTCGTGGCTTTTACAACCCGTCTGGTTACCCTTGCCCAAACACCCGTCGAATATGTATGGTGGAACCCCGCCAAAAACGATTTTCCCGTTATTGAAGGACAAGCCTGGAGCGGCAACGATGTACAAAGTCCCTACGACCGTCTGCCAGCCGTAGCAGAGAAAACTGTCCGTAAAGAAGTCTGGAATCTATCGCGTAGTTCGGCGGGGCTCCTGATTCGGTTTCGAGCCAGCACCGATCAGGTAGTTGTGCGGTATGTGGTGGGTAACAAGCAACAGGCCCTGCCACACATGCCCGCTACGGGTGTGAGTGGGGTCGATCTGTATGCAGGAAACAGCGATGGCGACTGGTTGTGGGCCGCCGGAAAGTACACATTTGGCGATACAATTCAATACCGGTTTGCCAATCTCGAGCCAAACGATTCCTACAAACGCGGCCGGGAATACCGTCTGTTTTTACCCTTATACAACTCCGTTCAGTGGCTCGAAATCGGCGTTCCGAAAGGTGTGACGTTAACGCCCTTGCCCATTCGGCCCGACAAACCGGTAGTGGTTTATGGTACGTCTATTGCGCAGGGTGCCTGTGCCTCCCGGCCCGGCATGGCCTGGACGTCGATTCTGGGCCGCAAACTGGATCGACCATTAATTAACCTGGGTTTTTCGGGCAACGGCCGACTCGAGAAGGAAGTCGTCGACCTCGTGTCGCAAGTCGATGCCAGCCTCTACGTACTGGATTGCCTGCCCAATCTGATTGCCACCGTAGGTATCAAACCCGAAGACATTAAAAGCCGGATTCTGGAATCCGTGAAAACGCTTCGCCAAAAACGCCCGACAGTACCCGTTTTGCTGGTCGACCATGCGGGTTATACCGATGGCAGCCTCAGCCCCATTCGCCAGCAATATTACACCGACGTGAACACGCTGATGCACCAGGCCTTTGTGCAGTTGAAAGCGGAAGGCATTAACGGAATTTACCTCCTGCCCAAATCGCAAATCGACCTGGACATGGATGCGATGGTGGACGGAACACACCCGACGGATCTGGGCATGCAGCAGTACGCTGATGCCTACGAAAAAAGCATCCGAACGATACTGAACGAGCCGGTGGGCAACCTGTCGACCATGAAGCCCCGCACCCAATACCGCGACGGGTCGTTTGACTGGGAAATTCGCCACCGCGACATGCTCGCCCGGCTAAAAGCGAAGCCACCCCGGATCATCTTCCTGGGCAACTCCATTACGCATTTCTGGGGTGGAGAACCCAAAAGCGCGCGTATCAACAGCGCTGACTCCTGGAACAGCACGCTGGAGCCGCTGGGCGCCCAAAACATGGGCTATGGCTGGGACCGTGTCGAGAACGTGCTGTGGCGGGTCTATCACGGCGAGCTGGACGGCTACAAGGCCGATCAGGTGGTGCTGATGATTGGCACGAACAATATTCAATTGAACACCGATGCCGAAATCGTAGCCGGGCTCAAGTTCCTGATTCAGGCCATCAAGTCCCGCCAGCCCACTGCCGAGGTTCTGATGGTAGGCATATTACCCCGACGGGAGGGTGAAACCCGCGTTGCCACACTCAACGAAGCCATTGCCCAGATGACAACCGAAGCAAATGCCACTTTTGTGCAGCCTGGTTTCGTTTTCCTGCAGCCCAATGGCAAAATAGATGAGTCCTTATTCTCGGACGGCCTGCACCCCAACGCCGAAGGGTATAGAAAACTGGTCGGGGCACTAAAGCCGTATATAAAAGGAGGAAAGAAGTAATTAGCGCTTGTTGGAAAGCATCGCTTAAGAATACGACTGAGACAACAACCTACAGAAAGCTATGAAACCAAGTTTATTATTGATAATACTGCTGACAATGTGTACGCTTTTAGGCTGTTCAGAAAAGCCGCACAAAGAAGAGAAGGTTAGTATCAAAGACACCGTAGATACCCGGATAAGTAAGTTCCTTAACGACTTTAAAAATAGACCTATTCACAGAATTTTAACGGAACAAATTATTGATTCGACATCCGACGAAAAACTAGTGCAGGTCGTTTTTGACAACTTAACTCAAAAACTACCAACTAGTTACACAGAGGAGGAAGAGTATGAAACCATACTGGGCTGGAATAAATCAAGACAGGCTATCTACATGATCTGGATACTGGAGTCGGAGGTGAACAACGGTGGGTACAATCAATTTTACTCTAATTCGGGTAGCCAGTATGCTAAGTATTTACCAAACGCCCTGAAACTTGTCGGAGCAGACAGGTTAGCCGATTTGACGCAGCGAGCAAACGATGTCTTCGAGAAAGAAAACGAAAAAACCACTGAAAATCAGGACAGTACAACCATCGCGAGTACCAGATCCTATCCCGACTACCTATTTAAACGATTTGACAATGACTTCTATGAGATTGCCCAAGCCGACAGTTTAAACCAGGTGCAAGTTGACTTTATTCGCAGCCACAAAGGAAAATTTATCGATAATTAAAGCAGACTAACACGCCACTACTGCACTTTTTTCTCCGCGACCGGCATCATCACTTCCACCATTTTTCCGATGGGTTTTCCGCTTCGGTAGGCGATTACTTTTACCCGATCGGCGCCTTTGGGCATCAGGAAAGGCTGGGTGTAGAGGGGAAAATGATCGTCGGGAACGGTATTGTCCGTCGAATAATAGAGGTACGTATCGGGGAGTTCGTGGCTCAGCATCACTTCCATCATTCCCATCGGGAGCTTTTTCAGTGTAACGATGGGGTTATACACGCTACGGGCGTAGTTCACATCCTGCGCATCGAACCGTTTAAAATGAGCGTCTACCCGATTGATAAAATCCGGCCAGTTGCGCGAGCTTTTAGGCGACCAAAGGACTTCGGCCAGGGCGAAGGCACGTGGCCAGGTCATGTATTCGGCATGGCGACTGTTGGGAATGGACTCTGTCCATAGATTACCCTGTCCACCCAGAATCAGATCGGCCCGCACGCTGTCGGGAACGGGTTCAAAGGCATAGGCCGTACTGAGCCGGACCATGCCGTAAGTACTTGGTTCGGCGGATGGCTCGCCCTGGTACAGGTCCAGGTAACAAAATTGGGACGGCGTCATAATGACCGGATGGCCCTGCTTGGCCGCTTCGATACCCCCTTTCATACTCCGCCAGCTCATCACGGTGGCATTGGGCGCCAACCGAACCGTCGGGCCGTCCCCCTCCAAAATCTCATCCCAGCCAATGAGCTTTTTCCCTTTCGACTGGACTATTTTCTCGACCCGTCCAATGAAATAGCTTTGCAGTTCTTCGACCGTTTTAAGGTTATTGGCAGCCATCGTGGCCTTACATTCCTCACAAGTAGCCCAGAAACCCTTATAGGCTTCGTCGCCCCCCACATGAATATAAGGGCCGGGGAACAACTGCGCCACTTCGGTCAATACCTTGTCTACGAACAAGTACGTACTGTCATTACAAGGGTTCAGGTTGTTATCTTCCAGCTTGTAGAACTTGCCATTGGTTGGTACCAACACCTGTTTTTTGCCACAGGTCAGATTCGGATAGGCCGCAATGGCAGCCATCATGTGACCCGGCATATCTATTTCCGGCACAATCGTGATGTGTCGATCTTGGGCATACTGAACAACTTCGCGAATATCGTCCTGCGTATAGAAACCACCATACGACGGCACTTCACCCGGTTGCGCATTTTCGATGTCGCCCCAACGGCCACCCGTTCTGGCGGCTCGCCACGCCCCCACTTCGGTCAACCTGGGCAGGCTATTGATCTGAATACGCCAGCCCTGGTCGTCGGTGAGGTGCCAGTGAAAAACATTGAATTTGTATTGCGCCATCTGGTCGATATACCGCTTCACGAACTGCTTGTCGAAGAAGTGGCGGCTCACGTCCAGCATGAGTCCCCGCCAGCCGAAGCGGGGCTGGTCGCGGATGTGCAGCGCCGGAATCGACTGCCCACGAACCGTTTTGACAACCGGCATCAACTGCCGCAGGGTCTGTAGTCCATAAAAAAGACCGGCTGCTTCAGGAGCCGTTAGGGTAATACCCGTTGGTGTGACGACCAGGTCATAGCCTTCCGGCCCGACACCCGTTACCGGAGCCAGCCGAACCGTGATGGCTTTGGCCACCTTAGAAGCATCCGATGCCGGAATACCGGGCAGATTTTCCATAACCATCCGGCGCACATCGACCACCGGGGTTAGAATGGCCAGCCGGGTCTGGGCCGTAACAGCAAATGCCCCGGTACCGGGCTCGAGGGTTTGCGGAGCTGGAATCAGGGCCGGAACAGGCATCTGGGCCGCAGCCGAAAACGCCAGGAGAAGCAACGCGATGAGCTTGTGCATTTTGTTTAGGTAGTATACGGCCGATTAGACAATCGAATTGGAACAGGGTTTAGGCCATTAGGTTTTGATGCTTGAGACGAAAAGTAGCTAACAGCGTCAACCAAATCCGTGAAGCCTTTATCTTGAACAGTTTCCAGCCGTTTGGCACAGCTACTCAGGCCCTGGGCCAGTGCGTTTCTACACCCTGCGACCGAATCAGTTTCTGGAAACCATCAAGCAAGTGTTCTTTCTCCCGAACCGCGTGTGGAGTAGCCCGATTATCGAGCGAATACGCCACCAGCATACCCACGGCTTCACCAATGCTCCACTCGACGGGATGCAGCCGGTAGCACCCGTTGGTAATGTGCGTTGTCCCGATATTCTTGTTGGCAGGAAGCAGGTTTTTCATGCGTTTCGGCAGCAACGCCCCCAGCGGTATCTGGAATGGCAACGACCCGAAGTCGATGTAGTTATTCCCACCGGTGCTGGGGTGTAAATCAATGTGGTAATATCCAACGCCCACGCTATCAGCAAACTCAGCCGCTACGTTCCCGTCTTTTTTACCCGTGATCAACGCGCGATTTTCCGCTCCGACATGTTCTTCCAGTATGGTAAAAACAGATTTGATGCGCCTTGACTCACGCACATACGGATATTTGGCAAGCCCATCTTCGGTACCCATGATGTCGGGGCGAAACCGTATGCCCGGCCAGCCCTGTCCGCCATCGGGGCGTGGGACCTCCGTTTGTAGCCAGTAAAGAAGCGATAAGCTTAACTGCTTGGCCCGATCAACGTGTTTTTTGAATTCTTTATCGGTTGCCCCAATCAGGTTGCCAGCGCTGTAGTCGTTTTGGGGCCAGTTTACCCCCGAAATATCACCAGCATAAGTCCCCGGCTTAAAGTTAGCCTTGCTGATTACCCGGCGGTAGTTCCACAGATTTAGCTTATCGCCCGTAGCAATGCCTTCGGGATGAAAACCCAGTTGTTTTGGTTCCAGCGTTTTCGGGTTCGAATACGTCAGATCGAGCAGCTTACCCGACCAGGCGGGCGTTATCGCCGGTGAATACGATCGCCAGAAGCCATAGTCTTTGGGCTTATCGATGACGTGATTGCCACCCGCCACATAATCCATGGCAAAGCAGACCGTAAACGCCTGACAGTTGTTGGGGTCCGCTTTTTCAGGCGCGTGTAGCTCGCGTGTTTCGGATCGGGATTCAGCACCGGTAACGAACTCCGTTCCGGTCAGCGGAAGCAGGTCGCCCAGTTCGGTCGCGTCGACAAAATACGGAGCCGACAGGACCACCTCGGTGCCACTGCGTTGGCTCACGGCTTTCAGGGCACGGACCGTATCCCCCTGAACATCGGCCCCACTTATTTTGTGTTCGAGAAACAATGTCAGCTGACCCGAACTCAGGTAGGGGGCCATCATCTGCTCCAGCACCGCCAGGGCTACTTTTGGCTCATGGCATAACCTCGACACGGCGCCGTCGCCCGGATTCAAAAATTGACTGGCTTTAGCGGCTTCCGTCAACGGGTAATTCTGTTTGTAATACGCCCGAATGGCCGTGCGTACATCGCGGTAAAGCCGGGTGGCCCCGTGGGTTTCAATCCATTGGTGTTCATCGGGTGGAACGCCCTGCTGGGTCATCTGTCCACCTATCCAATCCGTTTCTTCCGTCAAGATAACCCGTTTATGATTCCGCAAAGCGGCCAGGGCGGCAGCACATCCGCCCAGGCCACCTCCGGCAATGACCAGATCGGCGGCTCGCTCGGCTTGTCCGGTTCGGGCAAACGGACGATGAATATGGGTTTCGGTCGTGGCCGAAAACGGCAGGAGTGGAACCGTTAACGCGGCTCCGGTGCCAATGGATAAACGGTCAAGAAAATTACGTCGATTCATGCGTTTGGGCGCAAAAGGCGGGGTGGTACTTCTGTATTAGGGCTTACGCAACACCGGGTTAGAACCCGGCGCAAAAATAATCAGACGAGTAAACTTCGCCGGGTTCTAACCCGGTGTTGCGTAAGCCCTGTGTACAACAAATTTCCATGGCACGGGCAGCCCCATCCGTTGTACTGAATGGCCAGATCAATTGGCTGGTGTTAAGGTTAATCGTTGTTTATCATGCAATAAAACCTTGCTCAACGTTTCGTAGGGCAAGCGTTGCGGACTGACTTTATTGTCGATACTCAGAACAGCTGCCGTTGCGGCCGACTGCCCCAGAATCATAAACACGGGTTCCATCCGGATGGACCCATAGGCAATATGCGAGCTGGACACACAAACCGGAACCAGCAAATTGGCACATTCTGTTTCTTTTGGCAAAATAGATCCATACGCAATCGAATAGGGCTTGTCGGGATGAACGCCAATATCGCCTTCGTTCTGCACAAACCCATCCTCTTTTACATACCGCTGGGCATTGTGGGCATCGAGCGCGTAGGAACCCATACCGATTGGTTGCGGCACGGTGGTCTTGCCCAGCGCATCAGCCTCTTTCATAACAAACACGCCAAGCATCCGCCGGGCTTCCCGAATGTAGAGTTGATGCGGCCAGTTACCATTATCCGTAAACTCATCTTTGGCCAGTCCCCACGGCTGCATCTGCTGGTGCACGTCGGCCGGAACGCGTGAATCGTTGGCCAGGAAATACATGAGCCCCTTCTGATAGAGCTCATGGTCTTTAATGATCGCCTTTCGGCGTTCGTACGTAGCCTCCGGGTAATCGTAATTTTTGCCAATGTAGTCCGTACTGAATGGGCCGTGGTTGTTGGTGTCGGTTTTCCGATTGGGAATAGGGTCGTATTTGTCGAAAGTTTCGCGCCAGCCGGTGGCAAAAACACGGGCCAGTAGTTCATAGCGGTCAGCGTTATACCCTTCCGGTTTTGGAAACGGCACCCGGTTGTCGGGGTGATTGCTGAGGCACATCCTGAAGCAATAGGTTTGTATTTTCGTATCGCCCGTTCCATTTGCGGCTGGCGTATCGGACGAGATTTCGGGAAGCAACCCGCTGGCCGGATCTCCCGGCACCTTATACGGACTAACGTTGGCTTTGAAATAATGACCGTGTTGAAATACACCCGCCTGTACACCGTTCCAGGTTTCGCCATATACGCTGTTGGCTTCGCGGCCCACATGATACTTCACCCCCGCAGCGGCCATGAGGTCGCCTTCGTAGGTAGCATCGATAAATTGCTTCCCTTCGTAAACCGTGCCGCTTAGGGTACGAAACGAACGGATCTGACCGGCCTGCTTTGTCAACCCTTTAGGTGATCGGTCGAGCCACTCATCGCGATAAATTGTCAGCTTGTACTGGGCAACGAAATCCTCAAAAACCTGCTCGGCGGCATGGGGCTCAAAAATCCACATAGTCCGGCTGGTCCCATCGATGGCGGGTGTTCCCTGCCCCTTATTGCCGTATTCCTCCGGTTTCTGCCAGGCCCAGGATTCTTTCTTTTGATAATGCTGATACAACCGTTGATAAAACTCACGGGCCAATCCCCCGATAACTTCTTTATTGCCGGTGTCGGTGAATCCTAATCCACCCGACGATAGACCACCCAGGTGCGTATCCGGCGAGACGACAATGACCGATTTGCCCATCTTTTTTACCTGAACCGCAGCCATCACAGCCGCCGACGTACCGCCATAAACGATCACGTCGGCCCGCCGAACAACGGCCTTTGACGGCTTTACGGGTCGGGCTACTGAAGCAGTGACCGTTGACACAAACACGATTGCGAATACAATCGACTTTAAATCAACTAATAAGCCATTTACGTTGCGGCTATCTCTACAGGCGTTTTTCATAGAAAGGGGATAATGGGTACTGTACCAATTCATATAATACTGGCTGGTACAGCGTTTAAAAGGCCCTGCTGGTAATGGTTTACTTGATCAACCTCAAGGCTAAACATTATTCTACCGGGTATAGGGTTTACATGGAAACAAACACAGCGTAATGCTATCACCACTCTAGGCATATTCAATAGGTAGCCCGCCCACCCGACAAATCGAAAATAAAACCCGTATTAAAGCTTGCTTCTTCCGATAAAATCCAGGCGGCAAGGGCCGCCACTTCTTCCACGGTTCCGAGTCGCTTCATGGGTATTTTTGCCGTCATATACGCCAGTTGTTCGGGTGCGGTATGCTCGTTCAAGGCCGTTTTGATCACCGCCGGGGCCAGCCCATTGATGGTAATTCCCGTCTCGGCATATTCTTTCCCTACGCCTTTTACTAGGCCAATCACGCCCGCTTTCATGGATGAATAGCCCGCCATAAACGGATTCCCTTCCTTACCGGCAATCGACGCCATGTGGAGTATACGGCCGTAATTGGCCTTCTCCATCACCTTAATGGCATACTTTGTCATCAGGAAAGCACCCCGTAAATTGATCGCATAAATGCGGTCGTATTCATCGACTGAATAATCCGTAATTTTTGTACTGGTTGGCCCAACAATGCCCGCTGAGTTGACCATAATGTCGAGTCGCTGGTGCGTTTGCGCTACTTGCTCGACGGCTTTCTCTACCGATGCTTCGTCCGAAATATCGACAACGTATCCGGTTGCCTTATACCCGTGGCTACCAAACTCGGCCACGGTGCGGTCGAGTAGCGCGCTATTAATATCGAACAACGCAACCGTGGCTCCTTCCGAAGCAATTCGCCGGGCAATTCCTTTCCCGATGCCTTCGGCACCGCCTGTAATAATGGCTACCTGATCTGTAAATCGATTTGACATGCAATGAGCGTGTTTCGCGGATGTAACAATATAGTTTTTAAACCAGAAATGAGGGCATATATACTACCCTGTATGTTATTTTGACGGTTTGGGGAGTCAGTTGTGAAATTTATAGAAATAGTTGTAGTATTTGTTACACTTAATAAGCTTTTCATACCTGGTGATCGTTTAAACCCCAACGAGTTACACTGAACGTTATAAGCCACTTGTATTCTATGGTTAAGTCCGCCTATTACATATGTTTGCTGGGTGCTGCTCTTTTTTGTCTGGTAAGCTTTAAAGGTAAATTGGGTAGTTTGCTGGACGAAGGCCCATCTCCCGCCCGAACGCCCGCCGAAGAATTAGCGACGTTTCAGCTCGAACCCGGCCTGAAAATGCAGTTGGTTGCCGCTGAACCCATGGTTCAGGACCCCGTCGTCATTACCTTCGATGAAGCTGGCCGACTCTGGGTTGTGGAGATGCGGGGGTTCATGCCAACCGTCGACGGCGAAGGGGAAAATAAACCCGTCGGGCGGATCTCCGTGCTGGAAGACACGAACGGCGATGGCCAGATGGACGTTAGTAAAGTCTACCTCGACAGCCTGGTGATGCCTCGCGCTCTGGCGCTGGTTCCGGGTGGTGCGCTGGTGGCTGAAAACGGCTCTTTATGGATGACCAAAGATTTGAACGGCGACGGCAAGGCCGATTCAAAAACCCTCATCGACAAAGACTATGCAGGCAGTGGTCTTCCCGAGCATTCAGGCAATGGCCTCTGGCGCGGCATGGACAACTGGCTCTATAATGCCAAATCCCGCTTCCGGTATAAAGAAGTCAACGGAACGTGGCAGCGCGACAGTACAGAAGCCCGTGGGCAATGGGGCATTAGCCACGACGATCAGGGGCGGTTGTATTACAATTACAACTGGTCACAATTACACGCCGATCTGGTGCCACCCAATTACCTGTCCCGCAACAAACACCATACCCCCACGACAGGAATCGACTATGGCCTGACCATCGATCGGCGGGTTTACCCGATCCGGCCCAATCCGGCTGTCAATCGGGGTTATATACCAGGCACTCTGGATAAAGAAGGGCATTTGCGGGAATTTACGGCGGCCTGCTCGCCCCTCGTTTACCGGGGCATGGCTTTACCGAAGCCTTTTTATGGCAATGTGTTCGTGTGCGAACCGGCCGGAAATCTGATCAAGCGAAACATATCTGAGAATAAAGAACTGCTCATTTCCGCCCACGACCCGCACCCCGGCAAGGAGTTTCTGGCATCGACCGACGAACGGTTTCGCCCCGTTCACATGACGACGGGCCCCGATGGGGCGCTGTATGTGGCCGATATGTACAGAGGTCTTATTCAGCACAGCGCCTATGTAACGCCTTATTTGAAAGAACAGACAATTGCCCGAGGTTTGGTAAAACCCATAAACTATGGCCGTATTTGGCGAATCGTTCCCGAGAACTGGCAGGCATCGACGCAAAAAAAACTAGCTGAAGCATCGTCAGCCGAACTGGTTGCCGAACTATCGAATCCCGATGGCTGGCACCGGGACATGGCACAACGGCTGTTGATTGAGCGGAAGGACAAAAGCACCCGGCAGCCATTGACGGATCTAGCGCAGAAAGGCACAGATCAACTGGGACGTTTCCACGCCTTATGGACGCTGGATGGGTTACAAATGAGCAGCCCAACACTTCTTTTTGGCCTCCTGTCTGATAACAACACCCTCGTCAGAACAACGGCGCTGCGGTTACTCGAACCGGTTGCCAAAACGGATAAAACCGTGCGTGCCCAGCTAGGTGAGAGATTGCTGAACGAATGGGAGAAAGCTCCGATTGAGCAAGTGCTCCAAATGGCGTTTACAGCGGGCGTACTCGATCAGCGTGCTGCGCAGCCCTTGCTGGCGGGCATCGTAGACCGATATGGGGAATCGGCCCTGATTCGGGATGCCGCCCTCAGCAGCCTTCAGGATCGGGAGTTTGCCTTTTTGCAGAGCCTGACAAAATCACCCGCCTGGCAGGCGACGCAACCCGCGAAAGAAATTTTCCTGGAAATGGTGACAACGTCTGTCATTCGCAAACGGAACCCAACCGAACTGACTGCCCTGCTGGCCATGCTCAATACACCGAAGGAAGCCTTAACCTGGCAGGAAAAAGCGATCCTCACGGGCTTATCGATTCAGGGAAGCAACAGCAAACTGAAACCGATCAAGCTGGCAGCAGCGCCCAAAATCATGACGCAGTCGACGGGTAAGATCGACCCCGCCCGTCTGGCTACACTGGGCGCTATGTTCGAATGGCCGGGCCATATTGCCAGCCGGGCTAACCTGCCTAAAAAGAGCCTCCTGAATGACGAAGAACAAAAATTATTTGCATCAGGACGCCAGCATTACCTCAGCACCTGCTCAGGTTGTCATGGTACCGACGGCGCCGGACTAAAACGGTTTGCGCCACCCCTCATCGGTTCTGACTGGGTGCTGGGTGACGAAAAACGCCTGTCGCTCATCATCCTGCACGGTATGGAAGGCCCGATAGAGGTAGCCAAACGAGTGTATGATGCTCCCGATATTCTCCCTGTTATGCCCGCCCACTCGACCATGGACGACGGCGCGATTACGGCCATCCTGATGTACATCCGAAATGAGTGGGGCAATAACGCCGGTCCTATCGGGAAGCGCACAGTGGGCATGACCCGCGTTACCTCGCAGGGTCGGGTAGTTCCCTGGACCGCTAAAGAATTGAACAACTACATCTCTGAAGGCAAGGCCACCAGCGGAAAATAACCGGATAACCTCCTCATCTCATAGTCATGAAAAGACGAGATTTTATACAAAAAGCGTCACTCGGTGCAGCGGCCCTGTCACTTCCGAAGCTACCATCGTTTGCGAAAGACACGCGAATGGGCATTGTGGTGCATTCGTACTGGAGTCGATGGAATTCGAAAACAGACAGCAAGAAGTATCCGGCGTTCACCAATGCCATTCAGTTACTGGATCATTGCCATCAGCTGGGCGCGGGAGGAGTGCAGGTGATCGTAAACGGCTGGTCAACGGATTTTGCCAAAAAAGTGCGGGACGAGCGCGAAAAATATGGCCTTTATCTGGAAGGCTCGATCGGCTTGCCCAAAAAAGCTGACGACGTTCCCAAATTTGAGCAGGACGTTGTCAACGCGCGGGAAGCCGGCGCCCATGTTTTACGAACCGTTTGCTCCTCTGGCCGACGCTACGAAACCTACCACTCGCCCGAAGCCTTCGAGGAATTGAAAAAAACCGCTCTGGCATCGTTGCAGCTAGCCGAACCCGTTCTACGAAAGTATAAGGTCAAACTGGGCGTCGAAAATCACAAAGACTGGCGAGCGCCGGACCTGGTCAATCTATTGAAACAGGTCAACAGCGAATGGATTGGTGTGACGCTCGATTTTGGAAACAGCATGGCCCTTCTCGAAGATCCGATGGAGGTCGTTCAGACGTTGTCGCCCTATGTATTCAGCACGCACGTCAAAGACATGGCCGTCGAGGAATATCCAGATGGTTTTTTGCTGTCGGAAGTGCCTATGGGGAAAGGTATCCTGAACCTGAAAAAGATGGTCGACCTCTGCAAACAGCATAACCCCGCAGGCACCTTTAGCCTGGAAATGATCACCCGCGACCCGTTGGAAATTCCTTGTTTGACCAATGCCTATTGGGAAACGATGGGCAGCGTACCCGGCGCCGATCTGGCGCGCATGCTGCGAACGGTCAGACAGCACAAATACCCCGGCGGCCTCCCCCGGGTTACCCAGTTGGACGCCGATGGCAAACTAGCCCTCGAAGAGGAAAATATTGTCGCCTGTATCAACTACAGCAAACAGTCATTGGGGCTCACGTAGTGTTTTTAGTGAGTCCATCGAAACAACGCATCAATACAACCTTTACCTATAAAAAATGAGTAACGAACGCCTTCCCGGTATCAAACAATTCGACCTTACCGGAAAATCTGCCATCATTACGGGTGGCTCAAAAGGGCTGGGCTTAGCCATGGCCGCCGGACTAGCCTCCGCAGGCGCCAGTGTCATGCTGGTGAACCGCAACGCCGAAGAAGGGGCAGCCGCTGCCCGGGAATTGAGTACGGATTATGGCGTGAACGCCATTTCATTTGCGGCCGACATTACCAAAGCCGACCAAACCGACGCCATGGTCAACGCAGCCCTGGACGCTTTCGGGAAGGTCGATATTCTGATCAATAGCGCAGGCATCAACATCAGGGGGGCCATCGACGAATTGACACCAGAGGATTTCAGCCAGGTGATGGATGTCAACGTCACCGGAACCTGGCTGTGTTGCCGGGCCGTTACGCCAGTCATGAAAAAAGCAGGCCAGGGCAGTATCATCAATCTGGCCAGTACGCTGGGCCTGGTCGGGTTGTCGAACCGGACGCCCTACACCGCCAGCAAAGGAGCCGTCGTGCAGATGACGCGCGCCCTGGCGCTGGAACTGGCTCCGTTCAGCATTACGGTCAATGCCATTTGCCCGGGGCCCTTCCTGACCGAAATGAACCTGCCTATTGCCGATACCGAAGAGGGCCTGAAATTCGTAGTGGGAGCTACGGCGCTGGGCCGATGGGGCCTGTTGCGGGAGATTCAGGGAGCCGCTATCTTCCTGGCCAGCGATGCAGCCACGTTCATGGTCGGTTCCATGCTCACCGTAGATGGCGGCTGGACAGCCCGATAAGTAGTTGGTTTACGGTGTTCGGTTTACGGTAGGCTGCCACATAGATAGTTTATGCGGTAGCCTACCGTAAACCGAAGCCGGTAAACACTATACCTAAACCTCACCAAATGGACCAGTTAAGCACTCAGAAGCCAACCCGAGCGCGTTACGGGATGTTAGCCCTCGTATTCGTCAATGTAGCGATTAGTTACCTCGACCGAACGAACATTGGCGTTGCGGCTACAGCGCTTGGGAAAGATCTGCACTTATCAAAAATTGAGTTAGGCTATATTTTGTCGGCTTTCGGGTGGGCGTATGCTGCGTTGCAGATTCCCGGCGGCTTAATTGCAGACCGCTTTGGTCCTCGTATTTTATATGCTTTCTGTCTGATTACCTGGTCATTGGTTACCGTGGCCCATGTGCTTGTCAGAGGCATTGCCAGTTTGTTTTTCCTTCGGTTAGCTACGGGTACACTCGAAGCGCCTTCTTATCCGATTAATAACCGGGTCGTAACCAGTTGGTTTCCTGACAACGAGCGGGCCTCGGCCATTGCCATGTATGTGTCAGGGCAGTTTATCGGGCTGGCTTTTCTGAGCCCGGTGTTGGCCATGGTTCAATATTATGCGGGCTGGCAGGGGCTGTTTATCGGCACGGGACTGGTTGGTTTAGTATGGGGTATTATCTGGTATCTTTTCTACCGCGATCCGCTGGACAGCCCGGCGGTGAATAAAGCGGAACTGGATTATATTGAAGAAGGCGGAGGTTTGTTCAGAGTAAAAGACCGGACGAAGGCACAGGCCAATTTATGGCGATGGTCCAACGTAAAACATATCTTTTCGAGCCGAACGTTGTGGGGCGTTTACATCGGGCAGTTTGCCGTCAATGCCACCCTTTGGTTTTTCCTGACGTGGTTTCCAACGTATTTGGTAGAATACCGCCACTTGGGTTTTATCAAATCAGGTTATTTGGGGTCGGTACCTTTTCTATCGGCCTGTGCAGGATTGCTGTTATCCGGCTTTGTGTCCGATCGGTTGGTCAGGCAGGGGAAGTCGGTAAGTATGGCCCGCAAAGCACCCATTATCATTGGGCTTCTCTTATCGGTCAGCATCATTGGGGCGAATTACACCAACGACACGTTCCTGGTTATCTTCTTTCTGTCACTGGCCTTTTTTGGGTCAGGCATGGCCCTGATCTCCTGGGTGTTCGTCTCCATCCTGTCACCCAAAGAGCTGATTGGCTTAACGGGTGGCGTCTTTAATTTTATGGGCAATCTGGCTTCCATTGTGGTGCCCATTGCAATTGGTTATCTGGCTCAGGACGGAGATTTCAAACCCGCTTTGGTGTTTATCGGTGCTTTGGGATTGACGGGTGCCTGTTCATACATATTCCTGGTTGGCAAAATAGAACGGGTTGTTATACAGGATACGCCGACAGGTGTCGTTATTGGCAAATAAGGCAGTGTCGCCTAATAAAAAATGGCCAGCCAGACGGTTTCTTCGGCTTCCGTTGTCCACTCGACGCGGTGTTTGAGGTGGGCGGGCAGGTTGATGTGCATACCGGGAAACAGCTCAACGGGCTGATCAATACCGTCTATCCGGAGCCGGGCCGCTCCCTTCGCGAGCAGCACCCATTCATGCTGGTCCTGATCGTACCAAAATCCATCGGGCGACGCATGCCCTTTCGAAACGATCCGCTCGACCCTGAAGCTTGGTCCCGTCACGATTTCGTCAACCAGCTCTTCGGGTAGGGAGTCTGGAATAGACGTAAATAAATTGCCGATTGTCATTAACAGACGAATAAGTGGGTAAGTTACTACTTTACAACTTACCACACTCCTTTGCGTATATCTGCGGGCAACTGTGCTTTATATGTTAATGGAAAAGACATTAGCCCCTACTCGCTGGTATCGTCTGATACCAATCGCCTTTATCACCTACAGCCTGGCTTACCTCGACCGGGCAAATTTTGGGTTTGGAGCCGCCAGCGGCATGGCGACAGATTTGAAAATCACCCCATCCATGTCTTCCCTGTTGGGATCGCTGTTCTTCCTGGGCTATTTCTTTTTTCAGGTACCCGGCGCTATCTATGCCGAAAATAGAAGTGCCAAGAAACTGATTTTCTGGTCGCTGATCCTGTGGGGTGGCCTGGCGATGGCAACGGGCATTATCAGCAACGTTAACCTGCTGATTGTCATTCGCTTTATGCTCGGCGTTGTCGAGAGTGCGGTGATGCCGTCGATGTTGCTCTTTCTGAGCCGGTGGTTCACTAAAGCGGAGCGGTCGCGGGCCAATACGTTTCTGATTCTGGGCAACCCGGCTACCATCCTCTGGATGTCGGTACTGTCGGGTTATTTAATAAAATCGGTTGGCTGGCGGTGGATGTTTATCCTGGAAGGACTCCCGGCCATTATCTGGGCGTTCTTCTGGTGGCGGCTCGTTGCCGATAAACCCAGCGATGCCAACTGGCTCGCCGAACGGGAAAAGCAGGATCTGGAAGCTGAATTACAGAAAGAGCAGCAGGGCATCAAGCCCGTCAAAAATTACGCAGCGGCCTTTAAATCGAGAATTGTCATTCTGCTAAGCCTGCAATACGCCCTGTGGAGCATTGGGGTGTATGGGTTTGTGATGTGGCTTCCGTCCATCATCAACGCGGCCCCGAACATGGACATTGTCAAAACCGGCTGGCTGTCTTCTGTCCCCTACGTACTGGCCATTATCGGGATGTTGTGTGCGTCCTATTTTTCGGATAAAACCCTGAACAGGAAAATCTTTGTGTGGCCGTTTTTACTACTGGGCGCGGTTGCTTTCTACGGGTCGTATCTGGTTGGTGCCAACAATTTCTGGTTATCGTTTGTGCTGCTGATTATTGCGGGTGGTGCCATGTATGCGCCCTACGGTCCTTTCTTTGCCATCATCCCCGACCTTCTACCCAAGAACGTAGCGGGTGGCGCGATGGCACTCATCAACAGTTGCGGAGCATTGGGGTCCTTTGCTGGTGCCTATCTGGTTGGCTATCTGAATGGCTCAACGGGTGGGTTCGGAGCCTCTTATATTTTCATGGCCGGGTCGCTCTTGCTGTCCGCCATCATCACCCTGATCGCCGTCAAAACGCCCGACAAGCAGCCAAGTCCCGAAACGCTTATCGTTCAATAAGTTTTGTTTCACCTCGTTTTATAGATTAGTTCACCTTTCAAGGTGGTGGCAGCGCAGCCGCCCGCGCGTTTCTTAAAACTGCCACCACAGTAAACGCTGAGTCCTGATCTTACATAGTCAGTAAGATCAGGACTCAGCGTTAAGGGACGTCCGGGTTACGTTTACTGATTGAACTGAATGCTGTTCAATTGAATGATGCTATCATTGGGTTTATCCCGTTTCACCACAATTACATACACATCGTGTTTACCCGTGAAGGGCTTGTCGAGCGTACCCGTCACCTGGTTGGTCGTTTTCCAGTCGCCGGTTGCTTTGTAAGGCGCGCGACTCACAACCGGGCCAGCGTAGGAGTCCAGCCGCACTTCGATCTCACCCTCTTTATTGAGCGATGAGTAGTCGTACGTCAGCGATTTGATCGTCGTCATGTCGATGCCTTTTAGCAGAACATACGCCTTGTGACCACCTGCATTCAGGCGGCTGCCAAAGCGGGGGAATCCCACATACGCATCGGCATTGAGCGTCTTCACTTTCGCATTGCGCAGCGTAACGACCTCTGTGCTCGTGAGCGGCCCAACGGCCTTACTGCCATTATCCGTGTAGGTTGCCAGCAGGCTATACTGCCCACGGGCATCCTCGGGCTTATGCTCATTCAGTGCCAGGCTCCCCTGGGCAGGTACGGTTTTCTGCTTGCGGGCATCCGTCAGCGAGAAAATGTATTTGACCATTTCCTGCGCATCCTGCGCCGGAATCTGGGGATGAGCACTCATCAAATGGTCTTTACTCCAGTTGCCTCCACCGCCTTCAATGATCTTGCGGGCCAGTCGCTCTACACTGCCGGATTCGCCTTTGTAACGGCCGGCAACGGCCAGAAATGTTGGCCCGACGGATGGCTTGTCGATCGTATGGCAAGCCTTACAATCGCTGCTGGCGATCAGCGTTTTTCCCAGTGATCCGGCACCAACCTGCGCGACCTCCTGGTGTCCCTGCTGCGGGGCCGCCACAGGCCCGCCATTCGGTTGAGCACTGTATTCGTAATAAACCTTGATGCGTTTGGGGTCAATGTTCTTATCCTCTTTGTCGGTCACCTTCACCGAATAGGTAAACGGTTTATTTTCCCAATAGAATGATTTGTTGTCGGGGGTTACAATGGCCAGTTCCGGTTTAGCATTCCCGACTTTCACGGTGACGGTGTCCATACCCACCTGCCCCATCCGGTCCGTTACTTTCAGAATGGCGTTGTATACGCCGGGCTGTGTATACGTATAGGTCGCCATTGGTTTGGTGGATCCAACTGTTTTACCATCGAACAACCATTGATACGTTACCTGATCATCGTCGTCCAGATCCGTACCGCGTCCGCTGAATTTAACCCGCAAGGGAGCCTGTCCAACGGCTTCGCTCAGTTCTGGAGCACGGGGATCGGAGGTGAGATACGAGCGGGCGTCGCGCTGGGCCACCGCCACCGAATCGACCACACCGGCCCGGGCAATGGGTGCCCGATTGCCCGTATTGTATTCAATTTTCACCAGACGGGCATCGTCGTTATCAGCCCCATAAACGGACCCATATTCGAGCATATACATGACACCATCTTTGCTGAAAGCCAGGTCGATGGGGCGCCGAAAGTCGCCACTGCCGGCCATAAACGGCTCATTCCGAATGTAATTATCGTCTTTATCGACGCGTACCGCCAGCACCCAGTTGCGCATCCAGTCGAAAATGAACAGGGCACCATCGTAGTATTCCGGGAATTTGCTCTTCGATGGCGAGTTTTTATCGTAGGTATAGAACGCTCCGGCCATCGCGCTCCGGCCACCCAGGCCAAGTTCGGGAAAATCTTTGGAGGCCGCGTACGGATACCAGATCATGGCCGAATTGGTCGGCGGCAGGTTTTTCAGACCCGTGTTATTGACCGACGTATTGACCGGTGCTTTCGGGTCGAACTTTGGTCCTGCCACATTGGTGGCAAAATCAAGATCGGGATAGGGCTGGCTATTTCCGATAAAGTAGGGCCAGCCATAGTTACCCGGTTTTTTGGCCTGGTTGAACTCGTCGTAGCCCCGTGGCCCAATGGTACTGTCTTTGCCCGCATCAGGGCCGATTTCACCCCAGTACAAGACCGACGATTTCGGATTCACCGCGATTCGGTACGGATTGCGTAAGCCCATCGTGTAAATCTCGGGGCGGGTTTGGGCCGTACCTTTCGGGAAAAGATTCCCGTCGGGAATGGTGTACGTGCCATCTGGCTGCGGACGAATGCGAAGAATTTTACCCCGCAAATCGTTGGTATTGGCCGCCGAACGCTGGGCATCGAGGGTTAGGTGATCGGGGCGCTCATCAATCGGTGAGTAGCCATTGGACGGGAACGGGTTGGTATTATCACCCGTCGACAGAAACAGATTACCTTCTTTATCCCACGCCAGCGAGCCGCCGTGGTGGGCACTGGCCTCAAACTCACCGGGTACGCTCAGCACCACTTTTTCCGACGTCAGATCGAGCGTGTTATCGTCCTTGACCACAAAGCGCGACAGATGATACGTGGGGTCTTTATCGGTATTTGGAGAATAATAGACGTACAAAAAATGATTGGTCGAGAAGTTAGGATCGACCGTTACGCCCTGTACGCCAAAACCCTGCTTCGTCGTTACCGGAAACTTATGCATGACTTTGTAGTTGTTCGTCTTGGCATTGTAGACGGTTAGATTCCCGCTCCGTTCGGTAAAGAAAACTCGGCCATCATCAGCGACGGCAAGTTCCATCGGCTCATTGAGGTCATTGACCAGAACCGTCTTCACGAACCGGTTTTCTTCGGGCATCGTCACGGCATAGGCTTTACTATAATCGATGGGTTTGTTGCTGCCCATTACCCAGGTGAGCGCCCCCAGCAAATGCTGCACAAACAGCGGTTCGCTGAAACTGGCATCTTCGTGACCGCCACCCGTATAATAGGCCCGCCCACCATCGAACTCATGGTACCAGGCAATTGGGTGATTGCTTCCATTAATGCCACCATCGTAGGTATTTTCGTCCAGATTAGCTACCACCGTCAGATCGGTGTATAGGGACCGGTAATTGTACCATTCGTCCGTACGCTCCCAATGATCGGGCAAATGCGCCGTGGATGGGTGGTTTTTATCGGTTACGTCAACGGTCGCTTTGCGCACGTTGGATTGACTTGGGTGACTGGCAAAATACCCGCCGACCAGTTTATTGTACCAGGGCCAGTCATATTCCGTATCGGCTGCGGCATGAACGCCCATATAACCGCCACCGGCCTGAATATAACGCTCAAAAGCGGCCTGCTGCTTCTGGTTCAGGATGTTACCGGTTGTACTCATGAACACAACAGCGGAGTAATGCCGTAAACTGTCGTCGTTGAAATAGTCGGCGTTTTTCGTGGTATCGACCCGAAATAAATGCTCCCGGCCCAGCTTTTGCATAGCCGCAATGCCAAACGGAATGGAGGTATGTTTCCAGCCCTTGGTTTTCGAGAAAACAAGAATGCGCTTTGGTGCGGCCTGGGCAGGGCTGGCGTTCGTCGACTCACCAGCCGATGCTGATCGGGAAACGGCCGTGGGGGTTGTCGTAACAACGGTCGTTTGCGTACTGGCTTTCTGCGTATTCAGGCAGGCATACAGCCCAACAGAAGCCCCGGCGGCTCCCAGTAAATGGAGTGTGTACGTGATAGATGTTGACCAAATCATAAACGAAAAAGATTGAGTGTTAGGCTATGCTATAAGATTTGATCATACATAAACTACCTACGTTTTCTTCCTTTCGGACGTCGCCAAAATGGAAAGTTCAGGCATGAACAACTGAGAATCGATGATTTAACCGTATCATGTACACTATTAAGCCGCTAAGGTGCGTGGAACACGGATTTTTTAATTTTTCTTTGTGCCCTCGTGCGTTGTGTTCACTAACCTGTTTTCCATGAATCGTCGTCAGTTTATCCAACAGTCAGCCGGGGCAAGTGCAGGGCTACTGGCTGGTCAATCGGTATGGGCTACCCCCGCCGTTGCTTTCCCTGTTGTCCGAACGGTAGCCGCCAAACGTAATTTTACCAGCTCGGCTGTTGAGCAGACCATCGGGCGAATGCATAAAACCATCAAAGACCCGGAGCTGGCCTGGCTCTTCGAAAACTGCTTCCCCAATACGCTCGATACCACCGTTCAGGTTGGCACCACCAACGGGCAACCCGATACGTTTGTCATTACCGGCGACATCGACGCCATGTGGCTGCGCGACAGTACGGCGCAGGTCTGGCCTTATTTGCCACTCATCAAGCAGGATAAACCGTTGCAACAACTCATTGCGGGCGTTATTCGACGGCAAAGTTTGTGCATTCAGCGCGACCCCTACGCCAATGCCTTCTACGCCGACGCGACCAAGGAAGGCGAATGGAAAAAAGATGTTACCGATATGAAGCCGGGGCTTCACGAACGGAAATGGGAACTCGACTCGCTTTGCTACCCAATCCGGCTGGGGTATCATTACTGGAAAACCACGGGCGACACCAGCCCATTCGACACCGACTGGCTCCAGGCTATGCAACTGGTGCTGAAAACCTGCCGCGAGCAGCAACGCAAATCCAGTCGTGGTCCTTATCACTTTAGCCGGAACACGGCCTGGTCGACGGATACGGTGCCGGGTGATGGCTACGGCAACCCAACACGCCCCATTGGCCTGATCAACAGCACGTTCCGCCCTTCCGATGATGCCACGATTTTTCCGTTTTACGTACCATCAAACTGGTTTGCGGTCGTGTCGCTGCGGCAACTGGCAACGATGGTCGAGCAGATTCGCCCCACCCCGGCTCTCTCTACCGACTGCCGGGCGCTGGCCGATGAAGTAGAACGAGCCCTGAAGCAGTATGCCATTTATACGCATCCCAAGTACGGAAAGATGTACGCGCTGGAAGTAGACGGCTACGGGAATCATTTACTCCAGGACGATGCCAACGTACCGAATCTGCTGGCGCTGCCCTACCTGGGAGCCCTGTCGGCCAGCGACCCTGTGTATCGGAACACCCGCCGGTTCGTACTCAGCTCGGACAACCCCTATTTTTTCAAAGGCAAAGCTGCCGAAGGCGTCGGCAGTCCGCACACGCTGGTCAACAACATCTGGACCATGAGTTTGACGATGCGCGCGCTCACCTCTACCGACGATCAGGAGATTCTGTCGCAGTTGCGTTTCCTCAAGACGACCCATGCCGGGACGGGCTTTATGCACGAGTCATTCAATCAGGATGACCCGACCAAATTCACCCGGAAATGGTTTGCCTGGGCCAACACGCTCTTCGGCGAGCTTATTCTGAAAGTAGCGAACGAACGTCCGCATCTGTTAAGCAAGCCGGTATAAGGGATTTGCCGTTTACGGAATTGTGCCGTCGGTAGCCATGTCTTTCCTGATCTTGCTTAAAAATTCGGGCGTAATGCCTAAGTACGAGGCAATCTGCGTATTAGGCAGCCGTAGGGCTAGTGTGGGGTATTGTTGCAAAAACGCAACGTAGCGTTCCTGCGCCGTTGAGCTGATCGTTTGTAGCATCCGATTTTGCAACTCCACGTATTTATCTTCAACAATGACTTTAAAAATTCGGTCGAGCTTCGGCAGATTTTGGTAGAGAAAATACAAATCCTGCTGTTCGATTTGCAATACAGTAGACGGTTCAATGGCCTCAATAAATAATCGACTCGGTGTCCCGGCATGGAAGCTGCCAATATCAGCAATCCACCGGGATGCCGGGAGGTCATTGTCGGCCGCAAACTGAAGATTATGCTCGGTACCTTTCGCGTCTACCCCAAATAGGCGAAAACAGCCTTTCACGACAAATGAGTAATGTTTGCAGGGGAATCCTTCCTGCAAAATAGCCTGTCGGCGTCTGATTTGCCGTTGAGTCACTTTACCAGCAAAGAGCTGCTTTTCAGCTTCTTTCAGGGGAATATAACTCTCAAAGTGGTCAATCAGGGGCTGTAGGAACATTCGGCAACGGATGATTTACCTCAAATCTAAAAAAGTTTCCCACAGCAAAACCTGTGTTTCACTTATCCATTTCAGGAAACGAAGATTGCTTCCTGTTCAGGCTGGGTTACGCCTTCATAGTCCGGGGAAATGGGCGACCGTCTGAATTCATTGGGGGTTATACCCACATACTTCTTGAAAAACTGGCTAAAATTAGGCTGGTCTGCAAAGCCAATAATTCGGCTGATTTCCTGCAACGTCCAGTTGGTCTGAACCAGCAATGCTTTACTTTCCTCCAACAATCGATTTTTGATCAGTACGCTTACGGGCTGACCGGTATGTTTTTTCACCAACCCATTCAGGTAATTGGGGTTGAGGTTCAGTTTTTCAGCATATTCCTTGGCCGTACGCATCCGAATTGGGTTGTCTGGATTGGCCAGATTCGTTTCTTTTTCCAGCAATTCAAAAAAGTCATACACATGCCGGTAGTCATTGGTGATCTCGCTGGCTGGTGCATAATCAGTACCTTTGAGACTTTCGACCAGAATGAGCTGAACATAGGCCTGCATGGCTTCTTCGGCCAACTCGCCACCCGCAGCCGCTTCGGCCTTCATTTGGGTTAACAGGCTATGGATCATCGTGGCCGACGTTTCGGAAAGCCGCAGTATCTTTTTCTCGGTAAAGAATTTATATCGATCGATGATCAACTTCAGCGAGGGGTGCTGATCCAGGTACCGCTTTTTGAACATGCAGAAAATACCTCCGCCCACGGTCGGTGTAGCGTTGCGCCAGCACACGATTTCATTGGGGTGCAAAAACAGAATGGTTCGTTCGTCGATGTAGTAATTGTGGTTACCCATCGTTTTCAGACCGGTGCCGCTGGTCATAAACATGATCTTATAGAAGTCCCGACGGTTGGGCGACAGGTAATTATCACAGCCCGTTTTTTCGCGATCTACCACCTTGATGTTCCAGTCCTCATAGTAGATCCTGCTCACTGGCGTTGTGCCGGGTGACAGCAACGATGGCATATCGTAGACCATCGTGATGGGTTGCGCGTCGCGTCGTGTTTTCATAATTCCCAAAGGTAGCATTGTCCCGGCAAAAGTACTTTTTACTTCGCAAATAAATTTACAAGCAGAAATAACTATCTATTGATCAACGGTATAATCAAAGAAGTAAGATTTTCCCGAAGGCTAACCACTAAAGATAGTTTTTAACAACAAATGCGGTTTTCATAATAAATGCACTGATTTTACTATAAAATAACCAATCTGTTACGAGTAAGTTTGCATTAAAACTCACACGTATGGAAACATCAACTAGAACAGTAAGCCAAGTGCTTACGTATAGCCTTTTAGGCGGTTTATTTTTAGGGATAATCCATTCGGTGACAGCCCAAACCGGAAAGGTGGAGGGCTCACCGAAAGCAGCCCGAGGTTCGGCGTCCAACTTTAGCGGTACGGTCTGGGTGAAGATGCTGGTTGGCGCAAACCCGGAAACCGATTGTATCGTGAGTAGCGTCACCTTCGAGCCGAAGGCGAGAACGTTCTGGCATACCCACCCGAATGGCCAGCTACTGGTTGTCACACAAGGCACCGGGTATTATCAGGAGAAGGGAAAGCCCGCTCAGCTCATTCGGGAAGGTGAATCGGTGACCATTCCACCGATGGTCGAGCACTGGCATGGCGCTGGCCCGAACGGCAAGTTTACCCACATTGCGATCAATCCCAATGTGAGCAAAGGGGGAGCCGTCAACTGGCTACAGGCCGTTACGGACGAGGAATACAGCGTTTCTCGCTGATACGGCACACCACCACACAAACTGGCAACTTGGCTATGAAAAGATCACTCAGTGTATTTTTCCCATTCATCCTGAGCCTCATCGGCAGTATGGCTTGCTCAACGAATGATACCATCGTTTCCACCATGACCAGCGAAGAAAACGACAGCAGCCCCACAGATACGACCAGCCATCGTCCGGTTGGTGGTCCGATAACGATAAGGGTTGGTTCAGCTGCGTTTACGGCAACGCTCCTGACGAATGCGACGGCAACCGCCTTCAGAGCCCGGTTGCCGATGACCGTCGCCATGAGTGAATTGAACGGCAACGAGAAGCTGTATCGATTTGCCAATGACCTGCCAACCAAGCCAGCAAACCCCGGAACGATCCAGACCGGCGATTTGATGCTCTATGGTGCCAACACGCTGGTTCTTTTTTATCAAACGTTTCCGACATCCTACAGTTATACTAGACTTGGACGTATCGATAACCCATCGGGATTGGCTGCTGCTCTTGGCACGGGGACGGTTACGGTTACTTTCGAACAGGAGTAACCCACCTTACCTGAACCACTAGCCCTAATCGTTTCTATATGTTAAACCAACTGGCCTTATGACTGAGCATGAAAACAATGGGAACGAGTTAGAACGCTCAAACCCATCCCGACGATTTTTCTTAAAACAATCTTCCGCGCTGGCGGCATTGGCCATCACCCCGCCAGCCGCCGTGGCGGCCATCGATAATGGACTGGATGAAAAGGTGGCCGCTGCCTTCGAGCAACTGCCGCTTCAGGTCGACATCAACGGGACGATGCGTAAATTATCCATCGAACCACGCGTCACGTTGCTTGATTTATTGCGCGAACAACTGAACCTGACAGGTACTAAAAAAGGCTGTGATCACGGGCAATGCGGGGCTTGTACCGTACACATCGACGGGCAGCGGGTCAATGCCTGCCTGACGCTGGCCATGACGACCGAAGGGTGCAAAATAACGACGATAGAAGGGCTCGCGCAGGGGAATCAGCTGCACCCCATGCAGGAAGCGTTCATTAAACACGATGGCTTTCAGTGTGGGTACTGCACCCCCGGACAAATTATGTCGGCGGTTGCCTGCATTCGGGAAGGGCACGCTGATACGCCCGATGAAATTCGGGAGTACATGAGTGGCAACATCTGCCGCTGTGGCGCCTATGCCAACATTGTGGATGCTATCGTAGACGTAAAACAGGGAGGGGCCAGAGTATGAATCAGTTTCAATATACGCGGGTAACAACCCCGAAGGCCGCTATAGCGGCTCTCACCCAGGAAAATGGCGCCTACGTTCTGGCGGGCGGCACCAACCTCATCGACCTGATGAAGCGCGAGGTCATCGTTCCTCAACGGCTCATCGACATCAACAAGGTGCCACTGACAACCATTGAGAAAACGGCGACCGGTCTGCGCATCGGAGCCATGGTTAAAAATTCGGCAGTGGCCGACCATGAGCTGGTGAAAAAACAGTTTCCGCTCCTGTCGATGGCTCTCAATGCCGGTGCGTCGGCGCAACTACGCAACATGGCGACGGTTGGCGGGAACATGATGCAGCGCACACGTTGCGCCTATTTCTACGACCCATCGATGCCCTGTAATAAGCGTAGCCCCGTGCAGGCAGGTACCGATAAAGGACAACCTAACGGACCCTCGGGCTGTGGTGCCATCGGCGGCTACAATCGGATGCACGCCATTTTCGGCGCTTCGACTAAATGCATTGCCGTTCACCCCAGCGATATGTGCATCGCCCTTGTTGCCTTGGATGCGGTAGTGAACGTGTCGGGACCAAAGGGCGACCGTAAAATTCCGTTCGTCGACTTTCACCGGCTCCCCGGCGATACACCCCAGAAAGACAATACGCTGCTCCCCGGCGAACTGATCATGTCAGTGGATATACCGACAAACCAGTTTGCCGACAATTCGCACTATTTGAAAGTACGTGACCGGGCTTCGTATGCCTTCGCGCTGGTGTCGGTAGGCGTGGGGTTGGCTATGAACGGTAAAACCATTCAGGATGTACGGCTGGCAATGGGCGGAGTGGCCCATAAGCCCTGGCGGCTGACCGAAGCCGAGCAATTTTTACGCGGCAAGCGCGCTACAGAAGCCAATTTCAAACAGGCCGCAATGCTGGCCATGAACGGCGCAAAAGGCTACGGAGAAAACGATTTTAAACTGACACTGGCTCCCAATTCAATTGTCGACGCACTGAAAACTGCCACTAAAACCGCCTGATCATGACGAAAGACACGAAAAATCCACCTATCGATCGGATCGATGGACGGCTGAAAGTGACCGGCGGGGCTCATTACTTCGCTGATTTTGAACTCCCCCAAATGGCCTATTGCGTCATTGTCGGTAGCGAGATTGGCCGGGGATCCATTGCCAACCTTGACACCAAAAAAGCGCAGGGCGCACCGGGCGTACTGGGCGTATTTACGCACCAGAACATGCCACCCATTCCGGGCTGGGACGCGCCCGTGGGTGGCGAGGCCGACGGGCCAGCGCCCAAGCCTAAAACAGAAGAGACATACCGCATTCTGAGCAGCCCCAAAATCCTGTTCGATGGGCAACCCATCGCGATGGTGGTGGCCGACACCTATGAGCGGGCCACCTACGCGGCTTCGCTGGTCAAAGCGACCTATACCAAAAAATCAGCCCGTACGGAACTGAAGAAACACATCGCGGATCGCATCAGCCCCGGCAAGCCTGGTTCCAGCGAGTATCTGCGGGGTAAAGCCGATGCCTATCAGTCAGCGCCTGTTACGCTGGAGGCCAATTATACGATCCCCATCGAGGTGCATAACCCAATGGAACTGCACGGCATTCTGGCCCATTGGACCAGTGTGGATAAGCTGATGATCTACGCTAAAACGCAGGGCGTCAATGCGACGCAACAGGCCATGGCGCAGGCGTTCAAACTCGACCCGAAGAATATTCACGTCCACACCGAATTTATGGGGGGCGGCTTCGGCATGGGACTCAGAACGTGGCCGCAGGAAACGGCGGTCGTGGCTATTGCCCGGAAAATTGGCCGTCCACTGAAGCTAGTGGTGAATCGCTCCCAGATGTTTACATTAGTTGGCCATCGACCTTATACCGTGCAAACCATCAACATGGGCGCTGACAAGGACGGCAAACTGATTGGGATCGCCCACTCGGCAACGGCCGAAACGGCCAGCTACGAAGATTTTACGGAAGCGACCGTCAACATGACCAAATTCATGTACGCCTGCCCCAACGTGAGCACCCGCTACCACCTTGTGCGGCTCGACCGGAGCGTGCCCATCTGGATGCGCGGTCCGGGCGAAGCGACGGGTGCCTTTGCCCTCGAATCGGCGATGGACGAAATGGCTCACAAGCTGAATCTCGACCCGATTGACTTTCGCCTGCGTAACTACACGGAAACGGACCCCGAACACAACCGGCCCTATTCGAGCAAAAACTTAAAAGAAGCGTATCAGCGCGGGGCCGAAGCCATTGGCTGGAGCAAGCGAAGAAACGAGCCGGGCAGTCAGCGCGAGGGCGACTGGCTCATTGGCTATGGCATGAGTACGGGCGTGTTCAGCGCCTTTCGATGGGAAGCCAGCGCTCGCGTCCTGCTCAAAGCCGACGGCTCGCTAACGGTGCAGAGTGCCGTAACCGACATTGGACCGGGCACCGGAACGGCTCTGACCATGATTGCCCACAACGTGCTGGGCGTGCCGCTAAACCAGATTAAGGTGGAGTACGGCGACACATCCTTACCTAAAGCACCCACGCAGGGCGGTTCGGCTATTGTTTCGGCGGTGGGCTCGGCGGTGTTCGATGTGTGTACAACCATTAAAAAACAATTGGTCGAACTAGCCATCAAGAGTGGAGGTGCATTAGCGGGTCGGCAGGCGGATGAGCTGACGCTGGCCGATGGGGTGCTTTCTGTCGAAAAGGAACCCAATAAAAAGGTGGCGGTGAGCGACCTGATGCGAACCAACAACCTGACAGTGATTGACAAAAGCGCGGACTCTAAAGGTGGGCCGGAACTGAACAAGTACTCGATGTACTCCTTTTCGGTGCACTTTGTGCAGGTGCGGGTCAACCCCATGACGGGCGTCGTGCGGGTAGCCAAAGCCGTTAGCGTTGCCGATTCGGGTCGGATCGTCAGTCCTAAAACGGCGGCCAGCCAGATGATTGGGGGCGTAGCGGGCGGCATTGGCATGGCCCTGACAGAAGAAGCCGTCATCGACCACCGGTTTGGTCGGTTCGTGAACAACAACCTGGCCGACTATCACGTAGCGGTTCATGCGGACGTGCCCGCCATTGAAACAATCATGATCGATAAGCCCGATCCAATTATCAACCCGATGGGTGCAAAAGGCATGGGTGAAATCGCGCTGATCGGTTTTGCTGGTGCGGTCGCCAATGCGGTCTTCAATGCCACGGGGCAGCGCGTTCGCGACTTACCCATCACCCCTGACAAGCTGTTACGGACGGCCTGATACACTACGAAAAACAACAAACGTTATGATTGATACGAAAGGCTATGCCGCTCAAACCAACGATTCGGGACTGGCTCCCTGGAACTTCCAACGCCGTGAACTAGGCCCCCACGATGTTCAATTCGACATTAGCTATTGTGGGGTTTGTCATTCAGACATTCACCAGGTCCGGGGAGAATGGGGTAATAGCATTTTTCCGATGGTACCAGGCCACGAAATTGTTGGCCATGTGGTGGCGATTGGCAGCGAGGTCACTAAGTTCAAGGTTGGCGATTTAGCGGCTACTGGCTGTTTGGTGGATTCCTGCCGGGTGTGCGAAAACTGCCAGCATGGACTGGAGCAATATTGCATCAACGGCAACTCTCAGACCTACAATGGGCTGGAGCAGGACAAAAAAACGCCTACATACGGTGGCTATTCCAATATCATTGTGGTTACCGAAGATTTTGTCCTGCACGTGCCCCAGGAATTGGACCTGGCGGCTACGGCTCCGCTGCTCTGCGCTGGCATTACGACTTATTCTCCCCTGCGTCACTGGAAAGTGGGGCCGGGCCATAAACTGGCCGTTCTGGGCTTGGGTGGCCTGGGCCATATGGGCGTAAAATTTGGGGTAGCATTTGGCGCAGAAGTAACCGTACTGAGCACCTCGCCCAAAAAAGAAGCCGACGCTAAAAAACTCGGTGCCCACAAATTCGTAGTGACCAGTGATCCGGCACAACTCGAATCCGTTACTGGCTATTTTGACTTTATTCTGGACACCGTGTCGGCCGAGCACGACTACAACCAGTATCTGTCATTGCTTAAAACCGACGGCGTACACATCTGCGTGGGCGCTCCCCCTACACCGTCTGCGCTCCTGGCCTTTAGCCTGATTCCAGGCCGGAAGAGTATCGCAGGATCGAGCATTGGTGGTATTGCCGAAACCCAGGAAATGCTGGATTTCTGCGCCGAGCACAGTATCGTTTCGGACATCGAGATGATTGACATCAAGGATATCGACACCGCTTATGAGCGTATGCTGAAAGGCGATGTGCGCTACCGGTTTGTGATCGATATGGCAACGTTGTAGTTTATCAATTTTGTCCATGAGCGATCTGTCAGCCAATACCGATATTTTCCAGCGGATGAGAGCCGGAGAGCCCCTCTGCAAGAACGATCCTGAGTATAGCAAGTTTGGTGAAGTTGTTGCGCGCACGATTCGGTTATGCGTCGAAATGAATGCCACAGCAACCGACGTTGATAAGGTGAGACGTCAGCTAAGCGAAATTATCGGCACAGAAGTGGACCCGTCAACAACGATATTTCCTCCGTTCCACACCAATTTCGGCCAATTTATTCGTCTCGGTAAAAACATATTTATCAACCATGCCTGCTCCTTTCTGGACATAGGAGGTATCACAATTGAAGACGACGTGATGATCGGTCCCCGCGTCAATCTGACATCCGAAAATCACCCGTTAGATCCCAATGACCGCACAACGGTCCTTCTGCAGCCAATTGTGCTCAAACGAAACGCCTGGATTGGCGCCGGGGCAACCATTTTGCCGGGCGTTACGATTGGCGAAAACTCAATTGTGGCAGCGGGAGCAGTGGTGAGTCGGGATGTACCGCCTAACTCGGTAGTTGCGGGTGTTCCCGCAAAAGTTGTCAAGACGCTTTGAGCTTCCTTATATGCCCGGGTAGTATGGCTGGTGAATGACGTTTAAGAAACACAAAAAAGCAGGGGTAGCGAACGCAGGACAAATGCTCCTGGTTCGCTACCCCTGCTTTTGTCTCCTACTAGCTTGGTAGCTGTTACCGCATTGGTTTCCCACATCGCTTTTCCACAAACTAGACAGTCAATGGAGTTGCCAATCTAGTAGACTGTGGTAAGTGTCGCGATCGTACTGTTGGGTTGGCAACGATAGTCACTGTGCCAAAAGCAGCCATGCAGTAGGACCGTGCACGCTCCAACCACCTAAATAGCTAATTATTAATGACTTTGACCGTGAAGAGTAGTGTTCTCTGGCACAATTCTTGCTGGTTACTAAGATAATCTCTAATGTTATTCTTGAAACCTATATGTTACCTCTAACTACTTTTATTTAATTTTATTTTTTAACTATTTTAAAGAAATAATAAACTAAGTTTACCTAATCATGTTATCGAAAGGATATTAATCATACACAAATATGAAAAAACGATTACTTCTGAGCCTAACTGCTGGTTACTTATTAGGCTGTCAGGGTGTGAGCTTGGCTCAAGCACCCAATCTGGGAACAGCCGATAGTTATGCCTTATTTACGGTGACGGGCGCCGTCACCAACACAGGAGCCTCAACGATACGAGGTGACGTTGGCACCAATGCTGGAGCATTATCCGGGTTTGGTCCGGGTGTTGTCACGGGCCAGACCCATGTGGCTGACGCAACAACTGTTCAAGTAGCCACTGATGTTACCAGCGCCTACAATGCCTTGACCGGTGTAGCCTGTGCTTCGCCCGTAAGTCCAAGCTTAGGAGGGTTAACGCTCACTCCTGGGGTTTACTGCCAGAGTGGCCCAGCCGGAGCCTCCACCTTGGCTGGCAACTTAACTCTGGATGCACAAGGGAATTCCAATGCAATTTTTATCATTAAGTTAACGGGTGCTCTGAGCACCGCTACGGGATCTGGAATTATCCTGGCCAATGGGGCTTCGTTTGCGAATGTCTATTTTCAGGTCGATGGAGCCGTCAATATTGGCGATAACTCTCTATTCAGGGGGACCATACTGGCCAATGGAGAGATCAATCTACTGACCGGGGCATTGCTGGAGGGACGAGGCCTTTCGATTGCCGGAGCGATTAACGTAAATAGCAACCGAGTTTCCAATGCACCGGCTTTCCCTTTACCCGTATCGCTCGTTTCGTTCTCGGCAAAAGCGCAATCGAACCATACCGTTGATGTGACCTGGACGACATCCCTGGAAACCAACAACAAAGGCTTCACGATTGAACGCAGCAAAGATCTGGCCCTTTTCGAGTCAGTAGGTGAAATCAGCAAAGAGGGCTCCAGCAGCAACTCCCTGAAAACCTACCATTTTGTCGATCAGACGCCTTATTCCGGGACCAGTTATTATCGGCTTCGGCAAACCGACCTGAGCGGTAAAGAGTCTGTATTCCCAGCCGTTTCTGTCATCCTTCGGGATGAAGCGTATGGCACGTTTCCAAACCCGGTTGTCGGTGATGGGCGCTTTTCACTTCGTTTAGATGAGCCGGAAACCGCACGCATAAATGTCTACAGCATCGATGGTCGTTTGCAATCGATACAGAAAACGGGCATTCAGGGCGGTAATCTGTTGCTAAAAACGACCGATAAACTCTCCAGTGGCGTTTATATTCTGACGGTAGAAGAGCGGGGACAAGCCCGCCAGCATCGACTAGTGGTTCAGTAAACCGTTGACTTTGATAAGCCGGGCAGCCAGCAGTTGCCCTTTAACATCTCTTAAATTCTTGACAAATGAAACTAAAGTCTACATATATACCGGCTAGTTCGTCTAAGAGGAACTACCATACCCCCAAGCTGAAAGTACTTGGAAACGTGCGGAAACTTACGCTAAAATCGGGATCAGCCACAGATGGTTTTGGCTCTTTTACATGAGAAGTCAGTAAAGCCTGGGATGATTATATGAGCTAAGCAAAAAAAAGCTTGTCAATTCCCACGTGTCGTATCGGGTAAATGAAGGGGTAGCTAACAGAATTAGCTACCCCTTCATTTACCCGATACACGTTCCAGACTTTCGGCTATTTTGCCTAAATCCATCTCACCAACTCTCTGGTGCATTTCCCTAAATGCACATGGCCCGTATCAGCGTTCGGTCAATAGCTTCAGCAAGACGCCATTTGTCCAGCCAAAACCGTCCTGGTTAGGATACTCACCCCCTTTCGCAGCGGCCGTGTTGACCACGTCGTATTTTTCGACCATTTTGCCATTGGCCTTATATACCCGAAGATTTTCGTTTACCCAATTCGTTTTCACCTTATTGGCCAGCGGGACTTGATTGTAATTACGCAGGCCCTGTATCGCTAACCATTGCAACGGAGCCCAGCCGTTAGGCGCGTCCCATTGCTCCCCCGTACGCACCAGTGTAGTTGTCAGGCCGCCGGGTTTCAGAAATGATTCCTCCAGTTTATGGGCCACGGCCACCGCCTGTCCAGCCGTAGCAATCCGGACAAAAAGTGGGTAAACAGCAGCCAGCGAATAAACCGAAGATGGCTTTTTAGCAACAAAGTCGTAGTCAAAAAAGAATTCACGCTTCGCGTTCCAGCAATAGCGCAAAATGGCTTCACGTCGTTGCTGGGCCAGTTTTAAATACTTTTTCGACTGGGTCTGGTCCCCCTTCAATCGGTAACCGTCGGCCAGCGTCTGTTCCAGATTAACAAGCAAGGCGTTTAGATCGACCGGAATAAAATCCGTCGTATGAATGGTTTTTAGGTTCTTCCCATCCCGAAACCACCGGCTACTGAAATCCCAGCCCGACTCGGCCCCGGCGCGAATGTGCTGATAAAGCAGTTGAGGGTCTTTAGCTCGTCGGGCCAGCAGCACATCTTCCCGATACGATTCCGGACGGGGCGTTTGCTTGTCATCGTAATACCGATTCAGATACACATTTTCAGCCAGGCGCACGACTCGCCGATGGGTCGGCTGTTGAGCCGTTAGCTGGTCTTTGCCCGCCATCCAGAAATTGTACTCCTGCTGCAGTTGAGGGAGGTAATTCAGCAGCACCCGGCGCCCCTGCACTTCCGTCAGCAGGTTGACCATGAGCGAGAAAAACGGCGGCTGCGATCGGCCCAGGAAATACGTTCGGTTTCCATTGGGAATAAAGCCAAACGTTTGGATCAGGTAGGCAAAATTATCGACCATGTTCCGGATCAGGGGTGTTTTTCCCGACGCTCGCAGACCCAGCATGGTGAAATAACTATCCCAGTAATAAATTTCGCCGAACCGGCCACCCGGCACAACATAGGGATTAGGTAACGAAATCAGTGACCCAGTTGGTGCCTCGGCTTTAGGCTGAGCCGTGGCAGGCCGGGTGAGGACCGGCCATAGATCAACGATATGTTGCTGAGCTGATTGGCCGGCTTTGCTGGTATATCCTGACGCGGGTTTTGTGGGCAGCGTAAAGTGCTGCATAACGAAGGCTTTAAGGTCAAAATCACGCCGTTGCCGCGCGGCTTCGTAGTTGGTTAAAATGGTCGCTACCGGAAATTTGGGTGTACAGTCGGCAAACGTCTTGGAATCGGGGAACACCGTTTTTAGCTGAACGGCTTCGAACAACGGCCCAAACTGTTCGTCGGGCCCCGCCAGTGTCTTACTGACAGGACTGGTTTTCTGGAGCGTCGTTTGAGCCCAGCCTGGTGTCAGACAGACAAAGAGAATAGCAAGGGTTATACGCTTTATGATGAGTTGCGGCATGATGTCATTTGGTTGAATCTATAAAACCGAAGACCTGGTATCTGGCATAAGTATAATGACAAATACTCAGACGCAACAAATTTTTGACGAAATAGTCCTGCTCTTCCGACTATCCCTACGGCAGATTCTTCCTTCTCTTATTTTCTGCAACACGTTCTTCACAAAGGTTATTTTCGTTCTCGGTTGCCCCCGTTGGCAGCTATAGTTACGTTTGGCGCTGACCGGATTTCTTCCATTGACTACACACTCAGCACAGATACGCAGGAACCAGCCTACTGGCTTATTGAGCCGTAACGTGCGTAGCTTTCTTCATGGATATAGCCTTGGAAGAAACGTTTGCGGTTTTCTTTTGGGCGATGCCGTAAAGAATAATCGTAATTATGCCCACTGATAGCCAGAACAGATCGGTTCCTAACACATACGTTTTCCCTGCACTCATGGAATGCCAAAGCCAGTCATGGGTCTGAATACCATTCACAATTGGAACGCACAAGGAAAAGAGGCCACCCAATAATAGAAAAAGTTGCGTCAATCTTGGTTCTTTATTGATAAAGACCCCGATGCCAATAAACCCGATCCAGGAGAAGAAGAAAATGGTGTTGACCAGGGTTGAATGAGAGCCCGATTGGCCGGGCACGACCAATTCAGAAATAAACAGAAGGGGGACGGCCGGAAATAAGCCCAGACAAATAGCCATGTACCAGATTGTGACCCGGTGATGAAATCGTTTTTGCTGGTCGGTATAATTTTTCTTGTTCCGGGCTTCTTTCCATAAAAGAACACCACTGATTATGACAAAACATGTAAACAGGGCCAGTATAAAATAAATACCCTTCAGCAATAAACCGCCAAATCGGGCAAAATGCAGGCGGGCAATTCCATCGACAACCGACTCAACGTACTTCTTATTCCCGGGAATAACCTCAACGGCTTTTTTACCCTTTTTCATGTACATAGAAACGAGGCCATCGCCCGTAAATAATTGTCTGTCAACGATCCTGGCCGTTAGTAGGGCATCTTCCCGATTCAGATTCCCAATCTCGATATACGTAATAGCATAACCCGGATAATCAGCCTTAATGTTGGCTACAACAGTCGATATTGATTTATTTTCCGTTGTATTCGGTGATTTTTCGCTCAGCGTAATGCCTTCGTTGGGGCGAATCATGGCAAATACTTTTTGCTGATCACCGCCGTATAACACCAGCACAGCCGGAAGAAGAATCAACAAAGTCAATAAATAAAATGCGCCTGTAACGGCATACATCAGCTGAAAAGGCAAACCGATCAGGCCAAAAACGGTGTGCGCATTTGTCCAGAATTGCTTTCTGGCGCCTTTCAGCGAAAACCCGTAGAACTTGGTCACTATATTCCGCCAGTGGATCAAGACGCCCGTCACGCTGGCGAACAGAAAAAACAGGGCGACAAATCCTGCAATCCAACGCCCGGCATAAGGCAACTGATCCAGGAAATGAAGTCGGTAGAGCGTCTCGCCGACGGTCGTGATGTACGGATAATTACGCTGTAATGTTCCGGAAACAGGGTTATACAGAAACGAAATGAACTCAGATTTCCCCTTGGGCTTGGTAAGTGTTCCGTAAACGGACAGGAGTGGCTTTTCTTCGCTCGGGAGACTGAACCGTATTTCTTTATGAATGTCAAATTCTGGATACTGACGAACAACCTTCTCGATTACGGCCTCATAATCAATAGATTCCACTAATTGAATCCGAGCTTTAGGGTTTTCCCACTGGTAAAACTCGTCTTTGAAAAGCGTAAAAGCCCCGGCAAAGAAAATGATGTATAACGCTACACTGATGACAATGCCAGATACCGTATGCGTATGGAACATGATGTTATAAGTGCGGCTACCTAATCCATTTAATTTCATGGCTGTTTTATCGGACGAAATAGATGATCACTGAAAAAATAAGGCTGCTCAACAAATAAATTCCCCAAATTTTCCAGCCGTTTCGAGCCAGGAAAGCCAGAATGATCAGCCCCACCCAGAGCAGAAAAAACGAGAAGGTCGATGACAATAGAATTTGTTCGCGGAAGGGCGGCATCACCGCTAACAGCAAGTGAAGTGCCGCCGTCAGGACATAACCGCCGATAATCCCGGCGGAAATCTTCAAGGCTCTCTGGCCGGGTGTTGCGAGGTACTCGGTTTTAGCTGGCATCAGGAAAACAGGTCAATCAGTACCAAACCATGAACCAGCATCAGCAGGCTATAAAAATAACCCTTGCCCAAAACCGCAGCGAATTGAATGAGCATCAGGACCAGACTGAGCGCACACAGCGCCAGCAGCAACCCACTCACCCAGCCTTCAGCCCGCACCAATAACCCGGTTGCCACCAGGAAAAGAGTGAGCCCCAGCCACGATGACCACAATGCGTTGACTTTATAGAGCCCGGCCGGAAAATACTTGGACTGGCAATAGTACAAATAAGCGCCAATCAGGAAGAGGTAGACAGAGAGCATAAAAATATATTTTCACAAAGTTGTGTTTATTTAGATTAAATACAAATAGTTTTGTGCGAAATATCTCATTCGCTCCTAATCAATGAATTTGAAGCATTCTGTACTGCTGCTATTCCTCATTTTACCAGGAATCTATGCCCAAGCCCAACATGTTAGGGTACATGGCACCGTAATCGATGAAGCGGGTAACCCCCTGTCATCCGTAACCGTCTATTTGAAAAATACAAAGTCTACTACATTGAGCGATAGCGTAGGCAACTTTTTACTGACCAATGTCGCTCCCGGAAAATTCACCCTGATCATTAGTCATGTGGGGTTTAGCCAGGTGGAAAAAGAGCTTGATCTGAAAAGAAGCATTACCCTGGAAACCATTGTGCTGACCAGCGCAGTGAAGAATCTGGAGGAGGTAGCAGTCCGGGCCGAAAAGCAAACAACACTTCAGGAAACCAAACCCATTACCATCAGCAGCATCCAAATCAAAGATGTCGTTGCGCAGAATGTATTGCTAACGGATGTCGTGGATCGATTGTCGGGCGTGCGAATTCGTCGATCAAGTTCATTGGGCGATGCATCGGATATTTCAATCAATGGTATTCGGGGTACTGCGGTTCGGGTATACATCAATGGGTTGCCTATGGAATTTGTCTACCCCCGATTCGATATATCAACCCTGCCCATCGGCAACGTCAAACGCATCGATGTGTACAAAGGCGTTTTGCCGGTCGAAGTAGGCACCGATGCAATGGGGGGCGGTATCAACCTGATTACCGAACAGAAAACGTATAACTCCCTGCGTGCTTCGTACAACGTTGGCTCGTTCAACACGCACCTGGCCGATTTTGCGCTGGGTCTGGCTAACTCGAAAAACTATTTTATCACTGTATCAGGGGCTTACAACCATTCGGATAATGATTACAAAATGAATGCGCTGGTTTTCGAGAAAAACAAAATCGAGCAGGTCAGGCGCTTTCACGACAAATACCAAATGTCTTTCGGGGGCCTTACGGTTGGCGCACACAGCAAACCCTGGGCCGACCAAATTGCCCTGACACTCAACTTATCGGGTGGTTATAAAGAACTCATGAACGGAGCACGCGTGACGAATACCGCCATTGGCGAGGCTATCTACAAGGCGAGCAATCTCTCGTCGACGTTGACCTACGAGAAGGCATTGCTGCACGAAAAAGTCCAGTTCAGCACTGTCACCAACTACAGCCACGAGCACATCAATTACGTCGACACTACCCGGAACGTATACAGCTGGAGTGGTGCGATTGTGGGCCGGAGAAGCTATCCGGGCGAATACAATTATACCTATTCTGACACGTATACCGACAGTTGGGTCAACCGAAGTACGTTGTCGATGGCCCTGTCGGCCAATCATAAACTGCTGATTTCTAACTTATATGCCAGGCAAAAGATGACGGGCGCGAATTACCTCGAACAGCCCGCCAGCGATTACCTGCGTATTCCTCAATACCTGACTAAAAACATTGCGGGTCTGCAATACGAAGGTCGATTTAACAAACTTACGTTCACCACGGCGATAAAACGGTTTGACTTTAACCTGGATGGAGCAGAAAATCTCACGCTTAAACCCGTCACTAAAAAAGGCGGGTTCTGGGGATGGAACGCTGGATTGAAGTACGCTATCAATTCGGGTCTATTTGTACGGACGTCCTTCGAAAGAGGCTACCTGATTCCCCAGTTTAATCAGTTTGTAGGCAACGGAGCCGATATTCTGCGGAATACCGACCTGATCCCCGAAAGCAGCGACAATCTGAATCTGGGCGTAACCATAGACCGGGCCGTTTCCCCAACATTCCGGATTTCGAGTGCCCTCAACGGATTTTATCGGAAGCAGCGCGATGTCATCTTTCTGGGAAACACGATTTTCAGACGCTACGAAAATGCCGACGAAGTACGGACGGTCGGTGTCGAAGGTGACGTTGTACTGACCTACAAAAACGCCTTCTCCCTCAAGACGAATGTTACGTTCATGCGGAAGAATTTCACGAAAGTTCAGGGTACGGAGAACCAGTTCCTGGTCGGTGCTGCGTTTCCGAACAACCCCAATTTCTTCGCCAATACCGAGTTTTCGTGGCAAAGAAACAACCTGTTCAACGGCAACGATCAGTTTAGAGCCTACCTGTTTTACAATTACATCGCCACCTTCAATTATATCCAGGTGGGCAAAGACAATAGCCCTGACAAGACGCCTTCGGCCTACGTGCCGGTGCAGAACCGGGTAGATGCCGGTGTCTCCTACAAGCTTACGAAGAGCGGACTAACCACGTCGCTCAACGTCCTGAACCTCCTCAATGCCGAACTGTTCGACAACTTTTTAGTACCCCGGGCGGGCACCAGCTTCAACGTTAAAGTCATCTATGAAATCGCTAATTTTTAACTAGTCATGAGAAAAACCCATTTGCTACTCTCCCTGTGTCTTGCCGGAGCACTCCTTTCCTGCAAAAAAAGCGAAACTGATACGCCCGTTGCCGATGCTAAGTATCAGGAAGAAGGCTATGTAATGGCCTCCATTTCGCAGACCTCGGCCGCGAATACCTATTATGTGGGCTATTTCCCTACCCTCCCATCAGGCAACCTCGACCTGACGACAAAATCGAGTTACGCCAATTTTTTCCCCAGTGCAGTCTGGAAAAACTATTTCTATGGTCAGCCGCTCGTTTCCGATAAAAAATTATCTAAACTAGGTATCGTGAAAGCAACCGGTGCTGTTGAAGAAGTGGCCAGTATTCCCCTGGTCGACTTCATAAACAGAGTTATTATTATCAACGACCAGTTGGGCGTATACTCTACAGGGGGGAATCGGGCTCTGTTTATGTTCAATCCAACAACGATGGAAAGTCTCGGGCAGATCGACATGACGTCGGCTCAGAATTTCCCGGCCAACGAGACGAATATATATGCTAACCTCACCTATCGGGCTAGCGACAATCGGCTATTTGCTGCGCTGTTTACGAACAGTTCTAAAACCGGCCAATATTATGATGCCCAGAATGTGTATGTGGAGGTCATCAACCTGACTACCAAAAAATGGGAGAAGACCGCGATTTATGAACAAGCTACGTACCCGTTTACACGGGGTTCCGAAAACGGAATTGTTGACGAAGCGGGTAATGTATACATCATGACGCAGGGTCAATATGGTCTCGATGGCCAGCTTGGTCCGAATGGCGCCAAACGATCTAAACCGCAGATCCTGAAAATACCGGCCGGGAGTACTGAGTTCGATAAGTCATACAGTTTCAACCCGATCGATGCCGCCGGGTTACCTGCCCTTATGTTTCAATTGATGCTGGGCGGTGTTTATGACGCCAATGGAATCGCTTATGTCTGCTTATCCGGTCAGCAGGATTCAGCAAGATTGTTGGAATTGATTTCCAAACTGGCGACGAATACAATTACGGCTACCGAATACCAGGAACTGTCTAACCTGGCCTTTTACGATGCCAACCAGCGTTGGGCCAAGCTGGATCTGAATGCCAAAACAGCGACGTTTATTCAGGATATGCCTCTAACTGCCGGGTACGCCTACCCTATAACGTACAAGTACGATGGCAAAATCTACATGCCCATTTATAACAGTACGTTAAAACAGAATGGGATCTATAGGTATGACCCGACCACGAGCAAGGCCACTCAAATCAATTCCTTAACGGCTGGTGGTTTGATAACCCACTTTTATAAACTGACAAAATAAGGCCTTCTATGAATAGAAGGCCTTAACAGGGCTACCGCCGAGTTAGATTAATCCAACTACAATCCTTCCCTTGCGGCTATAGGGCGTTGTTTTGACTTGGGCATTGAACCGGAGTCAGTATACCCAACTGGTTAGACAAGACAGCAAATAAAGAGCGGTTTCAGCAAACGGGCATGAGCAATTAGTGCAAGGACTCTATCGGTAGAAATACAGCTGACGTGTATTTTTACAGCTTAACGATACCCATTTGTTGCCATGAACCGTTTCTTTATTTGCTTTCTGTTTTTAACAACCCTCTATTTCCCACTTTTTGGCCAGCAGGCCTATGATGTTGAACCCGGCAAGCCTGCTCAGCTAAACGGAATCGACTATGGTTTCGAGATCAGAAATGAACGCCGTATCGACATCAGTGGCGAGTCGTTTATGCGTTACGAATTGACCATTTATGCAACCAATAAGAGCAGCTGCACAAAAATAATGTTTCCGAAACAGGCGCTTTTAGGGCAGGATGACCAAAACGAACTGGCCAACTTCGATTGCCTGAACGCCACCGGAAAACGGCTGACGTCTAAAAATGGCAAGGTCATGGCCCGTCCCTTTGTGGTGCCTTACCGCCAGCGGGTTAAAACCGCCGAAGGAAAAGAAGTAGTGACGACCACCAACATTCAGGCTGGCCACATGCTGCGCAACGGCGAAACGGTTAATAACTCGTTCATCGTAATCGTTCCCAATGGTGAGAAGCCCGTTATGAAGGTTCGTATAATAGATATTCCTGACTTATAGCAGCCTTACCGGGTCGCCTGCCAGGTACCACTATCCTGCCCATCGCCTGATTTCCAGGTTCCTTTCAGCGTTGCATTTGCATAGTTGCCCGTAAAGCTCACCTCGTCGCCATCGGTGGCATAACTGGCCTTCAGCTGTCCGTTTTGCCAGCTAATGGTTTTCAAATCCGTTGGATACCGGTTGCCATCGTCGGCCAGCATAATGACCTGCCCGGTCAGTTTTTTGTTACTGTCCTGATTGATGACCAGTTCAAATTTTCCGTTTGATGACCCATCGAACGTTCCGGCCCATTTGCCCGCGATACTCGTTAACGAATCGCTGGTTGCAGTTGAGCTTTGAGCATTTGCTGCCCGAAACGTAATGGCGACTAAGGCAATAGCGGCTACTAAAATTTTGATCGTCATGGCTTAAGGGATTTATCGGTTTATTGCATAATTCAGGTAGAAAGAGGCAACTTCATCCGGAATGTTGCACGAGCTCCATACCCCCTGTTTCTCAGGCCAGCGGAATATGGCTTTCGGTTGCTTTCCGGATCACAAACTGGCGGGCTTCATCGTATTCTTCGGCGGTGCGCAAATGCTCCAGCATCAGCGGGACTTCCTGTTTCAGAGACGTCACGTTGCGGAGATAAGCTGCGTAATCCAAATTTCCCCGGCCCGGCATGGTTTCCATAAAATGACCATCTTTGGGCGCAATATCTTTGGCATGTGCCGACACGATCCAGCGGCCTAATTTCCGAAAAACCTCATCCATCAGGGCGGCATTGCTAAAAAAGCGCGTCGGACTATTGATGATATTGGCCATGTCGACATGCGCCCCAAAGGCGGGCCGGTCGATGGCTTTTATGAATTTAAGGTACGAGTCAGGGCCGTCGGGCAAACTCCAGCCCATCATTTCGAGCGCAAACTTGGCCTGTTTGGGCTTTACCGCATCGATTACCTTTCGGCAGTTTTCGACCGTCGCATCAAAATAATCATGGCTAAGATCCCGCGCATCGGGACCATCCCAGTGCTTGGGATTGTATGAACCACCAATATTGACGCAAACCCTGGCGCCAACGGCTTCGGCCAGCGCCAGCCGATCCGTTACATAGGCCAGATTCTTACGGCGCTTTTCAGCATCCTGATCCAGCATATTGACCCAGGCACCCACTTCGGCGATGAGCACATTCTGGTCGGCAAACGCTTTGCGAATAGCCGCAAGTTTGACGGTATCGGTCAGGTCAACGGCCGGAACATAGGCCGCACTGTACTGCAACCGTCGGTGTTCACGGGCGAGTTCGTTGGGGTCATCACTTTTCAGGAAAATTGGCCCACCCAACCGGAGCGGCTGTTGCAGCACCTTTCTGAATGATGCATTGGGTGTACCAATAGCACTACCGGCCAAAATGGCCGACGACTGTAAAAAACGGCGACGGGAAATGGAATTCATACGGATGGATGGACAAATCAGGCTCCTCTAAAAGACAAAAATCAGCTCACTTACTTATGGCCTGGCAAGCGATACCAACGGCAGTCCCGTGAAAAATAATACGTTGAAAAGAAGCGAATTCGTCAATTTGTATAAAATACACGTTGCCGGGTAAAACTCACGGATGCAGCGCTTTGTACTGTATACTCGCAAACGCGCATTTCTTATGCAAGCCAATAGACGAACCTTTATAAAAAGCTTGTCGGCCGCTTCGGCAGTCATCGCTACGGAAGGTATTGCCAAGCCATTTGGTGCCCCAGCTTACATTCCCAATCTGATGAAAATTAGCCCGAACGACAAGATTCGCATTGCCACCATTGGCATGGGCATCCAGGGCAACTTCGACACGCAGGCCGCCCTGCGTAATCCTGACGTGGAACTGGTTGGTGTGGCCGACTTGTACAACGGCCGGCTCGAACACGCCAAAACGGCTTATGGGAAAGATAAGGATCTGTTTACAACCCGCGACTACCGCGAAGTGCTGGCCCGCCCCGATGTCGACGCCGTGCTCGTTGTCACACCGGATCACTGGCACGATCACATCACGATTGCGGCCCTCAACGCCGGAAAGCACGTGTATTGCGAGAAGCCGATGGTGCAGCACCTGAACGAAGGAAAAGCCGTTATCAATGCCTGGAAAAAATCGGGCAAGACGATGCAGGTAGGTAGCCAGCGGATCAGCAGCGCGTCGTTCAAGGAAGCCAAGCGACTGGTCGAAGCGGGTGACATTGGCCAGATCAACTATATCGAATCCAACAACGACCGATTCAACGCCATTGGCGCCTGGCAATACTCCATTCCACCCGATGCGTCGACTCAAACCCTCGACTGGGATCGGTTTCTGGGCGATGCGCCCAAGCGACCCTTTGATGAAAAACGGTTTTTCCGGTGGAGAAACTACAAAGACTACGGCACGGGCGTAGCGGGTGATCTGTTCATTCACCTGATTACCGGCGTCCATTTTGTGACGAACACAATGGGCCCAACGCGCATCTACTCGTCGGGAAACCTGGCCTATTGGAAAGATGGCCGCGATGTACCCGATATTATGGCCTGCATCATGGATTATCCAAAAACGGATCAGCACGAAGCCTTCCAGATGGTGCTGCGGGTCAACTTTGCCAATGCCGGCAAGATCAACGATGTCACCCGGATCATTGGAAACGAAGGGCAGATCGAGTTTTCGGAAAACAACCTGATCATGACCAAAAAGAAACTTCCTGTGGCACCGGGCTATGGCGGCTACGACAGTTTCTTTACGTTCACGGAACCGGTTCAGCAGGAGTTTGCCAAGAAATATGATGCCACTTATCCGCCCGACACCCGCAAGTCGGAACCGGTGAAGGAAGTGAAATTTGAAGCACCCAAGAATGACGACGCCCACGCCAAACACTTCGGCGACTTTTTCGAAAATATCCGCAAGGGCAGTCAGGGAACGGTAGAAGATCCCGTCTTTGGTTTCCGGGCAGCTGCGCCGGTTTTGGCCTGCAACGAGAGCTATTTCGAGCAAAAAGTGGTGCATTGGGACCCCGTTACCATGACGCAGCAAAACCCAACCACCAAGTCAGGAACGACACCGACAAAAAAGAAAACGATGGCTTCGGCAAAAGCATCATCGAAAAAATCATAATACGGCAAGAGTAGTACTCCATCGAAATCGTCCGTTTTTGGCAGGCGATTTCGATGGTTTTTTGTTGAATTGACTATTCCATCAATTCCTCCGTAATGCAAGTAAAAAAACCATCCTCCATACCCACCTCGAAGGGCTTTTTCTGGCGTACGGCTTTAGTCGCTTTTTTACTCTGGATCACAATCGATGTGTTTGTACCGCGCCAGCACAGCATCCGACAATTCGACGCCAGGGAAGTTGCCCGGCTGGAAACAGCTATGTGGCGCTCCTATTATGATAAGAATCCAGCGCTGTTGTTCTGGCAGTTGGCTGGTGGCTTACGGCAACAGTTTCATGCGCCTTTCTGGCGATCATTCGGCCTGGCCTTTTTAGCCACCAAAGCCGCTTTTGTTTTCAAAAAGGGCCATTCCCGAGCCGATTACCAGCAGGCGATGCCTGACCTGATCACCTATTATGAAGCCATTCAGAAACTGACCGTAGAACGTTTCGATGTGCGGAAGGTGGCAGCTTTGGAGTTAGACTGGTGGATTGTTCATCGCCAGCGGGATCGCTATTCCTACGCTGATCTCGCCGTTGCGCTGGAGAAAACGTCGGCGGCCCTGTATAATCAGCCCGTTTCCTCGTTCGCTACCTATGCCACCCTGCGGGCAAATGCCATGCGCCTGTGCGACGAAACCGGACACACGCCCGGTGGCACGACGGAAACGGGTTGGCAGGAAATTGAACGGGAGCTGGACCGCGCCTGGAGTACCTTGCATACTGTTGTCCGTCCGACTAACGAAAGCTAACTGATCTATCGCTGCAAGCGTACTTGCTGCATAGCCAGACGCATCTGTTGGCGAGCTGTTTCAACCGGCAGGCCAATGCTCTGGGCAGCTTCTTCGGGCGTGCATTTTTTGAACAGCACAGCGTCTAGTAACTCTTTCAATTGGGAATCGGTCGAGTCGGTGCAGAAACTGCCTGCCGGGGCGGTACGATTGGAGGAGAGCCTAACGTTACCGGTAGACGTCAATTGAAAGGCGGGAGATGGCACTTTATTGCGCGCCTGCAGCGCATCAGCTATCGTTTTGCGGGTAAGGCCTAACAACCAAGTAAATACGGGCTGCTTATCGGGCCGAAATGTACTTAGCTCCGCATGAACCGTTACGAATGTCTTCTCCAGCAACGCTGCAGCTTCTTCTTCATTCAGAACCGTTTTGGTAATAACTCCGAACAGGGCGGGAGCATACCGATCATACAGGGTGTTAAAATTGAGGTTATTTATTGTGGTCTGCCCATTGGGCAAGTCGAGTTCCTGGGGCATATCTGTTACACGACTCATAAATAAGTAATACTGGCTTTCCCGTAAAGTAGGCGGAGGCTGACTACCTGCTTATCAGACAATAGATCCTGCAGGTTACGTATATACATACACAACAACGCATTGTTTACTGTTTAGTTAAGAAATTTTTTTTTCGGTAGTTAATCACAGTGATACATGAATCTGTCTTGGCAAAGAAATGGCCGTTGCCGGGGTTCTTGTTACCTTTGGGTATTGATTCAAAAAACTTATGAAATACAAAAAGCACGTTTTTATTTGCAACAACCAGAAAGCCGCCCCCAAAAAGTCGTGTGGCGAAGCCCATGGAAATGAACTAGTCGATGCGTTCAAGGCAGCCCTGGCCGAACGTGGTCTGTTGAAAGAAATGCGCGCTCAGCGCACTGGCTGTCTCGATGCCTGTGCCTTCGGGCCAGCCCTGGTCGTTTATCCAGAAGGCACTTATTACGGCAATGTTCAGTTGTCGGATGTTGCCGAAATCGTCGATAGCCACCTGGTGAATGACCAACCCGTAGAACGACTTGTGCTCAATGTCTAGTGCTTTCGGTGTATGGGTTACGGTAGTGGTTGCGGGCAAACGCATGGCTCCACCGACACCGTAACCCATACGCAGTAACTCCATTACCATGTACAAACACCTCTTTTTCGACCTCGATCATACGCTTTGGGACTTTGACCGCAATTCGTCCGAGTGTATTGCCGAGCTGTTCGAAACGCATCGGCTGGCCGATCTGGGCATTGCTTCAGCGGCCGAATTCAGCCGACATTTCATTACGATAAACAAGCAGCTTTGGGCCGATTATGACAAAAACCTGATCGAGCATGGCTACATTCGAAAGCACCGATTCCCGATGGTCTTTCGGGCGCTGGGCGTCGACGAGTCAGCTGTTAAAATCGATCTGAATGCTGAATATCTGCGGATGTTGCCGGGCAAGCCTCATCTGCTGGACTCAGCGAAAGAGTTGCTGGATTACCTCCATGGACGCTATACCATGCACATCATCACAAACGGGTTCGCCGAAATTCAGGCAGTAAAGATGAGTAGCTCCGACATTGCCCACTATTTTACGCATGTTGTTACGAGCGAAAATGCCAATGCCAAAAAGCCCGATCCGCTCGTTTTTCAATATGCTATGGAAATAAGCGGTACGACGGCGGCAGACAGCCTGATGATCGGCGATAATTACGAAGCTGACATTATGGGTGCGAAAGGCGTGGGCTTGGACAATGTTTTTTACAACCCCGAAAATCAGCCCGTTAGTGACCCGCCAACCTACGATATCCGCCATTTGAAGGAGCTGATGGCCATTTTATAATTGATAGTCTATGCAACTGACGAACGCAACGGCCCTTGTTACCGGAGGAGCTTCGGGACTTGGCGAGGCAACAACACGCCTGCTGGCAGCCAGCGGAGCCAATGTGGTTATTCTGGACCTGAACGAAACCCAGGGAAATGCGCTGGCGGAGGAGCTGGGCCCAACAGTCCGATTCCATAAAACCAACGTAACCGACGAAGCCGATGTGCAGGCCGCCATTAACCTGGCCATCGAAACATTCGGGAGTTTACAGATCGCCATTAACTGTGCGGGGATAGCCGAAGCCCGAAAAACGCTCGGCAAGGTCGATGGTGTGTACGGCGCGCACTCCCTGTCGGTCTTCCAGAAAGTGATTTCCATCAACCTGATCGGCACCTTCAACGTTATTCGGCTGGCGGCTTTGGCCATGGAAAAAAATGAGCCCAGTGGCAGCGACGGATTCGAAGGCGAACGGGGCGTCATTATTAATACGGCTTCGGTAGCGGCCTACGACGGGCAAATGGGGCAAGCCGCCTACGCGGCATCCAAAGGGGGCATTGTGGGCATGACGCTCCCCATTGCCCGCGATCTGGCCCGTTCCGGAATCCGGGTGATGACCATTGCACCGGGCCTTTTTGAAACACCGTTACTCGCCAGTCTACCCGAAGAAGCCCGGCTGTCCCTGGGTCAGCAAGTGCCCTTCCCCTCCCGGCTTGGTCGGCCAGCGGAGTATGCGCTGCTGGCGAAAAGTATTATCGAAAATCCCATGCTGAACGGCGAAGTAATTCGACTGGATGGCGCGATTCGGATGGGCCCGAAATAAGGGAATTTAAGTTACTGATACAAAAGCCGCCGGGAGACTCCCGGCGGCTTTTGTGCGTCAATGGCTATCGTCTCTGACCTACCCCGCCAAAGGCATTACCAATTACTTATAACGACCATTATAGTAAATAAAAAATATTATATGTAACTATATTAATTATGTAGAATTTTATTCTGCATTACTACCAATAGCTAAAATATAATAATTTATAATTGCACTTTAATCTCTACAATCGCTTTTCTCATAGTACTTTCCTCTATACTTGCATGAAAGAACGTTTATTTGCTCTTCTGTTTTTACTTCCTTTTCTTTCTTTTGGTCAGCAACGCATTGTTCGGGGTAAGGTAAGCGATGCCGCCGGAAAGGAATCGTTGCCTGGTACAACGGTAACGGTGAAAGGTGGGACGGTTGGAACGGTCACCGATGCACAGGGAACTTATCAGCTACCCATTACTGACAAATCGACGACACTTGTTTTCTCATCGGTTGGCTTTCAGCTCAAGGAAGTCGTTGTCGGAAACCAGGAAGTTATCAACGTGGCGCTGGATGCCGACACCAAGCAACTCAGCGAAGTGGTGGTTACCGCTGCCGGTATCAAACGGGACAAAAATGCCCTGGGCTATTCCGTTAGTACGCTGGATGCCAACAAATTAGCCCAACGATCTGAACCCGATCCGCTTCGAGCGCTGACGGGTAAAGTGGCTGGTGTAAATGTACAGGGCTCGGGCGGAGCAGCCGGAGGAGCCACAAATATTACCATTCGGGGAAACTCGTCGCTGGGTAACAACAACCAGCCGCTGTTCGTAGTCGACGGTGTGCCCTTTGATAACTCCAGCTTCGGCGGCACCGATGGCTCCGTTGGCGGATCGACCATTACTAACCGGGCTTTTGACCTGGACCCGAACAATATTCTGACCATGACCGTCCTGAAAGGGGCCGCAGCAGCCGCTCTCTATGGCTCACGAGCGGCCAACGGGGCCATTATCGTGACCACAAAGGCCGGAAAAAGCCAGAGCAAAAAAGGGCTTGAAATTACTTATAGCACCGGCTACTCCACGGAGACCGTTGCCGGACTGCCCGACTACCAGACCAAATATGGCCAGGGAACAAATTTCGATTACCGGAGTGGCGTCTTTGGTTCCTGGGGTCCGCCTTACGCTGGATACACGAGCCTGATTCCAACCAGGGCAACGATCCCGCATCCACTGACGACCAACAACCGGTATCCATCGACGGTATTTCCGCAGTTTTATCAGGCCGATGGCATTACGCCCATTCAGGTTCCGTATCAGTCCTACGCCCAATCCAACGCCAAAGACTTCTTCCGCACGGGCAACGTTTTCGAAAACGCGCTGTCGGTATCGAACGCCAGTTCAAAAGGCAACTTTACGGTTGGTCTGTCACGCACGGGAAACCAGGGCGTTGTACCCGAAAACCAAATTACCCGTACGGGCGTGAACATCGGCGGAAACGCTCAATTGGACAACAAATTCTACGTGAGTGGGTCGTTGAACTACGTCAATACGAACCAGGTTTCCCCCCAGGTATCAGCAGCCAACGGCAGCGGCAGTTCCATCCTGGACATTCTGATGTTCGTGCCGACCAGCTACGACCTGACCGGTTTTCCCAATACAAACCCGCTGAATGGCAACAACGTGTATGACCGGGTTGGAACAGACAACCCCTACTGGTCGGTGGTGAACAGCCCCACTACCAGCAAGGTGGATCGGTACTACGGGAACGTCGTGGTTGGGGTGGATCCGCTTCCATGGCTAAACGTTCAGAATACCGTTGGGTTCAATGCCTATACGGATCGGCGCACAGTGGTCAATGGTAAAGGGGGCGATTATTTCCCCAACGGAAACATCACCACCGACAACATCTACCGCCAGGAGCTGGACAACACGTTGCTGCTGACGGCGACCAAACCCATATCAGAAAACATCGGGCTGAAAGTGATTCTGGGGAATAACGTTAACCAACGGCTCACCGAACGCCAGGTTGTGTTTGGCGATGGCATCATTTTTCGGGGCATCAACTCGCTGAATAACACCAGCGTTACCATTCCGCGTGTGCTACCCAACAACCGAAATAACTTTAAACAGCGGTATTTTGCGTTCTTCACCGACATTTCGCTGGACTACAAAAACTTCGCGTTTTTGAACCTGGTTGCCCGCAACGATGTCTCCTCTACCCTACCGGCCAGCAACCGCAGCTACCTGTATGGGGGCGCCAGTGCGTCCCTGATTTTTACCGAAGCGCTCAAGCTATCTAAAGGTGTGCTGTCGTTCGGTAAAATTCGGGCGGGCTACACGCGGGTAGGTAACGAGGCCACGCCTTACCAGACCCAAACGGTTTATATCGCCAACCCCGTGTTAGGTGCGGGTTCTACAACAGGAGCCATTTCGTCGCCGTTTCTTGGCCAGAGTACCTTAAGCGAATCCGATCTGCTTGCCAACGCCAGTCTGAAACCGGAATTTATCACTGAACTGGAGTTGGGAACGGAACTGCAGTTTTTCAACAACAGGATCGGTCTGGACATTACGTACTACCACAAACTTAGCACATCGCAGATTTTTACGGTCAATGCCGTTCCCTCGTCGGGTTACACGCAAAAGGTAATCAACCTCGGCCGCTCCTCCAATGAGGGTATCGAAATTGGCCTGAATGCCTCGCCGGTAAAACTCAAAAACGGATTTAGCTGGGATATTTCCTCAGCCTTTACCCTCAACCGGAACATCGTTCTGGACATCGGTACGCTCAAGGAACTGCCGTATGGCGGCTTCTCCGATTTAGGAAGCGTTCACATTGCCGGGCAGCCGTATGGCCAGATCCGCGGATCGACCTATGCGAAAGACGAAGTCGGTAACGTTCTGGTGAATCCCAACACGGGCAAACCCATTCTGAGCGGCAAAACCTCCGCCATTGGCAACCCCAATCCCGATTTCATTCTGGGAATCACCAATACCTTCAGCTACAAAGGCATTACGCTCAGTGCGCTGTTCGACTGGAAGAAGGGGGGCGATATGTATTCCTTTACGGCCTACGAACTGTTGAGCCGGGGCGTCACCAAAGATACTGAAGAACGGGAAGCCATTCTGGTCGGGCCCGGCGTGCTGGGCGATGTCAATACGCTGAAACCTCTTCTGGATGGCGAAGGCCGGAAAATTCCGAACAACATCGGCATCGGCGTTGCGGATTATTATTTCACCGGTGGCTTTGGACCGGGTGGCGCGGGCGAAACAAACATCTTCGACGCCACCGTTTTCCGGCTTCGCGAGGTTTCGCTGGGCTACCAGTTCCCTAAGAAATGGCTCTCGAAAACCCCGTTTGGCTCGGCGTTTCTGTCCTTCAGCGGCCGTAACCTGTGGTATCTGGCTCCCAATTTCCCCAAGCACCTGAACTTCGACCCGGAGGTCAGTTCGCTGGGCGCGGGTAATTCGCAGGGCTTCGATTTCATCGGTATTCCCACAACGCGCCGACTCGGTGCCAATCTCCGGTTTAGCTTCTGATCAGTCTCCATCAATTCCACTCGAACGAACTTATTTTATGCGCTTTGTAGTCCATATACGACGTCTTTCTTTGGTGGGCCTGCTGTTTATTGGCTGGTCATGCAAAGACTTTGTTGATATCAACGCCGATCCGAACAATCCAGTAACACCGACCCTGGAGTTACTACTGCCCGCCACTCAGGTGTCTATGACGGGTAGCCTGCGTGATGTGAATCAGGGTACTTCCATTCTAATGCAGCAGTTGTACTCCAGCAACACGAGTCGCAACTTTCAGGACGGTAGCGATTATCAGCAATCCTGGAATGCCCTGTATACGCAGGTCCTGAACGACATCGAAATCATTATTCGGGAAGGCACCCGCCTGCAACGGTGGGATTACGTTGCCATTGCCAAGCTGGAAAAAGCCTATATCTACAGCCTGATGGTCGACCTGTGGGGCGACATTCCCTACACGGATGCCTCGAAGGGCAACGGTGTTTCTGACCCGGCCTTCGAAAGCGGATCAGCGATTTACGATAAGCTGTTCCTGCTGATCGACGACGGTCTGGCCGATGCTGCCAAGGGTAACTTTGCCATTCAGCCAACCACCGCCGACATTATTTACAAGGGTGACAAAGCGGCCTGGATCCGCATGGGCAATACGCTGAAACTGAAACTATTCAACCAGATCCGGCTCGTTCAACCCGACAAGGCAAAAGCAGGCATCAGCGCCTTACTCAGCGCCAACGCTCCTCTGATTACCAGCAACGCACAGGATTTTTCCTTTCGCTTCGGCACCACCGAAACTCCGGCCAACCGCCATCCCTGGCACCGGACCGAATACCAGGCGGGTAAAAGCTATTACCTGAGTCAGGGATTCATTGAGCGGCTGTTCAACACCGACGATCCCCGGATTCGGTACTACTTCTACCGCCAGACATCGAACTACACGGTTGGTTTCACACCAACCGGAAATGGCTACTTTGGCCGCTACACAGGCGATGCCAGTGCATCGCCCAACGATAACGCCCTGAAAGCCACGGTAGGCATTTATCCGGCGGGTGGTTTATATGACAACAGCCCAATTAACAACGTGCCCGCCACGAATGTCTTCATAACCAACACGGGAGCAACTTCGGCACCCAAAGTCGTTACGAACTCAGACGGTACCGGTGCAGGCGTGTTTCCGTTTATGACCAACGCCATGGTGAAGTTCATTCTGGCCGAAGCGGCCCTCACGCTGGGTACGACCGGAGACGCCCGACAATTTTTTCAGGATGGCATCACGGCGCATCTGAACAGCGTCAATACGATCTCCACAACGTCGGGCAATTCGGCACCGCCCATGGCAACCGCTACGATCAGTGCGTTTGTTGCCAACCGGGTGGCTCAATACGATGCGGCCGATGCGGCCGGGAAACTAAGCGCCGTGATGACCCAAAAATACATTGCTCTGTACGGCAATGGCATCGAATCGTATACAGATTACCGTCGGACGGGCTTACCCGTATTACCGGCGCCCATTGCGCCCCTGAACACGTTTCCTATGCGACTGGCCTACTCCATTACGGAATTAGCAACGAACGCGACCATATCGGACAAAGCCGACCAACTACAGACCGCCCAACAAACGACACCTGTTTTCTGGGATAAATAACCTGACAGACCAATGAAAAAGATACTTTTATACGCTTCTCTCCTGCTACTTGTGGGCCTCGATGCCTGTAAAACAGAAGATTATGTTTGGGAAAACTGGGCCTACACAGCCGTCCCGTTGGTTGCGGTCAATACCGAAAAGTCGGCACTACCGACCATTGCTACCGCAAACACCTCCTTTTTTGACCTGGGAGCAGCCAATCTGGGCGGCCAGGTCTTCGAATACACGTTGAAATGGGAAGGATTCGGGAAGGCCGAAGTAAAGTCCATTGACGTCTATCTGGGCTTTACCAAAGCCCCCGCCAGCGGTAATCCAGCCTACCCTATTGTTGTTTCGCAGCCGGGTGGCCTCTACCCCAGCGTGACCCAGTTTCCGCTGCCGAGCCGGGTGGGCACAAGCGATAAACTGTACGAAACTGTAACACAATTCCCAAAAACGTTCAGCGTCACAGCGGCCCAACTGGCGGCCTTCACGGGAACCAACCTCAGCACCGTTGCGCAGAACGACTATTTCATTTTCAAGTTCATCCTGAACCTGGCCGACGGACGTCAGATTGCCGGTTTCCAGGAAAACGTATGCGATGAAGCCCGTGGCGAAGTCGGTGACTGCCGGGTTGGGGTGCGTTTCCGCAAGAAATGACAAGTAACACATAACTCACTACCTTACAACGCCTTTATTAACTTACCTTTCCTCAGCAATGCGCTATTTTTCCAGTCTACTTTTCGGTACGCTGCTGCTCAGTCTCACGACGGCCTGGGCACAAACTATTCCGTCGCCCAAAGAGCATTTCGGCTTTACCATCGGCGATGATTATCAACTCGCTACCTACACGCAAACGGAGGCCTATTTCAAAAAAATAGCGGCAGCATCCGACCGAGCCAAACTGGTCGATATTGGCATGACCGAAGAAGGTCGCCATCAGTATATGCTGATCGTTTCGTCGCCAGAAAACCTCAAGAAATTAGATCGGTACAAGGAGATTTCTCAGAAACTCGCCCGGGCCGAAAACCTTACCGACGAACAGGCCCACGCCCTTGCCGACGAAGGCAAGGCCATTGTCTGGATCGATGGTGGTTTACACGCCACCGAAACCGTTGGGACGCACCAGCTTATCGAAACGATTTACCAGCTGGTGAGCCACAAAGATCCCGAAACCATGCGCATTCTGGATCGGGATGTGATTCTACTAACCCATGCGAACCCAGATGGACAGGAACTGGTAACCAACTGGTACATGCGGGAGCCTACCCCCGAAAAACGCTCGTTGGATAACGTTCCCCGCCTGTATCAGAAATACATCGGGCACGACAACAACCGCGATTTCTTCATGCTGAACATGAAGGAAACCCAGAATATCGCCCGCCAGCTGTTCGTCGAATGGATTCCGCAGATCATGTATAATCACCACCAAAGTGGCCCGGCAGGTTCGGTATTGGCGGGCCCACCCTATCGGGATCCGTTCAACTACGTCTTTGATCCAATGATGGTGACGGGCATCGACGCCCTGGGCGCGGCCATGATCAATCGGCTGAACGGCGAGAACAAACCCGGCTTCACGCGGTTAGGCGGCTCTGTTTTCTCGACCTGGTACAACGGCGGTCTGCGGACCACAACGCACTTCCACAACATGATTGGTCTGTTGACCGAAATCATTGGCGGACCAACGCCCGAGAGCATTCCACTGGTGCCCAAGCGCCTGGTTCCCAATGGCAATACCCCCTTCCCGGTTACGCCCCAGAAATGGCATTTCAAGCAGTCAATCGACTATTCTGTATCGCTCAATTACGCGGTGCTGGATTATGCCGCCCGTCAGAATGACCAGTTACTGTATAACATTTACCGCATGGGCAAGAACTCCATCGAGCGGGGTAGTAAAGACTACTGGGCATTGTCGCCAAAGCGAATCGACGCTATCGACGAAGCGTATAAAAATGACCCGAAGAAAGTGGTGCCGCCGACGAATGCAGCGCTGGCTCAGTACGGTTTTATTCCCAAAGGCGGGGGTATGCCGATGAAGTATTATGATACCATCATGAAAGCGCCCGTGTTGCGCGATCCTCGCGGGTTTATCATCCCAGCCAATCAACCGGATTTCGCGACTGCCGTTAAGTTTGTCAACGCCCTGATCAGAACGGGTATTCAGGTTCAGAAAGCCACCGCCGACTTTAGTGTAGCGGGCAAGAAGTACCCGGCAGGTTCGTATGTGGTGAAGGCCGATCAGGCATTCCGGCCCCACGTGATCGACATGTTCGAGCCGCAGGATCACCCCAATGATTTTCAGTATCCGGGCGGCCCGCCCGTTCGCCCCTACGATGCTGCTGGCTGGACACTGGCCTACCTAATGAATGTCAAATTTGACCGTATTCTGGATGGTTTCGATGGTCCCTTCCAGAAACTGCCCTATGGCGAACTTCAGTCGCCGGAAGGCCACATTGCGGGCAATACGGCAGCCGGCTATGTGTTGAGCGCTAAATCGAACAACTCATTTATTGCGGTTAACGATCTGCTGGCGTCTGGCGTTGAGGTCTATCGCCTGCCGAATGGCGCCGGAGAGAAATCGGCAGTGGAGGCTGGTGCTTTCTTTGTTCCGGCATCGGCGAAAGCAAAATCACTGCTGGATAAGTCGGCAAAAGACCTTGGCATCGAGGTAACCGGCCTGTCGAAGCGCCCAGGCACGACGTTGTCGAAAGTGGCCCCCATGCGTATTGCACTATGGGATACGTATGGCGGCTCGATGCCATCGGGCTGGATTCGCTGGATGATGGAGCAGTATCATTTCCCGATGAAGGTGGTTTACCCAGCGGATATCGATGCCGGCGACCTGCGAAAAAACTATGACGTTATTGTTTTTGTGACCCGCGCGATACCACCCGTTGGTGGTAAGGATGAGGATATTTTCAGCCTGTTCGGCTCCGAGCCAAAAGTCGAAAATACACCCGCCGAATACCGTCCGTGGATGGGTAAAATCACAGCCACCAAATCGATCCCTCAGCTGAAAACCTTCCTGGAAACAGGCGGAACCATCGTGACTATTGGCAGCAGCACCAACCTGGCCTACCACCTGGGCTTGCCGGTCAAAAACGCCCTCACCGAGATGACCACCAGTGGTGTCGAGAAACCGCTGCCCGGTGAGAAATATTACATTCCGGGAAGTGTACTACGTGTGAATCTGGACTCGACCCAGCACGCAACCTGGGGCATGTCGAACAAGAGCGACGTGTATTTCGACGCCAGCCCCGTGTTCAAAATAGCGCCGGACGCGATTGCCAAAGGACTGGTGAAACCACTGGCCTGGTTCGACAGCGGCAAACCGCTGCGCAGCGGCTGGGCCTGGGGACAGTCTTATTTGCAGGATGGTGTGGCCGCTTTTGTAGCCCCCGTAGGAATGGGTAAATTGTATGCGTTCGGTCCAGAAATTACATTCCGGGCGCAATCGCATGGCACGTTCAAACTCCTGTTCAATCAGTTGTACACCACAGGCTCAACCAGCCAGTCGGGTGTTGCTGCCGTAGCGGGCAGCGGCCAATAAACAAACAGCTAACTGCGCAGTGGGCTGACCACTTGGAAAAATAGACGGGGACGTTGACTTGCATTGAGTCAATGTTCCCGTCTATCATTTTACGGCTTCCCATTCGCGGTTCGGCTCGACAAACCTATATACATGGCTATTATACCATTTCTCTGCCTCGCTTAATCGGTCCGCTGTTTGCTCATGAACAGGCAGGGGCAGGATAAGAAAAGTGGTTTGTTTAACTCTGGAAAAACAAGTTGTATACACACGAATAAAATCACTTATCGGGCCATTAGACGTCTCTATCTGATCAAAATGAGGTTTATGGCCATCTGAATAAATTCGCACGAATTACCTTCATTTTTTCATAAGAAGCTTTTGTTTTTTACGGGCCATTTATCCAACTAATTAATTATTCCGACACCTTCCAGAAAGAAAAATCCTGATTCTATCGACAAAAAAACAGAAGCTTAGACCTAAAAGTAGCCAATACATAGTATACTGATTCAGGCTATCCACACCATCACATTTGCCTTCTTATTTACTTATTTTCCCTGTCGCGTAGTTCGTTTCTTTATCGATCTTTAATACCTAAATAACTGACGTATAGGGTTATGCAAATTTCGAATCACCACTGAGTGACAACCTACTTTTTACTGGAGCCGCTTTCCGCTAGTGAGTAGAGAGATCACTCTAGGCAGAACCGTTTTTGCACATTTCATGAAAGAAAGCTGCAGGTAACAAAAATAGAATTTATATACATTAACCAAAAGAAGTAAATAATATTAGACTATACAGCTTATATTGCGAACAAATTGTTTGCACAATTTACTATTATATCCATTATCAAGAATCGTAATTACTTAACAAAAATGAATTGTCGTCTTTTATCACCCATTTTTCTTAATTCGCCAACATATTTAGTAAATGCCTCTATTGAGTAGACCTGTACACGATTTCATCGAAGTCCCGTTTGCCCAAACGGAAAACAATTAATTCTTCTTTATCCATTTTTGAAGTGATGAACGTACAGCAGTTAAACGAATTAACATTTTCGGAGCAGTTAGTATTGATTCCCATTAAAGGGCGCTTTATCGCTGAACGGCAGGATAGCGCCCGTCACGTTAAACTTTATTATTGGGGTAATCATTTTATTGAGATTTACTATAGATGGCCGCTCAATCGCGGATTGGGTGCGCACTGGGAGCCTTATCAGGTAAGTGCGTTTGTCGATAATGCGGGCTGTGCCGACCGACTGATGCCCTATGTCGAACAACTTACCTTAGGTGATCTAAAAAAATAGGCATTCCATAAACGGAGGTTTTACCGGGCTACCCAATTCGGCTACGCCCGGTAAAGTCTGCTGTTAAAAAGTTAGCGGCCTGGTTCATCCTGTCCACGCAGCCTCAGCGCTTACCTACCGAATTGGCGTATCTCTGGAATCGGCGTAGGCTTTGCTGAAATCGATTTTTGTGACCTGCCCGGCTACATACCGAATCCCCTGAAAAATATGGCGGATAAAAGTCGTATCGGTTTCATAATCGGTTTTGGCGTGGCCCAGGGTTGTGCACCAAGTATAGCCACCATCGAAATTGTAGTACCAGGCAGACGGATAAAGTTTGGTATAGGAGCCGCCAAACGCTTTTACTTTTTCGGGTTCGTCCTGATTGAGGGTCGTCAAGTCATTGGCCATAATGACCGTTGGACCGGGCGACATGTCTTTGGTAAAATAGAACTCGTCTTCTTTCTGCCACAGTTTAGGCAGGCCCTGCATCGACGGGTTTTTTGTGTCAATCACCTCAATGGTGAATTTCTGAAACTTCGGGTGCCAGGCAAAGGTGCCACCAATCATTCGTTTGAACCAGGTCCAGTTGCGCTCGGTGCCCATCACGGAGTGAATTCCGACAAAGCCGCCCCCCGCTTCAATGTATCGCCGAAAAGCCAGCCGCTGAGCATCCGTATCGAACACATCGTTGTTGGTGCTTGGAAACAACAGGAGCGTATATTGTTTCAGGTTGTCTTCCGTAAAGACCGTGGGCTGGTCGGATACATCGACCGTGAAGCCGTTCAGCCGACCAAGATTTTGAATGCACTGAACGGCGTTGGGAATGTTATCATGAACATACCCCTTCCCATTTTTAGTGTACACCAGCACCTTAACTTTTTTCCAGTTAACCGCCGTGTTCTGACACCACGCCACTCGCGTATTGAGTAAAAGGAGTACAAAACCAACAAGTCCTACGGTACTGATTCGATTCATCGTTTGTGTGTAGTTGATGAATCTATAAGCAGCAGGCCCAGATTATCTACGCATGTTTACTGGTTCGGGGTCGATGGGGAGTTGGAAAAAGAAAGCGGCTCCGTCCGTAACGGACGTGTCCAGCCCAATCTTCCCGTTCATACTCTGAATAAATTCGCTCGAAATAGCCAGGCCAAGCCCCGTACCACTCGTCGATGTTTCGTTGACCTGCCCGTTTACGTTCGGCGCTTTGAAATAGCGGTCGAAAACCCGGTTCTGGTGCTCCGCTCGAATGCCCGACCCATGATCGCGCACCCGAAACTCGACAAAGGTGCTGGCCTTTTTGGCCAACACCTCAATTAGGCCATCGGCAGGGCTGTGCCGAATGGCATTTGAGAGAAAATTCACCAACACCCAGGATGCTTTGTCGGGATCGGCCAGCACGATGGGTAGCCCGGCAGGTGCGGTCACGTTCAGCGAAATATGTTTGTTTTCGGCAGCGACCTTGAGCGCGTTGATCGCATAGTTGACAATATCGGCGGGCGCAACGGCCTGGATGTTCAGTTGAATCTGTCCCGATTCTACCTGCGCCATGTTGAGGAGTTCGCCGGTCAGGTTAAGCAACCGGTTTATGTCATCACCAATGTTGGCGACGAGCGCTTTCTGTTCATCATTCAAGGTGCCAACCCGACTATCTTCCAGCAGTTTAAGGCTCATCTTGCTGCTCGACAGGGGCGTTTTGAGTTCGTGTGAGATGGTCGCGATGAAGTTAGTTTTCGCCAGATCCAGTTCTTTATAGGGCGTTATGTTTTCGAGTACCATCACATACCCCGCCAGTTGGGGCTGATCTTCGCCGGTGGGCGTCACCTCCACCGTATGCGTCCGACGGTTAAAATAACTTTCTTTCCCCTCGCCTTCCTGGGTTGTGCTAGTTGAGCCGGAGCCCTCCGGACCTGGGTCATAGATCTTCAGGAAGCCATTCTGTTCAGGTTCAACTTTATTCGCCGACATCACATCCTGGATCAGCGTTCGCATCAGGTCATTCGAGGCCGCCACGTCGGGAGCATATTGCCCGATCAACCGGGCCTCCTCGACGCCCAGCAGGCGGCAGGCAACCGGATTGGCAAACAGAATCCGTTTGTTTTCGTCCATGCCCACGATGCCTTCGCTCATGATCTGAATGAGCGTATCGATTCGCCGTTTTTCAAACAGGACCCTTGCCAGACTGGAGTGTTCGTATTCGTCCAGCTTCTGCGCCATCAGGTTGAACGAGCGCGCCAGTTCCCCAAACTCATCGTTGGATTCAATGTGCAGGCGCTCTTCAAAATTTCGTTTGGCCACCTGCTTGATCCCGCGCGTTAGCTCCCGCACCGGATTGGCCACATAGCCGGGAAAGTTGACGATAAACGAAAACAGAATCAGGAAGCACAACGTCCCAACGACCAGCAGCCACAACAGGGCATCTTTGGCTGTTTGTTTGGCGACTTCATTCTTTCGGATGATGGCCTGCCGGTTCAGATCGTCGAGTGCAAATAAATGCTGCCGAATGTGCGAAATCACAACGGCATCCATCGGGCCGGTACGTAGTCGGTTGAACTCCCGGCGCAGGCTACTGGTCAATTCCTGTTCGCCCACCTCGGTAATGTTTGCTTCCTGTTTTTTCAGATTTCGATCGAAATCCGACCATCCGTCGGGGTCGCGTTCAACCGGATCGGTCATCATCGCCAGGGCCTTCTGCATGTTACTGGCGTATTCGAGCGAGATGTAGTTATCCTTCAGAATGGCCTGCGAATCGTTGGAAAGTTCGTTCAGATAGTACGCGCCTAACCCTCCAAGCGCCACGATAATGGCGAACATAAAGGCCAGGGCAGCCGCTATTTTGCTCTTAATGCTCATGGCTGCTACGAGAGTATGATCAGGTCGGTATTGGAACCCGACAGTTTAGTAAGAAGCTGGTTAAAAGCGTTCGTCTTCAGAATAATCTGGATCAGCGTCAGGTGTGGTTTACCAATGCAAACCGTTGTTACGTTTCGTTTCTCCACTTCATCCATGATGCTATTTACGATATTATTGCTCTTCACCTGGATAACCTCTGCCCCAAGTTCCGTGGCTACTTTAAGGTTGTTGATCAAATGGCGTTGCACATCGAGTTTGATCCGATCCGAATTTTCGTCCGGGGTCTGCACATACAGCACAAACCAGCGCGAGTTGTAGTACGAGGCCAGCCGTGCTGTTTTGCGAATAACCCGGCGGGCAATTTCGTGGTTAGAGCTTATGGCCGCCAGAAAGCGCTCCGGCTTGGCCTTTACGCTCGACGGCAACGACGTTTCTATTTTCCGTTCAACGGCCGTGGCCACCTCGCGCAGCGCCAGTTCGCGTAGTTGCAGAATCCGCTCGGGCTGAAAAAAGTTGTTTAGCGCCGTTTCGACCTTTGTTCGTTCGTATATTTTCCCGTCTTTGAGCCGGGTGATCAATTCATCAGCGGTCAGGTCGATGTTCACCACTTCATCGGCCATTTGCAGCACCCGATCCGGCACCCGTTCGGTCACATCGATACCCGTAATGGTGCGCACCGATGCATGCAAACTCTCAATATGTTGAATATTGACGGCACTGACAACGTTGATACCAGCATCCAAAATCTCGACGACATCCTGCCATCTTTTTTCATTCTTCGAGCCGGGGATGTTGGTGTGCGCCAATTCATCCACAATCACCAGTTCGGGATGCAGGTTGAGCACCGCCTGTACATCCATTTCCTCCAGTTCCCGCCCTCGATAAAACAAGGTACGCCGGGGAATGATTGGAAGCCCGTCGATCAGGGCGTGGGTTTCGACCCGTTTGTGCGTTTCGATGAACCCGATCTTAACGTCGATTCCCGCGCGGAGCAGCGCATGCGCTTCCTGCAACATGCGGTATGATTTGCCCACGCCCGCGCTCATGCCAATGTAAATCTTGAACTTCCCCCGCCTTGACTGGCGGAGGAGGTTCAGGAAATGCGCTGCGTTCTGGTCGTTCGGGTTCATCGGGTTGGAACCGTTGTCGGATCGACAAAAGATGGATTAAAAACTAACCGCTAAACTCGTTGTCAAGGCTGCATTCGTTTTGCTCAGACTGGTTTTCGAGTCAAAGATAGCATCCTGACTGTCATACACTTTACCCTCCACTCGAAACAGGGCATTGGGCAAAATGGCATAATCGACGTTGAGCGAGTACCCCCAGGTTTTGAATCCGTTGGGCGTTCCGGTAGCGATGATCACACCATTTTTGTCGTCATAATACTCAACCCGTCCCGCCAGCTTAATCACATCACTGACCGAATACCGGACAATGGCCACCGGCGAATACCAGACATAACTCCCGGAACCGACCCGCCGGTTGCCGGGGCCAATGGGTTTACGATCGGCGCCAAGGTCGAAACCAAGAATGGCGCTCACCCGCCGATTGGAATTGATGATGGCGTAGAAATTGTTAAAAAAGCGCGTCTGCTTCAACGAATCAGGCCGGTCGCTGCCCAGAAACGAACTCCAGTTCAGGACCAGGTTGGCATTGGGCTTATACTGCACCTGGGTACTGAGCGACGGCCCCGAATAGCCCGGCAGTTTAGCAATCCGCTGCCAGCCATTGAGTACGGACCCCAGCACTGTCCATTTGCCATTCGGGGTATTGTAGGTCAGTTTCGCCCCCGACAGATAATACGGTGAATTCTCGGCCAGTATACTCCGGGTCAGCGTCCAGCAATCTTTCGAGATGGCACTTTCGAAGCCAATATGGGACGAAAAAATACCCGCATCCAGCCACAAGTCCTTTGTTTTACTCAGCTTTACGCCCGCATTGGCTTCATAAATATTCCTTACCAGCGGCTGCTCGGCGGCATAATTATACTGCGCATAGGTGCCCACCTGAATGGCGAGATTAGCCCGCACCCGGTCGCTGGAGTAGGCTCCTTTAATGAACGCCAGGTTCACGTTCACTTCCCGATTCCGTTTGTGGTTGTATAAAAATCCGGGCCGCTCCTGACTGGTTTTGGGGGCCGTAAAATCGTGTGCGTAATAGGCTTCGACATAGCCGGAAACGGTTAGTCCGGCGTTGGCTGTCGTGGTGGCAGCCGTCGGCGCTGGAGCCGACGACGTGGTTGAATCGGTCGTTTGCGCTACAGCAATAGAGAAAGTGGCTATTAAAACGGCTACTGTGGTAATAAACTTTTTCATACTTGTTGTTGAGGCCGACTAACCGTCCATCCACCCGGATGAGCGATTCGTCGGCCTTATCAGGAATGGATCGAATCAGGCGTTCAGCGTTACTTAAGTTGGTCCAGCGCAACGTTCAGCGCCAGTACATTCACGGTCGACGGACCGAACAAACCAATTAATGGGCCTTTCGTGTGTTCATCAACCAGTTGTGTTAGCCGTTCCGTGGAGATACCCCGAATTTTAGCTACGCGGGCCACTTGAATTTTGGCCGCTACAGGCGACAGATCCGGATCGAGCCCTGAACCCGATGCAGTAACTAACTCAGCGGGAATATCCTCTTTCCGAACACCAGGATTATGCACCAGAAAGGTGTCGATACGCGCTTGAACCGTTTTCAGGTAATCGGGATTCGAAGGCCCTTTGTTCGACCCCGCCGAACCAGACGCATTGTAGTCTGCCGCCGACGGACGACCATTGAAGTAGCGATCTTCGGTGAACTTCTGACCAACCAGAGCGTAGCCAACGACTTTTCCGTTGGCCGTTATGGTTTCTCCTTTCCCTTCTCCCGGCGCAAACCGGGCAACCCCCGCTACCACAAGCGGATAAACAACGGATAGAATGACCAGCAAAACAAGCGTAAGACGAATGGCTGGAGCGATGTGATTTTTCATGATGTTAGTTTTTATATTAGACAAACAGGCCGACGACCAGATCAATCAGTTTGATGCCAACGAATGGAGCGACGATGCCGCCCAGACCGTAGATAAACAGGTTACGCCGAAGCAGTGCCGATGCGCCAATTGGCTTGTACTCAACCCCGCGCAGGGCCAGCGGAATCAGCATCGGAATGATGATGGCGTTGAAAATAACCGCCGACAGAATGGCCGACTCCGAACTATGCAGTTTCATGACGTTGATCGCTTCCAGTGCCGGAATCGACACGACGAACAGCGCCGGTACGATGGCAAAATACTTGGCCACGTCGTTGGCAATCGAAAAGGTTGTCAGCGTACCGCGCGTAATGAGCAACTGCTTCCCAATTTCAACGACTTCGATCAGCTTGGTCGGGTCGTTATCCAGATCCACCATGTTACCGGCTTCTTTGGCCGCCTGGGTGCCGGAGTTCATTGCCACGCCCACATCGGCCTGGGCCAGTGCCGGGGCATCGTTGGTCCCGTCGCCCATCATGGCTACCAGTTTTCCACCGGTTTGCTCATGGCGGATGTAGTTCATTTTATCTTCCGGCTTGGCCTCCGCGATGTAATCATCGACACCCGCTTTCTCAGCAATAAACTTGGCCGTCAGCGGGTTATCGCCCGTGACCATTACGGTTTTAACACCCATTTTCCGTAACCGGTCGAACCGTTCCGAAATACCCGGCTTGATAATATCCTGCAATTCGACAACGCCCTGCACCTGCTCATTTTCGATCACGACCAGCGGTGTTCCGCCATTACCGGCAATTTTTTTCGCCTGATTTTCGGTTTCGACCGGAAACGTATTGCCCGCCCGCGTGACGATGTTTCGAATCGAATCCGTAGCCCCTTTCCGAATCCGCAATGGCGAGCCGTTCGGGCCGCTGGGTATATCGATACCCGACGACCGGGTTTCGGCGGTGAACTTGATCAGCGTGGCGCCATCTGTCGACAGTTGCGAGGTCACGTTGGGGCCCCAGTTACCACTGCGGGCCAGTTCAACGATCGACTTGCCTTCCGGGGTTTCGTCGGCCAGGGAGCTAAGCGTCGAGGCCCGAATCATATCTATTTCCGAGATACCGGGCGCTGGATAGAAATTCGTGGCTTTCCGGTTACCGATGGTAATAGTGCCCGTCTTATCCAGCAGCAGGGTATCAATATCACCCGCCGTTTCAACCGCCCGCCCCGATTTGGCAATCACGTTGGCCCGAAGGGCGCGGTCCATACCCGCAATTCCGATGGCCGAAAGCAGCCCGCCAATGGTCGTTGGAATCAGGCACACGAAGAGCGAAATCAGAGCCGCGATGGTAATGGGCGTATTGGCATAATCGGCGAAGGGTTTCAGGGCGACGCAGACGATAATAAAGATCAGGGTAAAACCCGCCAGCAGAATCGTCAGGGCAATTTCGTTGGGCGTTTTCTGCCGGGTTGCCCCTTCGACCAGCGCAATCATTTTGTCCAGAAACGACTCGCCGGGCTGGGTGGTCACCTGCACTTTGATGCGGTCCGACAATACTTTTGTACCGCCCGTCACCGATGATTTGTCGCCACCGGCTTCCCGAATAACCGGGGCCGATTCGCCCGTAATGGCCGACTCGTCGATGGTGGCGAGCCCTTCGATGATTTCCCCATCCGACGGGATAATGTCGCCCGTTTCGCAGAGAAACACGTCGCCTTTGACGAGTTGTGCCGACGAGATAATCTGCACTTCGTTGGTGTACAGGTTGCCCACTGACCGAATGACCTTGGCGGGTGTTTCCTGCCGCGTTTTCCGGAGCGATTCGGCCTGTGCTTTCCCCCGTGCTTCGGCAATGGCCTCGGCAAAGTTGGCAAACAGAATGGTGAGCAGCAGAATAAACGTAATGGAAACATTATAGGCCAGTGACCCCTGTGTTGTATCGCCCGTAATGGCGATGTAGGCCGTTACCAGCACCATCACGACGGTGCCGATTTCGACGGTGAACATGACCGGATTCTTGATCAGAATAGCCGGACTAAGTTTGACAAATGACTCCCGTATGGCCGTGCTGATCAGAGCGCGCTGGAACAGTGAGGGAGATGAATTTTGGGTTGCCATTTTTGGTATTTATATAATTAGTTGGTGAGGCATCAGGCATTTTGCTCGCTGATACATCGAAACTGAAGTGCTTATTTCAGACTGAAATACTCCGCCAGTGGACCCAGTGCCAGCGCCGGAAAAAACGACAGAGCCGTGATAATGAGGATTACGGCGAAGGTCATCAAGCCGAATGTACCCGTGTCCGTTGGCAAGGTTCCCGATGATTCCGGTACGTATTTCTTCTGAGCGAGAAGCCCCGCAATGGCCACCGGCCCGATGATTGGAATAAACCGGCCCAGAATAAGTACGATACCCGTTGCGTAGTTCCAGAAAAAGTTATTATCGCCCAGCCCTTCAAAGCCGGAGCCGTTGTTGGCGTTTGCCGACGTAAACTCGTAGAGCAGCTCGGTGAAGCCGTGGTTGGCGGGGTTGTTTAACCAGGCCGACGGTTTCACGTTCCAACTGGCGATGTCGGGATAATTGACCAGGAACCAGGCCGCCAGGGCCGTTCCGCCTTTCACCAGCAACGTACTCAGTAACGCAACGATAGAGGCAATTTTGATTTCGCGAGCCTCTACTTTCCGACCGAAGAATTCCGGCGTCCGCCCAACCATTAGCCCCGAAATGAAGACGGCAATAATCAGGTAGTAATAGTAGTTCAGGAAACCAACACCACAGCCGCCGTAGAAGGCATTGGTCATCATGCCGAGCAGTTCCATCGTACCCGAAAGGGCCATCGACGAATCGTGCATGGAGTTGACCGAACCGGTCGAAATGATGGTCGTGACGATACTCCAGTAGGCCGAAGCGAGCGGACCAAAACGCACTTCTTTCCCTTCCATGGCACCCGTTGGCTGACTAACGCCCAAATGAGCGATGGCCGGATTTCCGTGCACTTCGGTGATCAGCGTCGGAATGAGTAAACAGAGCATGCCAAGGGTCATTACGCCATAAACCACCCACGTGAACCGCCGACGATTGATCAGAAATCCCAGCGCAAACAGCATAGAAATGGGCAACAGAACCTGCGCAACCATTTCGAGCATGTTGGTGAAGTAGTTCGGGTTTTCGAGCGGATGGGCCGAGTTCACGCCAAAATAGCCACCACCGTTGGTACCCACGTGTTTGATGGCAATCAGACCAGCCGCTGGTCCGCGTGATACCGCAACGGTATCGCCCTGCAGGGTAATGACGCTGTCTTTCCCGTCGAAGCTGGCGGGTGTTCCATTAAAGACCAGCAGCGTAGCGACGATAAATGAAATCGGCAGCAGAATACGGGTAATCGACTTCACGAAGAATACATAAAAGTTACCCACCGTGTCGACAACGTTTGGCAAAAACGACCGGATAATCAACAGCAGCGCGGCTATACCGGTGGCGGCCGAGGTAAACATCAGGAAGTTGATGACCAGCAATTGGGTCAAATACGTCAGGCCCGACTCCCCGGAATAGTGTTGCAGGTCGCAGTTGACCATGAAACTGATGGCGGTGTTAAACGCCAGATCGGGCGTCATAGACGGGTTTCCGTCGGGGTTAAGCGGCAGAACGCCCTGCAAAACCAGCAGCGTGAAGGCGAAAGCCAGCCAAACGGCGTTGATCGTCAGCAAGGCAACCAGGTTTTCCTTCCAGCTCATTTCGCGGGTGGGATCGATTCCCCCTAACCGGTAGATGAACCGCTCCAATGGTCCGTTGGCGGACTCCGGTTTAAAGACGTTGGCAATGTATTTGCCCAGGGGAATGGCCAGCAGAACGGTTAATCCGTACATGGCCACGACACCCGTTAATTCAGTTGACATGTGAATGTGTGTTGCTCCCGCCCATGGCAGGATGTTCAGGTTAAAATTTCTCCGGTTTGATCAGGACATACAACATGTATGCGAAAACCAGCAGTGCGATGATGAATAAGCCTAGTAGCATGATGAGAAAGTGAACGAGCGTTTGCTCATCTGATTTAAATGTGTTCGAACCATTCGATGGCTTTGTAAAAAAGTGCGAAGCAGACTAGCGCTGATACGACGAGAAGCAGGACAGTACTCATATTAATTGGGGTATGATGTTAAACAGTCAATGGGGATATGCCAAGAAATGGCCCAAAAAATTGACTAATCAATAATCCAATTTTAACTATCTAATTATCAGCCAGTTATTTCAAATCATACACTAAGCTAACGGCAAAGTGAAAAGCCGACCCTACCAAAATGGTAGGGTCGGCTTTTCACTTTGACAGGGTATACCTATGTCCAGGCAGTTGGCTTATGCTTCAGACGGATGCGTTTTTGATTTCACCCGTGTCAATCGGAGATTGGCAGGCCGGGTCAGCACCAACGGCACATCTTCAATCACCACATTACTGGTATCCAGGCCATAGGCCGCCTGGGGTGGCAAAGCAATCCGTTTCAGTAACAGGTACCCTTTCATAATCAGTTTCGACACGATGGGCAGGTCATTCTCGTAGGAGAGAAAAGATCGAAACAGAACAAACCGAAAATCGCCCGGTACGCGGTGAACATTCAATGACTGATAGCGGCTTTCGATGGTTACCTCCTTGTTCTTGACCATATCTTCCACTACCATCCGAAACAATAGATTTAGCCGGGGCTGCACCCGGAAACCCAGATAGAACGTAATAAAATAGACATCTTCTTGAGCCAGCGTATCCACTTTATAGCGCATCACATACGGCTCATCTTCGACGCACAGGTGAAGAAACCAGTAAATATCGGCCCGTTTGGGAGCCCGGTTTAAAATCGAATAGAGCGTTTCTGACTCAATTTTATGGGCATCTTCGGCGGTTGTCAGATACACCAGGTGCGTGGCAAACTTAGGTATCTCATTGTCATTACTCAACTGTTTGAGCAGCGGCAAATTATCGGGTAAGGAGTCATAGTGAATAAGTTGCGCTTTGATGGACTCGCCCCGGTACCAGAAAATCATCATACCCATCAGAATGAGACCCATCGTTACCGAAATCCAGCCACCCTCTTCAAACTTCACCAGATTCGCAGCCAAAAATGTGCTTTCAACCGTCAGAAACAAGCCCGTAATGGCGATAACGAGCACCATATTCACCCGTTTCACCCGCAGGTAAGCACTCATCAATATCGTACTCATGAGCATGGTCAGGGTAACGGCCAGCCCAAAAGCCGCTTCCATGTTGGCCGACTCGCGGAAGTGAAGCACCATGAGGATACACCCGACCATCAACCCCCAGTTTACGAACGGCACATAAGGTTGCCCCCGAAAGTCGGACGGGTAAACGACGAGTTGCCGGGGCCATAAGTTCAGCCGCATGGCTTCGCCCACGAGCGTGAATGAACCGCTGATGAGGGCCTGTGAGGCAATGATAGTGGCCAACGTAGCCAGTATGATGCTGAACACCACCAGGGGAGCCGGAACGATGGAGTAAAAAGGGCTCGTTTCGCCGAGTCGCTGACCAAGGTGTTGCATCATCCAGGCCGACTGACCGGCATAGGAAAGCAAAAGCATTAGTTTGACATAGCCCCAGCTAACCCGAATATTTCCCCGCCCACAATGGCCCATATCCGAGTAAAGTGCTTCGGCTCCGGTCGTACAAAGAAAGACGCCCCCCAGGAGCCAGAACCCGCCCGGATATTCGGCCAACAGCCGAAATGCCCAGACGGGATTCAGCGCTTTCAACACCGGCAAATGGCCCCAAAGTGCCCAGAAACCAATAGCGCCAATGAAGGTAAACCAGAGTAGCATGATCGGCCCAAAGAGTTTTCCCAGAAGCTGCGTCCCGAATTGCTGGCTGACAAACAGCGCGACCAGAATAGCAATCACGATCGGAACGGTGTCCAGATGCGGGTAAAAAATGAGCAAGCCTTCAATAGCCGACGATACGGAAATGGGGGGCGTAATCAGGCCGTCGGCCAACAGGAAAGAGCCGCCAATGACGGCCGGATACATCAGCCATCGGCCCGTAAACCGTCGGACAAGCGTATAAAGGGAGAAAATTCCCCCTTCGCCTTTGTTATCCGCCCGGAGCGTAATCACCACATATTTGATCGTTGTTTGCAACGTCAGTGTCCAGATCACACACGACAGGGTACCAACAACCAGCGTTTCGCTTAGTTCTTTACCACGCACAACAGCCGCCAGTGTATACAGGGGCGAGGTACCAATATCGCCAAAAACAATACCAATAGCGACCAGTAATCCCTGGGCGGATACTTTATTCAACGACGAATGTGATGTAGACATGAATTGTCGATAGTGTATAATCAATTGTCATCAAAACTACACGGCAGTCCGGTTGTTTCAGTTTATCACAGGTGTTATCTCCTTGTACTGGATCGCAACGTCGATAAACGATATCTATACAAAAAACTCTCCATCGTTGTTAGCATACAACCATGGAGAGTCACAGGAAATGGAAAAGTCAGGTAGCCTGAAAACACACGGATTAGCGCCAGCCGCCACCCAGTGCCCGATACGTGTTGATCACGGCATGCATCTGTTGCATTCTGGTATCAATGAGCTCCATTCTGGCTTCCAGTACATCACGTTGGGTCAGCAACACTTCCATATAATCGGCTCTTGCTGATGTGAATAACCGGAGCGATATATTCGTTGACTGAGTCAGCGCCTGCACCTGGTTATTTTTGGCGTCGTACTTTTTGCTCAGGTTATCGATATTTGATAGTTGATTCGCCACCTCGATGTAGGCATTCAACACTGTTTTCTCGTAGTTATAAATGGTCTGTATTTGCTTGGCATTCGCGCTTTTGTAGCGGGCCGTAATGTCATTCTTGTTGATTATGGGACCAACCAGATCCCCTGCTAATGACGCGATCAACGACTGAGGAGTCGATAACAGATACAACGGATTGTAAGCCATCACACCAAAAAACCCTTTCAGCGTCAACGACGGATAAAAGTTGGCTTTAGCCACGCTTACGTCCAGTTTGGCCGCTTGCAGGTTCCATTCGGCCTGCCGGATGTCGGGCCGGTTAGCGATCAGCTGCGATGGGATGCCTGCCTGAATTTTAGGCGGAATCAGGTCACTGAAGCTTTGTGAATTCCGTTGAACACGCTGCGGAAAGCGCCCCGCCAGAAAGTTGATGTGGTTTTCTGTTTCGACAATCTTCTGTTGAATTTCGTACTGAAGGCTCTGTGTTTTGGATACTTCAGCCTCAAATCGGCGAACAGCCAGCTCGGTTACCTTGGCCGCTTCTTTTTCCTGCTTGGTGATGGACAGGGCATTGTTAAGAATAACAAGGTTCCGCTGGATAATGTCCAGTTGCGTATCGAGCGCCAGAAGCTCGTAGTACGAATTGGAGATTTCGGCGACCAGGTTCGTCACCTGGAAATTCTTCCCTTCTATAGAAGCCAGGTAGCTGGCAACGGCTCCTTTTTTGGCATTCCGTAATTTGTGCCAGATATCCACTTCCCAACTGGCCGTAGCGCCAAAATATAAATTCGGCAAAACTTCTGGTGTTTCTACTCCTGGCCGAATTTCGGTAGCGGCATCGGCCGCCCCCTGGCTGGTGTAGCGGGGTACTTTGTCAATGCCAGCACCACCACCCAGACCAACGAAGGGCCGGTAGGCCCCGCTTCGGGCGAATACTTCGTTATTGGCAATCTGGATTTCCTGTAACGTTACGTTTAGCTCCTGGTTGTTATAGAGGGCGGTATCGATTAGAGCCGCCAGGTAGGGATCGGCAAAATAACCCCGCCAGGATGTATTGGCACTGTTGGTGGAGTCCTGCGAGTTATTGTAACTCGCAGGAACAACTTGATTCTGTGTCTTTACAACCAATGCCGGCGTCTTGCATGCCGTTATGGCTAACGACATGCAGGCTACCCCCAGGCATAGATTTAGGTGTTTTTTAAACATGGTCAGAAATTTCTTCCGGTTGTGGAAATGTGTCTACTGAATGAACCAGCCCTTCGCTCAACGAATTCTCTTCTTCGTCTTTGATCATCTGTCGGCCATCTGCCAGGCTACCGAATATATAGTACAAGCCAGGGATGATGATGACCCCGAAAATGGTTCCGAATAACATACCACCCATGGCCGATGCACCAATGGTACGGTTACCGATGGCACCGGCGCCCGATGCGCTGATCAATGGAATTAGACCGGCAACGAACGCGAAGGAGGTCATCAGGATCGGGCGGAAACGGACTCTGGCTCCTTCGATAGCTGCCTCCAGAATCGTTGATCCCTGCTGTCGCTTCTGAACGGCAAATTCAACGATCAGTACGGCGTTTTTACCCAACAGACCCACCAGCATGATCAGGCCGATCTGTGCGTAGATGTTATTTTCCAGACCCATCAGCTTCAGCAGCAGGAACGAACCGAACACCCCAACCGGTAGCGAGAACACCACAGCCAGCGGAATGATAAAGCTTTCGTACTGGGCAGCCAACACAAAATAAACGAAGGCAAGCACGATTAGGAACACATACAAGGCTTCATTACCCCGGATAGACTCGTCATAGGAAAGGCCTTCAAACGCGATGTCGTACCCTCTTGGCAGCGTCTTGGCGGCCACTTCCCGGATGGCCTGAATGGCATCAGCCGTTGTATAGCCTTTAGCCGGAAGACCCTGAATAGCCGCCGAGTTGTACAAATTGAAGCGGGTAATTTCGTTTGGTCCCTGCCCTTTCTTCAACTTCATGAAGGCCGAGTAAGGCACCATTTCGCCCGCATCGTTCTTCACAAACAGCTTCAGCAGATCAGTTGGAAGCCTACGGAAGCTCGGATCCGACTGTACGTATACCTTAAAGAACTGGTTGTACTTGATGAAGCCCTGCTCGTAGGTACTACCAATCAGAATGTTGAGGTTATCCATCGCTTTCCCGATCGATACGCCTTTCTGCATGGCCAGCTTGTTATCAATCTCCAGTTCATATTGCGGATAGTTCGCAGCAAAGAAGGTAAATAAGCCCGTAAGCTCTTTCCGTTTGCCCAAATTCTCCATGAACTGCTTGTTGATTTTGTCGAACTCGCTGTAGTCCGTATCCGATGTCTTGTCCAGCAAGCGCATCGAAAAACCCCCCGATGTACCAAATCCCGGAATAGCGGGTGGTTCGAAGTATTCGACGGTGGCCCCCAGGTTTCTCGATTTCTCCTCCAGTTCTTCCATGATCTCCTTCACGGTATGATCACGTTCCGACCAGGTTTTCAGGTTGATCAGACAGGTACCGGCATTGGACCCCCGGCCTTCGGTCATGATCTCGTAACCAGCCAGAGACGATACCGACTCAATTCCGGGAACTTCCTCACAAATTCTCTGAAGCCGTCGGGAAACCTCGTTGGTTTTTTCCAGGGTAGATCCCGGTGGCGTCTGGATAATAGCATAAATCGTACTCTGGTCTTCGTTCGGAATAAATCCGGCAGGCAAGATTTTATTGACGAATACGATACCTACGCAGAAGCCTATCAGGACGACAAACGTAACAACTCGTCGGCTGACAATCAATTTTAAGAGGCCTACGTACCATCCGGTCATTTTATCAAAACCCCGGTTGAAACTGTCGAGCACTTTGGTCAGCGGATTTTTCTTGGGCGGATGTCCATGGTGGTTTTTCAGCAGCATGGCGCACAGAACGGGCGTCAGCGTCAGGGCGATCAGCGCTGAAATCACAATGGAACTGGCCATCGTAATGGAGAACTGTCGATAGAACGTACCAACCGGCCCCGACATAAAGGAGATAGGCAGGAACACCGATACCATGACGGCCGTGATGGCGATAATGGCACCGCTAATCTCACCAAGCACTTCCTTGACCGCACCAAAGGGCGTTAGAAAGGGCTTCTCCTCCATCTTTGCGTGCACGGCTTCCACCACCACAATGGCATCATCGACCACAATACCGATGGCCAGAACGAGCGCAAAGAGCGTAATGAGGTTGATGGATATCCCGAAAAACTGAATCACGAAGAACGCCCCGACCAGCGATACCGGAACCGCCAGGATCGGTATCAGCGTAGATCGCCAGTCGCCCAGGAAGATAAACACCACAAACGCTACCAGCAGGAAGGCATCCCGCAGGGTATCAATAACCTGCTCGATAGAGGCATCCAGGAAGTTGGATACGTCATAGCTGATTTTATAATCCACCCCCGGCGGGAAGGCTTCTTTCATCACTTCGAGTTTCTTTTTCACTTCCTCGATGACATCACTGGCATTACTGCCATAGTTTTGCCTCAAGACAATGGCGGCCGAAGGATGACCATCCAGGTTGGAATAAATATCGAAGAATTCACTTCCCAGTTCAACGCTGGCAATATCCTTCAAGTGTATGCTTTCGCCGGCGGCATTGGCCCGGATAATAATGCCTTCGTACTCTTCCGGCTTATTATACCTCCCCTTATACGTCAGTACATATTCCAGCGACTGGGCCGCGATACCGGAGCTTTGCCCGATCCGACCCGGTCGACCAATAATACTTTGCTCACCAATGGCCTTCATGACCTCTTCTACGGAAATGTTGTAGGCCCGCATGCGTTCGGGGTTTAGCCAGACGCGCATGGCATAGCGCCGACTACCCAATATCTGTGCCCTGGCTATGCCTTTGGTCCGCTGAATTTCAGGGATCATTTTTACGGTAGCATAGTTAAACAGGAATTTTTCGTCAATGCTCTTTTCCTTGGAATAAAGATTGACGTACATCAACATACTGGGCTGAACGGGCGAAATGATAACGCCCTCACGCTGAACCAGTTCGGGTAGGAGCGGCATTACCTGATCCACCCTTGTTTTCACCCTGATAACGGCGACGTTGGGGTCCGTTCCGGGTTCAAAAATAATCCGGAGGGTCGCTTCGCCAGCACTGGTCGCATCGGTAGCGATATACCGCATGTCCTGAACGCCATTAATCGCCTGTTCCAGGGTGATCAGCGTCGACTTCACCAATACATCGGCACTGGATCCGGGATAGGCAATAAATATATTGACTGTGGTAGGGGCAATATCGGGGAACTGCGAGATCGGCAACCTCGTGATGGCGAGCGTACCGACAAAGACAATCATGATCGATATGACAATAGCGAATACGGGTCTTCGTATGAATTTGGTAAACATGTCTGCTCTTTTTAGACTAGTTGATTACTCGGCGTACAGACTCAAATGAGAAATGACATTGTTAGGCTGGACGAATTTGGCGTGTATTTTTTCATTTTCTTTTACCTGACGTAAGCCTTCCAGCAGGATTCTGTCATTTGTATTCAGACCCGATTTCACAACAAAAATGTGGGGCATCTCGGCGGCAATGGTGATCTCCCTTGACCGAATCACATTGTTCTTGTCTACCACATATACATACTTCTTTTCCAGCACTTCGAAAGTGGCTTTCTGCGGGATGATCAGGGCATTTCTGAGCGGTACCGTCATCCGAACGTTACCCGTTTCGCCATGACGCAGCAGACCTTTGGGGTTTGGGAAAGTGGCCCGGAAAGCAATGTTACCCGTTTCGTTGTTGAAGTCAGCTTCAATCGTTTGCACGACGCCCGGATACGGAAATATATCGTTGTTTGCCATAACCAGGCTCACATTCAGCATATTGTCTTTCTGGGTGTGAGTTTTGAAGTCGAGGTATTCGGCTTCCGGTACGTTGAAATACACCCACATTTTGCTGTTGTCCGACAGCGTCGTCAGCAAATCACCTTCTTCGACCATACTCCCCTGCCGTACCTGAAAATGGTCCATGATCCCATTGAAAGGTGCTTTAACGGTTGTAAACTGCAGGTGCGTCTGGGCCAGGGCCACATCGGCTTTTGCCTTGTCAAATTTAGCTTTAGACAAAGCCAGCTCATTTTTCGAGACGATGTTGCTATCGGCCAGTTGCTTGGTGTTCTGGTATTCGATGCCCACATAGTTGGCTTCAGCCTGCGACTTTTGCAACTCGGCGTTGTAGATCATCGGCATGATCTGAAACATGAGTTGCCCCTGCCGCACCGATTGACCTTCGTCTACAAAGATTTTCTGCAGATAGCCTTTCTCCAGAGCGCGTAGTTCGATGTGCTGGATGGCGTGGATCTGACACACGTAATCCTTAGTCGCCACCGTATCCCTTTTCAACGGGCTGGTGACCTGATACTCGACTTCTTCTTCCTTTTTCTCTTCTGCATTGGATGAACAACTTGCATAGAATAATAAGGTGCAAAAGCCCATCAGCATGAGCATGGCAATTCTTTTCATAACAATCTTATTTTGACACGACACTAGTTTGACAATAGTTAAAGGAAGACACGGGAAATAGTAGTGTTGTAGTTTGAAGTGGTCCACTACCTTTTACCTGCTTTACGCAGTAGTGCATGGGGAGTGCCTGCTTCAATCAGCAAATCAATCGGACCGCCGACAAACCGGCTGTCTTTTCGATGGCTGGCTCGTTTGATTAGGCAGCCTGCCCCTATTGAACACCTGTGAAAAAACCAGAACCAGCCCAAAGCCATTAAGCGGGATGGAGAGGATGTTCTGGTGTTGCATAGCGTTTGTCTATATTGCTTGGACACAAAACAAGCGCTGCGACATTAAAATGAAGTGAGAAGGAAATTAAAAATATTAGAAAAATTTTAAATCTCACGTAATGAATTTTATCAGGCGACCCTTTTATATTGGAAAAGTATAATTAAATATTTCAATGAGGCAACTCATTAAATATTACTATTCGTTTTGTACACTGTAAGGTAGCAGAATGGCCCGGATCCATACTTTAATAATTTTAATCTCAGCGAGCGACCGTCTGGTAAAATCGGCTGGTATTTTCACTAAATGGATAGCCCGGAAGCTAGCCAAAATCCCCAAGTCCTGCCTCCTGAAGTTTTCGGTAGAGCGTGGTTAAACCAATGCCCAGGAGCCGGGCCGTTTCGGTCTTATTGCCGTTGGTCTGCTGAAGTACCCGGCGGATGTGTTGCTGCTCGACGGTTGCTAAATCCAGGGCGGCCGGATCACTTGACAGAATTCGTTCCTGCATTTCGTAGGGCAGCAGATCGGGCGTCAGTTCAACAGGACCCTGGCCAGGCGAATCGGCCAGAATAACCGCCCGCTCGATCACATTTTTCAACTCCCGAATATTTCCCTTCCAGCCATGACTCTGTAATTTCTGAACAAATAGCGGACTAAGCCGAACAGCGCGTTTACCAATTTTGGCTACTTCCTGCTGCGCAAACTGATCCGCTAAATCCGCAATATCATCTCGTCGGTTGCGCAAGGGCGGTAACTCGATCTGAAATACGGAAAGCCGGTAGTACAAATCCAGCCGAAAACGGCCGGCATTGGCTTCGGTTTCTAATCCCCGGTTGGTGGCGGCAATGACGCGCACATCAGTTTTGGTCGGTTTGGTATCGCCCACACGCAGGAACTCGTGGGTTTCGAGTACGCGCAGTAGTTTTGCCTGCAAATCAAGGGGCATTTCGCCAATCTCATCCAGAAAAATGGTGCCCTTGTTCGCTTCGGCAAACAGGCCTTTCTGGTCGCGGCTGGCACCGGTGAAGGCCCCGCTCCGATGGCCAAACAGTTCGCTTTCCAGAATATCTTTCCCCAACGCCCCGCAGTTGATCGCCACAAACGGCCCCACCCGGCGCGGGCTCGCCTGGTGAATGGCCTGGGCAAATACCTCTTTGCCCGTACCGGTTTCGCCCGTCAGGAGCACAGTGGTATCGGTCACGGCTACTTTGCGGGCCAGCTCGATGGCTTGCTGAATGGGTTTCGACAGGCCAATAATTCGCTCAAATCCGTAGCGCTGACTCACCTGCTGCTCAAGCTGTCTGATCCGAAACTGTAGATTCGCTTTCTCCACCGCCCGGCTCACCAGCGGAATAATCCGGTCGTTATCGTCGCCCTTGGTAATGTAGTCGAAAGCGCCGTTTTTAATCGCCTTCACCCCATCCGAAATGGTGCCATAGGCCGTCAGGACAATGACTTCGGTAGCGGGGTAGAGTTCCTTGATCTGGGCGGATAATTCGATACCGTTTTTGTCGGGCAGTTTGACATCGCTGATCACCAGGTGTACCTCTTCCCGTTCGAGGACCTTGAGTCCGGCGCGGGCGTTTTCGGCTTCCAGAATCGTATAGCCTTCGAGTTGGAGAATTCGGGCCAGAAGTTGACGGAGCCGGGATTCATCGTCGATAAGTAAAATGGTAGCAGCCAATGGGTAGCGGGATTTCAGAGGACTAACAACGAAGCTTGTGATAAAAATTCAGTGAGAGACGTATCTACGGGCCGGGCCGCGTTCTGCTTCAGCTCCTATTCGCCTGCGTTTAATTACTGGCTGAAGCCGAACGCGGCCCGGCCCGTAGATACGGTTAATAAATTGACTTATATTTGGGTCAGTACCTATGTTAACGGCTCTGTAAACAGCCTTACCCGACTACCGATCCACGCCAACTCACTATGCCTAATTTTACGAATACAGGACTGGCGGTTCTTCTGCTCAGCCTCATCAGGGTCAACGGCCTTGCGCAATCGTCCGTTTCTATAAGTAGGAGCCATCACCGACGAAAACAGCCGCGACCTACCGCTGGACCTGTCGTTTCTGGAGCCGGGCAAAACCTATGAAGTCATCGTCTACCGCGACGCTCCCAACGGCGACTGGGCCACAAACCCGGAAGCCTACGTCATCGAGATCGAGAAGAAAATCGTTACAGCCAAGACAAAATTGATACTTCATCTGGCAAAAGGGGGGTGTGCTATTCAGATTGTAATGCGGTGATAATTCTGGCCCATACCAAACTCTAGCCATTAGCTTTTACCAAAAAAACTAAACATTCAGAAGAAATAGAATGAATACACTGTTTATTATCGGAAATGGCTTCGACATTAATTTAGGTTTAAAAACAGGATACAAAGATTTCTACAATTACTACCAAAATATTAAGTCTAAAACTACTTCAGTTGACAACTTGAAAAAAAATATTTCAGATAATTTTGAGAATTGGGCTGACTTAGAGATAGCGCTGGGAGAATACACTGAAAAAATAAGCTCACTTGAAGAATTTGATGAAATTTATGAAGACCTTGTCAATGAGCTAGCTACTTATCTAGAAGAGCAAGAAAATAAACTTGATTTTTCTTCTATTAAACGAGATCAATTCTATTTAGACTTACAAACACCACAAAAGTTTCTACTTCTATCTGACGAACACGAAATCGATACATTCAGAACGCCTTGGGATAGTTCCACTTGGGTGATCAATTTAATGACTTTTAACTACACAAAAACTATTGAAAAAATCTTGGCTGATGATAGTCCAAGTATAAAAATTGGGAATCACCATGGCCGATATGAAGTTTACTTACAAGAGTTTGAGCACATCCATGGATTTGTCGACGACAGGATGATTCTGGGTGTTAATGACATTTCTCAAATTAAGAATGCAGCCCTAAATGTCAATGAAGACCTATGTAATGCCTTAATTAAAAGCAACTACAATAAAGTAATAAAAAAAACTGTACATAGAAGATGTGAACAATTAATAGAAAATGCCAATCTCATTTGCATTTTTGGTTCCTCGATTGGTGACACCGATAAGTTATGGTGGGAATTAATTGGAACTCAGCTAAAGAAAAACTGTCGCCTAATCATTTTCCGAAGATACACTAACCTAAGTAATAGATTTTCACATAAAGTATCAAGAGTTGAAAGAGAAATGAAAAACTATTTTTTAAATAAAACAAGTTTAACAGAGGAAGAAAAATCGGAAGTTCTCAACAAAATTTATATAGCTATTAATACTAGTATTTTTTCGAACTTACTTCCACGTTTATAAGTCCTAAAGCAGATAGAGAAGTTTGAATTAGCGAGGCAGAAAATTGTTTAACCAGCCGTTTTATGCAACTAAGCTTTTCATCATTTCTCCCAAACTACAGTTAAGACAATAAAACCTGGCTTTAGTTCTGGGCCAGCAGTTCACTATCCCTGCCCGAACGCAAAGCCCCAGACCGTTACGCATAAGCGTTTACCCTGCTTTCGCTTATTTTGATTATTTTTAGGCTATGAAAACATTGACACTGAACCTGCCGGACACGGTAGAACTTGATGATCAAGAAGCGGTCATGCTTTTAGCAACTAAGCTTTATGAACAAGGTAAGCTCTCCCTTGGGCAAGCCGCTGAAGTCTCCGGTTATAGCAAAAGGACGTTTATGGAGCTTTTGGGAAGATACAATGTGTCGATTTTTAATTATGATGCAAGTGAATTGAAAAATGACATAAAGAATGCAGGCGACTATTATATCCGACACTAGTTGTCTAATACTTCTTGAAAAAATCGGCGAATTAAGCTTACTACATACCGTTTTTGGGGAAATTGTTACCACGCAGTTCGTAGCAGATGAGTTCGGAGAAGCCCTTCCCTATTGGATAACCATACAAAATCCAACGAACAAAGGCAGTCAACTGGTATTGGAGACAACGCTCGACAAAGGAGAGGCAAGTGCCATCGCCTTAGCTCTGGAAATGGGTAACACGCTCTTAATCATTGACGAAGCAAAAGGGCGAAAGATCGCCAAACAATTAGGTTTAGCGATTACTGGTACTCTCGGTGTCTTAGCGCAGTCTAAACTAAACGGACACATACCATTACTGAAGCCCTTGTTGGAAAAAATTCAGCAGACCAACTTTCGTATTAGTGAACAGCTAGTGCAAGAAGTTTTAAAGGAAGTTGGTGAATAACGCTTGCCGCTAACAGGTATTGGCAAAAATCGGGCAGACTCACTATAAATCAGCCGTTCATTTTGGAGAACACAAAGCGTCAGACCACCTTCCCCTAAAAAAGAGAAAGCGGTCTGACGCTTTGGCTGGGGTAAAATACCAACCGAATCGTTACTTCTTAAAATTCACCACCTGCGCCTGTTTCTGCGCTTTAAGGGCCAGTTCCATTGCCAGGAAGCAGTGCTCCTGCGGCATAGCCGTTTCGGTGCGGTTGATCACGTCGTTAACGAGTTGTTCGCCATAGGGCAACGGTTCTTTGCTGCAGTCGATGTAGCGGGTTTCCTTGTTGTCAGTGAGGAACAGGTGATTGCCGCCGTCGCGCCCGCCGGGGTCGATGTTCTTGCGTAGTTCCATAAAGCCCTCGGTGCCCAGAATCGTCAGTCGGCCGTCGCCCCAGCTTTTGAGTCCGTCGGGCGTAAACCAGTCGACGCGAATGTAGCCCATGCCACCGTCGCCCCGCAGCATCACGTCGCCGAAATCTTCAAACTTCGGGTATTGCGGGAAATGGACATTACCCACCTGTGCGGCTACGATATCCGCTTTCGTTGACCCCGTAAAAAACAGAAACTGGTCGAACTGGTGCGAGGCAATGTCGCAGATGATCCCGCCAAATTTCTTTTTGTCGAAGAACCAGTCGGGACGCGATTTGGGCGTCATGCGGTGCGGCCCCAGCCCGATGGTCTGAATCACATTGCCGATAGTCCCCGCTTTCACCAGTTCACCGGCTTTCACCGTCGCCCTGTTTTCGAGCCGTTCACTGTACATGATCGAGTAAATCCGTTTGGTGGCCTTCTGCACTTTGCGCACCTCGGCGAGTTGCTCCAAGGTGGTGATGCCGGGTTTGTCGGTCATAAAATCCTTGCCGGACTTCATCACGCGAACGCCCAGCGGTGCCCGTTCTTCGGGGATGCCGGAGGTCAGAACTAGCTGAATGGATTTATCGTCCAGAATCTCGTTCTCTGATTTCGCCTGTTTGGCCTGCGGGAATCGTTTGGCAAACGGGGCCGACAAATCCGGCTCTTTGGCATAGAACGAAACGAATTCGCCCCCGCCCCGCAGCACCGCTTCTACCTGGCTGTTGATATGCCCGTGGTTGATGCCGATCACGGCAAAGCGAATCCGTGCCGCCCCTACCGGCATCCGGTCGCTGCCCAGCGCGCCCGTTCGCAGAATAGCCGGCGCACCAATTGTTTCGACCGGTAATGACGGCAATACGACCAGACCAGCGGCTGTAGCAAGGGTTTCTTTTAGGAAATCGCGCCGATTGGCGCCCTGTGGTGAGTCCATAAATTTATTTTTTCTTCGCCAGCTCCAGGGCCTGCGTGGTTGTGTAGTATTTGGCAATCATGTTGGGGACTTCCCAGGCGGGCATTTTACCGGCTTTCAGGTAGTCGATGTATTTCTGCGCCACCCGACCGAAGTGCGCTTCGTGCCCTTCCTTGTATTTTTCGGGGATGATCACTTCCCAGCCCGAGGCTATTTTCTTCACGCCCACGCCCGGAAATTCCTGCTGGATGTTGGGCAAAACCGCTTTCAGGGCCGCGTCCGTGCCGTTCGAACCGGCAACGGGTTCGATGTAGAGCGTGGGCTTGTAGTTCTGCTCGGCTCCCTGCCGGATGATCAGGTTGGCTTTGGTGCCGCGCATGATGGAGTAGTGCGTATCGCCCGCGCCTTCGGGGGCTTTGTAGGCCCAGGTGACGGACACTTTCGCATGAACACCCCGTAGTTGGTAGTTGATTTCGCCGTTGCTGTACACCCGAAGAACACTGTCTTTCACCACGTCTTTTTTGAGGTAGTCCGGGAACGCGTTCTGCTTTGTGATGGCCTTGAACTGGCTCAGGCTCATGTCGGTGGTCCAGCGCCGGGCGGAGGTCAGGCTGATGTCTTTCTGGTAGTCGATCACCTGCTCGGGGAAGCACTCCCACTGCACCAGATCCACGAGGTGCGTCGTCACGTCGACGATGCCTTCACCCTGCTGATCCACATCCATAAACCAGGCCGGACGGGTGAGTATGCTGCCCGACACATTCTTGTAGAAATGGTGAACGCTCTCTTTGGTGACGGCGGGCTTGTCGGGTGTACCTTTTTCAAGCGTGCCGAACACGGCGGGCTGGCGCGAAAAGGCCCGTTGCAGCATGGTCGAGATTTCGTACCGCTCGGTCATGATGTCGTACAGCAGCACCTTGTTTTTCTCGGCGGAGGCAAACGACTCTTTGAGCTTATCGAAGTTCGACGCGCTGATGACCATGGGTTTATCGGCCAGCACGTTGAATCCGGCCCCGACGGTTTTCTGGATGTAATCTGTTTTCAGGCGGTTATTCCCCGCCATCACAACGACATTACCAGCTTTGTCCGCGAGCATTTTATCCAGAAAGTCAGCACCTTTATAGACGTCTTCCTTCCAGTGCGTCGGATTCTCGGCGCGGGTGTTATAGCCCTCGATTTTGTCGAGGTGTAACTGGAGATCGGACGGTCCGTCGCTACGGCCATCGGGCGCGTAGACATGGACCGTCGAGTCGACGCCTTCGTACATGGTTTTCTGCACCAAGGCCGCATGAAAATGGCCGGGATCAAGGGTAATCAATCGAAAATCAGCCATCGGTTTCTCACTTTTTTCGGATGACTGACAGGCAGCAAACAGAGCAGCTATCAACAGGCTACTAACGGTGGGGGTTAACTTCATTGAACAGAAATTTATTTACTTTAAACTACCCCCAACCCCTAAAGGGGACTTAGCTTATTTGTGGAATAAGCCCCCTTCAGGGGGTTGGGGGTAAGGTTTTATTTACTTCACCGAAGCCACCATTTTAATGGCGTACGGTGCCCGTTGGGGGCGAGACAGGAGTTTGTTGGCTTCGGGGTCGTTTTTGAACTGTTCCTTTTTGGGGTCCCAGTAGAGTTTGCGGTTCAGCTTCATGGCCGCGTGGTGCAGCAAACAGGCCGAACAGGACCGGTGGCCCACCTCAGTAGGGGCAATCGGCTCTTTGCGGCTCACGATACTCTCCAGCCAGTTGCCGTGGTGCTCTTTGCTGACGGGCAGGTGGATTTCGTTAGGACCAATCACCGACGTCAGGAGTTTAGGATCGCTGGCGTCGAGTTTTTTAGCCGCATTTTGTTTGGCAATCGGGTCGCTGGCCGTTACGGCGGCATCACCCCGCGATACAAAGATCCAGCCTTCTGTTCCTTCAAACCGCACGCCGTTCGCGATCTCGTTCGTCACGATCATATGGACGCCGTTCTCATACATGGCTTCGGTGCGGAAGATCCCGTGAACATCCCAAAGGCCATGTTTCGGAAAGTCAGCCTTGCCCCAGATTTCAACTGGGCCGGTGTACTCGGTGTTCATGGCCCAGTGGGCGGAGTCGATGTGGTGAGCGCCCCAGCCGGTAATCATCCCGGCACCAAACTGCTCGCAGCGGAGCCAACCCGGACGGTCGAAGCCAACCTGCGGATGCACCCGTTTTTCGGTATAATATACCTCGGGCGTGGTGCCCAGCCACATGTCGTAGTTCAGGTTTTTGGGGACGGGCATCTGCGGTTCCTCATCGCCCGATGGGTCGCCGGGGAGGCCGACATACACCGTTTTCAGCTTGCCAATGCGCCCGTTGCGAACCAGTTCGGCGGCATAGCGAAACTGTTCCGACGAACGTTGCTGGCTACCAACCTGCACAATCTGACCCGACTTCTTCACGGCATCGGCCATCATGCGCCCTTCGGCAATGGTGAGCGATGCGGGTTTCTGCATGTATACGTCCTTCTTTGCCCGCACAGCATCGATCACGATGGGCGCGTGCCAGTGGTCGGGGGTGCTGACCAGCACAGCGTCGATGTCCTTGTTCAGAAGCAGTTCCCGATAGTCGGTGTATACCTTGACGCCGTCATAATCCTTACCGGTTTTCTTGGCATAAACGCCGTTGACGAGCTGTTTGGCGGATTCGGCGCGGTTGCTGTCCAGGTCACAAACGGCCATGATGAGGGCGTTGTCGTACTGCCAGACGCCCGGCATATCGTGCCCGCGCGAGATGCGACCCGTACCAATGGCCGCCACGTTAATTCGATTACTTGGTGCGTTCTTTCCAAAGACCGAAGCGGGTACGATGGTTGGAAAACCGCTGATGATGGCTGTCGTAGCCAGGGTCCCTTTAGCGGTCAGATCGAGAAATTTTCGTCGAGAGACAACCGTTTTTTTTTCGGATAGCATAAGCGTCAAGGGGTCAGAACATTATCATGTTATGTAGTAAGATTCAGCCTTGCTTTTTTTACTACCCTTACTTGTTTCGTTACCTGATTTCCGCCAACAAAAGTTTATACAGTCTCCCTGTAACTATCTCGCTACTTTATTCGTCTCATAACCACACCGACCGGAAGCGCTAAGGCAACACCTGAAAATATCCGTTTATCACGTAGTCCGTTCTTGTTCCTGATCAGTAACTCTTAATTCACCAAAATTTATGCGGCAACGATACCTTATCTTCCTCTTTCTGGCTGGGTTTCTCTCATCCTGTACGTTTGGCTCCTATCCATCAGGTTATCCGTCTGGCGGAGGGCAACAATACCCATCGGGCAATCAAAACTATCCTGACGACGCCTATCCCGGCACGGGCACTCGAACAGTCACGGGCCGCCCGGCCGACCCCAGTGTAACAGTGAACAGCATTCGTTTAACGAAAGAATATACAATTCTCAATCTAACGTATACAGATCCGAACCAACCCAGACCCGACCAGAACAATCGATTACAATCGACAGGTACCATTGGGTTCGATCCTAATGGCTATTTAATAGCCGCCAATGGGGCCAGAACCTTTGCCTTTGTGAAAGTTGAAGGCATTCCGGTCAGAGGGGAGAAAATTGATCCGAACACAGGGAAAAAAATCCTTGTCGGCATGAATACGTTTCCTGGAGATAAGATTAATTTCAGTTTATATTTTCAACGTCTGGATAAGGGCCTCGAGAATTTTGACATGTTCGAGTGTACCAGCGACCAGTATATCTGCTGGAACATCTACAATTTATATGTCAGTAACCCGGCCGACGAAGTTGTGTACACGCCGGTACCGGCTCCCACGCCAACTCCTAACGTACTGAAGAAGCCGACGAAGCTACCGCCAGCTCCATCGGGCGAATCGGGTGGTGAAATGGAAACGCCAAAATCGAAACCGGCTCCGGCTCCTGTACCAACCTTAGTGGCCGTGTCGGGTGTGGTGAGCGACGCAAAAAACAAACGCCCTGTAACGGCTACCATCGATTACCAACTGTCGGCCAGCAAAAAAGCGATTGATTCCGTTCAGAGTTTTGCGTCGACGGGTGCCTACCGGATGAGCCTCAACAAAGGGCAGGTATACACCTATATCGCATCGGCGCGCGGGTATCAGTCGGCCAGCGGTGTGCTGGATTTGAGCAAAGTGGCCGGTGGTCAAAAGCTGACGCGCGACATTGCGCTGACACCCCTGGCTGTAGGGGATAAGGTCACGCTCAAGAATATTTACTTCGAAATGTCAAAGTCGGATCTGCTGTCGGCCTCTTTTGCAGAGTTGAACAAACTGGTGGCCATGATGCAGGACAATCCGAATATGAGCATCCGGCTCGAAGGCCATACCGACATTATCGGGGATCACGACAAGAACCTGCAACTCTCCCGCGACCGCGTCATTGCCTGCCAGCGGTATCTCGTTCAGCAAGGCATTGATATCGACCGAATTCAGACCGTTGGTTATGGCGACACCCGCCCTATTTTAACGAAAGGCACCGACGAAGAACGCAAAGTAAACCGCCGGGTGGAGTTTGTCATTCTGGCAATTTGATGGCAACACAACCCGATAACCCGCATGACAGGTTCTTTAAGGAATCGTTCTCGCAGCCGGAAATCCTGATCGACTTTCTGAACACTTTCGCCCCGGAAGCCGTCCGCGAACGTATCGATTACTCAACCCTGACCCGCGAAGTTGATACGTTTACCGATGAGCAACTGGCCGAACATTTTGCGGACCTTGTTTTCTCGGTGAAGTACGGCGATCAAGCCATTCGGCTGGTGCTTTTGCTGGAACATAAAAGTTATACCGAAGAGTACCCGCATTTCCAGATCAACCGGTATTTGCTCAACCTATGGGAGAGTCAGATCAAACAAAAACAACCGCTGACACCCATCCTGCCCGTTCTGGTGTATCATGGCAATCGACGCTGGAAACGGCGGAGTGTACCCGATTATTTCGCCCCGCTCCATGAAACGCTGACGCCTTATTTACCGGCGTTTGACTATCTGCTGATCGACCTATCGACACTTTCCGACGAACGGCTGCCTGCCTTACGTTCCGATTATGCCCTATTTACCGCCATTTTATTGCAAAACAGCCGCCGGAAACGGGAGCTGACACGCCTGCTGGATGCGTTTGCCGATGTGGTCCAGCGATTGGTAGAAACCCCATCCGGTCAGCGTTTTATAAACACCGGTTTTCTCTATCTATCGTATACCACCAACTTGACCAAAATTGAACTATTTGGTATTTTTAGCCGTATTTCGACAAAAGCCAACTCTTCTACCATGACAGTCGCCGAAGAATTAATCCAGGAAGGACGCGAGCTGGAGCGTCGCCAGAACAAGACGGTAGCCGAAGAATTAATCCAGGAAGGACGTGAGCTGGAGCGTCGTCAGAACAAGATCAAGTTCATCACCGCTATGCTGAAGTTGAACCACGATGCCACTGCAATTGCCTCAGCGACTGAGCTGCCGCTGGATGAAGTAAAGGCTATTATAGACGAAATTAACCGCCCCAACACTCCATAAGGTTTGCCCTGGTTTATCCATATTCCTAAAGCGAACCACAGCGGTTCGCTTTTTTGTTGACGATCAATAGGGCTTTGCCTCCGGGAGGTAGCCAGCCTTTGCCGTCTATTTCCCTATCTTTGCCCTTATTTTTTAACCGCACAATTGGCTTTAGTTATCAAACAAGACCAATTGGCGCGTATGATCCTCTCAGACGTGACGTATCAGCAATATGAGTCCCTCGATTACGCGAAGATCGCGGCCGAGGTTTTAACGTACTGGAACCAGAATCAGGTTTTCGAACAGTCCATCGCGCTCCGCGAAGGAAAGCCCGCGTTTACATTTTATGAAGGACCACCTTCAGCCAATGGAGCGCCCGGCATTCACCACGTAATGGCCCGGACGATAAAGGATATTTTCTGCCGCTATAAAACGCTGAAAGGTTTTCAGGTTGACCGCAAAGGTGGCTGGGATACACACGGCCTGCCGATCGAGTTGCAGGTCGAGAAAGAACTGGGTATCAATAAAGACGCCATCGGAAAACCCGAGTCGGAAGGCGGTATCAGTGTCGAAGACTACAACCGGAAATGCCGTGAAACAGTCATGCGCTTCACCGACCAGTGGAACGACCTGACCCAGAAAATGGGCTATTGGGTAGACCTTGACAACCCGTACGTTACCTATAAAAACGAATACATCGAGTCGGTCTGGTACCTGCTCAAGCAGTTATATGACCAGGAAGTGGATGGCAAAAAAATGCTCTACAAAGGCTACACCATCCAGCCCTATTCACCAAAAGCCGGTACGGGCCTGAGTTCGCATGAGTTGAACATGCCCGGCACCTACAAGGATGTTCGGGATACAACCATCGTGGCGCAGTTTAAGGTGAAGCCCAGCGGTAAATCGGGCTTTCTTTTCTTCGACTCCGCCGATGCCGATGTGTATATTCTGGCCTGGACCACCACGCCCTGGACACTGCCGGCCAACTCGGCCCTGACCGTGGGGGCGAACATAGACTATGTGCTGGTCAAAACGTTCAACCCCTACACGCACCTGATGGTGCATGTGGTCATGGCCAAAAACCTGGTTAGTCGCTGGCTAAATGAGAAAGGACAGGTCGATGCCGTTCATAGCCGCAGTGGCGGACCATCCGCTTTTGACGCGTATCTGCCAACGGATAAAGTAGCTCCGTGGACGATTGTTTCTGAGTTTAAAGGCACTCACCTGGAAGGCGTTGAATACGAACAATTGATGCCCTATGTTCAGCCAGACAGGCCTGCGTTTAGGGTTATTCTGGGTGATTTTGTCACAACCGAAGACGGTACGGGTATTGTCCATACCTCGCCGACGTTCGGGGCCGATGACTTTCGGGTAGCGCAGGCGGCCGGCATCCCGCCCATCATGGTGAAGGACGAAACGGGTAAAGACGTACCTATTGTGGATAAACACGGCCAGTTTGTGGATGAAATCACCGACTACGCCGGTCGCTATGTCAAAGAAGAATACTATTCCGACGAAGAACGCGACGACCCGGATTTCAAGCCGACGGATGTGCTCATTGCCATTAAACTAAAAGAGGAGAACAAAGCGTTTCGGGTCGAGAAATACGAACACCCCTACCCGCACTGCTGGCGGACCGACAAGCCGATTCTGTACTATCCGCTGGATAGCTGGTTTATCCGGACAACGGCAAAAAAAGACCAGCTCGTCGAACTTAACAAAACCATCAACTGGCAACCTGAAAGTACGGGAACCGGCCGCTTTGGCAACTGGCTCGAAAATCTGGTCGACTGGAACCTGAGCCGGAGCCGTTTCTGGGGAACACCCCTGCCCATCTGGCGCAGCGAAAGCGGAGAAGAGGTGTGCATTGGGTCAATTAAAGAATTAGGCGAATTGGCGTCAAAAGCTGTTGAGTCAGGAAAATTAAATGAACAACAACAGGAAAAGAACAAGGCATTTATAGCAGCCTTACTTGCCAATCAACTCAACCCTGAAGTTGAGTTTGACTTACACCGGCCTTACGTCGACGAAATCTATTTCGTCTCAGAAAGTGGTCAGGTGATGCAGCGCGAGTCTGATCTGATCGACGTTTGGTTCGATTCGGGGGCAATGCCCTATGCACAATGGCATTATCCATTCGAGAATCAGGACGTGTTTAAGAAAGCATTTCCGGCGGACTTTATCTCGGAAGGCGTCGACCAGACGCGTGGCTGGTTCTTTACGCTCCACGCCATTGCCGTCATGCTGTTCGATTCGGTCGCTTTCAAGAATGTGGTTTCGACAGGTCTGGTGCTGGACAAGAACGGCAATAAAATGTCGAAGCGGTTGGGTAATGCCGTCGATCCGTTCGAGACGCTGGGTAAGTATGGTGCCGATGCCACACGCTGGTACATGATCACCAATGCGGAGCCCTGGGATAACCTGAAGTTTAACACCGATGGCATTGGCGAGGTGCAACGGAAGCTGTTTGGCACCTTATCGAATACCTACAATTTCTTTGCGCTATACGCCAACCTCGATCAGTTTTCGTTCTCAGGGCGCACCGTTCCCGTGGCCGAACGCCCGGAACTCGACCGGTGGATTTTATCCAAGCTCCAGTCGTTGATTCTGGAAGTCGAGCAGCAGTTTGACAGTTATAACCCAACCAAAGCCGGGCGGGCGGTTCAGGACTTCGTGAACGATCAATTGTCCAACTGGTACGTTCGGTTATCACGTCGGCGCTTCTGGGCCGGGGCATTGGATGCGGGCGAGTTGACCACCGACAAACGGGCGGCTTATGAAACGCTGCACGAATGCCTGACAACGGTTTCGCAGCTCATATCACCTATCGCTCCGTTCTACGCCGACTGGTTATACCGTAACCTGACCGAAACGGGTGCCTCCGTGCATTTGACGGATTTCCCCCTAGGCGACCAGACCTTGATCGACGCTGAACTGGAACGGTCTATGGAGCTGGCCCAGCAGGTATCCTCACTGGTCCACTCGCTTCGCAAAGGCCACAAACTGAAAGTTCGTCAGCCATTGAGCCGCGTACTGGTTCCTGTGTTGAATGCCGATACCCGCCGTCAGATTGAGCACGTTAGTCCAATCATCATGTCGGAAGTAAACGTTAAGGCCGTCGAGTTTGTGGATGATGCCAGTGGTATTCTGAAGAAAAAAGTGAAACCGAACTTTAAAGCCCTTGGCCCGAAATTCGGCAAACAGATGAAAGAAGTGGCAGCCGCCATTACCTCCATGACAGAAAGCGATTTGAAGGCGCTGGAACAAAATGGCGAACAATCCTTCATTGTTCAGGATTCACCGCTCGTTATCTCCCTGGCTGATGTCGAGATTCTGACCGAGGATATTCCCGGCTGGCTCGTAGCCAGTGAAAGCGGAATAACCGTTGCCCTGGATGTGACATTGACTGACGAATTACGCGGAGAAGGCATTGCCCGCGACTTTGTAAACCGGATTCAGAACCTGCGTAAAGACCGCGATTTCCTGGTAACGGACAAAATTCAGATTGTGCTGGAACGAACCGATGAGGTACTTGCCCAGGCTATCGAAACTAACAGTGACTACATCCAGCAGGAAGTGCAGGCTGTCTCCTTAAGGCTGGTCAACGACTTGAATGGATCGGCTACGGAGTCTACCGTGGCTGAAATAGACATGGACGAGTTTCAACTGCGACTTAAAGTAGATCGAGCGTAAGTACGAACGGACACCTGTATAGAAAGCAAAAGTCACTCTGGTCCAGGGTGACTTTTGCTTTCTACAGACCTGATTGACCCAACTGTTTTGCAAAGGATTGGCCTGCTACCGTAGATTCAGGCGTCCTTTTTACTAAAATGAATTGTCTGGCTACAGCTCTGTGTTAACATTTTTTCAAAATTGTTAATAGTATACACAGTTATACAGGACAACGGCACGAATCTTGTAGATATACCACTGAGCACTAGTTGTACACTACTGTTGCTTTCGCATAAGCCTGGTTCAACGTTTACACGCCTTTAAACACCTACAACTTTGGTCGATTATTTACGCACTACCTTACACTCATTCGTCAATAATTATCAGGCCGTTATGTGGCGGTTACGTGAGTGTCCACTCAATGATGAACAGCTAGGTATTGCCGTTGGTTTGAGTGGCAATGCCATCCGCAACCGGCGCTCCAAACCGGACCTCTGGAAGCTATCCGACGTTGAGCGTTTAGCGACCTACTTTACCTTACCCATTACGGCCTGCGTTCAGTTAAACCAGGTTCTTAATGAGTTGCCTACGAATCTGAAAAGCCTGCCGCCCGATGAACGCAGGCGCCTGGAGAGGAAATTACTCTTCAAAATAGCTCAGCTGGAGTCCTATAATCAAAGCGATTGGCCTATTCGCTATCTGCTGCGTATGCACCAGTCGTTGGTTCGCAATTAAAAATCAACATACGATCTACTTAATACACCGATCACCGAATATTTAGTTACAAAATAGGAGGTTCTGCTTTGGATACGTAGTTTTACGGTGACATTAATACCCACCGTATGAAGATTAGTCTATATGTAGCGTTAATCTTTTCCTCCTATGTTAGTCAAACAGCGTTTGCCCAGTCGCCAAAACTTGTTCGAGGACCTTATTTACAGGTGGTTACGCCAACCTCTGTTGTTGTCCGATGGCGTACTGACCTGCCCACTACCGGCCGGGTCTGGTTTGGGACTTCGGCAAGCCAATTGACAAAAGACATCCGCGAGTCACAACCAACGCTTGAGCATACTCTGACCCTATCGGGGTTACAACCGGCCAGTCGGTATGCCTATTCCATTGGCTACGATGACACCCAGCTCACAACTGGGCCTGACTACTACGTCAAAACAGCCGTACCCGCTGGAGACACCCGTCCTCTTCGTTTCTGGGTACTTGGCGATTTTGGTAGCGGCACTGACAATCAGCGAAATGTTTATCAGGCCTATCTCAAGGCAACCGCCAACCGCCCGGCCGATCTATGGCTTTGGCTAGGCGATAATGCCTATTCCTTTGGTCTGGAAGAAGAATACCAACAATTGGTTTTCCCTATTTATGCGCCCAGCCTACGCAATACACCGCTGTTTATAACACCCGGCAACCACGACTACGCCGACAGCGAAACTAATTTCAACATCGCGTATTACAAGCTGTTCTCATTTCCCGAGAAAGGGGAATCGGGTGGACTTGCCTCTAATTCAAAGTCCTACTACTCAGCCGACTATGGTAATGTGCATTTAATTTCGCTCGACTCGCAGGGACGGCAGGATGGCCAATATCGGCTTTATGATACAACCTCGACCCAGGTGCAGTGGCTAAAGCGCGATCTGGCGGCCAATAAGCTACCCTGGACGATCGTGATTTTCCATCACCCACCCTACAGCAAAGGCGGTCATAACTCCGACACCGAGTTATCCATGAAGCTTATTCGGGAGAATCTGACGCCTATACTGGAGCGTTATGGCGTCGATCTGGTTCTGAATGGGCATAGCCACGGCTACGAACGAACCTATCGGCTTAAAGGGCTTCGTGGCCTGGCCAACACGTTCAACGCAGCCAGCAACATTGCAGAGAACACTTCGGGCCGATATGATGGGTCGCCCAACTCGTGCCCAATCCTGACGAAAGGCCAGGGAACAATTTATATCGTAAATGGATCTGGCGGGCAACTGGGCGGACGATCGCCCGACTTTCCTCACCCGGCTACCGTTTATAACAACACCACGCTGGGCGGGTCGATGCTGCTTGACGTCAATGACAACCGGCTGGACGCCCAGTTTGTCATGTCCGACGGTTCTGTACTGGACAAGTTCACGGTAATGAAGAACGTGAACAAAACGGCTTCGATCACGGCCGAGTTTACCGATACGCTCCAATTCACGGCCTCCTGGACAGGAGACTACCGCTGGTCGAGTGGACAGACTAACCGGACAATACGCTACACAGCCAACCAGGCCGGTACGACTCCCGTTATTGTTACAGACTCCCGACAATGCCTGACCGACCAGTTTACAGTTTCGGTGTCCCAGCCGCCTAAGCTGACTACAAAATTGGTAGGCTCGACGGCGGTTTGTGTTGGCAGCACGTTTGCCGTTACGGCAATCCCCGAAAACACGACGAAGGCCGCTGGCTGGCAATACGATGTCCTTTTATCCGACGCTTCCGGCAATTTCCTGCCCGAACGAATTGTTGGCTCCGGCAGCTTAACCACCCTGAAAGCCACCCTCCCAAACACGCTACCCCTCGGAACAGGTTACCGAGTACAGGTACGGCCGCGGGGTATTACCTACGCCCAACTCGTTGCCAGCGACGGGTTTACGATCAAGGCATTGCCAACGGCAACCTTAACGGGATCGACAACGGTGTTGCAGGGCCAGCCCATCTCACTCACGCTGAACTTTACCGGCGACGGCCCCTGGCGCGGCAGTTTATCCGACGGCACAACCTTTTCGGGCAGCGCGAATCCAACGATTCTGACCATTCAGTCAACAAAATCGATGGTCTATTCAGTAGCCAGCGTTGAGAACAGTTGTGGACAAGGGCGCGTATCGGGGCAGGCGTCAGTAACGGTTTTGTTGCCCACAGCGGAGGAAGAATTTGCGGGTGGCCAGCTGAAAATTTTTCCCAATCCGACTCACGAAGTCGTGTATGTAGAATTGACGACGACTCAGAAAAAAGACGTTAGTGTAACGATGTATGACGCCCAGGGCCGCTCGGTCTTTCAAAAGCAGTTTGGTCAGGTCAACGCCGTTTCAGAAACCATTTCGATGCCAAATGCTGCTGGAACGTACCTGCTTACCATTCAGGCCGGGCAGAATAAAATAACGCGGAAGGTCGTGAGGCAATAGACGATGTTAAGTCGTGTTTTAGAACAACGAGTTATGGTATGAGATTTTTCCTAGATCAAGCTCTTTCCAACTACGAGAAATTTCTTGTTAAAACTGAACACATCAAACATCAAAGTACGCTTTTGACGTTAAAAAGCAGCCAATAAAAAAGAGGATGAATAAGACAACGTTCGTTGTTCCTCCTTTTTGAAGTTGCCTACCGGCAGGAAAAAGCATCCTGTAAGCGCCTAAGGTTAAGATCAGCCAACCTAATATCGTTATAACTAAAGTCCATTCAAGGTTCCAGATATTATGACAACGAACAATAAAAAGACCTCCTACAAATAATACTAAACCATTTAAAGATACAACGGTCGGATCGATCCTTCGCCAGATTTCAAAATTGAGATATTCCGATAACGGTAGTATCATTAAAGTTGGCCCTAGAAAGCCAGCTAGTTGAATCGAAATATCCATTAATATCCGTTTTTTTATACGAATAATTAGTTCTAATAGTAATATACGTTATATGTTCTATAAATGCGTAGCTGTTGCAAAAGTCTCGAAAGCCATTAGTTAGCTTAATAAATGAGTCCAATTTAGCTCCCTCTTTCGGCTGGAACAAGCGGTGAACAGGGTATTACTAACGCATGGCAAACTTTTGCAACAGCCACCATCTTTACGTTAACCCGAAGTGAAAATATAACGCTGCCCTATCAATTTATATAATAAGCCTACAACACCTGCCCGAGCCCAAACAGGACTACAAACAACAACGTAGTCAGGGCAAGCTGCCCAAGCCGGGCGTTAAGCTCCGCCGGGCGTTTGTGCGTCGCAATAGCGCGGCCATTCAGGATAAATAACGGGAAGGACAGCAAATAGAGATAGCCAACGGCTGCAGCATCAGTCAGAAATGAATACGCTACCGCACAAGCCATACCCGTGATGAGCAAGCCCCAATGGTAACGAATGGCCAGTGGCAGACCAAGGCGCGCCGGAATGGAGCGTTTCCCGGTCATGGTATCGGTTTCAATGTCCCGAATATTGTTGACGTTCAGGACGCCCGTAGCGAACAAGCCAACACTTGTGGCGGGTAGGAGCAGTAAGGGGCTGAATGACAGCGTGTAAAGGAAATACGTTCCCAGGACACCAACCCAGCCGAAGAAAATAAGCACGGCAATGTCGCCAAAACCAGCGTATCCATAGGGCCGTTTGCCATTCGTGTAGCCAATGGCAGCCGCAATACTCAGCAAGCCCAGCACAAAGAAGAACCAGAATATTTTCGGTCCGGCATCATAAAAAGCCACAGTTAGCAGACCAATTCCACAAACCAATGCCAGCACCGACATCAGGATAATGCCCCGCAGCATGGCTTCTTTGGTTATGTCGCCGGTAGCCACGGCCCGGCGGGGACCTACCCGCAGCTCGGTGTCCTTCCCCGAAACGGCATCGCCATAATCATTAGCAAAATTGGACAGGATCTGGAGGAAAATAGTCGTCAAGATTGCCAGAACAGCAATCTGCCAGTTAAAATGGTTATTAGCAAAGGCGAGAAAACTCCCGAGAATAATACTGGCTAACGCCAGGGGTAATGTACGCGGCCGTGCAGCCGCAATCCAGCTCTTTGTCATGAGTGAAAAGAGCGAAAGAGTGAAAGAGTGAAAGAGTGAAAATGGCTGCTATCCCTTTCTCACTCTTTCACTCTTTCACTCTTTCGCCTTTAAATGCCTACTGCTTTTTTAAACTCTTCGTCAGTCGGCTTTACTTTCGACGCGAAGAAGTTCGTCAGTTCGCCTTTTTCATTGATGACGTATTTGCAGAAATTCCAGGTTGGCACTTTGTCGTTCCAGCCATTCATCGACTTGTCGGTCAGCCATTTGTAAAGCGGAGACTGATCGGCACCCAGTACAGATACTTTCTCGAACATAGGGAAGGTAACACCGTAGTTTTTCTGGCAGAACGTAGCAATTTCTTCGCTGCTGCCTGGCTCCTGGCTACCAAAGTTATTGGCGGGAAAACCCAGTACAACTACTTTGTCGCCGTGTTCTTTGTAGAACTTCTCCCAATCGGCATACTGTGGGGTGAAACCGCATTTCGATGCCACGTTCAGGATAACGACTTTCTTGCCTTTAAAGCCGCTTAACGATACAGGTTTACCATCCAGGGATTTAACTGTAAAATCGTACAGACTTTTGGTTGGAGCAACGGCGTTAGCTGGAGCAGCAACCGCTTCTTTTTTGTCGCTGAAAATTCCCTTAACTAAAGTTGATAAAGACATAAAACTGGTGAGGGTCGCAACAAGTACGACACCGATTAAAGTAAAAACTAAATTCTTTTTCATGATTAGTTTAACAGTTAGTAGACTTGGGTGAAGGTAAATTAAAAGCACTGAAACATAAGCAACTACCTACATTCTTTCGGGAACGTCTATGCCCAATAAACCCATTGCCTTACGAATAGTTTCACCAACGGATTTTGACAAAATCAGCCGGGCATGAAGCTTAACGGCGTCCGTTTCCTGAAGAATTGACAATTTATCGTAAAACTGGTTAAATGTCTTCGCCAACTCATACGCATACTGCGCAATGTAAGAAGGAGCAAAGTCCGTTCCGGCCTCGCCAACCCGTTGCGGATATTGACTAAGCAAAAAAACTAATTGTTGTTCAATGTCATCTAACTGCGTAGCTGAAACAGTTCCTTCGGCCAGCCTATCCCTCTCCCTTGCTTTCCGCAAAATGGACTGAATTCGGGCATACACATACTGAATATAGGGACCCGTGTTGCCGTGCAAATCCACGGACTCTTCAGGGTTGAATTGCATTCGTTTCTGCGGGTCAACTTTCAGCAGATAGTACTTCAGGGCACCCAGGCCAAGCATTTGAAACAGGGCTTTTTTCTCGGCTTCATCAAATTCGTCGAGTTTGCCTTTGGCCGCTTCATCGGCGGCCGTCGAAGCGGCATTTGTTGTTTCCTGAATCAAATCATCGGCATCGACGACAGTTCCTTCCCGCGATTTCATTTTGCCCGTTGGCAAATCGACCATCCCATATGACAGGTGGTACAACTCACTGGCGTAGGGTCTCCCCAACCGGCGCAGGATAGCGAACAGCACGTTAAAGTGATAGTCCTGCTCATTGCCAACTACCCATATCTGGCGGTCGCTATGGAAATCCTGAAACTTCAGATCAGTCGTACCCAGATCCTGGGTCATGTAGACCGATGTCCCATCGGAACGCAGAACCAGTTTCTGATCCAGCCCTTCTTCCGTCAGATCAATCCAAACAGAGTTGTCGTCTTTACGATAAAAAACACCTTTCTGGATTCCTTCCTCCACAATTTCTTTGCCGAGCAGGTAGGTATTGGATTCGTAGTACGTCTTGTCAAAACTAACCCCAATGGTTTTATAGGTCGTATCGAAACCAGCATAAACCCAGTCATTTAGCTTGCGCCAGAGGGCAACCGTCTCGGAATCGCCCTGCTCCCAAAGCCGCAGCATCTGCTGCACTTCGAGCATTAGTGGAGCCCGTTTTTCGGCTTCTTCTTTTATAGCTCCCTGGCTGACCATCTCTTCAACCTGGGCTTTATACGCCTTGTCGAACAGGACGTAGTATTTCCCGATCAGGTGGTCGCCTTTCATGCCCGCCGACTCGGGTGTTTCCCCATTGCCAAACATCTGATAGGCCAGCATCGACTTACAGATATGAACGCCCCGATCGTTGACGATACAGGTCTTCACGACGTCATAACCACTTGCGGCCAGAATCCGACTGACCGAATCGCCCAGAAAGTTATTCCGTAAATGGCCGAGGTGAAGCGGTTTGTTGGTGTTGGGCGAGGAGAATTCAACCATCACCGATTGCCCTTTTTTCGGCAATATGCCAAAGGATGGGTTAGTGGCTATATCATTAAGGACACCAAGCCAGGCAGCATCAGCAATGCTAATATTTAGAAAGCCCTGCACCACATTGAACGCACGCACGATGGAGCTGTTCTCAAGTAGCCAGTTACCGATAGCCTGCCCAATTTGAGCGGGTGCCTGCCGGAGCACTTTTGTGTAAGGAAACGTAACGAAGGTGTACTGTCCTTCAAACTCTTTTTTGGTCGGCGTAAGCTGAACAGTGCCGGCAGTACCGGGATAAAGTTCGGCGATTGACCGTAAAATATCGGCTTCTACTATTGATTGAATATCCATTACCCACAAAAGTACGAAATGTAGCGCTTACTGTAGCGCGGACAGGATGTCCGCGTTACTCAGGGCTTCAGCACCGTCGTTTCTTCAGCAACCGTCTTGATTTTCTCTTTTGAGAAAAAGACCGGGAAATAGCCGTTCTCGGCCCAGAGTGGAAACAGGTCGCTATAGTGCGGACTGGCGGGATCGCCCGATTGGCCGGGGCTGTTGATACCCAGCGTTTTGTCCCAGTCTTCGGTATCCACCAGAATGCGAAACGACGCGCCATGCGTTTGATTCAGGCTGTTGGCGGTGGCATTAACGGTTTCGCCATAACCACCCCGCGCCACCGGGCCCAGATTGATTTTCCGACGCATGGCCTCGTCGACCAGATTGCTGAGCGGATGCATCAGGGTGATGTGTTTATTCTTTCGCTGTCCATACACCCAATCGTCCATGTCGGAGCCAAGCCGGGTGGTGAGTTCGGTAACCGCCCGATCCAGACAGTTTAATAGCAAACTATCGCGGGCAGTTGTAGGAATAAGTAAGGCGTCGATGACTCGTTTGGTTGGCAAACTTTTCAAATACGGCCGGGCATTGGCAGACACTTTTTCGAGGTACACCGCCTGCTTCAACTGTTCTTCCCAGGCTACGTAGATGGACGCGGGCACCGAGTTGGTGGTAAGTTTATAATCCCACCGACGAAGGTAGCTCAGCGCCTGTTCGGTACGGTCATTGGGAGAGGCCAGGTTCTGAAGCAGGGGCACCAGCGTTCGGGCCGGAATAGAGAGGTAATCGGCCTGTAGGGCCATAAAATCGACCAGATTCTTGCGGGTGCCATCGTTCAGCACTTCCTCGATTCGGTGCGCCCGCGAGGGACTGGCCCAGGTCCAGCCAATAGCATTTCGATTGGGAAAGTTAACCGGGGTCAGGTTATTATTGGCCGTCACGACGTACCCTTCGGGCGGGTTGAGTTTGTTGGGTAGCTTCTCGATGGGCAAAAACCCACCCCATTCAAACCGACCATCGCCAGGCACCGGCAACAGACCCGTATAACTCTTACCCTGGCTAGACTTCCGAATGGGCGACAGGCCCACGGCCTGCCAGCCAATTGTCCCCGTTTTGTCTGCCCAGATCATGTTCTCGCCCGGCACCCGGCTAAACAGGCAGGCCTGCCTGAACTCGGCCCAGGTACGCGCCTGATTCATCCGTAAACTAGCCAAGTAAGGTGCCGAACCAATCTCAAGCCCACCCGTCCGAATCGCGTAGGCTTTGTGGTGTTGGGCGTCTTCAAAAATAACTGGTCCGTGCCGGGTGTACTTTAACATAGCCTTTACCGATTTGCCCCCTTTTACGGGAATGGTTTCCGTCAGGATTTTCATCGACTCCCATTGGTATGCCGACCCCTTCCCCTTATACCGATACTGATTTGGATTAGCCGGGTTGGTTTCATAGACGTACAAATCCTCATTATCAGTTTCAAAAATGGTCAGGCCCCAGGCACCAAACTCATTGTGCCCGACCGAAACGCCCGGCAGCGTTGGCTCTCCCGCCCCCACCACATTCCAGCCCAGCGTGGACTCGCCCGGCGTGGATGCGCCCGGCGCGTGTAAGTGTACCCAATACCGCAGGGATGGCGTCGATTGTGCCCGGTGCGGGTCGTTGGCCAGCATTGGGTAGCCACTCGCCGATTTAGCGCCCGATATAACCCAGTTGTTAGAACCATTGTAGTTCTTTTCGGCCTCGAAACCAGCATCAGTCCCCAAAACAGGACCTGACTTAAGTAAGCGGGCTTCATCTTCGTCGGCTTTGGTCGCCAGTCCTTCAAATTTTAGCGGCAGACGAAAAGCCTCGTACAATTCCAGGATGGGTTGAAAAAGCTCGTCTCCATTCACGTGCAGCGTAAGGTCCGGTTCGGCCGATGTCGCGGCTGGATGAAACCACTGTAATTCGCGGAGCTTATCAGGCCCGACCAATTTGACCAGCCTGCCGTAATTTAATTCCTCCCGAACATTATACATGAGGCCCTGATGGCGGCTAATGACAACCTCGGGCGTCCACAGGCCGGGTTTTGTTTTGAGTACCTGAAATTCGAACGGGAGCTTTTCAGGGGTTTTCAGGATCTGACTAATATAGGCGTTGATCCCCTCCACAAAGGCCCCAACGATTTGCGGCCCGCGCGGATGGTAATGCAGCAGTTCTTTTTTTATATCTCCTCTATAGCGAAACAACCGGGTACCTATATCCCGCTTAACTTCTTGCGGACCAAGCAACTCCGATACCGTACCCGTGGCCTGTCGACGCCAGATCTCCAGCTGGAACAGCCGGTCCTGAGCTGCCGAATACCCCTGCGCAAAGAATAGATCGTGCTCATTTTTGGCAAAAATATGATTGACGCCCCACCGATCGCGAATGATCTCGACGGGTTGCTGAAGTCCGTCCGTCTGTATCGTTTGGCTCGACTGGGCCGGACAATAAATGGGCAGAAGAACGATGATCAGAGCAAGTAATTGGCGCATAGGCTGAGTTTATACCCTGAACATACTAAATTTTCTCCGTCAATTTGCCCATCTCCCGTTTATCAGTGCGGTTCAGGGTGTTCCAGCGTTAAGGAAGCCGTTGCCAAACGACCGCCGGTCAGCTGCCTTGCTGTTGTATAAGCTCGAAAAACGAAAGGAACGATATCGACCCCATTGTCAGTGGGAAATAAACCCGTCTGGCTATTCAGGTTATTGACAAAAAGAGCAATAGTCAGGTTGTTCGGCAATTTCATCCAGATTGTCCGCAAACCAATGTACGGTACACTGCTGTCATAATACCACCAGCCATCGTGGTAGGCGATATCACCAAGACTGGTAGCGGCCCGGAAACAACCCAGGTTATTGAGCAACAACGTATCTTTATACGCCGTGGTCAACACCGACTGATCCGTTGAGGACAAAACCGTAGCGTACAGTTTACCGGCTTCGCGTGGTGTCAGATACCACCCATAAGCGCCCAGCGTAGCATAAAAATTACCAGGGTTTCATCCTTTACGACCCGCTATGTACGGATATGTATAGCAATAGGTTGGATCACCGACTGGGTACGTCGGAACAGCGTCCTGGATATCTGCTTTTGCGAGGACATTACTCTGAACATAAGCCAGATAGCGTTGCTGTGTCTGTTGGTCATCGACCGCATCGCTCCCGGCAAACACATACCCGGTGATGGCCGGTATCAGCACCCGCATCAGCCCAATATTCGCGTTCTGATAACAGTACTTCCCCCTGTTAGCGGCTTGCACGCCATTGGCAATAAGCTGTTTCAGACCGGAATAAATATTTTCGCTGTAAGCGCCATTCAGGCAATTGTTGCCCAAACCAATGAGCCCACTCCGGTGATTGAATAAATCATAAAAGGTTATCTGATCAATGTTAGGTCCTTTAGTCCAAGATGGGGGCAGATACGGGCTGATTTTATCGGTTGTTCGAATGCCTTTTTGAGCGGCCAGTTGGGCAAAAGCCATAGCCGCTATCGTTTTGCTCATACTGGCAATGTGCATCTTCGTATCGATAGTATATGGTTTCTGGCCTTCCACGTCGATTGACCTGGACTTGAACCCACCCGACCCCGATGCCTTTAGTTCATCATTCTCATAAATGACGAAGCCATACCCAATATCGCGGTTCTGAAGGAGACTGGTCAGGGTCTGGGCAAACGCGTCGGTCAATTTAACTTGCACCAGAAATGTAACAGCCGAACTGTACGCCGTGCCCGTTGGGGTGGTCAGATACGCACGGGCAAAATAGGTTGCGTTGTTTTCCAGGCCCGTCAGTGAATCGTTCAGGCTGAAAGGCAGCGAAGATATCGTTAGGGAGCGGGTTGTCTTGCTATCGGCCAGCGTTGGCAGTGCATTTGTTTTCGACCAGACAAACCCTGCCGTGACGGCCTTTCCGGTTGGTGCAGCAAGCAGGTCAGCAGATAGTAAAGCCGTTGTGTTCGCACGGGTGATGACCGTGGGCGTTGCCCCAAAAGTTATGACATCACTAGCTGGTGGCGTTGGATCCTGATTATGCTTGCAACCATACAGCACGGCCAGTATAAAAAAGCACAGTTTACTGAGTGTAGACTTATTCATAACGTTGACCTATTGGTATTTCCGGTAAAGAACGTACACTACTGACCCTGTACAATCCACTAATTTATTCACCGGAAGGCTTGGTTTGTTTGCTGCCCATATATGAACTTTAGCCAGCAAATTCTGATCCCGGCTCAACCATGCTCTTTTCCTTAACGCGTAAAGTAACAAAGTCATTTCTGCACAAGCTCCTGGTTATTTGTCAGCTAATTATGCTGACTGGCTGCATGAATGTATCGATACAGAGCAATGTAAAACCAGACGACAAACCCGAGTTCAAGCGCATTCTCGTTGTGTCGAACCTACAGCATATGGTACCAACCTACCTGGCCCGTTTTCAAACCGCCTTTCCATCTGGTTATCAGGTATGCACGGTATCCAATAGCTCCATTGACTTTGATAGCCCAGAAGAAGCCATTGACAAAAAACGACAAGCCTGCCAGAGCGAGGTTAGTTTGAGCATCGACTTCAATCGTAATTACACCTCTGGTTACGGTAAATACATCACCTCGAATAATGAACTTCTGCTGGTTATGACTAATCTGGCAACCAACAAACCTTTTTGGAAAGCCATTGTTACGACGGGTGGCCTCAATGAAGTGCCTCCCCGGGAGATTGTTCAGCAACTCATCAAAGACGGAATTATTGGCGGTGCGATACCGCTCGAGAAATCGTACCAGTCTGATTATTAACACAAAAAAGAACGGGATAGACACCGGCTCGATAAGCAGCATCTACCCCGTTCGTCGGGCTTCGTTACCTTATCCTTTCACACTACTCAGATAAGTCTTATTGCCGTTTTTATTGATGTAAAACTTTCCTCCACGCGGACCCGTCATTACTTTCTCGCCATTGGGGCCTTTTTGAGACGGATCAACTGGGGCCTTGTAGTCAGCCGGGGTTGCCTTTTCTTCTTTCATCTGCCCGGTCGCGCTTTTCGCCTTGCTCATTTTGTCATCTTTCAGACCCGAGTTATCAGTCATCTTATCGGCCTTCCTGGCCGCTTTATCTGTCGTTGTGGCCGCAGCCGTTGTCCCGTCGGCGGCCGCTTTTTTGGCTGCTTTAGCCGCTCTGGCAGCGGCCATCCGATCGTTCATGGCCGCTTGCTTGGCGTCATCGGTCATAGCACCGGCGTCCGCTTTTGCTTCTTTGGCCGCTGCCTTTGTATCCTTTTTAGCATCTTTAGCGGCATCCTTGGCCGCTTTCGTTTCCGCTTTAGCGGCTGATTTGGCCGAAGCATCGGCCTCTTTCATCTCTTTTTTCGCTTTCTCCTTCGATCCTTTTGTGTCCTGGGCAACGCCATCAAAGGCGACTGCCAGGCTAAGGGAGAGACACAGAACTAACAGTTTCTTTTTCATTGTTATTAGATTGGGGTTTAAATAAGACTAACCAATTTTCGGTCTTGAGACGGAAAGATGCGGATAAAATCACGAATCCGTCCACGGAAACGACTTAAATTTTTCTTAAATTTGAAATAAAGATAGTTGGCTGTTAATCAGTGCCAATAGACCATTCACATAGACTATCTACGCCTATAAGGGCGATTAAAATCTGTTCTTCAACAAGTCAATGACGGTTTCAACACCCAATACGCAGCAACCCGCCGATTACCTCAAACGCTATTATGGCTATGATCGCTTCCGGCCCATGCAGGAGACTATTATCCAGTCGATCCTGAGTGGTCGCGACACGGTCGTACTCATGCCTACGGGGGGCGGCAAGTCCGTCTGCTTTCAGATTCCGGCGTTGATGCTGCCCGGCCTGACGATCGTTGTGTCGCCCCTGATCGCCCTGATGAAGGACCAGGTAGGTGCGCTGCACATGAATGGTATCCAGGCCGCTTATTACAACAGCACCCAGACCAGCCGGGAGCAGCGTGAAATTGAAGACGATTGCATCAACGGCAAGCTCAAACTTCTCTATGTCTCGCCGGAGAAATTACTGACCGAGTCGTTTTTTCAATTCCTGAGCCTGACTAAACTGTCCTTGTTTGCCATTGACGAAGCCCACTGTATCTCATCCTGGGGGCACGATTTTCGGCCAGAATATACGCAGTTGCACGTCCTGAAAGAGCAATTTCCGAACGTGCCCACTATTGCACTGACCGCCACAGCCGATAAACTCACCCGGCAGGACATAGCCACTCGGCTTGGCATGAACGATCCGGCCATATTCGTGGATTCCTTTAACCGGACTAACCTGAGCTTACAGGTACTGCCCGGTCAGAATCGAATTCAGCAGATTATCAAGCTGCTACAGCAGAAACCCGACACATCGGGCATTATCTACTGCCTGAGCCGTAAATCGACCGAATCGCTGGCAGCTAAATTGCAGGAAAAAGGATTTAATGCTGCGTTTTACCATGCAAAAATGGACCCGGCTGATCGCTCGAAAACGCAGGAAGCGTTCCTGCGCGACGATGTACGCATCATGTGTGCGACCATTGCCTTCGGTATGGGAATCGACAAGTCGAACGTGCGCTGGGTGATCCATTATAACATGCCCAAAAACATCGAGAGCTTTTACCAGGAAATCGGGCGGGCCGGACGCGATGGCGCTGCTGCCCAAACCGTCCTGTTCTATAGCTTTGCCGATGTGGCTACGTATAAAGAGATGCTGGCCGAGAATAGCCCGGCCAACCTGGGCCTGCAACTGGCCAAGCTGGAGCGCATGCAGCAATACGCCGACGCCCACACCTGCCGCCGTCAGATTCTGCTCTCCTACTTTTCGGAAGAACTCGCCGAACCCTGCGGCAACTGCGACGTCTGCCGCGACCCACGCGTTACGTTCGATGGTACGATTCTGGCCCAAAAAGCGCTGTCGGCCATTATCCGAACGGGAGAACGGGTGCCGATGAATTTGCTTATTGACATTTTGCGGGGTTCCCGGAGCCAGCAGGTACTTCAGGGTGGCTACGATCAGGTGAAAACCTATGGCGCTGGCCGCGATCTTCGTTTTGAAGACTGGCGGAACTACATCCACCAGCTTATCAATATCGGGGTCATTGAAATAGCTTATGATCAGCACTACGCCCTGCGCCGGGGTATGCTGGCCGATCAGGTGCTGTATGGCGGACGCAAGGTGGACCTTGTTCGCCCGGACGATGCCCCCAAACCCGTTGTCGAGAAAATCAAGACCAAAACAGAAACCCAGCGCGATACGCTATTCGAGCGGTTGCGGGTATTGCGGAAGGAACTCGCCGACGAACAAAACGTGCCGCCCTACGTTATCTTTACCGATACGACTCTGGAAGACATGTCTCGCCAGCGGCCTGTTACCCCCGATGCGCTGCGCAACGTAAGTGGTGTTGGCGAACGGAAGCTACAGTTGTTTGGCAAGCGTTTTCTGGATGAGATTGTGGGCTATGTACGTGGCCGGGTGGACGCGGGCGAAAAGCCCAAAGGGTCGACCCAACTGATAACCCTCGATTTGTACAATAGCGGGTTATCCATTGGCGAGATAGCAGCCCAGCGACAACTCACGACAGGCTCCGTTGCCAGTCATCTGGTGCAGTTATCGAAGTCCGGTTACGATATTGATTTAGTCTCCCTGATCGACCCGATCGAACGGCGCGAAATCGAAAAAGCGATTGCAACGGTCGGTATGGCAGAAGGGCGTTTAAAGGCGGTTTTCGATCATTTGGGTGGTCGTTATGACTACGGCAAGTTGACCCTTGTAGCTGGGCTCTTATAAGAATAAAATCCTGTTTTCAGGCGGGCCGTTGGATAATTCTTAGGCGATAATTTGGTATCTAGGCCACAATCAACTAGATTCGTATTATATAATTGGACAAACCCGCTACTTCGGTACGGGTTTTCTTGTCTATATGTGCCACAACAACTACTATAATTTTGATAAAAGAAGTAAGTTTTTCACTACTCATGGCCGCTGTCAAACCGGTCCTCGCGATCCCCTTTTTTGGGGCCGATACGAGCCGCTTAACGCTGTCGTCGAACGGATTGAACAACCCACAACTTCTGGTCGTTGACTCAACAAATCACCAGTTCCCTATTTATTTCTGCGGAGAGGAAGTTCCCGTAAACGAGAGACATGTCTCGCGCCGATGGCTACAAACACTTCGGCTGTATGGCGCCCAGCAGGAATTTCTGCTCGATCTTCGGATGCGGGCTTCTACGTTCTTCCCGATCATTGATCCCATTCTTCGGAAATACAAAATTCCCCGCGATTTCCGTTTTATGCCGTTGGCCGAGAGCGCGCTCGATAACAGCAGCGTATCTTATAAAGGCGCATCGGGCTATTGGCAATTGATGCCCGGTACGGCTCGTGAACTCGGTCTGGAAGTGAATGGCAAAGTAGACGAACGGTATAATCTACAGAAAGCTACGGTAGCTGTTTGCCGACATTTGCACCAGTTATATCGGGAGTTAGGCTCCTGGACACTCGTGGCGGCTGCCTATAATGGCGGAATTACACACGTTCGTAACAAAATGGAACAGCAGGGCCAGTCGAATTATTATCGACTTCGTCTGCACCGCGAAACGAGCCATTATCTGTTTCGGATTCTGGCCTTCAAAGAGTTGCTCAGTAACCCACGTCAATATGCGTTGATGCTACGCGGGTCAACCATGGCAGAACTCATGAAGCCATTGCCAAGCTGGCATAAACCACTGGCATTGCCGAAGAAAATCAAAGATTCGCCAACAATCGAACTGATCGACGAAGACAATTCTACCTGGGGACCCCGCCCGAATACGGCCCTGACCAGAACGTTATCAGATACTGAACAACTCATTGCGCAGGCCGCTTCGCAGAGCCCTACTGTTCCTCTTTCCGACCTGGAAACTCAGGGCCAGCATCTGCCCATCAAGAAATTGATGATGGGACTGATGGTGCTTCGGTTCCGTCGGCCTCGCTTTTTGAAACGGAAAACACAAGGCGGTATCCGCCCGCTTCATTTTTGGGACTGGTTATAAATGCCCAACCTTAGTCAGTAAACAGAAAGCCGCCACTCACTTTACGGGCGGCTTTTCTTGTTAGCAGGCTTCAGGATTTAGAAAGCCCTGGCCGGAGAATTTAGGCAGTCAGTAAGAAAATCTCCGTAACTGGTATGCACTCATTTTTAGACGTATCGCCAGCCGCCGGGTTCTTTCCCGGACTCTTCATTTCACAACTGCGCGCTTATTTATCGTGAGCCCGCCCCTACTGACTCCAGGCCAATTACGTCCCCAAGCTTCTGTTGGTGAACCCCTTAACCAGCCTGCTCATCGAATGATACGGTTTGTCGGCGAGCGAAACGTATACAACACGAAGAAATAATAATGTTACAGTTGACACTCTATTAGGTCTAAAGAATATATAATGCTAAACTGTGCACTTACCTTTTGAAAAACCTGTTATCCTTGCTCGCGTTGGTATTGGTGTTGATTATGGGAAGTGCTTTTGCTCCGAGTGCTTCGCTGAACAGGCCGACCCATGCATCTTTTTCGGGCCTTTCGCCTACGCTGATCGTTGACCCAACGTTCCTAAAAGGCCTGCCTCCGGTTTATTTTTGTGGTGAATCAGTACCAATCCACGAAGAAGTTGTGGCCCGGCGACTGGTTTCAGCCCTGGCACGCAACACCGCCAGAAATCAGGCCTTACTACGCATTCGCCAACGAGCAGCCGTCTTTTTTCCAATCATTGAGCCAATTCTGGCCCGTCATGGCATACCGCTGGATTTTAAGTACTTGCCCTTAGTTGAAAGTGCTTTACAGGGATTTGCGGTATCGCCCAAGGGAGCCACTGGCTATTGGCAATTTATGCCGGCCACAGCCCGAGAATTGGGGTTGACCATAGAACATGGCACCGACGAGCGACGGCATCTGGTTAAATCCACCAATGCCGCCTGCCGCTATTTACGTTATTTATACAATCGCCTTGGCTCATGGACATTGGCGGCCGCAGCTTATAACAATGGCATTGGCGCGTTGCTCAGCAATATCCGGCGGCAGCAACAACGCGATTACTATTACCTCCGCCTGAATGCCGAAACAGGTAAATACCTGTACCGGATTCTGGCGTTTAAAGAACTATTCTCCAATTATCGATCGTATAAAAACCTGATTCCGGGCCAGATACTGGCTACGCTTGACGAGCCACTCGGTGCATTGCCAGGCGCCGATCCCGATGATGACGAAGTGTTACTGCCTGAGGTTATCATGAATGAAGCCACCAGAGAGGCCGTGGGCGCACCCGCAAAAGAGGCACTGGCTGCCCCCAATGGCCGAACAACAGACATTCCATTGCCTAATGCAGCCGATGTATTTAGGGGTGGCATTAAAGCGCGCCTAACGGAAACATCAGGTTTAGAACGTGGTCAGATCTGGGTATTCAACCTCACCCGCGATGGAATGGCCGGTGATCGGCAAGTGGAGGAAGGCGATATCCTGTATGCCGTTATCGAAGATATTGATACAAAAGCCAATAAGGTTTATCTGCGTTCAGAAAAACTGTATTCGGCCAGCGACAAGCAAACCTACTCGCTGGCGTTGTCGGCCGTAGATGCCTCTACGGGTCGTCTTGGCATTAAATTGTCGGATTTGTCCCAAATAAAGTCAGGCTGGATACTGACCTGGAAGTCACTTTAACGTCAATAGACAGATCAGCCAGCATTGGCTAAGTCACTAAACAACGGGCTACTGACGAACTAAACCAGTACACAGCATCGTTTCTCAGAGGTCTAACCAACGTTATTTGTTTTGATACGATTTACCCACAAGGTTGTTACGCTGCTCCCTACCCTGTTGCTGCTGCTTGCATCAATGGCGTTGGCCCAGAGAAAGACAACTGCCGTAAAAGGCAAATCGAGCCGATTCTATCCGGCTGAATCGCGATCAGGTATAAGTCCTGGCCGGTTGCATTTCTGTGGAGAAATAGTGCCGACCGAACAGGGTAATGTTTCGGCTAAACTGGCTTTTGCGCTGGCAAGCAGCTCAGGCTATCAACGGCACCTGAATGGGCTGAAAGCTCGTTCGGCACCTTTTTTTGCTGTTATCGAGCCAATCCTGCGAAAACATACGATTCCCAACGATTTTAAATACCTTCCCCTTATTGAAAGCGCCTGGAATGCGCATGCCGTATCCTCTGCCGGAGCTGTTGGCTACTGGCAATTTATGGACGAGACCGCTCAGGATATGGGGTTGTCTATTCAACCGGGAAATGATGAGCGCTCCAACCTTCTTAAATCAACCGAAGCCGCCTGCAAATATTTAAAATTTCTTTATTCCAGGTTGGGTTCATGGACACTCGTGGCAGCTGCTTATAATGGGGGAGTGGGCATGGTACAGCGTAAAATCACCAAATCCGGCCACCGCGATTATTATTCGATGACCATGAACCCCGAAACCGGCTACTATCTATACCGGATTCTGGCCATGAAAGAGCTATTCACTAACCCTTCTTACGGCATTGGTTCTGTAGAGATCATGCTGGTATCATCCGGGGAGGCTTATGAACTGGAACGTGAGCAGGCCCGGCGCATGGGTTGGCTTCAGGATCAGGAGCCCGAACAGACCGGCGTTCCCATTGAATCACTGGACGATGCTTCTGATGTAGCCAATAACTTACCCCGAGCTACCCGAAATGAAGCCATTGTCATGGATAGTTTGTTAACTCAACTGCTCAAAAACAAACCGACCGTTCCCCCTATTTTTGTAGGCGATGTTGTTGCCCGACTCGTTCGGGCCGGGCAACCTAAAGTAGGGCAAAGCTGGACCTTTGCTCTTTCGGAAGACGTTCAGATTGACCAGACTGATCTGAAAGCCGGTGATGTATTGTATGCCGTTGTCGACGATGTCGATGCCAGAGGCAATCTGTTTTTGCGGGCAACTAAAGCCATTTCAGTCCAAACCAGTACAACCGTTCCGCTATCGCTCATTGCCATGAACACAGCCACTGGGCTGGCGGGTGTTCCAAAACCTAAAGTGCTAAAGCCGGGCTGGGTTGTTCAATGGAAACTTTGATCCATTAACCACGGCCACCTAACCACCTGATACGGCGACAGAAGACAAATCGCTACTTCACCTTTGCCAGTGCTTTTCGATACGTATCGACCGCCCGTTGGCGGGCCATCGTATGCTCAACCATTGGCCTGGCATAGCTCGGCTTGTCCACTTCCGGCACCCAATGCCGGATATACTCTCCTTTGGGATCGAACTTTCCGGCTTGCAGCGTGGGGTTGAAAACACGGAAATAAGGAGCGGCATCGGTACCCGATCCAGCCGCCCACTGCCAGCCACCGTTATTGGCAGACAGGTCATAATCCCGAAGTTTCTTACCGAAATAGGCTTCGCCCCATCGCCAGTCGATAAGCAGGTGTTTGCATAGAAAGCTGGCGGTAATCATCCGAACCCGGTTGTGCATCCAGCCGATGGTATTCAACTGACGCATGCCCGCGTCAACAATGGGATACCCCGTTTCGCCACGACACCATTTATCAAACTCAGCTTCGTTGTTGCGCCATTCGATCTGGTCATATTGCCGTCGGAACGAGTTTTTCTCGACATGTGGAAAATGATCCAGCACCTGAAAGTAAAAATCCCGCCAGCAAAGTTCATTCAGGAAAGTCTGGTCATCCGCTTCTTTAGCCTGACGAGCCAGGTCACGAACGCTGACCGTACCGAACCGAAGGTGTATGCTCAGTTGACTTGTTCCATGCGGTAGTGCCGGAAAATCACGCGTTTTTTTATAGCCATCGAGTAATGTCTCAGACACCGTTCGGGGAGGAAACGGCTCACCCACAGGTTGGAAGTCCATTTCCTTCAACGTGGGTACGGGTAATGGCTCCGTTTTCCAGTAGTGACCTGCATATTTTTCCGTCGGGTACGCTTTCAGGTAAAAATCAGTCAGTTTTTCGCGCCAGTTTCGGCTATAGGGTGTAAAAACGGTGTATGGCGTTTTTTTTCCACTCAGCACCTCGTCACGCTCAAACAGCGTCTGGTCCTTGCTGGTATGGAAGCCAATGCTATGTTCAGCCAATAGATCACCGATGGCTTTATCGCGCTCTTTGGCATAGCCCTCATAATCGTGATTGGTAAACACATCGGCTATGGTATACTGCGTAATCAGTTCTTTCCACACGTCGACCGGGGCTCCATACCGGACAATAATGGTTGAACCCAGTTGAGCCAACTCAGTCCGCAACCGGTCAATTTCCTGAACAAGAAACTCGACCCGACGGTCGCAGCGATCGTCCAGCGCATCGAGAATGGTGCGATCAAAAATAAAAACGGGAAGAACAGGACGGCCACGTTTCAAGGCATGGTACAAGGCCGCATTATCGTGCAAACGTAAGTCACGCCGGAGCCAGACCAGCGAGAGCGGTTCAGACATAGTGTAGGTCGGTAGGTTTATACTAAAGCAGGTAAACAAAAATCGCTCTGTCGAATGATATTGTTCAGATCTGAGCAATATCATTCGACAGAGCGAACGGTAAGAATAAGGGTAAGTCAATTACCTATCATTCCATCAATCCGGTTGAAAACGCAACCGAACCGTGTGTAATTCACCGGCATCGCTGCCGTATCCGTTTATTTTCTTGCCAGTCAACTGGCGAATCAATGTATTGTTGAGTTGTTCATTCTGACTGAATACTTCCAGTTGACAAAGTTCACTGTCAGCATTCACTTTAAATTGAATGACCACCACACCAGCCTGCTGGGTTGGCTTAAGGGCATCCGGGTAAGAAACGTACTTCGCCAGTTGGTTTTCCAGCGTTGCCTTAACGGCCTTGGGTTTACTTGTTTTAATGGGCGCAGCATAGGCTTGCGTTGCCAGGAAGCCTACCAGCATGAGAAGAGCGAAATTCTTTTTCATGACTTCAATGTGATTAAATGATTAAACAAACAACCCTCGTCCCAAGGCCATAAACTATGGAAGCGACTAATGTTACCTTAATATTACGCTAATATTATCTAAATATTACCAACTATAGACAGCCTGAAGACGTAGTAGAGCCGTCTTGTTTTACCCTACAGTATCATTTAAATACTTTATTCTGTTAAAATAGCTATATATAAGTAAAACATGCCCTCGAAAGAGACTTATCGGCCAGTAAACAATATATTATTTTACGACCCAATGTTAACCAAATGTTATCAAATTGTTAAATATTAAATTTTGAGATAATATAACGCAAATGAACGTTGTAATCTGACCGTGATTTCAGGAGAGAACTACATTTAGACAGTCTATAAAACAGAAAAGCCCCGAAGCAACTTCGGGGCTTTTCTGTTTTATAGACTTCTGATCAGGCCGTTTCCAGCTCGTGGTCACGGCGTGACCGCGTCCGTTCAGTAGGACTGATCCGCATCAGAATACGTTTTTTGATACGCATCCAGCGTTCATATAAGCTCGACTCTTTGAGAAAATTCCACTTTTCGTCTTTCTGCTCCTTCTTGTGTTCTTCAGGATCATATTGCATGCCCGTACATAAACAATGCTTGCGGTTAGTACGGGTCAGGATGTCGAAGTTAGCGCAGGTCTGGCAACCTTTCCAGAAAGCGTCATCGGCGGGCAGTTCGCTGAGCGTTACGGGTTGATAACCCAGATCGGAATTGATTTTCATCACCGCCAGGCTTGTCGTAATGCCAATGATCTTGGCTGTAGGGAACATCGCCCGCGACAGTTCAAATGCTTTCGCTTTGATGCGCGTAGCAATGCCGCTTTTTCGATAATCGGGATGAACGATCAACCCGGAGTTGGCCACAAATTTACCATGCTCCCAGGTTTCGATGTAGCAAAAGCCAACCCATTCGCCCGAAAGTGTCATAGCGACAATGGCCTTCCCTTCGAGCATTTTTTCCATCACATAAATGGGAGAGCGCTTGGCAATGCCGGTTCCCCGGGCTTTTGCGCTTTCTTCCATTTCCCGGCAGATGGTTTCGGCCAGCCGCAAATGATTTTCATTTGCGACTTGAACGATATATAGATCGTTAACTATTTCTGGTTTGATCATTGTCGTTTATTGGGCGGTTGTAAAGCCGCAGAAACGGAGACAGCGTAATCCGAGCTGGTTTGTTAGGTGAATAAAACGAGAAAATTGGCGGAAATAGTTTACCACATAGGCAAACAAAATGATATAGTCCTTTCGGACCTAAACCGAAATGGCGTAGTATGGAAGAAAGTCGGTAAATAAACGAGCTTTGCCATTGGTTTTGCGCTGAAAACGCGGACAATGTTAGAGAGATTATCCGGTTCTTGCAATACACTAACGGTTTTTTTATAGGATAGTTCGATAACAGCCAAAACATATTTATTAATCGTTAAGTCATACAGGTTTGGTTAGCTGTAGTCAAGGCTATTGGCTTATATACTCAACCCGATCTGTGCTGACGACCCTTCCGCCCAAGACCTACCCACTAACGCTAAGCCGAAGCCGGTTACTACGTTACTTTGTTTTCTTCTACCTCTATGTCATGCAGGGGATTCCGGCTGGCTTTTCGCTGACGGCACTGACCAACTACCTCGCAGCAGAAGGCATTAAACCTAAAGTCATCGGGGCATTTGCCGCTATCGTCGGGCTACCCTGGGCCTTTCAGTTTATATGGGGACCCCTCATCGACCGCTACCAGAACTCGTCCATGGGACGTAGAAAACCCTGGGTTATTGGTACCCAATGCCTGGCAGGTTTAGCATCGCTGGGCCTACTTTTCGTACAGGATCCGGTAAATCACGTCATCACGCTGGCCTGGTTCTTCTTCACACACAGTGTTTTTGCCGCCGTTCAGGACGCCAGCGTGGATGCCATGGCCATTTCGGTCATTCCGGAAAACGAACGCGGACGCGTCAATGCCTTTATGCGGGCGGGTTTCCTGATTGGCACCGGCGTTGGGGCAGCCGTATTTTCGCAACTTCTGCGAACCTATGGTTTTTTCAACGCGGCTCTGGTTCAGTCGCTTTTACTACTAATGCTGACCGGACTAACCTTCTTTATCCGGGAGCGCCCCGGCGACCGCCTTCTGCCGTCGTTTAGCCGCCAGCCGTCGGTCTCCCGTGCGGTCCCGATTGACAAGGCATATGAACGACCTGACCATGATTTCCGGTGGCTTTTTACCGAGTTATTCAGGGGTCTATTTGCCAGGCGAAGTCTACTCCTGTTTGGCTCCGTGGTGGCGGCTTATGTGAGCGTTAGCTTATTCATGCGCGGGTATAATTACCATTTGATCCATACTCTTGGCTGGACGGACACCTCCGTTTCGGGCTTGACGGGTACGTATGGTATGCTGGTAGCTACCGGTGTTGCCCTGATGGGCGGCTACCTAGCCGACCGCATCAGCCCGCGCCGGTTACTGGTCATTGTACTGGCAATGGTTGCCGGCTACTTGCTGGTGTTCAACGCCCTGTCGGCCCATTGGATTCAGCGTGAGGTGGCGCAAACGGGGTTGGTTGCGCTGTATTTCATGGACCCCAGCATTAGTATTGCGGCCATGCCGTTGCTCATGGCCATCTGCCGACCGGGCGTCGAAGGGTCGCAGTTTACAACCTATATGGCCTTTGTAAACCTGTCCGATATTGCCGGTTCCTATCTCGCCGGTCATGCACAGGACTATGTCTCCGTGCCTACCATTGGCCTGTTTGCGGGTGGACTGGCGGTTACAGCCATGCTTACGGCCCTGTTCACCATCAGGCATTACCGGGCATCGAATTAGCTTTAGTCGTCAATCGTAACTCAGCGATAAGGTTTTGGCTTTTTTTTCGAAACTAAATTCGCGGTTTGCGTAGTAGCTTGCAGAACGACCTACCGTTCTTAATACATGCTACACCTCCGCAAACTTGTCTATCGCACGCTCGAAATCTCGGCCGGGAAACGGCGGGGTATGAGCCTCGTCTTCAACCTGCTGTTGATTACGATCATTACACTCAATGCTATTGCCATTGTTCTCCATACTGTGGAGGAATATAATGAACAGTTTGCGCGATTGTTCATTGACTTCGAGCTGTTTTCTGTAATCTTTTTCACCATCGAATACTTGCTCCGTCTCTGGGTATGTGTTGAAAATGAAAAGTATAGCCACTGGTTCTGGGGGCGTGTACGTTACATGTTCTCGACCAGTGCCATGATCGATTTTCTGGCTATTTTCCCGTTCTACTTTTCGTTGTTCGCCACCGATTTAGCCATCGTCCGGATTTTGCGACTGTTCCGTATTTTCCGATTATTTCGCATCTCCCGCTACTCACACGCCTTCCGGTTAATTCAGAATGTAGTCAGAGAAAAGAAAGAAGAATTGATTCTTAGTACGATGCTCGTTGTTTTCATGCTGATTATCGTATCGAGCGTGATGTATTATGTGGAACATTCGGCTCAGCCCGATAAATTTTCGAGTATTCCAGCCACGATGTGGTGGGGCGTTACGGCAATGACGACCGTTGGTTATGGGGATATTCACCCCATAACGCCGTTGGGGAAATTACTGGGTGGTATTACGGCCATTGTGGGTATTGGCCTGTTTGCCCTGCCAACGGGTATTCTGGTATCCGGTTTTAACGAGCACATCCGCGACCGCAAAAAACCCAGCCGGAACGTGTGTCCCCACTGCGGTCGGGAGATTTGATGCCGAACAGTCGTTGTCCTTCGTTTGAAATGCGCCCCGACCTTACTAACTTTGAGTATGGAAAATTTCGTGGTCTCGGCCCGCAAGTACCGCCCTGCTACGTTCGACACGGTTGTGGGGCAAGAGCATATTACCACCACGCTTAAGAATGCAATCAAGACCAATCATTTAGCGTCGGCCTTTCTGTTCTGCGGGCCGCGCGGGGTTGGCAAAACAACCTGTGCCCGAATTCTGGCCAAAACTATTAACTGTCAGAACCTGACTGCCGAAGGAGAAGCCTGCGATGCCTGCGAGTCGTGCGTAAGCTTTAACCAGAATGCGTCCTTCAATATTCATGAGCTGGATGCGGCTTCGAACAACTCCGTAGAAGACATTCGTAATCTGATCGACCAGGTTCGGTATCCGCCCCAGTCGGGCAAATACAAGATCTACATTATTGACGAGGTCCACATGCTCTCGTCGGCTGCTTTCAATGCGTTCCTGAAAACACTGGAAGAGCCTCCCTCCTACGCCATTTTCATTCTGGCAACGACCGAAAAACATAAAATCCTGCCAACAATTCTGTCCCGCTGTCAGATTTTTGATTTCAACCGGATTCAGCCACAACATATTGCCGGGCATCTGGCCAGTATTGCTGTCAAAGAAGGCATTACTGCCGAAACGGAGGCCCTCGACCTGATTGCTCAGAAAGCCGATGGTGGTCTGCGTGACGCGCTGTCCATGTTCGATCTGAACGTGACGTTCGCGGCCGATCGCATCATTCGGTACAAGGAAGTACTGGACAACCTGCACATTCTCGATTACGATTATTACTTTAAATTAACGGACCTCTTGCTGGCCGGCAATCTGCCACAAAGTCTGCTGACGGTCGACGAAATTCTGCGAAAGGGTTTCGATGGGCATCAGTTTGTCGTTGGACTGTGTCGCCATTTTCGCGATTTGATGGTTTGTAAAGATGCGGCAACGGTGCAGTTGCTGCAAGTGACCGAGAACGTCCGTCGGCAATACCTCGACCAGGCCGTTCGGGCACCCATGTCGTTTTTACTTTCTGCCCTCAGCCTGGGCGGGCAGTGTGACATGAATTACAAGCAGGCCAAAGACCAGCGACTGCACACGGAATTGTGGTTGATGAAGTTAGCCAACCTGCGCAACCTGCTCAACTGGGATACGCTGCCCGACGCGGTTCTTACACCAACTGGCAACGCTACCCCCGAACGTTTTTCTGCCGAGCCATCGGGAGACGAAAAAAAAAACGGCAAACCAGCACCCGGCCCCTCGCAGCAGTCAACGAGTAACGGCCATCCGCTAAGCGAAAGCCACCCCATTACAAGTGAGCCAGTCAATGGCTACCACGCCGGTAACGGAACAAACGGCGCTTTAGCAACGGGAACCGTTCAGCAAAATGGCCAGACAGTAACGCAGAATGGAGTTGCAACGGCACCACCAGAGATAAAAACCAGCGTAGTGCCAACCGCTGTAGCAGTATCAGCCGCTGCGCCAACGGTGGCAATCAAACCTGAAACGCCAGCCAGACCACAGATAGCCCCGCCACCACGCCCGGCCACCAGCCGACTGCGGTCTACAGTAGCGTTGACCGCCGGGCCAGTAGTACCTTCAGCCGATACAGATACCGAAGTTGTGTCGACCGCGCCCATACGGCCGGATAAACCCTTCACGTTTGATGAATTGGTGGACGTTTGGCGGGCATTTGCCAAAATACGCCAGCAGCAGAATGACTCTGCTACGGAGCAGCTCGTTCTCAACCGGGAACTGATTCTGGATGGCACCGTCATTCATCTGACGCTCGACAACACCTTACAGGTAGGTTATCTGACCGACCTTAGACCTGACTTGCTGGGTTACCTGCGCACCGAGTTACAGAATAGCCAGATTCAGCTGGAGCACAAAGTCACAGTTCAGGAGACCAAAAAGATGATTTACAGCTCGCAGGATAAATTCAATTTCCTCGCCGAAAAAAACCCGGCCCTGCACGAATTACGCAAGGTGCTGAATCTGGAAGTGGATTACTGACTTTTGTCATTCCGACGCAGGAGGAATATTAAATTTCCCGACAAGGAGACGTCAAGATTCTTCCGGCGTCGGAATGACAAAAGATTATCATTTAAATCCTTTCGCTTCGCGGATAAGGGATTTATACTGCCCAATAGCAAGGGCTTTTTTATAGTTCATCCTGGCCCGATTATGGTCGTTGGCTCGGGCCGCAATACGTGCCAGGCCCGCATAAGCAAAGGCGTGATATTCTTTTGTATAGGGGTCATTGAAGGGTAGTCGAAGGGCTATTTCGTACGCGTCTGCTGCTTCTTTATCATCTTTGTCGGCATACTCGGCCAGCATTCCGGTGAACGTGTGAACGGCCATCGGCACCAGTTTATTGGGCATCTGCTTCAACCGTTGTACATAGGGACGAGCTTCGGCATAGCGGCCCGCCAACAAGAGCGACTCCGCGCAGGTCATGCCGAATAGCGGGTTTTTCGGGTATTTATCCGCCAGGTATTTCGCATAAACGACGGCCTTAGCCGGGTCCATTTCATGCTTGAGAAGAATGTGAGCCAGGTAATAATTGGCGACGGGCCGCATGAAAAGCCCCTTTTTGGTCGCAATATCCATTTGCTTCAACCCCTTTGGCATATCGCCATCTTCGAAAAAGAGCATTAACGGTTTCACAATTGAGTGATCCATTGGGTAGCGTTCGATGTAGTAGTTATACAGACCGGTCGTGAAATAGAAGTCAGGATTTTTGCCCATCAATACGAAGCCTTCCCGTAGGTAACTATAAGCTTTCTTCGATTCGCCAACGGCTTTTAACGATTCGCTTTTGTTATTGTAGAGCGAAGCCAGGTAACTATGCGCCGTTAGGGCAAAAAACACGGCTTCGGGATCATCTTCATCCTTATCGAGCATCTTTTTGGCCAACGCCAGGCCCTGATCGACGGCCTGTATAAACTGCGCCGTAGCCGCCTTATTCTCGTGCAGCGGTAAATACTGAAGCTCCAGTTGAGTGGCGCGCAAAATGGGACCGATCGGGTGCTGGGGATATTGCGTCTGAAGCTGCCGTATTTGAGTCTCGGCATCAGGAAAATCCATATTATAAATCGCATCCAGCGTTTTCAGAACGGTTTGTTGAACGGTGGGATCAGTAAGTACCTGCGCTGGAGCAAGGAGCGGCAAAAACAGGCAGCTTAAAACCAGAAAGGTATTTTTGAAAATGGACAAAGTAGTTGTTGGTATTACATCGTTTGATTCTATACGACCAGAACCTTACTTTTGTTCACTACGTAGTCTAGAATGAAGGCTATACGAAATTGCTTTTCCATGATTGCTTACGAAAAATTTGTCTTAGATAACGGCTTGCAGGTATTCGTACACGAAGATGCATCGACACCGATGGCCGCTGTTAATATTCTGTATAATGTTGGGTCGCGTGATGAAGATCCGACCAAAACAGGCTTTGCTCACTTGTTTGAGCATTTGATGTTTGGTGGATCGCAAAACATTGCCAGTTACGACGAACCCCTGCAAAAGGTGGGTGGCGAAAATAACGCCTTTACCAGCCCCGACATTACCAACTACTACATTACCCTTCCAGCCGCTAATCTGGAAACGGCCTTCTGGCTGGAGTCGGACCGGATGCTGAGCCTCTCGTTCGATCCGCAGGTGCTGGACGTCCAGCAAAAAGTAGTGATTGAAGAATTCAAGCAGCGCTACCTGAACCAACCCTATGGCGATGTCTGGCTCAAGCTTCGGCCATTGGCCTACCAACAGCACCCGTATCGCTGGGCAACGATTGGCAAAGACATCAGCCATATCGAAAATGCGACGCTGGATGACGTGAAGTCATTTTTCTTTAAATACTACCTGCCCAACAATGCGATTCTGGTGGTGGCGGGCAATGTGACCGTCGAGCAGGTAAAACAGTTGTGCACCAAATGGTTCGCTCCTATCCAGGCGGGGACTCCTTACGTGCGTCAGCTCCCAACTGAACCGAAGCAGACCGAAGCCCGGAAGATTGAAACATCGGCTAAAGTACCCCTGGACAGTCTGTATAAAGCCTATCACATGCCGGGTCGGTTCGATGCCAGTTTCCAGACCGCCGACCTGCTGGGCGACATGCTGGGACGCAGCAAATCGTCCCGGCTATATCAGCAATTGCTGCGTACCAATCCGTTGTTCAGCAGTGTCAATGCATACATTACCGCTTCCATCGACCCTGGCTTGCTGGTGGTTCAGGGAAATTTGAATAAAGGTATTTCGCTGGAAGAAGCTGATGCTGCTGTTGAGTCGATCGTGCAGGAGTTCATCGATCAATCTGTACCAGACGAAGAACTGGCGAAAGTAAAAAATCAGGCCGAAGCCACATTGGCATTCTCGGAGGTCGAATTATTAAACCGGGCCATGAACCTCGCTTACGCGGCCAATGCGGGCAACCCTGATTTGGTCAATCAGGAAGCTGACCAGATTCAGGCCGTCACCCCCGACGGTATTCAGGCTATGGCCAGGCAGGTATTGCGGAAAGACAACTGTTCGACTCTTTATTATCACCAGACCGAATGAAAATACGAGTAGGGCAAGGTTATGATGTTCACCGCCTTGAAGAAGGGCGGGCGTTCTGGCTGGGTGGTATTCAGATTCCAAGTCTATTCGGGCCGGTTGGGCACTCCGACGCCGATGTCGTCTGCCATGTGCTGTGCGATGCGCTGCTTGGAGCCGCCAACATGCGTAATATTGGGTATCATTTTTCGGACAAGGACCCACGCTGGAAAGGCGTCGACAGCAAATTACTCCTGGCCGAAGTGCTCCGCATGGTGCGCGAAGCGGGCTACGAAGTTTCCAATGTCGATGTAACGGTGGTGTTGCAGGAACCCAAGCTCAATCCGCACATACCCGCTATGAAAACCTGTCTGGCCGGGGTAATGGCCATTCCCGAGGACGATATTTCCATTAAAGCCACCACTTCCGAACATATTGGGTTCGTGGGGCGGGGCGAAGGTATTGCCGCTCATTGTGTGGCGCTTATCTTTAGGGATTAGTTTTACGACAACCTGTCAACGACAATCTGTCTATGAAGACATTCATTTACCTTCCTGCGCTCCTGCTGGCAGGCCTAGTAGCCTGTGGTCAATCTCCAAAGTCGAATCAGCCGCCCGAACCATTGGGTTTTGAAGAGTATGACCCCGTCTCGACGCTTAAAGTGCCGGAACACAAGCTGACCCGCTCTAAGTATCCATTCATCGATGTGCACAATCACCAGTGGGATATGGACAAGGCTAACCTGAGCGGCCTGCTTACCCAAATGGATAGTTTGAACATGGGGATCATGGTCAATCTGAGCGGCCGTGGCTGGGGAAGCGTTCAGGAAGGAACGCAGTTTTTCGATAAATCCTTGGCCAATGCGGCCAAGTCGGCCCCCAAGCGGCTGGCCTTGTTTACCAACCTTAATTTCGACGAGGTCGGTCGGAAAGGCTGGACGGAGGATGCCGTTAAATTGCTGGAAGAAGACGTAAAAAAGGGCGCACGAGGGCTCAAGATTTTCAAAAATCTGGGTCTTAACAGCAAAGATGAATCAGGCCAGCGCATTCGGGTCGATGACCCGCGTCTGGACCCAATCTGGGCAAAGTGTGGTGAGTTGGGTGTTCCGGTTTTGATTCACACAGCCGACCCCAAGTCGTTCTGGGACCCAATGGACCGCTACAACGAACGCTGGCTCGAACTCAAATTACACGGTGGTCGCAAACGGGCGGCCAATGATCCTGTTCCCTGGGAGCAGCTCATCGCCGAGCAGCACAATGTATTCCGCAAGCACCCGAAAACAACGTTCATTGCGGCACACATGGGCTGGTATCCCAACGATTTAAAAAAGCTCGACAGCCTGATGACCGTTTTCCCGAACATGAATGTCGAAATCGGAGCGGTCATTGCCGAACTGGGCCGTCAGCCAAGGGCTAGCCGTACGTTTTTCGAGAAGTACCAGGACCGTATTCTGTTCGGGAAAGACAGTTGGGTTCCCTCTGAATACGCCACCTATTTCCGCGTGCTCGAAACCGACGACGAGTATTTCCCTTACCACAAAAAATACCACGCGTTCTGGCGGATGTATGGCATGGGCTTACCCGACGCCATACTGAAAAAAGTGTATTACAAAAATGCGCTTCGGTTAATTCCAGGTTTGGATAAGAGCCAGTTTCCGGAATAGTTGTGTATCCGGCAGCAGGATGCTGTTGGTGTTAACAAGTTGCCGACAAGGATGCTGTCGGTTACCCCACTATGAAAATTACTCAGATTACTCTCTACCGCTACGACATTCCGCTGAAGGCGCCCATTTCCATCTCGCTCGGAACGATTGACAACGCCCGGAATATACTGGTCGAGATTCAAACCGATGAACACATAACGGGCTGGGGTGAAGGCTCTCCTTTCTGGATGATCGTTGGTGAAACGCAGGCATCTTCGCTGGCGGCTGCTCATGACATGGCCCGGCTTCTGGTCGGCCGTGACCCGCTCGATATTGAAGGCTGCATCACAGCCCTGACACGTTATCTGCCCGGTCACCCAACTACTCGTTCCGCCTTCGACATGGCGCTTTACGACCTGGCCGCCAAAGCCGCCCGGATGCCGCTCTACCAGTTCCTGGGTGGCGCCAAACGCGCACTGGTCACGGACGAAACGATCTATATCAACACTCCCGAGCGAATGGTGGACGATGCCCTGCGGATTCAGGAAAAAGGTGCCGAAGCCATCAAGGTAAAACTCGGTACGAATCTGCACGACGATATCGACCGGATAGCCGCCATTCGGAAAGCCATTGGCGATAAAACGCCGATCCGTACCGACGCAAACCAGGGCTGGGATGTTGTAACGGCTTCGGGTGTGCTGCAGGCCATCGGCGACTGGAACGTGCAATATTGCGAACAGCCCATCAAACGACATGACATTGCGGGTCTACGGCAAATTCGCCGGAACGCGACCGTACCCATCATGGCCGACGAGAGCCTGTTCGACGCCACCGATGCCATTCGGCTGGTGCGTGAGGAAGCCGTCGATTATTTCAACATCAAGCTGTCGAAAAGTGGGGGAATTTTCGAGGCTCTTAAGATAAACGCCATTGCTGAAGCCGCCGGAATTCCCTGCATGATCGGTTGTATGTCGGAGTCGAGATTAGCGCTGACGGCGAACGCCCATTTTGCAGCCGCTCGTCAAAACGTACGTTTCTGTGATCTGGATGGCTGCTTTGAACATGCTGAAGACCCGGTTTATGGCGGCATCACCTATCACGGATACCAGATTGAACTACCCGATGCACCGGGTATTGGCGCTGAAGTAGACTCGGCATTTTTGGCAAAAGCGGAGCGCACGACGATTATATGACGATTACCACCGTTCAGTCTGAGGCCGATGTTCAGGGAATTCTTACTTTGCAACAGGCCAATCTCCGTAAAAATGTACCTGCCGAGGTGCAGCTCGCTCAGGGTTTTGTTACGGTAGAGCATGACCCGACCGTTCTGCTGCGTATGAACCAGGCGGCTCCAAGCATCATTGCCAAAGAGGGTGACAAGGTAGTAGGCTATGCCCTGACGATGTTGCCCGAATTTGGCACCGATGTGCCGGAGCTATTACCTCTTTTCTCGTTGATAAACTCGCTCAGCTATGCGGGTAAGCCCCTGTCAGGCTATGCTTATTATGTAATGGGGCAGGTTTGCGTAGCTGATGGATACCGGGGCCAGCGCGTGTTCGACCGGATGTACCAGCACCATCAAGAGGTGTACAGCGACAGATTTCAGCTTTTGATAACGGATATTTCGGCTACTAACACACGCTCCTTAAAGGCCCATGCCCGCGTAGGTTTCGAAGCTATTCATGACTTTCATGATTCAACCATTGGCGAAACCTGGGTGGTGGTACTCTGGGACTGGCAAAAGCAAACAACCGAACAACGAGCCCTGTTCTAGTTGTCCATCCGTTCTCTACTTTTGTGCTGAATAATTCCAACCAATGGTCAAAAAAATTGCTCTTGTTCTCGTAGGGGTTCTGATCGGCTTAGCTGTCTGGCAATGGGAACTGGTCAGTTATGGATGGATGCAGGCAAAGGGTCAGGTACGGATTTTGTGGAATACAAAACCCGTTAGCGCAGTGCTGGCAGATCCGGCCTACCCAGACTCATTGAAGAAAAAAATAGAACTAATCCAGGAAATAAAGCGTTTTGCTTTAGATTCGCTCGGATTGGATAAGTCAGGAAGTTACGAATCCATTTACGATCAGCACGGCAAACCAATTTTATGGGTAGTCACGGCCGCACAACCCTACCAACTCGTGGCCCGGCAGTGGCATTTCCCGATTATTGGTACCTTCTCGTACAAAGGATTTTTTGAGAAAGACCGTGCCGATTCGACCCAGGCGGAGTTGCAACGGGAAGGCCTGGATACCCGTATTGGCGAAGTTTCGGCCTGGTCGACCTTGGGTTTTTTGAATGATCCGATCCTGTCCAGTTTTCTGGACAGGCCCGAAGGAAGTCTGGCTGAGTTAATCATTCATGAGCTGACTCACGGCACATTATTTGTGAAGAACAGCCTGGAATACAACGAAAACCTGGCGGATTTTGTGGGCGAATACGGGGCATTACGGTTTCTGGCTCAAAAGTATGGTACGAACTCTATACCTTACCGGGACTATTTGGCAACGAAGGTATTTTATGAGCACTACGACGAACATATTTTGCGCGGTGCCCGAATGCTCGATAGTTTGTATCGAACATTTAAACCCAGCACCCAAACGGTGGTCAAAGATTCGCTGAAATGGCAAACCATCCGGCAAATCGTTGTGTCGTCAGACACGATTACCGACCAACGAAGCACAAAAGGTGTACGATCAATAAAAAAGCGGTCACTGGGAAAACTAAACCTACCGAATAATGCGTATTTCATTGGTTATCTTACCTATCGAAAACAGCAGAATCGTTTTCGGCAGGAATTTGAGAATCAGTTTGGGGGAAATTTCAACCGGTATTTGACCTACCTCAAACAAACCTATCCATCGTTCTAATCGAAGCCCGACATGTGGGCAATTGTGCGTATGAAGAAGTTATTAATCGGCATTGGTATCTTATCCATTTTGAGCACAGGTTTTGTCGCCATGAACGCTTACAGGCGGGTTACAAATACCAGCTTCGGGCCAGGTGAACACCTGGAATACCGCGTACACTACGGCTTTTTGAACGCAGCCGAAGCCGTGGTCGATGTCAGTCCGTCGCTCTATAAAGTAAATGAGCGCCCCTGCTATCGGGTCAATGTCGACGCCCGTACCCTGGGGGCCTTCGACCTCGTAACGCGGATTCGCGATACGTGGCGCTCCTACATCGATACATCGGCGATTCTGCCACAGAAGTTTTACACCAACCTTCAGGAAAACAGCTATCGCAAGGAAGAAAACATTACGTTCAACCACGAAGCGAATACAGTGAAAGCGGAGGAGCGTACGGAGAAAGATGTATTTAAAGTGCCCGATAATGTCCATGATCTCATCAGCGGTTATTATTTCCTGCGCACCATCGATTTTAGCAAACTAACCAGCGGACAAGTCATTGAAGTCCCGGCATTTTACGACGATACGATCTATAACATGAAGGTTCGGTATCGGGGTAAGGACGTGGTAAAAACGAAACACGGCAAGGTCAATGTGATCAAACTGAACCCTGTATTGCCCCAGAACAAACTGATTAAAGAAGAGGAATCCATTCGGATTTTTGTTTCCGACGATGCTAACAAAGTCCCCATCAAGGTTGAAGTCGACTTTTTTGTTGGGTCGATGGAAATGGATCTCAAACGCGACGCTGGCCTGAAACAACCGATAAAATATTACTAACGTACAGACTTCGTGCGTAAAAAAGGCGTGCCACGGTTTGGGTCGTGGCACGCCTTTTTTACGCATCCATTATTTGTCAGGATTCATCTTACCCCTATGATTCGATTGTCCCGGTACTTTATCAGTCTATGCCTGTCTGGCCTGTTGGCGATAACTACTAGTGCCCAAAACCAGCCTTCGGTGCAGGTTATGCTGGTCGGCTTCGATCATCTAAGTCAGTTGTATAATAAACAGCCCCAGTCGGATGTGTATAGTCCCAAAAAACAAGCGGAGATTAAGCAACTCAATGCCTGCTTCCAGGCCTACGCACCCGATATGATTATGGTTGAAGTAGACCCCAGCGAACAACCACAAATCGACAGCTTATATGCTCTTTATTTGGCTGGCAAAATTGCGCTGGATGCCCTGCCATACGGACGCGGAGAGACCTATCAAATCGGCTTTGCCCTGGCTAAACGCTTGAAGCATCAGCGCGTTTACTGCGTTGATCACTACGAAGCAACATCACAGTCGCTGTTGACCACGGGCACTAATATTGATTTATATCAGCAAGCCTTACAGCAGTTTCAGGGGATAGCCCGTCCCCTGAAAAAACAGGTTCAGCAAGACAGCTTATCGGTATATGAGTACATACGAAAGCTTAACCAGCCGGACATGATCACGTTAACTCATCGGCTATTTTTTAACTTACCGGCCCTGGTCGTCAATGGTGACTTCTCCAAGACCGCAACCAATACGATGGATGTCAGCAAAATTGACAAGCGTTATGTTGGCGCCGAATTCATTAGTCTGTTTTATAATCGAAATCTAAAAATTTACAGCAATGCCTTACTAAGTCAGCGGCAGTATAAGGGAAAGAAGCTGCTGTTGCTATTTGGGCAGCCCCACGTTGGCGTATTACAGGAACTCTTCAAGGAAAATCCAGACTACAGTCTGGTATCTCCTCTGTCCTTCTGCAATTAGATGATAACTTTATAACAGTGGCCGCCGGCTAACGCGCAACATGTTTTCGACCAGACTTAACCGATTCCAGCGTAGCGCGTAAAACGGCTCTTCGACCGCTCCGAAGCTCCGGTAAAAGTCACGAATGGTCGACTTTTCTGGGCTTTCGAAATCCAATACTACTTCCATCCCGGCTTTTTCCTGAATCAGTTGGTCAATCAATAATGTCCGTGCATTTCCCCGACGGCCGATTTCTGATGCGGCATTGAACAGATAAATAACTCTATTCCCCTCGCAAACGAACAAGGCGCCTGCGTCGATACGTCCATTCTGGCAGGCATAGCGTAACGTCATCAGCTTACGGGTGCTTAATTCTGCCAGTAGGTTCCTAAGAATAGCATAGGCCCAATCGGCCACCCCTCTGTCGATACCAGTTGCATGATTCTCGCGAAAAAGCGTTATCAATGGCTCGGGATCGGTTGATTCCATGATCGTCCAGTTAGCAGCCAGCGCCCGCTTCAGGTTTAGCTTTCTGTCGTGGCTATAGAGCTGATACAAGGCATCATATCCTGAAGATAAGTTCAGAACCTGAGTGGATTCAGCATCGACGTCATCGAACGGGAGTTGTTGTTCGTGCGGTAGATGGATACGGAACATCGACCCATACCGAAAATGCTGCTGCATAAGCCGTATAAAGGGAATTGAACCACGTTGGTTAGCACTAAAAACGCCAAGAAACTGGCAGAAGAACGGCTGGTGAACAATCCAGCTATAAGGTATTCCGAAAACTCGTTTTTGCCGAAGGGGAATTGGCATAACCGCCAGATAATTCCCGGCTTCATCGGCAACAACGAGGCCTATCCATTTCCAATGTGGGGCGGGCAACACAAGATCCAGATACCAGCTGTACCCGTATAGAATACGCTGCGGGGAACGGGCAACGCAGGCATTCCAGGCCAGGTCATTGATTTGGTGTCGGGCTAGCGTTTGTATGATGGCCTGGTTGCCCCTTCGTCACCGGGCCGTCGTTAGAGAGGACCAAATTTACTTGAACATGGCTTTCAACTTCTCGACACTATCACGGGTTTCGGCATGTTTAGCCACCTGATCGCTGATAGTTTGTACGGCGTGAATAACCGTGCTATGGTCACGACCACCAAAGTGATAGCCGATGGATTTCAAGGAAAGATCGGTTTTTTCTTTAGCCAGATACATAGCCACCTGCCGCGGATGAACCAATTCGCGCTTGCGGCTTTTGGCTTTCAGGTCGGCAATGGTAACGTTGAAATAGTTGGCCACGGCTTCCTGAACCGTATCGATGGTTACTTCCCGCTCCGAGTCGACAACAATATTGCGCAGGGTTTGCTTGGCTAATTCGAGGTCAATTTCCCGACGATTCAGGGAAGCCTGCGCCATCAGCGATACAATGACGCCCTCCAGTTCCCGAACGTTTGTGTTGACACTGTGGGCCAGGTATTCGATCACCGTATCCTCAATGTAAATTCCTTCAGCCTGAAGTTTTTTCTGGATAATGGCAATACGGGTTTCGAGGTCAGGCGTTTGTAAGTCTGCCGACAAACCCCACTTAAAGCGTGACAACAGACGATCCTCCAGGCCATCCAGAGCTCTCGGTGCCCGGTCGGAAGTCATGATGATCTGCTTACCCGACTGGTGCAGATGGTTGAAAATATGGAAGAAAATCTCCTGCGTTTTTTCCTTTTTCTGCAAAAACTGCACATCGTCGATCACCAACACATCCACCTGCATGTAAAAAGCGGTGAAGTCACGAATACCATCGGACCGAACCGCGTTCAAAAACTGGTTGGTAAACTTCTCCGACGTAACATACAGTACAAACTTGGTCTGGTTATTATTCTTAATGAAATTGCCGATAGCCTGTACCAGATGCGTTTTGCCCAGACCAACCCCTCCATAAATCATGAGTGGGTTAAAGGAAGTTACGCCCGGCCGTTCAGCGACGGCATAACCCGCCGAACGGGCCAGGCGATTGCAATCGCCTTCTACGTAATTGTCGAAGGTATAACTTGGATTCAGGTAAGAATCGAGAGTAAGCGAATCCAAATCTTTGAGCTGGAACGGGCTTTTCAGAATGTCGGGATTGACATTGTCGGGTTTTGAGGTATACGTCGATTTGGTTGTCGGCACATTCACCGTCAGGGGGCGGTTTTGCTCGTTCCCCTTGTCAACAATGATGGAGTATTCCAGTTGGCCGTTTCGTCCGATGGCCGTGTCGAGGGCTTTGCGCAGAGCATGAACAAAATTTTCTTCAAGCCATTCGTAGAAAAACTCGCTGGGCACCTGAATGGTCAACACATTACCATTCAGCTTAAGCGGAACGATGGGCTCGAACCAGGTATTGAAGCTCTGTTCAGGTACAATCTCCCGGATAACACTCAGACAGCGATTCCACACCGTCGTTATTTCGCGCTGCATGCCTGTCTGAGGGGTTAGATTCACGGATATACGTTTGAGTTACGTTGGGGTGTCAAAAAAGGGAGACAAATGTATGAAAATATCTAACCTTACGTGCAGAGCAAGGCACGTTTTTTAGACGAATTCATCTCCCGTGTGTTAACAGTAAGCTAAAATTAAGGTATTCGGCCGGAAGGTCAAGGCCCAGCCGCAATCCCTTTGAATAATGCAATTTGGGTATTGGTTAACCAGTTATATCCTTGTTCTAACCTCGCTCAAAGAAAAAGATTACTTTTACCCGTCTTTAGTCTAAATGAATCTGATGGTACCTTTTTTTTCATCGCTGTTCCCTGCCACAGATAAATCAGCCTGGCTAACCCAGGTTCTGGATGAGTCAAAAGCTACTCAACGTAGCGATGATGCGTATGAACGGCTACGCTGGCATACCGAAGAAGGCTTTTCGGTTGAACCCTATTACACTGCCAGCGACATTCATAACAGTTCATTGACCACCTTGCCATTAGAAACCATTCAGGCGGCTCAGAAACAAATTCCAGGCTGGCTAAATACCCCGGAATACAAATTAACTGACGAAAAAATAGCTAATGTCACCCTGCGGGATGCACTCGCCCGAGGGGCCGACGCCCTTGTTATCAACCTCCTGACTCCGGCCAGCAGCCTGAATGATCGGCTATCCCGGCTGCTGAATGGCATCAAACTAAGCGACACACCCATTTTTTTCCGGCTGGCTTCCAGTGATCAGGCCAGCGATCTGGTCAAGGCCTTACACATCGTTGCGCCTTACAAGCTCAAAGGCGGTTTACTACTCGACGTCGGTAGCTCAACAGCCGAAGCTACTCGCCTGACAGCCGACTCGCCCCAGTTTCGCACCATATGCGTGAACAGCCATACTTTTCATAATGCCGGTGCCACCGCTACGCAGGAATTGGCGTTCACACTGGCATCTCTGGCCGACGCTTATGATCAACTTACCGAAAGTGGCCTCACCCTCGAACAAATCGTTCCCAAAACGATGCTTTCCGTATCCGTCGGGACGAGTTATTTTATGGAAATCGCCAAGCTAAGAGCACTTCGTGTGTTACTGGCCCGGTTTACCTCGGCCTATTCGTCGGCTCCGTTCTCCCCTTTCTTCATCCACAGCCAAACGTCCACCTTCTATGAAGCTAAAGCGACTCCCAACACAAACCTACTCCGGGCCACGACCGAAGCCATGGCGGCTGTGATTGGCGGTTGTGATGCCCTGACGGTTCGTCCATTCGATACCGTGTTGGGTACACCCGCATCGGCAGATCATTCTACGTCGGCAAGGGACTTTTCAGCGCGTATTGCCCGAAACGTATCCATTCTGCTTAAACAGGAAAGTTATTTAGATAAAGTTGCGGACCCCTCTGCCGGGTCTTATTACATTGAAGTATTGACTCATTCGCTGGTAGAAGCCGCCTGGACACTATTTCTTACGGTTGAAAAGCAGGGTGGCTTTGCCCAGGCCTTGGCTGGCGGATTCATAAAGGCTGAACTTGAGCAGGCTTATCAGACAAAAGTCGAGGCCGTTCGCAATGGAAAAGTGTTGGTGGGCGTCACAAAGTTTCGCTTCGATGAACCCACTACCCAAACCTATACAGCACCCGAAGGTGTTACAGGCATATTGCCAGACCGGCGACTGGCTGAAGAATTTGAGTAAACTTGTTTTAGTACTAATACCTATGAGACCTTCCTTCGCAACTGTATCGAGTTCACCACTAGCGGGTAATGAGCCAGTAACGCCGTCGCAAGCTCCGGCAGTTACCCCTTTCCCGACCGCCGAAGGTATTAAACTAAAACCCCGTTTTACGAGTGCGGATAGTGCGTCAACCGATCACCTGAATTACTCGGCCGGAATCCCGCCCTTTCTGCGGGGACCCTATGCCAGCATGTATGTCCGGCAACCGTGGACCATCCGTCAATACGCTGGCTTTTCAACGGCCGAAGAATCGAACGCATTCTACCGACGCAATCTGGCGGGTGGTCAAAAAGGACTATCCGTCGCGTTCGACCTGGCTACGCACCGGGGCTACGACTCCGACCATCCACGCGTGGTTGGCGATGTCGGGAAAGCTGGGGTAGCCATCGATTCGGTCGAGGACATGAAAATTCTGTTCGATCAGATTCCCCTCGATCAAATGTCGGTGTCGATGACCATGAACGGAGCGGTATTACCGATTATGGCCTTTTTCATCGTCGCGGCCGAAGAACAGGGCGTTCTGCCGGAGAAGTTATCGGGTACGATCCAAAACGATATTCTGAAGGAGTTCATGGTGCGAAATACGTACATCTATCCACCGGAGCCATCCATGCGTATTGTGGGGGATATTTTTTCGTATACAGCCCAGCACATGCCCAAGTTCAACTCGATCAGCATCAGCGGCTATCACATGCACGAAGCGGGTGCTCCGGCGCATCTTGAACTCGCCTATACCCTGGCCGACGGCCTCGAATACATCCGGACGGGCCTCCGGGCGGGCATGAGCATCGACGCCTTTGCGCCACGTCTTTCGTTTTTCTGGGGTATCGGCATGAACCATTTTATGGAGATTGCCAAACTCCGGGCGGGACGGCTCCTGTGGGCTAAACTTGTAAAGCCGTTTGATCCTAAAAATACCAAATCGCTGGCCCTGCGTACGCACTGCCAAACATCGGGCTACAGCTTAACGGAACAGGACCCTTTCAATAATGTAGCCCGTACAACGATCGAGGCTCTGGCGGCTGTGTTGGGCGGAACGCAAAGTCTGCACACCAATTCGCTGGACGAAGCCATTGCTCTGCCCACTGATTTCTCGGCCCGTATTGCCCGAAATACCCAACTTTACTTACAGCACGAAACCGACATTACCCGCGCCGTTGACCCCTGGGGAGGCTCGTATTACGTCGAATATTTGACAAAAGAGCTTGTCGAGAAAGCCTGGACCTTGCTGGAAGAAGTAGAAGAACTGGGCGGCATGACAAAAGCCATCGAAACCGGTCTTCCCAAGCTTCGCATTGAAGAAGCGGCCGCCCGAAAACAGGCTCGTATCGACTCAGGCAAAGATGTCATTGTGGGCGTAAACCGCTATAAACCTGCTTCGGAGACTGTTATAGACCTTCTTGACATCGACAACCAGGCCGTGCGGGAAAGTCAGTTGAAACGGCTGAACGAAGTAAAGAAAACTCGAAATCAAGAAAAGGTCGATCAGGCACTGGCCGTTATTACAGAAGCCGCTTTGGCTCCATCGCCAACCCAGAATCTCTTAGCGCTGGCTGTGGAAGCGGCACGCCACCGCGCCACCCTGGGCGAAATTTGCGACGCTATGGAAAAAGCATTTGGCCGCCATAAGGCCACCATTCGGGCCGTATCGGGTATTTACTCGGCGGAAGTTTCCGACGATGAGAATTTTCGTTTAGCTCGTCAGATGAGCGATCAGTTTGCCGAGCTTGATGGCCGACGGCCCCGAATCTTAGTTGCAAAAATGGGACAGGATGGCCACGACCGGGGCGCGAAAGTAATTGCCACAAGCTTTGCCGACCTTGGCTTTGATGTCGATATGGGCCCATTATTTCAAACGCCAGAAGAAGTAGCCCGACAAGCGGCCGAGAATGACGTGCATATCGTGGGCGTATCGAGTCTGGCAGCGGGCCACAAAACGCTGGTTCCGCAACTTATTGACGAACTCAAAAAAATTGGCCGCGCTGATATCATGGTTATTGCTGGTGGCGTCATTCCAGCAGGCGATTATCAGTACCTGTACGATGCCGGTGTCAAAGGCATTTTTGGCCCCGGAACGGTGATTTCGATAGCGGCTCAGAAGATTCTCCACGAGCTGATGAACGAGTGAGCATAACCGGCAGGCGATAACATCAGTCAAAAAATGGTTCAATCGTCTATATTTGGTTAACCATTAAAACCAGTCAAGCCATGCTGACTTCATTGCAACTCAAACTACTCAAGACGCTTTCACAGCCAACTCCTGACGAACAAGTTTTAGAAATTAAGCAATTGCTGGCTGCCCCTCTTACCCAACTTGATCTTGGTGAATTAAGCCGAGCCGTGACGACTAGTTATGCGAATTTCTCGATAGCCCTTGTCAATGACCATGTCGTCAAACTGAGTGTAATGACCGAGAGCTATTCTTGGCATTATCATCCCAATTCGGATGAGACGTTTATGACCCTTGAAGGTACATTGGTTATTGACCTGAAAACCGGCACGATTGAGTTGTTACCTGGCCAACTCTTTACTATTCCTAAAAACATCGTTCATCGAACCCGGCCCAAAGGTGAGCGTTCGGTTAATATAACGGTGGAACATAGCCAACTCGAAACGATTCAGATTGACTCGTAAGCGCTCAGCCTTTTCTATTCACCTTCAAAGGGATCAGAAAGTTTGTAAATCATAACTTCACCTGACACTTGATGATTTAAACAGCTTGCGACCACCAGATTTGATAATTTAAAATACTCTCTTTTTCTTATGAATGAATAAACCGGCAGAGCAATCGGTACGTCTCAGATCCGCCGTTTCGCCCGCATCGACGCCCCCGTTTGCCACCAAAACCCTTCTACTCAGCGAGCAAACTCCTGCTTGTACTCGTTCGAACAAAACGATCTCATGCGTATTTTTGAGGATGGATCGACTGCTCAAAACCATTCAGCACTATATTCCCCTCTCCTCAGCGGATGAAGCGATCATTACCGCTTTATTTCGCCAACAAAAACTTAGTAAAGGCGAGCATCTGCTGCAGGCTGGGCAGGTCTGCAAAAACGTCTTCTTTATTGAGAAGGGTCTGGTCCGCTATTATGCCAGTATAGATGGGGAGGAGAAAACCAGCTACTTTAACAAAGAGGGTGAATTCGTTTGTGATTACGCCAGCTTTCTCCCCCAGCAGCCATCCCGGACCAACATTCAGGCCCTGGAAGACGCTACCATCTATAGCATCAGCCAAGCCAATATGGACGTATTTTACCAACAAGTTGAACAGGGTGAACGATTTGGACGGTTGGCCATTAGCGAGGTTTTTGTGAGTGCTATCCACCAGATCAACTCCCTCTATACCGACGTGCCCGAGCTGCGTTATCAAACCTTTCTGACGAAGTTTCCCGATATTGCCCAGCGCATTCCTCAATATTATATTGCTTCCTATGTGGGCATAAAGCCCCAATCCCTGAGCCGCATTCGAAAAAGAATGGCCCAGACGCATTAATTAACCTGAGTGAACGAAGAGCTGTTTTTTGGTCGTGAGCTTTGTGGTCTCAATCAACCACAACAATCACACTATGAAAACAGACCATATACCGGCCCCCTGGGGCTGGCGGTCGGCATCCTATTGGATGAGCCTGCCCATCGCGCTGGGAATTCTCTTCATCGGTCTCCGGTTTGTGCTGGCTCCCCAGGTCAGTCTGGAAGATTTCGGGATACGACCCTTAAATGATTCAGACCTTATCCTCGGCCGCATCAAGGGAATACGCGATATTTTTTCGGGATTAGCCCTTCTAGCTTTAGTACTGACCCAGATGAGAAAAGCGACCGCGTATGTGTTTACGGCCGCCATCATCCCCTTTACGGACTGTCTGCTGATTTATCTGCAGAACGGAGTAGACCTGCCCCGCCTGCTGGTCCACGGCGGAACCGCCGTATACATGGTCATCACCAGTTTTTTATTATTCAGCCATAGTACTAAAGCAACTGCCTGATGGATGCATTCACGCTACGACAAGTGTTGCTAGTTCTGCACCTATCCGGTCTGGTACTGATGGTCGGCACTACGGTTACCGAGTTGGTGATATTCCGCTCGTTTGTAAGCCTGTTAACGAAGCAGGATAAATCAGCCGTCAGCCTTTTCGGACTCCTGTCGGGTCTGGGCAGGATCTTCCTAGCGGGCGGGGTAGTATTGGTGCTTTCCGGGATCGGTCTGATGCTTACAAGTGGGGGCGTATATTTACAGCAGCTATGGCTTCAAGTAAAACTGGGGCTGATTTTGCTGCTTCCGCTGAACGGGCTACTGGTGGGCAGTCCACGAATGAAGCAGTTGAGAAAAAGCCTGCTTGCGGAGGGCGTTGGCCCAAGTTTAGGGATCCAGCCTGCGGTCACGAAGCTGACTAGGTTTTACATAGTTCAACTAGTGGTGTTTCTAACCATTATCATCCTGGCGGTCTTTAAATTTTCGTAGCCTGGGGAAATCCAAAGATGGCCATCCCCCGCCCTCAACTAGGATGTATGACTGCTCTATTTAGCTGACATGCCTGACTCTGGCTGAATTTATGTCGATTCTTATCAATTGAACCAGTTCGATTCAGAACGGTGATTCCGATAGCGGCTCAGAAGATCCTCAATGAGCTGATGAACGAGTAAGTCTTCCTTACAATGCGGCACGGGCCACTCGTAGTTACGAGTGGCCCGTGCCGCATTCTGGTTTAATGACGCTAGTACTTATTGATAATCGAATCGGGTAGAACCTGCACGTCGATACCCGTTGCTTTCATCAGGTTCGCCCGGTTGTTCTGCCCATCCACGTAGGCAGGGTTGACCACCATCGAGCGATTGTAGTAATACGAAGCCAGTTGCAGTTTCTGCCGGTTGTTCTGTGCGAGCCCTTCGCCCTGGTAAATGACTCCTAGGTTATTATAGGCGGGCGCATAAGCGTTGGCTGCCCGGATGGTCTGCTTATAATAATATTTAGCGGAATCGACGTTGGGCGTAATTTTCTGGAACACGTAAGCCATCGAGAAATACGCTTCGCCAAAGTTTGGATAAATCCGGGTCGACTCCTGTAAGTGATCGAGCGCCCAACGACCATGTTTGTTGGCATGAGCAATATTGGTGTCAATCAGCGCCTGCGCCTTTTTGATTTGCTCGGGCGTTGGCTTTGGTTTAATGGCATTCGTGGCGTTGGCAATTGAATCGGCTTTTGCCCGGTCTTTCACACCTTTCTCAATCCACTCATTGGCTACGTGCCGTTGCACCTGGCAACTGTTGGGCGCATACGGCAAGGCTGAATTGAAGAGCACAAAGTTATTTTCCCAATCACGGTTACGCTCCACGGTCTTGAATGAGTACAAACCCGTTACAACAGCCATCAAGCCAAGCAAGGGGGCATAGCGGGCCAGTATGGGCTGGCTCGTGGTTTCTCCCGACTCTGCAGGTTTACGCACCAGGAACTTCTGAAGTGCCCAGATTAGCACAAAGCCAAAACCCATGACGGCTGCGTAGGAAAAACGTTCGGCAAAAATGCCGCCCCGAATCCAGATAAAGCCCAGGCCCGGTGCCATCGTGACGAAGAACCAGAAAATACCAAAGCCCCAAAGGGTACGCTTCACAAAGCCTTTCCAGGCCAGCCAGATGAGTCCCAGCAAGGTAAAAAAGCCAGCCCAGGTCAATAAATCACCTTTCCCGCCCGACGGAATCACGTTGTAGGAGTAGTCATAAACGAGCGGATGGGGCAAAATCATCAACCGGATATAATATTCCAGAAACTTGAACATGGTCGATTTCTGGGTCTTCTCGATGGCATAGGGGTAGTTGGCCCAGTCAACAGGTGGCGTTCCGCTCAGTGTGCCAATCATTTTCTGCTTCTGGTAAAAGAACAGAGCCGCTACAATCAAAAACGGCCAGAGGCTAATCAGCGATTGCCACACGTTCCGGCGGGCAAACCAGTATTGCATTGCCGGAATCAGGGCCAGACTGACAATCGACGATTCCTTGGACAGGAATGCCAGGTAAAGCGATGCACAGGCGCCCGCAATCCAACCCCACTGGTTGGTTTCCAGATACCGCCAGTATGATAACAGCATCAGGGCAATGAACAGGAAACTCAGGATTTCATCACGTCCTTTGATGTTGGCAACAATTTCGGTATGCAGCGGATGCGCCATAAACACCAGACCGATCAGGAAGGCGGTAATGGTTTGATTAGACAGCCATTTCTGGAGCAAGACACCAATAACCAGACCCGTAAGGCCATAGAGGCCAGCGTTGATCATGTGGCTGATGTTCGGATTATCCTTGAAGTATTCCTGTTCGAGCGCGAAGGTGATTAGCGACAGCGGGCGATAATAACCCAGCGAGATATTACTGAAGTGCCAGAATTCGGTACGGAGCAGGTCTGGAATACCCGCAATTCCACGCTTTACGAATAAGTTTTGGCCAACGGCCGCAATATCGTCAAGGGCATACTGATGCCCAAAGGTGTTAATATACAACGCAAAACCAAGTAAGGCCAGCACCAGTGGGGGCCACCATTCTACCGGACGCTTGCTGATCGGCAAGTCAGTGGCAGGAGTCTCGCTGGCAGGCTTGGTAGCCACAGGGCGCAGGGGGGCACGCTGGGCTGAGTCAGCCGGGCGAGACGAACCGGGCCGACCGGAGCCATTTGTGGTAGTCAACGCAGGTTTAGGAGCAACTGGCCTTTCTGAGGCCGGGCGAGAACTCTCAACGCCTGATGATTGCTTTTTTTTAGCCATAACAGCAGATAGATCGTCTATTTTAGGTCAATTTGATTCTTTACTCAGTTTCAATAATAGGCTGCGAGGAGATTCAGTACATTTATACTCTGTCAAAGTTCCGTAAGAATGTCAGGAAAATCAATGAAAGGCCTCAATCAACTCAAAACTATTGTTTTAACACTCGGTCTGGGTGTACTTTTCAACGGCTGCCTGCCCGCCAGCATCCCGAAAACGACCAGCCCCACCAGTTCGGGTTCCACCGAACCCACCCGCGACGATAATCTGGCGCTGGGTAATCCTAGTGCAGCCTCAGTTGATAATCCCAATAATTACCTAATGGTAAAATCAGGCTATGTGCTATCCTACAACCGAAGCCGGGGTATTGCCAATTGGGTTAGCTGGCACCTAAGCTCGGCCTGGAAAGGCGACAGCCGCCGAACCAACGACTTTCGTCCGGATGCTGCCCTGCCTTCGGGCTGGTATGCGGCCAAACCCTCGGATTACACCAATACCGGCTTCGACCGGGGGCACCTGTGCCCGTCTGACGACCGCGATGCCACACCTGAAGAAAATGCTGCCACGTTTCTCCTAACCAACATCGTGCCACAAGCGCCGAAAAACAATCGGGAAGTGTGGAAAAATTTAGAGGACTACGAGCGCCAACTAACAACAAACGGTAATGAGGTATACGTTATTGCCGGAACCTGGGGTGCTGGCGGTACAGGTCAAAATGGCTACGCAACCACACTCGCTAATGGAAAGCTAACAGTTCCATCCACCTTGTGGAAAATCATCGTTGTTTTACCGACCGGCTCCGATGATGCCGCCCGCATCTCCCCCAACACCCGAATCATTGCCGTCAACATTCCCAATAATCAATCGGCGGCCGATAAGCCCTGGCGTGCCTATATTACAAGTGTCGACGACCTGGAAAACCTCACCGGCTACGATTTCTTATCGAATGTGCCAACCGATATTCAACGCATCGTCGAACGGCGAATTGATGGCGGCAATAGTTAACGAAAAACCACCAGCTCTACAGAGATCACTTAGGACTGTGGAGCTGGTGGTTTTCAATTTTTCGATAAATAGGCTAGGCCGTTGCTACAACTGCCCGAGACCTGGCCGGAACGCCTGGTTTGTGGGCTGCCGGAGCCTGAATGCGTTGTGTTCGTCGACGCAGTAAGGCAATGGCATCGTTATCATCGGCAAAAGCGCCATTGACGTTGACCATGTGCTGAGCCAGTACATCGTATTTTTTTCCCATCAGCAGGAAGAATACCTGCCCAAAATCTATTCCGTCAAAGACGATGGCTTTATTTTGGGCGTATTTATCAATCGTTTTCAGAAAAAATGTTGGATGCTCTGTCCAGTGCATCGCTGGCCGTACGTGATGGCTAATATGATACCCATCGTTCCAGCACTTTCTGTTATACTTCACATTGATGCAGGTAAGGCTGTTTTTGTAGGCATTACCCGGATCTTCACCATCCACAAAGGCGTGTTGCGTCCAGTTGCCCACCATAGCGATCAGCCGATAAACAAACAGTGGAAACACAAACACAACGATTACGGCAGGCCAGCTGATAAAGCAGAGCCCGATACAAACAGCCGCAAAAACAAGCTCACCCGTCATAGCCCGAACCGCCAGCTTAGGGCGGTTTTTCCGGCGCAGGTACGTCAGTAGATTGCGCACCCCTATGACAAAGAATCGACCGAAGTAGGCAATGAAACTCCGAACGCTGTCGCGCTGGAAGGTCATTGTGCTGCTGTCATCGTCTTCAAGGTTGTTTTCGGGATGGTGCATACCGATATGGTGACTGTAGTATGTCTCGGGCGTATGGCCAAAAAATGGAGCCAGCACCCAGGGCAGGTAATAATTCATCCAATTATACTCCGTCTTAAAAAACTGCCGATGGCTCGTGCAGTGGAGCATGAGCCCAAAGGGCCCTTTTACACCAAAATTGCTAAAACAGAAATGCAGGACAGCTACCGCCCACCAGGCCCAGCCCGTCAGAAAGGGCATAAACAGCAGAACGCTTAAGGGAATCAGGGTCAGGCTAATTCGTAGGGTAAGGTAGATAAAGGGCAGGTCACGCTCATCTTTGATATACTGGAGAAAAAATCGGTCAAGCCGGTTATAATCACGACCCGTAAAAGTGGGGTCATGCAGGGTGCTCAGTACCTTCATGTATGCCTAGTATTATTAAGGGTCTATTAATTAAAAAGCCAGACGGTTTCAATTTCGCTTTGGACGACAATAGAAACTGTCTGGACCTCTTAAGTATATTAACGAAATTAGAGGATTTGAATTGAATTATACCTCGTTAAAATAAAATTTATTTTTCCCAGACTGTAAAAGCTTGACAAAAGACTTTCACAGAACTCTACGTGGACCCCTATCGGAATGGGTAAGTGGATCAAGATTGGCCGAGTACCGACCAGTATGTGTCAGCCACGTATGACTTACTCATTGACTAATTTGCCACTAATACCATCTATTACTTTTTGAGCGACGGGCACCAGAAGTAGTCCGGCAACGACGCCGATGCTATCGGCAAAAAGATCGGCCCAGTCGGCGCTTCGGTTGATTGGCAGTACGTACTGAAGAACTTCGATAAGCGCCCCAAACACAAATCCGGCAAGGGCTGCCGTAAGGAGTTTAAGGCCGGCCAGCCGCCACAGAAGCGTGAACAAGGCGAATATGGCAATGTGTTGCGCCTTGTCATTCCAGTTTACCAGTTCATCCGGCAATTCTGAATGAGGTGTCAAACAGCCAATCAGCATGATCACTGTCCAGACAATGGCCAGCCAGCGAAATAGGGTTGGAGTTAGTTTCATTTGGTCGATTTCAGCCCGTTGGCTGTGAGGAAGAGAAACAAAAGAATAAGACTAAGCAAATAGATAACGTTTCGGGAGTCGATAATGCCCCGGCCCAGCGCCCGATACTGTTCATCGAGAGCAAACAGCGATAAGTAATACGATAAGCCTCCCACAACCGATAGGCCTGCCAGTGCACTAAGCCCTACGTAAAGTAAGAAACAAAAAAATACCCCCAGTACAAAAGCAACGACCTGGTTGTCATTGAGTGACGAGGCCCACAACCCGATCGCTACGAATACGCCGGCCAATAAGACCAACCCAATATAAGAACCGAATACGCCCGCCGAGTCGATATTACCAACGGGCGAACCGAGTTGATACAAAGTCACGTAATACAGCAGCGTCGGCAAAAGTGTCAGCATAACGAGTAACCAGCTTGCCAGAAATTTACCGCCTACTACGCCCCATCGGCTCACCGGTTTGGTCAACAGCCATTCGAGCGTACCCGAGCGTACCTCATCCGCAATGGAGCGCATGGTAATGGCAGGCACCAGAAACAGCATGACATAGGGCGTAAGGTTAAAGAACGTCCCCATATCGGCATAGCCGTTTTCCAGCAGGCTCGTATCCGGGAAAACCCAAAGCAGCAAACCGATCGCTGTCAGAAACACGCCCATAATGATGTAGGCGATGGGCGACGAGAAAAATTGGTTAATTTCTTTACGAAAGATAGCCAGCACGAAAGGATGGTTTATACGTTATGGTATCCGGTTTACGGTTTTCCGTATATCGTTACGCTAGAAGAATGTCCCAAAAACCGTAAACCAAAAACCATATACCGTAAATCTATTTACTCAAACGGATTTGCCTTATTGCGACGTATAAAGGCCGCGACAATTAACGCCAGCAGAAAGCCCACTATTATTGTTCCAAAAACACCGGCGATGAACGTAAAGCCAGGTGACTGAAGCTTTTGTGACCATTCCATCGCCTGATCGATCGATTCATCAGACATATTCCCCTGGGCTTCCAGCTTCTCACGTGCTTTTTCCATAGCGCGTTGCTGAATAGTGGGGTCAATAAACACATTGTAAAACGTACTGAAGGCAGATGACAATAGCCCCGATACCGCTGAGACCAGGGAACCAATGCCTAATCCTTCGCTATAACTCATGTAACCCCCATTGAGCGTTCGGTAATCCCGCATCGACAGAACAAGCATAGCTACCATTGCACCGAGCGTAAGCCCAGTGAACAACGGGTTAGTCGACTGGTCGGTCAGGTACATTACCAACGTAATGGCTATCCAAATAAGGCCAAGGATAGCACCCCATTTCAGGGAAGTACGGGCAGTAGAAGGTTGGTCATTCATAGTCGATTAGGTTATTGCATGATGCTATAGTCCTGCTTACGGAAAATAAGCGAAATAACGAGTACCGGCAGCACAGCCAGGGCCGTTTTTTTGGTCAGTTCGTCGGGAAGCAAAACACCGGGCTCCATCGTTGATACCTTTTCCCACTGCTGTGCGAAGGTTTCGGGGCCAAACTGGTCGGTAATCTGCTTCTTGCCTTCCAGCAGAAGTTTTTTGGAATTCGTTACGTATTCGGCAAAAACACCCGGATCAATTTGCGTAACAAACAGATAAATGAGCCATCCGGTTACCAGTGCCGCTACTGTATTGAGAACGTAGCCAATGGTCAGCCCTTCCCACAAATGCAGTTGCCCATGCCCTACATACTTCCGGTAATACCAGATGGTAGCCAGTATCGTGATGATATGAATGCCGTAATCGAGCACCCGAATATTACCCAGAGCCGGTACGCCAATGGCGTATAAACCAAGGAAATAAAGAAAACAGAGAACACCCGTGGCCAGCCCGGAGAGCAGGGGAATTTTCAGTAACGGGTGCGAAAAATAAGCAAGGATACTGTTCATACGGTAGGAGTAAATTGGCCCCGATGCACCGTGCCAATGACGCGGCCAGTGAGCGTTTGGCCCAGAAACGGTGAGTTTTTTGATTTAGAGCGTGTCCGATCGTATGTCCAGGTGCCGGTTGGATCGAACAGCGTCAGGCTGCCGGGTTGTCCTTCAGCAATGCTTAAGGCGGGAAGCCGCAAAATATGCCGGGGACGGGTTGCCAGTTTATCGATCAGTTGGGCCAGAGACAACGCCCGGTTGTGGGTGATGGTGCTGGCGAAGACTGTTTCGAGTCCCGTTACCCCAAACTCGGCCTGATCGAATTCCAGGTTTTTGCTTTCGGCATCCTGTGGCGTATGATCCGATACAATGGCATCGATAGTGCCATCGGCCAGTCCCGCCCACAAAGCAGCCACGTCATCTGGCGACCGAAAGGGTGGATTAACTTTCAGGTTCGTGTCAAAGCCAGCCAGCGCCGAATCATCGAAAACAAGCTGGTGAGCCGCTACATCGCAACTAATGGGTTTACCCTGCGCCTTCGCCTGCCGAATCAAGTCGACGGAGCGAGCCGTTGAGATCGTGGAGAAATGAAGAGCCGGGGACGTCGTGCCGGGCGCGGTTGTACCCAGGTCATCGGCACTCGGCTCCTCACTGATTACGTAATCCAGTAACCGTAAGTCGCGCTCGATCATCAACTCCTCGGCTACGGCAGGGATGCCTTTCAAGCCAAGCAATGTACTCTGAATGCCTTCGTGCATCTGACCAAACTTGGTCAACAGCATTTCTTCCGGACGGTTCATGAGCAAACCATTGATGGGTTGCAGGTACTGAAGGGTTTTGAGCAATAGATCCGGGTTCTGGAGTGGATGATTTCCATCCGAAAACGCAATGGCCCCACCGTTGTGCAAATCGAGCATTTCCGTAAAATCTTCACCGGCAGCGTTCCTGGTCACAGCGGCAATGACATGGACACTAACTGGCTGGCCTTCGGCCATACGCTGAACATAGCCCAGCGTTCCTTTTGCGTCGACAACGGGTTGTGTATTCGGCAAAACGGCAATATCGGTAAACCCACCGGCGGCAGCAGCCCGGCAAACGCTCGTGAGGTCTTCTTTATGTTCATAACCGGGATCCTGCGCCGACACACGCATGTCGACCCAACCCGAGGAAACATGCAGGTTCTCCACGTCGATCACCCGGACAGTAGCATCGACAGAAATAGCTTCACCAATTTGACGAATCAGGCCATTTTCGACCAGAATATCCCGCACCTGTCCATCGAACGGTGAAGTAGCATCAACAATATGGGCAGAACGAATCAGGAGTTGCATGAGGAACTCCCCTCCTCTTTTTTCAAGGGAAGGGACCGAAGTAAAAAGATGGTTTAAAAAAAAGGCCCCTTCCGGAGCCTTCTGGTATTCAGTACGTAAATCAGGCACCCACTAACTCCGCATAAGCGTCGGCGGTTAGCAAGCCATCCTGTTGCGATGCATCAGCGGGTTTCAGGCGGATGATCCAGCCTTCTCCATACGGATCGCTATTGAGCAGTTCAGGCGATTTTTCAATGGCCGGATTCAGTTCGAGAATTTCACCTTCGAGTGGCAAAAACAAATCTGATACGGTTTTGACCGCTTCAACCGCGCCAAATACATCACCTTTGGCCAGCGATTGACCAACGGTAGCTACGTCGATGAAGATAATGTCGCCCAGTTCATTTTGGGCGAATTCAGTAATTCCAACCACGGCGGTACCGTCAGCTTCGATCCGAATCCATTCGTGATCCTCCGTATAGCTTAGTTCTGCAGGAAAAGTCATTGTAGGGGAATTGATTTATACCCACAAAATACGGTAGATGGGGCCGGATTTGCAAACCGGATTTGGCCACTCATCCGCTACCCATCGTGTTTTCATCCTTTACACCTTACTTAGCGGCTACCGTCGACTGGTTCGGCGAAAAATTAGCAACCCCCAACCGATCGCCACCCTGCCGCTGAATCATCCATTGCGGGTAAGGTATGGACGTAGCACTGATCGCATCCAGTTGGTCGAGTTGTTCCGTCGTTAAGCTGACATCAACGGCTTTGATGTTGTCCAGCAACTGATCCGTATTTTTAGCACCAATAATCACACTGGTGACCCCCGGCTTGGCCAAGACCCAGGCCAGCGCAATGCGCGCGACTGAAACACCATGCGCGTCGGCAATGGGCTTCATGGCGTCGATAATGTCGTAGGCCCGCTCCTGGTTAACGGGGGGGAAATCGAACCCCAACCGGCGTGAATCGCCCTCAGGTTTGTTATCTCGCGTGTATTTGCCGGACAGGAAACCGCCTGCCAATGGACTCCAGGGCAGAATAGCCATTTGCTGATCCAGCACCATCGGCACGATTTCATTTTCGAGATCCCGACCCGCAATCGAGTAATAGTTCTGGGTGGAAATGAATTTCGACCAACCGTATTTATCGGCAATACCATTGGCTTTCATGACCTGCCAGGCAGCGAGGTTTGAGCAGCCGATGTAGCGTACTTTTCCACTTCTCACGACGTCTTCGAGCCCGCGCATGGTTTCTTCCAGGGGCGTTATCGGGTCAAATCCGTGAATCTGATAGAGGTCCACATGGTCGACCTGCATGCGCTTGAGGCTACCTTCCAGTTGCTGCATAATTTGCAGACGGCCCAGACCAACCTGATTTTTACCCTCGCCCATCCGGCCCCGTACCTTGGTAGCGATTACGAGCTCATCGCGCGACAGCCCCAATGATTTAATGGATTGCCCCAACAAACGTTCCGACTCTCCGAATGAGTAGACATTGGCCGTATCAATAAAATTAATGCCGTTGTCCAGCGCAGTTTTAACGATGTCGTTGACGGCGTTCTGCTGAAGTTCGCCCATGGCTTTCCAGTAGCCAGTGCCACCAAACGTCATGGTACCCAGGCAAATCTCGGAGACCAGTACACCCGTATTGCCAAGCGATTTATAGTTCATGGTATATTCGTTAATATGTAATGAATCAACCGGCAAACGAGCGGGATTGTTGGTAGACGACTTAATTAGTCAGCCCCCTTACTCCGCCAGATTGAACTTCACCTGAACGCCACCCGAGGTCGTGGCCCGCCGGAACGAGTTCGATACAAGCGGATCGTTGAACGTCCGGTCGAAATAGAAATTAAAGTTCAGACGACGGCTGACGATGTAGCTGACTTGTGGACGCAACTGAAAGTTCACATTACCCGCCGTAATGATCTGTTCGGCATCCAGTTTCCGCTGAATGGCCCGTGTGTCGCGTAGCGTCAGGTTGCAGGAGAAGGTCAGGTCGTTTTTCAGCTTTTTGTAAGCTCCGTTGATCTTGAACGGAATCCGCATGTTCTGCCGGGTAAACCCAACCGAAGCCGTCAAATCCTTATTGCTCAGTTCGGCCACCTGCGAGTTAGACAGACTCAGCGCAATATCACGGCTCTGGTTGTACTCCAGCCGACCACTGATTCGGTTTTTCGTCTGAAACTGTACGCCAAGCATCGGCGCAAATTTTTCCGACATGGTAATCGTACTCATCGCAAAAACAGGAACGTACTGGCCGATCTGATTTATGGAAGCCGCCATCGGATACCCCTGAACTGCCAGATTGACGTAGGCAGCGCCATAATCCAGATTGGAAATAAAATTACCGACGCTATACGTCGATGAATAGCTATGGTTGATGGTAAACGCACTGAACTTCTTCCGAATGAACCCTAAGCCCGATAAGCCGTTGTAAGCCACTTGCCAGTTCGGGAGTGGGAAGTTATAGAAAGGCGATAATTGCGCTTTCTCCTTCGGTTGTCCGCTGTAGGCAGCAAAAAAGGCGGGGATCAACACATCCTGCGATGTCTTGTCGTACCGGCCTGTCTTCTCTGGATTGGCGGCCGTCAGCTTATCAATAAAGTATTGGCGGTATTCTTCAAATTTATCGAAAATGGGCGATGTACTGTTGCCCCGCAAACCAATAAAGGCGGTTCGGAATGACCAGAATGACATGCTGAACTGTCCGTTACGCACAGCCGAAAACGTCTCGAACGGACCGCCCTGCGAGCCAGGGCGGTAATATTCCTGGTAGGCATCCGTACGGTCAAGCCGCCAGTTGATCTGCATCCTGAAATCCTTAAAGGGCTCCAGAGTCGTACTGGCCGTAAACTTCTTGGTAATGTTCTGCTGGAAGGCCGTATTAAGTACGGTACTTGGCGACAGCCAGCCTTTATCGGCAGCTTTGTAGGCGATATTATGGTCCTGACTACCCAGCACGAACCCAAGTCCAGGGGCGTTTTCGGAGCTTAAACCAAATAATTTAGGCGTTGGCAGAAATCCGGGCAGGATCGTTGACTCCTGCTGAACGTAGGAGAAATTGATGCCCCGCACAGTGAGCAGTGCCCGCGTAAAGTTTTTCAACACCTTGCTCTCTCCCCGAACAATATCCTCGATATCGCCGGGATTCCGGGCGAAGTTCTTGCGAACAGGCGCGGGCGTGTTGGCAAAGCGCAGGTACCGGATTTTATTATACAGCCGAATCAGGTCGACGCGGCCTGTAATGCCCCGTTCGCGGTTATTCCGCAGGATGTTGCCAAAGGGAACGCCCAGTGAATCGGTAACGCCAAACGAGTTGGCCTGAAACTGGTAGCCAACACCATACACGGCATCGGCCGCAATCCAATCGAGGAGCGGGATCTTGTCCAGCGGCAGTCGGTACGTAGCCCGGATGTCCTGTACGAAGTTTTTCATCCGGCCCAGGTGCTTGATGCTGTTGATGATCGAATCCCGTTTCGCCTGGGTATTGATGTCGCCTGCAGGTTCGTCGATGATGGCGTTGGCCTGCGCATGATAGGTCAGTACCAGGCTGCGCGTCAGGTTCCAGGTGAGATCATAATAGCGGTTGAAGAGAAAATACTTCTCGAACTGCGGCACAATGCCATTGGTCGTCAGGTCCGATGAGCGAAGTTGTGTTTTGATAAAACTCCGATCCATATCCGTTCGGATAGATACCAGCGTAGGCAGCAAGGTCAGGTTAAAATCTTTTAGCCAGCGCAGGTACGGAGCCTCAAACGAGGCCACATTCCGGAAGGGTTCAAACGCCTTGGGCTGCCCACTAAAGGTATAGGCAATGCCGCCCCGGTGCTGTTGCTGGAGGTATTCCTGCGTAAGAATATTAGTCCGTTTGGCATCATTAAATGCATAGGTGAACGCAAAATTCTCAAAGTCCCAGAAGTGTGACCTGGCATTCGGGTTCGTCTTTACTTTTCTAACGTTCGAGAAATTATACCCCCGGCGCGTCGTATTATCCTGCACCAACTGCTTGTAGCTATCCCGCTCATTTTCGGCTTTGGTCGACAGAGACGTTTCCAACGGCGTATCGGGATCGAGCGGGTCAAAGTGTGGATTTACATTCCGGTGGTCATAGCTGACATACAACGGAATACGGAGCCCCCAACTAGCTGGCAAAAATTTATCGATGGACAGGGCCGACGAGAACCCAAATTCAGAGGTGGTTTCCAAGGCCCGGTCACCAATGCGCGTCTGTACACCTCCAAAGCCAAAGGTCGTAATTCGGCCCGAAGCCGTCAGCGTGCCAATATCGGCCAGCTTCATGTTCAACGCGCCAATAGCCGCCATACCCGAATGCTGGTCATAGCCATAGGCCCGGAACTCATCGACCCAAACGGTAAATGACTTGGGTCGTTCGCCGTCGCCAGCAATTTTCGGGTTCCGAACGCCAATCATAACCGACTGTACCGAACTCAGATCGGGGTTACCCACCACGGTCAGTATATAGTGCTGGTCTGCCGATTGCTCTGAATAAGGCAGCGATGTTCGGCGGGTGAGTATCCGGTTCCGGTTAGCTTTCAGGTTAATCAACTCCTCCAGCGCCAAATCCAGTTGATTACCCGTAGGCCATACCGCTTCAGGATCAGACGTGTTAGGGGGCGTCGCTACCAGATTCGGAATTTCGATTTCGTAATAGTTATCCGTGTAATCCGTACCAATCCGCACAAACGTTGATACCCCTGGCATACTTTCGTTGTCGGGGTTGTGCATGTGCACGAACATTCGGATACGCTCCCGGAACAGCAGGTTGAAATTGGTATTTTTGAACGCGCCACGCGAATCGCCATCACGCAGGTTGGTCACACTCAGGCGCATCGACTGCTCATTGAGTTCAACAACGGTTGGCTGCGTGTAGTCCCGATCGCGCTGGTAGTTAGGCGGCACCGAATAGATGTATTTGGCCCCGCCAACGGTTGAGGTTTGCGTACTGCTGTTTTCTTCTACGTTGACCGTAGAAACGGTGAAATTAGCGTCGTAAGGCTCCGGCACTTCCTGCAAACCACGTTGCGTCAGGTCGCCGGTGTATTTACGATACTGATTGGCTTCCATCTGCAGTTCGGCAAACCGGAGCACAACGGGCTCGGCAAAATCGGTCAGGTACATCCGCATAAAGCGCATGGACTTGAACCCGTTAATGCTGCCTACTTTCCGTAGCGGTTCACGAATCGGAATCCGGAACTGGTACCAGTTGACAACGCCCCCCGGTGCGCCTTTTGTCGGCACGGATACTTTATCGACGATGTACTTATTCGATCCAACTTCCAGTTTTCCAGGCCGTAAGTCTAACTCATACTCGTAATAAGCCTCGTTGTCGTTAATGGTGTTATCGATGTTCAGGTCTTCAATATCAGGTAGTGTCGATGAAGCCGGGGTCAGGAACTGGTTGGTACTGGTGTTTTCGGGCGAGTTATTTTCCATACCCATAAACCGCTTGTAACGCGCCACGAGGTATTTCTGCTGGTCGGCTTCTTCGCCCAGGTAGAACTTAAAATCATCACCCGAAGGATCCTGCTGGATGTCGGCCAGCGCCTGTGGGTTGGTCACCCGTGTTTGAATGGCCCGCAGGTAGTTCTGAAAAAATTCCTGCTCAGAGGTAACGCCTGTTGGAATCGTTGGCTGGCTGCTGAGTCCGTCCAGACCAATATCCTGCCGATCACGAACGCCACTCTGAAACGCATTCGTAACAAACTGCTGCGTTGGCGCCTTCCCCCAGTTCGTCGTTTGAACGGTGCCAACCCGCAAGTCGGTGTTGTCGGCACTGGCGGGAAAACCGTTTTCAAACTCATAACGGCCGTCTTTTATGACGTCTTCCGAAATATCGCCAAGGTTAAAAACCAGCTTACCACCGGTGGTATTGTTTTTGTTCTTGGCGTCATCATTACTACCTCGCACGACCCCAGCTGACCCCGTCACAAAAGGGTCCATGAGCCAGAACGTTACGTTCTCGATATTGGCATTATCGAAATCAATATCCGAAGCTATGGCCCGTGTTACAGCCCCAAAATTCTGTCTTGGGTTCGACAGGTTTCCATCGGCATCCAGGTTCGTATTGTAATTATACATTCCCCGCTCGTTCGGGAAGTAGGCTACGTCCAGGATACTTTCGGGCAACTGCACTACCCTCGCCGACCGGCCCGGAAACAAGTCCTGGGGCAAAAATGGCCGCTCATAAACGTGGGCGTTCACGTCTTCCAGGTCAATATTCGTTGCGACACCCAGCGTACCCGTTGAGCCAAAAATACTGGGATCTACAGTATAGACCGATATCCGGGCCCGGTTATAGGCAAATGGCAACGGATCGGCAAATGTTCCCTGCGGAAACTGCTGCGGGGTGGCCCCCAGTCGCCAGCGCGTTGGTTGACGGGTCAGGTCATAAATGGTTCGGGCAGCCTCAAAATCATCGAGATAGCTTTCATTCCGTGCCTTCTGGTTGGTCCCGGGAAATAGCTGGGCCACTTCAGCTGTTAGCTGGATTGTCGACAGTTCCTTAGTCTGTACGCCCGGCAACGCATCCAGCAAACGCGTCAACCCGGGTGAATCTTTTCGGATGGTCGTGTTCAGCCCCAGAATAGTGTTATTGACCGGCTCATTCCCCAGCGCGACGCGGGTCAGAAAGCCAGCGGGCGTTTCTTTCATGTGCATGGCCGTCAGACCAACGCTCACATCCCGGTTGATGGCGTAATCCAGCCGCGTACCCACCAGCGTTCTGATCTGGTTCTGGAACAGATCCGGCTGTTCGTAGCTTATGCGAATCTCCCGACCCGAGTTGGTTACGCTCTCGTTAATAATTCGCAACCGGCCCGTTTGCGCTTCAAAAATATAATCCTGTGCGGCCATCAGCGGCACGCCACCGGCCGTAACGGTAATCGACTGCTCATTGACGCCGAATGGCAACTGTACCTCCGCCCCGTTACCTGATTGAAAGGCTCCTTTCAGGAAGAACTTATTTTTCTCGGCAATCTGCTGAGCATCCGTTTGAGTCGTGCGGTAAAGCTGATCAAAAACGTACTTGGCCCGCAACGACGGGTCGTTGCCGAGTTTGGTAGCCAGGTAGGCCCCAAAGGGTTCCAGAGTCGGGAAAATGATCTTCCCGTATCGACTATCGATGGTTATATTCTCGACGTAGTCAAAATTACCATCGGGTTGAGCATCCAGTTGCTGGTTGAGCCGGTCCATGCCAAATACCTGTACCAATGGTATATTCTGGATGGGCCCTTCCTGTAAGTTCGGGTTGTCGATACCCGTTACGTCATCTTTATAGATAATCCGTAACTGAAATCCCTGCCGGGTAATTTGCGCTGTGGGGAGGGAATAGATGTTTTTCATCATCAGATTCCACATCGGCAATTGCAGGTTGTTGCGCAGGGTGGCCGACTTCAACAACTTCAATACAAGTACTTCTTCGGGTCGGCGGGATTGGTAATCTTCTGTCAGTTCACCTACCTTGTAGCGTCGGCCCTGGTAGGTATATTCATAGGCGACGGCCAGAATTTCATCGTTGCGAAGGGGCGTTACCAGCGAAATATAGCCTAGGTCAGCCTGGAGTTTATATTCGCGGTCGGTCAGGCGTTTGGCACCCCGAAGCAGGTCGTAGTCTGTTCCTTTGGCCAGTTGATACTGGCTGGTCAGAATGTCGTTTGTCTGATCTACCTGCCGGAGTGGATTGGCGGAGTTAGCCGTCAGTTTGTTGTACAGGCTGTTGGCCGCGTTGTCTGCCGGGGTTCGGTTATTCCGGGAAAACGGCGGTAAGTTCGGATTGGTCTGACTATACGGATTTCCTTCGCCTAAATCCTGAAAACCGACAATGTTGCGGAGCGACTCGGTTGTGTTGGTCCGGTTCGTTACATACACTTCTACGCGAGTCACGTTCACCCCCGAGGTTACCTGCGGCAGCGTTTTTAACGAGGCTTCGTAGTTGGCCCGGAAAAATTGCGACAGAAAGAAGTGTCGGTTTTCATCGTATTGATCAGCCCGGATTTCATAAGGTCGATTGGAGGTGCCCCCCCGCAAAACAATCTCGTTCTTACGGGACCGTTGCTGGGAAGCAACCAGCGTGGCGTTTAATTTACCGAACCGCAACTGGGTTTTTATCCCAAATAAATTTTGTACACCCGGAATTAGCTGACTGTTAACGGCCCAACTTATATTTCCCACTTCGAGCCCTTGCAGAATACTCTCGTTCTGGGGCGTAAAGGTGGGCGTCGAACCCGTCATACCGGGCAAATTTGGTGCACCCGGCAGGTTAGGCACACTCGGCAAATTGGGCATACCTGGCAACCCCTGTCCTGTACCAAAAGCGGGCAAACCACCACCCGGTTTGTAATTGAGCTTAAGTGCATTCTCAAAGTTAAAACTGGCCTTCGTATCGAAGTTAGCCAGCACGCCCAGCTTTTCACCAATCTTCCCGTTGAAATTTATGTTGATCTGCTCATTGAACAGAAAGTTACCATTCCTTCGCTGCCGTACGGGAAGTACCGGATTGTCGATGAATTGATAGAGGTATCCAAAGTCGAGCGTTACGAAACCGTTGGGTTTAAAATCAACCTGACTACCGCCAAAAAGCCGGTCAATAACAGGCGGCAATTCGAGCTTTGGCACCAGCCCCCGCCCACTTAAGGCACTTTGCCCATCACGCTTGGCGCTGTACTCCCGCCAGATATTCTGTTCAACGCGCTGGTTCTGAAGCTGGTTATAGGTCGAATAGGGAATTGTCTCGGCGGGTCGATACGGCAGGCCAAACTGCGAGGGGGGCAGAATGGACACAGGCGCACTGGCTGGGGTTGTCCCTGCCCCATTGGTACCCGACACAGGCGCGGCAGACGTAGCCGTGTTGCTCATGGGCGCCCCCGACAACGACACGCCCGTACGAACGCGCTCCGTTACTGCAATACCTCCATCTGGCCCAAGCCGAAAATCGGTCGATACGCCTTTCGGGTCACGAAGAATGAAAGGCGATTTGGATGATCGCTCCGAAAAGCGCGTTGCGCGCCGATCAGGCCAGTTAACCGTTGGCCGTCTGTTGGCACTCCGCAAGGCACGAATGCTGTCATTTCGATCCTGAATGGCCTGCTTCGCCGAATCGGCACGCATGATTGCCCGCCGACGTGCATCGGCACGAGCCGAATCGGTCACGGCCTGCTGTCGTCTTGCAGCAGCACCGCGTCGGGCGGGCGCGGGTTGGTCCTGCCCTACGCTTACACTCAGCCCAATAAGTAGCCAGCATCCCAGCATCAACCACCCGTTTGGCAGAAACAGGAGTCGGCTAACAGTAGGAACGAGGTGGCTAACGACAGAACTGTGAACAAAGTAGGGGTTCACCATTGAAGACACTATAAGGTTCAGAATAAGTAGCGAATGGGACGTTCTTCTATCAAACGGCCAGAAACGGAGCAATCGTCTGTTGCAGGACAGTTTTTTTACTAGCCGTTTTGTTTAGATTCAGCATAAACAATAAACAAAAGTAGGAATTAAGCAGATGCCATACGAACCGGCAACGCATCGTTTCAGATTTTTCTGTCCCGATGATGTGCCCGCTTACGGCAAAACCCTACAATTACCAAGCCAGAATCTGCCGATAAATCCTTCTCCTTACTTAATCTGAGTGAGCTTCCTAGGCCGAAGATGACTTAGGCGGTTACTGGTGCCGAACGGTTTACGGCCTGAATTAGTGAATAGATGGTGACCATGCCAAAGCCAACCATGAGCATTATGTGAAGAAAAAACATGCGGTAGTCGTGGATATAAATAGCCAGCGCCAGACCACCTAAAAAATAAAAAGCCAACAAGCCTTCCACCACGGTTAGCCAATTAATCCGGCGACTAATGTATTTGTTGGCCGCCCAACTATCGGTCGCCGTTTTGACATTAAATTTGGGGGTTCGTACGAAAGGCGTTTTCCGGCCCATGTACCCTTCGATAACGGCAATCGTATTATGCAGTGACAAACCCATCATGAGCGATGAATACATCGGGAAATACCAGGCTAACTTACGCTTGTTGGCTCCTTTCAAAAACCAGGTGGGTATGCCGTAAAACGTAATCAGAATCAACAGGTTAAATTGAAATAAATTAATAACCACAAACACCCACTCCCACTCGGGATGCTGGCTGCGAATGTAAATCAGGGGTACGCTCATCACGCCCAGTAACAGCACCAGAATAAAGGTAGCGCTACTGAAAAGGTGAAAAAACGCGTGCAGTTTCATTGAGAAAGAGACGTCCGGCGATTTGAGGACATTCACAAAAAGCTTGCGGGCGCATTCGGCAGCGCCTTTCATCCAGCGATATTGCTGTGACTTGAGGGCGTTCATGGCAACGGGCAGTTCGGCCGGGGAGCCAACGTCTTCCCGATAAACGAACTTCCAGCCCCGCAACTGAGCCCGGTAGCTCAGGTCCAGATCTTCCGTCAGGGTATCGCTTTGCCAGCCACCCGCATCAACGATGGCCGTTTTCCGCCAAACGCCCCCCGTACCGTTAAAATTTGCCAGTAACCCGGCGGCATACCGCCCGCTCTGCTCAACCGTAAAGTGGGCGTTCAGACCAAACGCCTGCAACTGGGTTATCAGCGAAAAATCTTCATTTAAGTGTTCCCAGCGGGTTTGCACAATCGCCACTTTTGGGTCGTCAAAGTGCGGAACGGTCTTTAGGAGAAACTCCGGATCGGGCACAAAGTCGGCGTCGAAAATGGCGAGTAATTCCCCTTTGGCAATTGTCAATCCATAGGCCAGCGCCCCTGCTTTGAACCCGTTGCGCTCGGGTCGGCGAATGTGTTCGATGGCAAAGCCCTGTCGTTTGTAGTCCGCTATTTTTCGGGCAATGATTTCGACGGTTTCGTCGGTCGAATCATCCAGTAACTGTATATCGAGCTTTTCTTTCGGGTAATTTAACTGCACGACGGCATCAATGAGCCGCTCCACAACATACAATTCATTATAAACCGGCAGTTGAATTGTAACGAGGGGTAATTTATCTGGCGAAATCGGGCTACCTGATTGAGCGAGTGTCTGGCGCTGTTTCTCCGAACGTAAGTATTTGATTATCAAACTTAATTGACCACAGTTATATACGAACAACAGTAGTAAGGCCATTGCGTATACGATCAGGACCAGAATTTCCATATGGATGAAGGCGAGACTTGTCTATTTAGCGTCTTAATCTAATAGTTTAGTAGATTAATCAAGATAAGTAACTGGTTGACTAGCCAAATGGTTGACAAATGACGATCCTAATTAGGGAATGTTACCATTGAAAACCCTGGCGAACGCTCTGCTTTGGATAGACAATAGGGCAAACACACCTTTGATTCAATTAAAATAGCCTATACTTGAGCATGGAAATTTCGTTTATTGGCGCAGGCAACCTGGCCTGGCACCTGGCTCCGGCGCTCGAAAATGCGGGGCACCACATCAACGAGGTGTATAGTCACCAACTCAAGCACGCCCGGCAGCTAGTCAGTAATCTCTACGATGCCCACACCCACTCCGAATTAAATTTTGCGGATAGCCCGTCGCAGCTTTTCGTGCTGGCCATTCCCGACGATGCGCTCGAAAGCGTTTGCTCCCAGTTGGTGCTACCCGAAAATGCCATCGTTGTGCACACCTCGGGCGCCCGGCCCCTTAAGTCGCTCGAGAACTGGATGGCCATTTACAGTGATGTCCCCGTTCGAACGGGCGTTTTTTATCCGCTTCAGACCTTCACCAAAGGGCAATCCTTTATGCTGTTCGACGAAATTCCACTGTGCATAGAAGCTACTGACAGCACGACGGAAGATACGCTGGTTCAGTTAGGACAGGAGATGAGCGATACTGTTTACATTATCACCTCCGAGGAACGCCGTACCTTACATGTGGCCGCTGTTTTTGCCTGTAATTTCACCAATCACCTGCTCGCCATTGCGCACGACCTGACGGTTCGGGATAATCTGGAATTCGACTTGTTGCGGCCTATTATTACCGAAACATTTCGGAAAGGGCTGGCGGCTCCGGATCCCGCCGTTGTCCAGACGGGACCAGCCCGCCGGGGTGATTTAACAACCATTGACACACATTTAACTTACCTGAGCAGTCAGCCCAGACTGGCCGAAATTTATCAATTACTGACGCAAAGTATTCGGCACAAGTACAGTTAATAATCTCGTTCGCCCCCCACTTACAGCCATTTATAGTAAAGTATCCTCAAAGGAAGTAGAGGCAATATTATTAATATATGTTAACGTTTTTTTTGATTTCAATACAAAATTTCTGATGTTTAAATAAATTTTACGTCATATGACAGGCGTTTATTTACGCATCGACCCATATATAAACTTAAAAGTGTAATCTCAGTATAGTGACTAGCCATACTAACTAGTCATCCTATCGTATCAATTATAGGGGTGGGAGTAGAATGAAACAAGCAGAAAAAAAACAAACTTCTCAGGAAGTTATAAGACATGCAGACCATTTAACGTTGTATGACCGGTACAGCTCGATGGCGTACGGTGTCATCTTACGGATTATTCCAGAACCCAAACGAGCGCAGGCAGTATTAATCGATTTGTTTTCATCGCCCGAGTTAATAGCCAGTGCTGAAATTCCAGCCCATACGGCCGGTGAGATCATTCGTTTGGCCAGAGTGAAAGCACTTGCCGCTAAACCAGTAAATTCAGCGTCTTCGCCAATTTTATCGAATTCTGATGCGAACGATCAATTTGACACGAACGATAACCTGGAAAACATCGTTTTTAATTTATCGTTTTGTCAGGGCTATTCACTCGAAGCTGTTGCTGAAAAACTGCAATTGTCCCGAACAAACGTATTAAAATCTATTTATACGTATTTCAAACATCTCCGCTCGTCTTAATAGCACCACTACCTTGAAGACCTATAATTATTTAAAAGACGGTATTCTGGAAGCGTATCTGTTAGGCTTAACTACAGAGAAAGAGAAGGAAGAAGTCGAGCAACTTCTGGCCACAGATTCAGATGTACTGGCCGAGTTGAACGAGCTCGAAACGGATATGGAAGAATACTTCCTTCGTAATGCGGTGCCTCCTCCGCCCAGCATTCGGGAAGCGGTTTCGTTGCGCATCAGCGAAACTGAAATCAAAAAATGGGAAGAGGCTCCCCATACAAAAACGCATCAGCAGTCGACCCAATTCCGCTCGAATGAACAGTCGTATGTAGATATTGAAGTCGATAATACGCATATCCGGGTTCATAAATACTGGCGTCCTGCATTTATCGCCGTTTTCATTCTGTCGAAAATATTCCTGATACTGGGCCTGTATTATTACTTCAAAGCCAGCAGCCAGGCTGAGGAAATTGTCCGTCTTAAGGCCGCGACCCAGCAAACAGCACCAGCCCCTCAACCAGGTGGTCTGAAGCCCTGACGTGATATAGTTGATTAATGGACTGGCTTTCCCGGCAAAATTTGCCACTTTGCAGTCAATTGATCTTTCATGAAACAGCTCATTGGTCTCTTTATAGGTGCACTGTCGTTCAGTGCACCCGCTTTTTCGCAGTGGCAATCTCAATCCGTTGGTACCGATGCCAGCTTCCGGGCCGTTAGTGTGGCCGGGGCCGATGTAGCCTGGATTGGTGGTACAAAAGGTACTTTCCTTCATACGACGGATGGGGGAAAGACCTGGCAAACCGGCACGGTTCCCGATGCTCAACTCTGCGATTTCCGCGATGTTCAGGCAATTGACGCTCAAACCGCTTATCTGATGAGCGCTGGCCCTGCCGAAAAAGGGCAGGCCCGACTTTACAAAACGACGGACGGCGGCAAGACCTGGACACTTCAATACCAAACTCAGCAAGAAGGTGTGTTTTTCGACGGAATTGATTTCTGGGACGATCAACACGGGATTGTTTTCAGCGACCCCCTGACCGATGCAGCCGTTGGACGCCGGTGGTTCATTTTGACCACCGACGATGGCGGCAAGACCTGGCAACCCCTACCACCAACCAGCCTGCCCGTTATGGAACCGAACGAAGCCGCTTTTGCCGCCAGTGGTACCAGTATCGTTGTGCAGGGTAAACGAAACGTCTGGATTGCGTCGGGTGGGGGTGTGTTTGGGCGCGTGTTTCGGTCTAAAGATCGGGGCCGAACCTGGGCAGTCAGCAACACACCATTGCCCGCCGGCGAAGCCATCGGTTTATTTGGGATGCACTTTTTTACTGAAAAAATAGGCGTGGTCGTCGGTGGAAATTATAAACAGGAGCAGCAGCCCGGCCCGAATGGCGCCATCACCCGCGACGGTGGGCAAACCTGGACGCTCCTCACCCCAACCGACCCGCCTGGCCTGAAAGAAGCCGTTGCGCTGCTCCCCGGCGACCGATTGCTTACCGTTGGCCCGTCGGGTACGAGCCTCTCTGCCGATCAGGGACAAACCTGGCAACGGCTCGATACGGACGGTTTTCATTCGGTAGCCTGCGCCAAAGGTACCTGTTATGCCGTGGGAGCCAAAGGCAAAGTAGCCATACAGCGATTTAAATGACCAGCCAGAAAACTTTCCTGTTCACCGCTTAAAATAGCCAGCCTGTTTTCGTCGTTATTCTGCCGTGTTGAACGATTAACCCCACCCGGTTATGCCTGTGAGAGCGGCTTTATCTTTACCTGCCCTTTTGTTAAGTACGGCCCTCGCTGGCCCCCTGTTTGCCCAGACCAATACGTTGCCCTTAGGGTCTGGCGCGTTCATTTGTAGTTATACAGGCGGTAAAATTGGCCCGCAGGTAGTCTGCTCGCCAACAACGGCCTCCAATGGCCATGCCGAGAAAGTAGTTGATCGGATTCTGAGACCCATTGGCCTAATTCGAAACTTCAAAGTCATCGAGTGTTCCAACACCGACAACTGCTTTGCTACGGTGCTCAAAGGCCAGCGGTTTATTGTCTACGATGGTGCTTTCATGGCGCAAATCGAAGAAGAAACCGAAACCGACTGGTCGGCGATCAGCATCATGGCGCACGAAATTGGCCACCATTTGCAGGGGCATACGATTGACGGGCGAGGTGGTCAGCCAATCAAGGAAATTGAAGCCGATAAGTTTTCGGGCTTTGTGCTACACCAGCTAGGGTCTTCTCTGGATGAGGCAACAGTAGCCGTGCGCGCCCTCGGCGACGAACACGCCACATCGACCCATCCGGCAAAACCAGCCCGTATTGAGGCTATTCGGAAAGGCTGGCTGGAAGCGGAAGCCATGTATCCCAAAAGCCGTACGGCCATAAAAACACCCGTGGCAATGGCACCGAAGGCAATTACTCCAACAAATACACCTGCGATTGCTGCCCGACCCGTTGTTGCCCCAAAGGCTCCCGTTCGTAGCTCGGCGACAGTCGGCTGTGTATCCGGCGATTGCGAAGACGGGACAGGCACGTTTGTTTACCCTACCCGCGAACGCTACGTTGGCGAGTTTGAGGAAGGCGACAAGCACGGTGAGGGCGTAGAATACTATGCCGACGGCAAGTTGAAATACAAAGGTAATTTCCGCGATAACCTTCGTTCCGATTATGGGGTGTACTACTACCGAAACGGCGATAAATATGCGGGCTGGTTCCAGAAGAATATCCCGAACGGAAAGGGAACCTATTACTTCGCCGATGGCGACAAAATTGTGGCGACGTTCAGAAATGGACAACCCGTGAAGTGAGCGCTTAAGAACAGCCTAATAAAGGTGGCCTATATGTACGTATAGGCCCCCTTTATTAGTACTAGTCCAACCAAGTGCTTTACTTGGGCAATTTAATCAGGTTATGGGTAGGCAAAGGCCCGCCAAACTGCTGCAATTTTCCACCCGCAATGAGTCCGCCCAGATCAATACCGGCAAAGCCGATAGCCTTGATCAACTGACCGACTATTTTCTTGGCATCCGTGTCGTCTCCTGAAAAGAAGAGCACCCGCTGCCCACCCGCTTCATGCGGATCAGCCGCCAGGATGGCCGCATCGAGTGTATTGAATGCTTTTACAACCCGCGCGCCGGGCACCAGTTCGGTAACTACTTCGCTCGATGTCTTGTCACCAAGGTCGGCCGGTTTGAACTCCGGGAAAACAATAAAGTTGGTGGCATCGATAACAATACGGCCATTCCAGTCCGGTAAACCGGCAAGCCCTTCCTCTAAGTGTTGCCACGGCAAAGCCAGCAGAACAACATCCGCCTGTGCGGCATCCGTTACCGTACCCGCCTTGATCCCATTACCAAGCGTAGTGACTAGATCAGCCAGTGATTCGGGGCCACGGCTGTTACTGATGAGTACCGGGTAGCCAGCCTTCGCCACGTGCCTGGCAAACCCCTGGGCAATGTTACCGGCGCCTATAATGCCAATGCTGGTTGTGTTCATTTCGCTCATTGTTTGTGTAATAAACGTTGGTGTCTATGTCGACCTGGGAGTCCTTACACCACTTAATCGTGTCTCAACGTTAGAAGGCGAGAATCGTTTTCTCGATAATATCGCAGGCTTCGTGCATTTGCTCTTCGTTGATGACGAGCGGGGGCGCAAACCGAATTTTATCCCCGTGGGTTGGCTTGGTCAGCAGGCCATTGTCTTTCAGCTTCAGGCAAATTTCCCAGGCCGTTTCCTCGCCGAGGTCCGGGCGCTCCTGAATCACGATAGCGTTCAGCAAGCCTCTACCCCGAACGGACTTGACAAGTTCCGTTTTCTGGCTCAGAGCCGTCATTCTGGCACGGAAAATTTCGCCCACAGCCGCAGCGTTCTCCGTCAGGTTTTCATCTTCAACCACCTGAAGAGCCTCCATCGTGACAACGCAGGCCAGTGGGTTGCCGCCATACGTTGAGCCGTGCTCGCCCGGTTTGATGGTCAGCATAACTTCGTCGGACGTCATAACGGCCGATACCGGCATCGTACCACCCGAGAGCGCTTTCCCCAACACGAGCAGATCAGGTTTTACACCTTCGTGATCGCAGGCGACACGCTTACCGGTTCGTCCGATGCCCGTTTGCACCTCATCGGCAATAAATAGTACGTTGTATTTTGTGCATAGATCCCGCACACCGCGCAGGTAGCCTTCATGGGGCACCACGACGCCCGCTTCACCCTGAATAGGCTCAACCATAAAGCCGGCAATGTTTGGATCGCTCTTCAGCGTAGCTTCCAGCGCTCCGAGATCATCGTAGGGGATAATAATGTAACCCGGCAGTAAGGGGCCGAAGTCATTGGTGCTGCTGGGGTCGGTGGACGATGAAATGGCTGCCAGTGTGCGCCCCCAGAAATTCCCGGCGGCAAACACCACCTTGGCCTGATCCTGCGGAATCCCTTTGACTTTATACGCCCATTTGCGCGTCAGTTTGAGCGCTGTTTCGCCCCCTTCGGCACCGGAGTTCATGATGAGGGCTTTATCGAAGCCAAAGTAGTCACAAAGGTATTTTTCGCAAAGGCCGGTTTTGTCATTGTAAAAAGCCCGCGACGTTAGGGTTAGGCGCTGGGCCTGCTCCATCATGGCCTTGATAATGCGCGGATGGCAATGCCCCTGGCTCACCGCACTGTAGGCCGACAGAAAATCGAAATAACGTTTATCATCTACATCCCAAACGAAGATGCCTTCACCCCGCGTGAGCACCGCCGGAATGGGATGATAGTTATGCGCGCCATACTTCCATTCCAGTTGCATGGCCTTATCGGCAGACGAGATGGGCGTTGTTGGTTCGTGTATCATAATAAAAGGCGGTTAAGTGAGTTTGTTGACGCCGAGCTGGCAACGTTGTGCAACTAAGTAGTACAATAACCCGTTGGCTTTCAAAAATACAGTTTCTTCAACAGACGCCCAAAATCAGGCCCGTGCAACCTCGTAAGAAAAAAATTCCCGGTTTGGCCGATGACGATTTCTACTACACCCCCGAAGGGTTTGTGGTTTTCACGGCTGCCTACCACCTTAAACGGGGCCATTGCTGCAAGAGCGGATGCCGTCATTGCCCCTACGGATTCAAAAAAAAGGAGCAATGACTTGCAGATTATGAATTATTTAGCCAATTTTGCGCCCTCAAACGGAAAACGAGTACGGTAATGGCCAGAGTTTGTCAAATCACAGGAAAGCGCACACGCACGGGAAACAACGTTTCTCACGCTAACAATAAAACCAAGCGTAAATTCTTCCCGAACCTGCAGAAAAAGCGGTTCTTCGTCGAATCAACCGGCGAATGGATAACCTTAAGAGTGGCTACGTCGGCCATTAAGACCATCAATAAAAATGGTCTGGAAGCAACCCTTCAAAAGGCTTACGAGCGCGGTACGCTGACGGCATAGTCTTTAGTAAGATAGTTTACTCTGAGCCTCTTCCGACTGGGAGGAGGCTTTTTGTGTTTAGTTTGACGTGTTCAATTTACGGTTTAGGGTATCCGGTTATCAGCCGGATAGCTTTAGGATAAACCGTAAACCAAATACCGTAAACCCAATACCATGAAATTAGTCTTTGAAGACCTCATCATTTTCGAAAATGAGGATTACATATTGATCAACAAACCGCCCCACGTAGCCTCGCTCGACGAACGCACAACCGACCGGGGTGGTCAGAGTATTTTGCGCCTGGCCAAAGCGTACCATGCCGACGCTCAGCTCGGACATCGGCTCGACAAAGAGACGTCGGGTATTCTGGCGATCGCTAAAAATCCGGAGGCTTACCGCCACCTGGCGATGCAGTTTGAACACCGGGAAGTAACAAAACGCTACCATGCCGTGACGAACGGGGTGCATAACTTTGAAGGTATTTCGGTCTACTTGCCCATTTCACCCATTAAAGACGGAACTGCCGTTCGGATTGACCGTGAACACGGGAAAGTAGCCGAAACGATTTTCAACACGTTACAGGCGTACCGGACAGCGACCCTGGTCGAGTGTATGCCTGTTACGGGTCGAATGCACCAGATTCGGGTGCATTTGATGTGCCTGAAAGCCCCCATTGTCAACGACCCGACATACGGCGGGAAGCCCGTCTTTTTATCCGATATAAAGCGAAATTTCAACCTGAAAGAAGGCACGGAAGAACTTCCGCTCATTCATCGGGTTGCGCTGCATGCTCACTCGCTCACCTTCGCGATGCTGGACGGCGAAGAGCAAACGTTTGTAGCGCCATATCCAAAAGATTTCAATGTGCTGGTGAAGCAGTTGGAGAAATTTGCCTAAGAATGATGAATGATTACGTGCCCGGCCCGTGTCCTCACACGGGCCGGTTTTGCGTTAATACCAGCGTTTTCAGGAGGCAATCATGCATCACTTATCATTCGTCATTTCTTCCACGCATCCAGTAAGCGCCGGATAATGATAATTTCGCCGACATGGTAAGCCGTGTGGTCGGCAATCAGCAGCGCTTCTCGGAGCAGGTTCTGACCATCGCCATGAGCAAAGGGAGCATATAAATCTCGGTCGGGGTCGTTCAATAGCGTGACAAACGCATCACGATCTTCCCTGATTTGCATCAACGCCTGCTGCCAGGCACCCTCATCGGCCGGAGCCAGTTCTTTTGCCCAATAGCCCGATGGCCAGGGTGGCGACTGATGGCTGGAGTCGCGAGAAAATTCGAGGATATCCCATTGAGCAATGCGAATATGATCGACGAGTTGCCAGATGCTATAGGGCAGTTTGTCGGGCTTTACGCCACGAAGTTCGGCCGGCAAGTTCTGAACAGCATCGTCGAACGACTGATGGGCGTTGCTACCAGTCAGTAAGGCAATTAATTGCTTACGAACGGCATCGTTTACATCGGAAATAGATTGATTGGGTTGAGTCATCATCCTGTTTGTATGGTCTTCTACCAACTACTCATTTTTCGATAGAGTGGTTTGATAAAAGAGTACTTTCAGTTCTGGGTTAGCTTTCTTTCCTGACAAAAGGCGACCGTAATGGTTATGTAGGTATGAAAGCAGTCATAATCACCCGTCCCGGCGACGGCTCCGTTCTTGAGCTACAGGAACGGCCTACTCCACAACCTCAATCAGGACAGATTCTCATACATGTGCGGGCAGCAGGCGTAAACCGAAGTGACATTCATCAGCGAACGGGTGGTTATGGAACAGATCCTACGGGGCAGATTCCCGGCCTGGAAATAGCGGGTGTTGTTGAGCAGTGCGGGCCCGACACCAGCCGTTGGCAGGTCGGCGACGCGGTATGCGCCCTGATTAGTGGAGGGGGCTATGCCGATTATGTAACGGTAGACGAGCGGCACTGCCTTCCCATACCGTCGAATCTGACCTTTGTTGAAGCGGCATCTTTGCCCGAAACGATTCTAACCGTCTGGTCGACTGTTTTTCGCTGGGGTCATTTGGCCAGCGGAGAAAACCTATTGATACACGGGGGTAGCAGTGGCATTGGTGTAACCGCCATTCAGCTAGCCAAAGCCTTTGGTGCCAGTGCCTACGCTACAGCGGGCAGCGACGAGAAATGCGCTTTTTGCGAACAGATAGGCGCTGTAAAGTGCGTCAACTATAAGAAAGAGGATTTTGAGAAAATACTGAAAGACGTAGACGTCAATGTTATTCTGGATATGGTTGGCGGAGATTATACACCAAAGAACCTGCGCCTGTTAGCCACTGACGGTCGGCTTATGTTTATCAACGCCATGCAGGGTGCCGACAGCCAGATTCATATTCCAACGCTGATGCAAAAGCGGATCACCATCAGTGGCAGTATGCTAAAGCCGCGCGATGCCAACTTCAAAGCCAACCTGACCGCCGATGTTGAAAAACAGGTATGGCCGCTCTTAACCGATGGCCGCTTTAAGCCGATTATTTATCGCACGTTTCCCCTCTCCGAAGCGGCCAAAGCCCAGGAGTTGATGACCAGTAGTGAGCATATCGGCAAAATTATCCTGGAAGTACCAAACAGCTTCTAGCTGTTTGGTACATTCCTTACATCTCCGTTCCCTCCTCTATCGGCTCCGGTGTGGGATGTCCGGACGAATCCAGGGCCGTTGGGCGGGGCCGTCGGCGATTAACGAGGTAAAATAAAGGAGGAATAATAAGTGGGGCGAAAAACAGCGTCGTGGTCAGGCCACCAATAATGACCGTCGCTAAGGGCCGCTGAACGTCGGAGCCGATACCACTCGAAATGGCAGCTGGCACAAGACCGATGATCGCCACGACCATGATCGCCATGATGGCCCGGAATTGCTCCTGCGCCGTTTCGATGGTGATTTCTTTCAACGACTTCGGGTTATTAATCAGATTCCGGTTTAGTGCGGACACGAGTAATACACCCGCCATCACCGAAATGCCGAAGATCGACACGAAGCCCACCCCCGCCGAAACGTTGAAGTTGTATCCCCGAAGCAGCAATGCGCCAATGCCACCAGCCAACGCAAACAACAGACACGTCAGGGTTAAGAGCGTATCGCGGACGTTTCCGTACAACATGAATAGGAATAGAAAGACCACCACAATCGTCAGCGGGATAGAAACAGCCAACTGCCCGCCAGCCCGCTCCAGGTTTTCGTATTGGCCGCCGTAGATGACGCTGTACCCTTCCGGGATTTTGACATGCTGTCGCACTTTCTCGCTGATTTCTTTCACAAACCCGCCCTGATCGCGGCCCCGAATGTTGGTCCGGACCGTCACCATGCGCTTGCCATTGATCCGGTAAATGTTTGTTTGGCCCTGCACGTACCGAATGTCGGCCAGTTCACTCATGGGGACGAGCGCACCCGTTGCCGAGGGCACCTGCAATAGCCGAATGGCCTCAATGCTACCCCGGCTTTCGGGGGTGAATCGCACCACGATATCGTAGCGTTTGGCTTCGTCGTAAATGGACCCGATGGCTTTACCGCCAATGGCGGCTTCGATCATGTTTTCGATCTCGGCCACGTTGATCCCATAACGCGCTGCCGCCGGCCGGTTAATTTTGATAGCCAGCTGATCCTGGGGCCCCTCCTGCTCAATATTCACGGATACGGCACCGTTCATGCCCTTTACCAGAGCCGCAATACTATCGGCTTTAGCGCGCATCAGCGTCAGGTCATTTCCGACTACCGAAATCGCCAGATCGGCTGCGCTACCCGTCACGATTTCCATAACCTGGTCGATGATCGGTTGCCCCGATGAGAAGAAAGCGCCCGGAAAAGCTTCCTGCAATTTTCCCTGCATGGAGCGTACAATCTCTTTCTTCGAAATCGTATCCGACCAGGTGCTATAATCTTTCAGGCCAATCAGGATCTCAGTGCGGTCGGTTGGAAACGGGTCCGTACCGTCATCATTACGCCCTGACTGGGTAATGACAAAGCTGACCGGTTTGTAAGTACTAATAATGTCCCGAATCTTGGGAGAAATCTTGGCGTTTTCCTGAATGGTAATCCCCGATGGCATAAAGGCCCGCATAAAAATGGACCCTTCATCGAGTTCGGGTAGAAATTCGGTGCCGAGTTTCAGGCCAAAGCCAACCATAACCAACACAATCGTCATGCCAACCCCAACGACCAGACCCGGTACCCGAAATAATGTCGATGTCAGCAGCCATCGATAGCCACGCTCCAGGGGCGACAGCAGAAAGTTTTTATGTTCTTTCAGCGGTTTACCGTCGGGGGCCAGCACCTTACGAAAGGCAAACGAGATAAGGACCGGGATCACCGTCAAGGCGCAAATCAGCGAACCAATGACGGCAAATGACAGCGTCAGCGCCATGGGACTGAACAGCTTTCCTTCAACGCGTTGCATCAACAGAATGGGCATGTATGCCAGAATGATGATGGTCACCGAGAAGAAGATTTCCCGGGCTACTTCCCCGGCCGAACGGGCCGTAACATTCACAATTCCCTGGTTCCGGTCGGCCGGGCCCGATGATCGATATCGCCTGATCAGGTGTTCCGCCATAACGCTGGCCCCATCGACAATGATACCAAAGTCGATAGCGCCCAACGACAGCAGGTTGGCGGGAATGCCAACCAGTTTCATCAAAATAAACGCGAACAGCAACGAAAAGGGAATGGTCACCGTAACGACCAGCGCGGCCCGCAGACTACCCAGAAACAGCACCAGCAGGATCGCCACGATAGAAATACCTTCGATCAGCGTGTGGGCAACCGTTTCCAGAGAATGGTCAATTAGAAAGCCCCGGTCGTATAATACCCGCAAATGAACCCCTTTGGGCAGTTCGCGGGCTTCGAGATCCGCAATTTTCTCTTTGAGCAATTCCAGTACTTCGCTTGGGTTCTCGCCCCGGCGGAGTAACACAATTCCCTCGGTGGCCCCAATTACGTCCAGCTTTTCGTCGGGAATTCGGTAGCCCAGAATGCCCGAAGGGGACGGTGGGTTTATTTCAACGCTGGCTACATCCCGGACCAGAATGGGTACGCCCTCATTCGCTTTGAGCACAATGTTCTGCACATCGTCGGGCGACTTGAGCGCGCCCAGCCCACGTACCGCGAAGCCCTGTCCTCCTCGGGAGATGATGTTCCCTCCGGTGTTCTGGTTATTCTTCTGAACAGCCTCGATGACATCCTGTAAGGTTAAATCAAACTTCCGCAACTTGGCTGGATCCGGAATGACCTGGTATTGTTTGATCGGCCCCCCAAACGTGGTTACATCAGCCAGTCCTGGCACCTGAAGCAATTTTGGGATGATGACCCAATCCTGCAAATCGCGCAGTTGCATGGGCGTCATACTCGCCGGCGCTTCAATAACGTAGCGATAAATTTCGCCAACGGCCGTGGTTAAAGGCGCCAGTTCCGGCGAAACGCCGTCGGGCAATTGGGCACTGCTGAGCCGCTCGATGATCTGCTGCCGGGCGAAGTAATCCGTAACCGTTTCGTCAAAGTTCAACTGCACCACCGACAAGCCAAAAATCGTCCGCGACCTGCGATCCGTTACGTGCGGCACATTGTTCAGCACGCGCTCGATCGGGATGGTTACCTGCTGTTCGACTTCCTCTGCCGCCCGGCCATCGTACTTACTGATGACGATAACATTGGTATCAGCAATATCGGGGTAGGCTTCGATCTTGAGTAATTTGAAGCACCACAACCCCAGCCCCATGATCGCCACCGCAAGACCAACGACGATCCAGCGGTTTTTGAGGGAAAAAATTATTAGTTTCTGAATCATCTATTTCGTCTGGACCAAGCTCCCGCCTGGCCTTATAAAGTGCTGGTAGGGGCCAAGCATGAGCTTGGCCCAGCCACTAATACCCAAAACTTAATCCTTTCAATTGCAGCACATTGGCCGTAACGACCTGGTCATTTTCCTTCAGTCCGTTCTGCACCACCACCCGGTCGGCACGCTGCTGCCCCAGTTCAACGGCTCGCCGTTCGACGGCCCTTGGGCCCGTTTGGATAAAGACATAATCGCGCCCCTGTACGGTCACGATCGCATCCCGAGAGACAGTCATCAGGTTGCCTTCCGAAACGCCAAATTCTGCCTGGGCGAACATGCCCGCTTTCAGGCGGCCATCGGGGTTAGCGACCGAAATACGTAGCTTGATCTGGCGGGTCGTGTTGTCGACGTAGTCATTCACATTATCAATGACGCCCACGAACCGCTCGTTGGGGAAAGCCGTAAAGTTGAGTGTACAGGCCAATCCCTTCCGAATGCTGCCAAACTGGTTTTCCGGTATTTCGCACACCACCAGAATCGTATTCGGACGGGCTTTGCGGAGGGCTTCAGGATCGAAACCCGCCAGTTTCAGCGTTGCTTCGTCCGAAATAATGGCCGCTTCTTCGTTGGCCAGTTGCGTTTGGGCTTCAATCACTTCTTTACCCGATGCGGCCCCATGCGCCTGCAAATCCTTTACCCGTTCCAGGTTGCCGCGCTCCGTCTGGATATTGATCCGGTGCTGTAAAATGGCCGTGTAATTCTCGGACAAACTTGGTTCATCGAAGAGCACGAGCCGTTCGGCCGGATTTTCAGTTGAGCGCACCACCATAGCTGCCACATGACCCGGTGCCGAAAAATCGGTACGGATCGCTCCCGACCTGGCGGGCTGGGTCGTGAAAGGGCTCATCATCAAGGAATCGGGAAACGTGATGCGTGCCCCATCGGTGCTGATCGTTGGGTGAGGTATGGATGTAACGACTGGCTTTGGCTTGTCTTTACAGGCAACCGTCAAAAGAGCCAACAGAAGTAGTGGGTGAAGTTTCATTGTCAATAAGCGTTAATTTGCCCGGTTACGTACAACAGCCGAACGTAATTTTGACGGTGGGTATAGAGCGCCTGATAATAAGCCGTTTGCGTATCGAACCAGGACGTTTGCGCCTGCAACAGGTCAATTAAGGTCGTAGCGCCCCGCAGGTACGCGTACCGAACGGAGGCCAGCACCCGGTCGGCATCGCGCCGAATCCCGACATACCGTTCGATATTCTGGCGACTTGTCGCAAACGATTGATAAGCCGTTTGTACTTCGGCCCGTATTTGCCGTTGAACCAGCGCAGCCGCCTGTCCGGCCTGTTCCTGCAACACCCGCGACTTCTGAATCTCGCCCTGGTTACGGCTATAAACGGGCAGTTCGAGGGTTAGAAAAACACCGGCATAAGGAACTGCATTCTGGGGGTTCCAGATCAAGCCAGCTTCGTTGCGCGGTTTGGCCAGCACTTGCTGCAAATCGACATTGCGCCGGGCCGATTCCAGGTTAGCCTCAGCCGCGCGTACATCGGTGCGGGTTGTAGCCGCCAGTTGCATCAGACTGTCTGCACTGGCATTGACAGACGGATACAAACTCAGTGGATTGGTAAAGGCGGGATTGATGATCGAGTCGTTGAGCGCCACGTTGATGCTGTCGGCCGCACCGATCACCAGACGCAGGTCATTCAACCGGTTGCGAAGGTCCTGCTGAGCGGTCCGGGTCTGGATATCGTACTGATCCGAGATCAGCTGCGTTCGGGTAAGATCGGTACTACTGATAACCAGATCTTTAAGGCGAACCCGATTTAACTGAACCAGGGTGTCGACATTGGCTTTAGCCCGCTGTAACAAAGCCAGTTGAATACGCGCATACCAGGCATCCAGGTACCGATTGGCCGCATCGAACAGCAACCCCCGCTCCGTTTCGGCCACGCTCCGAACGGCCAGATTCGTGTTGGCTTCGGCAAATCGATTTCGATACGTGCGCTTGTTATGAATATCAAACTCCTTGGTTGCCTGTAACCAGAACTGGCGTCGCTGGCGGTTCAGTACCCCAGCGCCTTCCATTCCCGGTGCCAACGTTCCCGGCGTTTGTTGAAGCTGGAACAGCGTCTGGTTATTCAGAACAGGATTTGGTCGTAAGTTGGCCGTAATCTGGTCAGCCTGGGCGGCATTGATATTCAGCCGCTCAACACGGAGGGCCGGACTATTCTCCCGCACTTGCTGAAGTGTTTGCCGCAAGGTCAGTGTTGTCTGTGCAGAGGCCGTTACAACCGAACAGACACACAGCAGGTATAGGATTGTTTTTCGGAAAATCATTCGATGAACAGGGCCTCAATATCGACGCGCTTTACTACCCATAAAACCGTAAAATTGCGCTGAAACAGTCCAAAATTATAATTAAAAAATAGTTAAATATACTTAAGGAAGGTTAAGTAACCGATTACTCCCTGACCCGTGAATTATATATTGGCAATACGGCGCGGTAATGGGGCGCTACACAAAGAACCGATGACTGTATCTTAGCACCTGAATGAACGGCCCTCCTGAGCTAAATCATCCTAACTGGCAACTTATGAAGAAAATACCCATCCTTATTGACTGCGACCCCGGGCACGATGATGCGGTCATGCTGATGCTCGCGTTTGGCAGCGGCCTGTTTGACATCAAAGCCATCACCACATCGGCGGGCAACCAAACCCAGGAAAAAACGCTGAAGAATGCGATGAAGATCATCACGCTGATCGAGGCTGATGTTCCGGTGTATAAAGGCAGTGAGAAACCCCTCTTCCGGGAGCTCATCATTGCCGACTATGTGCATGGAGAAATGGGCCTGGACGGACCGATTCTGCCGGAGCCCGTCTTGAAAGCCGAACCCCTGTCGGCCATCGAAGCGATGGCCGCTCTTCTGACGGCGAGTTCGGAAAAAATAACCATTGTCCCAACGGGGCCATTAACGAACATTGCGGCATTCCTGCTGGCGTATCCACACCTGAAACCGAAAATCGAACGCATTTCGCTCATGGGCGGTGGTGCCTTTCGGGGCAACATCACGCCTACCGCCGAATTCAATATCTACGTTGATCCCGAAGCGGCAGCCATTGTCTTCAGATCTGGGGTACCCATAACCATGTGCGGTTTAGATGTTACGCACAAGGCGTTGGTATTTCAGGATGACATCGAGCGGTTCCGGGCGATTGGGAATAAGTCGGGGCAGGTGGTTGCCGAACTGATGGACTTCTTTTCCATTTATTACCGGCGCGAACGGCCCGAGCTGAACGGGGGTGCAGCGCTGCACGACCCCTGCGCCATTGCCTGGCTGATTGACCCATCGATGTTCATATCGAAGTCCTGTTATGTCGATGTTGAAGTGAATGGCAGCCTAACGGCGGGCACAACGGTCGTCGATTTTTTCGATGTCCTGAAGAAAACCCCGAACGTAGAGTTCGTCTATGATATCGACCGTAAAAAGTACATTCAGTTGATCTACGAAGCGGTGAAACGATTGCCTTAAATACAAGAAGTTTTAACCACAGAGGCACAGAGGACGCAGAGATTTCAATGTTGATTTTCAATTGCTTATTCTCTGTGTTTTTTGTGCCTCTGTGGTTAAAACGTTTGCGTAACCACCCAGGGGAGGGGTTGGATTTAGTAAGGGTAAAGTCAGTGTTGAGAAGATGACTTTACAGGAAAGCAGTCTGGTCAAAACCAGGGTCGTCTCACTTTAAATGACCGCTTGAGGCCGCTGATGAGCAGGAATGCTCCCACAATACCGAATATGATAGCGAGTATGGTAACGTGTAAAATGGCAAATAAGACCGCTACCAGAATGACAAGTACAGAGGCTTTCAATTTCCAGCTAATGCGTTGCCACCAGTTAAGTTCAGGCCGAAGCTTCATACCCAGACTCTGACGAATCTGGTTGCCTAATTTGAGTTTTTTCTTGGGCTTAGGGCCCGGTTGATGCTCCGTAGATTCGGTGGTAGGCTTCGTTAACAGGGAGTTTATCCGATGCATCCGGCGTTCGATGTGCTTCGTTTGGGTAGGCTGGCTAATTCGGCTGGCAACAGCGGACGTAGCCGGTTGCGGTACAACAGCCACTGGCGTTGCTAGCTGAATGACTGAATCTGAAACCGATGCGTCTGCTTGCGCTACTGGCTGCTCGATTGGCATTCTGGCTGCCGCCGGGTGGGAGGTCGGTTGAAAATAGGCAACGGGACGATGGCAGGACGAAAAGAAAAGGCAGGACGCAGTAGCGAAAAGGGCAATGATGTTCTTCATCAGGTTTCAATTTGTACGAACGAAATTCGCAAAAGCAAAAGTCCTCTCTAGAACGAATCAGGCAGGTTGGTTAATATGATTTTCGCAAAAAAGCTACGATTTCAGATACATTTCCCCTGGCATGACCTGGCTAAATGGCCGTCAGACACGGCGTTATCGACTATGACGGGGAACAATACCTGCAGGTTACGGATGCATTAGTCCGCCAGGTCTGCCTACCTTTGCAGCTATGACTCCCGACAATGATCCCCGGCCCTGGCAGGTCGAACAATCTGAATACATCCATCAATTACCGTGGTTCACGGTTCGGAAAGAAGCCATTCGTATGGAAAACGGTGGTACAATTCCTAATTATTTCATTTTCGAATACCCTGACTGGGTCAACGTGGTCGCTGTTACGACCGACAATCAACTGGTTTTGATTCGGCAATACCGGCATGGCCTTGCGGGTGTCCATTATGAGTTGTGTGCGGGTGTGGTTGATGCGGGCGAGGACCCACTTGTTGCGGCCCAGCGCGAACTACTGGAAGAAACCGGTTTTGGCGGAGGCCACTGGGAACCACTGATGACCCTGTCAGCCAACCCAGGCACGCATTCTAACCTAACGCATGCCTTTCTGGCAACGGGGGTTGAGTTGAAACAGGCCCAACACCTCGAATCGACGGAGGAAATTACCGTCCATCTGGTATCGCTGGAGCGAGCCATTGCAATCATCAATACGGGCGAAATGATGCAGTCATTGCATCTGGCTCCCCTCCTGAAATATTGTCTGAATTGCACCGGCAACCCGACGAAATTTGCCTGACTTGTCTGGCCAGCTTTGATTTCGACTATACAAACCTGTGATGCTTCGTCGCATTGGACCGACTAGTATCTTTGTACATTGATGGTACCTTACTAATTCGTCTTTTTATACAATCTGGGAGATCGAAAAAATCCCATAAATTCCGGTTCAGAAGTGATTATCCCTCTTGCTCACCGCGCCGACCAAACGCAGGAATATTATTTTTCAGTAAAACTGGCCGAAGTCCGTCGCCTTCAGGCGGCTGGTCATGACGTGATCAATCTGGGCATTGGCAATCCGGACTTGATGCCGTCACCTAATACAATTGATGCCCTCATCAAGTCCGTTCAGCAACCAACGGCCCATGGTTATCAACCGTATAAAGGCACACCGGCCTTTCGTCAGGCCATCGCTTCGTTTTATAAACATACGTACGGCGTTCCACTCGACCCCGATACGGAGATTCTACCACTCATTGGCTCCAAAGAAGGCATTACCCACATCTCGCTTACCTTTTTGAATGAGGGCGACGGGGTGCTGGTGCCTGAGCTTGGTTACCCGGCGTATCGGGCCGTGAGTGCGATGGTTGGTGCTTCTGTTCAGGAATATCCACTTATGGAAAATAACGGCTGGCAACCTGACTGGAACATTCTGGAAGACATGGTGGTCAATACCGATTCCTTGCATCCGTTCAAAATTATGTGGATGAATTACCCGCATATGCCAACCGGTGCCCCTGCTACCCGCGCCCTGTTCGAGCGGGCGGTTCGCTTTGCGCATGATCACAAACTACTGTTGTGCCATGACAACCCCTACAGCCTGATCCTGAACAAGAAGCCACCCATTAGTTTGCTGTCTGTTGATGGGGCCAAAGAGGTGGCCATTGAACTTAACTCACTGAGTAAGTCGCACAACATGGCGGGCTGGCGCATTGGCTGGATGGCGGGGGCCAAGCCGTACGTAGATTCGGTGCTGGCCATAAAAAGCAATGTGGATTCGGGGCAGTTCAAACCCCTGATGGACGCGGCTACCGAAGCCCTCACCAACTCCGATGACTGGCACCGGGAGCGGAACGCCGTTTATCAGGGCCGGTTGGATGCCATACATGCCTTGCTGGATACGCTGGGCTGTACTTACTCCACCGATCAGGAGGGATTATTTATCTGGGCTAAATTGCCCGAGTCAGTACCGTCTGCCGAAGCGCTGGTCGATGATCTGCTATTGACAAAACATGTGTTCATTGCGCCCGGCTTTATTTTCGGGCCGAAAGGCAACCGCTACGTGCGCGTGTCGTTGTGCTTGCCAAAGGAGCGTATAGAGGAAGCAACAGCCCGTCTGAAGATGCCTCAATAGCCCATCAAAAAATCATAAAAATCCTGCCGGGTTGCCGGTGCAATTCAGATGGTTGTCAGCATTATAGGAATAGGTTTATTGGGCGGTTCATTTGCCCTGGCCGTTCGAGAGAAGTACCCCAAAATGCGCTTTATCGGCGTCGATACATCGGTTGTGAACGGGCAGTTGGCGTTGGCAAAAGGCATTGTCGACGAAGTGCTGCCGCTCGAAGAAGCCGTTGCTCAAAGCACACTCGTGGTTCTGGCAACGCCCGTCAATATTATTATCGACCTGCTACCCACCGTTCTCGATCACTTACCACCGGGAGCAACCGTAATAGACCTTGGCTCGACCAAAGGCCTTATTTGCGATGTGGCCGATGCCCATCCCAAACGGGCGCAGTTCGTAGCCGTTCATCCGATGGCGGGTACCGAAAACTCTGGTCCGGGAGCCGCTTTTAAAGAGTTATTGGCGGGTAAAAACTTGATTATCTGCGACCGCGAGAAAAGCCATCCCGATAGCCTGACGCTCACCGAAAGCCTGTTTCGGGATGCGGGCATGCGATTATTTTACATGAACCCGCAGGAACACGATCTGCATCTGGCGTATGTATCGCACCTGAGTCACATTAGCGCCTTTGCCCTGGGCCTGACCGTTCTGGAAAAGGAAAAAGATGAGCAGGCTATTTTCGACATGGCCAGCACTGGCTTTAGCTCCACCGTGCGCCTGGCCAAAAGCTCCCCGGCCATGTGGGCCCCCATTTTCGATCAAAACCGGGCGAATGTCTCGGATGCGCTGGCCGCCTATATTGAGTTCTTACAGCAGTTCAAGCAGGTGATTGATGATCAGGATGTACACACATCGCTCGATTTCATGCAGCGGGCCAATGTCATCCGGCGCGTACTCGACGGCATTGAGAAGCGGTAAACTTAAAAACTTCAGGCGGCAACTCATACAAAAAGGATTTCTGTTGGTTTATGCATAAGATACGCTGCCTGAACAGGTGGTGTTCAACTGGTAAACAAGTAGAAATACCCATGCAAGCAACAGACCAACAACCAGCCACTCAAGCTGGTACGATTACGATTGGTGGCGATCTGACTGTCAATCGACTGGCTTACGGAGCCATGCGAATTACGGGCGAAGGTATCTGGGGCCCTCCCAAAGATCATGACGAGGCCATTCGGGTCTTGAAACGCACCCTTGAACTGGGCATTAACTTCATCGACACAGCCGATAGTTACGGACCGCACGTGTCGGAAGAACTGATTGCCGAAGCCCTTCATCCGTATTCAGATGGCCTGGTTATCGGTACAAAAGGCGGATTACTCCGCACGGGTCCCAACCAATGGCCGGTGGATGGCAGCCGTAAACACCTCGAAGAAGCGCTGAACGGTAGCCTTAAACGCCTGAAACTGGAGCGAATCGATTTGTACCAGCTTCACCGGTTCGATCCGAAAGTTCCCTCAGAAGAATTTCTCGGCTTTTTACAGGAAGCCCAGCAGCAGGGTAAAATCCGGCACATTGGCTTATCGGAAGTAGGCATCGACCAGATCGAAGAAGCGAAGCAATACTTCGACGTCGTTTCGGTACAAAACATGTATAACTTCGGCGAGCAGCGCTGGAATGACGTACTCAAGTACTGCGAGCAGAACAACATCGCCTTTATTCCCTGGTTTCCGCTCAATGCCGGTAATGTGGCAGCTGAAAATGCAATCAAGAAAGTAGCTCAACGACATGGTGCAACTGATTACCAGATTGCGCTGGCGTGGCTACTGGCAGCATCACCGGTTATGCTACCCATCGCCGGCACGTCGTCGGTGAAGCACCTGGAAGAAAACGTCAAGGCGGCAACGATCAAGCTGACGGACGAAGATTTGCAGGATATGCCATTGCCTAAGTAAGACGTATCGGTATTTGGTTTACGGTGGGTTGACCCTGGATTTGCGTCAGCATGCCGTGAACCAAACATCGTAAATTAACCCCCTTGTACCATTATGTCAACTCAAACAAAGCAGGATCCACAACAGCTGCTGGCCAGAACGTTGCAACGACTCCAGCAAGACGCTGAACACATCAGCCCGGTGAATGAGTTAATAAACGAGTGGAGCAACGCCCTTGGTGAAGGCAACCTCACCCTCGAAAACGTTGCCGATGAATTGTTTTCACTTAAGCAAGCCCTGGAAGAAAGCAAAACAGCAAAGATTTCGGGGTCATTGCACACGCTGAGCAAGCTGACCAAACAAGCGGCTAATGAATCATCGGACGTGGGTCTGGTTGGCCAACTTCTTCAACTGGCACAGGTACTCGATGATTTATCCGAACGGGTAAAAGGAACCAGTACAGTATAATTAAAATGGGTTGATTTATGATACCGCTGCCCAGGAATTACCGTTTACTGGACAGATTAGCGAACAAGCGCAAAAATATTGTTTAGAGTGTTTCTAAACTAAGAAATGCCTTGTATCTTTGTTTATTCATTTTTGAAAATGGTGGGCAAAGAAATAGCTGCGACGTATCAGGAAGTATTCCGAACCGATAGAGGTGTTGTCTATCAGTGTGATGCGAGCAATCGGTTGATTCTGGAGTTTTGGGATACGCATACGCCCTTATCGGCACGTGATTTCGCTCAGTTTAGGCGCATGGTCGAAACAGTCGACATTCGGCAGATGGCCTTAAGTACCGCTGCCGCTGATGATGTTGAAATTCTGACACCTCCTCGTTCCGAGCGGTGTTATGTGTTGACACTTTGTGAAATTGTGCACCTACGTGAGCTTTTGACCGGTGCTAAACTCATGCTGGAATTAAACGCTATGCTTCGCGAATGTGGCTGTACAACGGCCAGCTAACCGTAAATAGACTTTCTCTAAATTTCTCATAAAAAAAGCGGGCGCATAACAACCCCCGCTTTTTTTATGTTGTTTTGTTTCATAAACGTCTCACCGAAATTAGTCACCCGTATGAAAGACTTAGCAAGATTACGCAGTTCCGTTAAGGAAAGCGTTGAACTGGCCCTGAATCAACAGATACAAATGGAAATGGTATCGTCGTCGAAGTACCTGGCGATGGCGGGTTGGTGTGATCGAAACGGCCTCGATCATAGCGCGGGATTTTTCTATAACCAGTCGGAAGAAGAGCGTAAACATGCGATGAAGCTGTTTCATTACCTCTGCGACCAGGGAGCTACGGCGTATTCGCCCGAAGTTCCGGCCGTAAGCCAGGAGTTCGATACGCTACGTTCGCTTTTCGAAGGCGCTCTTGATCAGGAAATTGCCGTCACCGATTCGATCAACCGGATCATTGGCATTTGCCGCCGTGAAAGTGATTACGCTACCGAAGAACTTCTGAAATGGTTCGTGAAAGAACAAATGGAAGAAGAGTACATTGCGCGTCGTTGCCTCGAACTGATCGACCAGATTCCTTCTGATCAAATCTATTACCTGGATAAAAAACTGGCCAGCGTTACCTACGACGGCAATCCATTCGAATAAACGATTAACGTCATACATGCAAAAAGGACACCTGTGCAGGTGTCCTTTTTGCATGTATGGTATAGTGGGTTTAGGTATAGTGGCATTTTTACTTGAATGTCTGGCTGCCGTCTGGCTGGTATAAGTACCGGAAGGTGAAATAGCGAGGAACGCTGTTGACATCTGGAGCAGCCGGTGCATTCTGGTAATAACTCAGAATCTCCATTTTCGCGTACTTACCATCGCCGGTTCGGATAACGAATACTTTGCCTGGAATGGGTGAGATAATGTTGGTCGTCTGGTTGTAATTGTACCACCCTTTCCCCGAACCCGTGGTGATAGCCAAGACGGTAGCGCTTTGGTCCTGACTGAAAGTGGCCGATGTGGGTACAGATGTCAATTCATCAAATGTACCGGTATAGATATAAGCACCTCCCTGCCCGGCGCGAATAGGCCCACCATTGACAATGATGGTTGTTCCCCGAAAACCAATATCCCATTTGTTCGTTGCCGAGTCCGTATTAGCGATCTGCTTGTTATCTTTCAGACTGAAGAGTGCAAATTTACCCGTGGCGGCAACGGGTTGCTGGCCCGTTGCGGACGTCGTGCTGGACGGGTCGGCGGCTATATCTTTAACAGTAACGGCCGTCAGTGGCTGAACAACAATTGGGTTATCGTCTTTACTACAGGAGAAAAATACGGTGCTCAGGCCGATGGCTAAAGCTACTTTGTACAGGTAATTGATCATTGGAACTGGTTAGTTAATTGGTGATTAGTTTAAGACCTCACATTGCAACCCGGCAGCAGTTAATAGCCGAATGACATCCGTTTCAGTGAGCGATTCGGTCTCAATGCGCAGGATACATTGGGTTGGCATGCCCGCTACATCGTCGAGATCGATACGCCACCGACAGATTCCCTTCAGCAGACACAATCGGCAGGCGGCCCGGTGAATACGCTCATCGGTGTTAATGTTGGTTCGAAACACAAGAACATTGGCCATAACACAGTCAGGCTTAGTTCTGGGCGTTGCGCAGGACTTCGAACCAGTGCAGCCGTGCCACCGCACGGCTCAGCATTTTTCGTAGCTCGATTAGCTCGTGCAGCCGAAAGCTGAACCGGAGAAAACGCGACGGCGTACTCAGGTGAATTCGTTCTTCATACGGGTGTGCCTCAAAGTAGGCGGAGGTGTCGATACTCCGCACGTTCCATTCAAGCGCCAGAAAATCATCGTAGCAAAGCCATTGGGTGATGTTGTTGAATTCTAAGGCTATGTTGTACAGGCTTTGGGCGGGCGTAGCCGCTGGGTCTGTCTCATGGACGGCCGGGCCGTCATGTAACGTGATACGCCCATTGGCGGAATCGGATAAAAGGAGACACTGGCAGTTCTTACACATGAGCTTTTCTTTTATAGATTGCTTAGTAGATACCTGGCTTACAAAAGCTGACTATGATTTCCACGCCCATCGCAGCGATGTGTACCATAACCGACCCGCCAGATTGGGAATGTAAGCCGGGTCGGTATAACCCGTCAGATTATCCACACCGGCTTGTAGGGTCAATGTTTTCCAGGTCTTGGCGGCTGACACATTGTAGAGCATGTAGCCCCGAACATATTCACCGTCCGAATCCAGAATCAGGTTCCCGTCCCGATCAGCAAAGCCGTACCGTCCGCGATAGACGCTCCGTAACGAAGCCGATAGCCCCCGTTTGGGTGATTCGTAAAAAAGCTTCAGGTTCGCCATGTGTCGTGAGCGATTGAACAGGCCGCCATACTCGGCTGGGTTTACACGCTCGCTGGCCAGGGTTTCGGGGTTGCGCCGGTATACTGTCCCGGCTTTGATGCCTTCGACAACGGCTTTGTCTTTGGCAATCAGGTACTGATACCCGCCACTCAGCGTCAGATAACCGGTTCCAACCGACCATCGCCAGCTACTTTCCAGCTCTGCGCCCTGCGTGAACACCCGACTTAAATTATTGTAACTGAATACATTCTGGCCATTCGTTTTCCGGGCAATTACCTGGGTTTCGATCAAATCCCGGATGTCGTTGCGGAACAGGTTCAGGCTTACGGTCAACGGTGATACGGGTGATTTGAGCTGTGCCCCAATGTTGTAGGCCATCGACCGCTCGGCCTGAATCGTGGCCAGTTGAGACGGGTCAAGGACGATCTCCGCCAGTTGACCCTGTTGCCGCAGCCGGGCAATACCGGCCGCGGCTTCCTGCGTCCCGAAAACGCTATAGCCCGCCACCGCGTTATCGAAGTTCAGGTACAGTTGCCGAAAGTCAGGCGCCTTAAACCCTACGCCTATGCTCCCCCGCAGGGCGATGAGCGGACTAAGGGCATAACGAGCCGATAGTTTGGGACTGAACTGGCTGGCATACTGGCTGTGCGCATCGTAACGACCACCGGCAATGACCGTCCAGCGAAGCGAGGGCATCCATTCATATTGTGCAAAGCCATACGTTGTGTTGAACTGCTTATGTTCCGTATAGCGCGTTGCTTCGACCCCTTCGGCAATGTATCCCGCGCCGGCAGTCAGTATATTTTTTGGATTGATGATTCGTTCCACAACTACTTCCGGGCGGTTAAATGTCTGCCGGAAAAAACTGGCATCGTACTCGTCGCGCGTTGCCGTGTAGCGGAGATCAGTATTGGTAGAATAGCCTGTGTGATAATAGCGATACGTGATTTTCCAGTTTGCTGAAATCTGATGCGTCAGAACCGGATTCAGGTTGTAATCCCGTACCGTTCCGGGTCCGGATACCTGAATGTCGGGACTAACGATAAAATCATTTGATTGGCTTTCGCTGAAAAAACGGCCCGATACGGCCAATTTCAGTTTCGGTGACACCGTAAACGTCAGTCGTCCGCTAGCCGTGTAGTTGGTGAACGGTGCAACGGTTTGGGCTTGCGTCGAGCCATTCGCCAGCGAATACCCCGCCGATTGATACCGGTCAAGAAAAGCGTAAACACCCAGCTTCCCGGACCGGCCAACGGCCCATTGGTTGCTGACATCGCCCGATAAATCGCTGGTTTGGTTGGCCCCGTAGCGTGCTGACAGGCTGCCTTTAGCCTGATTTAAGGCCCCGCCTGGTGTCTGGGTAATTATATTTATGACACCTGCCAAAGCCTCTGAGCCGTATAAACTAGACGACGGCCCTTTCACCACTTCGATCTGTTTGATATTACCAACCGCCAATCGGGTCAGGTCGAGTGTACCGGCCGTGCGCCCTACGATGGGTTCGCCATCCACCAGAATCAATGTATAATCGGGGCCAAAGCCCTGGACTTGAATCCCCTGCCCATGGTCCGTTACAACAGCCAGACCTGTCTGCTCCCGCAATACCTCGTTGAGCCGGAGACTACCCATTTGCTGAATTTGTTTACCACTAATCACCGTAACCGGCAGCGGCAACGCCCCCATGGGCCGCTCGTTCCGTGTAGCTGTCACAACGACCTCGTCAATAGCGCGTGCTTTCAGCATATCGTTTTGGATGGGCTGTATGAAAGTCAGGGTGATCAATAAAAACAGGGACATGGTGGCGTTAGTTAAACTCAAACCTGATCGTCGAGGTAGCCTTCCAACGAACTGGTTTATGCCACAAACGTAGAGCCTATTTAGAATTTGTCCAAACAAATGAGAAAATAATTTGTAAAGAGTCTAAATAAACATAATTTTGTCCCGTCAACTTTTACTACTTAAACTTCTCTCCCTATGCGTCAACCATTATTCATATCGGCTCTTTTCATAGCCACCCTTAGTTCTCTCTACGCACAAACAGCCCCGAAACCTGAAGATATTGCGGCAATAAAAGGGCAGTGCGGATGCCATGATGTCCAGTTCCTGTATGCCGAAACGTTTTCTCCCGATAAGGCATATACCTTTAAAGACCGGTATACGGCCAAAGGCACTGAACTTGTCTTTGTAGACGAAGAGTCTGGTCCGGCAAACAAGCCAACCAAGCTTGTCATTCAGCACTTACTCGTTGTCAATGACACAATGGTGATCAAGCACTGGCGTGAAGACTGGGAGTTTCAGAATACGAGTCTGCTCAAATTCGACCAGAGTGCCTCGTGGAAACGCGTAAAGCTGACCCCTGCTCAGGCAAAGGGCCAATGGACTCAAAAAGTGTTTGAAGTAGATGACAGCCCTCGTTATGAAGGATCGGCGACCTGGATTCATGCCGATGGTCGCACCTATTGGGAAAGTACCGTTGATGCGCCCCTACCCCGGCGCGAATACACTAAACGTACCGATTACAATGTGATGCGCCGGACAAATCATCACGAAATTCGGCCGGATGGGTATGTACATGAGCAGGATAACGACAAGATTATCCGCTCCGAAGCAGGCGATCAGTTACTGGCTTCAGAAAAGGGATTGAATACCTACCGGCGCACGGATGAGACTAAATGCAAAGCCGCCAAAGACTTCTGGGCTAAACATCGGGCGTATTGGGCCGACGTCCGGGCAGTGTGGGGCGAGGTACTCGCCAAACGCGACGCAGTAGCCATAAAAGGGCAGGTAAAAGGCCAGACGCTGGGACATGAACTCGATGAATTAGCCGTCACCACACAAAAGACGACCTACAATTCAGCCACGAGCCGCCAGCTAATTCAGCAGACAATCGAAAAATACCTGAAGTGAAATAGTGCCTAAGTCGCTATATAACAGAGCGGTGGCGTAGGGACTATCTCATAACTCGACGTAAAGTCGGGTGCAGTAACTGAAAACCACTGCACCCGACTTTACATTTGTACTACTCGTTAGTTAGGGCTTAACCACCTTCACCGTTACGGCTTCATGCTGCGTGCTGGCCCGGATCAGGTACACGCCCGAAGCCTTACCCAGTTGAAAGGAATAGGCTTCTGACCCAGTTGCCTGCTCCGTCTCTTTAGCCAGCAACTGATTTCCCTGTTCGTCCGTTAGAACCACTTTCAACGTGCTGCCTTCCGCTCCGTGCACCTCAATATTGGCCTTATCCCCTACAACAGGGTTACCCAGTAACGTCACCAACAATGACGACGTTTTTTCTTCCGCACCGGCTCGTCCGCCAGCAACGGAAGCGGGCTCAGTGCCAAACACCAGTTGTGATACACCGTCCGTGTTTTTATAATAAATCGTTACATGGCTGTTCGTATCCATCGCAGCCGTTGGCTTGTATGAATAGTCATTACGCTCGTTGAACGTAGACCAGTCTGCTTTGGCGATTCGGTACTGAATATCGCCGGTATTGCTCGACGGATAGAGCATGCCCACGGTTGACTTAACGTTTAGCTGAAGATAGGTGTCGGCCTTGCTTCGACTCACATTTCGCACAAACTGACCCGCCACGCTGGTGTTACCAAGTTTGGCATAATCCAGAAAAAAATTCAGATTCTGGGTTCCTTCGGCTGTGAACCAGTACCGCACCGATAAATCACTGTAAGCGACGGGCACATTCCCCTCATTGACAAGGCTCATAAATGTGTTAATCGAGCTATTGTTTGCGGCACTGTTCCGGTTCTGCGTCAATGCTTTTAGCTTCACAACCGATGGAACCACGTCGGGCTCAACGCCCCACATTAGTTGGGGCACTCCGTCCGAACCGGTACGGTATACCGTAATATGGTTGTTGAGGACAAAGTCCGTCGCTGCCTGGTACGAGTAGTCATCTTGCTCCCGCAGGTTTGTGTAATCAGCATTGACAAACCGCGATTGGATTACTCCTGAGTTACCGACCGCCAGATTACCCGCCGATGGATCAAAGCTGTATTCAAGGTAACCGGTCGCGCCGTTACGCGGGTTTGGTAAGGCTACATATTTAGTTTTGATTTTATTACCCCCGAGTTGGGCATAATCAATATAAGCGTTGATCCCCGCGTAATTTTCAGCCGTAAACCAATACCGAACGGTAAGCTCGCTATACGGCACCGGCGCTGATCCTTCATTAATGAGCATCAGATTTGGCCGGATCGTTGTGTTGTTGGCATTTCCTTTGTCGGCATCCTGATACTGCACTTTCAGCGTAACGGGTGGCCGCCAGTTCGGAAGTTCGTCACGTGTGATTACATCTTTATCCGTGAATACGGTTTTCAGTAAATCAATTGGTTGTTTTTTGATATAATCCGTTCCGGTCCAGACCGAAAACCAGGACCACCAGGTGCCAAAGCCCCGCACCTTATCCGGGTTTGGCAGATTTCCAGTTTCCGATAAGGTCACCAGTTTTTTGCCATTCAGTTGCGCCTGTGCGCTCCCCCAGTTACCGCTCATGTTAACATTGGCGTTGGCGTAAATATCCATGCCGACCACGTCAACATATTGATCGCCCGGATACCAGTCGGCGTTGAACGTATCGGTGGCGGTATATACCCAGATCAGGTTATGTAGCTGGTGGTAATTCGTCAACCGATCGTACAGAATGCGCCAGAGTTCTTTTAAGGGGCCAGGTCCTTTGGCACCCCACCAGAACCAGCCACCGGGGGCTTCGTGTAGAGGGCGCCAGAGAACGGGAACATCGGCTGCCTGGAATTTCTTCAATTGCAGGGCAATGGCGTCGATGTCGCGCAGGATGAGTTGATAGCGTTCACCTTTTTTATCCGCCAGCACAGCGGCAATATCGAACGTGGTGGCATCAGTATAAAAACCGCGCCACCAGAGTTTGTCCGGTGCCTGATTGATCAGGTCGGTGGGCGCATTCCAGTGCCACATCAGGCTGATGATGCCCCGCCCTTCCCCTTTTTTGGCCCAGCGAATAATGTCTTCGCTGCTTCGCTGGGGCGACGTGCCGAACTGGACACGACTCGGCGAATAGTCGATCAGGTCAAAGGAGCCAATGGCGGGTTCTTTGCCGGTTTTTTCCAGTATGTATTCCACATCGTCCTGCTGACCCGAGATCACTTTGCTCCCGTATTGGTCAACGAGGTACGAAAACAAGCCCTTCGTGGACAGCGTGGCCTGCGCATCAACGAGTACTTTCGGTGGTTTGGCAGGCAGCGGTGCCGATGTTGGAGTAAGCTGAATGTAGTCGATATCAAAATAACCCCAGCCCTGATAAATGTTGATCGTATTCAGGCCTTCCTTTAACAGAAACTTGCCAACACTGGCAGCACTAAATCCCGTGCTGGTTTGCTTCAGTGTACCGCTTCCCGGCTCGTCATTTACCTGAAAATCAACTCCTTTATCACTATAGGGCGATGCATAACCAATAGCCAGTTCATACAGCCCCGCCGGTGCATTGACCGTAATACTAATTTTATCCGTCGAACTGTTGATCCCGGTCACATAACCCGTTCCCGAAAAATTCGGATTGGTTGTCGCGACCTCTACGCCCGTCAAATCACCCAGTTCGGCCTCCGCCCGACCATTTACCAGCGGCACAACCGTTGGCGGCTTGATAGACGCTGGTGTCAGCAAAATATAGTCGATGCCATAATAACCCCAGTTTTTGGTGAGTATAATAGTATTCTGGCCGCCAACCAATTGAACGCCACTGACAACCAGCGCACCGAACCGATTATCGATTCCTTTCAAATCCTGCTCGCTGGTAGCGCCATTAATCGTTAGCCGGGTCTTTTTATCACCATACGGTGAATAATACCCGATTGTCAATTCATACGCCCCGGCCGTGGCAGGCACTGTAAATACAATGTTGTCGCCCCCGTTGCTATCATCATCGAACCCCCAGGCATAGCCTGTTCCAGATGCATTTACGTTATCATTCACGATTTGTACACCGTTAAGCGTAACGCCCTGGCTGGCTTCAGCTTCGATCCGAATGGGGCCAGCTGCGAAGCCCGTTAACGTACAGGCCAGCCAGGCGGCTAAAAAAAAAGGGATTGCTCCCTTTGGGCAAGGTAGTGCCCGATTAAAAGCAGTGAGTAAATCAGAAAGCACAATTAAAAAGGAAAGGGTTCAGGAATAGGAAACGTAACGTGGATCGCACGGGTGTCCGTGCGATCCACGTTGTCTTATTTGACTAGCAGAATATCATCGAAGTAGAACGTTTCATCCTGTTTATCAGGACCCTGGATTCTGAAGCCGACTTGGGTCAGGGTTTTGCCGGGTAGCCAGAAGTCAATGTCAGACAGCTTGAGTTTGAAGTAATTCCAGACACCCGCTTTTACATTGATTTTGTTTCTGTCGTCCGTATTACCAAATCCGGCTTTGCTGGCATCGGTTGTCAGATAGAGTGAGTAGTCGGCTGAGGCTCCTTTTATCCAGCCCGTTACGTAGGTGTAATCGGTGGAATAGGCAATAGCTGATCCTGACCAGTTGGCAAAACCCGCCAGGTGCCAGTTGCCTTTCTGGTAGGTTTTCCCGATCGAAGCCGTTCCGGTCATAAACTCTTTGGTCGATATCGCAGCCGCGTCGCCCCATGAGCCATCCTGAAAACCAGTTCCGTAGGTATCGGTAAAGATTTTATAGGCCATATCGAGGTTCACGAATTCCTGCTTAGTGCGAATACGCCCGGTGCCGTTGGTAATGCTCAGCGTACCCCGGCTGAGTGTGGAGGCTGGCATTTTAACGACCAACTGCTTTTGAGATTTTGACACAATGGTGGCCGCATCCGAAATGCCTTTTACCGAATCGGCAAAGGCAACCGCGGTTACGTCGCTCAGATTGTTGCCCGTGAGTGTAATTTCCGAGCCCTTCGTGAAGTCATAATTCGACACATCGGACACTGTTGAAAAGGCCAGAACTTTGAAATCTACAGAAACGGAACGACCGGCGCTGTTGGTGAAGGTCACCTTCTGCGTACCGCCCAGAGCCTCCGTTGGCACCCGGAATATGAGGGCGTTATCCGTATTCAGCGTCGGCTGGAACCCGGCGGGCACATTCTGTTTTTCGAAGACAATGGTCCGAATATCACCCAGGCCTGTTCCGGTCAGGGTAACAATGGAACCTCCAGCCGCCGAATCGGGCGCCATAGTCGTTGCAACAGGATTTCCGGGAGCAATTTGCGGAGTTCCGTCGGTATCTTTTTCGCAGGAGGTTATCCCAAAACCGACTAAGCCCGTCAGGAGGAACAAACCCGCTATTCGATTAAATCTAGTGAATTTCATTTGATTACGTTTTTAGGTAAGCTGGTTTATGGTTTGTTGCTGACAAACGGGAAAGCATTACTGACGACAAACCGCAAACTAGCCTGTGTTTATTTGTAATAAGGAACCGGATCTTTACCCAACTCAGGATCTTGTACGATCTCGCCGGATGGAATCGGCAGATACATTTTGTCTTCTGTGAAGTTGGTGATGTGGTTCGCTCCTGTCACGGTGCCCCGGTTTTGTTTCTCAATCATGGCTTTCGCTTTGGCAAAACCCTGACGCTGAATATCATACCAGTAATCGCCTTCAAACGCGAATTCAACCCGACGTTCGTGCAGAATATCATCTTGCGTGAATGATGTTTTGGGGGATAACCCAGCCCGGCTCCGCACTTTATTCAGCGCGTCCAGGGCTTTTGCGTCACTGGTCGAAGCGCCCCCTGCCAGGATGGCCTCGGCGTAGATGAGCAAAATATCGGCATAGCGAAGCAACACAACATTGTTTCCCGAGTTTTGACCCAGTACCGCATCGCCACCAAAACTTTTACCCGGTCCGGCAAAATATTTAACGATGTTCGAGCGGGTTGGCCCCTGGCTTCCGCCATCTTCTGCCGGCTGCAGGGTATCGTATTTGAAGCCGTTGGCCATAAACGCATTGTACTTGGGCGCATTAACCCGCTGCGGCTTCCAGTTCGGATTCGTCCAGCCGTGTTCCATCACCGACCATTTCCGACGCAGGTCACCAAACTCATACTCTTTCAGTAAATCCAGCGACGGAACATACATTTCCCAGGCATCGGCTTCGGCGGTACGGAGCGCACCAGCTCCCCGATCAGGATTTTTAATGTTCCCGGTCCCCCAGGGGTCCTGCGCCAGCTGGTGCTGGATCGAAAAGATAGACTCGGCATTGTTGTTCATGCTCATCTTGGTGAACATGCCGCTGTAATCGGCTACCAGACTGTACTTACCCGAGTTGATCACTTCTTCGGCTTTGGCTTTGGCATTTGCGTAATCCTTGCTGTAGAGATACATTTTCGCCATCAACCCCTTGGCCGCGTATTTGGTTACCCGTCCTGGTACATCTGATTCCGGCAAACCAGCTTCAGCCAGTTTTAGCTCTTCGAGTGCAAACCGAAGCACATCTTTCTGGATGTAGCGTGGAATGTTGAAGTCACCCGAGAGGGCGGTTGCCCCCGGATCGGTAATGATCGGCGCAGCGCCCCAGGTCCGGCCAATGTAGAAATAAAGCATTCCGCGAATGAAATGGCATTCGGCAATGGCGGGATCAAGGTAAGCCGCTCCACCACCGGCAGCTTTCTTTTCCTCAAAGGTTTTGATCATCACGTTGGCGTAGCCGATGATCTTGTAAAAGGCACCCCACGATGCACCGATCCGCTCTGAGGCTGAGGACACCGTAAAATTGAGGTACTCGACATCGGTGTACGTGAACATATTGCCCGACATCACGTCGCCTATGGCGTCCTGCGCCCGGCTTTCGTAGTTCCGCCAAGGTAATCCGCTGTAAAGCGTACTGGTGGCACCCCGTACTTCATCGGCATTGTTGTAATAGTTACCTGTGGTGGTGCCCGACAGCGACGGCCGATCGATGAAGTCCTTCGAACACGAAGACAGCAACATCGCCGGAAGCATCAGGGCATATAGTGGCTTGAGTTTCATATCAGTTTAATGTTGAATGATTAAGTGATTGAGTGCTTGAATGATTGTCGAATAACCTATTCAATCACTCAATCATTTTAGAACTGTAAATTCGCCCCTACAGTGAACGTGCGTGGGTTTGGATAGTGGCCCGTATCGACGTTCATCAGTTTGATGCTGTTGTTGAAAGCACCGATTTCGGGGTCATAGCCAGAGTAGCTGGTGAAGGTTTTCAGGTTCTGAATCGTCCCATATACCCGTAGGTTCGCAATTTTGGCTTTGCTCAACAACGCCTTCGGAAGCCGGTAGCCGAGAGTAATATTTTGAATCCGCATGTACGATGCATCTTCAATATACCGATCCGACATGGCCGTGTTGTTCTTATTGGTATTGGTGAAGCGTGGCAGCGCGCCAGTTTGATTGGCTTCCGTATACCGGTCGTTCACCGTCTTGAGCTGGTTAGTATAGGCATTGTTCAAGCCCTCCAGCTGCCAGCGCAGGAAGTTATACGCTTTGCCGCCCTGGCTGCCCTGCAGGAACAGCGAGAAGTCGAAATCACCGTAGTTCAGGGTGTTGGTGAAGCCCCAGCTAAACTTGGGTATCGGACTGCCAATAAAAGTCAGATCCTGCGCGTCGATTTTGCCATCGCCATTAATGTCCTTGTACCGGATATCGCCCAGCCAGGTCTCGTTTTGGTTGACCTTGTAGCCAAACTGCGGCAGGCTTCTGTCCAGATCGGCCTGCGTACGGAATAGTCCATCCGTCACCAGCCCCCAGAACGAACCAACGGGACGGCCGGGTGTGGTGTGCGTAATCAGGTAGTTATTGTAGTACACCTTACCGTCCAGAGCCGAAGCCGCACTGGCTGCCCGGTCATAGCTGTTGGTAAACTGGGTAAACACAACGTTGGTCTTCCAGCTAAAATTACCTTTCTTGATGTTGGTCGTTGTCAGCCCGATGTCAACCCCGGTATTCGTCATCTGACCGGCATTACCCAGCGGTGCTTTCAGGTCATCCCACTGATCGCCCACGCCAATCAGGTTCGGCCCGGTCAGGAAGATGATCATATCGGATGTCACTTTCTTATATACGTCGATGGTCGCGTCGATCCGGCCATTGAAGAAGCCAAGGTCTACACCCGCATTGGCAGTTTTTACCGACTCCCATTTCAGGTTCGGGTTCGGAATCCCATTGATCATGTTCGACGAGCCGAAGCCCACCGGACCGGAGAAGAACTGAACCGCGCCCACATAAGCCGGGTTAGGCGCTCCGCCGGGGAAGTTCTGGTTACCCACGATCCCGTAACCCAGGCGAACCTTTGTATAGCTCAGCACTTTGGAAATGTCGCCTTTCATGAATTTCTCGTTCGACACCGTCCAGCCCGCCGATACACCGGGGAAATAACCCCAGCGGTTGTTCGGTCCGAAGTTCGACGACCCATCGGCGCGGAAACTGGCCGACAGCGAGTAGCGATCGTCATAAGTATAGTTGGCGCGGGCAAAATAAGACTCCATCGCCCATTGGCCCTTACCCCCGCTCAGGCCCCAGGTTGTCTGGTCGGCGCTACCGGTGTTGAGGTCAAAAATGTTGGCCTGCAAATCCACCTTCGTACCCGAAATTGACTGGTAGTACGAGTTTTGTACCTGATGTCCCAGCGTTGCCTGAATCCCGTGTTTCTTGATATACTTGTTGTAATTCAGGTAGTTGGTAATCGAGTAGTAATAGCTATCCGACCGGGAGTCGATCAGTTTGCTACGGAACGATGTACCGCCCACGTTGCCCGCTTTCTGAAAAGCAATGTTGTTATCCTGCCCTAATGAGTACGATAATTCATTCCGCAACGTCAGGTCTTTCATCAGCTGAATTTCCGCATAGAGGCTCCCGAATATGTTGTTCGACGTTTTGGTATTGCCCCGGAACTGGCTGTTTCCAACCAGGTTGGCATTGTTGTATTGCACACCACCCACCGTTTGGCCACCACCCCACGAACCGTCCAGGTTTTTGACGGGTACCAGCGGGCTGGTCGATGCCCCATTCCAGATGGTTCCTTCGGCGGCATCGGCCAGGGATACGTTTTGAATACTGCGCGATACGTTGGCACTCAAACCCACTTTCGCCCAGCTTTTGAGTTGCGTGTCAAGGCTAAAGCGCGACGAATACCGCTTGAAATCAGACCCCAGCAGAATCCCTTTGTTGTCGAAGTAATTCAACGACAGGTAGTACGTCGTTTTATCGCGACCGCCCGAAAAACTCAGCTGGTGGTTGTTGATCTTGCCATGTTGAAACATAGCCTCCTGCCAATCCGTCCCTTCGCCCAGCAAGTCAGGATTTTTGAATTCAGCCGCCACCGGGTTTCCAATAATCGGCAGCACTTCGTTCTGATAACGGGCAAAGTCCCGAAGGTTCATTAAGTTCAACCGGCGAGCCACTTCCGAAACGCCTGTGTACATTTCGTAGTTGATCTTCCCTTCGCCCTGTTTTCCTTTTTTGGTCGTTACCAGAATAACGCCATTGGCTGCCTGCGATCCGTAAATAGCCTGCGCCGATGCATCTTTCAAAACATCGATCGTTTCGATGTCGTTGGGGTTGAGCATCGCCATCACGCTGTTTCCGGTTTGCCCATCGCCACCGCCTAGGCCTGCGTAACCTGTACTATTGGAGGTGTTTCCACCCACGAACGGCACGCCATCGATCACGAACAGGGGGTCATTGCTGTTGATGGACGTTACCCCGCGCACCTTAACCGAAACGCCACCGCCGGGCTGGCCACCGTTGCTGGTTACCGTTACACCGGCCGCTTTTCCCTGCAAAAGCTGGTCAATACCGGCCGCCGGAATATCCTTCAGATCAGCTGCTTTAACAGTCGTAATAGACGACGTTACGTCCGAACGCTTGGCTGTTCCATACCCAATAACAACGACTTCGTCTAATGACTGATCACCGCTTTGCAGCGTGATGTTGAGCGACGTACGCGTACCGACTTCAACCTCCTGCGTTTTCATTCCGATGAACGAAAAGACCAGTACTTTGGACCCGGCAGGCATATTGATCGAAAACTTCCCGTCAACATCGGTCGTAGTGCCCAGCTGTGTTCCTTTTACAGACACGGTTGCACCGGGCAGGGTATTCCCTTTTTCATCCGATACAACCCCTTTTATCAGGGCTTTCACATCGGATGTGCCGTTGATGCCAGCCTTCGTATCTTTCGTAGTCGCCAGAACAGCCTGATTCTTCATCGGGGCTATTCTGGTAATCGCTCGGTCCTGGGCACAGACAGTTAGCCAACTGCTCAGGACGACCGCGCCTGAAAGCATATGTTTAATCATAGTGGAAATTAATTGTGAACTAAGAATATAGAGAAAGTAGATATTACTGCTTATACCATACCTGATCGGCTCCTGTTGAGTCTGAAAACGCTATGCGATTGTGGGTATGGCTGGTTGTTTTTTCATGGGCAGCGAAATCATAACGGACGTTCCTTTTCCGATTTCGCTTTGCCACATAACCTGCCCGCCCAGGTAGGCAATGCGTGAGTTGATGTTGGCAATCCCATTTCCTTTTGACGGCCTGTTTTCAAAATCGCCCCCCTGCCCGTCGTCATCTACACTAATGAGGGTTTTTTCGTCACTGGCCATTATCTGCACGGTAACCGTCTGCGCATTGGCGTGTTTGAGGGCATTATTGAGCAACTCCTGTATAACCCGGTAAATCATCACTAGAGCCTCGTCGCTCAAGTCAGGCATTTCGCCATATTGTTCCAGGTATAACTTCGTCTGATTGACCAGATTGAGCTTCTGCACCAGGTCTTCCAGCGCCGGAACCAGACCAAAAGTAGAGAGCGCATAAGGCCGTAAATTACTGGAAATCAGCCGGGTTTCGGTGCAGGCTTCATCTAAAAACTGGTTTAAGGGTTCTTTCACGGACAAGGGTAACTGCTCCTGATGCGCTTCGACAAACAACTTGATTCGCGATAACTGGATGCCCAGGCCATCGTGTAAATCACGAGCAATACGGCTGCGCTCACCCTCCTGTCCTTCAATCATGGCCCGCAGGGACTTAAGCTCCAGTTGACGAATATGCTGTTGGGCAATGACGGTCTCCTGGTGTGCAATCAGCTTTTGCTGGCGACGTAGAAACACCAACGCGCCCACGCCTAACACGCTAATGATCAGACCGATGGCGAGCATCGAATTCAACACATGCTGGTTTCGGCTCTGTTCTTCAACCAATTGTTTTTCAACAGCCAGCGTTTTGATCTGACTATCCAATTCCTGCAAACGAATACTTTTTGTCTGTTCGGAGTTATAAAACTGGTTCGTAAACTCCTGCGCCTTCAACGAAGCTGCGTACGCATTTTTATAATCGCCCATTCGTGAGTAGCTGTCTGCAGAGTGCTTGGACAGTTCCCGCAGCATGGGCAGGTTATTTTCAGCTTCCGCTAACTGGTAACTTTTCTGATAAGCCTCAATCGCTTCTTTCGGATGATTTTTGAATTGCTCCACAATGCCCAGATAGAAGTAATTCAGAGCAATCAACCAGTTTATTTTCAACTTTTTTGCCATGACCAAGCTCCGGCTGGCAAAGTACTGGGCCGAATCAGGCTGCTTGTTCCGCGAGTATGTATTGGCCAGCAAATTCAGCGCATAGGCCTGAGATTGCGGCTGTTTATAACGCTCGCTTATTCGTTCCACCCGTCGAAGCTCCGTTAATAAACCGGCGGGTATGGGCTTTTTATTCTGCGCAATATTGGCCAGTACCAGCTGACTCTCAATGACTTTAGGCGTATTTTTTGTTCGCTCAAAATATTGCAGCGCTTTATTCAGGTATTTTTCGGCAGCGGGCTGCATGAAATAATCATGCGTGTAATACTCACCAATTACAATGTGCTCATTGTAATATCCCAGCGAATCGCCTACCAGGCTGTAGTATTTTAACCCATTTAGGTAGGCATCGATGGTGTACTTGTTGTAGCCATACTGATGGTGATAAAGCCAGCCCAACGATTCGCACGATTTAGCCGCCTGACCGTATTTTCTATCCAGTACTAACTGATCAATTTTTCTCTTCAGACTGTCTATCGCCGACGATTCGGATAAGGCCCACCCCTGTTGCATACAGCCGCATGTTCCCAGAAAGAGAACAGCCAGTATCCATTTTTTAGGAAGCAGGCAAAGCCGGAGAGAAATCGTCATTGGTATAGACAGTAGCACCAAATACAGATCAATTAATCGATATACTGCATTTCCATGGCGGTCTTGATCAGCAGAGCCGTGTTTGGAACACTAAATTTCATAAGCAGACTACTCCGGTGAAACTCGACCGCTTTGGCGCTAACGAACAGTTGGGAAGCCATTTGCTGGGTCGTCAATCCTTGCGCCATCAGCAGTAAGACTTCCGATTCACGGGGCGTCAGGTTTGGCTTCAGGCCCGCTCCCACCGACGATTTCTTTGCCTTGGGCCCATCATTCAACAGAATGTGTGTGATAGTCTCATTGAAATACTGCTTCTCGTGATGTACCGTCTGAATCGCCTGTAATAACTCCGTTTTGGTCGTATTTTTCAGTAAGTAGCCCTTTGCTCCTTTCTTGACGACCCGTTTGATCAGGCTGGCATCGTCGTGCATGGTCAGCACAACCACTTTCGTTTTCGCGTAGCTACGCGTGATATACTCACACAGGTTAAGCCCATCTTCAATCTGTGGAAACGAAATGTCCAGCAGCACTACATCCACCACCGACTGACTTAACCGATCCATGACCGATTGAACGGTGTAACACCGCTCTGTTACCTGAATATCGGGCGAGCCTGAAATGAGTGATGCAATCCCCTCAACAAATACATTATGGTCATCGGCAATCAGCACCCGTATCATGTATATTTCGTTTCATATGGGTCAATAACAGCTAGAACACAAGAATAACAGCTAATTGATCCCTCTCAAAAGCCTTTTTATCGGTCAACTCTTTCTTCACAGATTACTAAAAATCAGTTACAAAATTTAACGGATAACGTATTTAGTTGGACGATATAAATAAATAGAACTTTGTTTAGCAAAATTAGGATTAACCTGACCATACATAGAATAGTGAAAACCCGACTTCGTATAAATTTAGGGTAAACCCTAGCTAGCGGCCGGATTGAAAAACGAGAAGCGGCCTGGGAACACAGGTAAATCAGCGCTTGTCTATAGCACTGAACCAATAAGTTTTAACGGGTTGATTGGGACGTTTCTACAGCCCTGCAGCGGACTGCCATCTACCCTTAAAATGAGTGGGAAGAATCGGTCTGGTTCACCACAGCGGCAGTATCTGTACCTACAGGCCCCCAGCCTGAATCATCGGGTGAAGGTGCCCGAACAGTATCGCAGTTTTCGAGCCGTTGCTGAAGAGCCTTTATTTTCCCATCTTTCTGATTCAGACTTCGCTGGAAATCAATAGTGGCATCTGCCAGACGCTGGTTTCGCTGCGATGCTACCATCACTAATGCCGCAATGCCTAACAGTAGTATAATAACTACTGCCAGGAGAGAATAGACTACTCCTCGGCTTACAGTAGGCATGACATAGTGGAAAAGATACAAATTAACGAAAAGCAGTGACCATAAAAAAACCTGCCAACCGTTGGGTAGCAGGTTTTTTGATCAGGTTGTTTATGCGATTAGCGGGCAGCGCCGTAATCCTGTCCGGCACTTTCCGGAAAGTTCTTCATGATACTGGTGATCGTTTCGCGGAAAGCCTGATCACGATCCCGCTCCTTGTTGCGGTTGTTCAGCTGTCCCGTGGCCCAGCCCTGCCAGATGATGTCATTAGTACGCGCATCCGACACGTTCACGACAACGCGATTTTCTTCATATTGACGAGAGTAAACGTTGTTGCCCATACCACCGTACCACCACGAATAAGGCGAGTACATGTTGTTGGACTGAATTTGCTGCTTGTCTTTAGAATCCATGAAGAACCGGACAACCAGATCAGCTTCGCCCTGGGTTACGGGTTTATAACCACGCGCTTTAAGCGATTGATCGAGCGCATCGGCAATCCGACGCTGGTTCAGGTTACTGCCCACAATGGGGTCAGCATTGCGCTGGCGATCAGCTTCGATACGATAAGTGGCAAACTGCCGAACGTTTACTTTAGGATCGTAATCGTATTTGACCGTAATGGCCGGAGCGCAGGACGCCAGCGTACCGGCGACTAACAAACTGGTGATTATGCGGTTAATTTTCATTTTTTTGAATCGTTAGATGGTATCGAACCGATTAGTAAACGTTGAAAAAAAGCTGTTCGTATATACTATCAAAATAACTAAAAACGAGCTTTATTCGTTCGTATGGGTTAACCCGTTTACCAGATCAGCGGGGCAAATAAACGACTGTAAATCAATGAAATAAAATGATTTAAGGATTTTTTAACTGACACTTAATCCAGAATAAATAAAGCCACTACCCGCACGGGTAGTGGCTTTATTTATTACTCGGTATTCAGACGCGGTTAGGCGCTGGCCAGCGCTTCGGCACCGCCCACAATTTCGAGAATCTCGGTCGTGATGGCTGCCTGACGGGTCCGGTTGTACACCAGGCGCAGCTCTTTCAGAAGCTCACCCGCGTTTTCCGTTGCTTTATCCATAGCTGTCATCCGGGCACCATGCTCTGATGCGTTCGAATCCAGAACGGCTTTATACAACTGAATTTTGATCGTTTTTGGAATCAACTCCGTAATAATTTCTACTTCGGAGGGTTCAAAAATGTAGTTGATTGAAGCGGCTGGTGTGCCTGTGCCTGATGTCCCCGGCTTTTCGGCGGAAACGATCGGCAGCATTTGCTCCGTCCGTACAATCTGCATGGCAGCATTTTTGAACTCATTATAAATGACCTCAACAACATCGTAACGACCGTTGGCAAACCCTTCCATCGCTTCTTCTGCCGCCGTCCGAACGGTGGCAAAACTCAGCGAGGTAAAGGCATCGACATGCGACGTATTGACCTTAAAACCCCGGCGTTGGAACGCTTCGGCGCCCTTTTTACCAATGGCCATAATCTCGACATTACCTGAACGAGCCTGCGCCGAATATTTCTCATCCATGACAGTCAACGCGCCTTTCACCACGTTTGTGTTGAAGGCACCGCATAAGCCACGATCTGAGGTCACCACGATCAACAGAACGCGCTCAATTGAGCGAGCCTGCTTATATGGGTTCTCCGATGCGGTTTCTGCCCCGGCAGAAACCGTTCCGAGCATCTGGCCCAGTTTCTGAGCGTAAGGTCGTAATTGCGTAATATTATCCTGCGCACGACGTAGCTTGGCGGCCGCCACCATTTTCATGGCTTTGGTGATTTGCTGAGTCGAGTTAATGGACGAAATCCGAGCGCGTACTTCTTTTAGTGATGCCATGTGTGGTATTCGGCTTGCGGTTTACAGTTTATGGGCAGCTACCCATAAACTGTAAACTGAAAACCATATTAATAATTTGCCGAAAGGTCAGCCGCTACTTTTTTCAACGCAGCCGTAGCTTCGTCAGTCAACTTACCGGCACGCAGGTCATTCAATACAGTTGGGTGCTGTGCACTCAGGATCATACTGAACTCGCTCTCGAACTCTTTCACTTTGTTGACAGGAACCCGGTCAAGCAGACCGTTGGTTGATGCATAGATAATGGCCACCTGCTGCTCAACGGGTACTGGCGAATACTGAGGTTGTTTCAGCATCTCCTGGTTCCGGCGACCCCGTTCGATGGTCAGTTTGGTCGACGCATCAAGGTCAGAGCCGAATTTCGCGAATGCTTCCAGCTCGCGGAACTGAGCCTGATCAAGTTTCAGCGTACCCGCTACTTTCTTCATCGACTTGATCTGGGCATTACCACCCACCCGCGATACCGAAATACCTACGTTGATGGCCGGACGGATACCTGAGTTAAACAAGTTCGACTCCAGGAAGATCTGACCATCCGTAATCGAGATTACGTTGGTTGGAATATAAGCCGATACGTCACCAGCCTGCGTCTCGATAATTGGCAACGCCGTCAATGAACCACCGCCTTTCACCCGGTCTTTCAGACTTGGGGGTAGGTCGTTCATCGTTTTAGCGATGTCGTCGTTCTGGTTGATTTTAGCAGCCCGCTCTAACAAACGGCTGTGCAGATAGAACACGTCTCCTGGATACGCTTCCCGCCCTGGTGGGCGACGCAGCAGCAGAGACACTTCACGATAGGCAACCGCCTGTTTCGACAGATCGTCATAAACAACCAGGGCAGGACGACCCGTATCACGGAAAAACTCGCCAATGGCGGCACCCGTAAACGGCGCGAAGAACTGCATCGGCGATGGATCAGATGCGTTAGCCGCCACGATTACAGTGTAATCCATAGCACCCGCCTTACGCAGTGTTTGCTCCACTTGCTTAACGGTCGATGCTTTCTGACCGCAGGCAACATAGATACAGAACACAGGCTGTCCTTTGTCGTAGAATTCTTTCTGGTTGATGATTGTGTCAATAGCCACCGCCGTTTTACCTGTCTGGCGGTCACCAATGATTAATTCCCGCTGACCGCGACCAATGGGGATCATGGCGTCGATCGCTTTGATCCCTGTTTGTAGCGGTTCCGTTACGGGCTGGCGGAAAATTACGCCCGGTGCTTTACGCTCCAGCGGCATTTGATACAATTCACCCTGAATAGGACCCAGACCATCAATCGGCAAGCCGAGGGTGTTTACCACGCGGCCCAGAATGCCATCACCAACGTTTACGTAGGCAATTTGATCGGTACGCTTAACGGTATCACCTTCTTTGATTTCTGAGTAATCGCCGAGCAAAACTGCTCCGACGTTATCTTCTTCCAGGTTCAGAGCCATTGCCTGAAGTCCATTGTCGAAAGACAGCAATTCGCCGGCCTGCACTTTCGAGAGGCCGTAGATACGCGCTACGCCATCACCGATTTGCAGCACCGTACCGACTTCTTCGAGTTCAGCCTCGGTTTGTGTTCCGGCCAGTTGCTGGCGAAGGATGGCTGATATCTCGTCGGGTCTTACGGATTCCATATGTGTATAATGAGAATTTAATGTTGTTTTTTCGGCCGCAAAGGTATGATTAAAAACTGATAAAAACGAGATAAAATACAGAAACAACTGCTGAATGTTAGACTTTTCCGATAACAGGCCAACCGAAACTCAGCCACTTACCAAAGCCCGTAAACCGTTCATCCGATTTAACAGTATTTAAAGTGGCCAAATTTGTCATCTGCCAATCTTTTCCACTACTTTTAGTTAGGTAATCCTTTTCAGAAAGAAGTCTTTTGGCCAGGTTACCTGCACACTCTTTTTCATTAAACCGAACCCTATCTAAACTTTTATCCTACTTATTCACGTTTAAATAGGGTATTACGTTTCCTTAATATTACACCCCCGTTTCGTTTTCGCATGAAGTTCAACAAATGGATGCTGGCCGGTATGGCGTCAGCCGTTTTTGTCGCCGGTAGCGCGACTGCCCAAGTAAAGAAATCAACTGTAAAGAAGGCTACACCAGCCAAATCAGCCACAGCCGCCAAACCAGCCACCGCTGGATCGGGGATGGCCTCCACTCAAGACTCTGTTAGTTATAGTATTGGGGTGTTCATGGCACAGAACCTTAAACAACAGGGATTGAATGACCTCAATAATGCCTTGCTGATGCGCGGCCTGCAAGATGCGTTGAGCGGTCAATCCACCCTGTTAACCCAGGAACAGTGTAGTCAGGTAATGAATGGATTTATGCAGAAGCAGATGGCCATCCGGAATGCAGAAGGCATGAAGGCATCGACTGAAAATAAAAAAATTGGTACGGCTTTTCTGACAGAGAACAAAGCGAAGCCTGGGGTAGTTACTACCGCCAGTGGTTTGCAGTACTCGGTCGACAAAGAAGGAACCGGCGCTAAGCCAACGGCTACGGATCGGGTAAAAGTACATTATACCGGCAAAACGCTGGATGGTAAGGTTTTTGACAGTTCGGTAGAACGTGGTCAGCCTGCCGAATTCGGTGTGAATGAAGTGATTAAAGGGTGGACAGAAGCCTTGCAATTGATGCCTGTTGGCTCAAAATGGAAACTGTACATCCCATCAGAGTTAGCGTATGGAGACCGTGGCGCCGGCGCCGATATCAAACCCGGCTCAACATTAGTCTTCGACGTAGAGTTGCTTGATATTGTTAAACAATGAGTGAATGATAGAATGACTGACTGATTGAATACCATCTGGCTACCTATTAGTGCGCTGGCGATTCATTCACTCTATCATTCTATCATTCCCAATTAACCTGGGTAGTATAGATGAAAAAGTATCTGGTAACCCTAGTACCCGTGCTGATGCTGAGCTTTCAGCCGGATTCACCATCGAATGGAGCGCCCGGCGTGGATGCGCCCGGCACCTCCGTTAATGCAACGCGTGGTAGCGCGCTATCGTCGCCAACATCGGCAACAGCCACTGGTGATCTCCAGCCTACTATTTCGCAGGAGAAAGTAGAAACGCTCGTGGCGAAGCTGCTGACGACCTATCACTACCGCAAAGTACGACTCAACGACTCGCTGTCGTCTGTTGTTTGGGATAATTACCTGAAAGAAGTAGATGGCAATAAAGCGTATCTACTGGCATCGGATGTGGCCTCGTTTGAGAAATATCGGTACCAGATTGACGATGCGCTTGTCAATGGCGACCTGACGGCGGCTTACGATTTGTTCAATGTGTACAAGAAACGCTACCAGGAGCGCAGCGCTTTCATTAAAGAACAGATCAAAAAACCGTTTACCTTCACCGCCGACGAGACGTTTAACACAGACCGTGAAAAAGCGCCGTGGCCTAAAACGGTAGAAGAACAAAATGACCTGTGGACCAAAATTCTGAAAAATCAGGAGTTGGAACTGCGACTGGGCAACCGGAAAGATAGCGCTGTAGTGGCATTGATGAACCAACGGTACACCAATCTTGACAAAGCGATCAATCGGGTGAAAAGTGCCGATGTATTCCAGATGTACATGAACTCCTTTGCGGAGGCCCTCGACCCACATACGAACTATTTGTCGCCCACCAACGCCGATCGGTTCAACCAGGAAATGAGCCAGTCGCTGGAAGGAATCGGAGCCATGCTTCGCGAAGACGGTGATTACATTCGCATCACGGATGTGTTGCCCGGCGGTCCAGCCTTCAAGAGCAAACTGCTCAACAAAGAGGATAAGATTGCGGGTGTGGCCCAGGGCGACAATGGCCCAATGGTTAACACGATGAACTGGCAGGTCGACGAGGTTGTCAAGCTGATCAAAGGTCCTAAAGGCACCGTTGTTCGCTTACAGGTGCTATCGCCTAACGCGTTGGCAGGAGCCCCACCCAAAGAAATTCGACTGGTGCGTGAGAAGATAAAGCTGGAAGAGCAACGGGCGAAGAAAGAAGTGATCGAGGTGACGGACAACGGGAAGCCGTTTAAAATCGGTGTCATCAACATACCGATGTTCTACCGCGATTTTGAAGGCGCTCGGAAACGGGAAGAAGGCTTCAGCAGCACGACAAGCGACGTGAAGAAATTTGTCGAAGAACTGAAAGGCGAGAAAGTGGATGGCATTGTGATTGACCTTCGCGACAATGGCGGTGGCTCTCTGACCGAAGCCATCGACCTGACCGGCATCTTTATTCCGAAAGGCCCCGTTGTTCAGGTGAAAGAATCAACCGGCGAGACAGAAGTATACTCCGATAAAGATGGTGGTACGGTTGTTTACGATGGCCCATTGGCAGTATTAGTAAACCGGTTTAGTGCTTCGGCATCGGAAATTTTTGCCGCTGCTATTCAGGATTACAAACGGGGTGTCATTGTAGGTGGACAAACGTTCGGAAAAGGAACCGTTCAAACGCTCATCGATCTGAACCAGTGGTTACCCAAAGAGCCTGAAAAAGTTGGTCAGGTAAAAATGACCATCCAGAAGTTCTACCGCATCAACGGTAGCAGCACGCAGCACAAAGGCGTAACGCCGGACATTCAGCTGCCATCGGCTTTCTCAGCAGAGGAATACGGTGAAAGCTCACAGCCAAGCGCTTTACCTTGGGATCAAATCAACACCACCCGGTATGAGCAATCTCGTGGTCTGGACGATAAAATCCTGAGCCGTCTACGTGATCGTTTCGACCAGCGGCTCAAGTCTGATCCGGAGTTAAAGCAACTGGCGCAGGATCTGGCCGACTTTAAGAAAGCGAAAGAGAATACGGTTGTGTCGCTACAGGAAGCAAAGCGCCGGAAAGAGCGTGACGAAGCCGAACGGAAACGGGCCGCAGCCAACAAAGTGTCGCAGGCATCTGCACCAGTAGACGAAACGGGCACTCCGGCTACCCCTACAACAGCCGCAGCTCCCAAGAAGAAAAAAGACCTGTATCTGAATGAAGCAGGCTTGGTGCTGGCAGACTACATTATGGCCGCTCACCTGGCCGTTAATAAATAATCCGGTTATTTCAGTTCTATAAACACAAGAAACGCGCAGCGAACCGTTGCGCGTTTCTTGTGTCAAGACTTTTTGGTCTGGGGCTAATTACGTCAAATCAATTACCCCCAGACCAAAAAATCCGCAAAAATTCAATCGTTATCCAACCTCGATATGTGGTATTTTCTTATCAAACAAGCTATCCTCGACAGGGCACAATCCCAGGCTTTACAAAAGCGGGCGTCACTGACTGAAGTCGAGTTGTTCAATGAACCCTACGAAAACTGGTACGTCTTTTCAGTTGAAAAAGACGCTTATACTTCGTTTATGGATTACCTCGACCGCGACGGTATCTCGTATGAGCTGGCTGCCGACCGCCCCACTCGGGAAGAAATGCTGGAAGGAATGCGTTGACTGAATTAACGGATTTGAGGTTCAGAGCTACTACTTCCCAAAAACAGCTTTGCCCGTCTGAAAAAGCGCCAGGTCAGCAGGACAGCCGCAATACTCAATCCAGCTAATAAACCAATCCAGACACCAACGGCGTCCATACCAAATGGAAACGCCAGCACATAACTTAAAGGCAGGGCAACGATCCAGTAAGAAAATAAGGTGATCAGCGTGGGCACGTTGACATCCGACAAGCCCCGCAAGCCCCCCAGAGCTACCACCTGAACGCCATCGGAAAGTTGAAAAAAACCGGCCATAATAACCAGCGAGGCTGCAATGGCCATCACCTGTGGATTGTCGCGGATATAGAGCGTTACCAGCCAATCGTTGGCGGTCAGGAACACAAGGGCGGTTATACTCATAAAACTTACTGACAATAGGAAAGCCGCTACACCCGCCCGCCAGATACCGTCCCGGCTCGATCGGCCTACAGCGGCACTAACCCGAATGGCAGCCGCCGACGAAATGCCCGTTGCCATCATGTAGGTCACGGAGGCCATATTGATGGCAATCTGGTGAGCCGCCAACTGCGCTTCGCCCAGCCAGCCAACGATAACGACAGCCAGCGAAAAAGTAGCTACCTCAAAGAAAAACGTTAGTCCGCCGGGAATACCCAGCCGTAAAATTGTCCAGGCTTCCGTAGCTGTGGGCAGCGAATTAAATTCCTTTTTCAGGTAAACCCGGAAATTCGGCGTCCGGTATACATACACGAGCATGGCACCAGCCATAAACAAGCGAGACAGAAGCGTAGCCGTTGCCGACCCCATCAGGCCCAATGCCGGAAACGGACCAACGCCTTTGATGAATAAGTAGTTGAACAAGGCATTAATACCAAGTGCCGATAGCGTAATGGCCATGGCCACCCGTGGGTATCGAAGGCCATCACACAACTGACGGGCCGCCACAAAAACCAGCAATGGCAGGAGCGATACGCTCAAAATGAGCATGAAATTACGAGCCAGGCGGGTCACTTCGGGCGTTTGCCCAAACAGACTAAAGTTATAAGCCAGCAGAACTGACAACCCGCCCACCCCAATACTCAGCAACAGAGCAACCCGTAGCCCGGCGCGAAACAGACGATTTACAGCCGCTGGGCCGCCTGCCTGGTTATTGGCCTTTGACACCAAAGCCGCTACCACCGACAATCCCCCTACCCCAATACTCGACATGAGAAAGGAAATTGAGTTGGCCAGTCCGGCAGCACCCAGCGGCAAAGCGCCCAGCAACCGTCCAACAAACAGGTTGTCTGTAACACCCATCAAGACAACGCCTAACTGAGCAATAATTATTGGAATACTCAGGCGAAGCGTATCCGCAAATTCAGCGCGGTAAATGAGCAATAAGCTGGATAGTGGTCGTTGTACACGGAACATTGCGCAAAGGTAGCGCTTATCCAATAGCAACCTTTGCTTCCGGCCAGATGTCGCCGGGCCCTACGCTCGATACCCCTTGCCCCTTGGTCCATTCCTTCGTACTTTTGCTTTCTTTATCATCTATCGGGCAAGCCCTTGAAAGAATACGGCAGTAGTATCCAAAAGCTAGTTGACAATATGGTCAACATTGACGATCGCTCAACCCGAACTCGGTATGCGCATATCCTGATCGAGTTGATGCGGCAAATCCATCCGAACATGAAGGATGGTCAGGACTACTACAATAAATTGTGGGACGACCTGTACATTATGTCCAATTTTACCCTGGATGTCGACAGCCCTTACCCGCCCCCATCGGAAGAAGCGCTGGGCAAGAAACCGCAACGGGTTCCTTATAATACGCATCACCTGAAGTTCAAACATTTCGGCCGAAATGTAGATTTACTGATTGCTAAGGCCGTTTCGCTGGAAGAACCCGACGAACGACGCGCCTTTGTATCCTACCTGACACGGTTGATGCGCACCTTCTATCAAGCCTGGAATAAAGAGTCCGTTGAAGACGAGACCATTTATCAGAGCCTGATCGAACTGTCGAATGGTAAACTCGCCGACGACATAAAACTCATTCGGGAAGAAGGGCTCGTTGAAGCAACGCCCCGTGAGCGCACCGGCGATCAGCCCCAGCGTATTGGAAACAACAACAACTTCCGGAACGATCGGAACCGCGAAGGGGGTATTGGCCAGCAGGGGCGGCCAAATAACCGCAACGACCGGGATAATGGCCCTCGCAACAATAACCGAAACCGCGATGGCGGACCACGCGATGGCGGTAATAACCAGCAGGGACGGTCCAATAACCGGAATGATGGCTCGCAGCGTAATTTTGGCAACCGAAACCGCAACGATCGCGATGGAGGACCACGCGATGGTGGTTCACGCGACAATGGATCACGCAACGACGGACCACCGCGCAGACGGCGATAATTTTTTTCGTGAAGACTGGTTAACGAAGTCTGCCAGACAGGCTCCGTTAACCAGTCTTCGTTTTCTCATTATTCATTATTTCCTAAATGGCATCTTTTCAAATCACAGGCGGGCGTAAACTAAAGGGCGAATTAAATCCGCAGGGCGCTAAAAATGAAGCTCTGCAAATTCTCTGTGCCGTATTACTGACCAAAGAACCCGTTACCATTCACAATATTCCGGGTATTCGGGATGTCAATCAGCTGATCGACCTGCTTGGCGATTTAGGTGTTTGGGTTACCAAGATCGGTGAAAGTTCGTACCGCTTTCAGGCCAGCGACGTTAACCTCGACTACCTCGAAACGGATACATACAAGCGCAAAGCTGCTGCCCTTCGGGGGTCGGTCATGTTGCTTGGCCCCATGCTTGCCCGGTTCAAAAAGGGTCGTATTCCCCGCCCTGGTGGCGATAAAATTGGCCGCCGTCGCCTGGATACCCACTTTTTGGGTTTTGAAAAACTCGGCGCTCAATTCAATTACGATGCCAACGATGGTGGTTACTACCAGGTCGATGCCAGTAATTTACGGGGTACGTACATGCTTCTCGACGAAGCATCCGTAACGGGGACAGCCAATGTGCTTATGGCCGCCGTCATGGCCGAAGGAACAACGCAGATTTACAACGCTGCCTGCGAGCCTTACCTGCAGCAGTTGAGTAAAATGCTCAATTCAATGGGCGCTAAGATTACGGGCGTAGGGTCCAACCTGCTCACCATCGAAGGCGTATCGGAGCTAACGGGCACGGAGCATACGATGCTTCCTGATATGATCGAAATTGGGTCGTTCATTGGCCTTGCCGCCATGACCCAGTCGGAGATTACAATCAAGAACTGCCAGATCCCCGAGTTGGGCATTATTCCCGATCAGTTTAAGCGGTTAGGTATTCAAATGGAGTTTCGGGGTGATGACATCTTTATTCCGGCCCAGGAGCGCTACCAGATCGAAAGCTTTCTGGATGGCGGCATGATGACCGTTTCCGATTCGCCCTGGCCGGGCTTTACCCCCGATCTGTTGAGCATTGTGCTCGTTACGGCCGTTCAGGCGCAAGGTACCCTGCTGATTCACCAGAAAATGTTTGAAAGCCGGCTTTTCTTTGTCGATAAGTTGATCGACATGGGCGCTCAAATCATCCTTTGCGACCCGCACCGGGCAACCGTTGTGGGATTAAATCGCCAAATTCCCCTCAAGGGTATTCGTATGTCATCGCCAGATATCCGGGCGGGTGTAGCACTGCTCATTGCGGCTATGTCGGCGCAGGGCACCAGTATCATCGACAACATCGAACAGATTGACCGGGGCTACCAAAACATCGATACCCGACTCAATGCCATTGGTGCCGAGATTATCCGGCTGTAATTGGTTGACCAGGTATTTTTATTTTTAAATAGGGCAGGAGACTGCTCTATTTTTATTTTACCGGATCAGGCACGGCGGCACAGGAGTTAGAGGGTTCAGCGGAGTCTAACCCAGCGAGCGAAGGCCGTAGCTTAATGGATATTTTCTGTTAAAGTAGTATCAGTCTGGCTTCCTGACTCACTAATTGCCTGGCAGCGACGTACTATCCATTAAACCTTCTGGCACTTTTTTTGTCTTTAGGCTATAGTAGACTTAGTTTAACACCTAAAAATACGTTCTCCCAATGAAAACACTACAAGCCAATTTATCTGTTTGGGCGCTGGCAGCGCTGTTTTCCAGCAGTTCTCTGATTGCCTGTGCACAAGCGACCACTGGTGCAGCAACGGCCAGCACTGCTCAAGCCAGCAGTCCAGCTAAAACAATGTTTTTGACACCCTTGCAACAGACTGTCACAAAAATAAAAAAGCTAGTAGCAACGGGCGACCCGGACTTCGATTATTCCTTTCAGGCCAAACTCCATACCCAGGGGATACAGGATTTACTGAAACAGGAGATTCAGAACGGCAAGGATACTGCGCTGGTAAACCTTGCTAAAGCAATGCTTCCTGCTACCGAAGCTGATGTTACCTTACTGGATGGGACCATGCGGCAGCTAAAACCTACGCGCCCCAATCAGGCATTTACGCAGCAGCAAAGCCGCAATATTGAAGCCATGAACCTGAAGCTGCAACAAACGGGCACCAGTGATAAGCTGACCAGCAACGTAGATTCTAATTTTTCAACGTTGTTGATGGACCAGCGTCAGGATGCAATCGACATGGCGACTACTTACCTGCAATACGGTAATAATGCTACGTTGAAGACGTATGCTCAGCAGATGATCGATAAGGCCAAGCAGCAAATGGCAGCCATGAAAGCGATGCCCGCCACACCTAAGTAAAATTTATCATTGCGCCATGAATGCAGTAGCGTTAGTTTTGATATCGCTAACGTTATTGCATTCATGGAAATAGCTGATTCTTTTGTGCCAACGGCGGGTGTCGTTGGTGTTTTTCCGTTAGTCACGTACTTTTTGTTGATCGTGGCTACGTATGGTTTTCTGGGTACCTTCATTCTTGTCCTAGCTTCACGTACAGGTACGCGTTCGCCCCAGAACCGGAATTTAACGACAATTTTAACGGCCATTATTGCGGCCATCTCCGGTTTTTCTTACTACCGGCTTCAGGACTACTACCACGATGTACTGGCCGATCTGGTAACGGTAGCCAACGCCAGCGACAGGCAGGTACTCCTCCGCGAATCATACAATGCCATTGGCCAATTCCGCTATATGGATTGGGCAATTACGATTCCGCTCCTTCTGATTCAGGTAGCATTGATGGCCAAACGCCAGTCGGCCGTTCGTACACAGACCTTAATTAAACTAGCAGCAGGCAGTTTTTTTATGGTGCTGACGGGCTATATCGGCCATCAACAACTCGCTTTCGATAACGAAATCCTTATTGGCCCTAAGCTACTATGGGGAGCTGTCTCTATGCTTGGATACGGGGTTGTTCTTCAGACTTTGTTTCCGCTCTGGAAACAGGCTATCAGCCAGGCACAGCTCGGTTTATACCCTAAATATCGACTAATTGCCTATGCGCTTGGCATTTTTGGGGTTATTTACCCACTTGGCTACCTCCTGACATGTCTTGATATTGATTTCAACTGGATTCATATTGCTTATATAATTGCCGATGTTACCAGCAAAATCGGAATAGGCCTGATCATCTATTTTACGAACACACCCTCCGACCAAACGAGCGAATGATCCTGTAGCCTTCCTCTCGTTGCTGGTTCTGTTGACAATCTATTGGCCTGCTCCCCTAGCGGAGGGGCCTGACTAACCCGCTTTTTAACAAAGAGAAGAGCCTTATATCCAATCCGTAATAAACTTATACTATGCGTTCTATCTACAGCTCGATTTTCTTTGTCTTGCTTATCCTGCCATTGGCCAGTGCGCAAAATGGTATTGTGGTTTTTCAGTCTGACTTTGGGTTGAAAGACGGAGCTGTATCAGCGATGAAAGGAGTAGCCGTGGGCGTATCACCAAGTCTTACGCTACTGGACCTCACACATGAGATTCCGCCCTATAACATCTGGGAAGCGGCCTATCGGCTCCATCAAACCGTTCCCTATTATCCGAAAGGCACCGTATTTGTTTCCGTTTGCGACCCCGGCGTAGGCACGGAACGACGTTCGGTTGTGCTGCTAACGAAATCCGGGCACTACATCGTAACTCCCGACAACGGTACACTCACCTTGGTGGCCGAACACCTCGGCATCCAGGAAGTTCGGCAGATCGACGAAGCCATTAACCGGCTCAAAAACTCAGGTGCATCCTATACGTTTCATGGCCGCGATGTATATGCGTATACGGCCGCCCGTCTGGCCTCCAAAACCATTACATTTGCGCAGGTGGGGCCTGCGTTAGCCCCCGAAGTTGTTCGCCTTCCCTACCAGAAAGCGGTAAATGAGACAGGTACAATAAAGGGAAATATTCCCGTTCTGGACATTCAATATGGCAACGTGTGGAGCAATATTTCTAAAACTATGATCGATCAGTTGGGAATTAAGCACGGCGAAACGCTGCATGTTCAGATTTTCCATAAAAACGAAAGGCTCTATGACAAGCGCGTTCCGCTGGTCAACACTTTCGGTGAAGCCCCCACCGGCGACGATGTTGGCTATATAAACAGCCTGCTGAATTTCTCCGTTGCCGTAAACCAGGGCAATTTTTCGGAGAAGTATAAGGTGTTCAGCGGCCCAGACTGGACGCTTGTCATTCGTAAATAACGACCGGATAGTAGGTATTTAAACGCTTTGCATCGTACTTAACCGCCGATAAAATCCTTCGTCCAAGGTCAGTAACTCATCGTGGCGACCTCGTTCCACAATACCGCCCTGGTTCACCACCAGAATCTCATCGGCATGTTGAATGGTACTGAGCCGGTGCGCAATGACCAGGGTTGTCCGATTAGCCATCAGGCGTGTTAAGGCCTCCTGTACCAACTTCTCAGATTCTGTATCAAGCGCCGACGTGGCTTCATCGAGAATCAATATCGGTGGATTTTTCAGGATGGCTCGGGCAATGCTGATGCGCTGCCGTTGACCACCCGACAGTTTCCCACCCCTGTCGCCGATGATCGTTTGATAGCCATCCATCTGCGCCACAATGAAATCGTGGGCGTTGGCAATGCGAGCGGCTTCCATTACCTCCGCTTCAGTGGCTGCGCTGCCAAACGCAATGTTGTTGAAAATGGTATCGTTGAACAGAATGCTTTCCTGGGTCACGATACCCATGAGCCCCCGCAGAGAGGCCATCGTACAATCGCGCAGATCGACGCCATCAATAAGAATACGGCCAGCAGTAGGGTCATAAAACCGGGGAATGAGGTCGGCAATGGTTGATTTCCCTCCACCCGACGAGCCAACAAGGGCAATGGTTTTCCCTTTCTGAAGGTCGAACGTAATGTCCCGCAAAACGGGCGTATCAGTGTTGTAAGCAAACGACACCTGTTGCACCGAAATTTTATCCCGAAAGCTGGTCAATGTAGCCGCTCTGGGTTTGTCCTGAACGGCAGGAATGGTATCGATCAATTCCAGCACGCGTTCGCCCGAAGCCAAGCCTCGCTGCGAGCCGCTGAACGCATTGGAAATGTCTTTGGCTGGACGCGTCACCTGCGAGAAAATGGCGATGTACGTTATAAACTCAGAGGCTGTAAGGTCCGACTGTCCGCTCAATATCAGCGACCCGCCATAGAACAAAATACTGGCTACGGCAGCTACGCCGACCACTTCCGAAAACGGCGATGCCAGTTCACGCCGGTTTGCCAGCGAGCGGATGGCGTCGCGATAGCCTTCATTTTCGCGCCGGAATTTGTTCAGAATAAAGCCTTCGGCTACGAACCCTTTTACCACACGCATACCGCCAAACGTTTCGTCCAGCAAACTCACCAGACCACTCAATCGCTGCTGTCCTTCCTGGGCATCACGCTTCATCCGGCGAACCAGCGTCGCAATAAAAACGCCCGAAATCGGGATAACGACAATGGCGAACAGCGTCAGCTTAACCGAAATCGTGAGCAGAGCAATGACGTAGCCAATCAGCAGGAACACTTCTTTCGACGCAGCCGACAGTGTATTGGCGATGGAGTTTTCTACTTCCTGTACGTCGGTTGTCGTGCGTGAGATAAGGTTACCTTTACGCTCGTTGGAGAAGAAGCCCAGATGAAGTTGCAATGTTCGACTAAAGACTGCTTCGCGCAGCGTTGCCACCATACGCGCCTTGAACGACTCTAGCTGCCTGATTGACAGATATTTGAATAAATTATTGAGCAGTACCGACAGGATAATGACAAAGCAGACAAATTGCAGGGCGCCAACTTTACCATATTCCTGAAACACCTGGGCAAAATAATACCGGAAGAAATCGCTGGGCCCTGTTTCGATGGATGGAGCGGGTTGGTTCAGAAACGCCTGCATTTCTTTAGCATCGACCTTATCGAACAAAATGCTGAGCAGCGGGATGAGCAGGGCGAAATTTAACACGCCAAAGACACTGGACAGCAACGACGTTAACACGAACGGCGTCAGGAAGCGGCCCAGTGGTTTGGCAAACGAGAGTAATCGAAGGTATGTTTTCATTCTTCCTGCAAAGGTAATCCGAACCGGGATTTATATGATTGATCTGAAAGACTATGATTTTACTCCCAAAAACACCTTTGGTGAAATTGAGGGTTCGTGCCTAGGTTTGGTACATTAAATAGGCATTTTCAGGGATTGTTATCGACCTACAGGTGTTGTAAAAGAAACGGTCAACGGCCATCTGTCTAACCCATCATCCCCCTACTGACGACGTATGCTTGAATTAACCTTAGTGTCTGCTTTTGTCGGTTACCTGATTTACCTGCGCTATTATGCCGATCAACGGACAAACGCCCAGAAAGAGGCCGAACAACTGCGGGAAGGTATTACACTCTACGAAACAGGCCAATTGGCCAGATCGTTAGCTTACTTCAACAATGCCATTGCCACACGGCCAACATCGGCAGTCGCCTATTTGTACCGCGCCCGGATTTATCGAGATCTGGGCGACCAGCAGGCAGCAATGGCTGATCTGAACCAGGGGAAGAGCTACGACGACAGCATTGCCGAACTTCATTTGGAAAGCGGCCAGATTCACTATCAGCAACAGGATTACACCACGGCGTTTCAGGATTTCGATAAAGCCATTTTTCACACCCACGGCGATATGGCCGAGCCGTACCACTGGCGTGGTTTGGTCCGCCAGCAGCTTCACCAGATGGAGCAGGCCGAGCAGGATATGGCCAAAGCTACTCAACTTGACCAATTGGCAAAAAATAAGCCATTGGCTGCCCCAATTGCACAGAACGGCTTCTTCGATCGGCGATTATTTCTAAACGCAGGTCTGACCGTACTGGCGAGTTCGATCCTGCTGTATCTCATTAAAATAAGCCCGGTTATTCACTGGCCTTACTTATGGGCTGCCTCATCGTCGGTTGGTATTGGGTTTCTTGAGCCTCGAAAAGGCTGGGCTGTGGCTATTTTACAAGCCTTGACGATTCTGGTTGGCTATTATGTGATCGTGGGACCAGACCAACTTAGTACGCATCGGGAGGTCGAAACATTCAGCCTCTATGGGTCTATTGGGCTGACCTTTGCCGGTAGCCTTATTGGTAGTGTTCTACGTAAGGCCCAACGCTGACCGAAGCCTGATTCAGATCCTGCGCCGGAAGAATTATATACGAAAACTATTAAGTGTCAATATCGTTGAACAAGAGTATATACGTAAGTAGGGCAATAACTTGTATGGAAAAATCGACAAAAAAAACTGTTAAGCGCGATATTGTTGTTATTGGCTCATCAGCTGGTGGGCTACCCGCCTTAATGGAGATTGTAGCCGCTTTACCGCCAAACTTCCCAGCGGCCATTTTGATTGTCCAGCACATTCCTTCTTACTCCGTTAGTAACCTGCACCAAATTCTCAATCGGGTGGGTCCTTTACCTGCCTCAGTTGCCAAAGATGGTGAGCTTATTGAACCAGGGAAAATATATGTAGCGGCCCCCGATCATCACTTATTGGTAGAGGACGGCAAAATAGGCGTAAAACGAGGACCTAGAGAAAACAGGTTCCGGCCCTCTGTTGATGCGCTGTTTCGCTCGGCGGCTTACACGTATGGTTCCCGCGTAGTCGGCATTGTACTGTCGGGCGTGTTGGATGATGGCACGTCTGGCCTTTGGTCGGTCAAACGCCTGGGTGGCTTGACGATCATTCAGCAGCCGGAAGACGCCTTGTTTCCACAAATGCCTATTAATGCGCAGGAGCAGGTCGACATTGACTATTCCATCCCAGCGGGTCAAATGGCAGCTTTACTGGCTCAATTAACCGCTGAGCCCGTTAAACCAATTATCAAAATGACCCAGAAGGAACGCAAGCTTCTGGAAATGGAAATTCTTATAGCTGGTCGGGATAACGCCTTTGAAATGGGGATTATTGACATGGGCGAGTTAACACCTTTCACCTGCCCCGAATGTCATGGAGCCCTTACGCAACTTAAAGAAGGCAACATTATTCGGTTCCGCTGCCATACCGGGCACGCCTACACGATCAGTGCATTGTTGTCGGAAGTGACCACCAATGTAGAAGCCATTCTCTGGCAGGCGATGCAAGGACTTGAAGAGACAACGATGCTGTTGACTCGCCTGGGGCAACATTTCGAGAAGTTAAACCATGACGACATTGCTCAGGTCTTTTTTCAGAAATCCAAACTGATCAAAAAGCGTTCTCAGGTGGTTCATGACTCGGTTTTTTCGCAGGAATTATTGAGTGGCGATATAGGATTAACCATCTAGGCCGACGTATAAAACGTAATCAAGGCCGTCTCCGTATTCACCTGTATTATCTAAGGACCTTCGTTGGTCAAGGCCGGTTAACCAGCACACAAGCTAGTTAACCGGTTTTTTCATGTATATGTATCCAACCGTTGGAACGGTTGATGGAACGCGGGTATTTGTGGGCGGTTTCCCTGGTTTTAACCGGGGGCTAATAAAAAATTTATTCGGCGCTTATTTACGTCAAATCAAGTAACCCCGCTGTTGCAAAAGCCTTCACGCAAAGTCGCTCGATCTAATTGATTGGCCAGAAGAGATTCTCTCAAACGATTTCCCCAATTTTATATACCTAAGATTTGTAGGTATATAAAATTCTTTTGTACGTTTGGACCATGAACGCTTCGTCTACTTCCTCCTTACTAAAAGGTAGCCTCTCGGTGATGATTTTGCGATTACTCGAAGACCGGGAGAAGATGTACGGCTATGAGATTACGCAAAAGGTAAAAGAACTGACGGCTGGTGAGATGGCCATTACGGAAGGCGCACTGTATCCCGCGTTGCACAAACTTGAAGCAGACGGCCTGCTTACCACGGAAACGCAGGTGGTGGATGGAAGAGCCCGCAAATATTACTCGCTCACCAAAACCGGCCATACGGAAGCCGCCGGGCGCATTGCCGAGCTAACGGCGTTTTTAGAAAATCTGAATTTGGTCCTTAACCTTAAACCGAGTTTATAACGATGCTCACCTCCGCCCAACTTTCAACTATTGACCAGCACCTTCGCAAAGAAAACTGGCTGCTCAATGAAGACTTAATTGCTGAACTTACTGATCATTACATACAGGGAATTAGTGAACGGCTAGACCAAGGCATGGAGTTCTCTGTAGCACTTCGTGACATCCATACTGGCTTTGGCGGGCGTAAGGGATTACTAAAAATGGAGCGGCACTATAACAGAGTGACGTATAGACAGTATGACACTCTTTTTATGAAGATTGCCCAGCAACAAAACCGATGGCCATACTTACTGACACCGGTATCAATTTATGCAATAGTATTCTGGGCAACGACCCACACATCCAGACCCATTTCTTTTTCATTCAATAGTTTACTATGCAGTTTTGCACTGGGTTCTATAGGTGGTCTTTTAATCCAGTTCTTTCGATTACTATTCCAACAGGGTATCTATAATCGAAATATATCTTATAAGGCAATTTATTTAGCCACCCGGTTCCTGCCCATAACCATATTTCTGTATGGGTTTATTGCTGCATTGACTAACTGGGCTCACCTATTTCCACCCTATGTTTATGAGGGTACGTTGTCGGCCTGTGTATCTATAGCTGTAGTCTATATGGTAGCTTATAGCCATTTTCACAAAGCTATATTTAAACCATCGATCAATAATTAAACAGTAATTGGGGATCGCTATTCAGCCTGAAAGTAGAATCGTTTACGGAATAAAAAACTTTACACTATAGTCTAACTTGATGCTAGCCCTTCATACAATTTCCAATACTCTCCCGCTACAGCTGGCCAGCTAAACCCGGCGGCCCGACGACGCAATCGGTCTTCGCGCAGGGGGTTTTGGCCAAAGTCGTGCAGGCCATCATGGAGAACTTTGGCCATGTTCTCCGGCTCGAAGTTTTCGAAATAATAGGCTTCCTTGCCGCCAACTTCGGGCAAGCTAGTTCGATCCGAAATGAACACTGGCTTCCCAAACGTCATCGCTTCGGCCACGGGCAAGCCAAATCCTTCGGAGAGGGAAGGGAACAAAAACGCTTCGCAGTGGGCATAGAGCCATAATTTGGTCGCTTCATCGACCGAACCGGGCAACAGTAAGCGGTCGGCAATGCCGAGCTTCTGGGCTTGCTCGCGAATGTGCTGGGCGTATGAATGACGGTCCGGGCCCGCTAAAACCAACCGATAGTCGGGAAAGGCTTCGAGCAGGGGTAGCAGCGTATGAACGTTCTTTTTCGGGTGAATGACCCCAACGAAGAGCAAAAAAGGCGACTGAGTAAACGAACGAATGGGCGCATCGGCAGGTACCGACTCCGCAGGAATGTCGGTTGGCGCGTTTTTCGGATCGACGGCAACACCATTATAGATGACGTGTATAGGCTTGGATGCTGGAATACGAAGATGCTCTTTCACCGTCGATGCCGTGAAGTGGGAAATAGCCGTTAACGCCGTAGCTCGATCAACAATCCGTTGACTGTGGGCCAGTTTACGCGCTTTTTTCCCGGCTGAATAATCAGACCGTTCCAGAAAATTCAGGTCATGAATGGTCATGATTAATTTCCCCTGCGATTGACCCGGCAAATAGTCTGAATCCTGATGCAGACAGTGCCATGCATCATACCGACCCCGAATCCAGAGCTTCTGTAACCAGGACGCTTCAATATACGCCACCGAGTCACCAAAAATACCCGTCTGCCCTTTTGGCACCAGAAAGGTCAACGCCCACCCATCGGGCCGCTGTCGAATGAGTTCGTGGCCAAGATGCAGGCAGACCTGGCCTAACCCACTATTGAGGTCGCGCAGACGTTCGGCGTCGATAAAGAGAGAAGGCATAGCGTCGTCTAGTTTTGACAAAATTGGGGAAATTTGATGGCACCCCACCAAATAAATTCAGAACGATCATGGCAAAGCTCCGATGTGGAGCTGTCTCACGATCATTCATAAGAAAAAGTCACCGAAGCCTCATTCTCCACAAAACTCCTGACACATGAATCATGGTTCAGGGCTTATCTTTGTTGCATGACTTTACAAAATGACTTATTACTCCGCACCGCACGGGGCGAGTTGACCGAGCGAGTACCGGTCTGGATGATGCGTCAGGCTGGGCGTGTGCTTCCTCAGTACCGGGCCGTTCGGGAGCGGGCCGGGAGTTTCATCACGCTGGCCAAAACCCCTGAACTAGCCGCTGAAGTGACCATTCAGCCGGTCGATGCGTTCGATGTGGATGCCGCTATTATTTTCTCCGATATTCTGGTCGTGCCCGAAGCAATGGGCCTGCCTTATGAAATGATCGAAAGCCGGGGGCCCGTTTTCCCATCGACGGTACGAAACCAGGCCGATCTGAGCCGGTTGCGCATTGCCGATGCCGAAAGCGATCTGGGCTATGTGCTCGATGCTATCAAACTCACGAAGAAAGAGCTGAATAACCGCGTGCCGCTCATTGGCTTTGCCGGAGCGCCCTTCACTATTTTCTGTTACATGACCGAAGGCAAAGGCTCAAAAACCTTTTCGGTCGCCAAGAAATTGCTCTATACTGACCCAAATTTTGCCCACGCGCTACTGCAGCAAATCACCGACAGTACGATCGCCTATTTGCAGGCGCAGATACGGGCGGGTGTTGATCTGGTCCAGATTTTTGATTCATGGGCGGGCATTCTCTCCCCCGAGCAATACCGGACGTTCTCCCTTCCCTACATCAAACAGATCTGCGACTTAATTACAGACGTTCCGGTAACTGTTTTTGCCAAAGGCGCTTTCTTCGCTCGCCACGAAATTGGGCAGTTAAGCTGTGATGTCGTCGGATTGGACTGGAACATGGACCCCAAAGAATCGCGGGAGCTGATCCCGGATCGGGTTTTGCAGGGTAACCTGGACCCTTGTGTGCTGTACGCCGATTTTGCCCAGATTCGGGCCGAAGTGAAGCAGATGTTCAGTGATTTTGGCCATCAACACTATATTGCCAATCTTGGCCACGGTATTTATCCCGATACCGACCCAGACAAAGCCCGCTGTTTTGTCGATGCCGTGAAAGAAATGTAGCGAAGTAGCGTGGTGGTGCGGCATACCGACCTCTGGTCCGCGTTGCCACGCCACCACGTTATAATACTGTTACAAACTTTCTTTTGCTTCCTGTTTAAGCAATGCCTTATCAATAGGCACAACGCCAACCGATTCACAAACCAGTCCTCCGCCCAGGTTCGATAGGCCGGCAATGATACTGGGTGGCTGTTTCAACGCTACGCAACAGGCAGCAATGCTGATGACCGTGTCACCGGCTCCCGACACGTCGGCTATTTTGCGAATGTGAGCGGGCAGCTTTAGTTTCTCATTGTTATAATCAATGAAGGCCCCCCGCTCCGATAAGGTAATCAGGGCGCCTTTGAGGTTCAGCGTTTCCTTCAACTGCTCGACCACAGCCTGGAATTCCTCAGCATTATCGACATCGAAGTCTACTTTTAACCCCTCCCGCAGTTCTTTTAGGTTCGGCTTGAAAAGTGTCGTATTCTGGTATGACAGGAAATTGCGTTTTTTAGGGTCAACCACCGTAGGAACCCGCTGTTCATTAGCGAAGTTGGTGATCTCGGCAATGGCTTCTTTACTTAGCACTCCTTTGTCGTAATCTTCAAAAATAACGACATGGCAACTTGGAATAAGCTCTTTCGCTTTAGCAATCAGTTGTTCCCGCTCATCGGTAGTGATGTATTTGTCCGTTTCCGTGTCGACGCGAACCACCTGCTGAGACCCAGCAATGATCCGTTCCTTGATGGTGGTAATGCGGGATTTGCTCCGGATAAGTCCATCGCAATTCAGGCCCCGATCACAAAGCTCTTGTTCCAGCAGATCGCCCGGACCATCCGTACCGATAATCGAACAAATAATAGCTTCGGCACCCAATGCCTGCACATTCAGCAGCACGTTGCCGGCGCCCCCCAGGCGCCGTTCGCGCCGGTCGACCGTTACCACGGGAACGGGTGCTTCGGGCGAAATCCGCTCCACACGCCCCCAGACGTAGGAGTCAAGCATAACATCGCCAATAATCAACACACGAAGTTTGTCGAACTGATCGAACAGTTCATCAAGGGACATATCTAAGACCATCAGGTCGCGAGCAGGACTCATAGGTGCAGCAGGATTGGTATAATACAAATAAACGAAACACGAACGCCTTTTCCGAAAGGACAGGATCTCTTCGAGTTAACGGGAAAATTACTGTCTATCAATAAAGTACAGCAGCAAATCAGGTTTAAAAAACAACAGGATTACGGGCAATGTCAAACTAACCGCTAGCCAGACCAGGGATTTTGGTAACACAATCGACTCCGATACGTCGGTTTGCGCGGCCATCGGACGAAAAAAGAGCAGGAAGGGAATCTTCAGATAATAAACCAATGAAATCAGGGCATTCAGTAATCCTAATACAAACAGCGCCAGTAGCCAGTTATCACCCGTTTGCTGGTAAGCTTCATAAAGTGCCGAAAAAGATAAGAGCTTTGCCGTAAACCCAACTGTTGGCGGCAATCCCGTCAGGCCCAGCATCACCACCGTCAGGGCAATAGATAACAGCGGTTGCTTTGGTCCCAGACCGGCAAAATTACGGATTGTAAGCGGTTCGTTTTTCGGAACTCCGGTGCTACGTGCCAGCAAATCAACCAGAAAAAAAGCCGCCAGCGACATAAACAGATAGGTTCCCACGTAGAATAAAACAGCCACGAAACCCGCGTTGCTCAGCGCCACCACGCCCACCAGCAGAAACCCGGCATGGGCAATGGTCGAGTAAGCCAGCAGCCGTTTGGCATCCGTTTGCCGAAGTGCCGACAGGTTACCGATCAAAATACCCGCCAAGGCCAGCACGGCCAATGGTGTTTGCAGAACGGACGCTGTTGTTCCCCCCATTCCCGATTCGGCGGGCAGAGCCGTTATTACCCGCATCAGCACCAGAACGGCGGCCGCTTTTGGGCCAACCGAAAAGAACGCAGCGACGGGTACGGGAGCAGCTTCATAGGCATCGGGCGTCCATATATGAAAAGGCACCCCGGCCAGCTTGAACAACAACCCAGCCGCCGTAAGCAACATGGCGACGGCCACCACCGAACCATCCTGACGAGCGAGTTCGGCCCCAAAGGCATCCGCCGTCAGATCGAGTGTGCCGGTCATTCCATACAATAAGGACATGCCATACAGCATAATTGCTGAACTGACAGCCCCGAACAAGAGGTATTTAATGCCGCCTTCCGATGCTTTCCGGCTGGTGGTGAGTGCAGTAAGCAAGTAGGAACAAATAGACACTAGTTCGATGCTCAAATAAATACTGAGCATATTGACCGACATAGCCATCAGAAACAGCCCCAGCACCATGGCGACCAGCAGTGAATACCACTCGAACGGCAGTCCGGATCGCTGGGCCGAACCAATGCCAGACGTAACCTGGCGGGCTTGTCTTATTTCTTCCTGCTGAAAGGACAAAAACTCATACAGAATAACCAGTATGGCCCCTAATGCAACAATTGCCTGTATGAAAATAGCCTGATCATCGACAAACAATACCTTCATGAATAGGAAACCCCGCACGGGCAGGTACACAGCCCAAAGACCCGCCACCAGCAAAACAACAACACTCAATCCAGCCAGATAACGACGTACCATTGGCAGCGGCATAACCCGAACAAAAATCAATTCGGCGATTAGCAGCAGGCAAAAGGATACGGATAGCCAGATTTCAGGACCAAAGCCCCGGAGGCTACTGAGAATGTCGGTGAGTTGATCAGTAAGTGGCAACTTGTGAATGATGAATTGTGAATGATACAGAATGAATGAGCAGCACCTACCGTGTAACTCATTCATTCTGTATCATTTTTCATTAATTTAAATCATACCGTCGCGGTCGGGCCGGCCTTCGTAATTGTGCAGCTTCACAGGTGCTTGCTTTTTTCGGAGCCGGATATTAAGAAACTCGACCAGCAGCGAGAAGGCAATCGCAAAATATAAATACCCTTTTGGCACCGTACCGACTTCCTGATTGAAGATAACCACTTCGGACAGGTGAGCGCCCTCGGCCACCAACATGAACCCAATCATAATCAGAAAGGCAAGGCCTAACATCTGAATGGTCGGGTGCTCGTTAACGAATGACCCGACGGGTCCGGCAAAGAACATCATAATCAAAATAGAAAGTACAACGGCAATCATCATGATGGTCACGTTCTGCGTCAGACCGATGGCCGTTAAAATAGAGTCTATTGAGAAAACGATGTTTGTGATGGCAATTTGGGTGACCACGCTCGATACCGTGGCCTTTCCTTTCACGCTCCCTTCGACCTCTCCTTCATCGCCACCTTCTAGTTTATGGTGAATTTCGGAGGTCGCTTTATAAAGCAGAAAAAGCCCACCGGCAAACAAAATAAGGCTCTGTCCCGTGAAGGCTGCCTTAAACCAGCCCGCATCAATATGCGTAAATGGCTTGCTCAGCGATATAACAAAGGAAATGCCCAGCAGCAACACCAGCCGGAAACCCATAGCCAACATTAAACCAATGTTCCGGGCCTTGGGCTGATCGTTCCGGGCAAGCTTATTGGCCGCAATGGAAATAAAAATAATGTTATCGATACCCAGAACAATTTCGAGAAATGTCAGGGTCAGCAAGCTAATAATGGACTCGGCGGTAAAAAGATCGCTCATGGTTGAACTAAAGTGAAGGCCAAAATTACCCCCTAGGGTCCGGGTCTGCAACAACTTGTCGAAGAAAGAACCCGCAGCCGGACAAAAGGTTGCCGGATTGGACGACTGGTTGTTGGCATTAAAATAAGATTAGAGCAACAATTCCGGACCCAACGGCGTATAGTCTCTAACGCTATCTGTTCGACCTTAAAACGGGCTCGATAGGTAGGCAAAGCCAATACCGGTTAAATAGGATATATTAAGGGCCGTTAATAGCTTTGGCTGTAATTTAGTAACATAATATACGTCTGGCTCGTTATAAAATGGCGCGTCACGTCCTGATGTAATCCTAAACCGGTAAATTTTCGCCAAAATTCAGCGTCTTGTGTCAAAATTGTTTGTCCGTATTCTGCTTGGTCTCATTGCCGTAATCCTGTTACTGGTCGGGTTTGTGGTCATTGTTGCTACAACGCCCTGGGGACAGCAACTGGTTACCAATCAGGTAAACTCATACCTAGCGCAAAAACTTCATTCGCCCTTTCGCATTGGACGTATCAGCTATTCGATTCCCGACTGGATCGAGCTGGAAGACGTCTATTTTAAGACGCCCAAAGGCGATACCCTGCTTGATGGTGGCCGAATGCGTCTGGACCTCGACATGTGGGGCCTGCTCAATAACCGGGTTGCCCTGAATCAAATTGAGCTGGAACATATTCGCCTGAATATAAATCGTACGCTACCAGACACGGCCTTTAACTTTCAGTATATCCTCAACGCCTTTGATACAGGAGCCGCCCCGGAGCCTTCAGATACCGTATCGACGCCGATGGCAATCAATCTGAATGGCATTGCCCTGAAAGATGTGCGCATCAAGTATAAAGATGACGTTGTTGGTGCCGATGTCAATGCGTATCTGGATAGCCTGCGGGCGTCGTTCAGCGAGACCGACGTCGCCACCTCCAAATATCATCTGTCGAACGTGGCCGTCAATGGCCTCAACCTCTATACGCGCTTATACGAAGGGTTACCGACACCACCCGGCGCGCCTAGTAAACCGGGCGATACGCTCAATCTGGCCCTGGGAAAATGGCAGATCAATAAGGCCAAGTGGGACGTTCGCGTTGAAACCGCCGATTTCCAGACCAAAGGAAATGCCGAACGACTGGCTATGGAGTCGGACTATTTCTATCTGGAAGGGGAGAAAATAGGCATCAAATCGCTCGATCTAAGCAATGCCGACATAGCCGCCCTACTGACCAAACCGACCAAAAAAGCCGCCGTCACACCCGTAGCCGCTACACCGGTTACACCCGGCTGGCAGGCCAAGCTTACCAACGTTCGCTTTGCCAACAACCGCATCCGCTACGACGATGAAACGGCCCCGCGCCAGAAAAAAGGCCTCGATTATAGTCATCTCGATTTGCAGAACCTGGGTATAGACGGGCGGTTTCTGGTCTATCAGGATTTGGGCAAACGAGGTCAGAAAATCAGTGGGCAACTCCGCAATGGCAAGTTTCGATCGACCAGCGGCTTTGTTCTTCAGAAACTAGAGGGCAACGTTCTTTATACCGACACCACCACGACCCTCACGAAACTATACATCCAGACGCCCACCAGTTTGATTCGCGATCAGATGGTGTTGCGGTACGATTCGCTGGGACAATTGACGAACCCACGTTTTGCGAAGCGGGTAGGCGTGCGCGTAAACCTGCGCCAGAGTCGATTGTCGGTGGAGGATGTGCTGCAGCTGGCTCCATTCTTAGCCGATACGCCCCCTTTTGCGGGCAATAGCGGAGGAGTTTTCAAAGCCAATGCCCAGGCCACAGGTACGCTGGCCTCGCTGAATTTGCCTCGTCTGGAATTCGATATGCTTTCCGGCACAAAGATCCGCGCCAGCGGCCGCCTGACAAATGTGACGGACCCCGATCACCTTGGCGTCGACATGACCGTGCAACAGGCCGTGACCAGTCTGGCGGACATTAACAAACTGGCACCCAAAGGGTCAATCCCATCCTCTATTGCGCTGCCACCCTCGCTTCAACTCACCGGAAAGATTAAGGGTCAATTGAACGACCTCGTCCTGGATGCCAAACTAAATACCGCATGGGGTACGGCTGCCTTCGACGGAAAGCTGGCTGGCTTCGTCGCTGGTAAAAATCAAACCTACAAGGGCACGCTGAATCTGAATGATTTCGATGCGGGCAAGTGGTTAAAACAACCCGAAACCATTGGTATAGTAACCGGACGAGCCACGGTCGATGGGCGCGGTATTGACCCCAAAACGTTATCAACTCGGTTCGATCTGGCGGTTCAGTCGGCCGAACTTAGCGGGTACCGGTATCAGAACCTGAACGCAGAAGGCAATCTGGCCAATGGTAACCTGAACCTGGTTGGTTCCCTGAAAGACCCGAACGCCAACCTGACTCTCGACACAAAAGTTGGCCTCCAGGGCGACTTCCCGAGCGTTAGAGGTCAGGCCGTCATCAATGAATTAAACCTGCAACAACTGAAGCTGTACAGCGACCCGCTGTCGCTCAAGGGGCGGATTATTCTCGATATGGCCTCGACGGACCCCGCCAAGCCCGTTGGTACTGTGTCAGCCAGTGATGCGGTGCTTAGCCTAAAGGGTAAGAGTTACCCAATCGACTCACTCTATGCCCGACTGTCGGCCGACGGTGGTACCAAAAATGTAGTCGCTCAACTGCCAGGAGCCCGAATGACCCTAAATGGCCAGTTTGAGTATACGCAACTATACGACATCATTGCGGGTGAAATCAGTCAGTACATCGCGATACCCTCGCTAACCTACAAGCGAATTCCACCCCCTCATGCCTTCACGCTGGCGCTGAAAGCCTATCAGAATCCGCTTTTCCAAGCGTTTGTACCGGCCCTCACCCGACTCGATACCGTCCGGTTCAATGCCTATCTGGACAACACCCGCGACACCACACTCTCGGCCACACTTCGTACCGGCGTTGTCGTTTACGACACCACTACCTTACAGGGCAGCACCATGACCCTGCGGGGAGCGAACAACCAGTTGAAAGTTGATGGTCGAATCGACGGAGTGTTGTACAACGGCATGACTATTCGCCAGACAAATCTGAACGGTATAGCGGCCAATAACCGGTTCCGGTTTGCGGTCGTTAACAAGGATTCTATCGATCAGGATTTGCACGGCATTTCGGGCACGTTGAGCATTGTCGACTCCAGCTACCGGTTCAATTTTGCGCCTAATGGATTACTGACCAACTACCAGCGCTGGCAAACGGATACGGCCGGTTTTGCGCAGTATGGTAAAAATGGCGTGTTACTCAATCGACTTCACATTGAAAGCGATCAGCAGTCGCTGGAAATAAGCAGCACGGAGCAATATGGCAACGCGCCCATTCGGGTAACAGCCCGCGCCATTGAACTGGGTAATCTGGCGCGTCTGGCCAATCAGGATACAACCCTAGCCAGTGGCCAGCTCAACGGTACGGTAGTGGTACGGGACTATATGAGCACCGATAGTAAGCTGGCTTTTATTGGGTCCGTTTATGTGGACAGCCTAAAGGTAATGACCAAGCCCATTGGCAACCTCACGGCCCGCTTCAACAATACGTCGGATGGACGCATCAGTGTGAACACGGCACTCGCTGGCCCCTATAACGACGCAACCGTTACGGGTTTTTACAACCCCGAAGAGGCAAAGCAGGCGCTTGATCTGGCGATTAAACTTAACCGCCTGGATGCGCGTACCATCGAAGCCTTTAGCTTTGGCGAGTTGCGGCAGGCAAAGGGAAATCTTACGGGCAGCTTTACTGTAGAAGGTGCCGTAGATAACCCAAAAATGGACGGTAGCATTGCCTTCGATTCCGTCGCCTTCAACATCAAGCAGCTCAATGCCACTTACAACATCGATCAGGAGAAGCTGGCCTTTTCGGGCCAAACGATTACCCTGGATGGGTTTAACCTACGGGATGAACAGGGACGAACCCTTACAACGGACGGTACTGTTGTTCTGAAAAACCTACCGAATGCGGCCTATAACCTACGCGTTCGGGCCGATCATTTCCAGGTGCTCAACGCCAGTCGAAAAGACAACGATTATGCGTATGGACAGGCATCTGTCAGCACCGATCTGCGCATCAAAGGGGCGGGCTCCAACGCGTCGATCAATGGCACGGTCCGGCTCGAAGATGGCAGTAAAATAGCCATGGTGCTGCCGGATGATGCAGCCAGTGCCAACGAAGCTAACGGGATTGTGACCTTCATTGACCACAACGATTCACTGGCCCTGGTCAAATACCTGTATAAACCTAAAGTTGATACCCTTAAACCAAGACTGGCGTTCGACGAGTTGAGCAATTCGACTATCTCCGTTGATCTGGAAGCGGATGAAAAATCAGAGCTAACGATTGTTGTCGATGAACTAAACGGCGATTACCTGCGGGCACGGGGTAATGCCCGGCTTAATGTGGGCGTCAATGCCTCGGGGCAGGTTACGGTACTTGGTCGATATGAAGTAACGGAAGGTGAGTATTCGCTGACGTATCAGGTCTTGAAACGTCAGTTTGAACTTCAGAAAGGCGGCTACATCAACTTTACCGGCGATCCGCTGAAAGCGGACATTAACATGACAGCTGTCTATAAAGTCTCGGTTCCTCCCGGCGACCTTATTGGCAATGAAACCACGTCAGGCGACGCAGGATCGCTCAAGCGAAAACTCCCGTTTGAAGTTGACCTGACCATCAGTGATAACCTGGCCTCACCAAAACTGAGCTTCGATATTCGGCTTCCCGAGGTTGAGAATGCCAGTACTATTCAGGATACACCACTTGGCTCAAGTATTGAATCGAAACTTAAAACACTCCGCCAGGACCCGGCTCAAATAAACAAGCAGGTCTTTGCTCTACTTATTCTGAACCGTTTTCTACCCGAAAATTCGTCGGACTTCTTCTCGGGCTCGGATAATGGCGGGTTGAATACGCAGGCCGAAAACATTGCCCGAAGTAGTGTCAGTAAACTCATTTCGGACCAACTGGGTCGGCTGGCGTCGGGGGTTCTGAAAGGCTTTGATGTTGACTTCAACTTACTATCGCAGGCCGGCAGTGGCAATACGGGAGGAACAACGAATGGCAATCGAACAGACCTGAACGTAGGCCTGTCGCGTAGTTTTCTGGCGGGCCGCGTAACCGTCTCGGTAGGCAAAAACTTCGTCCTTGATAACTCCGCCAATGCGGCCGTACCCAGCCAGAATCAGGTATTTGACAATTTGTCGGCCAACTATAACATTACTCGTGATGGTCGGTACGTCTTGCGGGCTTACCGGCGTAACGACTATCAGGCCGTGTTGGATGGCTATATTATTGAAACGGGGGTTGGGTTTATCATTTCGATGGATTTCAATACTATATCCGAAATTTTCCGCCGGTCGTCCACTGGCCCCGCGCTGAATTGATTCGTTATGACATTTTTATCAATAGGAAAAACTATTCGTCACATACGTACCATTGCGTTGCTCCTACGGGCAAAGGCTCCTTTTCACATACCCGCTTCTACCCTCGCCCTGCCTCTCCTGGTCTGGTTGTTCAGCGCCTGTAATATAGGTAAGCATTTACCGGCCAACGAACGCCTGTATATGGGCACCGACATTACTATTCACGCTGACTCAAGCGTTTCGGCAGCCGAACAGAGTGGCCTGAAAGCGCAGTTGGCCGAGCAGGCACGCCCCCGACCGAACAAGCAGTTGTTCGGTTATCCCTACAAAGTGGGCTTATATTACCTACTTGGTGAACCGAAGAAAAATGGTTTACGGGCGTGGTTTCGTAAAAAATTTGGTCAGGAACCTGTGCTGGCCAGTGCCAAAGCCATTACCTCAAACATACCCGTTTTTAAGGCGACCCTTCAAAATCAGGGCTATTTTGGTTCAGAGGCTACCGGTAAGATTGTCGAAGAAGGCTACAAAGCACGTGGTGTTTATGATGTCGACGTCAAACAACGTTTTTATATCGACTCCACAGGTTTCCTTGTCGACTCGACGCCTGTCCGTAAAGCACTTCTGGCTTCGTCCAGACGAACAGTTATCAAAAAGGGCGACCCGTACCTGTTCGACAACATCAAGCTGGAGCGAGAGCGCATTAGTCAGTCCATTAAGCAACGCGGTTTTTATTATTTCCTGCCCGACTATATTGCCGTCATTGCCGACAACGATACGGCACGACACCGGACAAAAATTTATTTTGCCATTAAACCCGACATGCCCGAAGCGGCTGGTGTGCCGTATTATATTCGCGACGTTTTCATCTATCCCAACTATAACCTGTCGACGGCTCGCAATGACACGAACCGGCGGCAGGCATTCCAAACCGATGAGCAATTTCGGGTTGTCGACTCCACCAATCGGTTTGATCCCAAATTATTTCGTGACATAGTTACAGTGCAGCCAGGCAAGCGCTACAACAGCCGCATGCAGGACCTTACCCTCTCGCGATTCATCAACGTAGGAGCGTTTAAATTTGTCCGAAACCGCTTCGACCCAGACCAGCAGGGAGACACCGCCGTGCTGGACGTTCACTACTACCTAACTCCTTATCCGGCCAAAGCGGTGCGTGTCGAGTTGGATGGTACATCCCGTTCCAACAACTTCAATGGTACGCAGGTGATTTTGAGCTGGCGCAATCGAAATGCGCTTCGACGGGCGGAGTTATTGACAATCAACGCCAATGCGGGGATCGAGTTTCAGGTGGGTGCGGCTGGCGAAGGAATTACCAATTATCGGTATGGACTCGACGGAACCTTAAGTTTTCCGAGGCTGGTGGCTCCTTTCCGGTTCAAATATGACCAGCGGCAGGCGTTGCCCAAAACGAACCTAACCTTAGGCTATCAGACAATTCTGAGAGGGGGATTATATAGAATCAATTCGGCCCAGACAACATTTGGCTATGCGTGGCGGCAAAATCAACAAGTCGAGCATGTATTCCAGCCGTTTAATATCAACTATGTTTTTGTGCCGCAAGACCAGATCGGTGACCGCGTTTATGAGATTATACAGGATCCTACTATACCTGACGTAGTCAGAAAACAATACCTCAATACGGTGTTTTTTTCTGATCAGCTTATTTTAAGCTCTATATATACATTCAATGTCAATTCGCCCGTTCGTTCATTATCTCCCACCTCCTATCGAATAACTGCCAATGCAGAGGCAGCAGGTAATCTGGCAAGCCTCTTTTTTCATAAGCCCATAGTAAGTGATGATCGGAAAGGAATCTTTGGCGCGGCTTATGCCCAATTCCTGCGATTTGATGCCGATGCTCGGTTGTATCGGCGTTTAACGTCTAAGATAACCTGGGCCAATCGTCTGTTTGCCGGTGTCGGTATTACTTACGGAAATTCTAAAAATAGATCCTTACCATTCACGAAACAGTACTTCGTCGGGGGCAGCAACAGTATCCGGGCCTTTCGGCCAAGAGCGATCGGCCCTGGCTTATTTACTCGGGATACCATTCGTAACGTGCCGATTTTTCAGGATGGTGGGGGTGATATAAGACTGGAGGCCAATACAGAAATACGTGCTAAGTTTAATAAGTATATCGAAGGAGCTGTCTTTGTTGATGCAGGGAACGTCTGGTCCTATTCTGACGCAAATACATTTGGTCCCGAAGCCTTGTTCACGAATACCTTCTACAAACAAATTGCTATTGGCACAGGCGTCGGCATCCGAATTGACTTATCCTATTTCCTGATTCGCCTTGACGTAGCAACGCCCCTCCGCAAGCCTTACAAAACAGATGGCAGCGAGTGGATTATCGATAAAATGGCGTTTGGCAGTAAAGATTGGCGAAAACAAAACCTGGTTTTCAATATAGGCGTCGGCTATCCATTTTAAGTTTCGTAACGCGGGCGGCTGGCCCGCGTAGCCGTGGGCTAAATTGCCGGGACAAACATTAGTTGGACCCCAACCAGGCGGACCAGACGTCTGTGTTACAAAACTGGCCTCAGCACCTTCCAGACTGTGTTGGCCACAATTTTATGGCCAGCGGGTGTTGGATGAATGCCATCGGGCTGGTTCAGTTTGGGAATACCGCCCACGTTTTCGAGCAGAAAGGGAATCAATACAACCTTATTCTTGTCGGCTAGCTCCTTGAACATTCCCCTGAATTCCTTCGCATAAGACGTTCCCATATTGGGCGGAATCTGCATGCCGGCTAATACGATTTTGGCTTGTGGACTTTTCTGGCGAACCGTGTCCATAATGGCCTGCAAATTTTGACGGGTGGCCGCCAGGGGAAGCCCACGCAGCCCATCGTTACCGCCCAGTTCCAGCACAAATACCGCTACGGGCTGGCGCAGCACCCAGCCAATGCGGCTTTTGCCACCGGCGGTCGTTTCACCACTCAGGCCAGCATTGACAACGGTATAATTTAGTCCGGCGGAGTCGATCTTTTGGCCAATCAGGGCAGGGAACGCCTGCGCCGGTTCAACACCATAACCCGCCGTCAGGCTATTGCCGTAGAACAGAATCGTTTGTTTTTTGGCTGTACTGGCTGGTTTGGTATTCGTTTGCTCGGCAGCGTTGGTCGATTGGGCCGTTTTAGTGTCGGATGAGCCACAGCCCCAGACCGTTAAGACCAGCAACAACCCGCTTATCACAGAAAAGGATGTTTTGCTCATTGTGAAGAACTTCATCGGTTTTGCAACGGTTAAATCAGGTAAACGCAAAAGTAAAGGCGAGGTTCGCAAAGTACGCTAAGAATCCTTTGTGAACCTCGCCTTTACTTTTGATCCGTTGCGGTCAAAATCTGTTTCCATGAGTATTCTTCGCGTCGAAAATCTAACCAAAACCTATTCCAGCGGGGGCCGCGAGCTAACGGTTCTGCATAGTGTCAACTTCACGCTCGAACCGGGGGATACGTTCTCCATCGTAGGGCCGTCGGGTAGTGGCAAAACAACCTTGTTGGGCTTATGTGCCGGACTGGATCGAGCCTCGTCGGGTAGTGTTTATTTGAACGATGTTCGCCTGGATACGCTCAATGAAGACCAGCGGGCCGCTATTCGGAATCAATACGTTGGGTTTATTTTTCAGAACTTTCAGCTTCTGCCCACGCTTACTGCCCTCGAAAATGTGATGGTCCCGCTCGAACTACGCGGTGAAAAAGGAGCCGAAAAAGCGGCTCAGGCATTGCTGGAACGGGTTGGCCTGGGTCAGCGCGGACACCACTATCCTACCCAGCTCTCGGGTGGCGAACAGCAGCGGGTTTCGCTGGCGCGGGCGTTTGCCAACCGGCCAAAGCTTCTCTTCGCCGATGAGCCGACCGGCAATCTAGACGCCGATACCAGCGCCACAGTAGTCGACTTACTGTTTGAACTCAACCGCGAAGCCGGAACAACCCTTGTTCTGGTCACGCATGATCTGGAGCTAGCCTCCCATACGCAACGCGTTATTCGCATAAAAGGTGGAACCGTAGTAAATGATACAATGACTGAATTATTGAATGATAGAATGATTGAGTAACTGCTCGACACTCATCTATTCATTCATTCTGTCACTCAATAATTCTATCATTCAATATTAATGAACACCTCCTGGCTCTTTCGCATGGCTTGGCGCGACAGTCGCCGGAGCCGTCAACGGTTACTTCTCTTCATGTCGGCCATTGTGCTGGGTATTGCTGCACTGGTCGCCATAAACTCATTTGGCGATAACCTGGCCCGTAGCATTGACGAACAAGCAAAAGAACTCCTTGGCGCCGATCTGACGCTGTCCTGGAACCGACCACCGTCGCCCAAAACAGCCCAGTTGGTAAAAACCATCGGTCGTGATCGGGCTTACGAAGTTTCTTTTGCCTCGCTTGTCTCTATTCCTAAAACCGGGGGCGTTCGGCTGGCACAAGTCAAAGGATTGGAAGGTAACTTTCCGTTTTATGGCACCTGGGAGGTTCAGCCGGTATCGGCCATTCAAACGTTTCGGCAAGCAACCACTCGGGTGGCGTTGGTCGACGACGGGCTGCTGGTGCAGTTAGGCGCCGTCCCCGGCGATTCCGTGCGGGTTGGAAACCTGTCATTTCTGACTGCTGGTCGGGTCACCAAAACACCGGGTCAGGCGGCTATTGCGGCTACTGTTGCGCCAACGGTCTTTATTCCAAATCAGTTTCTGTCCCAAACCGGCTTGCTCCAGCGCGGCAGTCGGGTGGCGTATAAATATTACTACCAGTTTGCGCCGGGCACGGATGTCGAGAAATACGTTAAAACGATTTCCACACGCCTGGATAAGGACGGCATTAGCTACGACACGGTGGACGGACGTAAAAAGCAAACCGGCCGTTCCTTCGCCGACCTGACTAAGTACCTGAGTTTAGTCGCCTTTGTGGCGCTGTTGCTGGGCTGCGTGGGTGTTGCCAGCGCCGTACAACTCTATGTCAAAGAAAAGGTAACGTCGGTGGCTATTTTGCGGACGCTCGGTGCCAGTGGGCGCCAGGCTTTCTTAATCTACCTCATCCAGACGGCCTTAATGGGCTTGCTTGGGGCTGTCATTGGGGCCTTGGGTGGGTCAGTAGTCCAACTGGTTCTGCCACGCGTATTCGGCAATTTTCTACCCATTACGGTCGAAACGACGCTGTCGGGCCCGGCTATTCTCGGTGGTATTGGTACGGGCGTGCTCATCTCGATCCTGTTTGCATTGTTACCGTTGCTGGCGATTCGCAATGTATCGCCCCTTCGCACCTTGCGTAGTTCGTACGAAGCCGACCTGAGCAATAGAGACCCGTTCCGATGGCTGGTGTATTTACTGGTGATTGGCTTCATCATTGGCTTCGCCTATTTGCAAACCCATAACTTCATGCTTGCCCTCGGCTTTACGGCTGGACTGGCGCTGGCGTTCGGCATCCTGACAACGCTGGGACTGGGCCTAATCTGGCTTGTTCGCCGGTTCTTCCCAACCTCCTGGAGTTATATCTGGCGGCAAAGCTTAGCGAATTTATACCGACCTAATAACCAGACGCTTATCCTGATTACGTCCATTGGCCTGGGTGCCTTTCTGATTGCTACGCTTTACCTGACACAGGGCCTTTTGCTCGGTCGGGTGGAGTTGTCGGCCAGTGGGAATCAGCCCAACATGGTCTTGTTCGACATTCAGAATGAGCAGATCGCGGGTGTTCGATCCCTGGTAAAAACACAACGGCTGCCCATTTTGCAAGAAGTGCCCGTGGTAACGATGCGCCTGTCCGATATTAATGGGACCACCGGCGCTGTTCGGAAAGATACCGCGCTCAAAACGCCTAAATGGGCGTTTACCCGCGAATACCGGGTTACGTATCGGGATACCCTGATCTCATCGGAAAAGCTGGCATCCGGCAAGGCTCCCTATCAGGCCGATGGCGCTATTTATGTCTCCATCGAGAAAGATTTTCTGGACCGGATGCACCTCAAACTGGGCGACACCCTCGATTTCAACGTGCAGGGCGCACCCATACAGACCATTGTGGGCGGCACCCGCGAAGTCGAATGGAACCGCGTACAAACCAACTTCCTGGTCGTATTCCCGTCGGGCGTTCTGGAACAGGCTCCCCAGTTTCATGTACTCATGACCCGTGTGCCCGATAACAAGACATCAGCGCTACTTCAGCGGGCACTCGTTAGTCAGTTTCCCAATGTGTCGGCCATTGACCTCGGGTTGATCTTAAAAACGGTGGATGATATTCTGGGGCAAATCTCGTTTGTTATCCAGTTTATGGCCCTCTTCAGTATATTGACGGGTCTGCTGGTGCTCGCCAGTTCGGTGGTGATTAGCAAGTATCAGCGGCTCCGCGAAAGTGTACTCCTCCGAACGCTGGGGGCCAGCCGTGCCCAGATTCTGCGCATCACCGCGCTGGAATACGGATTGCTGGGTTTATTAGCAGCCCTTTCAGGCATTCTGCTCTCGGTAGCTGGCACCTGGGCGTTGGCTCGTTATGTGTTTGAGGTTCCCTACCGGCCCGATGCGTTGCCCCTTGTCGTCATTTCCCTTTCTGTGACCGCCTTGACAGTACTTATTGGAGTTTTCAATAGCCGGGAAGTGCTGGTCAGACCACCCCTGGATGTCCTGCGCGCGGAGGGCTGATGAGCAAAAAAACGAAGATTAGCCCATGACTGCGTAGTTTACCGCTACCCCGGCGCAATTACTACGGGAATGTACGGTTCAGCAAAAGCCGTACATCCGCTCTAAAACCAGGTCCAAAGACATCGGAGATTTGTGGCACCAAAAACGCACTAAACTCTTAAATTTTGTCATGGAAAAAGCATTCTGGCTTAACTCCTGGGAATTAGAAGGCCCTTACACCAGTTTTCACCGCAAAGACGTCCACCCTTACCTGATCAAACACCTGCCCCCTTTCTCGCTGGAAGGCAAGTCCGTTTTTGTTCCTCTTTGCGGCAAAAGCGTCGATATGATCTACTTTAGCCACTTCGCCCAACGGGTTGTGGGAGTCGAGATCGTTGAAAAGGCCGTGCTCCAGTTCTTTTCGGATAACCTACTACCCTACCAGCGGATCGGAAATCGATTCATTTCAGGCAACATCACTATTTTCTGCTGCGACCTGTTTACCTTGATGACTGAAGACATTGGGCCGGTTGACGTTGTGTATGACCGGGCATCGCTGGTAGCCTTACCCACACCCATTCGGATGCGCTACCTGCAAACCCTCGAAAAACTGACGCCCGTGGGTGCCTTAACCTTTTTGAATACGGTTGAGTACGAACCGTCCCTACCGACTCCTCCGTTCAGCATCGCACCCGGTGATGTTTCCAGCTATTTTCCGAATTATGTAATTGATCATGTGGAGCGGCCAATCTTACCCAATCATGGCATGGTACGGAAGTTCAATCTAACGTTTCTGATTGAACATGGCTTTCTAATGCGCAAATTGTACGACTCACCCGTTTACATCGACGCGGAGGAACTATCGGAGAAAGTATCCAGGTAATCACAGAGGCTCTGACGAGTAACTCAATTCCACCATCACTTCCACTGCATGACGTCCAGCACATTGGGACAGAAATCGTATTCTTCGGGCTGATTGGAACCGATTAACAGAAGCTGATTGGCACCAAGCTGGCGCACTTGTTCCTGATACCAGGCGGCTCCCTGCCGGTCGAGGTTGGCCGTTGGTTCGTCCAGGATAACGATCGGAGCGCTGGAAAAGAAAGCCAGCCCGAGTTTGACGCGCTGCTTCATACCCGACGAGAAATACTTTATTTCTTTATGACGGGCGTGGGTCAATAACAGGCGGTCGGCAACGGCTTCTGTTGTTAGCTTATCCCGGAACGGTTTGAAGGTCTGGTGAAACGTCAGCAGTTCATCCAGCGTCAACTCTTCGACTAATTCAAGGTAGGGAGCCGCAATGCTCACCTGCCGAAACCAGTTGTCGGGATCGATCAGCGTACTATCCTGTGAATAGGTCAGATTACCTTCGGTAGCGGGCAAATTTCCGGCCAGTAATTGGAGCAACGTTGATTTTCCACTACCATTGGGGCCGACAAACGTATAGCTCGTACCGGCGTTGAGCGTCAGATTTACGTGACGAAAAATCCATTCCCTCCGGTACTTTTTACCGATTTTCTCGGTAGCGATTGTCAGCATTATTATAGTATGAGTACACAGGCCACACAAACGGATGGCGCAAGGCTCCCGCCTTGTGACGACTATACACCGGCCTCTGGCCGGAATGTAGAACTGATAACTTTATCGGCCAGAGGCCAGGTACTAATCGGCAACAAGGCCAGAGCCTTGCGCCATCAGGTGCTTATTCGCGTTCCACGTTGCTGTTTGACGGGCCTTTCATTATGCCCCGCTCCGAGGACCGGATGAAGTTCACAATTTCGTCGCGCTCATCCGAGGGAGGCAACTCCAGCTCGATCTGTGTCAACGCGTCGGCATTGTTTAACCCACGCATGTAGATGTACCGATAGATTTCCTGAATCTGGTTGATCTTATCGTTTTCGAACCCCCGCCGACGAAGGCCGATGGAGTTGATGCCCGTATAGGATAAGGGTTCACGAGCGGCTTTCGTAAACGGCGGTACATCTTTGCGTACCAGCGAGCCACCCGAAATCATGGCATGGGCGCCAATTTTTACCCATTGGTGCACCGAGCTTGAGCCGCCAATAATGGCCCAATTGCCCATGTGGACGTGTCCACCCATTTGCACATTATTGATAATCAGGCAGTGGTTACCGATTCGGCAGTCGTGTGCCACGTGGGCGTAGGCCATCACAAGGCAATCCGAACCGATTTCTGTTTTCCAGTGCTCTTCCGTTCCCCGACTGATGGTGGCGTATTCACGAATGGTTGTATTATCGCCAATGTAGGTCCGGGTGTATTCGTTGTTGAATTTCAAATCCTGTGGCGTCGATGAGATCACCGCCCCCGGATATATTTTACAGTTACGGCCAATGCGAGCCCCTTCGTTGATTACCGCATGTGAACCGATCCATGTTCCTTCGGCAATCTCAACGTCTTTATGGATAATCGCAAATGGCTCGATCACCACGTTCTGCGCTATTTTCGCTTCAGGGTGAATGTAAGCTAATGGTTGAATCATTTCTTTAATGATGAATGATGAATGATGAATTCTAAAAGATAAACAACTGGTAGTCTGACACTTAATACAGCTACCACTTATCACCCATCCTTCATCATTTTGCTCCGGCCGCCCGGCTCACTACTTTTTCTTAACCAGGCTGGCAATCATGTCGGCTTCGCACACCAGCTGGTTGCTTACATAGCCCCGGCCCTGCATTTTCACAATACCACGCTTCATGGGTGATGTGAATTCACACCGGAAAATGACCGTATCGCCCGGTAAAACGTTGCGCCGGAAACGACAATTCTCAATACCAACTAAAAAGGGCCAGTAGTTTTCGGGGTCGGGTACGGTGCTCAATACCAGAATACCACCCGTTTGCGCCATCGCTTCAAGCTGCATAACGCCCGGCATGACCGGATTTCCCGGAAAATGTCCCGGAAAATAGGGTTCGTTCATCGTTACGTTCTTGATACCGACCACGCTGTTTTCGTCCAGAGCGATGATTTTGTCAATCATCTGAAATGGATAGCGATGAGGCAGCAACTGCGAAATGCGGTTAATATCCAGAACGGGCGGTTGCGTCGAATCGTATTTAGGTACCTGGTTTACGGCGTTTTTCTGAATCAGTTTCTTGATTTTTTTGGCGAATGCCACGTTAGCCGCGTGTCCCGGACGAGCCGCCAGGATCTGCGCCTTAATAGGTCGACCAATCAGAGCCAGATCACCCACCATGTCGAGCAGCTTATGGCGCGCCATTTCATTGGGATAATGCAACTCCAGATTATTCAGAATGCCTTCCTGCTTGTTTACGCTCACTTTGGGCTTGTGCAACAGGTCGGCCAGGTAATCGAGTTCACCGTCTTTTACTTCCCGATCCACAATCACGATGGCATTGGTCAGATCGCCCCCTTTTATGAGATTCTGCTTATACAGAGCCTCCAGTTCGTGCAAGAAGACAAACGTACGGCAGTTGGCAATCTGCTCCGGAAACTGACTGATGTCGTTCAGGTAAGCGTGCTGGCTGCTGATTACCCGCGAGTTATAGTCGACCATAACCGTCAGCCGGTAATCGTCCAGAGGCAAAGCCGCCAGTTCGATATCCTTTTCGGCATTGCGGTAATGAACATATTCGCTTACCTCGAAGTAGTTGCGGGTCGCATTCTGTTCTTCGATACCTGCATCGCGCAGGGCGTCGATAAACTGGATGGACGAACCATCCATAATAGGCGGTTCGGGGCCGTCCAGTTGAATCAGGATGTTGTCCAGTTGCAAACCAACCAGGGCGGCCAGCGTGTGCTCAACGGTATGGATTCGGGCACCGCTCTGCTCAATTGTTGTGCCCCGCGACAGATCCACAACATTATCAACATCGGCATCCACAATGGGTTGCCCCGGCAAGTCGATGCGCTGGAATTTATAGCCGTGATTCGTCGGCGCGGGTAAAAATGTCATCGTTGCCGAGACGCCTGTATGCAGGCCCACTCCCGATACCGATACGGCTTTCTGAATCGTCTGTTGTTTGGTATTCATTCGTTGTCGGTTTACGGCTTACGGTTTATAGTTTATGGTTGGCGAACCGGCGAAGCTACACATGCGGTTAGCCAACCATAAACCACAAACCATAAACCGTACACTAGTTTTCGTTTTTCTTTTCCAGGTTCGACAGCCGTTGCTCCAGGGCTGGCAACTTCCGGAAAATGGCCAATGAACGCATGCTTTCTTTAAGACCAAAAGCAGGCGAACTATTAAGCGATGTTCCTTCTTCAACTACATTTTTACCGACTCCCGACTGGGCACCTACTTTGGTCCCATTGGCAATCGTCAGGTGGCCGGAAAAACCAACTTGCCCGGCAATCACACAGTTCTTGCCTAGTTTAGTTGAGCCCGAAACGCCCGTTTGTGCAGCAATGACGGTGTTTTCACCAATGTCGACGTTGTGCCCAATCTGGATCAGATTATCGAGTTTAACACCCTTCCGGATAATGGTTGAGCCCATCGTGGCGCAGTCAATGGTTGTGCCGGAGCCCACGTTCACAAAGTCTTCCAGAATAACATTGCCAAGTTGTGGAATCGTTTTGTAGGTTCCATCCGGCTGTGGTGCAAAGCCAAATCCTTCGCTGCCAATGACGGCATTAGGATGGATAACGCAGTGCTGACCGATAATGCAGTTGTCCAGCACACGGGCACCCGGATGGATTATGGTATTGTCGCCGATGCGGACGTTGTTGCCAACATAGGCATGCGGGTAGATTTTGACATTCTCCCCAAGGGTACAATTCGTACCAATGTAGGAAAAAGCCCCCCGATAGATTCGTTCGCCAATCGTCGTCCCGTCACCAACATAGGAGGGTTGTTCCACACCCATACGGGCGAAACTTAATTGCTTGTAATACTCTTCCAGCAGTTGGGTGAAAGCGGAGTAGGCGTTTTCAACAAAAATCAGGGTAGGCGAAACCGACTTTTTGGGCTGAAACGACTGGTCGACAATGACCGCCGATGCCTGGGTTGTGTACAGAAACGGTTCATACTTGAGGTTCGACAGAAACGAAATATCGCCTGGCTTACCTTCTTCTATTTTGGCTAATCCGGTGATTGGCAGTGAATCGTTTCCGGCAATTTCGCCCCCCAGCAGTGTAGCAATCTGCTTGACTGTAAACTTCATATGTGTGTAAAGACCGTCGCAAAACACTCGATTTTTGCGTTCGATTGGGCCGCTAAGGTAGCTAACAAATTGCATTTTTCGGATAGAAGCACCCGGAAATGTTCGGAAACTCGTGACTTATTCGGAGTCCCAAGCGGGTATGGGACAAAACCTTAATCGCTTCTTAATTGACCGATTGCCGAATACCCCGCAGGTCTTTCGCCCAGCAGACGTAATATCGGCGCACAATGTTGGTCAGCACCTGAATATTCGACAGGTCCGATGCATCGGCGATGTCGATTACATTACCAGTCTTCAGCTTTATACTGATCCGATCTTCGGAGGGCAGGTAAGCCGCGTTGGTGGCCTGTCCTTCTACCAGAAAATAAGACAGTTCATCACCAGACAGGCCCGCCCGATACAGCTGATTTTCCAGTTCGTTCAACAACGCTCCGACAAAGGGTTCTGTCGATAACATGATCTTGAACAGCTTGCGATCGAGCAGCATCTGACAAAGCGTCGAGAGCACAAAGTCGCTATGCAGCGCCCACTCTTTAATGCAGGCCCACACATCGAAATCGTCCAGCCGGGTAAACGCGTTGAGGTACGCTCGGTTTGTTTGAAAGTCAGTTGCGGTAACACTCTCCTGCAGAAACAACCGGAAAGCCGCCGACGCAAAAACGGCTTCGGCCCCTGCCTGCTGCATCAGAAACCGCGCCCGGCGCAACACCTGGATGAGCATCGACTCCGCACAGATAGACGTTTTATGGAGGTACACCTGCCAATACATCAACCGGCGTGCATTCAAAAAATTTTCGACGCTCAGAATTCCTTTCGCTTCGACCACCAACTGATCGCCCACCACATCCAGCATTTTGATAATCCGTTCGGCTCCGATGGCGCCCTCGGCTACACCGGTATAATACCCGTCGCGATTGAGGTAATCCATCCGGTCCATATCCAACTGGCTGGAAATAAGCTGATGAAAAAACGTTCGTTCGTACGTGCCGTCGAACATGCGGATCGCCAGCGACAAAGCCCCATCGAACTGCCGATTCAGTTCGTGCATGAGAAGCAGGGAAATCTGCTCATGCGACACGCCCTCCAGCAGGCAACATTCCAATACGTGTGAAAACGGCCCGTGGCCAATATCATGGAGCAGAATAGCAATCTGAGCCGCTTCGCACTCGTCACTGCTGATGGTATGCCCTTTACTTTGCAGCGTGCTCATGGCCTGCCCCATCAGGTGCATAGCGCCCAGCGCGTGATGAAAACGCGTGTGCAACGCACCGGGGTACACATATTCCGATAAACCTAATTGTTTGATACGCCGAAGTCGCTGGAAGTACGGATGCTCAACCAAATCGAAGAGTAGCTCGGTCGGGATGGTAATAAACCCGTATACGGGATCATTAAGAATTTTCTTCTTGTTAGGCGCTGACATTCAGCAAAGATACCGGACAGGATGGCAGAATTAGCAGGATTGTGAACTGAAAATCCGGTCAATTCTGCAATCCTGTTAAATATTTCGTAAATTTGCGTGTTGACGTTGAGCAATCAGTCAACAACGGGCTTGTAACTCAGTTGGTTAGAGTGCCTGACTCATAATCAGTAAGTCCCTGGTTCGAGTCCAGGCTGGCCCACCAGATAATCAGCCGCTTAGCATATTTGCTAAGCGGCTTTTTTGTTGGGTTGCAGTACGTTTCTTAACTAGTATCGCGACTTGTATTGTTAAGTAACTTCAGGAGGTACAGGAATTCATTCAGATCAAATTTTGATCTAATTAAGATTGGGATAGCTTAATGGCAAAATTCATTTCAAGTGGTTCATCATGAACTCATTTTTTGCGGACGGGCTTTTGTGCACTGTAGCCTTTTTTATTGTGAAACCAGTGGGCTGCCTGCCCGGTGAGCCAGAGGTAATAATCTGAATCCAGACCGGCTTCGATACCAACGAACTTTCCTTCACCATTTAGGGGCAGGTCGCCTTCTTTGCGGGTTTTGAAAATGGCCGTACCCTCATCGACTTCATCGAACATAGCCACATAGAGGCTCTGCGCACCGGCTGTTTTACTACCGGCTACCTGCTTCCATAGGAAATCTCCCTCTAGACGAGGAATCTGGTTATAAACACTGCGGCTGTTCTTGAGATTACCCCAGCTAAACCCCGGAAAAACCAGCGGTACGTAATCTACCTTAGCCGCTTTACACCAGGCCAGATCGCCGGTTAGGGTGCTGCCCGCTACCGTGGCGTATGTTTCGAAATTATATCGACCCACCGCCCAGGGCATAATGATATCGGCACTTTTGATGAGCGGATGAAGCAAGTCAGACACCTCAGTATCTTTAGTCATCGTTCGCCAGTAGTAGGGTACGCCGAGCAGAATCGACGTTTTTTTCGTAGGGCCCTTTACCCGGTCCAAAAGCGTCTGAATATCGGCCGTCGTATACCGGCGGCCGTCGTTGAACCCTACACCCCAAATGGCTAGCAAGGGTTTGCCATTATGCCGTAGATAGGTCGGATTTTCTTTGTTGCTAAACAGTGAAAAAAGCTGCTGCACCTCCTCCCAATCTTTTATGAGCAAGTCCATATCGGCGGAGGTCGAGCCACTCAGATCATACATGATGCAGATGGCTCGGCTGTATTTCCGGGAGGCTTTCAACGCATTTGCCAGCACTTTGTTAAAATGCCGTTTGCCTTTTTCTGATTTCACTTCGGCCAGAAATCGCTGCATAAAAACGCCGTCAATACCGTAGTCTTTCATCCATTTGAAATGCAGATCGACGCTACTTTCATCATAAGGGCTGTAGAGCGATGCCGGAGTCCCGTCAGCAAATTGAAAAGCCGTTTTATAGGTAATCGGATACTCTTTCACTTCAGGCCAGAAGTCAATCGATGCATAACCCGGTTCGAATTTACCTCGTTTCTGATAATGGTACCAACCTCGGTCAGATGCATCGCCCTCGGCCGCAAACCAACCCTGGTAGCCCGCCATCACCAATCCTTTGTAGCTGGTATAAAGGCACCCTTTTTCGTCGTACTTAACTTCTGCCGATTGACTTCTACCGGTAGTGATACTCAGTAACCAACCGGTAACGGATAGAAATAGTAACGTTCGCATATACATAGCGTATCTGTTTTATCGACCGCTCGGTCTGGTTTGTAATTCATCTAACGTCCAGGCTTTCTTACGTCTGGCGGTTTGTTTTCGTACGGCTTTCACGTCATCTGGTCGCACGGCAGGACTGGGTGAGGGAACAAACTCGGAGCGGATATAGCTCAACACGGAGGCAATCCACTCGTCGTCGTTGGCGCCCATGGCAGGCATTACGTCGGAATAGGTGTGCTCATCGATAGGGCCTGAAAGGCCATGCAGCAGAATCTGAATAGAGACTTCTTTGTTACGGCTACGGCTTTAAAATTGTACCGTCGTTTTTACGGACTGTCCAGCGCGACTTGGTCCCAATCGGATATTTAGCGGCTTCCTTTTCGTTGATATCAATTCCCAGACCCGGCGACTCACTGACTTGGTAATACCCATTTTTGATGATTGGACAACCCGGGAAGACTTCCTTCACCCGGTCGTTAAACATCTGCGACTCCTGAATACCGAAGTTCCAGATCGCAATATCGATGCTATTGTTGGCCGCATGGCCCACGGGCGACGTATCGCCGGGACCATGCCAGGCGGTGCGGACATTGAACCACTCACCCAAACGAGCTACCTTCATGGCAGGCGTTATTCCACCAATTTGAGAAATATGAATCCGAATGAAATCGAACAAGTGATTAGCCATCGGCTCTTTGAACTCGTTGACGTTGTTAAACAGTTCGCCCATGGCAATCGGCACTGCCGTTGTCTGACGCAGTAGCTTGAACCAGCTCATATTTTCCGGCGAGAAGGGATCTTCGATAAAGAAAGGCCGGTACTCCTCCAGACTTTTGATCATGTTGATGGCGTCAATTGGCTCGGTCAATTCATGCATATCGTGCAGCAGTTGCACATCTTCGCCACACCGTTTCCGAACGACCTCGAACATTTTAGGCACCCGTTTCAGATACGTCCGTTGATCCGAAAAATCATCGGTGTCCCGGCCGAAGCCCGCCGTTTTGAAGTCGGGTTTGAGATCATTCATCGCACCGACCCCGCCATAACCGCCCTGCTGAATCCGCACATGGCGGAACCCCATATCCATAAATTGCTGCACTTTATCGGCGATGGCTTCGGGCGTTGGGCCGCTGGCGTGGGTATAGGTATCCACGGCAATTCGGGTTTTTCCACCCAGGAGCTGATAGACAGGCATGTTCGCTCGCTTGCCTTTGATATCCCAAAGCGCCTGATCGAGTCCGGAAAGAGCATTATTCAGAACGGGTCCATTACGCCAATAGGAGCTTACATAGGCCGACTGCCACATGTCTTCGATATTATCAACATCCTTTCCGACGCAGAACTCGTTGAGGTAGGTATTCACAGCAGGAATGACCAGTTGGGCTCGTTGGGTAAAGGTAGCGCAGCCTAGACCGTACAGGCCCGGTTCAGACGTTTCAACTTTCACAATGATCAGGTTGGCTCCTCCCGGCGCGGTCGCAATGGCTCGTACACTTTTGATGGTGACGGGTGTGGTGCCTTTGGCGTAGGCAGGCGTCGTGTAATGCTCAGCCCGGGCCTGGGGGCTATCGAACAGACCAAACAGGCCCGCTGTTGAACCTAGCCCCAGCATTTTAAGCGCGTTTCGGCGGTTCGTTTCGGATTGTACTTCTGGCTTCGCCATAGAATGTAGTAAGTTTAAGGGCTAAAAATCTGTGCGTTCAGGCGTTACTTTGCCGGATCATTTACATAATACTGATAGGAAATCTGCCAGCTAATGGTCTTACCCGGCGCTACGTTCAGGTTGATATATGGTTCAGGACAAACCGTTGTGGACGAAGACCAGTACACCAATCGATCAATTGGCCGGTCGCCGGTTACGTTTACCCCCGCTCCGGTTTTCGTATTTTCGACGCTAAAAGCATAATCCACTGGCTTTCCGCCGGTTAGGTCAGGGAAATAAGCCTGCTCGCGTTTGCCTACATCGCGCAGATAAAGTAGCTGGTTATTCTGAAGGCTGACCAGATCACCGAGTCCTTTGCCTCCTTCGGCGGAAAGCCCGGACACGGGCAACGTAATCGAATACGTCGGCCCGGTCGACTGCTGGTCAATGACAAAGAAGTTGTGGTCGTAAACGGTCGTTTCAATGGGTTGCGTGCCTATGTTTTTCAGGCTGTGCATAATGATCAGTTCAGGTTTGGCTTTCGCGAGGCTCAGTGTTTTTTTGTACTCGTAGGCATAGGTACTATCGGCGAGTATGTGCGTAAACTGAACTTGATGCGCTTTCTTTTTTATCGTCCATTTACCCGGGTTGGCCAAGGTGTAAAATCTGAACGAGTTGTAGGGCTTTTCGTCAGGACGGGTCAAACTGCCAATGCCAATTTTGACGAATGATCCTCCCGGTTTAGCAGCCGCGTAGCCCAACGGGCCAAATTCTTCGACCGGCCCCATAATGGCATCGTGGGTTGTCGGCTTGTAGGTATCGAACCATTTGCCATGATACGTATGTCGGTTGTACTCAAGGCTAGCCACTACACCTGACCAATCGAAACGTGTACCCCGGTAGTAGCCATTCTGTGCGTCAGGCAGATATACCTGTACCCGAACCAGCCCATTGGAAATAACCGTTTCAGGTACATCTACAGCGGGTTTCAGACCAATGGACATGCTGGCTAGCAGGCACAGCAGAAGGCAACGAATAAGTCCAGCGTTCCTCATAACTAGTTCAACGAAAAGGCGATGTAGTTTCCTCCTATTTTCTGCCCTCGTCCTCCACCAGCGGCAATAACGATGTATTGCTTGCCATTTGCTTCGTAGCTGATGGGTGTTGCGAAACCACCCGCCGGAAGCTGGTACTCCCAGACAACCTTTCCCGTTTTTTTGTCGAACGCCCGAATTTTTTCATCTTTCGTTCCGGCAATAAATACCAGTCCTCCAGCCGTAGCCAGGGGCCCTCCGTAGCTGTCGGTTCCGGTAGTGGGAACGCCTTTCTTCGCCAGTTCCGGGTATTCGCCCAGCGGAACCCGCCAGAGGTAGTCGCCGGTATTAAGATCAATGGCGTTTAATGTACCCCAGGGTGGTTTGATACCCGGATAGCCCTCTTTATCCGTAAAGCGCTGCCAGACTTTACTCACGTATGTGGGTACGTAAGGAAACCCTTCCTTACTCCCGGATGCGGGTGTATTGGCTGGCATTTGCGCAACTTTTGGGGATCCCGTTTCAGTATTCAGCAGAAAACGAAGAAGTGCATCACGATCTTTTTCCGACAGATGCCCAAACGACGGCATCCGACCGCTCCCGGTTTTTAGAATGGCTTTTATTTCATCCGGCGACCGCTTTTTACCTATATCGATGAGGGAAGGTAATTCAGCGCCACTTCCTCGTCGGTCCTGCCCATGACAGGCGGCACAGTTGGCGATATAGATAACATTGCCCGCCGTAACGGGGGTGGTCCGCTGAGCGAGGTCAGCCCGTTTGGTCATGACCAACTCCCAGGGCTCTTCGTTAACGTTCTGGAAAAGAATGCCTGACGGATCAATGGCATTGCCGCCCCATTCGGCCCCACCGCTGTACCCAAAAAGCAGCGTGCCTTTTTCGGACGGAGGAGCAAACTTATTATCCGTTTTGAGTTGGAGAAAACGCTCTTTTACGTATGCATGTGCTTCCGGCGAAAGATTGGTAATGTCCTGTTCCGTGTACACCTGGCGGGTTAGCGGCAGCGGTTTGATGGGGTATTTCTGCGTCGGCCAGGGGAATTCGCCCGGCAACCCATTGATTGGAACCTTGCGCTCTTCCACCGGAAATAAGGAGGTGCCCTTATCCCGGTCCAGTACATAAACCAGGCCATCTTTTGTTGTCTGCACAACGGCGTCCACCCGCTTCCCGTTGCGATTCAGCGTAATCAAGTTCGGTGGACAGGGATGATCCCGGTCCCAAAGGTCATGGTGAATGGTCTGGTAGTACCACTTGAGCTTGCCCGTTTCGGCTTCCAGGGCCATGATGCAATTGGCAAACAGATTCTGCCCTTTGCGATCTCCGCCATAAAAATCGGATGCCGGGGAGCCTGTGCCGAAATACACGACGCCCCGCTTTTCATCGAGCGACATGCCACTCCAATTGTTGACAGCCCCTATTTTCTTGTAGGCATCTTTCGGCCAGGTGTCATACCCGAACTCACCCGGCTGTGGAATGGTGTGAAACACCCACTTCAGCTTACCCGAAACTACGTCGAAAGCCCGTATGTGACCGGGAGCGGCATCACCCGACTCCGATACACTCGACCCAATGATAAACGTATTCTGGTACACAATGCCTGGAGATGTTGCATTCACCGACAGCTTACTCACATCATGGTCCAGGTTGGTTTGCAGGCCCTCATGTAAATCCGCTTTACCATTGGTACCAAAGCTGACTATAGACGCACCGGTCTCAGCATTGACGGCATACAGACTGGAGCCAACCGTATACAAGATCCGTTTGTCGGACCCACTTCGCCAGTACACAACTCCGCGGTTGGAATTGCGTCGATCATCACGGGCCGGTTCGAATCGCCAGAGCTGTTCACCCGTTCCCGCTTTGAGGGCAAACAAGTTCAGGTCCGGCGTCGTACCATACAGAACCCCATCCACTACTATGGGCTGGCACTGAATAGCCCGATCGCGTCGACGTCCGTTGGCATCGGGTTTTTCAGAGGCATCATACATCCAGGCAACCTGCAGGTTGGCTACGTTCCGGGTGTTGATCTGAGTTAAGGGCGAATACCGATTCCCTGCTTTATTTCCTCCATAATTAGGCCAATCCTTACCCGTCGATAAAGGGCCCTCGCCTGTTATCATACTAGCCGCAAAAACGCTACTTACTACCAGCCCAATGACTGCTCTCTTTCGGTCCAATCGAATCATAGAAATCAGTGTATAACGAACTACTTATTTAGCAATAATCTGGCTAGTCAGGAGGGATCGAATTCACGTTCGTCATAAAGACACATTAAGGACGAAAATGGATAAAGAGCAGGCGCTGCCGACGCTAATTTTCTATCAACAAGTAAAAAATAAATTTACCGCATCCTGCCTTCCTGACGACTGGAATTTAGGTACGCTACCATAGCCAGCGCTTCCTTATTGGCAGCATCGATTGTCAAAACTTTTTGTATATATTTTGAGGCCCCTTTTGCATTATCCATCTGAACATATGCAGTGGCAATTTGATTTAAAATCGATACATCAGCAGAATCAATTACGCAACGTTTTTTTAGAGAAATAATCTGTTCTGCTGTTGCTTTAACCGAATTCAAATCGAATCGGGATTGATTATTTTGACTGGCATAATCCAGATAAGGCATAGCGTCGCCAGGTCGATCAAGCTGGAGATAAAGCACGAAGAGATGCCGTGCTTTATCAAAGGTCGGAGACAACGCAAATGCTTTTTTAAAGTAGAAGATTGCCGTTTCCTGATCATTCAACTCGCCACTGAGCATGGCTGCCTTTTCATAATAACGGACGTCAGTGGGATACTCCAACACGAGTGCTTCGACAACTTTTCGCGCGTTGCCCAATGCGCGACTGCGCATGTAAAAATCATACAGATGACTCAGAGCATCGCTCCAGGACATCTGCTGCGTCATCAGGCTGTAGGCTAATTTTTCTTCTACCGATTCAACGGTAAACGATTGAGCCGACATCACTTCGTTAAACGGCCAGTTTCGTTTCAGATTAGCGACCTTGTACAGGCCCGCCAACGAATCTACTTTGGTTATGGGCATGTCACGAAGCAACTGAGCCAAACTCATCTCCCGTTCATCCTTTATCGGGATAAGTTTTGCCTGCTTCAGCGCATCATAAAATGCATCTGACAATAACGCGTAGCCTTTCAGATTCGGGTGAACATGTTCCATAATCAGCTCATCGCCAATAATTTCATTTTGAGAATGGGCGTCAAAAAGGGCTTTGGTATCTACGAAATGGGCGTTTTTGTAGGATTGGCATAACTGGTGGATAATGCTATTCAGGGCTTCGGGAGCTCTGAACCGCAGGCCATCCAGATCTTTCGCTCTGGAAAAATACCGCTTTGCCTGTTCTGGATTTCCCTGCAAATAAGCCGTTCGCCCCAAGTAATACGTACAAAGGGCATGGTTGCTATCCAACTGATTGGCCGCACTGAGGTACGAGTAAGCGAGCGGTAGATTGCCTTTCGTAAGCGCCATCAAGCCAAGGTTGTAGGTCTTGTTGAACGTGAATGATTTACCTTTTTCGACAGGAAAACTTACGAACGGTTTCAGGTCCTTTTCATTGCTGACCAGGTTACTGACAAAGACAGGGATATTCCGTTTTGCAAGCAGGTGAAGGGTTCGATCCATATTCCGGCGGAATTGGTCTACTCCTCGTTCATAGAGGGTTGACTGATATGGAATTCGTTGATCAGCCACCATCAGTTTCATTCTCGTACCGCCTGAAACCGGCTTATAACCACCACTGATACGTTGTATGGATTCGTACCCATTCGTCAGCAATTGCACGAGCCGGAATTGGCGTAGGTAAAGAATTAACTCTACCAGTTGAGGTGTGCCACCAATGTGTTCTGTCGAGCCAACGCCAAGCGCCCCGTAGTATTCATTATGACCCGTATAGATCAAAACGGCGTCTGGTTCATAATCGATTAATTCCTTGGCAAACCCGAAGACTGTATACGAATTAACAGCCGTCAGCGAGAGGTTAATAATGTCAAAATTCCGACTGGGAAATGTGTGCGTTAAACGATACTGAAGCCAGCGATGAAAAGATCCGTTGTGAAAATAAGGATATCCAATTGTCGTGGATTCACCCAAAATAAAAATGCGTACGGTATTTTTATTCTTCTTCTTTTTAAAAGGCTCACTATTGCCTTTCGTCGCTATTTTTTGATTCGTAAAATATTTCCTGGATGCATCCGGATTTAAAACATAATAATCCTTATCCTCCGGGCATTCAACAAATAGATCTACATTGTGACCATACCCAAAAAGACGCAGTAAAATTTCAACGAGAACCAATAAAAGAAAAGAGACTAAAACACTCAAGACTTTTAATAGAACAATTCGCGTTGATGATCGCTTTTTCGGTGAAGTATTGTCTTTAGGCGTGTTCATTTGTAACGTAATAAAGAGCGGTCTATCTTCCCTCGAAAAGCCTTCCTGGTTTGTAAAAAGCATAGCAGAAATTCCACTATGCTTTCTAATCCAACCTATAATAAACAAAAATTGACCAGGGGCAGTCAACGGCTAATCGGCATACAATGTTGCCGTGAGCGCCCCTGGTACTCCATTTCAGTAGCCGTCATTTTGCGTCCAGGTCGGATTTCTGGCCATTTCATTCACAGGAATGGGGGCCAGATATTTCTGGGCGAAATTTGTATTCGCTGGAATTGGGTTTTCAGCCGAACTTCGGGCGGCTACAATCTGAGGTAACAGTTGTAATCGAACAATATCAAACCACCGTACCCCGAACTCGCCCGCAAATTCATACGCTCGTTCATAGACGACCGCATCCCGGAAAGCAGTTGCCGAAAGACCAGGAGTCAGATCAGACAAACCCGCCCGTTTCCGTACCTGATTTATGGCACTGTAGCTTGCTGCGGTAGGACCACCAGCGGCCATTGCCGACGCTTCGGCATAAATTAACAGCACCTGCGGGTAGCGGATGATATCATACACTTTGTTGGTGCTGGGATTAATGGACTCAATGGTCGTCTCCGTTTCCGAAACACCATCCCCATTTAAGCCAGCCCGGAACTTCCTGTAATAGGGATGGCCAGCATGCGTTTCGGGCGAATCCCAGGGAACCAGTTTAAACGTTTTCCCATCGGGTTGACGCAGCTTGATCGTTGTGTAAAACGTAGCATCCGTCCGGGGGCATTTGGGGGCGTTTTTGTAGAAATTGATTTCCGGATAATAGTCATCCCAGCCACTCGAGCCGTTCGTAGCAACTTCGTCGAGGGGTACCGACGATGAACCCGAACTACGCAACGGAAGCCCTCCGCTTACATTATACTGTAAACCAAAAATAGATTCGGTGGTATTGTTGGTCGTGAACACGCTGGCGTAAGGCGTATTGAGGTTGTAGACGGCCGCTTGAATAACGGCGTTGGCTTCGTCAGCAGCCAGCTTGTAATTGCTCTCCTGCTTGAGTGGCCAGCCCGTCATGGTCAGGTATACATCAGCCAGAAGTGAGCGGGCTGCCATCTGGTTTGCTCGGCCCGGTTGATTCGGGAACGAAACGGGCAGGAGTTCCTTCGCTTTCTGCAAATCGCTGATGATAGCCGCGTACACTTTATCGACCGGGTCGCGCTGAGGTCTGTCGTTCACATCGATTTGGGTCAGAATAATGGGCACAGGGCCGAACGTTCTAACCAGGTAATAGTACCCCAGGGCCCGCAGGAAATACGCCTGACCGGCTGCCTGATTTTTCTGAGCATCGGTAGAATTTACCTTTGTATAATTGGCAATTACGTTGTTGGCCTGATAAATCCCCTGCCAGGGACCTTGCCATTGAGCGACCAGACTCAGGTTACCACTGCCACCACTCAGGCGGTCGAACAGTCGAAAATCTTCTTTGTTCAGGCCAGGATCGGTTGTAAAGTCATCCGAGCCAAAATAAGACGTGCTCCGGTTGGTAAAACCCCAGGCACCATCCCGCGCAAACTGGATGTAAATAGCCGATACGGATGCATCCAGATCCGACTGCGTTTTGAAATAGGTTCCGGGTGTCAAACTGCCTTTTGGATCCTCCACGAGACTCTGACAGCCGCTAACCAAAATCAAGGCAAGAAAGACAAGGTATAAGGAATAGTTGGTGTTCATGATTTTGTCTTCTGATTAGAATTTTAATCGTACATACAGCTCTTATAAACCAAGGCGGAATCCAATTGTATAGGTTTTGGGGTTTGGGATAACGCCCATTTCCAGCCCCTGCGTGATGGCATTCGTTCCGTTTGAGACTTCCGGATCATAGCCAGGGTATTTCGTGATCATGAACAGATTCTGACCACTTACATACACCTCGAGGTTGCGTACTTTTGCCTTTTTCAGCAGATTATCAGGTATCCGATAGGTCAGCGACAGGTTCTTCAGCTTCGTATAGCTACCGTCGTACACGTAGCGGCTACTGTTGTTGAAGTTCTTGCTGGTGCTGCTAAATGCCGGGTTATCAGTCTGATTTTGGGCCGTCCAGATGTTCAGCGCTTCGGTGGTTGTCGCGTTTCGCTGATCGCCTAATCCACCCCACAGGTATGCCAGTGTTTGTGAGTAAATCTGGTTGCCGTGCGTTCCCTGAAACATAAAGCTGAGCGTAAAATTGCCGTAGTTGATGTCATTGATGAACCCAAACGAGTAGGCAGGCGTCCCATTTCCGATGGATACTCTGTCGGCCGCCGTGTAGGCATGATCGCCATCTACATCCACGTATTTAGCGTCGCCTGGTTTCATCCCAAATTGGGACGCCTGGTCCGCTTCGCTCGTTTTCCAGGTCCCCAGGAACTGGTACCCGTAAAACTCACCCAATGGCCGGCCGACCCGCAGAATAGACGCACTGTTCAGCGCCGATCCAACCCCGTTTACGATAACATTGTCAAGGCCACCCAAACTTGTCACCTTGTTGCGGTTGAAGGAAATGTTGAAATTGCTGGTCCAGCGTAGTTTTCCGGTGGCGACTGGGGTGCCGCTCAGCGAAAACTCAAGGCCCTTGTTTTCAACACTGCCAATGTTGCGGAGATAATCGCCCCCACCCAGATAGAAAGGTGCCTGATAACTGTACAGCAGATTGCTGATGTTTTTCAAATAGGCATCGGCGGTAAATCGTAAGCGTCCGTTCAGAAACGACGCGTCGATACCCGCATCATATTGCGTTGTGGTTTCCCATTTGAGGCTATTGGAGACTGGTGCGCCAAGTGGGGTTGCCACGCTGGGGGTTGAGCCATCGAAATAGTAGGCTGGCTGGCCTCCACCCGTGGTGATCTGGGCAATGGTAGCATACGCCCCTACAGCCTGATTCCCTGTTTGCCCGTAACTGGTTCTGATTTTCAGGTCAGAAAACAATTTTGAGTTTTGCAGAAAGCTTTCTTTCGACAGGTTCCAGGCCAGAGCCAGAGACGGGAAGGTACTGTACTTCTCGGTCAGGTGCGACGAGCCATCGACACGAACGCTGGCGGTGAGCAAATACTTTTCTTTATAGGCGTAGTTGACCCGGCCCATATAGGATTGCAGGGCGTCGGCGGAGTAACCGGATGACGTAAACTGCGTTCCACCCAAACTTAAGTTGTAGTATCCCAGCGAATACGTCGACAGGTTGTTCGCCCGGGCGTTTGCCGATAAGCCCTGTCCCTGCTGCTGTTCATACAGTGCCGTTACGGTAATGGCATGATCGCCAAAATCACCTCTGTACGTCAGGAAGTTACTATTTTGGAAATTCCAGTTTCTAGACGAGTTGACCTGCGCATACAATACACCATTGCCCGTACCTGGCCCAAACAACGTCTGGTTAAATGGCGACGAGATCTGATACGTCGTATTCGTAGTGAAAGTAAGCCCTTTCAGAATCTGGTACGTCAGGATACCCGTTCCCGCAATGTTTGTATTCCGGCCTTCATCGAACTGACCAAGTGCCCGAGCCACGGGGCTATACTGAATGGACGCGTAAGGCGCGGTGTAGACGAGTGCTCCCGTTGCCGGATCCCGTACGGGTGAGGTCGGATCCCATTCGGTTGCCTGGGTAAAGGGGTCGGTCAGGTCACCGGAGTAGTTCGTATTGCGGTTTTGGGGCACCACAGCCGCTACGTTAAACTTCAGGTTGATCTTTTCGTTGATCTTGGCGTCGATGTTTGCCCGAAAGGTGGCCCGTTTGTAATACTGATTGAGAATTAAACCGGGCTGATCAAGGTAATTGGCGGAGATCAGATACCGAACCGCCGACGATCCTCCGGATAAATCGATCTGGTAGTTTTGAACAAGTGGCTCCTGATGCAGTTCACGCTGCCAATCGGTACCGCCATTGGCTTTCAGTTGCTGTAGCCGATCGTCCGAAAAAGCGGGCGGGTTGCCCGTCGAGGCAAACTGTGTATTAACCGTACGCGCGAAGTCATAGGCGTTCATTAAGGAGAGTTCCCGGGGCATCATCGCTTTGCTGACCCACGTACTGACATTAATTTTGGCTTTGCCTTCCTGACCCGATTTCGTCGTGATGAGAACGACGCCATTCGAACCCCGAGAGCCATAAATCGCCGTTGCCGAAGCATCCTTCAGAATTTCCAGCGATTCGATATCATTTGGGTTGAGCGACTCAATATTCCCGCCGATAAACCCATCGATAACATACAAAGGGTCGTTAGAACCCGTTATGGAGTTTGCGCCCCGAATACGAACGCTCAAACCACGGCCTGGCTGTCCGCTACTGCTGGCCACAACAACCCCGGATGTCGTACCTTGTAAGGCCTGTTCGACCCGTATCAATGGTCGTTTGGCAATTTCTTTCGCCGTAACCGTACTGGTAGCACCTGTCACGTCGCTTTTGCGCTGTTCGCCGTAACCGACTACCACAATTTCCTGTAAACCACGCTCACTGACTTTCAGCGTCACATTTAAGGCTGCCAGATCGCCCGGCTTAACCTCCTGCGTTTCATAACCGACAAAGCTGAAAACCAGCGTCGTCGACTTATCGGGTACCTCAATCTGAAATTGCCCGTTCGGATCCGTTGTCGTTCCCCGCTGGGTACCTTTTACTACGATGCTCACACCAGGTAACGCTTCGCCTTTTTCGTCTGTGACTTTACCGGTTATCGGAATTAACACGTGCCGGATAGCCTGCACTCGATCAACCAGTTGATTGAGTGTCCGGCGCTCAAAATCTGCACTGGCCTCCAGATTTAGCCCACTTTTAGCATCGGGAAAGAGCGACTGCAACTCACTAACTGGTTTGTGGCTGGTAGCATTCTCCTTCCTTTTGATGACAATGGTTTTGCTGACTATGGAATAGCTCAGCGGCTGGTTTTTAAACACTTCCTCCAGCACGGTTTCCAACGGCGTATTTTTCAGGTGAACCGTGACCCGCTTGCTGCTGGCCAACAAATTCGTTTGCAGGAAGAAGGAGTAACCAGTCTGCTTTTCCAGCTTATCCAGTACTTTTTCAAGCGGTGCATTCCGTTCATTAATTGAAATCAACTGGCTATAACTGGCTGCGTACACATGCAGACAGGCAACCAATATGAATATGCTGATAAAATTGAGCCGCATAATCCATTTTCGTTTCGTATCCCGACTCATAGGAATTAATCGGGAAGTCATTCGCTGCCTAAGCTGTGCCCATGGTTCAGATTGCCACAGCCGTAGGTAAAAAGTAGAATAATTCATACTTTTATGCTGGTTTTGGGGTTTATAAAAACTTGTACGTCAACAGGTTTGCTTTTCTGTTTCTTGACAGATGAATCCCATCATTGGCCGGAAGTGCTCGCAACACGTTCCGGCTTTTTTATGAGATCCGCGGTGGCTATTCCGAGCCTTGCCCGGTTTAGCGATGGTCGATCAGGATTTAACGGTTATTTTTTTTCCTTCGATTATAAAGTTGATACCACTTAACTGGAGAATCTGAAAAATCTGGGAGAGCGGTACATCCCTGGAAATCTTACCTCTGAATTTTGTGTCCGGCAACTTGCCCTGGAAATCAACCTGAACATCGTACCAGCGGGAAATCTGGCGCATGATCGTGGGCAAATCGGTATCTTTAAACTGGAACTGCCCATTCTTCCAGGCTATCGTTTCTTCCAGATCTACTTTCCTGATCAGATTAAGTCTGCGTTTTGCATCGGCAGTGAGCTGAGCCTGTTCGCCAGGGGAAAGAATAACTTCGGCTGAACTTTCCGCTCGATGAGCGTTGGTTTTTATAACCTTTACTTTGCCTTCCAGCAGGGTTGTTTTTACGCTGCTTTCGTCAGCGTAGCTATTGATGTTAAAATGCGTACCCAACACTTCAACAACCTGGCTAGCCGAACGCACCCGGAAAGGCAGCGCCTGCTTTTGCGCATTTTTTTGTGGCACTATTTCAAAGTAAGCTTCGCCCGTTAGCGTCACCATCCGCTCGTTCCCTACAAATTTGGTTGGGTATTTTAGCGATGAAGCCGCATTAAGCCAGACTTTACTTCCATCGGGCAGGACAATCCGAAACTTGCCGCCACGTGGGGTAGTAATGGTATTATAGCTGAGTGGTGTATCAGGTAGTTTGGCCGAAGCCGTTGCGGAGCTTTCTCCATACAACAGTTGCCCATCAGCCGTTTTTGTAATGATGACGTCAGCTTGTCTGGCAATCTGTCCATCAGCGACATCATCAAGGATTATTTCTGACGCATCGGCCAGGGTCAGAACTGCCTTGTTGCTACCGGGAGCAACATCGGCTGGCTGCTGAGCAACCGGATTTGTGGGCTGCGATTGGCGGTTGAAGGGGTAAATTAGAAGCCCGGCTACAAGTAGCACGACAGCGGCTGCCACGTAACGAAGTGAACGTGTACCTATATACGACTTCTGGCTGGTTGTATTATATCCTGTTCCGGAGGCTATTTTCTCCCAGGCCTCTGCTTTGTCAATTGAACCGAATTTTTCCAGTTCATTCGTAACAGTCGCTTCCTGCGTCAGCCTGACGAATAGGGCTTGATTATGATCGCTTTGCGCAATCCAATCGTTCAGTTCTTCGCGTTCGAGATCGCTCAAATCCCCTTTAAGGTATTTAGCAATCAGATCGCCCTGTCTGAAATAACGACTATAATTTTCCATGGCCTTGCTTTACTCCATAGAGACACGCGAGCCAGAGAATAGGATAAAGTGAATATAAAATTTAATGTATTATTTATCGAATTAAAAAGAACGGAAGAAACCCAATCATACCCGCCTGGCTTTTCTGGCATTTACGTTAGCGTGATGGTCCCAAGGGTGAGTAAGACGGCGAGTAATTCTGGCGAAAGCCGTAACCTTAACAACTCGAGCGCCCGTTGCTTTTGCTTTTTAACGGTATTGATCGACATGTTTAGTTCATCCGCAATTTCCTGGTTCTTTTTACCTTCCAGATAGCTCATTTTGGAGATTGTGCGGTAATTGGCGGGCAGCGATTCAATGGCCGAATAAAGTTCAGCCATGACTTCAGAAGAAATAATCGCATCCATGATGGTCAGTTCTTCCGTTTCCGAAAACCCATGCTGCTCCCGGTAGTCATCCACTACTTTATTATGTCTGATAACGTTTAGACTGGCATTTCGCACTGTACTATAAAGGTAGTTTTTGATGGCCACTTTATTAGGAAATATGGCCTCTCGCTCCTGCCAGTATTTTATAAATGCATCCTGCGTAATATCCTGCGCCTGCCCCTGATCCCGTATTATCTGTACAGAAAAATAGACAAGCCGATCATAGTATTCCTTGAAAAGAGAGTCCAGCTCCAGTGACTCTGAAGCCCCTACTGGACTTTTTTTCGTCAAGGTCAGTTGCTTTAGCACACCCATAGCGCGGTGAATTTTACATATGAAAAGCAGAATTGCCGGTTTGATACTTGCTTCTATTGACTAAGAAATTCTGATTTTAATCAAGATTTATTAGCTAGTAGCCATTTATTATCAATTTGTCCATTTAGATAAAAGCAAGATTAGTAAACCCATTCTGGATTAATAATTTCAAAAATCCATTATTTTCCTGGATTAATCCGGCACAAAATACAGCAGCGTACCTTAATAAAATCTTTATAAAACCTTAATTATGAAAATTGACTCGTTGAAATGTCAAAATAATGAGCAGAATAGTATCCTGAAATACACAGGAAGGTTCAGTCGATGATGGACGAAAATGGCTGTTCGTATTCTTCGCCGTAGATGGCTTTGTAGTCCCGAATAAATCGTTCGAAGGTGTTTTTTGCCAGGGTGTGTTTGCCCATCAACGACAGCGCCTTACATTTTAGAATGATAGCATCTTCGCTGACAGGATCGTAATCAAAAATGAAATTTGTAATCTGGATCAAATGCTCCGGGTTTTCGCTGATCGTTAGCGTATCGGTGTACTTTAGGAATGTATTGATAATCTTATTGGAAATATCCGCCCTGAAATCGTCCAGCCAGTGATACTCCGTATTTTGCAGAAAAGGACCTCGTTTTGTGATTTCGCCCAACTCAATGATGGCCTGTTTCGTTAAAACAGCCTTGTCATTGATAATAGCCATGTACCGTTCATAATCAAGATAGAGCGGCTGGCTGAAATTGAAGTCTATTTTCCAGTAGCCCGATTCCTTGGAAAGCGAGCAAAACTCTACCTTTTCCAATAGATTCCGCAGCTTCGTAATGTTAACCGAGCGATTGTTACTGGCTTCCCGGCCTGACTTATCAGGCCAGAGGATTTCATTTAATTTCTCGGAGGCAACTCCCTGCTGCTTGCCAATACTATTGAGCGACAAGAGTAGAAAAAGCTCTTTTAGTAAAGGAGTAAACGACTTTGTAATATCTGTACCCGAGTGATCAAGCACCTGAAAATTGCCAAAAAAGAAGATACTTGACGTCAACACGGGTTCCTTTGCCAAGTCAGGTCGAGTGAATGGAATTTCCGGCGTTATCAGTGAAATGAGCTGTGACTGGTTGTCGGTTGATAACGCCTGTTGGTGAGCAGGAACCGATTCGGGCTTTTGCGCCTTGCCTGTCCGTTGACGCTGTTGACGAGCATACAGGAAAATGGCTACTCCCAGAATAATGAAAGCAAGCCACCAATAGGAAATTGCTTCTTGTTCTGCCTGATGTGCCTGAACGGTCAGCGCACTTGGGGGGAATGAAATCGAGTACAGCTTTACGTCAGTCGTATTGTTAGCCTCGTTATGATACAGGGTTACAGCAATTAGCTTTTGGCTGATCCGACAATAGTACAAATCAGCGTACGCGTGTACATCATGAAATGAATAGGGGATAGTGTTGCCCAGCTTTTCATACGATGGCTTGGCCAACGACCCTCCAATCAACTGCAGCTCAGCTTTAAACTGCTGATTTGGGAAGATAAGCCCATAATACTGATTTGATTTCGCATCGATCGTCAGCGAATTGGCAAAGGCAAAATCTGTTTTTGGGACGTTCAACTCATAGACCTTTCGGAACGTATTTTCCTTGACCAGGTATTCCAGTAAATCATACGAATTTTTAGGATTAAGCATCTGTTCGCCCGTCAGACTGCCGTAGCCTCCGACTAGATAAGCTGTATCGAGCGAAGAAGTTGTTCCTAAAGCGGCCAGATAACGTGGCGTATAAGTATTACCGTTTGTAGTAAGGGTATCCCAGGTTTTGGAAGCGAATCGGTACCGCAGAATACTGTTTTTGTAGGTCAACTGCCCGTAGCCACCTAGAATGTATAACGATGAATCGGACCGGGAAATGAATTTATTGGCGTGCCAGTATTCGGTTACCTTAACCGCATTTGGGGTAATGGACTCGGCAGTCCAGTCTCCACTAGACGGGTTACAGCTATAGACGGACTTTTGATCGACAAAAAAGCTGTAGAGCCGGCCAGTAAACGGATTATAAATGCTCTGACTACCTTGAAACAGATTTTTCGGTGGGTTTTTGTGTAGTTTTATCGTGGCCTGATGCGTCCGAACGGCGTACTGATACAACTTATCGGAGCCAATGGCGTAAACCGTTTCGGTAATGGGATCAAAGGCAACATTTGCATAACCGTTTAGGGTAAACTGATCCTTTTTTTTCCACTCTGTATGCAGCGATTTAATCCAGACTGGATTTTTGACAGTGGCGATTTGCCCATCAACGTCATCTTTGGCTGTTACGCCGTTCACCTCCTGCAACGGCCAGTAGTGTTTTCGCTGGCCATTTTCTGTCAGCATAATGTCTTTAATGCTCATGGGCGGCAGGTCTTTCGATTTAAATTGCCCAAACTCATTACTGCCAAAAAATAACTTGAAACAGCCAGCCTCCGTAAAGGCAATCTTATCTCGGATAACCAGCTTATTATTAGAGAAAACAAGCAGCGAGTGCTGGCTCAGGTCCCATTTTATGGTAAACCGATTCCAGTGGTTAAACAGTTGGGCCGAGTCAATGCGGATAACCGATTCAGCCAGACGATCACCAATAATCATTTTGAAACTCCTGGACTTCTGATCGTACAGGAGATCAAGATTCTGCTTGTCCGCCTGAATGATTCTGAAAATGTAGCCGAAGTACGTTTGGTAGTTGGGGACTAGTGTCAGGTCGAACGAAAGTTCGACATTCCCTTTGAGGCATAATGAATGCTCAGGGGTAAGATTCAGTGAGGTGCGGTTATCCTGAATTTCTTCATGCCCCACAAATTGTAATCCATACGTTTGCGCCTGGATACTGGTCGAAGCCATCAACAGCGCTACTACGCTATACGTGATATTGCGTACGAATCGATGGTATATATATCGATAGATGGTCAAGGTTCTTTTGATTAGTCTGCCAATATCATTCAGCATCTACAATGAGACAGCTAAGTGGCGGTTTATTACTTTCTACTGAATGTATTAGTACAGGGTTTGCCCTATAGAATATTGGATCCAATTTACCGGATATTCATCAGCTATCAAAATGGCCTGTTTAATCAAAGAGTAATAAGAAAATTCACAAAATATACCATTTAAGTCTAATTATTAAGCATTTATTAAGATAATTTTAATCTCCTCCGGCGTTCTTAGCACCCTGTTTTAATCCAAATAAATCAGGGCTTATGCAAATAGATTTATCTGTCAATAGGAAAACAAAGAGAGCAATTCAGCAATCGATTTGGGTGGTTTTACTACTAAACGTAGCACTCACGCTAGCCGCAGAAGCTCAGCACTTACTAGCTCGTCGGACCAACGCATTCCCGAATACGCGAATGAACGGAGGATCAGCTTCAGCGTTGAATCAGGCTCCAATGGACCGAACGATTACCGGTAAGGTTGCCGATGAAAAAGGAAGTGCCCTGCCGGGCGTAAGCGTTGTCCTGAAAGGTTCGACTCGCGGTACAACAACAAATGAAAAAGGAACTTACGCTTTAACGATACCGAACGGGCAGGCTATGCTGATTTTTTCGTTTGTCGGCTACGAGTCGCAGGAAATTGAGGTCGGGAATAAGAGCAGTATCGACATAACCCTGAAAGAAGATGCGAAGGCCCTGAATGAAATAGTTGTGGTCGGCTACGGGGTTCAGAAAAAAGTGAATGTTACAGGTGCGATTACCACCGTTGCCAATAAAGAGTTGGTGATCAATGCCAACAGCGATGTGACCAATACACTAACGGGCCGGGCACCCGGTGTTCGGGTTACCCAACTATCCAGCCAGCCAGGTAAATACGACTCGCAGATTGACATCCGGGGCTTCAGTTACACCGACCCCAATGACATTGGCGGGAACCAGACGGGCGGGCCACTGATTATTGTCGACGGAGTTCAGCGCGATAAATCAGGTTTCGACCGATTGGACCCGAACGAGATTGAAAGTGTCTCTGTCCTGAAAGATGCGACAGCGGCTATCTACGGAGTGAAGGCGGCCAATGGCGTTATTCTGGTCACCACGCGAAAAGGAAGTCAGGGCAAAGTGCAGGTAAACTACACAGGGCATTACGGGCAACAGATTATAACCCGGTATCCACAGCTTTCGAATGCTTACCAGTATGCCACCCTCTACAATGAGCAGCAAATCAATAATAATATCAGTAACCGGCTGGAAAGGACTCCCCCAAAATATTCGGATCAGCAACTGGCCGATTTTCAGAGCGGCAAGCTACCCAATACCGACTTTCTGAAAGCGGTAATGCGCGACCGGGCGGGACAGCAGCAACATAACCTGACTATCAACGGTGGCACCGACAAGCTCCGGTATTTTGCATCGGCCGGGTATTTCAACGAAGGTGGCTTGTTCAATTCGGATATTATGACCGGCAAAAAATACAACCTCCGGTTAAACATTGACGCAGAGTTGACAAAAGGCCTCACAATGGGTGCCAATCTGGCCTTTATTAATTCCGTCAGCAAAGAGCCAAGTCAGGCAATCTGGGCCTTGTTAAAAAATACCTGGCAGTGGGACCCCACGGAACCGCTCTACTCGAATAATGACCTCAATTACTTACGTCAGCCGTTAAGTTCATTGAGTCATCCCATTGCCGATTTTTCGGAAGCCTATAGCGGGTATAATAAAAGCGATGATAAATTTCTGACCTCAACCTTCCAGCTAACCTATACTGTACCGTTCATAAAAGGATTAAGTGCCAAAGCGCAGTATGCGTACGACATCAATTATAGCTTTCGGAAGCAGTTTACCAAGAAATACAACCAATACGATTACGTAGTGGACCCCGGCACGAATCAACTGGCCCAGAAAGCGTACACGCATCTGGCTCCCTCCCGGTTAACCGAAGCGTTTGGGCAAGGTAAACGCAACGACATTCAGTTATCATTCAATTACCAGAATGCCTTTGGCAAGCATAATGTTGGTGCCCTAGGTCTATATGAGCAGATCGACCGGGAGAACAACAGTAACAACGCAAACACACAGTTTATTATTGACGCCGTTGATCAGCTCGTCGCCGGAAACCGAAAGACGGATGCCATTGGCTCGGGCTATAGCTCAAGCGCAAATATGAGCTACGTAGGTCGAGTGAATTACGATTACGCTGGCAAATACCTGGCAGAAGCTGGCTTTCGGTACGATGGTTCGTCCAGTTTCCCGAAGAGCAGTCGCTGGGGTTTCTTCCCATACGTCTCGGCTGGCTGGCGGCTTTCCGAAGAGCCCTTCATTCGTAATCATGCACCCTTTATCAGCAACCTGAAACTACGGGGTTCGTATGGTATTCTGGGGGATGATGGCATTTCAGGCGCTTCGTTCCAATTCCTGACCGGCTATACCTACCCAAGCAGTGGCTACCAGTTCGGAACAACGTTCGCAGGCGGTCTAGGCTTTAAAAATTCAGCGAACCCTAATATTACCTGGTACACCTCGACTACGACTGACTTCGGCATCGAAGGTTCCTTCTGGAATGGCTTACTATCGCTGGAAGCAGACGTTTTCCGGCGCGACCGGGACGGACTGCTGGCGGATCGTATTTCGACGGTTCCGGCTACCTACGGCGTAAACCTCCCTCAGGAAAACATCAACCAGGATCGTACGCAGGGATTCGAAATCGTGCTGGGGCACCGGAACAAAATCAAAGGTGTCAATTACTCAATTTCTGGCAACATGAGTTACGCCCGGACTCGCTACCGGTACCGGGAAGAGACACCTGCGAACAGCGATTATGATTTCTGGCGAAACCGGAATAGCGGCCGTTATAACGACATTGTTTGGGGCTACAAAACGGATGGGCAATTTACCAGTTACGAAGAAATCCGAAATTGGCCCATCATGGATGGGGCCGGTAACCGAACCGTTCTTCCCGGCGATATTCGATATATTGATTTGAATGGAGACGGCATTATTAATAACCTCGACGAAACGGTCATTGGTCGAGGACAAAGTAAACCCTCCATTTACTTTGGTACAAACATTACTCTGTCGTGGAAAGGCTTCGATGTCGCCGTTCTGTTCCAGGGCGCTACGATGTATCAAGTAGCTTATCAGGATCAGTTATCGCGACCCTTCTATTTTCAGACGGCCAACCCAATATCCATCTTTAACGACCGCTGGCACCGGTCCAACCTGGCGGATGCTGCCAGTGAATGGATTCCGGGCAAGTATCCCTCAACCGGCCAACGCCAGAATTACATGAGTAATGAATTCTGGCGGTTCGATGCCACCTACCTGCGCCTGAAAAGCCTCGAAGTCGGCTATAGTTTACCCAAAGATATGCTGGCCAAGATCCATGTAAGAGGCTTACGGGTGTTCGCCAATGGCTACAACCTCTACACGTGGTCGAAGGGACTTGATTTCGTCGATCCAGAATATACAGATGACCGGCTATACAGCTATAACTACCCACTGACGATGAACCTGAATCTGGGCGTCCAGCTTTCTTTTTAATCTGTAATCACCATGAAGAACTTAAAAAAATACCTTATTCTGCTCTGTTTCGGCGGCCTTTATGCTTGTAATGACAGCTTACTGGATAAAAAGCCGGTAGACCTATTAACCGCAGAGCAGGTTTATAACAGTCCGGAAGCGGTAGAAGCCTATTTCGCTACTCTATACAAGGATCTTCCCATCGAAGACTTCAGCTACTGCAACGGTCGTTTTGGCGAATTCCCCGGAAATGGCGATGGGTATACCTCCAACTGGACCTGGGAAACAACCAATTCAACCAATGCCTCAAACAACGACGAGAACTGGGGAAAGCTGTACCGAGCCATCCGTAACGTGAATACGTTCATTAAAGAGATTGCTACGGTCAATATTCCCGAGGCTACTAAAAATGCCTATGTTGCCGAGGCTAAATTCGTCCGGGCTTATTATTATCAGGAACTGGTGAAATTCTGGGGGGGCGTTCCCATTTTATTGGAACCGCAAACGATTACAAATGGCAATACCGCCGACTTGAATCTGCCCCGAAGTAAAGAAGCCGACGTGTGGGATTTGGTTAAATCGGACCTGGATTTTGCCGTCGCGAACCTGCCCATCACCAGCGTGTACGGTCGGGCTAACAAATATGTGGCCCTGGCATTACTGTCCAGAACGATGCTGCACGCTGGCTCTATTGCCAAATTTGGAACAGTGCAACTGGATGGACTGGTGGGCATTGATCCAGCAAAAGCCAACGGGTATTTGCTGGCGGCCTATGATGCCTCAAAAAAAATCATCGACGATGGTAAGTATAGCCTTTTCAATAAATATCCGAACGATAAGTCACAGAACTTTCAGATGCTTTTTTACGAACTCCAGGGGAATTCGGAAGCAATTTTTTGCAAAGGCTGGGATTATGAATCCACGCGCCGGACGCACTCTCAGGATTTGATGGCCTTGCCTATCGTGATCCAGTCCCCCATCGGGTATGCCAACCGCATGACACCGACGCTGGACATGGTCGAACGATTTGATTATGTAGATGGTACGCCCGGTACGCTGAACATCGGCACACCCACGGCCTACGTTCATTACAAAAGCCCTCAGGATGTTTTCAAAAATAAAGATCCCCGTTTTTTCGGATCCATCATTTCGACCGGTAGTCCCTTCAAAGGCGTTGACATAACGGGTCAACGGGGTGTTCTTTACAATGGCGTGAAGTATAATGGCACGGCGCTTAACCAGTATTTTGACATTGACAAGAAGCAGATTGTTGCAGCACCAACGACCAATTCGGTCCGGGCTACCGGAAACTCCAATAATGATGCGGTTACATTCTGGCAGAAAAAGTTTTTAGATGTTACTCGGCCCGCTAATTTATGCGTGGACTGGTCGTCGGAAACCGACTGGCTGGATATGCGGCTGGGGGAAGTGCTGTTAAATTATGCCGAAGCGGCTTTTGAAGTAGGGAAACCGGCTTCGGAAGCACTCACGGCGATCAATCAGCTCCGCTCTCGGGCGGGGGTTGTACCGCTAACAACAGTTGATCGGAACAAAATTCGGAAAGAACGCTCGGTAGAACTAGCTTTTGAAAACCGAACATTCTGGGATTTAAGGCGCTGGCGGACATTAACCACCGAATTCAGTGGCTGGATCCCCACTGGTCTCTATATCTACTACGACGTTAATGCGAAAGACTACGTCTTTGAAAAAACGCCGAATGGGGGTGGAAAAACCTATCAGATTAAGGATTATTACTTCCAGATACCTGCGTCTGAACGAAGCAAAGCTGGCTCTAAACTGGGCAATGGAAACCCTGGCTATTAACCGTATCAAACCATGAAAACACGACAACTTGCAGGTATACTTATTTTGCTGCTACCCATTGCGTTCAGTGGATGCAACAAATGGGACAACTTCGTTCAGCCCGAATCGGGTGTCTATGGAAAACTGACCGATGCAGAAAACGGCCAGTCACTAGAACTCCGGCAGCCGGGCGGAGGCACCGTGCGGTTTATCCAATGGGACAAAGTAAAGTATCCCAGTCCAGGAACGACTGATATTGAATTAAAAGCCAATGGCGAATTTTCGTCCACTCAGTTTTTTGCCGGAACTTACAAAGCCCTTCCACGCGACGGTGCTTTTCTGTATCAACCCGCCGATTCGGCAACGGTAAAATTGACGAGCGGAAACCGTACTGAGCTGAACTTTAAGGTCACTCCATTTTACCGGATTTCGGCAAGTGTATCCGATAGCACGTTTACCTACACCATTCGTAAACCAGCTGCCAATACGTCCACGAAGATTTCGCAGATTATCTTCATGATCAATGACTACGCCCTTGTTAATGAGAGTGTCAGCTCCAATGCATCAGGGTATTTCATCAACCTCTGGAGACAGGATATTTCGTCATCAACGGCTGATAGCAACATCGTAGGAGCACCCCGAACGTTCACGTTTAAATGGTCAGAAACCCATTTACCAAAAGGAGTGTACTATTTTAGAGTTGGTGTTAGAACAACAGACGTGGCAAAGTATAATTACAGCCCCGTCGTAAAAGCTACTGTTCGTTAATTTGTCTTCTTCAAACAAAAATTAGCGCTGGCTACAGATTAGCAACGCCTTTACTCATAATAATTCAGTAATAGCTCAAGACCATTCAATCGTATACAAGTGATTGTTCAACTAGCTACTTTTTACGTAAAAAGTAGCTAGTTGAACAATCACTTGGCTGCATTCTGAGACAGAACTACGGGTCTACCATCGACTGTAAATACCAGAGTATAACCTTGCAACTATTCAGAAGAGTCCTCAGTAGCTGATAGCATAATTTGAATGTGTAGATAATTGATAGTAATCAATATTATATCTATTCATATCTACCATTACCTCTTGAAATATCCTTCAAAAAGCCCCCAAATTATTTTCTGTAATTCAGGTAATGGAATAGCATAGCCGTTCCGTCTCGATCCTCCATTATCGCGTTCAATCAGCTCCAATGGGCAACAAGCACCACGATTAGATTTGAAGAAAATAAGGCTATCAGGCATTTTAACTGGATTGGGTAAACTTGCTCTCGCAATAACCTTCACCTTGCGAGCCCAAGGGAAAGCCAGATTATTCGTGATTTCTGCCTTTTCCGAAACAGGGGCGACCATATGAGTCAAATAGGTACCCTTGTATCTGTTAATATTCACAGTCTGAAATAGTAGTAAGATATCGTCTATATGAGGCTTACTGGCTCCTTTTTTAGCGGAATAAAGTAAGAATGCCTTTTTCTCAAACTAGACTTTATACGTATACACTAGTCAAACACAAAGTTTCTTTTTGAAAGATACTCAGTAGCGATAGATACATGATTTAGAAGATATACTTTAACAATACGTCAGCGTCAAACAAGCCTTAGGGCTGCAAAGGGGTTGTCATGTCCGAATCCCGCACGAGCAACAGGTACTGAAAATAACTGGTCATGGGCAGAGTCGGACTAAATTCCAGCTTTTGCGGCATGGCAGCCCCGTACGTAATGCGAATTGGCGTCTGGCGGGCGAACGAGCCCGGCCGATCCAGGGCAAAAAGTGTTACCGAATGCGGATTGGTGATGGGTCTTATCGTAGCGATACCTTCCGATTTCATCAACTCACTGTCATTGTTAAACTTGTCGACCCGGGTAAACGCTTTGCCTTTGTCCTGCAAAAAGGGCGGCATAAACTTGGTGGGGGTCATGGTATAGCTGTCCAGGTAGCTAAATGTGATCGAAACGATTTTGTCGTGCAAATACAAATCTGACTCTTTTACCTGACAGGCAAAGGGCTTAACTCCAACCTTCAGTGGACTTTGCAGCACGTGGAAAAAGCCCCAGAACCCGTATAGCTTTTCCTGCTTAAGACTGGGCAGAATTGCTTTGAAGTTTGTGAAAATGGTTACTTCACGACTCCGGATGGCCTTCAGATAAACCACATTAGCCAATAGGTGGTGAAGGGCTTCAGCATCCTTACCCCAAAATCTAGTAGTGGCCGCGTCATTCGATGTCCAATTGGCAAGCCACCTAAGAGCCGTATTGGCGGCCACGCTGTCTGGACGATCAGGGGTTAACTGCGCAATCAGCGAATCGGCCAGGGGTTGCGTCGACGGGTTGCGTTCGTGTTTGCCGAGCAATTCCGACAGGTGTTCAGCCACCAGGGTCTTGTCTTGAATCCGGTCAATGCCAACAAACTGAATCTGGCGACTTTTAGGTAAAGTCTGGTTTAAATCGCGGATGGCTTCGATTTTGTGCCGATACTCTCTATTGGCCCATTGCGCCTGTTGCGCTACCCAAAGCCGAAAAACTTTTGTCAGTGTAGCCTCATTCCCCGTTGCCAGGTACTGATTTAGGTAATGAGCCTGACTGGCATCAACTTCGGCAATGTAATACCGAACGCCAACGCGCTTGTTCAGATGGGTCAGGAGACGTAAATCGACTTCCTGGGGCTTCGCGATCCCGTGCGATTCGCCCAGCAGAAAGAGTTGATTCTGGTAAAAAGCTTCGTCGAACAGGTGAAATTCATCCGCCTTACCGGTTAAAATTTCTTCGTGGGCCAGACTGGCGTAGTTGACCGAATCCGTTTGGGCAGTTGCCAGATTCTTGATCGAGAAAACAAGAGCCAGACAGAAAACGATACGTAGCGAAATAGACATGATACAAGAGGAAGGAAAAGACTGATTCATTATGTTTAATGGGCAGGAGTAGCTTAACGGATGGCCACCAGACGGCCAGGGCCACTCATGGGTTGCTGCGTGGACAGGGTCACCGAATGCGTCGTTACCTCAACATTATTGGTTACTCGTACCTGATACGAACCGTCAGGCAAGTCACTTACTGTCAGCCGTATGCGGGCCACTTTCTCTCTTTTTGCCATCCGTTGGGCAAACAGCACTTTGCCCTGAGCATTCACGAACTGAATATCGACCGCACCGGTCGCTTCTTTGTCGACGGCGATCTGAAGTTTGCCTTCTGCGGTGGTGTACATTCCCGTTTTGTAGCTGGCCACCGTGGCAGGGCGTCCACCAGAATTAGTGTCAGCAAATGAAGCAGAGAACGTAGCGATGGTTAAGGAAAAGGCAATGACGAGGGGATTGATGAGCGCTTTCATGATCTATGTGTTTTGTGATTAATGATCTGTTTTGATAGGTCAAAGGTCGGCACACGCCACAGGAAGCCCTGTCACAAATGAGTCAATCGCTGGCACTTTTGGGAATCACTGCCTTAAGATGAATAAAGAGGCTATTTGTGAGGAATAGCCTTGTACATACCCCGACTGCCCCAGTCAGGCGAACACATCTCCAGAACAACAAGCAGCCAGGTGCCGATGCAGGCTCGTCAATCTGTGCTATTCTTCCGCTCAAACGAGCTATTTCTCCGCCGATATACCCTGCACCTTTGTGCTATCAAACTGATCTGAAAATCAGGCTAACTAAAAAAATACAGTCATGTCAAACGTAGTTTTTATCACCGGTGCATCGAGAGGATTTGGTAAACTTTGGGCAGAATCCTTTTTAAAACGCGGTGACAAAGTAGCTGCCACCGCCCGCAATGTAGCCGCGCTGGACGATTTGGTGGCCCAATACGGTAATAATATTCTGCCCGTACAACTGGACGTAACCAACCGCGATGCCGTAAACAAAGCCGTCAACGAAGTAGCCGCACAGTTTGGCCGTATCGATATCCTGATCAATAATGCGGGCTATGGGCTGTTCGGTACGGTAGAAGAAACCACCGAAGAACAGGCAAGGGCCCAAATGGAAACTAATTTCTTTGGACTGCTCTGGGTTACACAGGCCGTATTGCCGGTGATGCGCGCCCAGAAAAGCGGCCATATCATTCAGGTATCCAGCTTTTTGGGCCTCACTACCCTACCCATGCTTGGCCTCTACAACGCATCCAAATTTGCCGTAGAAGGACTGAGTGAAACCATTGCCAGCGAAGTGGCGCATCTGGGAATCAACGTTACACTCATTGAGCCCAACGGCTATGCTACGGAATGGGCTGGCAATTCGGCGATCCAGACCACTGCCGATATTACCGATTACACGCCCGTACGGGATGCTTTTGCTGAAGCAGGCGAAAATCCGGAGGGCTGGGGCAAACCAGAAGCCACCGTGGCGGCCATCCTGAATGTGGTCGATAGTCCCAAACCACCCCTCCGCTTGTTGCTGGGCAAAGTTGCCTATCAGGGCATGAACCAGGTCTATACCCAGCGCCTGAAAGACGTTGAAGACTGGAAGGCCGTGAGTCTGGCCGCCCACGGTCATTGATCCGGAAAAAGAGAAGCCGTTAAAGTTGTAGATTTGACCGCGATTTCACTGGTTTTCCCTAAAAATGCCTGATCATGAAACACTATAAAACACTCAGCGATCTGCACAAAGGCAACGGCTGGCCCCCACCCGAACACCCGCTTTTCAGCGTCATCCAATGCCAGGGCAACTGTCCGCTGGGCGATCGGGAATTTACCAGTGACTGTTACATGATCGGCTTCAAGAAGATAAAAGCCGGGGTTATTCTCTACGGCCGAACGCAGTACGACCACACGAATGGGTCGATGATGTTTGTAAAGCCCCGGCAGATTATCGAGATGAAGAATCTGGAATTTGAAGAAAAAGGCTTCCTGCTGCTCATTCACGAAGATTACCTGAGTGGGCATGAGTTGCACCACGTCATGCCGCAATACGGCTACTTTGACTACGAAATCAACGAAGCCCTGCACCTTTCCCCAAAAGAAGAAGCTGTTATCTGGGAACTGTACGACAAAATAAAAGCGGAATACGATAACAATCCCGACGAGTATAGCCGGGAAATTATCCTGAGTCATATTGGGTCGGTATTGATGTATTCGCAGCGCTTTTATAAAAGGCAGTTCATGAACCGTACCGACATGTCGGGGAAAACAGTGACCCGGTTTAACGATGCATTGGACGCTTATTACGGCAAAGGGTATTTGCAGACCAATGGGTTGCCTTCGGTGAATTACATTGCCGAAAAACTAAATATATCGTCTCGCTACCTGAGCGATCTACTCAAACAGGAGACCGGAAAAACGGCCATGGACCTTATTCATATTTCGCTGATTTCCGAAGCGAAAAACCGGTTGAGGGACGGTCGCCGGGGTGTGGCTGAAATAGCGTACGAGCTCGGTTTTGAGAATAGCTCTTATTTTACCCGCTTGTTTAAAAAGCAAACCGGTATGAAGCCATTGGAATTCAAAAAATTGAGTCTGAACTAGTCAACATAGATACGGGACATTCGTTCGCAGAATGTCCCGTATCTATGTTAGACCCTATCCCTTTCAATAGTTTTATATCTACGCACAAGGGCACGGATAGCCTTACCCTGCTCTTTAGTCTACATCCAGACGCTGTCCCGAATTTAATTCTGTTGCTCCGTATTGAAGACCATGATCAACAGAGATAGGCCACAGGCAGTCCAGCCGTGCTTAGTTATAAGCCGCCAGCCATTTGGCTTTGGTCGCAGCGCGGGCATCAATGAATTCTTTATCCGTACCCTGGGCGATGGCATCCAGCGGGAAGCGCAACGGACGGCTTCCTTTTGGCATATTGACCAGTTCCAGAATGCCGTCGGCAATGGTCTGTGGGTTCATCTTAAACTCAACCATTTTCCCAAATAACGATTGCCCAATAGCGTTGAACTTCTGGGTGGCTGCTTCGCCATATTCAGCAATGATTTCGGCCTTATCGGCGTTAACGCCCACTTTGACGCCGGTATTCATTTCCGTTGGGTAAACCCCGGACTGAACGCTGACGTTTTCGATGCCGTACTCACGTAGCTCATCCTGAATTCCTTCCGTAATTGTCTCCACGCCAAATTTGGAGGCCATGTAAGGAACCATAAAGGGTAAGGTATGCCCGCTGGCTCCGGTGGTGATGTTAATGATCAGACCATTTTTGGCTTTCCGCATGCCTGGTAATACCGCCTGATACGTCCGTACAACACCGTAAAAATTAACCTCGAACATCGCCCGAATCTGATCCAGCGAATAGGCCTCCAGTAACCCAAAGCCCGATACGGCCGCATTGTTGACCAGCACATCGATGCGGCCATGTTTTTCAAGGGTTTGCGCAATAGCATTTTGCACAGACATGTCATCGGTGACGTCGATCTCAACGACGTCTATATTAGGAATAGCCGCCAGTTCGTTGGCAACGAGTTGATTTTTCCCTTGGGTGCCGCGCATACCGGCAATAACGGAATGGCCGGCGCTGGCCAACGTGAGGGCCGTTAATTTACCGAATCCGGTGCTGGTGCCTGTGATGAATATGACTTTTGACATGGTTTGTAGTTGTTAGTATTCGTGCTGTTTGCACCATGCAAAAGTCCGGCAATTACCCTGCCTGTCCATTGATCTTTCGTAAGAAAGAAATTGATCCAGATCAAGTCCAAGGCACCTGTCCGCTGGTCATTTTCTGGCCACCTGGCCTCTGACCCGGCTGAGGGTTTCGGGGGTCATGCCCAGAAACGAAGCAATCATACTTTGCGGAATGCGCTGAGCGAAAGCGGGATAAGTCTGGACAAAATGCAGGTATTTTTCTTCCGCTGTATAACTGATGGCTGCCTGTATGCGGTTTTGGGAGACCACGAAACTTTTCTGAAGAATCGAGTTGATCATCTCGTTGAAAGCCGGAATCTGCTGCGCGATTCGCTGGAAATTCTCCTGCGTAATCAGCACGACATCACTGTCTTCGATGGCGTCAATATTGAACCGCGAAGGCTGGCCGGACAACAGGCTTTCCCGATCGCCGATCCACCAGTTCTCAATGGCAAAGCTGATGACGTGCTCCTGATCCTTTTCATCGACGGCGTACAAGCGCAGGCATCCCCTGGCAACAAAGGCATTATACCGCCAGACGTCGCCTTCCTGAAGCAGATACTGCTTTTTACGCAGCTTTTTAAGAATGCTCATTGTGCCTATCCATTCGGCTTCAGACTCGGATAAGGGAATTCGTTGCCGAATGTAGTGTGTAAAAAGATCGAACATGACGCTATAAAAGCCGGTAATGCCTTACTAACCGGTTCCGTTGGCAAAGAACGGTTATTTTACAACCGAATGACAGACGGTGGCAGGCCACTTCCTTACGCTTTTTATACAGTCGGGGTCGCTAAAAGCATCTTCGAGCGGCCCGGCCATACCAAGCAAAGCAAGCCAGGAAACTCCTTTCGGAAAGCCAATGTTGCAGATAAGCCAATGCCTATTAATTCCGCATTGAGTTACTTTTGCAACAGCCACGGCGATTATAAAATCAAAACCACAACGTTATGTCCTTGAAATCTGAGGAAGACCTGATAGGTATGCAACAGATTAGTCACCTTGTTGGCTCAACCCTTAAGCATATGCAAGCGTATGCCCGGCCCGGGATGTCGACGCTTGAGCTGGATCAATATGGGGGACAACTGCTCGAACTGCAGGGTGCCCGTTCGGCCCCTAAACTTACCTATGGCTTTCCAGGCTGGACCTGCATTAGTTTAAATGAAGAGGTATGTCATGGTATTCCTTCGGCCAAACGCCTTCTCCAGGAAGGAGATTTGGTCAATATTGATGTCTCGGCGGAACTGAATGGCTACTGGTCAGACAATGGAGGATCGTTCGTTCTGGGCCAGGATATTCATCAGCACAGTGACCTGGTGGAAACCTCAAAGCGAATTCTGGCGAAAGCCATTAGCCATATTCGAGGGGGCGTACAAATAGCCGAGATCGGGCGTTTGATTGATACGGAAGCCAGACGAAGCGGCTACCGAGTCATTAAAAATCTGGCTGGGCACGGAATAGGCCGGAGCTTGCATGAAGAACCGCTTGAGATTCTATGCTATTATGATCGGTCCAATAAAACGCGTTTCCGAACGAACTCGGTTGTGGCCATCGAGACGTTTCTATCCACTAAAGCGACGTATGCTCAGGAGAAAGGAGATGGCTGGACACTAATAGCCAGGGATAGTGTTGCTGTGCAGCACGAACATACCATTGTCGTTACGGATAAGAAACCAATCATCCTGACAGCGGCCAATCAATTATGGAACTAAAACCGGCTCTTCTCCGGTGCGGCAACCCATCAACGTTAAATCATAAGAGCCTCCACGTCAATGCGACCTGGAGGCTCTTTGTGTTAGACTGGATACTGCCATTCCCCCCGATAAGCCCGGCTCAATAATTTATTAGCCTCGGGATCATTTGGAATGCCTGTTCCATCCCAGGCGACACTTCGGCCAAGCTTCATGGACAACATACCCAGCAGGGCCATGTTGGTGGAACGATGCCCGATTTCGATGTCGCAAACGGGTAATTTATTACTTTTGATACTGCTCAGAAAGTTGGCCCACAAGAGGGCAATATTCTGATCGTCGGGTTTATCCAGCTGGGCATCCTGGTGAATGACCGGCTTTTTGGGATCTGAGGGGTAAAAGGTCCAGCCATCCAGCCAACCCATGTGGAACGTGCCCTCGGTTCCGTAAAAATAGACGCCGACTGCCTGCTGCGGATGAGTTTTTTCGGCCATATTACCGGCAAAGTTTCGTTGTTCCCAGATGGCCGTAAAGTTCTCGAACTCATAAGTAGCGACCTGGTGATCGGGGGCGTCGGTGCTGTCTTTTTTGATGGCGCGTCCGCCCGTCGAATAGACCTTGCGCGGGTGTTTTTCTTCCGTACACCACAGTATCTGGTCGAGCCAGTGAATGCCCCAGTCGCCGAGGGTGCCATTGGCATAGTCCAGAAAATTACGCCAGCCTCTGGGGTGCATGACCGGGTTATAGGCCCGCAACGGAGCCGGTCCGCACCACATGTTCCAGTCCATTTCTTTAGGCGCTTCGGCGTCGGGTGTGGGCTGTCCCGCCCCGCCGGGGTAATACACAAACGCCCGTGCCATACCAATCTGACCTGCCTTTCCAGACCGCAGAAACTCTCTGCCGGATACGTTGTGGGGCGATACCCGCCGGTGCATGCCGACCTGGCAGATACGCCCCGTTTGCCGGGCCGTTTTCACCATCGCTTTCCCTTCGTTGATGGTATGGCTGATGGGCTTCTCCACATAGACATGGGCCCCGGCTTTCATGGCCTCGATGGCTACGAGTGGGTGCCAGTGGTCGGGCGTAGCAACAATAACAATTTCGGGCTTCTCGGTCGCGATCATCTCGCGATAGTCCCGGTATAACTTTGGCTGATCGGCGGTTAGTTTACTGAGTTCTTCGCTCGTCTTCTTCAGCTGGCGCGTATCCACATCGCAAAGCGCGACAATTTTCGATTCACCCGCCTGCACCGCGCAACGGAGAATATTACCACCCCACCAGCCAGCACCTACAACGGCTGTCCGGTATTTCTGAGCGGATTTACGGGTAATGAACGCCCGAACATCAACGGGATCGGTAATGAGCGAGGCACCGGCAAGCGCAGACGTTTTCAAAAAATCAGTACGATTCATCAGGTAAGAAAGAGTAAACGTTTTGACGTTGAGACAAATCCTGGAGCGTCCCTATCCAATCAAAGCATCCTTTGCCCGTTATTTACCATTCATGAGTGACCCAGAGTGGCCATTAGTGGCTTGCCAGCCAGCGCCTGGATGAGCAAGCCGGTAACCACAATAAAATAGACCGCTGCTACGAAAATAACCTGACGCGGTTGACGGGCGATATAGTAGCCAAACAGCGGAATGAGCTGTAGCGCATGCATCCCAAAAAAATGAGCCACCCGCAGGTCGCCATACCGAACACTCCAGTTAAGCACCGGCAAACCCGGCCCGCCATCGGGTGCACCGACCGTGTGGGATAGCCTACTCACCATCATAAATCCCTGGAAGGCAAAAAGCACAAACAGGGTTATTCCTAATCGGATGCCCCATAAATAGGCCGGGCTGAGAGCCGTTGTGTCGAGCCGAAAAAAGAGATATCCGATATAGGCGGTCCAGACGGTAAAAACCGTGATGGCTATGCCCATCACACCAAACAAAAGACCATCTGTTGGCGTCGAGGCATTAAAATGGGACAATTTGCCGCGAGTAGCCTGCCAAATGATGATGCCCAGTTCAATGGCAAAGACAACAACGACCATCCAGGAATACGCCTGTACATGCCCTTTTTGAGGAAGTTCGGCCATGTACCAGGCCATTGTCCAGCATAGAATACTGGTAGACGCCAGGAATTTCATAGGTTTTATGTACGCGTTGACGCCCATTACCTGTGTCGGGGTAATCAGTACCAGCACAGCACAGATGAGCACGCCTGCCATACAAACCCAGCCTAACTGATAGAGAACGGCATTGCGCGCCTGAAGAGAGATTAATAAGGCTGACATGGGGATTTTGGTTTTAGCGTAATTAAACAGATATCGTTCGGGTCCGTACCGTACGAATCAGCCAGTACAGCAACAAGCCTACCGGACCCAGCATAAAGCAGAAAAACAGCGGCAGCACAATCAGCCAATGCGGAATGGCCTTCTCCTGCGCATCACGTACCACCACCGTACCCGCCACCAGGTCGAACGCGAGGTAATGCACCCAACCCGCCAGCATCACGCCATCGCCCCCTTGGGAGAACAGTCGTTTTACACCCGCCAACGTACCAAAAGCACCAAAATCGACCGGGCCACTACCGAACAGATAAAGTACGTAGATGATAGCCAGACAAACCGGAATCAAATACGAATTCATCAGCCATCGGGTCACAAACCAGCGAGGTGCCAACACCATGAGCAACCACTGCGGCAGTACGATCGTACTCGCCAGACTAAAAACGGTTTCGGGAGACATAAGGGTGGGCTGGTTTGTCGTTTATGGTTGGTGGTTTACGGGTTGTGGTCGGCGAAAGCAACTGGTGCGTCAGCCAACCACAACCCGTAAACCCTATTTCCCCACCTTCGCCTGGCCCAAAACGCGGAGCAAATTACCACCCCAGATTTTGGCGATATCGGCTTCGGAATAGTTTCGGCGTACCAGTTCGACCGTCAGGTTTTCAATTTCGCTCACATCTTCGAGGCCATTGACGCCCCCGCCCCCATCGAAGTCAGAACCAATCCCCACATGGTCGATACCGACCAGCTTAACGATGTGGTCAATGTGATCGACAATATCCGACAGGCTGGCTCGCTCCGATGCGTACACTTTGGAAACAGAATCGCTCAGGGCGGTCATGCGGGCTTCCATTTCGGGCGTCACCACCTTTCCGACCCGCGCCATCCGAATTTTGGTCTTGGCCGCCCGGTTGGCATCCGATGGCTTTTTCAAATAATCACTCACAAAATTTACCTGGACCACACCCCCTTTGGCTGCAATAGCCTTGATCATGTCGTCGGTCATGTTGCGGGGAAAATCGCAGATGGCGCGGCAATTGGAGTGCGACGCGATAACGGGGGCTTTCGATAAGGCCAGCGCATCATAAAACGTACTGTCGGCCACATGCGACACGTCGATCAGGATACCCAGTCGATTCATTTCCGGCACCACCTGTTTACCAAAGTCACTCAGGCCCCCATAGATGGGGCCATCGGGGTCGGTCGATGAATCGCCGATGAGGTTATTGGCGAAGTGCGTCAAGGTCATGTAGCGGCAACCCAGGTCATAATACGTTTTGAGCATCGACAGATCCTTGCCAACCGGGTAGCCATTTTCCATACCAATAAATACCGCCCGTTTGCCCGCCTTTTTTATCCGGTAGGCATCGGCCGGCGTAGTGGCCAGCTCGGCCATATCCGGGTGTTGTTTCAGGGCCTGATGAATCAGGTCAAATTGATTCAGGGCGTTTCGTTTAGCCTCGGCATGGCCTTCGTCCGTGCGTGGCCCCTGCGAGGTGTACACGGCAAAAAACATGGCGTCCATACTCCCCTTCTTCATGCGGGGAAAGTCGATCTGCGACCCGTCGCGCTTGGTATCGTGCGAAACGCCTACGTCAAACCCCGGCTTCTGCATCATGATGGGTGCATCGGCGTGGGTATCGAGCGTTAAAACGTGCTGGTGTATCTTACGGGCTTTTTTGGTTAGCTTATCGTCATCGCCGGGCGACTCAGGCGTAAAGGCGCTCAACGCAAGTAGGGCTGACAGGAAAAGAGGGAGCATAGAGAATCAGGTTGTTGCAAAAAAAAGACGTTCTCTCGAAACTACACATTGCCCGCTGGAATATCAAACTTTCGGCTGAAACGTGCTGTTATCCCACTACCTTTATGCTTCTAATTTAGAATGATAGAGTGATTGAATGAACGGTCCGCCGTCGCGGTGAATAGCTGACGCAAAATTGATTCAATCACTCTATCATTCACTCATTCCATTATGTCCGTCGTACCTTACAAAGATAAAGACACCTCCAAGCGGGAACAGGTCGCAGAAATGTTCGACAGTATTTCGCCCAAATACGATCTGCTAAACCATGTGTTGAGTGGCGGAATCGACATTCTGTGGCGCAAACGAGCCATCCGTGAGCTGAAAAAAGCATCCACCAAACCGCCCAAACGTATTCTCGACATAGCGACCGGCACCGGCGATTTTGCCCTGGAAGCCCTCGTCCTGAAACCGGAGAAGATCGTTGGCATGGACATTTCGGAAGGGATGCTGGCCGTTGGCCGCGACAAAATGAAAAAGCGTGGCGTCGATCAGATCATCGAGATGCGGTCCGGTGATTCAGAAGGATTACCGCTGCCAGACAATGATTTCGACGCTGTCATCGTTGCATTTGGTGTGCGCAATTTCGAGAACCTGCTTAAAGGGCTGACCGATATGCACCGCGTTACGCGCCCTGGTGGTATGTGCGTGGTCTTGGAGTTCTCGAACCCGCGCCAGTTTCCTTTTAAACAACTATACGGTTTTTACTCCCGTACCATCCTGCCGCTCATTGGGCGCGTAGTGAGCAAAGACTCCTCGGCATATACCTACCTGCCCGAATCGGTGCAGGCGTTCCCCGACGGTCCCGACTTCCTACAAATCTATGAGAAGGCCGGATTCAAAAATACCAAATGGATACCGCTTACCTTCGGCGTTGCGTCAATTTACATCGGCCACAAGCTGGCTTAACCAGTCCGGGCCAGCCAGAGCCGGGGCAAATCACTGTAGGCCAGCCTATGATTAACTTTACTGCCCGTTTGCCCGTTCGGCTGGCGCTGGCTGTGTTGCTTTTTAGTCTTGTCTCGGTCAGGACACAGGCGCAAACCAGCTACAAGTACGTGCGCAAGCACCTCGAACGCTACGACGACAAAACGATTCACTATGGCTTCTTCTTCGCCATGCCCGTTACCCGTTTCAGCGTCACCTACAGCCCGGCGTTCCTGACGGCCGATTCGGCCTCCCGAATTTATTCGCCCAATAAACCGGCGTTTCGCGTCGGTTTTGTGGTGAACACCTATTTGAGCAAGCATTTCGATTTACGGCTGACTCCGTCGGTATCGTTATTCAGTCGTGAAGTACAGTACGACTATCCGGGTGGCACCTCCAAAACAGAAACCCGCGAATCGACCTGGATTGACTTACCGCTTCTGGTCAAGTACAAATCGGAACGACGCAACAACAGCCGGATGTATTTGCTGGCGGGGGGCGCGTTCAGCATCGAAAGTAACGTACGCAAGCAAGAGGCTCAGGGCGTCAATAAGCTTAGCACGGGCACGATGGATTTTTCTATTGAATATGGCATTGGCTTCGAACAGTTTTTCGAGTATTTCAAGTTTGCCCCCGAACTCCGGTTCTCGCACGGCCTGGTCAACTTGTATCGGCCAACCAACAATATGGCCGGTATTGGCATCAACCGGCTCACGACACACTCGGTGACCTTGTACCTGAATTTTGAATAAAGCGAACGCCCTTGTCAATCAGCGGATTAAAAAAAAGTTTAACTTTTTTTGGCCTCAGGCTTGCATAAAGGCGATTTAGGCTCTTATATTTGCACTCCCAAACGACAACAATCGCAAAGGGAAAAACAAGAAAAAGGGAGTTTAGCTCAGCTGGTTCAGAGCATCTGCCTTACAAGCAGAGGGTCGGCGGTTCGAACCCGTCAACTCCCACTAGTGAAAATCAAGCACTTATCACTTTTGATAAGTGCTTTTTTCTTGTTAGGTACAGCGCTAGGTACAACAAAAGTTGCGCTACTCATTTACGGGCATGAACAAGGACTAATTAAAGCCCTCTCAATTCATATATGTTTATTCCACTAGTAAAGGAATAATTGGTAGTAGCCTAACTGCGTCGAACAAGGTACGTTTGTGAATGGTATTAGAAGATGTTGCCTGCAAGCATTGTGGCCAAACTGGACGAGTCAAACGGTATGGTACAACTCGTGCATGCGTCCAAAGTAGTCAAAAATCGTAGCACAAATGTCATATGCTACGAACAGCGTTAGACAATTGTTAAATTGGCGCCCCTGATCCAATCTGAATCAACCGTTCAAGTGAACGGCCCCAGACCGGCCTTTTAAGTTAACATAGACCGGAGGTGGGACTACCAGCCAACCGTAACTCGTCAAAACCCAGTCAAGGTGCTAATTGACCACAAAAAGTTAGTGGTAGGCGTTACTGCAAGCGCAACAGCAGCGTCTGCTGATTAGCCACAAAATTATACGATGTCCAAGTGTAATACAATTTACTGTATGACACGATATAATATAGGCTATACGCCATCAATGGCCTTCAGGAGATGTATTACAAATGGATAGAGTATATGTTATTAGGGTAATCTAACCGTTTGTTACGATTTGTAACGATAGTGGTACGATTCTGGCCAAGGTCCTAGAGTAACCCCTGATGGCTTAGGATTAGCTGGTTCAGCCACCCCCTAAAGGCAAGAAACGCTTGTTCATAAAGGGGTGCCCATGCTCCACCTAAAAAATTCAGTCAAGGCATCAGCGATTGGCTGAAGTATAGATTGTGTTCGTAGTATGTTGGACAGATAGTAAGTTGTAGTCCAATCAGAAAAGCGTTTTTTTGAGATGTTAATAATTCATATTCTCGCTACTTCTATAAGCCACTTATGATCGTTCCAGGGATGGGTAGTCGGGTGACAAATGCCAACCGAGCTTACAAATCCGTTACTCTACTTAGTCGGATACGTACTTATCCGCTGTTGTGGCCACCGACTGCGGCCTATCTTTGAATCACTTCTGATGCCCTTAAGCGCAACACGCCGTAAAGCCCTCGAGACCTTCCGAACCTGTAATACTAAACTGAGACTACTCAACCCTTATAAATAGAAATTGAGTGACCTATGAAATTCCTGATACCCCTTCTGATAGGAGGAATCTTTTCGTCTGTTTTATCTGGCCTCTTCTTGGTCTCGTATTACCGATTGGTTAATAGGGCCAATAAGACAATTGGAACGATTACCTCGTTTGACCGGAGTGATTTTTTCATACTGCGCCAGCTTTGGGTCCCTATTGTTCGCTTTAAAACGCGTAATAATACCTGGATTGAGCATCAGCCTGACCATTCGGTATTCCATGAACTAAATTACTTTAGCGCTCACCGAGAGGTGACGGTGTATTACCAAGAAGATACCCCCGAAAAATTTGTGATCGAAAGCGGACTAGAGGTCTTTATTAACTGGCTGATTATTATCCTTACTCTGGGAGGTATCGTCTGGTTATTTGGCCAGTAAAGGAGCGTTTTGTTAAGAAACTATTCTAAGATTTACCCTCAAAAGTAAGAGGAACAAAAAGATAAAATAGGCATTCTAAAATAAGGTTACCGCTCACTCTATTTATGATAGAGCTACTTGTCCTATTTACAGGAATAACTACATTAGGCAAGCTTTGACAGATAGACGCTTAATACTACTCTACGCCATGATACAAACTTCTCTAATCCAGCGCATGAACTGGGTCATTATTGCCCTTTTAGTACTCCTCGTCGGCTGTCAGAAAGCAACTGACCCCCTGGTTACCGCAGCCAATCCGGACTGTCAGTTGCAGTCCGAGTCTACCACTAGCAACGGTAGTCTACAACAAGCCACGACGTATGCCTATAATAACCAGGGGCAACTCATCAAGAGCGTACAGACCTCCGCTCGTGGCATCCCTATCACTTACACATATGCCTACGATGCCGCGGGCAATCTGGTTAGTTCGTTGACACAAGGTACCTTGGCCAATATAGACTTTACCAGCACCAGCGCTTATGAATATACGGATGGTCGGCTCACCAAACTAACGGGCCAATCATCGAGCACCGTGCTTACCACCGATAATAGCAGCTACAGTTATGATGGCTCAGGACGCTTGGCCACCTACTACACGAACTCTTCCGATCCAAGCTCCACTGTTCAGAGTTACACCTTTACCAATGGGATACTGACGAGCGGGATCATTAGTCAAAGTGGTCAGGTGGCTAGTCTGACCATTACCAACGGTCGAATCGCTAGTGTGGACTATCCAACTGGGGGACAAAACCGCTTCAGCTATGACGCTACGGGGTATAACGTTCGCCAAGATTCGTTTGATAAGGCCGGCGTGCTTCAGTTGTATATCGTTTCTGAATACAGCCCCACCCCCTACAAGCAAGCCAGCACCCCCTATCAGGTTGTACCCAAGCCAGCGCTTTATGGTAAGACCGACTTACCCCTGTCCCGCCAGGCTATCTACAATGCCGATGGAAGCTTACGGGCGGAAACGCGTTATACGTATCAAGTTAATAGTCAGGGTTATCTTATTAGTTCTAACTACGTAAAGACGCAAACGGGCGTGAGTGGTCAAGGGACTAGCATCACAACTTATATATACACCAATTGTCAATGAGTCGAGCGAATTGTCTGACTGTGATAGCGGCTAAAAGTAGAGGAACCCGCACCGCTCGTTTACTATTTCGCACATTCATTCTAGAGTAACACGACTCGGCTGCCATCGAGGGCTATGCTCTAAGCTGCGTTTATGATACCGTCGAAGCCTGTGCCAAAAGCATTGGCGTTGATCACCAACCCAGATATTCTCTAGAAAGTAACTGCTCTGGACAGAAACTAAGTCAGTCTGGTTAACATATAAGTGATTATACAACAGAAAAGCACATAATGAACCAGACTTGGTTGGAGCCTTGGGGAGCTGTTTCCGAAAGTCAAAAAGCAGCTCTCAAGAATGAGTTACAAGCGGAAGTTACCTTTCATCATCCTTTGTTTGGGCTGCAACTTGAACCTATTGGCAGGAACTTTGCAAACGATGATGTACTGTTTACAGGAGAAGGGAATAAATTAGTAGTTGTCCATTTAACTTGGTCAGGAGCAGGTGATCAGCGATACCCATCAACTGAGTTTTTCGATGCCTGGTCGGAGTTTACTGACAAAAAAATGGTCGTCGATAACCTGGGTTATTAACATAATGGCACTTATACAACAGTTCGTATGCTACTTATGCAATAGATTTTGACTCCTTTATAATAGAGACTTATCGGATGAAAGAAATAATAAGCCGCTGTGTTCGAGCGAGAAATAAATAAACTAGATGTTATTTTACAAGCATTGGGAAAGTGGTTGTTTGGGCTTTGATAAAGAATCAATCTCAAGTAAACTATTATATTTGAAAGCTGCTTTTGCTAAAACAATATGACTAACTTCTGACCATCTACAGGATATTCCCTGAGTGAGATTAACCTCAAGAGCCAGGATAGTCGAATCTTTGTGATACCATAAAGCATTGATACTATCCTCACCAATAGGCGCATCGCGAAAGGTGTACCTCACTTTATGATAAGCGTTTGGAGGTAATTTCCCATAATCATTAGAGAGGTGAGTAATTGCCTGATTCAACGCCCATACCTTCTTATCAAATGTGCCTATATCGTGATACTCATTTTTGGCGCGCTCTGGTTCACGAGATGAACAAGCAACGATTAATAAGAAAAAGCAAGTTTTAAGGCCATGTTTCATTGTTGATGTTGCTTTACATTTCAGGATAAAATACAATTCTTTAAACACTGATTTTCAACATAATAATTGCATTAATTAAAGCTGCACTTATATAAGTGCCATTATGTTATGTGATTTAAGTCTGTTCGCTATAAAAGAAGGGTACTCTCTTAAACAAAGTAAAATACCATTTTAACAAGTTTACCTAAAACCATAAACATGGTTAATAAACAGTTATTTGCATAAATTTAAAATTAGCTAATTTGTGATTAATTCCGTCTTTCGACTGAGCATCTACATCATCGAATTGAACCACAAACCGATCTCCAGCTTGCATTAGCTTTGGCAAACTTGACAAAGATTCATTACCAGTCCAATTGACGAAGGCCACTCGCCGAGTATTTCGGACTAAACTAATTACTGCTTTATTGATAGCTACCTCTGATTTGAGTTGCGGATATCTCTTCTTACTTTCTGGAGTAAGTTTCCCCTTCATATTGAATGTTTTGGCGTCGTGCGGAATCCCTTGGGTGAGATTGACTAGCTTCCCATCAGCTATAAATGTCACATCGTAGCTTAGATTCTTACTCACGTTTTGGGCTAGTAAAGAGATTGGGTTTATAGAAGCCCAAGCCAAAATCATCAACGATAGAATGAGTAAAGGGCGCATCAGTTTAGTTAGTTAAGTATGAAAACTATGCTGATAACGAAGTACTAACCTTATTCTTTCAGAAGAATGTAAGTTTAAACTATAAATTTAGTTAGTGGTAGATTGTTACCTTTATTTTTGTTGTATAAGTGCCGTGGCTGTTGCAAAAGTAGATGCGCTTGCGAAATGGCTCGTTGAACAGGTTATTTTTAGCCACTTTTTGGGCTGGAAATGGCTCACTGTTTATGTTTATTCGATCTGGTTCAGACTTTTGCAACAGCCACTGCCGTTATGTTAACCAATCAGCGAATAAGCGTAAAACCTAGCCAATCTTGAGCATGCTCATACTCGGCTAATAGCATCTTTTCGAGTACTCTATTTCGACTCATAAACTCACGCATGGCTGGTCGGACAACCTGACGCCTGTCATCTGAGCTAGTCAACTGGACCGTCCTTGCTTCCAAGCTCTTTACTTGGGCATAGAACTCCGCATCATAGGGAAATGAGTGCCAATCTTTGGTATAAGACCAATTCATAATGGCCTCGCTGCAAAAGGCTTCGACTAGGGGTTGATTTTGGGCCGTTGGATCATAGTTCGACTGAGCCATACCAGGTTGGTTCAAGTGCCAGATAACACCGCCATTGGGGGCGGTTTCTAATCGTTCAAAGAAGCGGCTGGCGATCTTCATTAAAGCCGGCATTGTCAAAACGGGCTTGGCAGGTGGGATGAAGTGCTTTATAGTGCTGCCTTGGGCTTGCAGATAATAAGCAGCCATGGTTAAGAAATGTCGATTGAACAGGGTATCCTTGGCAATGGCTCGGTGATACGCTTCATTGGCTTGGCTTAGCGTCATCCCGGGAACTAGTAGATGACTTGCCTTCACTGACGAATAGTTGGCAAACACATAGCCTACATAAGCCGAGTGGTTATTAACCAGCTTGGCTAAGCAATACGTGGGTGCTATTGTATCGCCTATAGCCATCAACTGAGATTTCCCTTGATCTAAAGGGAACTGGATAATTTTAAAGGCATGAAGAATTTGTTTGCTTATTTCTTCGACAGTATAAGGCTGGCTAACCCCAACGGTGGGTAAGAGCAAAATCAGCCATAAGCCTATAATACCCGTTATCATCGCTAACCGAATGTTGTATAATCAGAATTATGTTAAGTACTACAGAATGTATGACAAAAACAACCCCTGTCTTACAGCTGTAAGACAGAAGGTGAGGTCAGTAAGTTGATGTTTCTTTGAGCAAAATAAAAGAAGCCGTGCTTCAAATAAGTCCCGAATTAATGAGCAGATACATGACTATTTCTTCGTCTAATACTGGAGCCTATTCATGAACGTTTGTTCGTCTCATTCAGGAGCCTTTGGTGAGACGATTACTTTTAATAACTGTCAACCTTAGTTAGTAGCATACAGATTATCGTTGTTCTCGTACCCACTTCTAAGATCATCAATACGTTCAGCCAAAAATCGTTTGAAGTCAGAATTCTGCTCTTGCTCCAGAACTTGCTCAAAGAGTAGTTTGTACGCCAAGTCGTAATGTCGGATCAAGCCTTGTAAAGCGAATCGTCTGATATAGAAAGGTAGGGTTGGATTCTTAATGGAATCAATAAAAACTTGTTTAGACACCTCGTTTCTTGCCGTTTTTAAGACAATTTTCGAGGCTACTCCTGATTTACTACCTCGTTTTGGGCTTACAATCCAGTCTAATAAAACACGAGTCTGTTGTTGATTTAGTTGGAAGCCTTTGCCCACCCCATTAACTAATCCTTCCAACGCCAGAATGTACTCATAAATCCACTCAGGTTCTTGGGGTAGCGTTTCTGTGATTAAGTCGAAAAGCGGTTGAATGAAAGCCTCCTGATTTACTTCTCTGAGCACCGCTGCAAACCGGTTATGATTCTCAATAAGCAAAGGATGTTTAATTAAATAGACCAATCGTCGAATAAGTCTCTGGTCTTTCTTAACTAAGATTTCCCAAAGCAGGTCGATTCGCTGTGTAACTGATGGCTGCTCATTGAATTGAGCATAGAAATCATCTGTGGTCATATCGTTAGTAAGCTAGAATTGAGGCTCTCTGTTGTCTTGCATGCTAGCCAAAGTACAGAACTTCAAGCTAAATACCGTCTCGCTGAACTCCTTAATTAACGAGCAGACCTTTGAAAGCCCATTCTTCTCACGCGGGAGCCCTTTGAGAGACGATTAGTCACGAGGGTTTGGTCAACTACTCTACTTCTTTTGCCCAGTCGAGTAAAACAGGGTATAGACTAGCTATAGGCTGATCTGGTTTTGTTGCTAAATATAGCTCAGACAACTTTTGCCTATATTCCCGAAACCGAATGTAATGCCGATGGTCCACCATCAGGCGCTCCCGCTGATCGATCAGATAAGCTGCCGTTTTCGCATCATACTGATCCTGCACATAGAGACAAAATAAAGCATGGGTCATATATTCGTTAAAGATGGCTTGGGGTGTGCCATAATTATCGGTGTCCCCACCAGCTTGGGTCCAGATGGAGCGATTGACAAAAATCGAATCGATGCGACTTCGAAACCGCGAAGTCGTTGGATTGACGTAATTGTGGTCAATCTCGGTAAAGACAACACCTGAGGCCAGCCCTTGCCGCTGTTGTTGGCTTAATTCGCTCCGATCTAAATAAGTGGAAGGCCCATTGACAAACATAACAGCCTCACGGTAATAAGTATCATTTATATAGCGACCGTATTGTTGGGTGCTGTGTGAACCGCCGATCAGGGGGGAAAACACTATTCGATAGCACGCAAAGCGTTGCGGAAAGCGGGTTTCTAGCCAGTTCCACATGGTGCGAACTGGCATCAGTTCTTTTTGCTCTCCAATCAATTGTTGGTAGTAGGGCAACTGACTCTTGTAAAAAGCTCGGTAACCTGACCGCTTAGCAAAGTCCTCAATCTGGGGAGCCAGTTGCTTGAAGAGACTGTTAAACGTGCTCCAATCCCTCCCCATTACGTAATAATGGGGGCCCTTCCATACCAACTTGTCCTTCTCAAAATGATACGCATAACTGTTCTCTCGAAAATCATAATAATTACCGAAATTATCGGCAATCTGATTGATCGAGGAGATGACGGGGTGATTAAGAAAGGGCTTAAAGTGGGCGGCAACTCGCTCGTAATAAGGGCCGGATCTAGGTAGGCTCGCGCTCTTTTGGCCATGATCCGAAAGTATCCATAGGATATTAGCCAGTTCAAATACTTCAGGAATGTCAACCTCTGCTTTATTGGTATGCGCTCGAACGTATTCATCGTCAAACTGACCCGCCACTCCATTGAACCGAAGGCAATACATAGCCTTGCCGTCCGGAGAATCCAAGGGTATATAAACCCGTTGTTGGTAGGGCAGATTGGTATAATCAACTCGAATACTATCTTGACCGGTCAACACGATAGCGAAAGCCCCTGGATACCCATCGTTACCAAAATCCACGGTGTCACCAGCCACCGCAGTTAATGGAAAAGGTTTTGATGAATTGGAAGGACGTACCGCGAACTGCTGATTGGATAACTTTATGCTTTTAGGGTAGGTTTGTGTTTTAGGCCCATTTTGTGCGCTGATTATAGTTGGGAAGTAGCAGATTAGTAAAACGGTAAGGACGGTATAATATCTCATGGACATAGCTAATCAACCCTTGTTCTTATGGAATTGTGGTCTAAACCTGTTTTGTAAGTGATGTTGTATTAGCCAAAGTACGAAACTTCAAGCTTATTACCCGTCGACGTTCTATTTCAATTAACGCCCGAATTAATGAGCAGATACATGAATACTTAATCGTTTCAAGTGGGAGCTTATTGATAAACGTTTCCTCGTCTCACGCAGGAGCCATTTAAGAGGTTACTTCTTTGAAAGCAATTTCTGGTAGATTGGCTAACATAAAAGCAGTGGCTGTTGAAAAAGTCAATGGTTGTTCAAGTTCCGTCAGTCAATCGATTGATTCTGGCAAAAAGCCAGTTTGAAACAGGTACATTGCCCAATGAATATTAATGTTGATCCGGGATTTACAACCGCACGGCCGGCCCGCTCCACCGATGCGATGTCGCAGCGAATGGATGTTCACAACATGGTTGATTTATGATGATTATCTCGAAATGGTTTTCTTGCTATTGTCTAATTGGTCTGCTGGTGGTTATTGCTACAGGATGTAAAGACAATACCCCGCCTGCCTCCTACCGACTTCAACACCAAATAAGTAAGGTCATCGAATCACAGTATTCCCCAAGTCCGCTGCTAGCGGGTCATTCCACAAAGCCAGCCATTCTGTACCAAGGCAAGACTTACCACTATGTACTAGGGGTAGAGAAAACCTATCGGTATGATCTTGAAGGCCGACTCATTTATTGGGGACAAAAGGATATTGACCACCCCAACGATCCCTACAGTAAAGAGTATAATTCTTACACGTACTTGGGCGATCGCATCATTCGCTATTTCTCCAATAGCGGTAGCTATGAAACCCTCACCGTCAACTCCAGAGGGTATGCCATTCCAAACGTTTTCTTACAACAGAAAATCGTTTATGAGTATGATAATGACAACTATCTGATTCGAAAATCGACCTCTTACGATGGGTATAACGAGCTAACCACCCGTAGCGTACTGGACGGAAATGTTCGGAAAGAAGTGATTGAAAATAAGTACGCGATATCGACAGCCGAACAGACCTATGACTTGACCCACTCCGCCCTAGCTGATCCGTTGGCCTTGTTCAGGGAAGGGAAAGCAAACCTAAACTTGTTACTTGAGTCCGTAACGAATCATCAATGCGCACAAACCCCGACTTGCTACGGTATCTCCTACCCCTACACCGTTTCGGCCAGCTATACCTATGCGTTCGATAATCTGAATCGAGTAACTCAACAGACCATTGTTAAGATAAATACGAACGAGACTACTCCTGACTTAGTTGTCAACCGGTTCATGTATACCAACTAAACATGCCTGGTTGGCTGACTCGCAAAACCAGGCATGTTTTGAAAATAAGTTAACTGACCAATTTTGCAGTTTTTTAGTCAAGTTGAATAGGCTATCTTAACGTAAGTGATTATTCTCAGATTGAGAGGGTATTTTGAGAATAAGTTAACCAACTAATTTTGCACTTTTCTTAGTCAAGTTGAATAAGCTATCTTATGTTAATGAACTATTCTAAGATCACACGCCAGATAGTTATGAGTAAAACCACGCTTGTCAGACTGATATAAGCTTACTGACTGAGCCATCCTTTTTAAAGATAATATGCATGTCAACTCCAGACCCCCCGGCACGAAAATCTTGTCCACTAGTCATCATCGGCCGACCATTTTTATAGAACATGGGTTGACCGTTGATGTCTAGTATTGGTCTGGGTTGGGGAGGGGGCGGACGTTTGCTAACTCGAGTACCCACGACTTGAGCTAAACAGGTTTGCTCCTCGTTGGTCAATTTAGGATCATTCGGTAAGAACAAGTCATTATACCAAAGAATAGGTTTGCCTAAAACAGTTGACCAGCCAATAGGTGGTTTTCGTTCAATATAATAATCTTTATAACTCACGCCAATGTACCATTCTAGTTGTCCTAGTGGATCAATCCGTCGATGAAGCATAACAATGCCCGTATCTGCTTTTAAAAAGCCTTTAGACTCACAAAAGCGGATATACTCTTTCAGCACCTTACGCTCTTTACGGCTGATGCTGGTCAGTTGCTGGCAAGGCTGGGATAGAGCTGGGGAAGCAAAAATTAATGTACTGAAAGCAATGAGTATCAAGCGTAACATAGCTTTGAGTTAACATAATTGCACTTATATAACAAGCAGTTTTCAATTGATGCAACGTAAATCAGTATTGATAGAGGTTGATAGATTACTCGATGAATGGGACCCGCTTGGAGTTTTACAACGGTTTATGTCCTTACCCCGTTATGTGAGCCAGTTTTGACTAGAATTTAAGCCGCCTGTCGATACTCAATCGGGGTCATAAACTGCAAGGCCTGATGAGGCCGTTCTGTGTTATACTCCTCCAGCCAGGCATCCACCGTCTGACGTACTTGTCTAATACTTGTAAACAGATGTGCGTCTAGTACTTCCCGGCGGAAGGTCCCATTGAAGCGCTCAATATAAGCGTTTTGAGTGGGCTTGCCTGGTTCAATCCAGCATAACTCGATGTCCTGATCTTTACACCAATCCTGCAACGTCTGACTAATAAACTCCGGCCCATTATCACTTCGTAGCCGTTCGGGTTTGCCGTAGCGTTCTACTAGCTGATCCAACAACCGAGTGACTCGGCGGGCAGGCAGAGAGTAATCGATCTCGATGCCCAGGGCCTCCCGATTGTAATCGTCTACCACATTCAGAGTGCGAAACTTACGCCCACCCGTCAAGTTATCCGACGTAAAATCCAATGACCAACATTGATTACAAGCCGTTGCTTTAGGCAGAGGCTTGCGTACTGCCTCCGGTAGGCGTTTTTTGGTCTTTCGCCGTAAACTCAAGCCTAAATTTCTATACAAGCGTCTGACGCGTTTATGGTTAATTAACTCGCCCTGCTTGCGCAACCGACGATAAATCTTGAGCACGCCCCAGTACTTATGCCGCCGAGCCAACTGCTCGATCCGAAGACTCATCGCTTTATCTTTCTCCTTAATGATCACTGGTTCTGCTAGCGCATTGCGGCTGAGACCCACCCGGACGCGGGACCGCCAACGACAGGCTTTGCGTTGGCTAATGTGTTTCTGATCAATCAGCCAACTGACTACCCCTCGATGCTCGGCGGGCCTTACGGCAGCGGCCGACCGTCACTTTTTTGCTAAAGCCTCCTTGATGATTTCGTTTTGCAGACTCAGTTCGGCATACATCTTCTTAAGTCGTCGGTTTTCATCTTCCAACTCTTTAAGCCGCTTCACTTCGGAAACCTGCATGCCGCCATACTTGGCTCGCCAATTATAAAACGTGGCCTCGCTGATGCCATGTTCGCGGGTGATTTGCGCGACGGTTTGGCCGCTATCCTGTTGCTTGAGACCGGGACGCCGGAGCGTTCGCCACAATTTGGGATTCAGTGAATCGTGTTGCTTTCATCTCCCTTTTGTAAACCTGTGAAAGTTAGTTTTTTTACTCTACTTTTCACTGGCTCCCTTTCAGGGGATCAGGACAATTTTAGCGAGAATCCAAGCTGAAACAAGCAGATTATTCAAGTGCTACTTCTTTAGAGTAGGGGTCTGAAACAACCCTTGATGCGTCAATATGAAACTTCATGAAGTAATGACTAAGCTTAAATTCTGCTATATTTTTGTAGTCAGTCAACTGCTGCACTTAATAATAGAATTTGGTTAGCCGACGTTCACTCCCGATAGGGGAATCTTTTGATACTCTCATCTCATACTGTCGGATTAATCGGCCCTGATTATCATATTCGTTTGTGTAGATATAATTAGACGTATCGACCTCATTGCCATAATACGTAATGACTGTTTTTCGTAGCAATACATTACGACTTGTTTCCCCTAAAAAGGGAAACGTTGCTAAAGCCGCGTAATGGTTCATATCATAACTGAATCGATTTATCTTGACCAGATCGCTCGTCCAAGAACTATATACCTCACTATGAGTAATATTTCCCCCCTCAATCGTCGCTTTGCTATTGGGAATTTGGCGTTTGATATTAGGAAAACTGGGATTAAAGCTGGTCTGTAGAGCATTCAGCAAAATACCTTCACCTGAATACTGTCGTAATGAATCATAATCGACAAATGAGTAGCCATACCTGGTATAAGCTAGAACACGGTGATTACTGCTATCAAGCGGATACTGAAATGGGCGGCCGGCATAGGTTTCGGTGAAGTATTCTCGCCCACTTAATTGGTTATTCTGGTAAGCGTATGTACTGGATACGGTCGGACTTATTATCTTTTTACCATAATCTTGAGAAGAGTGCGTAAGATCAACTTTGATCAGCCGTTGCTGATTGTCATAGCTAAAACGCATACTATCTTGGGCAAGAACGGAGTAAACAATCCCACCCATTTGTACGGTATCCAAATTTACTAAGTTGGCAGTCAGGTCTAGATACAACGTGGTTGTAGCTTTAGGCCGCTGGGTAGGAGGATTACCAAGGGCATAGTCAATGGATGGATGATGGCATCCTACCAGAGCAACCAGTAAAAACAGGTTAATAAAGGCAAAAACTAAGTTATTCGTGGCTGATCGATTCAATGTCATGTGTTAAATAAGAACGGTGGCTGTTTCAAAAGTCGACGAATGCCGTTTATTTGTTTCGGACGAACCTAGAATAGATAACGACAATAAGACCTTCTTTTCTGGATAAACCATAGGGCTTAAGGAGCATAAATAAACTCCTCTCTATAAGACCAATCTGTCCAGAGGATGCCAGTACCAGCGTAGTCGATCACACTGCGCTGCTGAACACTCGATAAGCGTCCTTGCAAGTCATAGTTATACCGGTATTGGTAAGCTTCCAGGTCAAGATTGCTAACGCCCGTCCCGATGGGATAATGGGCCGTCAGCACGTTTTGTGGCCACAGATGCAACGGGGCTCGGGGGTTGGTTACTTGGTTGTAAAAGACCCGACGTGCGGGCTTAATGGGTGGCTGGTTAGGCTGATATAACTCCGTTTGATATACATCGCCATTTTCCCAATAGCGGACCTCAACCGGGTAGTCACCTTGATAACTCAGGTTAGAGCCAAAAGCCAAACCCGACGTATCTCGGGTTAGCTGCAACTGACCAGTTCCATTGTATTGGTAGTGAATCCTATGGTTAAGCTTGAACTGTCCAGCCACATTCTCATAGACTAAGACCTGGGCCAGTCGACGCTGGCTATCATACTCGTACTTACTCAGCCAACCGATGGCGTCAACCATTCTGGGGCTTACGACTCGACGATGGTGGTCAAATCCGGTATATACCTGGTCAATATAGGTCCCCTGGTAGTGCACTAGTCTGAGCTCGTCGTAGCCAAAACTAGTCTGCTCACAACTACCGATCAAACGGCTCTGTTGATCGAAGGTATAGGCGGTAAAGTTATCACTGGGCGAACCGAGTAAATTACAGCGAATTAGCGTGCCGCTTGGTCCCTGACCCGCCTTAGAGATAACCGAAAAGTCAAGGCCATCAGGCAAGATAAGCAGCGAGTCGGGTTGAGCACGAACCTGCAGCAGGGGGGGAAGGGGTTCGGCTGGGTTAACCTCAGCCGATTTGGGATCACAGCTTGTCAAGGCTAAACCGAAAAAGCCCAGAACGACACATAAAAAACGAGGATTGATTGGCTTATAGCCATAGTAGCTAGCATGTTTGCCACGTAAGGGGTTCATAAGCGTATTATAGAGCGAAAAGATATAAATCTGCACCATCGGGTTTTGTTTGGACATTAAGTTAGCTAACAAAATAGACATAGAATCCTGCCCTACTTGTTGCAAATTAAGGGGGCAAGAGGAAATGTGGTTACCGGTTCAGTTCACTTTGCTTTCTTCGTATGTTACAGATAGTCGCTGACAGTTATTAAAAACGCCTCAATTAAGAAGTAGACCTATGAGAACCCATTCGTCTCCCCCTAGGAGCTTTATTTTGAGACGTTAAAGGAATAAAGCGTTTTTAACTATGAAACGGAGGTAAGCCTCGTCTTGATTGCCATGCATTACTTCTTTTCCAGAAGCTGTTTGACTAAGTGCTCTAAGTGCTCAATTTTTGCCTGATGTTGTTGGTTGATGGTTGCCTGCTTACTGGTTTTTTTTTCTAGGTCAATGCTATATAAGGTTAGTTCCTCCACTTTCTCCAGTAGCAACGCGTTCAGCTTCACCAGCTCAACGCCGTCTTTGGCCACCTGATCTGCGGAGGGAACGCCTGGCAAATGACCATTTTGTTTAACAAAACGCGCCACCGAGCCCAATGAACGAAGCCTATAGCCTGGGCTGAATACCTTGTCACTCCACTTCGAAGCGTCGCTGATCCGCAGTTGATACCGGGCTTTAACGACATCGCCGGCCCAGTTGACCGTCAGGAATTGGTCAGTGACCAGTGTGGTTGGACTTTGGCTAGTCAATTGTTCCAGTCGGACGCCTGACTCATCAGCCTGTTCACTCCGCACATGAAGCCGGGCTGTTGGCGCACAGGTGCCAATGCCTACGTTTACCCCATTGCCCAGAATCATCGAGTTACTGCTGGCCACCCGACTGTTGGCACCAATGGCGATCCCATTGAAGATGCCTTCAGCCGCCTGGCTATTATACCCCATCAACACGTTGTCGTCACTGGTGGTAATGGTTGTCCCTGAGGTGGGACCAATGATGATGTTGTGGCTACCGGTGGTCACGTTATAACCCGCTTGATAACCTAAAAAGGTGTTACTTCCTCCTGTCGTGTTTTGGAAGCCGGCTCGATAGCCCACAAAACTGTTACTGCTACCGGTCGTATTGTTCTCGCCCGCATAATCGCCCATAAAGCTGTTTGACGAGCCCATTGTGTTATGGCCACCCGCCCCATAGCCCATGAAGGTGTTCGACGAGCCCGTCGTGTTATAATACCCCGCCGTGGCACCGATGAAGCTGTTTTCCCGGCTAGTGGTGTTGGAGTATCCTGCCAGATAACCGATGAAACTGTTCGAAGAGCCCGTCGTGTTGGAGTAGCCCGCATTGTAGCCCATAAACGTATTTTGCTGACCCGTGGTGTTGAAGTACCCGGTTTGAGTACCCATAAAACTATTCTGATTACCCGTCGTGTTCTGGTAGCCTGCTTGCTGGCCAATAAAGCTGTTATCACCACCAGTGGTGGTATTCAATCCGGCCTGACTACCAATAAAGCTGTTACCAGAACCATAGGTGTTCTGGTAGCCTGCGTAATTGCCCACAAAGGTGTTATTACTACCGATCGTATTAGCCCGGCCTGCGTAAGTGCCCACGAATGAATTAAGCGCCCCACTCGTGTTCTGATAACCCGCTTTACTACCCACAAAGACATTATTCGATACACTATTGTTGTAGCCTGCCGAATCGCCTAACGCCACATTGAAGCTGCCTTTGACATTGCCTTGACCAGCTGCTGATCCTATGGCCACATTGCTCGATCCTGTCGTAGTGTTAAAACCAGCATAGGTGCCAAAAAAACTGTTCTGAGTGCCCGTCGTAATCGAATTGCCTGCCTGGGGTCCGACGAGTGTATTGAAGGAGCCTGGTGAATCGACGTTAGGGGAAGTGGCGGTATAATTTGTGGGTGACTGAGCCAGGAGTGCTCCCCCCGTAACGAGCAAGGCAAACAGCGTAAAGATGAGTTTCATACTAGACTTAAGGTTACTGGTTAATGAGCATCTACAACAGAGTAAATTAACAAAGGACACTGCCATTAGGCATTGGATCCGGTGCTGATAGTTGGGCAATCTGCGTTGAGGGCACTTTTTATGGCGAGCTAGTCTCCCTTTTTGACTTCATAGGAGATGCGAAAGAAAGGTGAGTCAAGAATAGCTCAATTGATAAAAAATAAGGATCATCTTTTCGAAATTGGTTTAAATAGAGCGATAGTGAGCCAACTCATCATTAAGGCAATGAAAATGTCTCCTTAAAAGCCCAATTAGGGTCATATTTAATATCGTTACTCAGTCTCGCATAGGAGCGTTTTTTCGAGACAGAGATTATTTACTACCTGTCCAATGCCATCAGTCACATACGCTCCAGTTCGCCCTTGTTAATCTTGCCTCATTTTCTCCCAGCCCGCAACAATGCTGCTTATTCATCAACATGACCCTGCAGGTCATCCCTCAAACCGGCTTAAAATTGACAGGAAGTGGCTCAAACGTGTTAGGCGTTGAGGGCAGCAACCCAATACTTTTGTTAAGCCGGGGTTAGTAAATCTTCGGTAAGAGCTCTTACTTTTTAGAAGGTTTTTCTTAGTTTAGGGAGAGTCCTAAGCAAAAAGGCCAAATGAACCAATAGTTGAGGCTCCATATCCACCCAATCGAATATTATGAGATTCCTGATTGCCTTACTGCTCGGATGCTTAAGCCTGACGAATTCACTGGCCCAGGATTCTACCCTGGTGCTTGACACCGCGATGTTTAATGCCGAACAGCAAATCTTTCTGGCTTCCGCAGACGGCTGGGTCTATCAGCCAGGCAACAATCCAGCTTGGGCTAGTCCCGGGCTTAATACGTCCAGTTGGCGCAAGCGAAAACCTACTGAACTGTCTATAAAAGACGTGGATAAAACGGGCCGAGTGGAGGGCTGGTTCCGCCTACGACTGAAACTGGATTCTACCTTCAAGAACATGCCGGTGTGGTTTCGAAAAAGCACTTGGTCGGCTGTGGACTTGTATATAGATGGAAACCTATTGGCCTCCTATGGGAGTACGGGAGCGAAGGGTGAGCCCTATCACGATTATTATTTTATTGATCAATCGCCTACTTCCGTACCGTTAGTCCCAGGGCGTGAATATCTGATCTCGTTACATATTGTGGATTATAAAGCTCCCTTTTCCTTAACTAAGCTTAAATCCGAAATAGACGCTCCTGTTGATCAAGCATTACGGCTGGTGGGCCCCAAATACCAAGCTTCTGTTACTAAAATAGGACCGCTCGCTTCGCTTGCCTATACATTACAGTTTGCCGCTGCCTTATTTACTAGTTTACTCCTATGGCTATTGGTCTTTCAACAGGTCGGAGACCAACCAAGTCTTCGGCTACTGGCCATTCAGTGCACGCTGACGGCACTCAATGGGTCAATTAATATGTTAAATCTTGCTAAACTCTCACCACTTACCTTCAGCAGTTATCGTTTATCGGACATCCTGACGTTTTTGACGGTAGCACTTTTGCCAGTCATCCTGCTACGCATAGTTGGCCATCCTCACATAAAACGATTTACAATAGGCCTGTTTCTGCTGCCTGTAGTGGCCTTTGTCATTGATACGGTTATTGGCCCTATTTATATCAGTACGCTCGCCTTTGCCCTGGAATTACTGTTTTTACTGTACGTAATAATTTCTTTTCGGAATAAATTGCATGGAGCACCTAGGTCCATTGTAATGGGCATTATACTGGCTTTCGTATTTGCGCTACTCTTTGTGCTCAACTCGATTCTAGTTCCGCAAAGTTTGCTTCGAGGCATCTTTATAATAATTCTGGGTACTGCTTATTCATCCGCCATACCCCTCTCGTTCCTGGTTTATGTGGCCTTACGGTTTAAAGAAATCCTCGCTGAGGACCGAGCGAAAGCGGCTGCGGTCGTGCAGATCACGGAAGAAAAGCGAGCGATACTGGCGACGCAAAATCAGCTCCTCGAACAACAGGTCGAGGCCCGTACTGCCGAGTTAAAAGCCTCTCAAGCCCAACTCATTCAGAAAGAGAAACTCGCCAGCCTGGGCGAACTGACGGCCGGTATCGCCCACGAGATTCAGAACCCACTGAACTTCGTCAACAACTTCTCGGAGGTATCCACCGAACTGGTCGAAGAGCTGGAAGCCGAGCAACATAATCCCCAGCGTGACCCAGAAGTGGAAGCTGAAATTTTGGGGGACTTAAAACAAAATCTGCTGAAGATCACCCAACACGGTAGTCGGGCCGCTTCCATCATTAAGGGGATGCTGGCCCATTCCCGCCCGACAACGGGAGAAGTTGAGCCCACCGACCTCAACGCCCTGGCCGACGAGTATCTCCGCTTGTCTTTTCAGGGACTCAGAGCTAAAGACAAAAACTTTAGCTGCGAACTGGTGACCCAGTTTGATCCTACTCTGAGCAGCGTCGAGCTCGTTCCTCAGGAAATCGGGCGGGTGTTGCTGAATCTGTTCAATAACGCTTTCTATGCCGTACGGGAACGCCAGAAGCAGGCAGACTCAGCCTATCAGCCTAGGGTTACCCTCCGTACAGCAAAGACAGAAAAAAGCGTTGAGATACGGGTTAATGATAACGGAACAGGTATACCCCAGTCGGTAAAGGCCAAAATCTTTCAACCCTTTTTTACCACCAAGCCCACTGGGGAAGGAACGGGACTGGGCTTGAGCTTGAGTTATGATATTGTCACCAAAGGTCACGGGGGGAGCCTGACGGTGGAAAGCCAGGAGGGAGAAGGTACCGCGTTTGTGATTCAATTACCGGCTTTGAGTTAAGCGAGTGTACTATCTCAAAAAAACGCCCGAATTTATGAACAGATAGATGAAGGCTCCATCGTCTCACTTTGGAGCCTTTGAAGAGACAGATCACAAAATAGTAGTAAACACAATTGTTTAACTTTAACTAACAGATCGGCACGGTTATAACCAGATTGTATGAGCGTATCGCAAAAGCTAAAGAACCGATTTATCCTGCTTGTGCCCGCTTATTGGGCGTGTTTGTTCGATGAGATCATCACCATTACTCATCAGCCTAAAGAATATTGGCAAGGAAACTTGACAGCCGCTAATGAAGGCAATCCATTTGGGGCTTTTTTAATGGCTCACCATGTGTCAGGAGTCTTTGTTATTTGCTTCATTTGGCTCATTACTATTGGCATTACTGGGTATTATATCCCTCGTAAATATCTGAAAACCTTCGCCCTCTTTGTACTATTAGCTCATACTTGGGGCGGTTCAACTTGGTTAAGTATGAGGTATGGCTTCTGGTTCGTAATGGCTTTTGTACTAGTTAATTCAATCCTGTTCGTTAAAGCAGAAGAGTATTACTTGAGCACCTACAATGCTTCATCGCTTAATAGGGATAAATAGATGAATTGTAAAAAAGCATACTTACCAAAAGCCTATTAGGATCTATTCAATTCTTTACTTCTTTAATGAACAGGCTGTCTACGAACAGAAAATACACATCTCAAGTAGGAGCCTAACTTGAGAGGAGACCAGTTGAGCGCCTTTCTTACATTTAACAAATCTTAACTTGGACAATTCAGCTTAACCACTTCATCTTTATAGGCGTATCTACTTTCGCTAAAAAGCCATCAGCTTAAGGTTTTATGCGGTTGACCCTCCCATACAGCATCCGAAAATTAATCGGGTTTATCCTGATGGGGCTGGTTTCAGTCCGCTCACTCGCTCAACAAGTAGAACGGGTTTATACCAATCCTGGTGACAGTACCACGAATCAACGTCTCATTTTCCGTGAGGAGTTGAGTTTGAGAGACAGTTTTCGCAAGTGTCCTGCCCTAAAATGAATCGGACGTTTTGTGACGATAGAAGATAAGAAAACCTCTTTTTTTAACTAATCTGCTAAATACAATCGTTCGTATTGACCTTTGCTTGTAAAGCCATTTTGTGTAGATGGGTTTTCCGGTTAAAAGTGCTTCCTTCATAACCAGGGTTAAAGGTTTTCATGAATTGAGTTTGGTTAATTAATTGAATCAGATCCCTATAAAAATCAGAAGTGGTTTGCGAATGACGGTAGGTGCCGTAGCTTTGTCTGCCTTATGAACACCCACTTATGCTTCCGTATCTTGGTCGGCTTTTTTTTCTGTTGATGGGGCTGATTGTGCCCATTAAGAGCTTGGCCCAGTCGCTGCCTGTTACATCCACCGATTCATTAATCCATATCGACGGCGACCTATCAGAAGGGGTCTGGCAACGGGCTAGGATCGCTGGCAATTTCACCCAGAATTTTCCCAACGATACCCTGCCGGCTTATAACCGTACTGAAGTTCGGATGAGCTACGATACCCATTTCCTGTATCTGGCCGTTGTCTGTTACGATAAAAACCGGGATAAATCCTTTATTGCCAGTTCGCTCAAGCGGGATTTTATGTGGGATACGAACGACAACTTTTCGGCCTACATCGACCCTTTTGGTGACCGTCTGAATGGCTTCACCTTTCAGCTGACTCCGCTGGGTGTGGAGCGGGAAGGGCAGATCTTCAATGGCGAACAAGTGGCCCCTGAATGGGATAACAAATGGCGATCAGCCGTCAAAGTGTTTGCCGACCGGTGGCAGGGTGAAATGATGATTCCGCTCAAAACCATTCGGTATCCAATCGGGGCGCGGTACATGCTGGCCAACTTTGTGCGAAACGATGTCAAAAATAACCAGCGATCGGCCTGGAAACGGGTGCCCGTTGCCCAATCGCCTTCGTCGCTGGCGTTTGCCGATACCATCCATTTCGCCACACCACTTCCCGCTCCGGGCCCCAATCTGTCCATTATCCCCTACCTCAGTGGCCGTTTCATCGATACACGCAATGAAGGGGGAAAGCAGACATTTACCGGTGGTATTGGCTTCGACGCTAAAATTGGGATTACTCCTTCCTTGAACCTCGATTTGACGGTAAACCCTGATTTCTCGCAGGTAGAAGCCGATCAGCAAGTGACAAACCTGAGCCGATTCGAGCTTTTTTATCCCGAACGGAGACAGTTTTTTATCGAAAACCAGGATTTGTTTGCTAATTTCGGTTCGTCTCGGTCACGGCCGTTTTTCAGTCGGCGGATTGGTATCGGACGTGATACCAGCACGGGCCTTATCATTCAGAACCCACTTTTTTATGGCGTCAGGCTCAGCGGAAAAGTAGGCAAAAGCTGGCGCGTTGGGTTGCTCAATACCCAAACGGCGCAACAAATCGACAAAGGTATTTCGGGTGAAAACTATACGGTAGCTGTCGTACAACGTCAAGTGTTGGGCCGATCGAACCTAGCTGCGATTTTAGTGAATCGTCAGGGCGTGGGCCAGCGAGCGGACAGTAGCCAGTTTACGCGTATCGGCGGGCTGGACTACAACCTCCAGACGGCCAACAATCGGTGGACAGGTAAGCTCTTTTATCACCAGGCCATCAAGCCCTATAAACTCAGGGATGCCCATACCTATGGAGCAAACTTGGGTTACACCAGTCGGAATTTTTCGGCCATCGGCTCTTACGAAAATATCGGCACCAACTATCTAGTCAATGACATTGGCTATGTGCCCCGTTTGGGATATGGGCGCTACGGTGGCGAAACCACAACGACGTTTTATGTTCCAGGAACCCGCCACGTCATTTCGCATGGAACCTACCTCAGTGGCAGCCTGATCCAAAATGCCGATGGCCGGATTACTGACCGTGAAACAAATTATGGCTACTCGGTACAGTTCAGGAATACGGCCAATGCCTACGCTGGGTACTTTACGGGTTATACGTACCTGTTTTTTGCCTACGATCCAACCAACTCGGATGGTCGCCAACTAGCCGAAAACACAAGCTACCGGATTAGGGGCTTTTTTGGGCATTATGGCTCTGATCAGCGCAAGCGCCTGAACGCCCAAATCGACGGGAATTTAGGTCGCTACTTTAATGGTACCAACGCCAATATCGTGGCTACGACTCAGTACCGGTTTCAGCCCTATGGTGCCTTGAGCCTATCGGCTGAGTACAATGACATTCGCTTGCCGGAACCTTTCAAATCAGTGCGTTACTTACTGCTTGGTCCTCGCGCCGATCTGACTTTCAGCCGCAAGGTATTTCTGACTACGTTTATGCAATTCAACAATCAGACCAACAACGTTAACCTGAATGCCCGGCTTCAATGGCGTTACGCGCCTGTTTCGGACCTGTTTATTGTTTATCAGGAAAATTACCTGCCTGGCTCCCTGGCCAGCAAAAACCGGGCTTTAGTCGTTAAGCTCTCCTACTGGCTGAATGTGTAGGGTGAGCCTTTTGATTGATGGGATATTTCGAGCACTTTTCCTTTTTCAAAGGCATGCGGTCAGTTTGCACTCGAAAGACGTGGGTGCTGCTACTTGTTTCTCCCCAGTTTATTGCTTCGTAAGTTTTCGGACAACTTAGGTGTTCCCCATCTAATGAGCAACAGGCTGATTAACCTGATGCAGGAACTTGTTTGAAATGTCTTGTCCTGTTTTATTCGGACGTTTAACTGAACGATGATCGACTAGGAGGGAGGGAGCTGGAAACGGCATTTTTTGCGTTCAATAAACCCGTTCAGTTTAGTCGTTCACGATTTTGGCCAATAATTAGCTTTTATTGGACGGTTTCAAAGATAACACAGCTAAATATTTCTCTTCTTATTACAACTTAACAACGGCCTCACCTTTCCACTTTTGACGAACGATATACAATACCTGGCATCATATTAATCTGGCCGACGAATACGACTTCTCTGAATCGGTCTCACCGGAAATACAGTTCGACTTGGAAGCACTAATGCGGTTTACATTTCCGGATAATATTCGTCGCCAATAAGCGACAAAAGGATGTACGCTGAGGATTTATGCACGATTCTGCGAAGATACCCTACTTGCCAGCAAGCTAATCCAATCTTGGAATAGTCTCAGCCAGCACACAAACCTAAAGGCTGGGCGGTCGTATGTGGGTAAGAAAAACAACCTCGTTGGCAGTGGTGTCTGGAAGATGCAGTGACAGGCGGGATTATTGCCTTTGTTTTTGGACCGGTCCGCAGGTGCGGCCGTACCCACCAAACGTTTCGCCACTTACTACAATTATTAGAAGGGGCCAAAATTGGGGTAATCAGATGGATAATGGACTCTTGGTGCGGGACGGCCCGTGTCGGCCTATTTTGATTGCTTAGATCAACGCTTGTACTTAGTTAATAAAGCATCATTGCAAGGTCTTGAACGTAAAAATTTAACCCGCCGAACGCGCTTAAAACGATTGACCCGCCGAACCATTTGCTATTCGAAATCAATCTTGGTTCACGACACAGCAATTGGTCTGTTCATCAATCAATTTTTCTTTGCCGATCAACGCAATTAAGCCACTACCGGTTTGTGAATTAAAGACTGCTTACTTTTCTATTTAAAAACCTCATGTCCAGCAATCTGAAAGTATTGTACTAATTGTAAAAGATACCTGTAATATAGTTGAATAGCTTTTCCTGTATTAAAATTATTATAAAAATAAATTATATATCTAAATAATCTTTCCAATAGATCTCTGTTTCCTTATTTACTTTTAAAGCTCTATTAACTAAAAGTGAGACATTCCACAAATAAAACTTTAGAAAAACTCTCTCATTGAACATCTTTTTTTGTATATATGTGTTTAAATTAATATCATTTAATGGATAATTATAATTAATTATTTCTAAACAAGAGCTTGCTACACTGCTAATTAATTCAATATTGATGATTGAACCAGTCATTAAATCAAGTATTATTTCTTCTGGAGAAAGATTAAACATCCATCTAAATACCTTGTCATCATGTTGATTGTCTGTTAGGTATAGATTAATGCAGATAATATAATATAAAGCAAGTTTATCATAAAGATACATTTGGTAGTCATCCAAACCTTTAAGTATTTCAATTAATTCTTTACTTTGAGGTCTTGGACTTAATTTACACATTATATACTCTGATGTAATCTCAAGATATTTAGGGTTAATTTTTACAATTTCCTTTTCATATATACTATCACCTAATAATTCAGTGACATTTATACTTCTTTTTCCTTTATGCTTCACTTTTACCATAAATGATTCGTACTCACTCTCAGTCAAAGCATCTAAATTTTTAGTACATATTTGAGAAAGTTTAATATTCGCTTCAACTATAAACTTTGTATAAAATGGATTCTCGAGATTATCTTTATTTCCATCTCTGCTTTCAATAATCTTTCTCAATTCTTCAATATCTATTTTAGATACTTTATTTATTTTAAGTAAATTCTTTTCGCAATAATCCTTAATATCACTATTTTTATTTGAGATGTTACTTATTAAAGAATGAAGCAACAAAAATTGGACATCTGTTTGCTTATATAATAAAGATGAAAAAAATGATCGCCTAAAAAAATCATTACTGAAAAGCCCCGATGCAATTGTCTCAATAGTTTGGAAACTACTATTAGTAAAACCACTCCATGAGTTAATTGTCTTTCCTGATAAATCAATATTCCATATTTTCGACGTTGCAATTTTATTTTTTTGCTTTTTATGGAAATTATTCTCATAAATCTTCCATAATTGCTGAACTGCTAATGTTATTTGTTCTGAAAATGCCGAAACACTTTTTATAAATTCTGGTCTAGCTTTTTTATTAATTAAAATTTCATTTGCCTTTCTCAAGATTCTCTCTTTTCTTAACATTGGAGCCGGATGAGAATCAGGATATTCTACGTTGTTAATATTGCCTTTTTTTACTAAATTAATTGTTTTATAAATTATATCGAAACCTTCTAATATTATTTGGCATCCTGCGGTACTATACAGCGGTCCACTGGGTTGACGGATTTCATTTATTAGCATCAACTCTAATGCAACTTCGTCAGCTTCATACTCTAGGTTATGACTGTATGATATTTTTTCTAATTGTTCTGACGATGATAACCAAACTTCATTTACTTTATCCCCTAAATGATTTTTGATAATGTGCCCCATTTCATGGGATAGAACGAACATTTCAGAAAAATTTCTTAAGGAATTTGCAACTCCTTCTCCAATAAATCTGTCATGTCTTAGAGTTGCCTTAATATTACCGTTGAATATATAATTGTCAATTAAATTTTCAAAATAAATATATGCTATACTATTTTCATCAATTTCATCATCAATATTTTTAACGTTTATTACTGGTCCAACTCCAGTTATTTCTTCATAGTTAAAACAATAAGCAATAACCTTTGAAAAACAATCTGCAAATTGGATTACACCTTCTTGTAAAATAATTAAGTAATCCTTTACATTAGGTAAAGTGAAAACGGTCGCATTAACTTCACTCATTGGTAAAGTTCCTATTACTGGGAGCGGCGGAAGCTTTACTTCTAAATTATCGGAATATTGAAGAAGTTGTTTATACACATATAAAATAATCGTATACTGAGAGTAGTCTTGATACTTCGAAGGTGGGTATAATTTTATCAAATCCTCAATGTATAATTTTGATGCTTTTATATTAGCTTTTATTTTCTCATCATCACCATAACCTTGCAGTGTAGCTAATTCCAAGATAGCTTCGTCAGATTCAATATTTGAAGTTAAAGGATCATTTCCTAATTCAACTAAGGATTTCTTTTGAAGACTCTCGAGCAATTTGGTGAGTGCTATCCGATCTTTCATAATGTTTCCGTTTGATTTGTCCATTCTATTAAAAACATTTCATCATACAAAATAGCTTTTTCTACAGGGTAATAAAAATCTTTATTATTGCCCAAACCTAGATTTACTAATTCAGTATTTGGCATGAGGGTATTTATCTTACCAGATTTATCCCAACTGATATTAAAACAAGAAAAAGCAAACGTGAGATTCTTATTTCCTTTAAAGGTTATCCCTGTCTGACTTGCTGAAGTTGTTTCGACTTTGACATCTGTAGTAGCTAAGATTTTCTGTAAACTTGGTATAGTAGTTTCTACGTTGTTATCTAGCTTATTTTCAATGCTAATGCTAAAACTTTTACTAGTAATTATGGAATCAATTACATATAAACTATTTTCTTCTTGCATAAAAGGTTGTAAAACGGGAGACTTGATAATAATATCTTTATTTTGCAACCAACTAAATAGCTCGATAGGCTCTATGTAGAATCGATTTACATCATCAAATGAAAAGCTTAAACTTTTTACATTTGCAAAGTGATTTTTTATCTCACCAAATAAATTCGCATTTATTCCAAATCCTTTCAAAAATCCGTCTAGAATATTTATCCCAATGTCTAAGTTTACTTTTTTAGATTTCTTACTTGAAACATTTGCTAATTTACTTTTATTAATATTAGGCTTATCTTCTAACAACGTTTCATTTTCTATATTGTACATGTTACCTAAAAAATAAGCTTTATTACTTATTTTGCCTAACAACGTGAGAGGTTGCAGCCTTTCCTCTGGTATTCTTACTGGATTAGCATCAAATGTATCTTTGATAGTTTCCAGTAACATATCCCCTTTGCATAAGTTTATCATATTTTATATTTTTTATATAAATATTCATGCTTCCTGCGTATTTTCCAAATTTTTACATTATTTTTTTGATTGTTTGGTAGTGGCATAAAAGCGATGATGTTCAAAAAATAGTAATTGATAAAGACCCCTATTAACGTGTCATGAATCACGACCGATTAGGAAAAATAGATCGTACAACGAATCAATCCTAAGTAAGACGATAGAATCTTCATTCGTCTGCTTCAAAAATGGAGAGATTATAAAGACTACTTTTCTTACGTTCCGGAGAAGTCCGGATATGATTGAGTTGGACACTTAGGTATGTGTCAATATATCAGGACTGACAGAGTAGCTTTTCTGGCGCACTGCATGTCAGAACGTAGAATCAAATACAATCATTTCAGCGTTCCGATTATCCCCTTCCTTCCTAAGTGCCGATTAAAATATTTAATTGAACCCTACTGTAAAGTTATGATCACGTGGTTTAACGTAAGCAACTTCGACTCAATCGTGGCGGTAGTATTTTACCGATGACTTAGTGCCAAACCCATCTTTTAAATGACCCATATTGAAATTGATGCCACCTGCTTGGGCAATTATTGGACCTTTTACGGTGAGGCTACCCGGACGAATCACCGCTGTATGCCCATGCCCTCCAATTATCGGATTTTTCCAAACCACGACGGCGGGTTTACCCAGATTTGCATTGTCCTGCGCCCCCTTGTCCGTTGTTAGCTGCCAGCCATGGCTAGGTCCGTGCTTTTGCAACCAATCGACACCCGCATTTATCGTGATTTCTCGTGCCCCTTCGCTAAATGGAATAGCAATTTCATCCTTCGCACTAACCCAATGCGGGATTTCAGCCCCCATTGCCCGGGTAACATCCCAGAGAAAAATATTACAGAACGTGTTGCCCTGAAATTTCAGGTGACGCGGATTATTACCAACGGCAAACTGATTGATTACTTGATCATAGCTCGCCGGTGCCCGATTCAGTTCTGTGTTCGTCAGGGGGGGAGTTGAGTATTTAGCTTGATTGGCGACGGTCGTGCCCGGCGCTGGATGTATCCCGTCAAACAGTATTGGTGGCCCAGCCGGAGACTGGGTATTCGCCTGGGCCACCAAACTGGGTATATTGATCGGCTGCCCAATCTTGATGAGATTCGGATTTTGAATCTGTTGATTGGCTTCTAACAAATCGTCCAAACTAACTTTATGTTTCTTGGCAATCTGGCTTAATGTCTCGCCAGCCAAGACAATGTGAACGGAGCTTATTTGTGCCATTGTCGTATAGGTGTTGATTACCTTGTCAGAGTACTATCCTCAAAATAAGGTTAGCCGGAATCAGACAGCCCAGTGAGTGAAATGAATAATTTCATACTTTCCCACGGCTTTTAAAAGGGTGAAGCAAGGATTTTCTTATGACTATGTCAAGGGGAAAATCCCCGTTTTTTGCCACCACTGGATGAGTTGATACCTTACTCTTCGTGAATGTATAGAGCCAGACTAAGTTGTTTTCTGAGGATTGAAAACGGGAATTTTCCCGGTGTTTCTCAAGGGATTAGCGACTATATTCCGCCAAAAAATCAGAAACATATGGCCTTTTTCTTCGACTCTCACCTGCACCCTTCACTTAAGAAACAGTTCGCCAATCCCGATGAAGTCTCTACTTCGGGCTTACCCACGATCAATCCCTGGAGAACAACCCAAACGAAAGAATTTTTAGTTGCCCTCAACCCTTTAGCCAAGTGTTTATTGCGCCCCTTCGTGGAAAGCTCCCTGGCTTCTCAGGCCTCCTTAACTCAGTTGAATGAGAGTAACTATAAGCTAGCGATGCTAGTCCTATTTGCCCCAGACCGAGGCATTCTTAAACTAATAACTGACAATAAGGGATTTAATGATATCGTCAAGCAAGGTAAATTTGGCAATATCCTGCTGGAAGAGCGTTTTCTGGAATTAGGGCAAACTAACGATACGTTTGCTGTTTTAGAGAAGGACTTAGAACTGCTGTTTAGACAAAATAGCAGCAGTCAGACGATTAAAAAATTACTAACTGCTGATTTTAGTCCCTCGGATGCTGACGTATTGCATGCTGTATTCGCTATTGAGGGGCTTCACTGCTTACGCCGAAACCTAGATCTAACCGATCAAGCTGCCATAGACGATATTACAACCAACCTGGATAAACTCCTTCAGGACAACGTTAAAGTCATTGCTGTCAATATTGCTCATATAGATTCCGGCAATAATGTATTTGCCAATCAGGCATACGCCGCTGACGGCTTTCGGGAGAGCGGTTTTCATGAGGATCACCTACGACCCCTTGGTAATGGATTTACACCCTTGGGTGAGAAGATCGCCAAAGAACTCTATAAGCGGGAAGTTTTACCTGATGTAAAGCACATGAGTTGGCTGTCTCGTAAACAGTTCTACGCCTTTAGAGATCGGGAAGCCATAACTTCGCCAATCATCTGCTCACACGCTGGTTTCACCGGCTGTTGGTTCAATCGATTAGATGAGCCCAGCCTTCAAGATTATATCATCTCCTCAAAGAATCTGATCAACGATCAAGGCGTTGTTCATCGTAAAATTAAGCTGGGGAAACCCGGTAAAAAATTCGATGGCATCGGCTTCAATGTCAGCACAATTAATCTGTTCAACGAAGACATCGAAGCCATTTTTAACTCTGGCGGCTTGATTGGCTTGTCTTTGGATCAACGTATCCTGGGTTATACCGAAATTACATTTAAACAAGAAGACGAAAGTCCCCTCACGGACAATGTCGGTATGAATGCCAATGGATTAAAAGATGTACATCTGGTTACGGACACAGATTTCATTTCTGAATCCGAATTTGAAATTGAACCCCTGTTTGGCCATACCTCACAAAATGATAAAAGACTTTCGGATTGTGTTCGACTAGATACCTATAAAGTCCTGCATTTAAATCCGACAAATGTCAAAGACTTTATTCATCCGCGTCAATTCTATATGCATGTTCTTCACGCTATCCAACTGGCCGAACAGCTTGGTGGGGTGCCAGCCATTGAGAAAATGTTGGGAAAAACTCTTTGCATTGGCTCGGACATGGATGGTCTGATTGACGGTCTGGACTGCTGTCCCAATGTGTCGACCATCGCTACGTTTAAAAACCGCTTTTTGAAAGAATTTCCGAAATATCTCAAGGAGTTTAAAGTAGCCCTACCGGCATCCATGACGATTGATCAAGTCGCTGATAGGCTGTTCTATGAGAACGGTCGAGACTTTATTTTAACCCGATTGGATGCACTCGCTATCCCGGTTTAAGTGAAAGACACATCAGCTATCCAATTTTTGCAAAAACGGGAAATTCCCGATTGTGGCGGTTATGGGTATGGCTTAAGATTTATCGTTTCTACCGTGTTGACTCGCCTATACTTGAAGTTTACCTAAATAGCAAGCTTCATTTAAAGAATCATATTTCTAACCTTATTATCGCGTCATGAAATGAATGCCATTGTTGATCTCGCAGCCCGGGCCGTATCCATAATTACCACTATCCAGACATCATTTATTAGGGGATCGATTACTCAGATTGATTCTGCAAATAAGATAAATAACAATCTAAAAAACAGTGTCTTAACTATACCACCAGAAGAATTTGAAGCCACACTACAGGGTTTTATTAACTTAGAGCAAGATGTAAATCTCGGCGAACATAAAAAATCTAAAGAAGACAGCTTTAGGTTACGAGCGGTTGAACTAGTCTGGATCAGCAAACAAGAGGTGGATGAAGCTGTTTCGGTCGAGTATACCATAACTTTGTGTATAGCCCTTCAAAAATGGGTCTGGAGCAATTGGCATAAGGGAATAATCGATTTACTCCATGAATATGGCCCCTATCCTACTCCGTTTAATTGGCGGCATGTCATAAAAAATATTTTATATGAGTACCCTGATGAACGTGTACGGTTGGCTTTAGCTTTACAGTACATTCCCATTGAAATTGTATTAGCGCTGGGGGGAGGAGGTTTAGATGCTAGAGCGCAACGAATCTTGCAAATGTGGAGTGTAAGGGATCAAGAGCTAAGAAAATTGTTGAGCCCTGCGGAATTGAAACTTCTGCGAAAATGTGAAGAGTTAGAGGAAGAATCGGATGTAGATGTCGAAACACTCTTAAGGGATGATGCGAAAAGGATGGAATGTCTCATAAAAAGACAGGTCCCTTTGTCGTTTGAGGAAGTATTTAAGGCCGAGTTAAATGAAATTCTTAAAAATCGGATTTGGCGCAATAACGAACGACAACTTGCGGGAATTAAAAGTCTAACAACAATCACTGACCCATCAGATCGGGACCCATTCCAGAAAGGGAAAAAGATGGATTTATATGGGTTGTCTTTCTCTGGTGGTGGTATTCGATCAGCAACCTTTAACTTGGGTGTACTGCAGGGGTTAGCAAACCACAATTTGATTAATAGATTCGATTATCTTTCCACCGTGTCGGGGGGAGGCTATATTGGCAGTTGGTTGGCAGCCTGGATAAAACGAGACGGCTCAGTGGTTAAAGTGACCAATCGCCTTTGTGGGGCAAAATCACCAAATCCTCTAGGGGAAGAATTAAAGCCCATCCGCTGGCTCAGGATGTACAGCAACTATCTAGCCCCCCGTTCCAGCCTTATGTCTGCCGATGCCTGGACGGTAGGAATCACCTGGTTGCGAAATACACTTATGAATCAGCTCATTATTTTCCTTTTGCTGCTTGGTGTGCTGTTTTTTGGCAATTTATTATATGAACTGTGGCTTCACGACTTTTCGTGGAAGGATACCTCCTGGCCGTATGTACTGAAATTCAGCGCGATTTTATTAATTCCGGTTTCCCTCCTGGCAGGTTGGGGTATGCAAATGTATGCCACTGAGAAGATACGTTTTGTGGGCCTACGACGAGAGCATACCAAACCACTAAGCCGATTAATTATCAGTATAGGCGTTGTAGGCGCTTACCTGCTCAGCGCGTGGTTGTATTCGCGGGTAAATCCAACTACTACACTCTCAAAATTAGAAGCATTGTGGCCTTCTCCAGTCCTAACCTTTGTGGCTTTATGCTTAGTTGCTGGTTTAGGTAACTATAACCAGTATATTCGAAGTTTCGGAAATTCCTCAATTAGAGCTTGGCTAATATTGCTGGTAACTTCTTTGTTTGCGACAGCAATCGGGCTTTTAAGCCTGGTTGCCGCCTGGACGATCCTTGATCACATTGACCAGGCCAATACCCGTTTAATTATATCTAACAAAGAGGTTTTTATTTGTGATCAGCTTCAGTTTATTTTCGGCTTACCATTAGCCCTGGAAGTATTCAGCATTACCGTAGTCACCCGAATGGCGCTACTGGGTAAATATTTTCCGGATGAACGAAGAGAATGGTGGGGCCGAATCGGGGCTTACATCCACCGGATTTCTTTCCTGTGGGTTTTAATTACTACCTCCGCTCTGTTAGGAGGTTTCTTTGTAAATCTTCTTTTTTTTAACTGGTGGGCCGGGATTGTAGCCACAGGTGGATGGATTGCCCTGGTCGGTTCCACCGTAAAAGCCGCCTTTAGTACTCTGACATCGGAAAAAACGGGCGGAAAGAGTACTCTGTCCAAATTTTTAAATCTACTCAGTTTAGCCGGGCCTTACCTGTTTGCCCTTGGTTTGTTAATTTTTTTGCCGGGTTTACTTGAACCTATCCAAAATGAGTTCGGTAAAGTCATTACTCGTTTAGGTAAAGTTATTACTCGTTTGGGTTTGAAACTACCTGATGACACTCATCAGGTTACGCACTTACAAATGTTAGGTGTTATGACGCTATGCTTTTTGGCTGCTTATCTGCTGGCTAGGCAGATTGGCGTCAATGAATTTTCAATGTATCATTTTTATCGTAACCGGTTGGTAAGAGCTTATCTGGGAGCTACTCGTAGAAGCACGGACCGTCAACGAACGGCAAATCCATTTACAGGTTTTGATAATTTGGACGACGAAAAACTGCATAAGATGCAGCATGAGCATGGGTACTACGGTCCCTACCCTATACTAAACACCGCCCTGAATGCCTCGCAAGTATCGGATCTCGCCCGCCAAGACCGGATGGCTGAGTCGTTTATATTCTCCCCCCTTTACTGTGGATTTGATTTTAGTATGATCAAGTCTTCAGCCGATGTTATGTCTAAAACCTACGATTACGCCTTTCGGCAAACGGAACATTATGCGTTTACGGATGGTGGTCCCAGCATTGGCACGGCTATGGCCACTTCAGGAGCAGCCGTCAATCCCAATCAGGGTTATCACTCTTCATCGGCGACTGCTTTTTTATTAACCGTCTTTAATGTTCAACTAGGACGGTGGATTGGTAATCCTCGGAAAAATACTTGGCATTTAGCTGATCCGAAATTTGGCTTAGGCTATATCATCAACAACCTCCTTGGAAAAACCAATACCCGAAATAATTTTATTGCTTTATCCGATGGGGGGCACTTTGATAATATGGGATTATACGAATTGATACGTCGACGTTGCGCCTTCATTGTTGTTTGCGACGCTGAACAAGATGATCAGTTTGGCTGCGAAGGGCTGGCTAATGCGATTCGACGTTGCCGAATCGATTTTGGAGCTGAAATTGATATAAAGCTAACCGACATCCTGGATAGAACCAATGGTAGATTCTCAAAAACTGATTATGCATTGGGACAAATAACCTATGCCGGAGATAAAGAGCCTAGTGGTAAATTATTATACATAAAGTCATCTATGGTTGACGATCGTTTACCGGTTGATGTTCGGGAGTACGCTACCAATAACAAAACGTTTCCACATCAATCTACCGGAGATCAATTTTTTGACGAAGAGCAATTTGAGAGTTATAGAAAACTGGGTTTCTCCATAGCCGATTTTGTTTTTGCCCAAAGTGACGTAAAAAAAGCCCTCAGACTATACCGGTTCAGCACTTTTACTTACTGAAGTGCCTTGAAAATTCTCGATAGATTAACGCATCAATTCTAATGACAATTTTCTTTAATGATGCTAGAACGAAGGCAGTAACCAAAGCGGCTGCTTTGTATTATGGAAAAATGTGTTTGAGAGCTTTATCGGTTGGACCGGGTTTCAGTGATAGAATATTGAGTATTAATATAGGTGCTTTGGGCGCTGCTTTAGGTTGGTTAATGGGCTTTTTGTATCGCCCTATGATAAGGTTGAAGAGGCACGGTTCAGAACTGTTATTAGCGCTATTGCCACGTTCACATCTGGCATTGGACTAGCGACAATTAGCTAACTTATAACGAAGCAACATCTAGACCTGACAACCTTATTAGATCAACTTAGCCATCTTCCATTACTGATCTGGTTTCGCCTCATCGCCTACTTTAAATCCTTTATCTGCTCGTTTCTGCTTACATACGCAGCACGGGTTTATGGAGGTAATCAACAAAATGAAAATCGAACTTAACTATATTAAACTGAAAACTGGCGTCATCCGATCGTAGAACTAATATAACCTTTCCGGGAATGGTTTCAAGTATGCAAGTTAATAGACTTAGTTGGGTTGATAGCTAGAATTGCAGTTCAATTATTGAAGCGTTTTCGTGAACGATTTTTGTGGGTTTCCAAAATGACGGCAAAGCCATGAATTTCAAGCGCTTACATAGTTCATTAAATATATCTGCCTAGCCTTTTAATGAACGATTTTATAATGACATGTTATGTGAAGTTAGAAAGTGCTGTTGGAAAGTAAGTCACGGATGGCCAGTCCCTGATCGGCGCTCCAACTGCTGCCTCGCAGTGGTGCCTCACCCCAGATGAATCTTCATGGGGGAGCGGACTCGTAATTAACTCTTAAATTCCCCTCAATCTCATATTTAGAGCGTTATAGCTTTGTTAAGAAAGTAAATTTATATCGGTTCCGACTGACAGGTTGACTAATAAAGATCTGTTATCACATTATTACCAAATAATAATCAACTTGTGGACCTAAGATATCGCTTTAAGATATGTTATAAGACATGTAATACTTGGGTTTAAAATTATTACGCTGTTATTTGTCTTTTATACTTTAATCTGATAGACAGTTACTTAATATTTTTCATCAGTACTAAATTTCACTATCCATGGCATCTAACTTATCCCGAATTGATATTCAACGAAACGCTGAAAACTCATCTGTCAGACAGTTTCTGCAAGATCAACTTGGTTTGCTATTTACCATTGTTGGGGGCATTCCTATATTTTATGAATACTTCGGATTGATTGATAAGCCCAGCACAGTATCAGAATCGGCCTTACGGGCCATTAGCCTAACATCTTTGCTAATAAGTAGCATGCTGATCCTGTTCATATACGGTGAGCGTCGGCATCTAATCAAAGACCGTAGGATGTATGCAGTAACACTCGGTGTATTACTAATGGGAGCGGGTTTGGTGCTGTTAGCTGGATATGTATATAAGCCCACAGCTGAGTCTCTGTTATTTGAGTACCGGTCTGATAACAAATATCACGTATATATGTATGGGCCGTCGGAAAACAAGGAGAATAATTCGATTCATCCAGTAGTTGATCAACCAATCTCAATAAACCTAGTTTCTTATATTACCATTCTGTCGCTTGCAATTATCTGGATAATTGCTACAATTTATTTGGTATACGAAATAAACTATAGAATTCAAAAAGCTGATCAAGATGCAATTAAAAAGGCAAATCAGCAATTTGATCAAAATAAAACTAGAAAAACAAATTCATCCTCAAATATTAACGAATACTCAGTTTCATTACTCAGAAAGATTCTAGGTAGTATTCCCATTATTTTAATAATTGCTCTTATTATTATATTAATTAGTTATCCGATAGTCAAACTTAATAGTGAACAAACAAAATTGCTTATAAGTGTAAGAATGATAAATATATTAAAGACTAGTGCGTACATATTCTATTATCCCTTATTAGTAATGGGTATAGTTTTAATGGCTACCGTAGTCTTTAACTCATTCGAACGCCGACGTAATTTCTACCAAAGTATTAATGAGTTGAGCGAGCCATTCTACAACGAAGTGGAACGAATGGCATTTAGTCTTAATCGGTTTGAAAGTTGGTTTAATCACTTAGAGCTAGTGTATAGGGAAGACAATTTACTGAGATCTAAAGAATTGTCGAAACAGCCTACAGACGCAATAACAAAAAATACCATTCGTGAAGAGCAACGTCAGTTTTTCTGGCGCGTTATGCATGCAAAAGTTACTTACTACCGTCGGCGATTAGAAGAATTTGCTATAACTGAAAACCGTATTTTATCAGCATCAGGTGGACTAATCGATGAAATATTTGAGTTTATGCCTACTGGTAGAAACATTTTAAAAGAGTTTAAAGCGGTCAGTTCTGGAGATATTAAATTTTGGCAAAAACGTGGGGAAGAATACCTACAGTGGAATATCAATATGGTATACAAAGGAGTACAAGTGACGCGTATTTTTTTAATAAATCGAAGTCCAGCTTATTTTAAAGGAAAAGATCCTGAGGAATCGATAGCAAATTACGGAGTTTTGTTTAATCAGGTAATTCAAGGGTTTAGGGTGTATATATGTTATGAAGAAGATTTTATTGCTAACGATGGAACACAATTTGGGCTGAACAGAAATGATTTTGGTGTATATCCCCAATTTGCTGTTTCCTTTTTTGCCAAACCTCTTCGCGTAGGGGGACGTAGTTTACTAATGCTATTCGACGCTGAAATTATTCAGGAATACGATACGTTATTTGATGAAATGTTATCAAAAATTGCAAACAAAGAATGCTACAGCATTGACGATAAAATTTTGAAAGACAACGGAGATATTATAAAACTAAGAGAGTACGATAATGTGATTCAACGTATAGATATGATGGAAGCTTTTCTTCTAGAAACGTATTGTTTAAAGTTTGGGCCTTCAGATGATGAGGCTAAACACCGAAAAGATCGAATTAATGTTGCAGCTACAAGAGCACGAGATGCGGCCAAAGTACTGAATCAAACAAGCCATTAAAGCTTTCTTATTCTGCTTTAATCACTCGTCTTCGCTAGCGCCGACTTTGCCGGTTAAGCCCTTAACGGCGGCGGAGTATTTGACTTACATGCTATTCTCAGAGTCGAAACCGATGGCATTAACCCGTCCAGAAACCATCCGATGGAACATTAGTACGAATGTCGGCCATTCCCCAATTCAGATTTGGCTATAAAGACGGAAAGGATATAGAAGCATGGATAGGAAGGTTTTTTTAATACTTTAATCAAGCGAGTTAATAGATACGGAATGAATAGGCAATTTCACATACCCATAGAGGGACTAAGTAAAAAGGAGATTAATGATTTAAATTCATTATTAAATAAATCCCACTCTACAGGGTTCATTAAAATAGAAGGTAGAAATATTATCGCAAGCCCATTTGGTATTCACAAACCAGTTGGTTTTGAATCACCTACTAACTACCCTTTATGTTGCCCTTACCACAAGGCGATATTAGAAAATATTAATAAGTGGTTTTCGAAGTTCCCTAATTGTTGTGATGCTCACAGAGAAATAGCTAATAAATCATGGTTTAAAAAAAGTAACTATTATGACACTCCTATTAAGATCATGATGCAGCTTGCGTTTACTGAATATCACATTGAAAAAAACCTTAGCATTGATAACTGGTATAAGGATATCACAGATTACTTTGAGTATAATTTAGCTAGTTTTGGTCAACCTTCGATAGGGATAGATAGCTACATAATTCTACTAAAAGACACTATAAAACGTAATAGAACTAAAAACAAACTATTAAAAGATAGGTATAATCGTCTAATTGAATATTTACAAGAATGGAGCAAACAGCATGTAGAAGATAAAAAAAAGGATCTCTCTAATGAGACGGATATTAATTTATTAAATGCAACTTTCCAAAAGTGGGTTACTACCATTCCTAACATAGGTTTTTTTTCAGATATTAAGTTAGGGTTAAAAGACAAAATACCTATAGGATTATTTATATATGACTCAGAATACAACCCGTACCTTCAAGAAGTGCGTTCCAAAGTTAGAACCAGAAGCGAGCTAATTGAAGTCTTAATAAATTTTACGAAAAAAATTTTATTAGAACTAAGCAACGAAAATGAAATTCACAAAAAATCTATTTCAGAATTAAACAAACATCAAATTGTTGTTATTGGAGAAAAACACAAGATTAGTCAAGCTAAACTTTTAGGAGATTTTACAAACGGAGAAATAGGATACGTTAACGTTATAAAAAAATGGCTCAAAAATGAAGAGTTATACTTCAATTCAATTCAAGAATTATTAGTTCAATCGAAAATGCCTGAAGCCCCTAAACCTATTATAACAATAAAAAAAATATTGTTCTTATCGGCTAATCCCATCCCTCAAGATAGATCTGGACTTTTGAGAATAGAAGACGAATTTAGACAAATCAAAGATGAAGTTCAATCTTCAAGTCAACGAGATAAGTTTGAATTATTATACGAACCTGCCGTAAAAATAAAAACAATAACAAGAGTACTACAAACCCACTTACCTTATTTTGTTCATTTCTCAGGTCATGGTTCTGGCGAAGGTGGTTTGATAGTACAAAATGAATTTAGTCAAGCAGAATTTTTCCCTAACATACACTTAGATAAACTATTTAAGTTATTCAAGAAGACAATAAAATTTGTTATTTTAAATGCGTGTTATTCTACTGAACAAGCTAAAATAATTAGCAAACATGGCATTTACGTCATAGGTATGAATGATGCAATTTCAGACAAAGCCGCTACTGACTTCGCAGTTGGGTTTTACCAGAGTATTGCAGAAGGTAATTCTATAAAATTCGCATTTCAAATTGGTCTCATCACTAATTCTTCTAACACTGAAGAATCAAATACCCCTGAGCTATGGAAGGACGGTAAAATAATTAAATTCGTTTAGTCACATTTTTATATTCAACAAGGCAAGAAAAACACTTGGCTAACTTAAAATTAGATTAGTGTTCTCCTTACCTCGATAATCAGCATTTAAATAAATACCTGTTACGCCCTAATCAAGAGCACGCTGGCTTGCTGTTTTACTGGAAGATCTATGGCCAGATGCTAGTGATATTCACATATGCTAAAGAGCATCTTTACAGACTAATTCACGGACCATAAATAGCTATTTACAAACATCATTTATGTATGCTTCAACCCCCTTGTATGAAATATTTATTTTTCTGCCACTAAAAAAGTTAGTGAATCTATAACCTGCCGTCAAATGCCTAAATTTTTCTGAATGCTTATCTGGATCATCCTTATCGATTAAAACAACCTCAATTTCCGCATCTTTTCTTATCATACGAGAAAGTAGTTGTTTAAACTCAAAATCCGCTTGTGGTAAATAATAACCTATAAATACTATTTTTTTGGCCTCCGACAATTCAATAGCAGCGTTCTGCCATATAAGCTTATTCTGAGTATTATTTAAGTTCTTCAAAAAACTTGGCATTATAAGGTTCGTAATGAGCAGATTTGACTTATGTTTTTTCTGATCGAAATTATATTCACAATGTCTGCAATAATGTTGATCAAAAACGTAGCCTCCGCTCCAACGCTTAAAAAACTTTACGTATAGCCTTTGGCATTTAGGGCACTGTAACAAATTTAAAGAACCATGCAGTTTTAATATTTTTAAATTGTATCCGCCTTTACCGATAGCGTATAAACCAGGCTTTATTTTGTTATCATTTTCATCTAATGAACTAATATGACAACAATAGTCAACTACACCTAATATTTTATTGCTCTTAACTTCTGGATCATTGGCAATAATATTATTAACTGTATTGTCAAGCATTATATCCCAGTTTGTTGTAATAATTGCCACACTATCATTTTTTTCATCATTTAGTCGGTTTTTGCTAAGTCTTACTACATGTTCTGCAAATTTATTAACTGACTCTCTACTTTTGCCACTTTTATCAATGGTCTCTCGTACAGCTAATATTATTAATTTATTAAAATTATCTCATAATTCAAGCAGTTGATTTGATGTATGTTCTCGGAAAGAAGTTGCTTCTAATATTGATCTATCGATAGGTGTATATATATCTTCTAGCGTATAATAGTCCATCTCTAAATCACTAACATAGAGTGATTCTTTGAGAAATTTTTCAAATTGATCAATCCAATTATTTATTTTAGGTTTCGTTTTCTTTGGATAGGTAGCTCTTAATTTAAATATTTCTTTAATAATGTGTGCTTGAGATGGAGCACCGAAATCCATAGAGAATCCAGCGCCAGTGATATACACTACCTTATTATTCATATTGGGAAGGATAAATAGCCTAAAAACAATATATGCTATATTCTACTGTTATAGGCTGTTTATAAATGCATATTTGAATGAAATAAGAATCCATTAAGCGGTAGAGGCTTAAGTATATTGATATAGGTATCTTCTTGAATGGTCTTAGTAACGGTCCGCCGTGGCGGTAGTCTTTTGTAAGCATTGTGGGCAAACCCAACACGCCAAACTTTACGGTTTTCCCTTTTGGTGATTTGCAAATAGCTCAATCAATTTCTATAATAAGCTTTCCGTCCAGCTAAAATAGCAATCGGCTAGCAATATAATTTGGTAGTTATTGCCAAATCGGCGTGGTTGATGCGTCGTAGAAATGGAGGCTCAATTCAGTTATATTTCTAAATTTCTTCTTATTTATTGTTTTCCTTTCTTCAACTAGATTTTGGGCTTTTAACATGATTTTCTTATTATCTTGGGAATCAGGGTCCCCATAAATACTTATGAATAAGTTCTCGATTTTCGATTCTGGTATAAGATTCGTGATATGATCATTATTATCGGCTAATGAATGTCCATAGACAAACAAATTGCCGCCTATACAAGAGAAGCTTCGTATTCCCCGTGTCAAATATCCACTGTGACTGATCTTCTCTCTCTTCTCGCTCGAAGATCCCTCCGAAACGAAAACTGGGAAGAAATCCTTGTCTAAGGCCGCTTTGACTTGTTCTGTTAATCTGATGCCCGTATTTATCCAAGTAAATTTTTGCAATTCATCTCCAGCATCAAATATATGCAAGGCGCCATGTAAGTAATAAATACTTTGATCCCTCGTATTATTAACTTCCCACGTGACGTATTCGCATTTGCCGTCGGTCGGCTCCCTAAATCCATCATCATGTTTAATTTTAGTTGCGCTTGGGCTGGCTGGATTATCATGCATTAAAGACCAGTATAATAGAAGGTCATAGTTTAGGGTGTATTTGTTATCGAACATAACTAGGAATTGTCGGCATGCCTCAAATTCACTGTCTTTAATATCTCCTGGTTGGGCGGGGTGTGATGACGCGATCGTGCTTACCAGTATACGTTTTAGTAGCTCACCATCAGCTATCATCTGATTTTTATAAGTGTTATCCCTGTCATAGATGTCGCTTAAAGAGGCTGCATTTTTCAATGATTTCATCACAACCTCAAAATCCTTAGTATTGAGGACTATAAAGGCATCATTCAGCTGCTGGGAGAAGTGTGGCTGTGCCTGGGTAAATAAATTGCCGTAAGTGAAAATCTGAGGGCGGCAGGATATGGAGAAACCATTTCCAAGTAGTAAGTGCTGCTTTTTCGCACCGCTTTTCTTGGATATTTCCAAAGATTCAGCGAAAGACGGTAGATTCATGTAAAGGGTGGATATATAAAGTATTAAAGGACTAAAGTTAGAAAAAAAGATATATTTTGAAGTAAACAATTCAATTTTTATGCTACAAATTTGTTCTGACAACTTCTTATACAACGATTGCTTCTGATGATTGGCCTGCTGATGCTGAAGTTTGCTACTAGCTTTGTCTGGGGACGAGAGTATGGCTATGTAGAAGGAATAAGCTACCTAATCCGGGCAATTATGGAGAAATTGCCCGAATCACAATTGAAAACGTTATCCACCTGACAACTATCCACCGTATGACTAATCCTTTACTACTTGTACTTATTTTCGTTCAGCTTCTCATTTCCTTTACAGTTCAGGCACAACGGCGGCTACCGTATCCGATTCTATTTGTACACGGGTTTGCCGGTACATCTGCCAGTTGGCAACCCTTCCTGAGTTATCTGTCTACTCAAACGGGTATGTATGCAGCGGCCTACAACCGACTTGATTACTGTCTGAACTCCGATGGGAATCAGGCTATCGCCCACGTATATGCAACGAGCAATTGGCGGAGCGATATACTTGACTACAACCTACGGCTCGATCCCAGTGACCTATACTTTTTAAATTTCGATACCTGCCCCAATTCCGGGGGAAGTAACCGGTCAGCCGCCGTAAAACAAGGTTACGCGGTTGGACTGGCCGTAGCACGGATCCTGGCGGTTACGGGTTCAGACAAAGTGATTTTGATGGGGCACAGTATGGGCGGCCTGGCTATCCGCGAATACCTCCAGACTTCCTCTCATTGGGCCATGAATGATAACCGCCATCATGTGGCAAAAGTCGTTACCGTCGACACGCCACATGGAGGCAGTAATCTAGGCTTAGGTGACATAAATATTGGTACGATTCTCGGAAGTGTAGGCGTGGGTGACATTGATGAACGGTCCGAAGCTGTTCGCGACTTGCGATACGACTACAGAACAGGTTATAAGGGTGTGTATCTGTTTGGCGGGGTCGAAAATGATACGTATATCCGACGGGGATTAACGGGCAGTTACTACAACAATGATGTTAACTGCAACGGACGGACGGGCGAAATGATCCAAGGGCTCAACCAGAAAAGTATTCCTAACGACCTTGATTATTCGGTAATCATTGGCAATTGGATCCAGGGTGTTAGTGACGGGGTGGTGAATCTTTTGAGCCAAAATTTAAACAACTTTTATACCTTAAATGCGCCTGTATTCTACCATGGCTACTTCCATAATAGTGCCATCAAAGACGCCACTTTCCCTGAACTCTACGCACTCGATGAACCAGCACAGAATGACAAAGCCTATACCGTTGGCTTCGATCAGTCTTACTTAGGACTGCTCACCGTACAGGCAAACGGAAGCTGGCGCGATATTGACCGGTATCGCTATGTTGCGCCCGGTCGGGGTGTTGTAACGGCTAAGGTCAATGTGAATACGGATGCTGGAGCTACCAGTCGACTACTGTCTGCCGGAGGTCAGACCCTGGCCAGCCTGGGTGGAGCTGGAACGCTTTGGGCATTGATACCAAACGCTGCAGAAAACTACTTGGAGGTTGAGGGGACATCGGGCAACGGATGGCGAAATTATTACTACGATCTGGCCTTCTGTTCGCTGCCAGCTGATCCAATGATTTCCGTTACCGGCAAGAGCCAACTTTGCACTGGTGAAACGACTACCTTAACCGCCACACCGGGCTATGATAGCTACGTATGGAACCGGGATGGGACGCGCATCGATGGGAATAGTAATCAGCTGTTAGTTAGCAAAGGCGGTAATTACACGGTGCAGGGCGTAAAATGTGGGCTTTCTCGTACGGCCGGTTCGTCTGCATCGATCAGTGTGTACCCTAAACCCAACGTTCCGACGATCAGCCTCGACCCTGACGGAAGAGGAATGGTGTCAAGTGCACCGGACGGTAATCAGTGGTATATCAACGGGTCACCTATTACCGGAGCAACTTCACCCCTTTTGTCCTATTCGCTTCTGAGCAGTGGCGCTGTCAGCCTTGAGGTGAGTTCTGCGCAGGGCTGCCGTACTAGCTCGGCTCCCTTTGTTGTCACCGCCAATGAACCTCTTTCCAGCAGCGATCAACTAACCGTCACGCCTAATCCGGCCTCAGGCGTAGTGCGGATAAAAACAGACGTGACTCCGCCCTATGCTCTGACTGTGACAAATCTGGCAGGTCAAAAGCTATGGAGTAAAGTGGTGACAACAAGAGATAAAACTCACTCAGTAGATGTATCAGGTTGGCCTGCCGGTACCTATTTGTTACAGCTCGAGTCAGAGGGCGGTAGTCGGGTTACAAAGCTGCTGGTTCATTGAGTGTATGTTAATAAATGCATGCTATCTTACAGCATGACTGCAACACAGCTTAATCAACGTCTACAGGAAATATACCAGACCTATATTGACTTAATGTACCGCTATAAATGGTTAAAAGGAGTGTCGGCTCCGCTTTTAATGAGCGTTTTCGAGGCTTATGAACGGATGGAACGAAAGATCCTTTTCGTGGGTCAGGAAACTCATAGCTGGGGACGAATGGATGAGCACGCGAGTGTAGAAGCCTTGCAAACTAAGTATGCTGCTTTCGATCTGGGTAAATCCGCAGATTACGGAGACGGAAAACCGAATCGGTATTTAATAAGCCCGTTCTGGAATTTTTCGAGAGCCTTCTTCTACAATCTGAATAAGTCGGCCGGGGACGTTTCGAAGAAAACGAATGGCTTTTTGTGGACGAACATATTCAAATTCGATAGCAACACCACGACGCCAACGTTTGATCTGCAACAACAGAATGCCGCTGGCTTCGAGCTACTAAACCAAGAGATTGCCATACTCCAGCCCGATGTGGTTGTCTTTTTGACGGGTAGGAAATACGATCATTGGCTTGATCAGCTCTACAAGCCGGAACGAGAATCAGTGAATGGAACCGACTCAGTATGGTTGCTGCATAGTTCGACGCAACTGCTGCCAACACTCACCTTTCAGACGCAACATCCGCGCACGTTGAGCATGCAGAAAAGCTATCATTCTGTACTAGCCAGCATGACGGAGTTGGCGAATCGCTAATCATGGTTGACTCCAATCGAAGACTAACTCTTACTCACCCGTTTATGAATTCTGTGATGATAGATTTTATAAAAAGTATGTTAGCCGTTTTGTAACGCTATTCGGGTAAAGTGTGAGAGTGGTACAATACTTTCACTTGGGCTTATAAACGACCGTATGCATGTGAAAATAATGGGTCACAAACATATATTATGAATAATATTAGTTTAAAAGTACGTGAGGGATTTCAAGAGTATCTTGTTGCCAACTCTGTAGTTCGGGACATTGATGCACTTTTTAAAAATCAAGATATAGACCCCGTAGATCTTGATCCTACAACATTACCCAATAGCGTAAGTCGAGCTTTAGTAATGAGATACTACGCGGCTCTTGATTGGAAGAATCCTAAGGATCTTCGAAAAGTGCTGAATATTTACGAAGACCTTCTAGAGTGCATGGATGACCGATTAAAAGATCCTAATCCATACGCGATTGAAATGGAATCCGAACGTGTTGCAGCAACACAGCAATTCGAACGCTTAAAAAGGTGGTTAGAAAAAGACGGTTATGCATATGATGGCAAGAAAATCACATTTCGGTTAAGCTCATTAGTTGAGCTCAAACATGAGGCTGTCGATCTGCTAGATCCTTTTCAATTCAACGAATATGTTGAAAGGATCAACAATGCCATAGAACAAGACCCAGCTCTTGCTATTGGCTCAACAAAAGAGCTTGTGGAAGCGGTATTAAAAACAATCCTTACAGCAATTGGTGGTACAATTGAGAAGAGTGATGACGTCCCTAGATTGCTTTCAAAAGTGCAGAAAGCTCTAAAATTGACCCCTAGCGATATAGATGATGCTAGTAAAGGTGCTGATATTATTAAAGTACTTCTGAGTAATCTAGGCCAAGTAGTTAATAAATTGGCTGAACTAAGAAATCTTTATGGAACAGGACATGGGCTTGAAAAAACTAGGAAAGGCTTAGAACCAAGACATGCCAAATTAGCGGTCGGTGCAGGAATAACGTTGAGCACGTTTTTATTAGATACCTTCAAAGCTAGATCTGTTTAATGAAAACCGCCATCGCCTATTACCGAGCTTCAACTTACCAGCAGGGAAAAAGCGGTTTGGGTCTGGAAGCCCGTGGGAGGAATACGCAAGTCTAAAAACAGGTGTTAACTGATCAATCGCTGACCTAATTTGGCCATAGTGGGTAGGGGTTACAAAGTAGAAACGACCGTATAACATACGAAACAAATACTAGTAACTTCATAGTTAAATCGTAACCCTAAGCTGGTGGACATGACGTATCTATAAAATCGTGACGCCAAAATCTTGAATCCAATCATTATCACTCTAGATGTGATTAGACCCTCTCACAACTTCAATGGGATCAGAGGAAAGATCGGCTTCAGGCCATGCATAAATTTCATCTCCTTCTTTCAGCATTGTGGACGGATTCACAAATGCTCTTATTTGGTAGTGCGAGCCAAGTGACGATTTGTCAAGGCCACCAATGTAGACAGGCCCTCGCCATCTCCCATTTTTTTCCACTTTGCTAGGGGCCTGCACATAATAACCTCCCTTCGTCAAATTGTGGACAACCGTCCAAACAATGTCAACATTCTTGACTGTCCCTTCAATCAAAATTTTCATAGGAACCGTCTGGTGATTAGTTGGCTGCTCAATAATCAGATTATTGGCAAAATCTAGATGATAAAATCCACGGACAACATGCGTTCCTGCTGATGAAAGCTCGGCTTGCGGCCATGAATAAAGCCTTTCCCCTACAGTAAGTGGAATTGTAGGATTTACAAAAACGCGTATAATGGCCTTGGCTCCAATGTGCAGTTTATTAGGACCGCCTATATGCACTTCCCCTTTCCAGCTGTTAGATCCCCTTGGCACCAAGATAGGATTCTGAACATAATAAGCAGGGGCATGATAAATGGTATCCCTAATGTCACATACTACAGGCCATACAGTGTCCGCATTCGTTACATTACCTTCAACCTTTACTTTCATGGGAACTGTCTGACCATTAAAGGGTCGCTTCAGGATCAACTCCCCCGGAGTTACGCTACTAATTTGCTGGGGAATGGCTAGATATACAGCTATTACCATTAAAAAGCTGAAAATCACAAGGCCAATGACAATATAACTCGTAAAGGTGCGCTTGGGAATAACTGTAGTTTCTTGCTTCGCTAATTCCTTCATTGAATTACCAGATGCAACTTTCGGTGTCCCTTCTACATAGGCATAGCAAGTATTTAAAATTTTCTTATTAGGTATGTAATCATCCTCACAAAATATCTGTACTAACGTGCTTGTGCTAGGAATGTGTAGGGTATTATTCACCCGATCTATTCCTCTAATCACAAAGAATTCCTCTACAAAAGAATTTCGTAACGGCTCGTAGTTCGCTCGGTTACTATTATACTCAAAATCTGGATATGTAACCTTATCTAGTAAATGGAATTCTTTATATCGATTTTGAATCCCATGCCTTAAGGTGTTTAGGTCTTTTTTGGTGTGTGAGGCACTAGATTTTCTCATACCGCTAAAAAAAGGAAAAAAAACGGGAACCCATAAACTATCTCTCTTTCAATTAAAAAATCTTTATTGCACAATAAATCCTGTCAACATTTTTCTTTCGCTGTACTTAGTCAGTTCACAATAAACTTGAACTGTATAGACAAGTGGATAGTGGCTGAACTGTTTTAATGGTAATTATTTACGGACGAAAGTATAGGAAGCTCTAAAGTGTAAATTTATCTTAATCAGTAACTATGATTAATGATCAACACATTTCAACCACCACTAAATATTTTATCATTGATTAAATTCAGTAAACATTTTTTTCTATTTCTAATCTCGCAGCTATAATATCAGCATAGATCGCTGTTAGCGTATTTAACCAATAAGTATCTGATTTACTGGTTGTTAGATATTTAAATTAATCGAGAAATATCTTATAAAGAATGCTACGCACATTTTTTACCCTCATTATTACCGCCATTTGTCTACTAACTTTTAGTTGTAAAAAAGCTGTAGACCCTGACGATAAACCAGAGCTCCCCAAGCTAGGCGAAATCAAGCAGGATCAGATCATACCAACTGTTGGTACTCCCCAACTACGAACGACGGTTTATGTGATTGATCAAGAAACTGCTGCTAATATCACATCTCTTACCTCTGCTAAAATAGTTTTTAAATCAGGCACAAAATTACCAGGTGGCCGATTAGCCAGCAAACTCGATGTAACCAGTATTAAGTCGGGAAATGTGATGATTGCAACGGCGACTCCTCAAACGCCAAATGGCTATATGGCCAAAGCAACAAAAGTAACTGAAACCAGCGATGGCTTAGAGATAGAGACAGAACCTGCTTCCTGGACCGACGTATTTAAAGATATTGAATTCGCTTTTGACGAGTCCATAGGACAATCTCTAAACTACAATAAAACATTCACTTTCACGGGTAATAATGCCTCAGCAGAAGTAAGCGCATACGCAAAAGGAGCAGTCGATTTTAAGTTTTCTTTTAGTTTAAATATTAAAGAATCTACTTTAAACGACGCACTTGCGAAAGTCACTATAACTCGAACAGCGGGTGCTGGAGCTTCTGCACAAGCATCCGTAAGTGGATCAGATGAGTACCCATTTTTCAAAAAGACGTTTGTTATAACCCGTGTAATAATGGTTGGCCTTTTGCCAATACCTATTGTTATAACTCCTACATTAACGCTAAAATTACGAGCTGCTGCTGGATTAAAAGGAACTATAAATGCTACGCTTGTTGATTGGCAAGACACTTATGAATATGGACTATTATATAATAAAGTAAAAGGTTTTAGCCAAATAGAAAAAAATGATAATCCAACTAATCATCCTTCTTTTGATGCAAAAATGGAAGGTTTTATTGAATCTGGAGTAGTTAGTGAGTTAAGTGTTGGTTTTTATAATTCAGATGCATTTGTATTTGGGGGCTCTATTTATTTCTATGGGCGAGTTACAGGCGCTTGTTCTACTGAAAAGAAAGGGCTTTCATTAATTCCTTCCTTTGGCTTAGATAATAGTCTGTTCATAGGTATGGATATTTTTGGGATCAAAAATAAAAAAGAATTTACAAAAGGAATAAGTAAAAATTTAGATGAAATTATTGTCACAGGGCTTAAACTATGCGACCCAGATTCAAATAAAGTTGATTCAACTTTTACATCAGTAAGTACAGGTGATCCTCACTTAATAACATTTGACAGGTTTAGGTATGATTTTATGGCAGCAGGCGAATTTACCGCTCTTCAATCGATCAGTGATAACTTTAAAATCCAAGTCAGACAGGAGCCATCTGGAAGTTCAAAAACAGTATCGATTAATACAGGGCTAGCCATTCAAACTGGACAGAACACGATCTGCTTTCTTCCTCCTAATAGGTTATATATTGACACGCAATTAAAAACGGACAGTTATTCAACAACTGCTCTCAGTAATGGTGGGTCAGTAAGTAAATTATCAAATGGCTATTATTATATTCGGACAAGCACGGGCGATAAGATTGAAATTAGACCTTATGGAGGAACGCTAGATTATTATATTACACCTAACAATAATAGGCGGGCCAAACTAAAAGGTTTGTTAGGAAATTTCGACGGTAACAAAGGAAATGAATTATCAAAACCAACAGGTGAAATAATACCAAGTAATTTTCTATCTGTCTATCCAGATTATGCTAATAGTTGGCGAATCAATAAAAATGAGTCGCTATTCATATATGACACTAATAAAAATAGTGATTCTTACACTATAAGTGACTTTCCTCAGACTCCAGTAATCATAGACCAATCAGCAAGAATTAATGCAGAGCAAATTTGTCGTCAGAAAGGAGTTACAGATCCAAGTTTGTTACAAGCGTGTATAATTGATGTTGCTTCTACAGGAGATGCTCAATATGCAGATCGTGCCTATAGAATGCAAGAAGTGACCCATTCTGTTGAACGTTTTTCGATTGATGATTTTGGTCTGTTTAGTAAAGCATTATTGTTTTCTAATGGTGCTATCGCCTCACAGAGTCAAGTTGATTTTACTCAAACCACTAGTGCAAATCAGCCGTCAATATTTTGGAAAGTAAATGCTTTTGATGTAACAAACGGGTATTCAACAGCATTTACAATCTCTTCATCGTCCAACTCGCCAGAAATAGACATAGTTTTAAATCGGGATATCGACAACATGTATTCACAATTGTCATTATTAAAAGTCTATAATAGGTTGCTGTATTATGGCAGTACAGCCTATGCATTACCTATCGATATATTTGACGGTAAAAATCATCGTATTGAGTTAAGTGTACAACGCATAAGAAATCAAAATGGCAATACATATCATCTTGAAATGAGTGTTGATGGGGTCAATGTTTTGAAAACTGACTATCCCGATAATTCAACAGCTGAACAGATAGTTGCTTATCCAGGCTTAATAGGTTCTGGAGGTAGTAATAAAAGAGTAGTTGTTACTGGTTGGTCCTTTAAACCTTTATAAAAACAATTCACAGTATGAAAAAAATATTTACCTCTAATTATGGTCGATACCTAACAAGTATCCTTTGTTTCGGAGTATTAAATTTCTTTCTAATTAATTGTAAAAAAACTGAAACTGACAACCCTAATCCAACACAATCTCCAGTTGAAATCAAACCAGGTGAAAACGTTGGTTTAGGCGCTAATCTACTAGCTAAAGAAGCTTATGAAAATATACCTTTATTAAAGGACCCATTGGTTGGAGCAAGATTAGCTGCTGGGAAAGATCCTATTTTACCTTCAACTTATGATTTATCAGTTAGCATGCCACCGGTGGATAATCAGGGGCAACAAGGGTCTTGCGTAGCATGGTCAGTCGCTTATGCAGCCCGAAGTTATTTCAACAAGGTAGCTCAAAAAGCTAATTATATTACTACGGATGGTAAACGAAATGATGATGCTATATTTAGCCCTGCTTTTGTCTATAATCAAGTTAAAGTAAATAATTGCAATGGAGGTTCTTACATTGGAGATGCTCTAAATTTAATTCAAACTTCCGGAGTATGCAGTTTGAAGGATATGCCGTATAATGAAACCGACTGCTCAACAGTTCCTACGGCTTCACAGAAACAAAAGGCAGCAAATTACAAAATAAAAAAATGGGCAAGAGTTAATATTAATTCAAATACTTTTCGTCATTTTCTTTATTTTGATTACCCAATCATTTTTGCCGCAACATTAGATGATAATTTTAAACGATTAAAAGAAAAAAACTCTGATGGTGAATATATCTGGAAGACCTACGATGCTACAACGGCAAATGGGGGACATGCAATGGTATTAGTTGGCTATGATGATAAGAAAAAAGCGTTTAAAGTTCAAAACTCTTGGAGTAATAGATGGGCAAACAATGGATATATCTGGTTAGATTATGACAATGTAGTTGCAGCAATACGAGAGGCATATGTCATGGTTGCTGGAGACAATCCTGATCTAAAAATTCCAACTGTAGAAACTGGTGATATAACTACCGGATCAAATTCCGCTTCAATAATAAAAGGAACCATTACAGATGTTGGTGGAGGAGCCATAATCCGCTATGGATTTTGTATTTCAGCTACCGTAAACCAACCAACTGAACAGTCAGAAGTTACAGGAAATGCCATTACGCAAATCCCATATTCGTTCTCTTTATCAACCACTCAACTGCTTGCTAACCAAACTTATTATTATAGGGCGTTTGTCGAAACGCCTGATGCCGTTTATTATGGGGCGGTAAAATCAACCAAAATTACTGGGGGAAGTAGTGGGCCAATTGGCCTTTCTTCAGACTTGAGCTTGAATTCAGGTCCAATTACAGGAATTGAAAAGAATGAGATAAGCTTTGTGGCTGATTTTACTAATCGGGGGGACGCTACTACCTATCCAGATTATGGCTTCATAGTGATGCCTTTTTCTTATCGAAAAGGCGAATTAAATAGCTCTACTCTTTCTAACGCTACCCGAATAAGTTTAGGAGCCTTAAAAACGGTTGGTTACTCCCGGTTCAGGGGGAAGTATTCGGATATTATCCCTAATACGGTCTATAAAAGTTATGCGTATGTAAAAAATATGCAAGGAACAACGCTGCTAAGTGACACTACTAGACCACAATTAAATCAGTCGCCCCCTATTCCTATTTATTCAAATGCTTCAACTATTACTTCTATTTCTCCTTATACATCGACTCTAAGTAGAGGTACTTATATATCACAGTCTCAAACTTATTACTTTATTGACAATAAAAATCAAATTTTACAGTGGAAAGTTGGACAGACTCAAGCAACTGTTTTGGTTAGTCTAACCTATCCAACAAGTATAGTCCCTGATGGAAATGGTAACATCTATGTAGCTGATAATAATTATATCAAAAGAGTAACTCCTTCTGGTACCGTCACCTCTATCGCAGGTAACGGCAAAGGTAAGCTTTTGGATGGAAAAGGAGATCAGGCAGGATTTGGGGAAATTGCGGATCTAAGTGTTGATACCCAAGGAAATTTATGGATTATTGATGTGGTTAGTGTTCGAAAAATGTTGCCAGATGGTACAGTAAGTACGTACTGTGGTGATAAAAGTGCACCTTATAAAAATGGCTCAGATAATTTATATAGGGACGGTTCTTTAAGTTCTGCTCGCTTTCAATGGCCGAAAGCGTTAGCCATTGATAAAGAAGGAGTTATTTATTTAGTAGATGGTAACAGAATCCGCAAAATTACTTCGACTACTGTATCAACCTATGCAGGGAGGGAAATAGATCATTCAAAGTTTCCTGTCTGGTTTAATGGATCTGAAAATTTTTCTTACTACACGGATGGCCAACTTCCGAATGTGGATTTGTATGATCCTACAGAATTAACTGTCGATGCAGATGGCAATCTTTATATCATTGATATTTGGTCCCCAGGATTTAACGCTAATGGTACAACACTCAGAAGATTATCATCTGATGGTAAACTAACAACTCTTCTTGGAAAACTTTTTGAAAGGTTTCCAAAAGATGGCACTGGCGATAATGCAGTCTTATATGATGGATATGGTACAACATTGTTTTGGGTAAATAACTCACTTCAAATGTGTAATGGAGGTATGATACGTAAAGTGAATTAATATGATGGGAATAGGGAAAGAAGGGTTGACTACTCTCGCCCGTAGTTTCTCCGTCCTCCTTAGAACCTAAACCGGAAGATATTAACAGGAATCATCGGGCAAGGGTATATAAACCGCTCTTATCGTCCCGGTCCTTGACTTGTGGTTCCTATTAATGTACTTTATTCTAAGGGGAAGGGAAAACGGTCCTGCTTAAAAGTCGATGGACAACTTAATTTGTAAGCAGAAGTTTCTCACCTTGAATGTGGTTAACGATTACAAGCGAGAATCCTTAGGAATGTAGATTGATTCTTCCCTATCCGCTCAGCAGATTACCCGGTTATTAGATCGGCTGGTCGAACAGTATTGTAAGCCGGAGCGGTTATGCCGAGTTTATCAGTCAGACTCAACAGGACTGGTGCTCGGATGAGGAAGTTCGCTTGCACTGGATCTAACCGTGTAAACCTACGCAAAATACGTGTATCGAACGATTTAATGGAAACTTTCGCCGGTAGGTTTTAGATAATCATATTTTTACGAGTATTTGACAGGTACGCCAGGTAGTGGAGGAGTGGTTGGTGGATACAACACCTAACGTCCTTATTAAGCATTGAAGTTTATAACGCCAGTTGAATACCGACAGGCGGCCTAAATTCTAGTAAGAACTAGCTCACTAAACGAGGTAAGGACATCCATGCTTTTATCAATTTGATTTAGAAAAGCTTATTGAGCAAGGTTATAAATCTGTATGGGTCGTTCCTGGTTTGTAACCCCTGCCCATTACACCAAATCAGGTCAGCGATGGATCAGCTAGCAATTGCTTTAGGTTTGCATATTCGTCCCGATCTAAGAGGTCAATCGCTCCCCCGGTGGATAAACGGATTCGATCTCGGCATTTACTGATCCGCTATAGTAGGGGCTGGATGATCGTGTTGCTATGGTTAACAAAATCGTAAATGTCTCCCTCACTTGATGGGATTTTGTAGCCTTTGGCACTACTGGCTATAATCACTCCCGCATCCCGAAGCGGGGCGATAACCCGCGTTTGAAAATAATACAGGGTAGGTAAACTATTTCGCCGTTCGTCAATGTGAGCCATCAATTCCCGGCTCGAAATGTACCGTGTGGGATCAACATGACGAAAATGAAACAGTAAATAGTTTAAGCAGGTAACCTGGTCAATTTCCTGAGGGGAACGACTGGTTAGTTTGCGATGCAAAAAGTCTTGGCCTAGGCCCACACACAGTTCAGCTAAACCAGCATTGTAATTGGCTTGATCGGGCACGCTCTGGGCCACCACGGGGGCAAATACATCTGGCCAGTATTTTAAGGTAAGTAGCTTAGGTTTCAATAATTGTACGAAGCTCGCACGTTCGGCTGATAGAACCGTTTCATCATAACACCGGGCCAGGGTACCCGCTACGAAATCAGCCGCCTGGACGAGAAGACTAGCTTGACTGTTCACAAAGCGAAAACTAGCCTGATTGAATAGGGTGGGCACGTGTCGATTATATATATACTGGGTAAACCCCTGCATAAAACTCTCGTCGTCATGTCGATCCGCCACTAATTCCAGATTGGGGAAGCTACGGTAGAGTTCTCGGTCGGCTAGCCCATGCAGAAACTTGTAGAAGGAACCTTTGTGTACGTCGTCAAATGAAAGTGGACAAAAGGGGTGAAAATGAGAAGAGACAATTTCCTAAATTGTTTCACTCAAATCACCTTGGTTATGTCCAATTCAGCCAAAAAATCCCCTTCTAGTCGTTCCAA